>NZ_JBVKBG010000004.1:0-1119452 GCF_055657265.1 Streptomyces sp. NPDC107575 | reverse complement strand
TCCACCCCGAAGGGCTTCATCGTTCGACTTGCATGTGTTAAGCACGCCGCCAGCGTTCGTCCTGAGCCAGGATCAAACTCTCCGTGAATGTTTCCGGGATATCCCGGTGACACCACGAGAGCGGAACAGTCGGAGGAATAATCCGACCGTTCACAGCGTCCTCGCTGTGTGCCTTCCGAAGAAGGACTTTTCAAAGGAACCTCGTCCCAGCTGATGCTGGAGACGGGGTATCAACAAATTTTGGCGTTGATTTTTGGCACGCTGTTGAGTTCTCAAGGAACGGACGCTTCCTTTGTACTCACCCTCTCGGGCTTTCCTCCGGGCGCTTCCCTTCGGTCTTGCTGTTTTGCGTTTCCGACTCTATCAGATCGTTTTCCGATCCGTTTTCCTCGGTTCCGCTTCGCTTTCCGGCCTTTCGGCTTTCCGGCGAGTCCGACTCTATCAGATCCTTTCGGGCCTGATTCCCAGTCAGCGGGGCTTGTCTTCCCGGCTGTTGGGCCGTTCCGACGTCCCAAACATTAGCGGATTCCCGGCTCCCGAGCGAATCGGGGGTTCGGAATTGAATTCGGGCACGCCGAATAGAATCCCGGTCGGGAGATCGTGCTGTCGGTTGGGGGTGCCGCCCTGTGGGCAACTCGAAGGACTCTACGCCACCTGCCCCCGCGGCACAAAAGCGGGGCCCGGTGCGACGGATCGCACCGGGCCCCGCCTCGCGGAAGCGCTGAGGGGTCAGGCCCCGACCGGCTCCTTCGTCCCGCCGTCACGCGGCGTCGGAACGTCCGAGCCGGAGTCCGAGGAGTCGCCGGAGTCCAGCAGCGTGCGCTCGTCGAAGGGGAGCTCGCCGGCGAGGACACGCTTCACGCGGTCCCGGTCGACCTCTCCGGTCCACGTACCGATGAGCAGGGTCGCCACCGCGTTGCCCGCGAAGTTGGTGAGGGCGCGGGCCTCGCTCATGAAGCGGTCGATGCCGATGATCAGGCCGACGCCGTCGACCAGGCCCGGCTTGTGGGACTGGAGGCCCGAGGCGAGGACCGCGATGCCGGAGCCGGAGACTCCCGCCGCGCCCTTCGACGCGATCATCATGAAGAGGAGCAGACCGATCTGCTCGCCGACGGACATCGTCTGGTCCAGGGCGTCCGAGATGAAGATGGACGCCATGGTCAGGTAGATCATGGTGCCGTCGAGGTTGAAGGAGTAACCGGTCGGGACGGTGATGCCGACGACCGGGCGGGAGACGCCGAGGTGCTCCATCTTGGCGATGAGGCGCGGCAGCGCGGACTCCGACGACGACGTCGAGAGGATGAGCAGGAACTCCCGGCCCAGGTACTTCAGCAGCATGAAGATGTTGAAGCCCGTCGCGAGGCGCATGATCACCGCCAGCACGATGCCGACGAACAGGGCGCACGTGACGTAGAAGCCGACCATGATCGTCAGCAGGGCCTTGAGGGCGTCGAGGCCCGTTTCGCCGATCACTGCCGCCATCGCGCCGAACGCGCCGACCGGGGCGGCCCACATGATCATGCCGAGGACGCGGAAGACGAGCTTCTGGATGTGCTCGATGCCCCGCAGGACCGGCTCGCCGGAGCGGCCCATGGCCTGGAGGGCGAAGCCGACGAGCAGCGCGATCAGCAGGGTCTGGAGGACCGAGTCACCGGTGAAGGCCGAGACCATGGTGGTGGGGATGATGCCGAGGATGAAGTCGACAGGGCCTTCGTTGGCCTCTTCGGCCGCGGTGTGGCCGGCGCCCTTCACGGCCTCGGTGAGGTGCATGCCGTCGCCGGGGTGCAGGAAGTTGCCGACGAGCAGGCCGATGGCGAGGGCCACGACCGACATCACCATGAAGTAGCCGAGGGCGAGGCCGCCGACCTTGCCGATCTTCGCGGCCTTCCGGACCGAGCCGACGCCCAGGACGATCGTGCAGAAGATGATGGGCGAGATCATCATCTTGATCAGGTTCACGAAGCCCGTGCCGATGGGCTTGAGCTCCTTGGCGAAGTCGGGCGCGATGAAGCCGACTGCGATACCGAGCAGCACGGCCACGATCACGGCGATGTAGAGATAGTGGGTGCGGTCCCGCTTCGCTGGTGCGGCTGGTTTCGCGGTCTCTGTCCCGGCCACGGTTCCTCCTGAACGACGGCGTCGGCGTGTCAGTCCCAGTCCGTGCGGCTCACGTCCTGCGAATCTTGGCGACTATCTCTCCCCCCGGTGAGGACCGTCACCCTTCCGTTCATTTAGTTCGTGCTTATACGAGAGGCAGACTGTTGCGCATGCGCCTCCCCCGTCCCCGCAGCCTCGCCGGCCAGCTCTTCGCGATGCAGGTCGTGCTGGTGGCCGTCGTGGTGGCGGGGTGTGCGCTCTTCACGTACGTCAGTGACCGGGGGCAGGCGGAGAACAGCGCGCGGCGCCAGGCCACGGCCACGGCGCGGGCCGTCGCCGACGCGCGGTCCGTGCGCGAGGCGGCCTCCGGCGCCGTGGATCCGACCGCGAGTCTGCAGCCGTACGCGCGTGAGGTGCAGCGGCACACGGGCGTCGACTTCGTGACGATCATGGATCCGGACGGGATCCGCTGGACGCATCCCGACGAGCGGCAGATCGGGGAGCGCTACCTCGGGCACATCGGGCCAGCGTTGAAGGGGCACACGTTCTCGGAGACGTACACGGGGACGCTCGGGGCGTCGGTGCGGGTGGTCACTCCGGTGTACGACGAGGGGCGGCACCGGGTCGTCGGGCTCGTCAGTGCCGGGATCACGGTCGATGTCATCACCGCTCAGGCGCAGGGGCAGGTGCTCGCCGTGGCGGGGGTCGCGCTCGCCGCGCTCGTGCTGGGCGGCATCGGTACGTACGTCATAAACGCCCGTCTGCGTCGGCACACCCACGGGATGAACGCCACGGAGCTGAGCCGGATGCACGCCTATCACCAGGCCGCGCTGCACGCGGTGCGCGAGGGGCTGGTGATGCTGGACGGGCAGCGGCGGGTCGCTCTGATCAACGACGGGGCGCGGGCGCTGCTCGGTGTCGGTGACGACGTGGTGGGGCGGTCCGTGGCCGAGCTGGGGCTGCCGGCGCCGCTCACGGGGGCGTTGCTGGCCGCCGAGCCGCGGGTCGACGAGGTGCATCTGACGGTCGACCGGGTCGTGGTCGTCAATACGTCGCCGGTGGCGAGCGGGGACCGGCGCGGCACGGTCGTCACGCTCAGGGACCACACCGAACTGCAGGCCGTGATGGGCGAGTTGGACTCCGAGCGGGGGTTCACGCGGGCGCTCAGGTCGCAGGCGCACGAGGCGGCGAACCGGCTGCACACGGTCGTCTCGCTGATCGAGCTGGGCCGGGCGGACGAGGCGGTGGAGTTCGCGACGGCTGAGCTGGAGCTGGCGCAGGCGCTGACCGATCAGGTCGTGGGCGCGGTGAACGAGCCGGTGCTGGCGGCGCTGCTGCTCGGGAAGGCGGCGCAGGCCAATGAGCACGGGGTGGAGCTGGTCGTGTCGGACGACACCCGGATCGACGACGGGCTGCTGCCGCAGGCGCTGGCCGCGCGTGACCTGGTCACGGTGCTGGGCAATCTCGTCGACAATGCGGTCGACGCGGCGCAGGGGTCGCCCGGGGCGCGGGTGACGGTGACCGCGCGGGCCGAGGACGACGTGTTGTTGTTGCGGGTGGGCGATACGGGGCCCGGGGTCGATCCGGCGCATGTCGACTCCGTCTTCGAGCGGGGGTGGTCGACGAAGCCGAAGCCCTCCGGGGGTGCGGGTGGGCGGGGGCTCGGGTTGGCGTTGGTGCGGCAGGCGTTGACGCGGTGTGGTGGTGTGCTGGATCTGGGGCGGGCGGTGGAGGGGGGTGCGGAGTTCACGGTTCGGGTTCCGCTTGCCGGTCAAGCCCCTGCGGCGATTGAGCAGCGGGGTCCGGGGCGGAGCCCCGCGGCCGTGACGCCGTCCGGCGCTGAGGACTCGGGGCTCTGCCCCGGACCCCGCGCCTCAATCGCCGGCGGGGCTGAAATTGCGGACACCTGCGCCGCAGCAAGCACGCACACCGCAGAAAATGCGGACACCTGCGCCGCAGCAAGCACGCACACCGCAGAAATTGCGGACACCTGCGCCGCGGGAAGCACCCGCACCGCAGAAAATGCGGACACCTGCGCCGCAGCAAGCACCCGCACCGCAGAAGATGCAGGCACCGGTGATGCAGGTAGCACGCGCACCGCTGAAAGTGCACGCGCCCGCGACGCAGCAAGCACGCACACCGCAGAAAATGCGGACACCTGCACCGTAGGAAGCACCCGCACCGCAGAAGATGCAAGCACCGGTGATGCAGGTAGCACGCGCACCGCTGAAAGTGCACGCGCCCGCGACGCAGGAAGCGCAGAAGGTGTCGGGATCGGTGGGAGTGGGATCCGTGAGTGACCTAGACCGCATCATTCGGGTTCTCGTCGTCGAGGACGACCCCGTCGCGGCGGATGCGCATGCGATGTACGTCGGGCGCGTGCCCGGGTTCACGGCCGTGGGGAAGGTGCACTCGGCGGCGCAGGCCCGGCGGTTCCTGGACCGCAACCCCGTGGACCTGCTCCTGCTCGACCTGCACCTGCCGGACGGCCACGGCCTCTCGCTCGCCCGTTCGCTGCGCGCGGCCGGGCATCAGGCGGATGTCGTCGCCGTCACGTCCGCGCGCGACCTCGCCGTGGTCAGGGAGGGCGTGTCGCTCGGGGTCGTGCAGTACGTGCTGAAGCCGTTCACGTTCGCCACGCTGCGGGACCGGCTCGTGCGCTACGCCGAGTACCGCGCGACGACCGGCGAGGCGTCCGGGCAGGACGAGGTGGACCGGGCGATCGCGACCCTGCGCTCGCCGGCGCCCGCCGCGCTGCCCAAGGGCCTGAGCGCGCCCACCCTCGAGCGGGTCACGCAGACGCTGCGGGACGCGCCCGAGGGCATGACGGCCGCGGCCGCCGCGGAGACGGTGGGCATCTCGCGGATCACGGCCCGCCGCTATCTGGAGCACCTGGTCGACTCCGGCCGTGCCGTGCGCAGCCCGCAGTACGGGCAGGTGGGCCGGCCGGAGCTCGTCTACACCTGGAAGTAGTAGGCGTATGCGCTATTTCCGTACGGCGAACCGAGTCAGCGTGTCCTCGCCCGCCGGGCCCGTGCCCGACTTGTCGACGACGTACGCCGTACCGCGCGTGATCTCCACGTGGTTCGGGTTGGCGCCCGTGCTCACCGTTTTGACCACGGAGCCCTTGCGCGGGTCGACGACTGTGGCGGTCGCGTCGGTGCGGTTGACCGCGACGATCTTGCCGGAGCGGTCGTCGCCCGCCACGGAGATGGTGCCCGCGCCCGTCGGCACCGACTTGGTGACCAGGCCCTTGTTCAGGTCGACGACGGAAACGGTGCCGGCGGTGTTGTCGGCGGTGTAGGCGGTGCGGCCGTTCTTGGAGAGGGTCACGGAGAGGGGGCCGTCGCCGGTCGGGATGAGGCGCGGCTTCGTGGACTTCCGGGTGACCTCGATGAGTTGGTCATTGGTGAGGTCGGCGGCGTAGACCGTGCCGGTGCGGTCGTTGACGGCCAGGCCGGTCGGGCCCGCGCCCTCGACGGTGACGCGCTTCTTCTCGGCGAACGTGCGGCTGTCGAAGCCGACGACGCTGCCGTCGCCGAAGCCGCTCGCCCACACGGTGTCGTGCTTCTCGTCGACGACGACCTCGCGGGCGTGGGCGACGTTCGGCAGCGTGGCGAGGTGGGCGCCGTTCCTCTGGCTGTAGACGGCGACCGAGTTGTCGCGGGTGTTGGTGACCCACACGGTGTTGTGCTCGTCGTCGACCGCGATGCCGTAGACCGCCTCGACGGCGCCGGTGGCGGCGTCCGTGACCGGCGGGGTGTACGTCGCCTCGACCTTCAGCGTGACCGGGTCGAGCTTGGTGAGTGCGGACGTCGTCACCGGGGGACGGCCCACGGCCGACGTCGTCCACAGGGCGTGGTTCCGCTCCGAGTACGCCGACTGGTAGAGGCCTTTGGTGACCGGCGCGGTGGCCGGGGCGGAGGCGGTGGAGGCGCTCGCGGTGCCCGCGGGGGCGAGCGTGGCGCCCGCGACGAGGGCCACGGCGACGGCGGCGGAACGGCGGATCCTGGGGGTGATTCGAGGCATGCTGCGTCAATCTCCTTTGCGGACGGGGGCGTTGCGACGCCACCCGAAGACTAACTTAGCTTAGCCTTACCTAACTTGCACCACCCATTGACCCTGATCGCCACCGCTCATACCTTCACGGCAGCCACGCGAGGCAACGAAGCCCGCGCTGCTCCGTAGGAGGTCGTGCCCGTGCGTCCCACCGCCCCGATCCTCACCGCCACCTTCCTGCTGGCCGCCGCGACGCTCACCGCCTGCGGCGGCGGCTCCGGAAGCGATTCGGACACCATCAAGGTCTCCTTCAAGCAGTCCACGGACAACAAGGTCAAGGTCATGGACGACTACCTGGCCGCGATGAAGAAGAAGTTCGAGAAGGCGAACCCCGGCAAGAAGGTGGAGTTCGTCCCGATCAAGGCGCCGGACGCGGAGTACTACACCAAGCTCCAGCAGATGCTCCGCTCCCCCAGGACCGCCCCCGACCTCGTCTACGAGGACACCTTCCTCATCAACTCCGACATCGCCAGCGGATACCTGAAGCCCCTCGACTCCTATCTGGACAAGTGGAAGGACTGGGGCCAGTTCATCGACACGGCGAAGACCGCCGCGAAGGCCAGGGACGGGAAGACGTACGGCGTCCCGGACGGCACCGACACCCGCGGCCTCTGGTACGACAAGGCGATCCTGAAGAAGGCCGGGATCGCGCTGCCCTGGCAGCCGAAGAACTGGGACGAGGTCCTGGACGCCGCCCGCGCCATCAAGCAGAAGGTCCCCGGCGTCACCCCGCTGAACGTCTACACGGGAAAGCCGGCCGGCGAGGCCTCCACGATGCAGGGATTCCAGATGCTCCTGTACGGGACCGGCGCGGGGACCGCCGACCCGCTCTACGACAAGGGCTCGGGCAAGTGGGTCACCGGCTCGAAGGCGTTCAGGGACAGCCTCGGGTTCGTGCGGACGGTCTTCAAGGAGAAGCTCGGCCCCGACGTCTCCGACGCCCTCGACCCCAACTTCCCCACCCAGGTGCGCGGCGAGCTGCTGCCCGAGGGGAAGCTCGGCATCAACCTCGACGGTTCCTGGCTGCCGCAGGACTGGATCAAGGGCAGCGGCCACGAGTGGCCCGAGTGGTCGAGCAAGCTGGGCCTCGCTCACATGCCGACGCAGGAAGGCCAGGCGCCCGGCAAGGTCTCCATGTCCGGCGGCTGGACCTGGGCGATCCCGTCCAAGGCGGCCAATCCCGACCTCGCCTTCGACTTCGTCAAGACGATGCAGACGAAGGAGAACGCGCAGCGCTGGTACATCGCCAACTCCGGGATCGCGGTCCGCAAGGACGTGGCGGCCGACCCCGCGTACGTGAAGGCGCAGCCCGGCATCAAGTTCTTCACGGACCTCGTGGCGAGCACCCACTACCGGCCGGCCTACCCCGCGTACCCGAAGGTCTCCACGGCGATCCAGGAGGCCATGGAGTCGGTCACGACGGGCGACGCCTCGGTCGACAAGGCGGCGTCGACGTACGACGAGCAGGTGAAGACGGCGACGGACGGAAAGGTCGTCAAGAAGCCGTAGTGGAAGGGGACTTGAGGGAGACAGCAGGCTCACCGTGAACCGTCGCAGAACCGTCCTCCGGCTCGTACCGGTCGCCCCGGCGACCATCCTCATGGCCCTGTTCCTCGCGGGCCCGATCGCGTACTGCGCCTACATCGCCTTCACCGATCTGCAGCTGACCGGGCAGGCGGAGTCGTCCTTCGTCGGCTTCGACAACTTCACGGCTGCGTTCAAGGACGACGCGTTCCTGAACGCCGTGTGGCTGACGCTGGTCTTCACGTTCCTGTCGTCGATCGTCGGCCAGAACACGCTGGGGCTCGCGCTCGCGGCGCTGATGCAGCGCGCATCGAAGCCGGTCAGGACGGTCACCGGGGCGGTCGTGGTGACGGCGTGGGTGCTGCCCGAGGTCGTCGCCGGGTTCCTGCTGTACGCGTTCTTCCGCCGCGAGGGCACCCTCAACGCGATCCTCGACTGGCTCCAACTGCCCGGCCAGAACTGGCTGTTCACGCTGCCGATCCTGGCGGTGTCGTTCGCGAACGTGTGGCGCGGCACCGCCTTCTCGATGCTCGTGTACTCGGCGGCGCTCTCCGAGATCCCGACGGAGGTCACCGAGTCCGCCGAGGTGGACGGGGCGAACGCCTGGCAGCGTCTTTGGCACATCACGCTGCCGATGATCCGCCGCTCCATCGGCACGAACCTGATGCTGAACACCCTGCAGACCCTGTCGGTCTTCGGCCTGATCTGGGTGATGACCCGCGGCGGACCCGGCAATCACAGCCAGACCCTGCCCCTGTTCATGTACGAGCAGGCCTTCCAGAAGAGCATGATCGGCTACGGCACCGCGGTGGCGCTGCTGCTGCTCGTGGTCGGCTCCCTGTTCTCGCTGGTGTACATGCGGCTGCTGCGCACGGAGGACTGAGTGAAGACCCGGATCCGTAGACGACTCTCGGCGGACGCGGCGCTGCTCCTCGTCGCGCTCGCCTTCTCGCTGCCGCTCGCCTGGGTCGTGCTCTCCTCGGTCGACGCGGAGGCGAACCTTCGGGTGAAGTGGCCCTCGGCGTTCACGTTCGGCAACTTCGACGACGTCCTCAAACCCGACGTCACCTTCACGCCGCTGCTCAACTCGCTGATCCTGTGCGGCGGCGCGACGGCCCTCACGGTCGGCTGCGCCGCGCTCGCCGCGTATCCGCTCTCGCGCTACCGCTCGCGCCTGAACAACCCGTTCCTCGCGACGACGCTGTTCGCGACCTGTCTGCCGATCACGGCGGTGATGGTCCCGGTGTACGCGCTGTTCGTGCAGGTGAACCTGATCGACACGATGTCCGGCACGATCTACTTCTTCGCGGCGTCCCAACTCCCGTTCGCCGTATGGCTGATGAAGAACTTCATGGACGGCGTGCCGAAGGAGCTCGAGGAGGCCGCGTGGACGGACGGCGCGAACACCTTCCAGGGGCTCGTGCGGATCGTGCTGCCGCTGATGGGTCCGGGCGTCGCCGTCGTCACCGTGTACTCGTTCGCGATGATGTGGGGGAACTTCTTCGTCCCGTTCATGCTGCTGCTCTCCCCAGACCAGATGCCGGCCTCGGTCAGCATCAACGACTTCTTCGGCAACCGGGGCACCGTCGTGTACGGGCAGCTCGCCGCGTTCTCCATCATCTACTCGACGCCGGTGGTGCTGCTGTACGTCCTCGTGTCGCGGCGCTTCGGCGGCGGTTTCGCGCTGGGCGGGGCGGTGAAGGGCTGAGCGCTCTCGTTCTTGTGCATGAGAACGACAAGCGACAAGTTCCGTCAACAGGTACCAACTTGTCACGCGGGACGCACGGACCGTAGCCAAACGCCCCGTGACCCCCTACTTTGTGCCCGTGCAGCACGAGGCCATGCCCAACCAGCCGACACCACCCTTCAACGCCCCCGCCGCCCGGCGCCTTCGCGAAGCGCTGGGGATGGCGCCGGGGCACGTCGCGTACGGCATGCGTGCCTCGTACGGGCTCGCGCACATCACGCCGGACGTGATCGTCGCCTGGGAGCGGGGCGACGCGGCGCCCACCGCGGGGGAACTCACCGCGCTCGCCGGGGCCCTGTGGTGCTCGCAGAGCGAACTCATCGGCGTGCCGCGGACGCTGCGCGAGCACCGGCTCGCGCTGGGGCTCGCGCCCGAGGACGTGGCCCGCTCGGTGGGCCTGGAGATCCACTCGTATCTGCGGATGGAGGAGACCGGCGACTGGCAGGGCAACGACCGGCAGTCGACGGCGCTCGCCGAGACGCTGCGGCTCACCCCGCGCGCGCTGGCGACGGTGACCGGACGCGACGCGCACCTCGCGGAGCTTCTGCGGGACGCGGCGCGCACGCGCTGGCAGGGGTCCGTGCGGCCGATCGCCCGGCTGGTGCCGGTGCAGCGCCGCGAGCTGGAGGACGTACTGCACGAGATGCACCTGGAGTACCAGGCGCTGATGGCCGCCACGCTGAGCTGGGGCGGTGGCACGTCCCCCGGGGCGGGGGACGCGGGGCGGCAGTTCCTGGAGCGGATCCTGGACGAGTTCTGGTCCAGGATCCGTCATCCGTAACGGCTGTACGGGTCTAGAAGACCGACTCCGCCTCGTCCATCCGGTCCTTGGGGACCGTCTTGAGCTCGGTGACCGCCTCGGCGAGCGGCACCATCGTGATGTCGGTGCCGTACAGCGCGGTCATCTTGCCGAACTCGCCGCGGTGCACGGCCTCCATGGCGTGCCAGCCGAACCGGGTGGCGAGCACGCGGTCGTACGCGGTGGGGGTGCCGCCGCGCTGCACGTGGCCGAGGATGACCGGGCGGGCCTCCTTGCCGAGGCGGCGCTCCAGCTCGTAGGCGAGGGCGGTGCCGATGCCCTGGAAGCGCTCGTGGCCGAACTGGTCGATCTCGCCGGTGCCGTAGTCCATGGTCCCGGGGGCCGGGTGGGCGCCCTCGGCGACGCAGATGACGGCGAACTTCTTGCCGCGGGAGAACCGCTCCTCGACCATTTTGACCAGGTCGGACGGGTCGAAGGGCCGCTCCGGCAGGCAGATGCCGTGGGCGCCGCCGGCCATGCCGGACTCCAGGGCGATCCAGCCGGCGTGCCGGCCCATGACCTCGACGACCATGACGCGCTGGTGGGACTCGGCGGTGGTCTTGAGCCGGTCGATCGCCTCGGTGGCGACGCCGACGGCGGTGTCGAAGCCGAAGGTGCGGTCGGTGGAGGAGATGTCGTTGTCGATCGTCTTCGGCACGCCGACGACCGGCAGGCCCGCGTCCGACAGCATGCGGGCCGCCGTCAGCGTGCCCTCGCCGCCGATCGGGATGAGGGCGTCGAAGCCGATCTCCTCGGCGAGCTGCTTGGCGTTCTCGCAGGCCGCGCGGAACCGGTCGCGCTCCAGGCGGGAGGAGCCGAGGATGGTGCCGCCGCGGGCGAGGATGCCGCTGACCGCGTTCAGATCGAGCGGGCGGTAGCGGCCGTCGAGCAGCCCCGCGTAGCCGTCCTCGAAACCGAGCACCTCGTCGCCGTAGTGCGTGACGGCGCGGTGCACGACCGACCGGATCACGGCGTTCAGGCCAGGGCAGTCGCCGCCTGCGGTGAGAACTCCGATACGCATCGTGCTGTGTCTCCTGCTCGCTACTGGTACGTCGGTGAGCGATGTCGATTGTTCCACGCCCTTGGAGGGGACGCGCTCGCGCTCGGCTGTGCGGGGAGCTTCGGCAGGGGTTCGACGGGCACTTGTACCCGGTGGAAAAGGCCTTCTGTCCGGCGGGCGACCTAGCCACCGCCAGAGGTATTGTCAAGGGGGCACGGCTTCCATTGCGCGCCTTTTTTTGACCCGAAAGAGACCGAATCGACCCGGAAACGCCGGGTCGGTACGCGTAGGACCAGGACGCGTAGAACCACGAGGGAAACGGAGAGCACGCGTGACGCGCAGCGTGTACGTGACCGGGATCGATCGCGGCGACGGCCGCCAGGTCGTGGAGCTGGGGGTCATGGAGCTCCTGACCCGTCAGGTCGACCGGGTGGGGGTCTTCCGGCCGCTCGTCCACGACGGCCCCGACCGGCTCTTCGACCTGCTGAGGGCGCGCTACCGCCTCGCGCAGGACCCGGCGACGGTCTACGGGCTCGACTACCACGAGGCCTCCGCGATCCAGGCCGAGCAGGGCACCGACGAGCTGGTCTCGCGCCTTGTCGACCGCTTCCACCAGGTGGCCCGCGACTTCGACGTCGTGCTCGTGCTCGGCACCGACTTCGCCGACACCCAGCTGCCGGACGAGCTGGCGCTCAACGCGCGGCTCGCGAACGAGTTCGGCGCCTCCGTGATCCCGGTCGTCGGCGGCAAGAAGCAGACCGAGGAGTCGGTGCGCGCCGAGGCCCGCAACGCGTACCGCGCGTACGACGGCCTGGGCTGCGACGTCCTCGCGATGGTCGTCAACCGGGTGGCCCCGGCGGACCGCGAGGAGATCTCGGACAAGCTCGCCAACCGGCTGCCCGTGCCCTGCTACGTGCTGCCCGACGAGCCCGCGCTCGCCGCGCCGACCGTCGCCCAGATCACCCATGCGCTGGGCGGCAAGGTGCTGCTCGGCGACGACTCGGGGCTCGCCCGCGACGCGCTCGACTTCGTCTTCGGCGGCGCCATGCTGCCGAACTTCCTCAACGCCCTGACGCCCGGCTGCATGGTCGTCACGCCCGGGGACCGCGCGGACCTCGTCGTCGGCGCGCTCGCCGCGCACAGCGCCGGGACCCCGCCGATCGCGGGCGTGATCCTGACCCTGAACGAGCGGCCCGGCGAGGCGATCCTCAAGCTCTCCGAGCGGCTCGCGCCCGGCACCCCGGTGATCGCGGTGGCCGGCGGCTCCTTCCCCACGGCGGCCGAACTCTTCGCCATGGAAGGCAAGTTGAACGCCGCGACGCCGCGCAAGGCGGAGACCGCCCTCGGTGTCTTCGAGAAGCACGTCGACACGGCGGGCCTGCTGAAGACGATCCAGGCGCCGTCCTCCGACCGTCTGACGCCGATGATGTTCGAGCACAAGCTCCTGGAGCAGGCCCGCTCGGACAAGCGCCGCGTGGTGCTGCCCGAGGGCACCGAGGAGCGCGTGCTGCGCGCCGCCGATGTGCTCCTGCGCCGCGGCGTCTGCGATCTGACGCTGCTCGGCCCGGTCGAGCAGATCCGCAAGAAGGCCGCCGACCTCGGCGTCGACCTCGCCGACAGCGACATCATCGACCCGCAGACCTCGGCGCTGCGGGAACGGTTCGCCGATGCCTACGCGGCGCTGCGCGCCCACAAGGGCGTCACCCCGGAGCTGGCCCACGACGTGGTCGCCGACGTGAACTACTTCGGCACGCTGATGGTCCAGGAGGGCCTCGCCGACGGCATGGTGTCCGGGTCCGTGCACTCGACGGCCGCGACCATCCGGCCCGCGTTCGAGATCATCAAGACCAAGCCGGACGCCGCGATCGTGTCGTCCGTCTTCTTCATGTGCCTGGCCGACAAGGTCCTCGTCTACGGCGACTGCGCCGTGAACCCGGACCCGAACGCCCAGCAGCTCGCCGACATCGCCACGCAGTCCGCCGGCACCGCCGCCCGGTTCGGCGTGGAGCCGCGGATCGCGATGCTGTCGTACTCCACCGGCACCTCGGGCTCCGGCGCCGACGTCGACAAGGTCCGCGAGGCCACGGAGATCGTCAAGGCGGCGCGGCCCGACCTGAAGATCGAGGGGCCGATCCAGTACGACGCCGCGGTCGAGCCGTCCGTCGCGGCCACCAAGCTGCCCGACTCCGAGGTCGCGGGCCAGGCCAGCGTGCTGATCTTCCCGGACCTCAACACCGGCAACAACACGTACAAGGCCGTGCAGCGCTCGGCCGGCGCGATCGCCGTGGGACCGGTCCTGCAGGGCCTGCGCAAGCCGGTCAACGACCTGTCGCGCGGCGCCCTCGTGCAGGACATCGTGAACACGGTCGTCATCACGGCGATCCAGGCCCAGACCCCGGCCAACTGACCCCCACCACCACCGAAAGCAGTACCCGTGACAGCGACTCGAATCCTCGTCCTCAACTCCGGCTCCTCGTCGGTGAAGTACCAGCTCCTCGACATGAAGGACCACGCGCGGCTCGCCGTGGGCCTGGTCGAGCGGATCGGTGAGGAGACCTCCCGCCTCAAGCACACGCCGCTCGCCACGGGCGGCGGGTCCCGTGAGCAGAACCGGCCGATCGCCGACCACGAGGAGGCGCTCAAGGCGGTCGCCGCGGAGCTGACCGAGGACGGGCTCGGCCTGGACTCCCCCGAGCTGGCCGCGATCGGCCACCGCGTGGTGCACGGCGGCAAGCTGTTCACGCAGCCGACCGTCATCGACGACGCGGTGCTCAAGGAGGTGGAGCGGCTCATCCCGGTGGCGCCGCTGCACAACCCGGCGAACCTGACCGGCATCCGCACCGCGCAGGCGCTGCGCCCGGACCTGCCGCAGGTCGCCGTCTTCGACACGGCGTTCCACACGACGATGCCGGAGTCGGCGGCGCGCTACGCGATCGACGTGAAGACCGCCGACGAGCACCGGGTGCGCCGCTACGGCTTCCACGGCACCTCGCACGCGTACGTCTCCCGCAAGACGGCCGAGCTGCTGGGCAAGCAGCCGGAGGACGTCAACGTCATCGTGCTGCACCTGGGCAACGGCGCCTCCGCGTCGGCGGTCCGCGCCGGGCAGTGCGTGGAGACCTCAATGGGGCTCACGCCGCTTGAGGGGCTCGTGATGGGTACGCGTTCAGGAGACGTCGACCCTGCCGTCATCTTCCATCTGATGCGGGTGGGCAAAATGTCGGCGGACGAGATCGACGACCTGCTCAACAAGAAGTCCGGCCTCATCGGGCTGTGCGGCGACAACGACATGCGGGAGATCCGCCGTCGTATCGACGAGGGCGACCAGGAGGCGAAGCTCGCCTTCGACATCTACGTGCACCGCCTGAAGAAGTACATCGGCTCCTACTACGCGGTGCTCGGCCGGGTGGACGCGGTCGCGTTCACGGCCGGGGTCGGCGAGAACGCGGCGCCGGTGCGCGAGGCTGCGGTGGCGGGCCTGGAGGAGCTGGGTCTCGCGGTCGACGGCGAGCTCAATTCCGTACGTTCCGACGAACCTCGGCTCATCTCCCCCGAATACGCCCGCGTGGCCGTGGCCGTGGTGCCGACCGACGAGGAGCTGGAGATCGCACAGCAGACCTACGCCCTGGTACAGAACCGCAACGACTGAGCGCCCGCCCGCCCATTTGTAGATTCCACCAGACGGAATATTCCGTAGCGAAACAAACCGATAGGATCGCCCCCATGCGCCGTTCCAAAATCGTCTGCACGCTGGGCCCCGCCGTCGACTCCGAAGAGCAGCTCGTCTCGCTGATCGAGGCCGGCATGAACGTGGCCCGCTTCAACTTCAGCCACGGCACCCACGCCGAACACCAGGGTCGCTACGACCGTGTTCGCGCCGCCGCCAAGAAGACGGGCCGCGCCGTGGGTGTGCTCGCCGACCTCCAGGGCCCGAAGATCCGCCTGGAGACCTTCGCCGAGGGCCCCGTCGAGCTGGTGCGCGGTGACGAGTTCACCATCACCACCGAGGACGTCCCGGGCGACAAGTCGATCTGCGGCACGACCTACAAGGGTCTGCCCGGCGATGTCTCCAAGGGCGACCAGGTCCTGATCAACGACGGCAACGTCGAGCTGCGGGTCGTCGAGGTCGACGGCCCGCGCGTGAAGACGATCGTCGTCGAGGGCGGTGTCATCTCCGACCACAAGGGCATCAACCTGCCCGGCGCGGCGGTGAACGTCCCGGCCCTGTCCGAGAAGGACATCGAGGACCTGCGCTTCGCGCTCAAGATGGGCTGCGACATGGTCGCCCTGTCCTTCGTGCGCGACGCGAACGACGTCAAGGACGTCCACAAGATCATGGACGAGGAGGGGCGTCGCGTCCCCGTCGGCGCCAAGGTCGAGAAGCCGCAGGCCGTCGCCAACATGGAGGGCGTCGTCGCGGCCTTCGACTGGGTCATGGTGGCCCGTGGCGACCTCGCCGTCGAGTACCCGCTCGAGAAGGTCCCGATGGTGCAGAAGCGCCTCGTGGAGATGTGCCGCCGCAACGCCAAGCCGGTGATCGTCGCGACCCAGATGATGGAGTCGATGATCACCAACTCGCGCCCGACGCGCGCCGAGGCCTCCGACGTCGCGAACGCGATCCTGGACGGTGCCGACGCGGTCATGCTGTCCGCCGAGTCCTCGGTCGGCGCCTACCCGATCGAGACCGTCAAGACGATGTCGAAGATCGTCTCCGCGGCCGAGGAGGAGCTGCTCTCCAAGGGTCTGCAGCCGCTCGTGCCGGGCAAGAAGCCGCGTACGCAGGGTGGTTCGGTGGCCCGTGCCGCGTGCGAGATCGCGGACTTCCTGGACGGCAAGGCGCTGGTCGCCTTCACCAAGTCCGGTGACACCGCCCGCCGGCTGTCCCGCTACCGCGCGGCCCAGCCGATCCTGGCTTTCACCACGGACGAGGAGACCCGCAACCAGCTCTCGCTGAGCTGGGGCGTCGAGTCGCACGTCGTGCCGCACGTGGACAACACCGACGGCATGGTCGACCTGGTCGACGCGGAGCTGGTGAAGCTGGCCCGCTTCGACGACGGCGACACCGTGGTCATCACCGCCGGCTCGCCCCCCGGCGTCCCCGGCACCACCAACATGGTCCGGGTGCACCACCTGGGCGGCGGCGAGCGCGACTGACGCGTCACCGCGCGCCCGAGCAGCACATGAGCGCATGACAAAGGGCGCCCCCTTGAGGGGGGCGCCCTTTGTCGTATGCGGCTCCCGAACGGGCCTTGAGGCTACGGTCAGCTGTCCTCGACCGTGGTGTGCAGACCGGGCACGTGCAGGGTCCCGCCGAACTGCGAGGCCTGCGTGACCTTGACGTTCGTGAAGAACAGGGTCGGCAGGTTGAGCGGCGGCGGGTTCTTGGCGTTGAACGTCAGCGGAACGAGCCCGAACAGATTGCCCGAGAGCTCCTCCGTGTACATCGTCGTCTGCCCGTCGCGGATGGTGGACGTGGAGCCCTTGTCCGAACGGATGTGGAAGAACTTCCCGTCCGGGCCCGGGGCGATCTGGTGCAGATCACCGATGTCCGTGCCCTTGGAGATGATGTACTTCATGACGCGCTTGGTCGACCCGTCGGCCATCCGGACGTCCACCAGGCCCTTGTAGTCCGCGCCCTTGAGCAGCAGCGAACTGGCCTCCAGCTTCCAGGTCTTGTCCGGAAGCTGGGACGGGGTGTCCTCGTCGGCGCCCGACGCGTCCGTGGCCGCGGGGCAGTTGTCCGGCACATCGCCGGAGCCCTGCGGATCGCCCACGTTCTTGGTCGCGTCCTTGGCCGCGTCCCCCACCTTGTCGGTCGTGTCCTTGACCTTGTCGGTGGTGTCCTTGACCGTGTCGCCGAGCTTGTCGGTGGTGTCCTTGACCGACCCGGTCGTGTCCTTGACCGTGTCGTCCACCTTGTCGGTGGTGCCACCGAGCAGGCCGCCCGATTCCTTCGAGGACGTCGACTCCGACGGCGAGGGAGTCGCGCTCTCGGACTCCTTGTCGTCGGGCGTGAACGCCTTCTTCAGGGCGTCGCCGACGCCCAGCGGGTCCAGCGGGTTCTTGGTCTCGGAGGCCGAGGGCGACGGCGTGGCCGCGTCCCCGCTGTCCGAGTCCTTCGAGTCCGTGGACTCCGAGGCGGACGGCGAAGGAGTCGGGGTCGCCTTCTCCTTCTTGCTCTCGGCGTCCTCGGAGGCGGACGGGGACGGCGTCGGGGTCGGCTTGGCCGACTCCTTGGCCTTGTCCTTGTCCTTGGCCTCGTCGGACCCGTCGTCCTTGTTCGCGTCGATGGCGTCGGCGCACGCCTTGTAGTCGTCGACCGAGAACTTCGTCGGATTGTCCTTGGCCGACGCGAGCGTCGGCGTCAGGCCAAGTCCCATGAGCACGGCCGTGGGCATGGCCGCGATCGCCACCGCCTTGCCCGCGGGCATGTGCATCTTGGTGAACAGATGCTTCTTCGGTGCCGCATGCCGCCGCGCCGCATGCCGCGGCCCGGTTCTCGCACGGGGCTCCGAAGAGCCCTCGTACTGCACCTCGTCAGCCGGCACGGTGCCTCCCGTTCGTCCCGTTGTTCGGGCTCGTCCCTGACACGTCGTCGTTTACGCCCGCGACCTGATAGGTGGCTCCCGCAACCGGCGGCACGACCGGCGCCGCGTCCGGGGAGGACGTGGCCTGGTCACCGCCCTTCCCGGCCGAGTCGTCCTGCTGCTCCGCCGGCGCCCAGGCGATGCCGAGGCCACCACCGACGAGGGAGAGCAGGAAACCGATGACGAAGCCGCCGAAGTTCGAAACCACGAGGGAGACCAGGGCGAGAAGAATCGCCGCGACACCCGCGAACACACGGGAGTGCGGCTGGAACCACATCGTCAGGCCGAGCACGACCAGCAGGACGCCGATGATGAGCGAACCGGCACCGGCCGTGGTCGCCATCTTGATCGTCATGTTGCCGATCGCGAGGTTCGCGTACGGGAAGTACATGATCGGGAGGCCGCCGAGGATTGACAGCAGACCGCCCCAGAACGGGCGCTGACCGCGCCACCCTCGGAACGATTGGCGCATCTGACCAAGCTTGGGGCCCAGTCCTGCGTGCGCTTCGGCGCTCATGTCGTACAGCTCCTCGGGAAAGGCGTTGATCTGTGGTGATGGTGGCTGTCCGGAAACGGGCACGGGGACGACCCCACGTCACTGCGAGTGCCCCCGCGCCCGGCCGTTCAGCACATCAAGTGCCAAGACCCCGGCCCGCACGCGGGCCCTGTGGGCCTAGTAGCACTCGTGCTTGCCCTTCTGGACCTTCATCTTGAGGCCGGAGAGCTTGAAGGTGCCGGCTGTCGTGGCCCACGCCCGCTGCTGGACCTTCTCGAAGTGAACCGAGTCGGCCTGCTGCGCGAACGAGTTCGGGTCCGCCTTGTCGCCCTGGTGGATACCGGGGCCCTTCTTGGCGTCACCCGCCGCCACACCGATGTCGATGTTCTTGAAGGTCGCGTCGGCCTTCAGGTCATCGGCGTCGATGTAGAGGGTCTTGGCCTCGACCGGGGCGCTCTTGTCCGCACCGGCCGACAGCTTCATCGACACATCGCCGAAGACCGGGACGGGGACAACCACCGACTGGCAGAGGTTGTTGATCGTCGCGGTCTTCATACCGACAACGGCGACCGGGTGGTTACCCGTCTTGCCGGAGTCGATGGCTCCGTACTGGACAAAGCCCTTGCCGTCGAGGGAGTCCGCCGTCACCTTGAACGACTGACCCGACACACTGAACGATGCCGCGAGCGCACCCTGGGACAGGGCCACGCCTATCGCGGCGGTCGCCGCGACGCTCGGCACCATGACTACGGCGAACCGCTTCCATCTGGTTCCGCCACGAGTCACGGACTTCATGACTGTTCCTCCTTCTCGGACGTACATCTCCGGCCCTGACTGCCCCTAGAGGCGGCTCAGCCGGGCAGGGATGGGAGAAGTGCTACGTCCTCGGGAAGGAGAGCGCCCGCATCGGAAGTGCTTGGTCTGCACCGCACCTTGATCACCGGCGATCACCCCCGAGCGACAACCACTGGTCGCACCTGAGCCATCACGCGCAACCTGCCGGACAGGCCCAGCCGGACGGCTGAGACCCCCCTGTCCTAGACCGCCGGCGCTCCCCTTGGTTCGCCGTCGACCACCCGGTGGGGACCCAAAAACCCCGCCGCGCGATTGGCTGTCGGACGGTGGGGAGAGGACCGAGCGTGCCCGATCGTGGTGCATTCGCGGCGCAGACACAAGGGGGTTCGTTACTCGCGGGTAACGGACGGATAACCGAACACGTGCGGAGTGACACCGAACAACAACTGAGGGTGCTGTCAACCGAGTTGTTATACAGGTTGAATACGGGACGGAACCGGACAGAAGATCGGGTCCGACTTACTCCAAGTAACAGCGGCCGCGATTACCAAGTTTTGGTAAAACGCGGCCGCTGTGCGCCTCCGGCGACAGAACTTTCACTCCGGCATCACAAGCCGCAGTGTTTAACAACTGGTCACTGACGACTCAGAAGAGAACTCGGGCCAGAGCCGTACGCGCCGTCGTCACGCGCGGGTCGTCGCCGCCCACGACCTCGAACAGTTCGAGCAGTCGTACACGCGCCGCGTCCCGCTCCTCGCCCGCGGTGCGCCCCACCGTCTCGACGAGCCGGCCGAAGGCGTCCTCGACATGACCGCCGACCAGATCCAGGTCGGCCGCCGCGATCTGCGCCTGCACATCGGCGGGCTTCTCGGCGGCGTCCTGGCGGACCCGCTGCGGGTCGAGGCCCTGCACGCGCTGGAGGAGCTGCGCCTGGCCGAGGCCGAGCTTGGCCTCGGTGTTGCCGGGGTCGTCGGACAGGACGTTCTTGTACGCCTGCACGGCGCCGTCGAGGTCGCCGGCGTCCAGCGCCTGCACGGCCGCTTCGAGGAGTGCGTCGTAGGGGCCCGCCGGGGGCTCCTCCACGACCGGCGCCTCGCCCTCCGCCTGCGGGTCGACCGCGATGCCGGTGAGCCCGAAGCGCTCCTCGGCGACCTGGATCAACTGGTCGAGCGTGCCCCGGATCTGGGACTCGGGAGCGGCGCCCTGGAAGAGCGGGAGGGCCTGACCCGCGACGACGGCGAAGACAGCCGGGATCCCCTGGACCCCGAACTGCTGCATCAGCATCTGGTTGGCATCGACATCGATCTTGGCGAGCACGAAGCGGCCGCTGTACTCGGCGGCGAGCCGCTCGAGCAGCGGGCTCAGCTGCTTGCAGGGCTCGCACCACTCGGCCCAGAAGTCGATGACGACGGGCACCTCGGCGGAGCGCTGCAATACGGCGCTTTCGAAGTCCGCCTCCTGGACGTCGATGACCAGGCTCGACGGCGGTACGGCACCGCCACCGCCCTGCCGGGCCTGCTCGGCGCGCGTCTGCTCCGCCTTCGCCTTGGCCTCCTGGGCCGCCTTCACCGCGGCGAGGTCGACGACTCCGCTCATGGACATGTTCCGTGGCTGCATGCGTACAGTCTCCCCCTTCCGCGGACAGTTGTGGGCCGGGTCCTGCCCCGTGCACCTCCCGCCGGAATGCGAGACGCATCTGGAGGCACGGAGCGGACTCGGCCTGGTGTGCTTTCGGCGCCGGGTCCCCACCCGGCACCTGTGTGGTTGCCGCTCGTCCGGGCCGCCTCGGGGTGCAGATCCGGGACGCTCGTACGAGTTCGAGCTTTCGCTACGCCTCGTAGCGTAACTGCCATGGGCGGGACGCGGGAACCGGGCCCCCGTGATCACCCGGTGATCTGCCTCACGCGATCTTTCGGCCGTACCCGCCGGTATGGTCGACGACCATGCAGAGCCGCACGCCGTCTCCCTCGTCCCCTTCGTCTCGCCCCTCTCCCCCTGCCAACGTACGGACGGGGCGTCCGCGTTCCGCCGCGGCGGACGAGGCGATCCTGGAGGCGACGCGGGCCGCGCTCGTGGAGCTCGGCTGGTCGAAGCTGACGCTCGGGGACGTGGCCACGCGCGCGGGTGTCGCGAAGACGACGCTGTACCGGCGCTGGCCGGGCAAGAGCGAGCTCGTCGTGGACGCGGTCGCGGTCCTCTTCGACGAGCTGGAGCTGCCCGACCGGGGCTCGCTCGCCGCCGATGTGGAGGGCGTGGTGCGGCAGTTCGCGGCGATCCTGGACCGGCCCGAGACGAAGACGGCGCTGATGGCCGTGGTCGCCGAGTCCACCCGTGACGCGCCGCTGCGGGACCGGATCCGGACGTCGATCGTCGACCGCCAAAAGCGGCTCGTCCTTGAGGGACGGGCGCGGGCCGAGCGCCGCGGGGAGCTCCCGCCGGCCCCCGACCCGGCCGCCGCCGCGGCCACGGCGGATCTCATCTACGACGTGGCGGCGGGGGCGGTCGTGCACCGCACCCTGGTGAGCGCGGAGCCGGCCGACGCGGAGTGGGTGCGGCGGTTCACGGCGCTCCTGCTGGGAGGGCTGGCGGCCGCCGCCACCGACTAGCTGGTCTACGTTCTCCGGGTGCGCCTAGTCGTTCCAGGCGCAGCTGCCCAGCGTGGCGCGCTTCTTGGACACCAGGGCGTCCGCCTCCGTCGCCGGGAGGGCGCGGGTGCGGTCGTCGTGGCAGACGACAGTGCGGTCGGAGCGGCCCGCCAGGTCGACCAGGATCTGGTCCCAGTGGCGGTACTGGACGTCGTGCCCGGTGTCGGCGTACGTACGGGTCTTCACCGGCGCCGACTTCGGGAGGTTGTCGCGCCAGGCCTTGAGCGTGCTCGCGGGCACGGTCGTGTCCTTGTCGCCGTGGTAGAGGAACACGGGGGCCTTCAGCTGCGACAGGTCCGGGCCCGGGCGGTCGCAGTAGAGCCGCTGCTCGTGCACCTGCGGGGCCGGATCGGCCTGCTGGCCGCGCTGGTTGTAGGTCCGCGCGCCCTCCTCGTACGCGGTGTCGGCGAAGCCGGGGATCGACTTGACCGGGCTGTCGTCGGGGAAGGCCCACCACTTGCGCGGGTCCTTGATCTCGTCCTTGACGGCGGCGGCCAGCTGGTCGTCCGTCAGGCCGCAGTACGAGGGCTTCTCGCCGTACGGCGGGAGGGCCGCGCCGAGGTGCAGCGCGCTGATCCGGCCGGGGGCCTTGGCGGCGATCTCGGCGGCGTACGGGCCGCCGCCGGATATCGCGATCACCTTGAACTTCTTGACGCCCAGCTTGTCGAGGACCTCGAGGGCGTCCTTGGCGTAGTCGGCCTTGCCGAGCTTCGGGTCGTAGTCGGTGTCGCCGAAGCCGTTGCGCTCGACCGTGATCATGCGGAGGTTCAGGTTCTGTCTGGTGGTGCGCATGAAGTCGGTCATGTGGACGGCGCGGGCGCTGGTGCCGGTGCCGCCGATGTAGAGAACGGGGGTGCCGTCGGCGGGGCCGGAGTCGGTGTAGTGGGCGGTGCGGCCCGAGGACAGGTCGGCGGAGCGGACGTCGGCGCCGAGGGAGTCGAAGCGGTTCTGGACCTTCGGTTCGGCGGGCGGGCTCGCGCTCACCGTGCCGGCGGCGCCGATGGCGATGCCGCCGAGGAGGGCGAGGGTGGCGGCGCCGACGGTGGTTGTGGTGCGGGTGAGCGCGGGCAGCGGCACGGGGGGCTCCTGGGTCGTCGTGGGCACTTGGCGTGCCCGCGCCTACCCCAAGATCACCTGGTGACACCTGTAACTCCCCTTGCCCGGCACCGTGGTTGCGGCCACGGGGCTCTGCCCCGGACCCCGCGCCTCAAGCGCCGGCGGGGCTGAAATTGCCGAACCGGCGTTACGGCCTCGGGGCTCCGCCCCGGGCCCCGCGTGTCTCGTCCCGGAACGGGGCTTGATTTGCGGTGCCGGCGCTACGCCCCGTGCCCCCGCCCATCTCCCACCACCCGCCCCCTCCGGGGGCGTCGGCCGCACGGGGTGCCGACGCCCCGCTGCAGCCGACCTGCCGCCGGCACGGCTCCCGGGCCGTTGCGGTCGACCGCAACCGCCTTGGGCAATCTGCCGCCTTGGGCGGCAGGGTGGGCAAGGCGGCACCCCGGTGCCGCGCAACCTCGACGCGGGCGAAGCCCCGGCACGGCAGCCGAGCCCCGTGGGGCCGAAGCCCCCGGAGGGGGCGGGTGGGTGGGAGATGGGCGGCAAGCGGCGCAGCCACGCGTGAGTACCGTGCCGCGCAACGGAAACGACGGGCCCCGCCACGGTGTGGTGCCGCGCAACCAGGACGACGGCCCCCGCCACCACACCCGGTCAGAAGCCCGGCGGTTCCGTGTACACGCCCCACTCCTCGCGGAGCACCCCGCAGATTTCGCCGAGGGTGGCCTCCGCGCGGACCGCGTCGAGCATCGGGGCGATCATGTTCGTGCCGGAGCGCGCGGCGCCGAGCATCGCGTCCAGCGCGGCCCGCACCGCCGCCTCGTCCCGCCCCGACTTCCGGTCGGCGAGCACCCGGACCTGCTCCCGCTCGACCTCATGGCTGACCCGCAGGATCTCCAGGTCGCCGGTGACGGAACCTTCCGCCACGTTCACCCCGACCACCCGCTTCTCGCCCTTTTCCAGGGACTGCTGGTAGCGGAACGCCGACTCCGCGATCTCGCCCGTGAACCACCCGTCCTCGATCCCGCGCAGGATCCCGGACGTGATCGGCCCGATCGGGTGCTGCCCGTCCGGGTGCGCCCGCAGGCCCCGCTCCTTGATCTGGTCGAAGATCTTCTCGGCGTCGGCCTCGATGCGGTCCGTCAGCTGCTCGATGTACCAGGAACCGCCCAGCGGGTCCGCGACGTTGCCGACGCCGGTCTCCTCCATCAGCACCTGCTGCGTACGCAGCGCGATCTCGGCCGCCTGCTCGCTCGGGAGGGCGAGGGTCTCGTCCAACGCGTTCGTGTGGAGGGAGTTGGTGCCGCCGAGCACGGCCGCGAGCGCCTCGACCGCCGTGCGCACCACGTTGTTGTACGGCTGCTGCGCCGTCAGCGAGACCCCGGCGGTCTGCGTGTGGAAGCGGAGCCACTGCGCCTTCTCGCTGCTCGCCCCGTACACGTCGCGCATCCAGCGGGCCCAGATCCGGCGCGCGGCGCGGAACTTGGCGATCTCCTCGAAGAAGTCCACGTGCGCGTCGAAGAAGAAGGAGAGACCCGGCGCGAAGACGTCCACGTCCAGGCCGCGGCTCAAGCCCAGTTCCACGTAGCCGAAGCCGTCGGCGAGGGTGTACGCCAGCTCCTGCGCGGCCGTCGAGCCCGCCTCGCGGATGTGGTAGCCGGAGACCGAGAGCGGCTTGTACGCGGGGATGGCGGACGCGCAGTGCTCCATCAGGTCGCCGATCAGGCGCAGATGGGGCTCGGGCTGGAAGAGCCACTCCTTCTGCGCGATGTACTCCTTGAAGATGTCGGTCTGGAGCGTGCCGTTCAGGACCCCCGGGTCCACCCCTTGCCGCTCGGCCGCCACCAGGTACATGCAGAAGACCGGGACCGCCGGGCCGCTGATCGTCATCGACGTCGTGACGTCGCCCAGCGGGATGTCCTTGAACAGGACCTCCATGTCAGCCGCCGAGTCGATCGCGACGCCGCAGTGCCCGACCTCGCCGAGCGAGCGCGGGTCGTCGGAGTCCCGCCCCATCAACGTCGGCATGTCGAAGGCGACCGAGAGCCCGCCCCCGCCGTTGCGGAGGATCATCTTGTAGCGCTCGTTGGTCTGCTCGGCGTTGCCGAACCCGGCGAACTGGCGGATGGTCCAGGTGCGGCCCCGGTAGCCGGTCGGGTACAGGCCGCGCGTGAAGGGGTACTCGCCCGGCCAGCCGATCCGCTCGAAGCCCTCGTACGTGTCCCCGGGCCGCGGCCCGTAGACGGGGTCGACCGGGTCCCCGGAGAGCGTGGTGAAGTCCGCGTCGCGCTTGCGGGCCTTGTCGTAACGGGCCTGCCAGCGTCGGCGGCCTTCCTCGATCGCGTCAGCGTCCATGCTTCAAATTTACTTGGACGTCCTACTAAATGTCGATGGGCCACGGCGGCGGATCCCCATGAACCCGGCCGCCTTCAGCCCCGCAGCGCCGCCAGATGTGCCGCGCGCACGTCCGCCGTCTGCCCCTGCACCACCAGGAAAAGACCCTCGCGGGCCAGCCGCTGGGCCGGCGCCGACAGGCCGAAGGCGCGGCCGCCCCCGGCCACGATCGCGGCCGTCGTCGCCGCCCGCATCAGGTCGTACGCGCGTGTCTTCACCGCGAGCCGGTCCGCCAGCCGCTCCCCCGCCGGGACCTCGTCCACCAGCGCGTACGCGTCCCGGCGGGCGGCGTCGAGGCGCTCGCGCAGGACGGCCCCGGTCCCCTTCGCCTCGGCGTCGCCGGACGCGTCGAGCAGGTCGAGGGCGGCGCGCGCGACACCGAAGACGGCCGGGTTGGTGTTGGTGTTCTTGGGCCGGTCGGCGCGCGCCCACTCCTCGTACGGCTGTCGTACGACGATGTCCTCCTCGGCCACCGTGAGCCCGTCCAGGTGCAGGCCCACGGTGCGGGTGCCGGTGAGTGCGGCCAGCTGGAGCGGTTCGGTGGGGGTCAGGCCGGGCTGCTCGCGCGGCTCCGCCACCGCGAAGACGACCTCCCCGTCCTCGGTCGCGCCGCCGAGCAGGAACACGTCGTTCAGGCCCCAGCCCGTGTACCAGGGCACCCGCCCGTCGAAGCGCACTCCGCCGTCCGCGAGCGGCGTCGCCCGCACCGGCAGCTTCGGGAAGGCCCGCAGGTGCGAGAAGGCGATGCCCGCGAGCGCGGCGCCCTCGGACAGCGGGCGCAGCCACCGCTCGCGGGCCGCCGCGCTGCCGGTGGCGAGGGTGCGTACCGGGGTGTGGTGCTGGACCTGCACGAAGAAGGTCGAGCAGCAGGCGCCCGCCAGGAGCTCCGCGACCTCCCGCCCCACGGCGGAGGGCGCGTCCGAACCGCCGTACTCGACAGGCGCGTTCACGCCGAGCACGCCCGAGGCCTTGACCGCGGCGATCGCCTCCGGGGTGACCCCGGTGCGGTCGTGGGCCTCGGCGGCGGGCGCGAGGACGTCGTCGGCGAGCCGGCGCGCGGCCTTCACCAGCGGATGGTCCTCGACGCGGGGTGCGGTGGCGGTCATGCGGGTGCTCCTCGGTGCCGTGCGTGCCTGTGGGGACACGGTGTCAGGTCCGTGCCCCCACAGGCGGTCCACGGGGTGGTGAGGCGGCGCACCGCCTCACCGGTCAGTTCCCGGGTGTACGGCTCCGCCCCGCCCAGGGCCCGGTGCAGGGCGAGCCCCTCGATGAGCGCGTCCAGCTGACGGGTCGTGGCCGGGTCGAAGTGCCGTTCGAGCAACTGCCTGCTGCGCGCCATCCATGCCCGCGCCAGCTCGCGGTACTCCGGGCGGCGGGCAGCGAGGGTGCACAGCTCCTGCGTGAGGACCAGGTCGCGCCGGGGGCCTTCGGAGAGCACGTGGATCAGCTCGGTGACGGCCTCCCGCGCCTCCTCCTGGCCGCCAACGCCCGCCAAGTGGCGCTCGAAGACGGCCACGATGTGGTCGGCGAACCCCGTGAAGGCCTCGCGCAGCAGCTCGTCGATCCCGGCGAAGTGGTACGTCATCGAGCCGAGCGGCACCCCGGCGCGCGCCGCGATCTTGCGGTGCGAGACCCCGGCGACGCCCTCCTCCGCGATGTGGTCGAGGGTCGCGGCGAGGATCCGCTCGCGGCGCCGCGGGTCCGCCTGTCCGGTGGCCATGTGCCCGCGCCCCTCAGATCTCGCGGACGGGGCGGGCGGGGTTGCCGACCGCGACGACGTTCGCCGGTACGTCCCGGGTGACCACCGCGCCCGCGCCGATCACGCTGTTGTCGCCGATGGTCACGCCGGGGCAGACGATGGCGCCGCCACCGAGCCACACGTTGTCGCCGATGGTGATGGGCAGCGCGGCCTCCAGCTTGTCGCGCCGCGGGCCCGGCTCCACGGGGTGGGTGGGCGTGAGGAGCTGCACACCGGGGCCGATCTGGCAGTCCTCGCCGATGGTGATCCGGGCGACGTCCAGGGCGGTCAGCCGGTAGTTGACGAAGGTGCGGGCGCCGATGGAGATGTTGCTGCCGTAGTCGACGTACAGCGGCGGCCGCAGCTCGACGCCCTCGCCCACGGAGCCGAGCAGCTCGGCGAGCGTCTCGCCCGCCTTGCCGGGGTCGTCGAGGAAGGCCTGCTCGTACCGGGCGGCGAGCCGCATGGCGCGCTGCTGGCGGGCGGCGATCTCGGGGTCGTCGGCGATGTAGAGGTCACCGGCGAGCATCCGCTCCAGGTTGCTGCGCGGGTCTCCGGCGAAGTGGTCCGTGGGCATGCGGACGAACGTACACCGAGGAGCGTACGAACGTACACTCCTGGCCACAGAAAACGCGCGCGTCCGCTCCTCGGAGGGACGCGCGCGAGGTCCGGTGCCTGGCGGGTGTTACGCCTTGGCGAGCTTCGAGGTGTCGCCGGCGACCTTGCCCTCCAGCTCCGCGGAGATCTTGCGCTCCACGAAGAAGGCGGCGGTCGGGATCGTGCCGGCGATCAGCACCCACAGCTGCTTGCCGACCGGCCACTTGGCCTTGGAGCCCAGGTCGAAGGCGAAGACCAGGTACACGACGTAGAGCCAGCCGTGCGCGATGGCGATGACGCGCGTGAAGTCCGCGGCGCCGTCCATGCCGAACGCGTACTTGGCGATCATGCCGAGACACAGGAGGACCAGGAGCACACCGGTCACGTAGGCCATGGTGCGGTAGCGGGTCAGCACGCTCTTCTTCATGGGTCGAGGGTAACCGCCCGTTTTGCGCGATCTTCGGGCGGGCCGGGTGGACGGTGCTTTCCGGGGATCACTCGTCCGTGAAGTCGTGCGCCGCCACCCGCAGGGGCCGCAGCATCGCGAAGATCTCGCCGCACTCCTCCGCGTCGTACACGCCGAGGCCGAAGTCCATCGCCATGAGGTCGCGGGTGGCCGCGTCGACGGCCTCGCGGCCCTTGTCCGTGATGGTGGCGAGCGTGCCGCGCCCGTCGTTGGGGTTGGGGCGCTTGTCGACGAGGCCGGACTTCACGAGCCGGTCGACCGTGTTCGTCACGGACGTGGGGTGCACCATGAGCCGCTCGCCGATCTTCGACATGGGCAGCTCGCCGGACTTGGAGAAGGTGAGCAGCACCAGCGCCTCGTAGCGCGCGAAGGTGAGCCCGTACGGCTTGACGACCGCGTCGACCTCGGCGAGCAGGATCTGGTGCGCGCGCATGATCGAGGTGATCGCGCCCATGGACGGCACGGACCCCCACCGCTGCTTCCAGAGTTCGTCGGCGCGGGCGATCGGATCGAAGGCGAGAGAGAGGGGCTTCGGCACGCATCCGACCTTACCGGGCGGTCACATGGCGGTCAGCCCCGTCTCGGCCTTTGGGCCGCCGGCCGCATCCGCGGCCCGCCCGCTCGCCCGCACTTCGAGGGCGAGCATCGCGCAGCACAGGGTGCCGAGGAGCCCGGCGCCCGCCACGACGGTGGACACGTCGAGGACCTCCGCGGCCGCTCCGGCGAGCGCGGTCCCGACGCCCTGGATGGTCATCAGGCCCGCGCTGTGCAGCGCCATCGCCCGGCCGCGCAGCTCCTCGGGCACCGCGTCCACGAACCAGCGGTCGAGCCCGAGCGTGTACGCGGATCCGGCCCCGGCAAGGAGCAGGATCACCACCGCCCACGCGAGGCCGGGCGCGAGCGCGTAGCCGATCAGCGGCAGCAGGGTTGCGGACGCGAGCGGCAGCGCGATCCGGGAGCGGGCCGAGGGCGAGAGCAGTGAGCCGGCGGCGAGTTCGCTCAGGACGGTCCCGACGGCCATCGAGCACATCAGGAATCCGACGGCCTCGGCGCCCGCCCCGATCTCGTCCGCGTACGCCGCCGCGAGCGCCTCCGGCGCGATCACGAACATGGGCGGCACCCAGAGCAGGAGCAGCAGGGCGCGGATCCGGCGGTGCCCGAGGACCTGCCGGGCGCCGGCCAGCGAGTACCTCAGGAGGGCGCTGCCCTTGCCCTCCTGGCGCTCCCGGGCGGGGCGCGCCTTCGTCCCCAGGCGCAGCAGGGTCGCCGAGCACAGGAAGGTGACGACGGTGACGGTGAGCGCGGCGCGCGGGGTCACGACCGTGAGGAGTACGCCGCCGAGGCCGAAGCCGACGAGGAGCGCGCTCTGCGACACAATGCGCAGCAGCGAGCGGCCGAGCACGAACAGGTCGCCGTCGCCGAGCACATCGGCGAGCGTGGCCATGCGGGTGCCACTGAACACCGGGGACACAAGCGCGATGACGCAGCGCAGCGCGAGCAGCCCGGCGACCGGAGTGGCCGGCAGCGCCATCAGCGCCGCGCACCCGGCGCACACGAGATCGCAGGCGACGAGCACCCGGCGCGCGGGGAACCGGTCGGCGATCCCGGACAGCAGCGTCCCGCCGACCAGGTACGGCAGGAACCCGAGGGTGAAGGTGAGCGCGCTGAGCAGCGGCGACCCGGTCAGCCCGTAGACGAGCACGGTGAGCGAGATCTCCGAGACGACGACGCCGAGCAGGGAGGCGGCGTGCGCGACGAACACGGCGCGGAACTCGGCGATGCGGAAGAGCCGTGCGTAGCCGGGGCGTTCGGGAGGCGGTTCGCTGGTCATGGGCGCAGCCTGCCGAGTGCCGCGCGCCGGTCGTAGTGTTTCGGCGTACGGCGAATGTTGGGGGGACGGATGCCGTTGCATCTCCGGTTCGGGCAGGAGGACCTGCTGCGGTGCCGGTTCGCGATCTCGCCGCTGTGGGAGACGGAGGAGGCGATCCGCACGCTCAAGCGGCCGGACCGGCACGGCTATCACCTGCCGTGGCTGCGTCGGATCCGGGACGCCGCGCGCGGGCTCGACCTGGCACCGGCGTGGCTCCTGATGCCGCGCCGCGGGCACACGCCGGACTTCCTCGGGCCGCCCCCGATCGGCCCGGCCGCCACGTTCGACGAGGAGATCGCCGCGCTGCGGTCGACCGCTCCCGAGGAGGCGCTGCGCGGCATCGTCCAGTCGCTTGCGTGCACGCCGGGGGCCGCCGACAGCCCGCTCGGCCGCTCCCTTCTCGACGAACCGGAGCGCGCCGTACGGGAGTTGGCCGACCTCGTCGAGCGGGCCTGGCACCTCCTGGTCGAGCCCGAGTGGCCGCGGCTGCGGGCGCTGCTCGAGGCGGACGTGGCACACCACTCGCGGCGGCTGGCCGAGGTCGGGCTCGAAGGGATGCTCCGGGAGCTGCATCCGCGCCTCGGCTGGGAGCCCGGCACCCTCACCCTCGCCGCCCGTGCGAGCGAGCACAGCCGGGACCTCGACGGCCGGGGTCTGGTGCTGCTGCCCAGCGTCTTCTGCTGGCCGGACGTGGTCAGCGGCTTCGACCCGCCGTGGCAGCCCACCGTCGCGTACCCGGCGCGGGGCGTCGGCGCGCTGTGGTCCGCGCCCGCCGCGCGGGCCCCGGACGCGCTGGCGAACCTGCTCGGCAGGGGCCGCGCCGACGTGCTGTGCGCGCTCGCCGAACCCGCGTCGACCAGCGCGCTCGCGCACCGGCTCGGGCGCTCGCCGTCGTCCGTGTCCGCGCACCTGGCGGCGCTGCGGGCGGCGGGGCTGCTCTCGTCGCGGCGCCGCGGCCACCAGGTGCTGTACGAGCGGACGCCCCTCGGCGGCGCGCTGGTGACGGGCGATCAGGGCTCCTGACTCGGCGCTTAATGCACGGCGAAACGACAACCCTGTGTAACGATTGCCCGGTATTTCAGCTTTCGTACGCCTTCGTACGCCCTGTACGCGCTCCGACCCAGGGGGCAGGATGCCCGTCCCACCCGCCCACACGACCGCCCGCACCCCCACCCGGACCTTCGCGCTCGCAAGCGCCGCGATCCTCCTTTCCGCCTTCGCCATCGGCTGCTCCGACGGCGGGGGCGGCGGCGCGGGCAGCAGCGGCGGGGGCCGCGACTCCGCGGCGGAGGTGGCGCAGCGCGGTGACTCGTCCGGCTCCGTGACCGACTCCTCGCCGTTCTGGGTCGACCCGGACTCCGACGCCGCCGACCAGGTCGCGAAGTGGAAGCGGGCGGGCCGCGGCTCCGACGCCGCCCTGATCGAGCGGATCGCCGCGCACCCGCAGGCGATGTGGGCTCCGGGCGACTACCCGCGGCCGCCGATCTCCGAGGCCGCCGCGCAGGCAAGGAAGGCGAACAAGACGCTGGTCCTGGTCGCGTACAACATCCCGCACCGCGACTGCGGCCAGCACTCGGCGGGCGGCGCGCACAGCGCGGACTTCTACCACCAGTGGATCGACGCGTTCGCCTCCGGCATCGGGCGGGCGAAGGCCGTCGTCGTCCTCGAACCGGACGCCATCGGACACATCGTCAGCGGCTGCACCCCGAAGCAGTACGAGGACGAGCGGTACGCGCTGATGTCCTCGGCGATCGAGCGCCTGAAGCGGCAGCCGAACACCAAGGTGTACGTCGACGCGGGCAACCCTGCCTGGATCCCCGACGCCAAGAAGCTGGTGGAGCCGCTGCGGCGGGCCGGGGTCGGGAAGGCGGACGGCTTCTCCCTGAACGTCTCCAACTTCCAGACGGACCAGGACAGCGCCGCGTACGGCCGCCGGCTCTCCGGGCTGCTCGGCGGCGCGCACTTCGTGGTCGACACGAGCCGCAACGGCGCGGGTCCCTACGGGGACGGCCAGGGCGACGCCTGGTGCAATCCGCCGGGCCGTGCGTTGGGCTCCGCCCCGACCACGCGGACGGGTGACGCGCTCAACGACGCGAATCTTTGGGTCAAGCGGCCCGGTGAGTCGGACGGCACGTGTCGGGGCGGCCCGGCGGCGGGGACGTGGTGGGCGGATTATGCGTTGGGGTTGGCCAAGAACCGGACCAGCCCCTCCGGCGATTGAGGAGCGGGGGCCCGGGGCAGAGCCCCCGGACCGCAACGACGGCTCCGTGAGCGTTACGTCACCTGGATCCACTTCGCCTCGGACGACACACCGTCCGCGTCGGACACGAACAGCATGTACCAGCCCGGAGGGACCAGCGTCTTGTCCTTGGGGACGTCCACCGTCACCGCGCCCTTGGACTTCTTGACGTCGAGGGCGATCGAGCGCTGCTCCACGTCCGTCGTGTGCGTCACGGCGGACGGCCGCATCAGGCGGGCCTTCGCGATGCCGTCCGCGTCCTTCGTGCGGAACGTGGCCTCGCCGCTCGCCGGCAGGGTCTCGGGGCCGGAGCCGAGGACGGGCCGCCGGTCGCCCCCGCGGTGCAGCGCGGGCGGCGTGTAGATCTCCATGCGCTGCTCGAAGTGGCCCAGCTTGGTGTTCTGCTGGTTGTCGTAGAGCGGGTCGGAGCCGAAGCTGGCGACCCGGCCGTCGGGCAGCAGCAGCGCCTCGGAGTGGTAGTTACGGCCGACCTTGGGGGCGGCGGCCTCCTGGAAGGCGTTCTGCTCGGGGTCGTAGAACTGCGCCTTGAAGATGTTGCTGGCGCTGCGGCCGCGGTAGTCCTTGGAGCCGTTCGTCGTGAAGACGGAGTCGTCCGGCATGATCACGGAGTTCAAGTAGCGGGTGCCCTGCGGGAGTTGGGGTCCCGTCTTGAAGGCGGGGCTCTTCTCCTTCAGGTCCACGACCGCCGTGCGGGACGTCGCCTTCTTGGACTCGCCGACACCGCCGCCGCCGAGGATCATGAACCGCTGGTCCTGCGCGGGCGGCAGCAGCAGCGAGGACGAGGTCTCCGTCTGGTCCATGTCGGTGAGGCCGGGGACCTTCTCGAACGTGTTGGTCTTCAGGTCCCACAGGCCGGGGACGCGCCCCTTGGTGGCGGGGCCGTAACCGGCATTCGAGGCCGGATAGAAGAGCTTGCCGCCCTTGGTGAGGAAGAGCGCCGGGTACGTCGGGAAGTAGCGCTTGGGGCCCATCGACCACTTCTTGGTCCTCGGGTCGTAGATCTCGTTGTCCCCGGGGTCGATCATGCCGACGTCGTCGAGGCCCGAGACCGCGAGCACCTTGCCGTCCTCCAGGCCGACCAGGGTCGGGTACCAGCGGGCCTTCTCCATCGGGTCGACCGGCACGTACCGCTCGGCGACGGGGTCGAACTCGTAGGCCTCCTTGATCCCCTGGAAGTCCTGCTTCTCCATGGTGATCTTCTCGGAGAGGCCGTACGTGTTGTCGGCGTCCTTGCCGCGCAGGCCCTCGATCTCGTACTGGGCGTTGTCGTCGGTGACGTACTGCTTGCCCTTCCTGGCGGCCTCGACGAAGACGCGGGACTCGCTCGCCTTGATGCGGGTCTTCCACGGCTGCATGACGCCGGCCGCGTTGCGCTTCTTGTCGAAGGTGCGCTTCGCCTTGGGCACGGTGACGTCGAACTTGGAGACGTACTCGGTGCCGGAAGGGGAGCGGAACTTCGTCCCCTTCTTCAGGTGCACCGCCTTGTCGGGGCTCTCGTTCTTGACGCGCATGCCGCCGCCGGCCTTGTCGACCTCGCCGTCGAGCCGCTCGTAGCGGGCGGTGCCGCCCGCCACCAGGAGCCGGCCGCCGGGGAGCTGGGCGTGGCCGCCGCAGAAGAAGTCGGCCGGGGTCGGGATCTTCTTGAAGGTGTTCGCCTTCGGGTCCCACAGGACGGTGTCGAAGGTGCCCGCGTCGAACTTCTTCTGCTCGTTGCCCGAGCCCGCGACGATCAGGACCTTGCCGGTGTGCAGGAGCGCGGCGTGGATGGCGTTGGTGCGGTACTCCTTCGGGATGTCGACCTGCGACCAGGAGCCGTACTTGGCCTTGTAGCCGGGCTGGGCGATCTTCCAGTCCTCGTACCGCTCGGTGGCGAAGGTCCAGGCGGCCGGGGCGTTCAGGCCGACGAGGAGTGCGACGCCACCCGCCCCGAAGACGGTCTTCTTCATCCGGCGTGAAGGTCTGTACGCCATGGATCAGTTCCCTCCTGTGGTCGACGTACGGGGCGTCGCGGGCTGCACGGTGCGGACCGGTTCGACCTCCGGCCTCCTGACGGTTTCGGTCGCCGCGGCGGCAGCGCGGCGCTGCGTGGCGTACCAGACGACGGGCGGGGCGAGCGCGATGCACAGGGCGAGGACCGCCCAGGTGCGCATCGCGACGTGGGTGTGGTCGAGGACGACGGACGCCACGAGCGAGGTCGCGAGCACGCCCGCCCAGGCCAGATGGATACGGAAGGTCAGCGGCTGGTCGGCGCTGGCGTCGCCGCCCTTGGGGGTGACGACGAAACGGCTGGGGCGGCCGAGGAGGGCCGCGCCGAGCGACTTCAGGTAGATGGGCGCGGAGATCGCGGACATCCCCATGCCGGCGAGGCCGCCGGAGCCCTCGGGTTCGTGCGGTGAGACGTTGTGCCGCCGGTTCCAGAGGTAGAGGCCGATCTGGAGGGCCGCTGCGTCGCTGTAGAGCATGAGCCACACGGACGCGGACACCTGGGTGCCGGAGGCGCCGGTCCACAGGAACAGCACGCAGCTCAGCACGCCGAGCAGCCAGTTGACGGCGGTCATCGGGTAGTAGACGAGCATCATCGAGTACGAGAAGAGGCGGCCGGGCGGCATCGAGGCCGGGGCCTTCCAGTACTGCCGGAACAGCGTCTCGTACGTGCCGCGCGACCAGCGGGTCTGCTGGGTGAAGAAGTCCGTCCAGGAGGCGGGGCCCTCGCCGACCGCGAGCACGTCGGGCGTGTAGACGGAGCGCCAGCGCTCGTGGGTGTCCGGGTTGCGGTGGCGGTGGATCTCGAAGCCGGTCGCCATGTCCTCGGTGATCGAGTCGACGAGGCCGCCGATCTGCTTCAGGGCGGAGATCCGTACGACGTTGTTGGTGCCGACGAACATGGGGGCGCGGTAGCGGTTGCCCGCGCGCTGGATGAGCGCGTGGAAGAGGAACTGCTGGGACTCGGCGGCCTTGGTGACCGGGGAGTCGTAGTTGCCGTAGACCTGCGGGCCGACGACGAACGCGACGTCGGGGTCGCGGAAGTAGCCGAGCATCCGTTCCAGGAACTCGGGGTGGGGCACGTGGTCGGTGTCGACGGAGGCGAAGAAGTCGTAGTCCGCGCCGTGCGCGGCGAGCCAGGCGTTGTAATTGCCGTGCTTGGTACGGGCCTTGTGGGGGCCCTTCTTCTGGTTCCACTCCGGGATGCCCTTGCGGGTGAAGTGCCGGACGCCGAGCCGCTCGCAGAGCCGCCTGACGTCGGGGTCGTCGCCCTCGTCCAGGAGCCAGACGTCCAGCGGGCCTTCGTGCGTGATGCGCACGGCGCCCTCGAGGGTGGCCCGCACCATCGCGAGGGGTTCCTTGCCGGGGACGTACGTCGTGAGGAACGCGACGCGGGTGCCGGGCTCGGCGCGGACGGGGATCGGGTCCCTGGCGACCATCGTCGCGTGGGCGATCGATATGACGTTGACGACCATGAACAGCTCGATGAGCCCGATCGCCACGAGCATCACGATGTCGAGCGAGACCAACCAGCGTTCGCCGCCCTCGCGTTCCACCCAGTGGGTGGGCCACACCAGGTACACGAGGAGCGCCCCGGTGAGCAGGGGCGCGAGCGTCATCAGGAGGACCGCTCGTATTCGGTGCGGCTCGTTCGCCAGCAGCGAGGTGTACTGCACCCGGTAATCGCCGTCGCCGGGCGGCTCGGTGAGCGGCCCGGCGAGCCGGCTGTAGGTGTCGTAGTCGTAGCCCTCGTCAGGCCGCACAGCGCCCTCCAGGATCTGGTGTTCGACCGTCTCGGTACCCCCACAAAAGGGGACTTTTACGGGCGTGTCGACCAGAGGGGCGCGTAAGAGTGAGCTACGGCGAGGGCTACCCCGGTCAGCCGCCGGAGAGTTGCCGCTCCACGGTTTCGACCTTCGACGTCAGACCGTCCGTCACACCGGGACGGATGTCCGCCTTCATGACGACCGAGACGCGCGGCGCCCGCTCCTCGACGACCGCGACGGCGCGCTTGATCACGGCCATCACCTCGTCCCACTCACCTTCCACCGACGTGAACATCGCGTCGGTGCGGTTCGGGAGGCCGGACTCGCGGACCACGCGGACCGCGTCGGCGACGTACTCCCCCACATCCTCGCCGACCCCGAGCGGGGTCACGGAGAAGGCGACGATCATGCGTTCACGACACCTTCCTGGCGGGCGCGGCCGGCGATGACCGCGGCCTCGCCCTCGCGCTTGAGCTTGCGCTCGGCGAAGAAGCCGCCGGTGGGCAGGACCGAGAGGACGAAGTAGAGCGCGGCGGTGCCGAAGCTCCACTTCGTACGGTTCCAGGCGTCGAGCCAGAAGATCACGTACAGGACGAAGAGGAAGCCGTGGACCGCGCCCATCACGGGAACCGCGTTGAAGTCGGTCGTCCGCTTCAGGACCGAGCAGATCAGCAGCAGGAGGAACGAGACGGCCTCGGGGGCGGATACGAGGCGGAGGCGTCGGAGGGCGGAGGCGGTCTTGAGGTCCACAGGTGCACCTTCGGCTGAGCGGGCGGGCGGTCATTGATCTTGTGAATGTACGCACAAGCGTTTTCCCATTGTGGCATCGCGCCGGTGGGGCCCTGTCGGCGGGCTCTCCCTGGCGGCTACCTTCGACCTCGTGGCTACGTTCCGACTGCAGGGCAGCAAGGTGCTCGCCGTCGACATGACAGGCGACGCGGTGAAGGCGAAGAACGGCTCGATGGTCGCCTACGACGGCCGGTTGGCGTTCAAGAAGCTGAGCGGGGGCGGCGAGGGGGTCCGGGGCATGGTGACCCGGCGGATCACCGGTGAGCAGATGACCATGATGGAGGTGAAGGGGGAGGGCACCTGCTGGTTCGCGGACCGGGCGAGCGAGATCAATCTGGTGGGACTGCGGGGCGACAAGCTCTACGTCGAGTCGAGCAATCTGCTGTGCACGGACACCGGCCTGCGCACCGGCACCTCGTTCACCGGCGTACGCGGCGCCTCCCAGGGCAACGGCCTGTTCACGACGACCGTCGAGGGCCACGGCCAGGCCGCGATCATGAGCGAGGGCCCGGCCGTCGTGCTCCGGGTCAGCGGCGACTACCCGCTGACCGTCGACCCGGGCGCGTACATCGCGCACCAGGGGAACCTGCGGCAGTCGTTCCAGTCCGGGGTGACCTTCCGTACGTTCCTCGGGGAGGGCGGCGGCGAGGCCTTCCAGATCCTCTTCGAGGGCGACGGGCTCGTCTACGTGCAGCCCAGTGAGCGCAACACGATCGCGGGGGACGTGTGATGACGACGACGGGCTCCCCGGCGTTCCGGGAGATCAATTCGAAGATGGTCGAGGCGACCGTCGTGCCCGGGCAGCGGCTCTACAGCCAGCGCGGCGCGATGCTCGCCTACCAGGGCGACGTCTCCTTCACCCCGAACGTCCAGGGCGGACAGGGCGGGGTGATGTCGATGATCGGGCGGCGGGTCGCGGGCGAGTCGACGCCGCTGATGACGGTCGAGGGCAGCGGCACCGTGCTGTTCGGGCACGGCGGCCACCACGTCCAGGTGATCACGCTCTCCGGCGACACCCTTTATGTGGAGGCGGACCGGCTGCTCGCCTTCGACGGGGCGTTGCGGCAGGGAACGATGTTCATGGGCTCGCAGGGCGGCGTCATGGGGATGGTCCGCGGCCAGGTGTCCGGACAGGGCCTGTTCACGACCACGCTGCAGGGCCACGGCGCGGTCGCCGTGATGGCGCACGGCGGCGTCATCGAGGTCCCGATCACCCCGGGCAGGGCCGTGCACGTCGACCCGCAGGCGTACGTCGCGCACCACGGCGACGTACGCAACAAGCTGTCCACCGCGCTCGGCTGGCGGGACATGGTGGGGCGCGGCAGCGGTGAGGCGTTCCAGCTGGAGCTGAGCGGAAGCGGTGCGGTGTACGTGCAGGCGTCGGAGGAAAAGCTGTGACGGGCCCGATCGTGTACGACCCGGCATCGCTGCCGGTCGACGACAACGTCAACGCGTACACCTTCTGCGTGGAGCTGCGGGGCGGCCAGTGGTTCCTGCAGAAGGGGAAGATGATCGCCCACTACGGGCGGATCGACTTCAACGGCATCGGGCACGGCCGGCTCGACCGCCTCGTGCGCACCTCGTTCCACTCGCCACTGCACGCGAGCGACTGGGTGGTCGCGGAGGGCAGCGGCAAGATGCTGCTCGCGGACCGGGCCTTCGACGTGAACTCGTACGACCTCGACGAGGGGAATCTGACGATCCGCGCGGGGAATCTGCTCGCTTTTCAGCCAACTCTCGCGCTGAAGCAGTCGATCGTTCCCGGCTTCCTCACACTCATTGGCACCGGCAAATTCGTTGCGGCATCAAACGGTCCGGTTGTGTTCATGGAGCCGCCGATCCGGGTCGATCCGCAGGCGCTCGTCGGCTGGGCCGACTGCCCCTCGCCGTGCCACCACTACGACCACGGATACCTGACGGGCGTGATCGGCGGTCTACGTGCGATGACGGGCATCGGCGGGGTCTCGGGCGAGGAGCACCAGTTCGAGTTCGTGGGCGCCGGGACGGTGCTGTTGCAATCCAGCGAGTCGTTGATGCCGGAACAGCCGGTGGGTGACGTACCTCACCAGGGCGGAGTTCCGGGCGGACCGGGGGCCTCCGCGGGCAATCCTGGAGCACCGCGTCTTCCCGGACAGCTCGGCGACCTCCAGCGTCGCTTCGGGCTGTGAGCGGTAGTCTGCGGAGTGTGACGTCGAACGCGAGTGCGTAGTGTGTCACCCCCCACATTCGTTCGCCTTTCAACTTCTTAGGTAGAATCGATTCCATGGAGACCGAGACGGCCACAGCGTGGCTGACCGACGAGGAGCAGTGCGCCTGGCGCACCCACCTGGAGGTCAACAGACTGCTCAATTACCAGCTGGAGAAGGATCTCCAGCCCTTCGGCCTGACGATGAACGACTACGAGATCCTGGTGAACCTCTCCGAGGCCGAGGATCTGCGGATGCGGATGAGCGACCTCGCGGCCGCGACCCTGCAGTCCAAGAGTCGGCTCTCGCATCAGATCACCCGCATGGAGAACGCCGGCCTGGTCCGCCGCGAGAACTGCGAGTCGGACCGCCGGGGCCTCTACACCGTACTCACCGACTACGGCATGGAGACCATGCGGAAGGTCGCCCCGCACCACGTGGCGTCCGTCCGCAGGCACTTCGTGGACCTCGTCTCCGCGCAGGAGCTGGGCAGCATGCGCCAGGCCCTCTCCCCCATCGCGGAACACCTGCGTTCGCAACGCGGCAAACCGTGATCCGCTAGGGCCTGTCTTCGTCGGCGGGCAGCTCGAGTTCGAAGAGCGCCCCGCCCTCCGGCGCGGAACGCACCGTGAGCGAGCCGCCGTGCCGCTCCGCCACGTCCCGGGCGATGGCGAGGCCGAGACCGGCCCCGCCGCCGTCCCGGGTACGGGCGTCGTCGAGCCGTACGAACCGCTCGAAGATCCGCTCCCGCTCGGCCTCCGGCACGCCCTGCCCGTCGTCGGCGACGCTGAGCACCACCCGGCCCTCCTCGGCACGCACCGCCACCCGGACCCCGGCGCGGGCGTGCCGCTGCGCGTTGTCCACGAGGTTGCCCAGCACCCGCGCCAACTGGCCCCGGGAGCCGCTGACCTGCGGCACCGCGGTCACGTCCACGGCGACGGGGACGCGGTCGCCGGTGCGCTGGGACAGCTCCTCGCGCACGAGGGCCGCGAGGTCGACGCCGGCGCCGCCGGGCTTCTCCCCCGCGTCGAGCCGGGCAAGGAGCAGCAGGTCGGCGGCCAGTTCCTGCAGCCGCACCGTGTCCTCCACGGCGCCGTCCACATCGAGCAGCTCCGGGTGGGCCGCGCCGACCTCCAGCTGGGTGCGCAGCGAGGCGATCGGGCTGCGCAGCTCGTGCGAGGCGTCGGCGACGAAGCGGCGCTGGCGCTCCACGGACGACTCCAGGGCGGCGAGCGTCTCGTTCGTGGTGCCGGCGAGCCGGGCCACCTCGTCGTGGGTGTCCGGCTCCGGCACCCGCCTTCCCAGGTCCTGCGAGGCCGTGATCGCGGCCATCTCGGCACGGATGCCCTCCACGGGCCGCAGCGCGCGCCGGGTCACGAGGTACGTCACCCCGCCCACGATGACGAGCAGCACGGGGAAACCGATCAGCATGGAGGTCAACGCCGTGCTGACCGCGCTCTGTTCGGCCTCCAGGGAGCCGCCCGCGTACACGGTGAGGTCCCCGTACGCGGTGTCCTCGACCTCGACCGCGGCGAACCGGTAGTCGGCGCTGTCGCCGTCGATGGTGGCGCCGCCGTCGGTGTAGTCGGTGTGGTCGGAGACGCTGCCGTTCTGCTTGCTGTCGTCTCCCCCGTCGTCGTCGCCGTCGTCGTCGGGGCGCGCCGCGACGGGCTTGACGCCGCTCGTGCCGGTGCCGGAGATCTTCTCCAGGTCCTCGGACGTGGCCAGCACCCTGCCGTCGTCGTCGACGACCTGGACCGGGTCCTCGTCGTCCAGGTCGAGCGCGTTCGGCGCGGTGCCGGTGGCCAGGGAGGTGGCGACGCGGCGGGCGGTGGAGTCGGCGTCGCCGCCCGCCCGGTCGGTGAGGTTGCCGCGCAGCGAGAGCAGCACGGTGGCGCCGGCCGCGACCAGGGCGACCGCGACGACGAGGGTGGCGGCGAGGGCGGCGCGGGCCCGTACCGAGCTGAAGGGCCTCCTCAGCCGGCTCATCGGGGCGCTTCCAGGCGGTATCCGGCGCCGCGCACCGTACGGATCAGGGAGGAGCCGAGCTTGCGCCGCAGCGCACTCACGTACACCTCGACGATGTTGGGGTCCCCCTCGTACGCGAAGTCCCAGACGTGGTCGAGGATCTCGCCCTTCGACACCACTTCACCGGCCCGCGTGACGAGCTGCTCCAGGACCGCGAACTCCTTTGCCGTGAGCGGAACTTCACCGTCCTCGGCGTGGGTGACGCGGCGCGCGGCGGTGTCGACGGCGTAGGGCCCGACGGTGTGCACGGGGCTCGCGGCGCCGGCGCTCCCCCGGCGCCGCAGCAGCGCCTTCACGCGCGCGACGAGCACCACGTACGAGAAGGGCTTGGTCAGGTAGTCGTCGGCGCCGGTGTCGAGCCCCTCGGCCTCGTCGTACTCGCCGTCCTTCGCGGTCAGCATCAGGATCGGCACGTCGTTGCCCGCGGCGCGCAGGGCGGCGCAGACCCGGTAGCCGTTCATGCCGGGCAGCATGATGTCGAGGACGAGCAGGTCGTACGGTGCCTCGCTCGCCTGGTGCAGGCCCTCCAGGCCGTCGTGGACCACGTCCACGGCGTAGCCCTCGGCGGTGAGGCCCTTGGCGAGGGACAGGGCGAGTCGCTTCTCGTCCTCGACGATCAACAGGCGCATGTGAGCAAGGGTCGCAGGTCGAACCTGAAGAACCCTGAAGGAACCTGAAGAAGGCTTCAGGCTCCTTCAGCGGGGCTTCAGGTGCGTCCGGGCAGTGTGTTTCCCGTCGGACACACCGCCACATCCCACGGGAGGAACCCCATGAAGCGCCGCTCCACTGTCATCTCCGCCATCGCCGTCGTCGCCCTGCTGGGCGGGGGCACGGCCACCGCGGTCGCGGTCTCCGGCGACGACGGCGCCGGTTCGTCTTCGTCGGACACGGCGCGGCAGTCGTCCGTGAAGGTGAAGGACGACGACGGCGTCAGCGACAACCAGGAGGAGGCGAACGAGGCCAAGGGCGCGAAGGTGTCCGCCGAGGACGCCATCGCCGCCGCCCTGAAGCACACGCCCGGCACGGCCGTCGGTGCCGACCTCGACTCCGACGACGGTCGCCTGGTGTGGGAGGTCGACGTGATCGGCTCCGGCAACAAGTGGCAGCACGTCGATGTCGACCCCGGCAACGGCAAGGTGCTCGGCTCCCACACCGAGCGCGACGACGACGGCGACGACAGCGCGGCCCGCGTCGCGGCGACCCTGAAGGACGCGTCGACGTCGGCCGAGGACGCCGCGAAGGCCGCGGCGTCGAAGGGCACGGTGACGTCGGTGGACGCCGACGACGACGGCTCGGTGAAGGTGTGGGAGGTCGAGACGACGTCGGCGAACGGCACGCAGCACGACTGGCACGTGGACTTCAAGTCGGGTGCGGTGACCGTGGATCACGCGTCGGACGACGACGGCGATGACGACTGACGTTCACCGCTGACGGTTCCCCGGAACCGGGGCGTGGGCCACGGGGCTCCGCCCCGGACCCCGCTGGCTCTCGTCCAAGTGCGGGGCTTCAGTGGGAGCGCCACGAGCAGCGGAGCCACCGCCGCCGCCGCGAAGCAGAGCGGCAGCGGAAGGTGGCCCACCATGAGGCCGATGCCCGCCGTCCCGGCCGAACAGCCCGCGTTCAGGGACGTGTTGACCCACGCCCCGGCCTGCGTACGGAAGCCCGCGTCCACCGACTCGTCCGCGATCAGGTACGCCGTGGTCAGGGCCGGCGCCACGAACAGGCCCACGCACGCCGCCGCCACCGCGAGCGCGCCGAGCCCCGGCGCGAGCGCCGCACCCCCGAGCGCCGCCGCGAGCCCGGCCGCCAGGAGCGCGAGCCGGACGCGCGCGGGCGCCCGCCAGTCCACGGCCCCGTTCACGAGTCCGCCCACCGCGCTGCCGGCCGAGAGCGCGGCCAGGATCCACGCGGCCGCGCCGCCCCGCCCGCGCTCCTCGGCGAACGCGAGGACGAGCAGATCGGCCGCCCCGAGCGCGACCCCGACACCGAGGGTCACGACCACTGGCTGCCGGATTCGACGGGCGGCCTTCCCCAGGCCCGTACGACGCCGGCCGGACGTCCGGGGCGCCGCGGCCACCCCCGCCACCGCGGGCGAGGCGACGAAGGCGAGCGTTCCGACGGCCACGAGCCCGGCGCTCAGGGCGACGCCGAAGGCGGCGGGCGCCCACAGCACCAGGACGCCCACCAGCAACGGGCCGCACACGAGCAGCAGTTCCTCGGCGACCCCGTCGAGGCTGTACGCCCGCTGCAACAGCCGCCGGTCGTCCGCCAGCATCCGCCCCCACACCGTGCGCATGGTGGGCCCGAGCGGCGGCGTGAGCGCCCCGGTCGGCAGGGCGAGGGCCACGAGCAGCGGCCCGGACGCCCCGGGGCGCCAGGCCACCACGGCGAAGAGCGCGAGCAGCGCCGCGTACGCCAGAGCCATCGGGGGCAGCGCGCGCCGCGGACCGTACCGGTCGATGAAGAGGGCGCGCAGCGGCGACAGGAGCACGCTGGCGGCGCCGTACAGCGCCATGACCGCGCCCGCGACGGCGTACGAGCCGGTGGCGGCGGTCACGGCGAGCATCAGGGAGAGGGCGACGGTCCCGTACGAGAGGCGCCCGAGCAGGGCGGCACCAAAGGTGCACAGGGCGTACGGGGACCGCAGCACGGCGGCGTACATGATGGATTTCCTCCGGAGGAAGGCATGCGGGAGAACTCAACGGGCCGTGAAAGCACCGGAGTTCTCTACGCACGGAGGAATGACATGGCCGCACCGTAACAGCGGGCGGACGGGAAGAACAGACCGCGGGATCCCGGCCGGAGCGCCCCGGCCGGGCCCTCGCTCAGGCCCCTGTGAGGCCCTCCACCAGCTGGTCGGCCGCCCGGTACGGGTCGAGCTCACCCGCGACGATGCGCTCGGCCAGCGCGCCGAGCCGCCGGTCCCCCGAGAGGTCGCCGATCCGCTCGCGCAGCGCCGTCACCGCGATCGTCTCGACCTCACGGGCCGCCCGCGCCGCGCGGCGCTCGGAGAGCACGCCGTGCTCCTCCATCCACGCCCGGTGCTTCTCCAGCGCCTCGACGACCTCGTCGACGCCCTCGCCGCGCGCGGCGACCGTCTTCACGATCGGGGGGCGCCAGTCGCCGGGGGCGCGGGACTCGCCGAGACCCAGCATGTGGTTCAGCTCGCGGGCCGTGGCGTCGGCCCCGTCCCGGTCGGCCTTGTTGACCACGTAGACGTCGCCGATCTCCAGGATTCCGGCCTTGGCCGCCTGGATCCCGTCACCCATGCCGGGCGCGAGGAGCACCACCGACGTGTCGGCCTGCGAGGCGATCTCGACCTCGGACTGGCCGACGCCGACCGTCTCGACGAGGATCACGTCGCAGCCGGCCGCGTCCAGGACACGGATCGCCTGCGGGGCCGCCCAGGCGAGGCCGCCCAGGTGCCCGCGCGTGGCCATCGAGCGGATGTAGACGCCGGGGTCGGACGCGTGCTCCGACATCCGGACCCGGTCGCCGAGGAGCGCGCCGCCGCTGAACGGCGACGACGGGTCGACGGCGAGCACGCCGACCCGCTTCCCGGCCCGGCGGTACGCGCTCACGAGCGCCGACGTGGAGGTCGACTTGCCGACACCGGGCGAGCCGGTGAGGCCGACCACGTACGCGTTCCCCGTCAGCGGGGCCAGCGCGGCCATGACGTCGCGCAGCTGCGGGGACGCCCCCTCCACCAGCGAGATCAGCCGGGCCACGGCACGCGGCCTGCCCTCCCTCGCCTGCGCGACCAACGTGGGGACGTCCTGCATCACAGCTCCGTTCGCCAGTTCCCGTACCCGTACGAAAAGGGGTTCACCGTCGAGGGCGTTACGCCTTGGGTACCCGCACGACCAGCGCGTCACCCTGACCGCCGCCACCGCACAGGGCCGCCGCGCCGACGCCGCCGCCGCGCCGCTTCAGCTCCAGGGCGAGGTGCAGCACGATGCGCGCGCCGGACATCCCGATCGGGTGACCCAGGGCGATGGCCCCGCCGTTGACGTTCACCTTTTCCGAGGACACGCCGAGGTCCTTCATTGACTGCACGGCGACCGCCGCGAAGGCCTCGTTGATCTCGATGAGGTCGAGGTCCTCGGCGGCGATGCCCTCCTTCTTGAGGGCGTGCTGGATCGCGTTCGAAGGCTGCGACTGCAACGAGTTGTCCGGACCCGCGACGTTGCCGTGCGCGCCGATCTCGGCGATCCACTCCAGGCCCAGCTCCTGCGCCTTCGCCTTGCTCATGACGACGACCGCGGCGGCCCCGTCCGAGATCTGCGAGGAGGTGCCGGCGGTGATCGTGCCGTCCTTGGCGAAGGCCGGGCGCAGCTTGCCGAGCGACTCCGCGGTGGTCTCCGCGCGGATGCCCTCGTCCTTGCTGAAGACGACCGGCTCGCCCTTGCGCTGCGGGATCTCGACGGGCGTGATCTCGGCCTCGAAGATGCCGTTCTTCTGCGCGGCGGCGGCCCGCTGGTGCGACAGGGCGGCCACCTCGTCCTGCTCGGGGCGGGCGATGCCGAGGCGGGTGTTGTGCTTCTCCGTGGAGGCACCCATCGGGATGTTCTCGAAGGCGTCGGTGAGGCCGTCGTGCGCCATCGCGTCGAGCATCTCGACCGCGCCGTACTTGTAGCCCTCGCGGGACTTCGGCAGCAGGTGCGGCGCGTTCGTCATGGACTCCTGGCCACCGGCCACGACCACGTCGAATTCGCCGGCGCGAACGAGCTGGTCGGCGAGCGCGATGGCGTCGAGCCCGGACAGGCACACCTTGTTGATCGTGAGCGCCGGGACGTTCATGGGGATGCCCGCCTTGACGGCGGCCTGGCGCGCCGGGATCTGCCCTGCCCCGGCCTGCAGCACCTGGCCCATGATCACGTACTGCACCTGGTCGCCACCGATCCCCGCACGGTCGAGGGCGGCCTTGATCGCGAAGCCGCCGAGGTCGGCTCCGGAGAAGGACTTGAGCGAGCCGAGCAGACGGCCCATGGGCGTCCGCGCGCCCGCGACGATCACTGACGTGGTACCGGTCGTTCCTGACATGAGGCACGGCCCCTTGGAGGTGAGGAGTGAACGAGGGTTTACTCGAATGTACTGACCGGTATGGCGCACGTCATCGCCACAGAGGTGTGATCGCGCGCACGTTGCGTAACCACCTCGAACCGCGCTGCACTTACAGCATGCTGACGCGAATCGACCACATCGGGATCGCCTGCTTCGACCTCGACAAGACCGTCGAGTTCTACCGGGCCACGTACGGCTTCGAGGTGTACCACTCCGAGGTCAACGAGGAGCAGGGCGTGCGCGAGGCCATGCTCAAGGTCAACGAGACGAGCGACGGGGGCGCCACCTACCTCCAGCTGCTCGAACCCACCCGCGAGGACTCCGCCGTCGGCAAGTGGCTGGCCAAGAACGGCGAGGGTGTGCACCACATCGCCTTCGGCACGGCCGACGTCGACACGGACGCCGCGGACATCAGGAACAAGGGCGTCCGCGTCCTCTACGACGAGCCCCGGCGCGGCTCGATGGACTCCCGCATCACGTTCCTGCACCCCAAGGACTGCCACGGCGTACTGACCGAACTCGTCACTGCCGCACCGAAGGACTCGGCGGAGCACTGACCTCCACATAGCCGTGCCGGTAGGGTTGTGGGGCGGCTGCCGTCACCAACGGCCGGTCGTGGGCCGGGGTCCGGGTATCGGGGGACGAGGGTCGGGGCACGTCGGTAAGGAACGGCATCAGCCGGAACGGTCCGACGGCACCGGCGAATTCGATCTGACACCATTCCCCGGGGGCCCCGTTCGCGGGAATGGGCGGGGCTCGTAAGAAGAACTTGCGACCAGGGGACGGATGGGACCGCGCAGTGCGGGGCTATGAGAGCCAGGACGGCCGACGGCCGGCTGAGACCGACCATCTCTCGCGGTTCGAAGCCGAGATGGACCGGCTGAAGACCGATCGGGAGAAGGCCGTCCAGCACGCCGAGGACCTCGGCTACCAGGTGGAGGTGTTGCGCGCCAAGCTGCACGAGGCGCGCCGCAGCCTCGCGTCCCGGCCTGCCTACGACGGGTCGGACATCGGCTACCAGGCCGAGCAGCTCCTGCGGAACGCGCAGATCCAGGCCGACCAGCTGCGCGCCGACGCCGAGCGCGAGCTCCGCGACGCCCGCGCGCAGACCCAGCGGATCCTCCAGGAGCACGCCGAGCAGCAGTCCCGGCTCCAGTCCGAGCTGCACACGGAGGCGGTCAACCGCCGCCAGCAGCTCGACCAGGAGCTCGCCGAGCGCCGCCGCACGGTCGAGACGCACGTCAACGAGAACGTGCAGTGGGCCGAGCAGCTGCGCGCCCGCACCGAGCAGCAGGCCCGGCGCCTCCTCGACGAGTCCCGCGCGGAGGCCGACCAGGCGCTCGCCGCCGCCCGCGCGGAGGCCGAGCGGGTCGCCGAGCAGGCCCGCCAGCGCCTCACCTCGGAGGCCGAGGACGCGCGCACCGAGGCGCAGTCGATCCTGGCCCGCGCCCGGCAGGACGCCGAGCGCCTGCTGAACGCGGCGTCGACGCAGGCCCAGGAGGCCACCGACCACGCCGAGCAGCTGCGGACGTCGACGAGCGAGGAGTCCGAGCAGGCCCGCCGCCGCTCCGGCGAGCTGAGCCGCGCCGCCGAGCAGAAGATCGCCGAGGCGGACACCGCGCTGCGCGAGGCCCGCGCCGAGGCCGACAAGGTGCTCGCGGAGGCCAAGGACGCCGCGGCCAAGCAGCTCGCGAGCGCGGAGTCGACCAACGAACAGCGCACCCGGACCGCGAAGGAGCAGGTGGCCCGCCTCGTCCAGGAGGCCACCAAGGACGCGGAGACCACGAAGTCGGAGGCCGAGCAGGTCGTCGCCGACGCGCGCGCCGAGGCCGAGAAGCTGATCGCCGAGGCCAAGGAGAAGGCCCGTACGGTCACCGCCGAGGAGACCGCGGGCGAGCTCGCGAAGGCCGCGCGCACCGCGGAGGACGTGCTCAACAAGGCCTCCGAGGAGGCCAAGGCGACGACGAAGGCCGCGGCCGACGAGGCCGAGCGGCTGCGCACCGAGGCCGAGACCGAGGCGGACCGGCTGCGCGCCGAGGCGCACGACCTGGCCGCGGAGCTCAAGGGCGCGGCCAAGGACGACACCAAGGAGTACCGCGCCAAGACCGTCGAGCTCCAGGAGGAGGCGCGGCGCCTGCGCGGCGAGGCCGAGCAGCTGCGGGCCGAGGCCGTCGAGGAGGGCGAGCGGATCCGGGCCGAGGCCCGCCGCGAGGCCGTCCAGCAGATCGAGGAGTCGGCCAGCACCGCCGAGCAGCTCCTCTCCAAGGCGAAGGCGGACGCGGACGAGCTGCGCACCGCCGCGACGACGGAGAGCGAGCGCGTCCGCACGGAGGCCATCGAGCGGGCCACGTCGCTGCGCAAGCAGGCCGAGGAGACCCTGGAGCGCACGCGCGCGGAGGCCGAGCGGTACCGCACCGAGGCCGAGGAGCAGGCGGAGGCCACCCGGGCCGAGGCGGAGCGCGCGGCGCAGGCGCTCAAGGACGAGGCCGAGCAGGCGATGCGGGCCAAGCAGGAGGAGGCGGCCGAGGAGCTGACCCGCCTGCACACGGAGGCCGAGGAGCGTCTCACCGCTTCGGAGACGGCGCTGAACGAGGCGCGGGAGCAGGGCGAGACGCTGCGCCGCGAGGCCGCCGACGAGGTGGAGCGCCTGCGGGCGGACGCCGCGGAGCGCGCGCGCACGGTGCAGGCGCAGGCCGAGACGGAGGCCGAGCGCCTTCGCAACGAGGCCGCGGCCGACGCCTCGACGACCCGCTCCGAGGCAGAGAACGCCGCCGTGCGCCTGACCTCCGAGGCGTCCGCGGAGGCCGAGCGGCTCAAGACGGAGGCGCAGGAGTCCGCCGACCGGATCCGCGCCGAGGCGCAGACCGCCGCCGAGCGGATCTCCACGGAGGCCGCGGAGACGCTGGCCGCCGCCCAGGAGGAGGCGGCCCGGCGCCGCCGCGAGGCCGAGGAGACGCTCGGCAGCGCGCGCGAGGAGGCCGAGCAGGAGCGCGAGCGGGCCCGCGAGCAGAGCGAGGAGCTGCTCGCCGTGGCACGCGCGCGTGTCGAGGAGGCGCAGACCGAGGCCGTACGTCTGGTCGAGGAGGCGGACCAGCGGGCGACCGAGATGGTCTCCACCGCCGAGCAGACGGCGCAGCAGGTGCGCGACTCCGTGGCCGGCCTGCACGAGGCGGCGCAGGAGGAGATCACCGGCCTGCGCAGCGCCGCCGAGCACGCGGCGGAGCGTACGAGGACGGAGGCGCAGGAGGAGGCCGACCGGGTCCGCTCCGACGCCTACGCGGAGCGCGAGCGCGCCACCGAGGACGCGAACCGGGTCCGTTCCGAGGCCACCGCCGAGGCGGAGGCCGCCAAGGCGATGGCGGAGCGCACCGTCGCGGAGGCCTTCACCGAGGCCGAGCGGCTGCGCACGGACGCCTCGGAGCACGCCCAGCAGGTCCGCACGGAGGCCTCCGACCTGCGCACGGCCGCCGACCAGGACGCCTCGCGCACCCGCGCCGACGCCCGCGAGGACGCCAACCGGATCCGCTCCGACGCGGCCGAGCAGGCCGACACGCTGATCACCGAGGCGACCACCGAGGCCGAGCGTCTGACGACGGAGACCAACGCGGAGGCGGAGCGGGTCCGCTCCGAGTCCACGGCCCGCGCCGAGCAGTTGGTGGGCGACGCCACCGCGGAGGCCGAGCGTCTCACCGCCGAGTCCACGGCGAAGGCCGAGAAGCTCGTCGGAGACGCGACCACCGAGGCGGAGCGGCTGCGCGCCGAATCGACGGCCGCCGCCGAGCAGTTGGCCAACGAGACGCGGACCGAGGCCGAGCGCGTCCGGACCGAGGCCGTCGCCAAGGCCGAGAAGCTGATCTCGGACGCGTCCGGCGACGCGGAGCGGCTGCGCGCCGAGGCCGCCGAGACGGTCGCCTCCGCGCAGCAGCACGCCGAGCGGATCCGCACCGAATCCGAGCGCGTCAAGGCGGAGGCCGCCGCCGAGGCGGACCGCATCACGGCCGCCGCGCGCGAGGAGGCCGAGCGCACGCTGGACGAGGCCCGCAAGGACGCCAACAAGCGGCGCACGGAGGCCGCCGAGCAGGTCGACAAGCTCATCACGGAGTCCGCGACCGAGGCCGACAAGCTGACCCGCGAGGCGCAGGAGACGGCGCAGAAGACGACCGCCGACGCCGAGGCGCAGGCCGACACGATGGTCGGCGCGGCCCGCACGGAGGCCGAGCGCCTCGTCGCCGAGTCGACCGTCGAGGGCAACTCGATCGTGGAGAAGGCCCGTACGGACGCGGACGAGCTGCTCGTCGGCGCCCGCAGGGACGCGACGCAGATCAGGGAGCGCGCCGAGGAGCTGCGCGACCGGATCACGGCCGAGATCGAGGAGCTGCACGAGCACGCCCGCCGCGAGTCGGCCGAGGCGATGAAGAGCGCGGGCGAGCGCTGCGACGCCCTGGTCAAGGCCGCCGAGGAGCAGCTCTCCGAGGCGCAGGCCAAGGCCAAGGAGGTGCTGAACGACGCGGATTCGGAGGCCGGCAAGGTCCGGATCGCCGCCGTGAAGAAGGCCGAGGGGCTCCTCAAGGAGGCCGAGCAGAAGAAGGCCGAGCTGTCCCGCGAGGCCGACAAGATCAAGGCGGACGCCGAGCAGGAGGCCACCGCCATGATCGAGAAGGGACAGCGGGATCTCGACGTGCTGGTCAGGCGCCGCGAGGACATCAATGCCGAGATCTCCCGTGTCCAGGACGTACTGGAGGCGTTGGAGAGTTTTGAGGCTCCGTCCGGCGGGGGCAACAAGGACGGCGGCGTCAAGGCGGGAGCCGCAGCGGGGGCCACACGTTCGAGTGGCAAGGGCTCGGAGGGCTAGCCTTTCGGTCAACTACCGTGCTCGCCAAGGACGTTTGGCCCTGTTCTGGCAAGCAGTCCGTCCCTACGCCACTCAAAAGGGGGGTCATTCTAGAGCTGAAGGCTGATCAATCCGACATCTGCCCGATGACACGCCGCTGCGCCCCCTAGGATTCCCACTATCACCTCACCGGTCTCATTCGACAGGAACCCCATGAGCGACACTTCCCCCTACGGCTTCGAGCTTGTGCGGCGTGGGTACGACCGCGCTCAGGTGGACGAACGGATCTCCAAGCTCGTCTCCGACCGTGACAGCGCTCTTGCCCGTATCACTGCTCTGGAAAAGCGCATCGAGGAACTCCACCTCGAGACGCAGAACGCCCAGGCGCAGGTGAACGACGCGGAGCCGTCGTACGCCGGCCTCGGCGCGCGCGTCGAGAAGATCCTCCGCCTCGCCGAGGAGGAGGCCAAGGACCTGCGCGAAGAGGCCCGCAGGGCCGCCGAGCAGCACCGGGAGCTCGCCGAGTCCGCGGCCCAGCAGGTGCGCAACGACGCGGAGTCGTTCGCCGCCGAGCGCAAGTCCAAGGCCGAGGACGAGGGCGTTCGGATCGTCGAGAAGGCCAAGGGCGAGGCCACCGCGCTGCGCACCGAGGCGCAAAAGGACGCGCAGTCCAAGCGCGAGGAGGCGGACGCCCTCTTCGAGGAGACGCGCGCCAAGGCCGCCCAGGCCGCCGCCGACTTCGAGACGAACCTGGCCAAGCGCCGCGAGCAGTCGGAGCGCGACCTGGCCTCGCGTCAGGCCAAGGCCGAGAAGCGCCTCGCCGAGATCGAGCACCGCGCGGAGCAGCTCCGCCTGGAGGCCGAGAAGCTGCGCACGGACGCCGAGCGTCGCGCCCGTCAGACGGTGGAGACGGCGCAGCGTCAGGCCGAGGACATCGTCGCGGACGCGAACGCGAAGGCGGACCGTATCCGCAGCGAATCCGAGCGGGAGCTGGCGGCCCTCACCAACCGCCGCGACTCGATCAACGCGCAGCTGACGAACGTCCGCGAGATGCTGGCCACCCTCACCGGTGCGGCGGTCGCCGCCGCGGGCGCCCCGGCAGAGGACGAGCCGGTCACCCGCGGAGTGCCGGCGCAGCAGTCCCGGTAGCCACGCGCTATGTGCCGCCCCTCGCAGGCCCTGGGTTCTCCAGGCGCCGCGGGGGGCGTCTCGCTGTGCCTTTCAAGCCCCTGCGGCGATTGAGCAGCGGGGTCCGGGGCGGAGCCCCGTGAGCCGAGCCACGGCGCCGGGTGCACCCGGATCCCGCCCCACCGGAGTGGCCGCCCGCTTTGTCACGATTTAGCGTGGCCGCATGATCGAGCTCTCGGGGCTGACCAAGCGCTACGGCGAAAAGACCGCCGTGGACGACCTCACCTTCTCCGTCCGGCCAGGAATCGTCACCGGATTCCTCGGCCCGAACGGCGCGGGCAAGTCCACCACGATGCGGATGATGCTCGGCCTCGACAACCCGACGGCGGGCGACGTCCGGATCGACGGCAAGCACTACGCCCAGCTGAAGGACCCCCTGCGCTACATCGGCGCCCTGCTCGACGCGAAGGCGATGCACGGCGGCCGCAGCGCCTACAACCACCTCCTGTGCCTGGCGCAGTCCAACGGCATCCCCAAGAACCGCGTGCACGAGGTGCTCGACACGGTCGGCCTCACGGCGGTGTCCCGCAAGAAGGCGAAGGGCTTCTCCCTCGGCATGGGCCAGCGCCTCGGCATCGCGGGCGCGCTGCTCGGCGACCCGCAGATCCTGATGTTCGACGAGCCGGTCAACGGGCTCGACCCCGAGGGCATCCACTGGATCCGCAACCTGATGAAGTCCCTCGCCGCCGCGGGCCGCACGGTCTTCGTCTCCTCCCACCTGATGAGCGAAATGGCGCTCACCGCCGACCACCTGGTGGTGATCGGGCAGGGCCGCCTCCTCGCCGACATGTCGATGCCGGACTTCATCCGGAAGAACTCGCGCTCGTACGTCCGGCTGCGCTCCCCGCAGCGCGAGCGCCTGCTCGACGTGCTGCACCGCTCCGGCATCACGGTCGTGGAGTCCGGTGGCGCCCTCGAGGTCGACGGCCATCCCGCAGAGGAGCTCGGTGAGCTCGCCGCGCGGAACCAGCTCGTCCTGCACGAGCTGAGCCCGCAGCAGGCCTCCCTCGAAGAGGCGTTCATGCAGCTGACCGCGGAGTCGGTGGAGTACCACGCGCACTCGGCCGCTCCGGAGCAGCCGACCCCGCAGGACCCGCAGCCGCCCCAGACCCCACAGAACCCGCAGCAATCGGGCTGGGGTTCGAGCTGGAACCAAGAGAAGGGCGCCTGAGATGGCCGCGGCCCAGGTCCTCCGCTCCGAGTGGACCAAGATCAAATCGGTGAACTCGACGGCCTTCACGCTCGGCCTCGCGGTGCTCGTCTCCGTCGGACTCGGCATGCTGATCAGCGCGCTCACCAACAACGAGTTCGACAAGATGTCGACCGGGGACAAGCTGACCTTCGACCCGACCTTCATCTCCTTCTCCGGCCTCACCCTCGGCCAGCTCGCGATGCTGGTCTTCGGGGTCCTCGTGGTCGCGAGCGAGTACAGCACCGGCATGATCCGCACCTCGCTCGCGGCGGTCCCGCAGCGCGGCACGTTCCTCTTCTCCAAGATCCTGGTCGCCGCGCTGCTCGCGCTCGTCGTCGCGCTGGTGATCAGCTTCGCGTCGTTCTTCCTCGGCCAGCTGATGCTCGGCGACCACGGCACGGACCTGGGCGCCCCGAACGTGCTGCGCGCGGTCCTCGGCGCCGCCGTCTACATGACGCTCCTGACGATGTTCTCGATGGGCGTCGCGGCGATGCTCCGCTCCCCCATGCTCTCGCTCGGCATCCTGATGCCGTTCTTCTTCCTGGTCTCGCCGATCCTCGGCAGCGTCTCGGCCACGAAGAAGGTCGCCCAGTACTTCCCCGACCAGGCGGGCCTGAAGATCATGCAGGTGGTGGACCCGCCGAGCGACGACGCGCCGTACGGGCCGTGGGGCGGGCTCGGAATCCTGCTGGTGTGGGTCGCGGTGGCGCTGATCGTCGGATACGTGCTGCTGAAGAAGCGGGACGCTTAGGCGGGGCCCGGGCGCCTGCCCTAGCCTGCGGCACCATGGCGCTCATCGACCCCGGCCGCACCCTCGTCTCGCTCGGCTACGACACCGTCCCCGCCCTCACGCCCCTCAGCTACCCCGGACGCCCGGTCACCGCCCCTGCCCTGCTGCGCGGCGACGAACTCCTCGACCTCGACGTGGAGCGCGAACTGCCGCGCTGGACCGCGGACCGCGCCCCCGTCCTCGCCGTCGGCTCCAACGCGGCCCCCGCCCAGGTCGCGTACAAGCTGCGGAAGCTCGGTCTCCCGGTCGCCGTGCCGATGGTGCCGCTGCCCATGCGCGGCATCGGCGTCGGCTGCTCCGCGCACATCGGGCGGAACGGTTACGTGGCGGCCGCCCCCTACCCGGACCCGCGGGCCGCGCGCACCCTCGTCGTGTCCTGGCTCGACGACGCGCAGCTCAAGGCCGTCGACGCCACCGAGCTGCCGAACTACCGCAGGGTCGCCGTCCCCGACGCCCCCGTGCCGGGTCTGCAGATGTACGTGGGCGAGCACGGCGTCCTCGTCGACCCGGACACCGGTGCCCCGCGCCCCGGCGGCGGCGACCAGGCGGGCCTCCTGAGCGCGCTCATGGCGGCCTCCGCGGAGCTGTCCGCGCTGCTCGGGCCCGCCCCGCGGGACTGGGTGCGGCGGGCCGCCGCGTCCCCCGCCGTGCGCGAGGAGGGCACCCGAATCCTGCGCGCCGCCGGAACCATCCCCTCCGGCCCCGCCTGACGCTTTGCTCACTCTTGGCCGGAACCGTCAGCTCGCGTATACGCTCCTAACCCTTACGGGGGCGTCTGCCCCGACGTCCTGAAACTCTCAGAACCTTCCGATGGGTGCGGAGAATGATCGAGGCAGTCGGCCTGACGAAGCGCTACGGCGCGAAGACAGCCGTGTACAACCTTTCCTTCCAGGTGCGGCCGGGGACCGTGACCGGGTTCCTCGGGCCGAACGGCTCGGGCAAGTCCACGACGATGCGCATGATCCTCGGCCTCGACCAGCCGACCGCCGGTCATGTGACCATCGGGGGCTACCCGTACAACAAGCTCCCGAACGCGCCGCGCCAGGTGGGTGCGCTGCTCGACGCGAAGGCCGTGCACGGCGGCAGGACCGCCCGCAGCCATCTGCTGAGCCTGGCCCAGCTCTCCGGCATCCCGGCCCGCCGGGTGGACGAGGTGCTCGGCGTCGTCGGCCTCCAGGAGGTCGCGAAGCGGCGTTCCAACGGGTTCTCGCTCGGCATGGGGCAGCGGCTCGGCATCGCCGCCGCGCTGCTCGGCGACCCGCAGGTGCTGCTCTTCGACGAGCCGGTCAACGGGCTCGACCCCGAGGGCATCCTCTGGGTCAGGAACCTGATGAAGACGCTCGCCTCCGAGGGGCGCACGGTCTTCGTCTCCTCGCACCTGATGAGCGAGATGGCGCTGACCGCCGAGCACCTGATCGTGATCGGGCGCGGGCAGCTGCTCGCCGACATGAGCGTGCGGGACTTCATCGCGCACAACTCCGCCGGCTTCGCGCGCGTGCGCACCCCCGACAGCGAGTCCCAGCAGCGCGAGAAGCTGACGGCCGCGCTGACCGAGGCGGGCGGCCAGGTGCTGCCTGAGCAGGACGGCGGCCTCCGGGTCACCGGCCTGCCGCTGCCGCGCATCAGCGATCTGGCGCACGGCGCGGACGTACGGCTGTGGGAGCTGTCGCCGCACCAGGCCTCGCTGGAGGAGGCGTACATGCGGATGACGCAGGGTGCCGTCGACTACCGCTCGACCGCCGACCAGCGCGCGGGCCTGCACGAGCCGCTGCCGCCCGGCGCGGTGCCGCCCGGCCAGATGCCGGTGCCGGGGCAGGGCCAGCCGGGCTGGTACGCCCCGCCGCCGCCCCAGGCCCCGGTTCAGCCGGGCCAGGCCCCGGTCCAGCCGCCGGTTCAGCCGCCCGTCGCGGAGCAGAACCCGTACGCGACCCCGCCGGCCCCGCCCGTCGCTCCGGCGCCACCCGCCGCACCGGCCCCGACCGCCCCGCCGATGGACAAGGACGCCCGATGAGCACGCCGCCCCCGCCCCTCGCCGCCCCCGGCGCCTCGTACGCCTCGCCCATCCCGGTCCGCAAGGCGCACCTCGGCGACGCGCTGGCCTCGGAGTGGACGAAGATCCGTTCCGTGCGCTCCACGATGTGGACGCTGGGCGTGATGATCGTGCTCATGGTCGGCCTCGGCCTGGCCTCCGCCGCCGTGGTCGCCTCCGACGACGGCCCGACGCCGGACAGCGGCCAGGTGCTCAGCCTCGGCTTCTTCGGCACGCTGCTCGGCACGATCTGCGTGATGACCCTCGGCGTCCTGACCATCGCCTCCGAGTACGGCACCGGAATGATCCGTACGACGATGACGGCGTGTTCCAGCCGGAGCCGGGTGCTCACCGCCAAGGCGATCGTCTTCTTCGTCCTCGTCACGGTGCTGACCACGGTGTTCGCCGCGCTCGTCGGCGCGCTCCAGGTGGGGATCGTCGGCTCGGACTCGCCGAGCGGCGGCGCCTGGGTCAAGACGACGTTCGGCGTCGGCCTGTTCGTCGCGCTGCTCGGCCTGCTGGGCCTGGCCGTCGGCACGCTGGTGCGGCACTCGGCGGGCGCGATCACCATCATGGTCGGCGTCGTGCTGCTGCCGCTGGTCATGGCGATCTTCATGTTCGCGGAGTCGCTCAAGGACCTCCAGCAGGCCCTGCTCGAGTACTCGGTCCCCAGCCAGCTCGCCGTGCTCTACGACCAGTCCGTGACCGGCAGTTCCGGGCCCACCGGCTGGGAGCCGCTGTGGATCATGGCGGGGATCACCGCGGTGGCGCTCGGCGGCGCGTTCCTGTCGATCAACAACCGCGACGTGTAGCCGTACCGGCCGGGCTCAGTACCGCGGCGCGTTCCTGGACCGCTGCACCTTCGTGGTGCGGCGGTCCTTCGCGTTCCAGCACGCCTTGTGCCAGTGCCGCCGGTCGTCCACTCCCCCGTACTCGGGCCAGGCCACGACATGGGCGACCCCGGAGGCGATCTGCTGGTCGCAGCCGGGGCAGCGGTACGTCTTCCCGGCCGCGCTCGCGCCCGCCACGTGGCGCACGCTCCACTCCTCGCCCTGCCAGCTCTCCGTGGACTGGAACCCGCCGTAGCGCCGCCCTTCGTCCCCGCCGCCGGCGGATGCGCTGCTGCTGGACGATCCGCCTGCCTTCGGACGGTTGCGGCGCGGAGACACGTCTCACCTCGGGATGTGTGAACGGAGCTGGAGGTCGTGTCCAGCCTACGCCGAAGGGCAGGGGGTACCCGAAGACCGTCACGTCGAGGGGGCCTCGTCAAGACTTGCCGGAAAATCCGCCAATCTTCTTGGTAGGCCGTGTCTTTGGCACTTGCCAACCGTTATTGCCTTCAGGGGGAGTGCCCGCGTCGGCGCCAAGGAAGGCAGGAGTGCGATGCGTGTAGGGACGTTTGTACTGGCGGCCCAGTTTCCGGGCCAGGGGCAGGGAGAGGCGCTGCATCGCGCGGTGCGGTCCGCAGAGGTCGCCGAGGAGGCGGGCCTGGACTCGGTGTGGCTCGCCGAGCACCACTTCGTGCCGTACGGGACGTGCCCCTCGGCCGTGACCCTGGCCGCGCTGCTGCTCGGCCGCACGAACACGCTGCGGGTGGGCACGGCGGTGAGCGTGCTGCCGACCGCGCACCCGGTCGCCCTCGGCGAGCAGGCGGCATTGCTGCACGTCACATCCGGCGGCCGGTTCTCGCTCGGCGTCGGCCGCGGCGGCCCCTGGGTCGACCTGGAGGTCTTCGGATCCGGCATCGAGGCGTACGAGAAGGGGTTCCCGGAATCCCTCGACCTGCTCCTCAAGTGGCTGCGGGACGAGCACGTCGGGGGCGCGGGCGAGCGCTTCGCCTTCCGCGAGGTCCCGGTCGTGCCGCGCCCGGCCGAGGCGCTCGACGGGGTCGGCAGGGAAGGGCCGGAAGTGATCGTTGCCTGTACGTCGCCGAAGAGCGTGCGGCTCGCCGCCGAGCGGGGCCTGCCGATGCTGCTCGGCATGCACATCGGGGACGAGGAGAAGGCGGAGATGGTCGCCCTGTGGCGGCGCTGCGCGCGCGAGGCCGGGCGCTCGGTCGAGGAGAGCTACGCGGCGGAGCACGTGTCCGCCGGTGTCGCCCAGATCGGTGACAGCGAGTCGGAGGCCGCGGAGACACTCCTGAAGGCGATGCCGGGCTGGCTGAAGCAGGGGCTTGACGCCCATGTGACGGTCGACGGCAGGGCGCGGTCGATGCGCGACCCGCATGCGTACACGGAGCTGCTGTGCTCCCTGCATCCGGTCGGCACCCCGCAGCTGTGCGCGGACCGGCTCGCGGCCACGTCGGAGCGGACGGGGATCACCCGCTTCGCGCTGCTCGTCGAGGGTTCGGGAGATCTCACGGCGACGGAGGAGAACGTTCGGCGCCTGGGAGCCGAGGTACTGCCGCAACTCGACTGACCTGGTGGGCACTTCGCCTCGGCGCCTGCCGGCCCGTACAGATGCACCTCCCGCGTACGGGCCGACAGGCAAAGGCTGTTACGCCCTCAACCCTCAGCAGTCACGCAGTTCCGGTGACTGGTTGAGCAGCTGATTGCGTGCCGAGGTGAAGCGGGCGAGCGTCTCGTCCACCGACGGGTCCTGCGGGAACACCGCGACCCGGTGGCAGTTCTGGAACGCGAGGCGGACACCGAAGTGCCGCTGCAGCGCCCCACGTATCGCGTCACTCGCGAGCGCACGCAGAAGCTGTCCACGTGCCTGCTCGTCCGGGGGCGGCGTCTGGTTGTCGGCGAACGCTCCGCCGTCGACCTTCAGCTGAGCCACCAGGGAGCTGATCATCTCCCATGCGTAAGGCAGGGAGGTCCGGACGCAGTCGACGAAGTCCTTTTCGTCAACCTCGCCTCGCTCGGCCTGATCCAACAGTGCCGGTGAGACGTCGAGCGACATGGGTTCTCCTCTCGCACCCCCGGGGAGCGGGGGCATACGGACAGGGCAGAAGTCCTCGGCACGCACGGCCCGTGGAACACGCAGCGTGCACGCGCCGCGACCTCCTGTCTTCTACGGTAGGGAACGTGTCCGAACCGCAACAGGGCGTAGGGGTATTCGTTCGTACACAACCGGCCAATGGCGAACGCGTGCTTACTGGAATTAAAGGGGTGCCCCGCAGGGGCTCGGGTAGGGCGGTGGTGGGAGACGGGTGGGCGAAGTGCGTGGAGCCGTGGGGTTCGAGTAGCGTTGCCGACCATGCGTCTCGTCATCGCCCGTTGCTCCGTGGATTACGCGGGCCGGCTCACCGCCCACCTCCCGTCGGCACCCCGCCTCATCCTCGTGAAGGCGGACGGCAGTGTCTCGATCCATGCGGACGACCGGGCCTACAAGCCCCTCAACTGGATGTCGCCGCCCTGCACCTTGAAGGAGGGCACCGGGGACGACGAGGGCAAGTGGACCGTCGTCAACAAGGCGGGCGAGAAGCTCATCATCACGATGGAGGAGATCCTCCACGACTCCTCGCACGAGCTCGGCGTGGACCCCGGCCTCATCAAGGACGGCGTCGAGGCCCACCTCCAGGAGCTGCTCGCCGACCGCATCGACACGCTCGGCGAGGGCTACACGCTCATCCGCCGCGAGTACATGACGGCGATCGGCCCGGTCGACATCCTGTGCCGGGACGCCGACGGGCAGACCGTGGCCGTCGAGATCAAGCGCCGCGGCGAGATCGACGGCGTCGAGCAACTCACCCGCTACCTGGAGCTGTTGAACCGGGATCCGCACCTCGCCCCGGTGCGGGGTGTCTTCGCGGCGCAGGAGATCAAGCCGCAGGCGCGCGTTCTCGCGACGGACCGGGGTATCGGTTGCGCCGTGCTGGATTATGACGCGATGCGGGGTATCGAGGACGACAAGCTGCGCCTCTTCTGACCGTCTGACGTTGCGGGAGGCGCGGTTGCCGTCTCGGGGCTCTGCCCCGGACCCCGCGCCTCAAGCGCCGGCGGGGCTTGATTTGTCAGGCGTCGTCGTGATCGGGCCGCTTGCCGTGTCCGAGGTGTCCGGGGTCGTCGGCGCGGTCGTGGTCGGGGTCGTCGTCGGAGGGGTTGTCGGTGGCGTCGTCGGCGGAGTGGTCGGCGGCTTCGTCGGAGGCGAAGTGGGCGGCTTCGTCGGCTGCTTGGTCGGCGATTTCGTCGGGGGCTTCGTGGGCGACTTGGACGGCGACTTCGTCGGGTCGTCCGGGGACTTGGAGCCGCTGGGATCGTCCGACGGCTTGCCCGAAGACCCGGTCGACGGAGTCGGGTCGTCCTCCGTGCCCAGGACGCCGTCCTCGCCGGGGTCGGTCGGCGCCGCGCTCGTCCGGCCGTCGCCGCCGCCCGCCTTGTCGGCGCCGAGGTCCCCGCCGTTCTCCCCCGCCGTCGCCGACGGTTTCGTGTCGACCTTGTCCGACGGCGGGTCGTCGTTGCCCGACGTGGCGCCGAGCGTGACGACCGTGCCGAGCACCGCCGCGAGCAGCGCACCCGCGCCCGCCGCCACCATGTTCCGCCGGGCGCCACCGGCCACCGACCTGCGCGAGGGCGCCTTGGTGCCGAGGACGGTCGGGGCGGGCGGAGCGGGCGGTGCCGGCTGACGGGTCACCAGGGTGTCGGGCTCGGGCGGCGCCTCGGACTGCGCGTACGCGGGGACTCCGCCGGGCGGCGAGGCCGACTCCTCGTACATCGCCTCCGGGATCTCCTCCCCCGCCGCCGTGCTCCCGCCGGGGAGCGCGACGCCCGAAAGGTCGGCGACCAGGGCGAGGGCCCTGCGCCCGGCGATCGTGCCGCGCTTGTCGGCGACGGCGCCGCGCAGCGCGATGGAGGCCTCCAGCTCGACGCGGGCCCGGTCGAGCTGCCCGCCGAGGAGCGCGAGGATGCCCAACTCGTGGTGGAAGTACGCCTCTTCGGCCACCTCGCCCGTGGCACGCGCCGATTCGAGGCCGGCCCTGAGGGCGCGCTCCCACGCGCCCCAGGCGAGCCCGGCGGCGAAGGCGGGCGCGGCCGCGCGGGCCAGCTCCACGGAGGACTCGAGCGCCGTCGTCGCGGCGAGCGCGGCCAGTACCGCGTCGGCCTCCGCGACGACCCGCTCGGGTCCCACCGACGGGTGCGCGGCCCACCAGGCGTAGTGCTGGGCGGCGGTGCTGCCGCGGCCGGCGGCGTCGGTGCCGTAGCCCGCGGCCTCCAGCTGGCGGCGTACTCCGGCCGCGAGGCGGTAGCGGCCGCCGGCCGGAGTGACGAGCGCGCAGGAGACGAGTTCGGCGAGGGCCGCGTCGGCGTGCGTGTCACCGACGAGCGCCGGCAGATGCGCCTGGTGCGGGATCTCGCCGCCGAGCGCGACCGCGAACTCCAGGGTGGCGCGCGCGGACGCGCCGAGCCGGGACGCGAGCAGCGCGGCGGGCGCCGCGGCCTCGGCGAGCGCGGGCAGCGGCACGTCGTGCCCGTCGGCGGTGTCGAAGGGCGCGTCCACGGGGGCCGCGCCCGGGCCCTCGTAGTACCCGAACGCGTCGAAGGCCTCGGGGTCGGCGCGGAGCTGGTCGCGCTGCCGGAGCAGGGCGCCCGCCTGGACGAACCTCAGCGGCAGACCCTCGGACTCGAACCAGAGGTCGGCGGCCCACTGCGCCTCCTCGTCGGTGAGCACCCGGCCGACGGACCGCTCCAGGAGTTCCTGGCCGCCGCCGCGCCCGAGCCCCGCAAGGAAGACCTCCTCGACGTGCGAGTCGGCCGACGGCGCGGGCACGTCCGGCGTCGCGGACAGCAGGAAGGCGCACTCGGGCGTCGCTTCGAGGAGTTCGTCGAGCGCGGCGGCGCCGAACTCGAGGTCGTCGAGGACGACGACGGCGCCGATCTCGTGGACGAGTTCGAGCAGCAGCGCGCGGTCGGGGCGGTGCAGCGGCGCCTTGTGGACCGCGCCGAACAGCTCGTACAGCAGGTCGTCGACGGAGCGCCGGTGGCCGCAGAGCCGGACGACGCCGTCGGGCGCGATGTCGGCGCAGTCCTCGGCGATCTGGTCGAGCAGCGCTGTGCGCCCGGATCCCGCGGGCCCCGTGAGCCGCACGGAGCGGCCGCGCGCCAGGAGCCGCACCAGGCGCTCGCGCTCTTCCTGGCGCTCCAGGAGCGGCAGTTGGGGCTGTGCGGGCCCCGGAGGCAGCGGTGGCCGGGCGGCGCGGGCGAGTGCCGCGCGCTCCGTGGCGTCGTGCTTGACGGGCCGGCCCGGGCGCTCTCCGGGCGGGCAGGGTTCGATCTCACTGCCGTCGACGGGATTGACGGTCAGCAGGTGGTCGCCCGAGACGAGTTGCACGGTGCGGGCGAGCGCGGGTGCGGGCTGGCCGTAATCGGGTGTCAGAGGGTCGCGGGGCGGACGCTGTCGTCCCCCGCTGCCCCCTGTCGTCCCTTCGTGCCGTTCCTGGCTGGAATCTTCCGGTCCCCGGTTCGTCGGGTCCATCGTCAAAGCCCCCCAAAAGCGTGGTGTGCCGCTTGCCCCTCCCGGCCTGTGCGCACCGCGCTGTCGCTTGGCTCAGTATCTACGAAGCCGGGAGGTACCGCGCCGCCGGAGACGTCACAGTCTCGTGAGGATTGTCGGCGGTTCCCGCCGGAATGACGGGTTCACCCCTTCCGGGGCCATACCTTCCGTTTCAACCGCACAACTCCGGCCCCGCGCGCGGCCTTCCGCCTCAGACGCGGGGCAGGGACTCCACGCCGATGCCGCCCTCGATGGCGAGGATCCGGTGCAGTCTGGTGGCGACGAGCAGGCGTTGCATCTGGGGCGGCACGCGGCGCAGCACGAGCCGGCGTCCGCAGCGGCCCGCGCGGCGGTGGGCGCCCATGATGACGCCGAGGCCGGTCGCGTCCCAGGAGTCGAGTTCGGACAGGTCGAGCACCAGGTCGCCGATTCCGTCGTCGACGGCGGTGTGCAGGACCGAACGGGCGTCCGCCGCGCTGCGGACGTCGAGGCGGCCCCCGACGACCAGCTCGACGTGGTCGCCCCTGATGTACATATGCGCTCCCCGTGGGAAATTCAGAATGGTCGGAGTACGCGACTGCTTCAGTGCTTCTGAGCCGGTACTCAGCTGGTCATGTGATCCGGGTGATCTGGGTATGTCACTGCAACTGACGGGCCGCGGGGGCCGAAAGTTGCCGTCTGTAAGCGAACCGATACCGAATTCACCCCGAGGGGTGACATGGCATCAGCTGTGCGATCAAGCGTGCTTGTAGAAGCCCTGCCCGCTCTTGCGGCCGATGTCACCGGCGTCCACCATCCGGCGCATCAGCTCCGGCGGCGCGAACTTCTCGTCCTGCGACTCGGTGTAGATGTTCTCCGTCGCGTGCAGCAGGATGTCGACGCCCGTCAGGTCCGCGGTGGCGAGCGGCCCCATCGCGTGCCCGAAGCCCAGCTTGCAGGCGATGTCGATGTCCTCGGCGGTGGCGACCCCCGACTCGTACAGCTTCGCGGCCTCGACGACGAGGGCGGAGATGAGACGGGTCGTCACGAACCCGGCGACGTCCCTGTTCACCACGATGCAGGTCTTGCCGACGGACTCGGCGAACTCGCGGGCGGTGGCAAGGGTTTCGTCGCTCGTCTTGTAGCCGCGCACGAGCTCGCACAGCTGCATCATCGGCACGGGCGAGAAGAAGTGCGCGCCGACGACGCGCTCCGGGTGGGCGGTGGCCGCCGCGATCTTGGTGATCGGGATGGCCGAGGTGTTCGAGGCGAGCACGGTGTCGTCCCGCACGATCTTGTCGAGCGCGCGGAAGATCTCGTGCTTGACCTCGAGCTTCTCGAAGACGGCCTCGACGACGACGTCCGCGTCGGCCGCCGCGTCCAGGTCGGTGGTCGCGGTGATGCGGCCGAGCGCGGCCTCGGCGTCGGCGGCGTCGAGCTTCCCCTTGCCCACGAACTTCTCGTACGAGGCCTTGATCCCGTCGGTGCCTCGCGCGAGCGCCTCGTCGGTGACGTCGCGCAGGACGACGTCCCAGCCCGCCTGGGCGGAGACCTGCGCGATGCCCGACCCCATGAGGCCGGCCCCGATGACGGCGAGCTTCCTTGCCACGTACGTCCCCTAACCGCGTGTCCCGCGCGACCGCTTAACCGCTTTTTACTTGCTCTTCGGCGGACACTAGCGCCCGTGAGCGGCCGTGTGACAGCTAAGAGATGCGCGTCACGTCTCGAATGACGGACATCACACTGGTACGGATCAGTGATCGATCATCCGTGCCCATCAGGCGTCACGCACGGCGTAGTTGAGCACCTTCGCGCTCAGAAGTTCCTCGATCTCGTCGAGCACGTCGAGCATCTCGCGCGACACCTCCGCGGGCGCCCCGCCCGCGAGCATCCGGCGTCCGATCTCCGCCATGACGGTCTGGTGGACCCAGTCGATCTGACCCGCGATCAGGTCCGGCAGCGGGTCGGCCTCGGCGGCGCGGGTCTCCTCGCGGAGCGTCGCCACGAGGTTGTCGCGCACCTCCTGCTGGATGGCCCACAGCCGGGAACGCAGGGCGGGCGCGGCGTGCACGACGCGCATGAAGTCGCTGTAGCCGTCCATGAGCCCGACACGCGGCGAGACCGACTCGACCTCCTCACGCAGTTCCCGCAGCACGGCGGCGGCAGCGGACTCCCCCGGGCCCCGGCCGCGCACCCAGCGGGACATCCGGTCGACGACCCCGGAGGCCCGGTCGAGGAACAGGTCCTCCTTCGCCGGGAAGTAGTTGTAGACGGTGTTCACGGAGACGTTCGCCGCGTCCGCGATCTCCGCGACGGTCACCGCGTCGAAGCCGCGCTCCAGGAACAGGCCGGTCGCCACGTCCGAGATGTACTGCCTGGTCTGCCGCTTCTTCCGCTCCCTGAGCCCTTCTGCCATGCGCCGATTCTACGGGTTCGCTGGCCTCGCTGAAATTTTGGGGACGTTGCAAAATTTCAGCGACTCTGTTTTTCTGGCTCGCATGGCAGTCATCAGCGCGTCCGGGCTCGCCCGGACCTTCCAGACGAAACAAGGACCGGTGGAAGCGGTCCGCGGTATCGACCTGCGCGTCGAACCGGGCGAGATCCTCGGCCTCCTCGGCCCCAACGGCGCGGGCAAGACCACCACCCTGCGGATGCTCACCACGCTGCTCGCGCCGACCGGTGGCGTGGCCACCGTCGCGGGGCACGACCTCGCGGGCGACCCGGCGGGGGTGCGGCGTGCGGTCGGTTACGTCGCCCAGTCCGGCGGCGTCGACCCGAACGTCTCCGTGCGCGAGGAACTGGTCACGCAGGGCCGCCTGTACCGGCTGCCGAAGCCGCGGGCGGCCGCGCGCGCCGAGGAACTGGCGGCGGATCTCGGCCTCACCGACCTCCTGGGACGAAAGACCGCCGCGCTCTCCGGTGGGCAGCGGCGCCGCCTCGACATCGCGATGGGGCTCGTGCACCGCCCCCAGGTGCTCTTCCTCGACGAGCCGACGACCGGCCTCGACCCGGGCAGCCGCGCCGACCTGTGGGACCTGGTCCGCCGGCTGCGCACCGAGCACGGCACGACCGTCCTGCTGACCACGCACTACCTCGACGAGGCGGACGCCCTCGCGGAGCGGATCGTCGTGGTGGACAAGGGAGTCGTGGCCGCCGAGGGCACGCCGAGCGCGCTCAAGCTGGCGCACGGCGGGTCGATCGACGCGACGCTCCAGGACACGTTCCTGGCCATCACCGGGCGCGGCCCGGCACCCGTGGACACGACCCCGGTGGCGGTGTGAGCGCGATGAGAACCCTTGCCTCCGATACGCGGATCATCTTCGGGCGCTACGCCCGTCAGACTCTCTCCTCCCGCTTCCAGATGCTCTTCGGCATCCTCATGCCGCTGCTGTACCTGCTGTTCTTCGGGCCGCTGCTCACCGAGCTCCCGCTGGGCACCGGCGGCAGCTCCTGGCAGATCCTGGTGCCGGGCCTGCTGCTGCAACTCGGGCTCTTCGGAGCCGCGTTCTGCGGTTTCGGGATCATCATCGAGAAGAACTACGGCGTGGTGGAGCGGATGCGGGTGACGCCGGTCAGCCGGCTCGCGCTGCTGCTCGGCCGCGTCCTGCGGGACACCGCGCTGTTCCTCTTCCAGGCCGTGCTGCTCGTACTCGCCGCGCTCGTGATGGGCCTGCGGGCGCCGCTCGGCGGAATCCTGATCGGCTTCGCCTTCGTGGCACTCCTGACGGTGTCCCTCGCCTCCCTGTCGTACGCGCTCGCCTTCAAGGCCCGTACGCCGCAGGAGTTCGGGCCCGTCATCAACGCGGTCACCATGCCGTCGATGCTGCTCTCGGGCCTGATGCTGCCGATGGCGCTCGCACCCGGCTGGCTGGACGGGCTCTCGCACGTCATGCCGCTGCGCTATCTCGTGGACGCGATGCGGGACGCGTACGTCGGTCACTACGCGACGGCGAACATGCTCTACGGGGTGCTGGTCGCGCTCGCCTTCGCGACGCTCGCCGTGACGGTCGGCACACGCGGCTTCCGCCGGGCCGCCGCGTAACTACGCTGGTCGCATGGTCAATCTGACGCGCATCTACACCCGTACCGGAGACAAGGGCAGCACCGCCCTCGGCGACATGAGCCGCACCGCCAAGACCGATCTGCGGATCTCGGCGTACGCGGACGCCAACGAGGCGAACGCGGTGATCGGCACGGCGATCGCCCTCGGCGGCCTGGAGGAGGGGGTCGTGAAGGTGCTCACGCGGGTCCAGAACGACCTCTTCGACGTCGGCGCCGACCTGTCGACCCCCGTCGTCGAGAACCCCGAGTTCCCGCCGCTGCGCGTCGAGCAGTTCTACATCGACAAGCTGGAGGCGGACTGCGACCACTTCAACGAGCAGCTGGAGAAGCTCCGCTCCTTCATCCTCCCCGGCGGCACCGCGGGCGCCGCGCTCCTGCACCAGGCGTGCACGGTCGTCCGCCGCGCGGAGCGCTCGACGTGGGCGGCGATGGAGGCCCACGGCGAGACGATGAACCCGCTCACGGCGACGTACCTGAACCGCCTCTCCGACCTCCTGTTCATCCTGGCCCGCATCGCGAACAAGGAGGTCGGAGACGTGCTGTGGGTGCCGGGCGGCGAGCGTTAGTCACCCCTTGTTGGTCGTGACCGCCGGCGCCTTCTTCGGGAAGACCGTGTAGCTCAGCGCGATGATCACGTTGATCGCGATCAGGAAGAGCATGCGCTGCTGCCACTGCGTGAGGGATTCGGTCGCCCCGGCCTCGCCCACGTACCAGATCGCGCCCTGCAGCAGGCCCATCGCGATGAGCGCGGCGAGGATCCAGCGCGCGGCCAGCTTCCACTCGTGGATCGCGCGCGGCACCCCGTACTTGGGGGTCGACGGCGGCGGGCCGCCCGCGAAGCGATGGGCGACGCGGACGTCGACCCACGTGATCGTGTAGTGGCCGAGGGCGATCGAGTAGCCGATGTAGACGGCGGCCAGGCCGTGCTTCCAGTCGGGTTCGGCGCCGTTCTTGAGGTCGATGGCCGTGACCACGAGCAGCAAAACCTCGAGGAGCGGCTCGCACAGCAGCACGGCCACGCTCGCGCGCGGCATCCTCGCCCAGTAGCGCAGGGCGAGGCCCGCGGCGAGGAGCACCCAGAAGGCGACCTCGCAGACGACGATCAGTGTGACGATCACGGTGGGCTCCTCTCGTTCCCCTGTTTCCAGGCTCCCTGTCGCGCGGCGCGTGATCGTCGTCGTACATGACGAAGTGGGACTGCATCCTTCGATGTAGTGCCGTGCGGCCCCGGCTCGTCCCGTCGCACCATGGCAGGACCGCCCCGGCCGTGTTGGATGGAGTCATGCAGGCCCCCGCTCTCCCCCGCCCGCACCGCGACGACGTGCGCATCGCCGTCGGCGGGCTGCTCGGCGGGCTCGCGCTGTGGGGCTTCGGGCTCGGCATGAACACGGGGCGGCTCTTCGACGGTTCGTGGCTGCTCGTGCCGCTCGTCGCGATGGCGGCGCTCGAACTGCTGCGCCGCACCCGGCCCCGGTTCGCCGTCGTCACCGGCACGCTGGTGCTGATCGCCGACCAGTTCACCCAGGGCAGCCTGGCGACGGTGCTCATGTACACGGACCTGATGTACGCGGCCGCGCTGTACGGGACCCCGGCCCAGGCCCGCCGCCTCCCCGTCAGCACCGGCCTGGTGACGGTCGCCGTCACGCTCGGCTTCGTCGCCTGGCTGCGGCAGCCGGAGGCGATCCTGATCGGCGTCGCGACCGGCCTCGTCTCGTTCGGCCCCGCCGCCACAGGACTGCTGGTGCGCGGGCACCGCGAGGCGGCGCAGACGGAGCGGCTGCGGGCGGAGCAGACGGCGCTGCTCGCCGAGATGGACCGGACGCAGGCGGTGACGGCGGAGCGTGCGCGGATGGCCCGCGAGCTGCACGACATGGTGGCGAACCACCTCTCGGCGATCGCCATCCACTCCACGGCCGCGCTGTCCCTCGACGACCGGGACACCACCCGTACGGCGCTGCGGACGATCCGCGAGAACAGCGTGGAGGGCCTCGCCGAGATGCGCCGCCTCATCGGCATCCTGCGCGACGCGGGCGAGGACGAAGAGCCGGTCGCCGCGCCCACCCTTGCGGGTCTGGGCACACTCGTCGAGCAGTCCCGCGCGAACGGGCTCGACGTCGGCCTGACCGTCTCCGGCGGCCTCACCGGGCTGCCCGCGCCGGTCGAGCTCGCCGCCTACCGCATCGTCCAGGAATCCCTCACGAACGCGCTCAAGCACGCGGGTCCCGGCCGCGTCACGATGGCCGTCGACCGCACGGACGCGTGTGTCGAGGTGCGGGTCGACAGCCCGCTCGGGAAGCGGGACGGCGGGCCGCGCGCGCCGGGCTCCGGAGCCGGGCTCGTCGGGATGCGGGAGCGGGCGGCGCTCCTGGGCGGCACGTTCGAGGCGGGGCCCGACGCCCCGGGCGGCACGGTCTGGCGGGTGTGCGCCCGCCTCCCCCTGGAAGGAGTCACCGAGTGATCCGCGTACTCGTCGCCGAGGACCAGTCCGCCGTACGGGCCGGGCTCGTCCTCATCCTGAACAGCGCGGCCGACATCGAGGTCGTGGGTGAGGCGGCGGACGGCGAGCAGGCGCTCGAACTGGCCCGCGAGCTGCGGCCCGATCTGGTCCTCATGGATGTCCAGATGCCGCGGCTCGACGGGGTTTCGGCCACCCGAGCGGTCGTCGGGGAGGGGCTCGCCGACGTACTGGTCCTGACCACCTTCGACCTCGACGCGTACGTCTTCGGGGCGCTGCGGGCGGGGGCGTCCGGGTTCCTGCTCAAGAACACCGACGCGCGGGACCTCCTGGAGGCCGTCCGCACGGTCGCCCGGGGCGAGGGCCTGATCGCGCCGGCGGTCACCCGCCGCCTGATCGCCGAGTTCGCGCGGCCCTCCGAGGGCGAACCGGCCGACCTGCCACCGGAGTTGGAGACGCTCACCCGCCGGGAGCGGGAGGTGCTCGACCGGCTCGGCGACGGCCTGTCCAACGCGGAGATCGCGGACCGGCTCGACATGGCGGAGGCCACGGTGAAGACCCATGTCAGCCGCCTGCTCGCCAAGTTGAACCTGCGCAGCCGGGTGCAGGCGGCCGTGCTGGCGCGCGAAGTTGGCCGAAAGCCGTGATTGGTTTAGACCTTGACCGCTGGTCCAGACCTTTCTATTCTCGCCGCACTGCGGTGAGCACACCCCCCACTCCGGTGCTCATGGGCGTCGCAGGGTTCCACCCCCATTACGGACCCCGGACCTCCCGAGGAGCACCCGATGCACCCGACTGACGTACCCAGACACAGACTTCGGCACAGAACGACCGCGGCACTCGCGACCCTCGTCCTGCCCGCCGCCGCCCTCGTCGGCCTCGCCACCCCCTCCCACGCCGCCGCCGAGGCCACCACCGTCACCGCCACGTACGCCAAGACCCAGGACTGGGGCAGCGGCTTCGAGGGCAAGTGGACCATCAAGAACTCCGGCACCACGACCGTGAGTTCGTGGAACGTCCAGTGGGACTTCCCGTCCGGTACGAAGGTCACCTCGGCCTGGGACGCGACCGTCACCAACTCCGCCGACCACTGGACCGCCAAGAACCTCTCCTGGAACGGGACGCTCGCCCCCGGCGCCTCGGTCTCCTTCGGCTTCAACGGCACCGGCTCCGGCGCCCCCACGGGCTGCAAGCTCAACGGCGCCTCCTGCGACGGCGGCGACGTCCCCGGCGACGCGGCACCCTCCGCGCCCGGCACCCCGACCGCCTCAGGCATCACCGACACCTCCGCCAAGCTGTCCTGGTCGGCCGCCACCGACGACAAGGGCGTCAAGAACTACGACGTGCTGCGCGACGGCTCCAAGGTCGCGACGGTGACCGGCACCTCGTACACCGACACCGGGCTGAGCGCCGGCACCGACTACTCGTACACGGTGCAGGCCCGCGACACCGCCGACCAGACGGGACCGGTCTCCGGCTCCGTGAAGGTGCACACCACCGGCGGCGGCACCGACCCGGGCCCCGGCACCGGCGACAAGGTCAACCTGGGCTACTTCACCGACTGGGGCGTCTACGGCCGCCAGTACTACCCGAAGAACCTGGAGACCTCCGGCTCGGCCGCCAAGGTCACGCACATCAACTACGCCTTCGGCAACGTCCAGGGCGGCAAGTGCACCATGGGCGACGCCTACGCCGACACGGACATGGCGTACACGGCAGCCAACTCCGTCTCCGGGCAGGCCGACACCTGGGACCAGCCGCTGCGCGGCGCCTTCAACCAGCTGCGCCAGTTGAAGGCCAAGCACCCGAACCTCAAGATCCTCTGGTCCTTCGGCGGCTGGACCTGGTCCGGCGGCTTCGGTGAGGCCGCGAAGAACCCGGCCGCGTTCGCCGACTCCTGCTACAAGCTGGTCGAGGACCCGCGCTGGGCCGATGTCTTCGACGGCATCGACATCGACTGGGAGTACCCGAACGCCTGCGGCCTGACCTGTGACACCTCCGGCCAGGACGCCCTCAAGAAGCTCTCGACGGCGCTGCGTTCGAAGTTCGGCTCGCAGAATCTGGTGACGGCCGCGATCACCGCCGACGGCTCGTCCGGCGGCAAGATCGACAAGCAGGACTACGCCGGTGCCGCACAGTCCATGGACTGGTACAACGTCATGACCTACGACTTCTTCGGCGCCTGGGAGGCCAAGGGCCCGACCGCCCCGCACTCCCCGCTCACCTCGTACTCCGGCATCCCGCAGCAGGGCTTCAACTCCGCCGACGCCATCGCCAAGTTGAAGGCGCAGGGCGTACCGGCCTCCAAGCTCCTGCTCGGCATCGGCTTCTACGGCCGCGGCTGGACCGGTGTCACGCAGAAGGAGCCGGGCGGCACCGCGACCGGTCCCGCCGCCGGCACGTACGAGCAGGGCATCGAGGACTACAAGGTCCTCAAGACCAAGTGCCCGTCGAACGGCACGGTGGCCGGGACGGCGTACGCGCACTGCGGCTCGGACTGGTGGTCCTACGACACCCCGGCGACGATCGGCTCGAAGATGAGCTGGGCCAAGTCCCAGGGCCTGGGCGGCGCCTTCTTCTGGGAGTTCTCCGGCGACACCGCGAACGGCGAACTCGTCACGGCCATCAACTCCGGCCTGAAGTAACCCCCGCATACCGAAGCCGGGCCCACGGGAACGCCCCCCGTCGGCCCGGCTTCTCCATGCCTGCTACGCCACGTTGACCCGCTGGCCCGGAGGCGCCGCCTCCAGCCACGCGAGGAAGCCGGTCAGCGCGTCCTCGCTCATGGCCAGTTCGAGGCGGGTCCCGCGGTGCGTACACGCGAGGACAATGGCATCCGAGAGGAGCGCCAGCTCCTCCTCGCCCTCGGGAGCACGGCGCCCGGTGACCTCGATCGCCGCCCGCTCCAGAATCCGCTTCGGACGCGGCGCGTACGAGAAGACGCGGAACCACTCCACCCGGTCACCGTTGTAACGGGCGATCCCGTAGCCCCACCCCTTGCCGGAGGCATCCGCCGCCTCGGGCGCCGGCGCGTCCCACCGCAGCGAACAGTCGAACGTACCGCCGGAGCGCTGGATGAGCCGCCGTCGCACTCCGAAGGCGACAAGTCCCACCACCACGAGCACGACGACCGCGACTACGCACAGCACAAGAACGAGGACCATCTACACCGACCTCCTCGCTTCTCGACCGATAACGGAACAGCAAAACAGTTGTAGATCGCCTCAGCCGCGACCCGGTCCGGAGATTATCTCCGGCCTGGGCCGCGGCTGAGGTACATCATGTGGCTCGCTGGATTCAGCGCGCCGCCACCGTACGGAGTCGCACGTCGGCACGACGCTCGGCGGACGCGTCCGCGTCCGACTTCGCGCGCTCCAGCGCCCGCTCCGCCCGCTGGGCGTCGATCTCGTCCGAAAGCTCGGCGATCTCGGCCAGCAGGGACAGCTTGTTGTCGGCGAACGAGATGAAACCGCCGTGGACAGCCGCCACGATCGTCCCCCCGTCCGTCGTACGGATCGTCACGGGTCCCGACTCCAGCACACCGAGCAGCGGCTGGTGACCGGGCATGACGCCGATGTCGCCGGACGTGGTACGCGCGACGACCAGGGTGGCCTCGCCGGACCAGACACTGCGGTCCGCGGCGACGAGCTCGACGTGCAGCTCAGCAGCCAAGGTGGGCTCCTCGGGTCACCACCCGGCGGCACTCGCTGCCGGGTGTCGGTTCAAAGTCTAGTGGGCGTGACGGGAGGGCCGGGACATACCCCCGACCCTCCCTACGAGCACGGGGCTCAGGAGACGCCGAGCTCCTTGGCGTTGGCCTTGAGGTCCTCAATGCCACCGCACAGGAAGAACGCCTGCTCCGGGAAGTGGTCGTACTCACCGTCGATGATCGCGTTGAACGCGGTGATCGACTCGTCCAGCGGGACGTCCGACCCGTCGACGCCGGTGAACTGCTTGGCGACGTGGGTGTTCTGGGACAGGAAGCGCTCCACGCGACGGGCGCGGTGGACGGTGAGCTTGTCCTCCTCGCCGAGCTCGTCGATGCCGAGGATCGCGATGATGTCCTGGAGGTCCTTGTACTTCTGCAGCACCGTCTTGACGCGCATGGCGGTGTTGTAGTGGTCCGCCGCGATGTAGCGGGGGTCCAGGATGCGGGACGTGGAGTCCAGCGGGTCCACGGCCGGGTAGATGCCCTTCTCGGAGATCGGACGGGAAAGCACCGTCGTCGCGTCGAGGTGGGCGAACGTGGTCGCCGGGGCCGGGTCGGTCAGGTCGTCCGCGGGCACGTAAATGGCCTGCATGGACGTGATCGAGTGACCACGCGTCGAGGTGATGCGCTCCTGGAGGAGACCCATCTCGTCGGCGAGGTTCGGCTGGTAACCCACGGCCGAGGGCATGCGACCCAGCAGGGTCGAGACCTCGGAACCGGCCTGCGTGAAGCGGAAGATGTTGTCGATGAAGAACAGCACGTCCTGCTTCTGGACGTCGCGGAAGTACTCCGCCATCGTCAGACCCGCGAGGGCCACGCGCAGACGGGTGCCCGGCGGCTCGTCCATCTGACCGAAGACCAGCGCGGTCTTGTCGATGACGCCGGACTCGGCCATCTCCTCGATGAGGTCGTTGCCCTCACGGGTGCGCTCGCCGACACCGGCGAACACGGAGACACCGTCGTGGTTGTTGGCGACGCGGTAGATCATCTCCTGGATGAGCACCGTCTTGCCGACGCCGGCACCGCCGAAGAGGCCGATCTTTCCACCCTTGACGTACGGGGTGAGAAGGTCGACGACCTTGATGCCGGTCTCGAACATCTCGGTCTTCGACTCGAGCTCGTCGAAGTTCGGAGCCTTGCGGTGGATGCCCCAGCGCTCGCCCGTGTACTCCTCGTCGACGTTCAGGACCTCGCCGAGGGTGTTGAACACCTTGCCCTTGGTGAAGTCGCCGACGGGCACCGTGATGGAGGCGCCGGTGTTCACGACCGGGGCCTGGCGGACCAGGCCGTCGGTGGGCTGCATGGAGATCGCGCGGACCAGGCCGTCACCGAGGTGCTGCGCGACCTCGAGCGTCAGGGTCTTCTTCGCGCCGTCCTGCGCCGGGTCGTTGACCTCGACGTGCAGGGCGTTGTAGATGTCCGGCATCGCGTCGACGGGGAACTCCACGTCGACGACCGGGCCGATGACCCGCGCGACGCGGCCCGTCGCCGTGGCCGTCTCAACAGTGGTGGTCATTACTTGTCACTCCCCGCGGTCGCGTCGGCCAGGGCGCTCGCGCCACCGACGATCTCGCTGATTTCCTGGGTGATTTCGGCCTGGCGGGCCGCGTTGGCAAGACGGGAGAGGTTGTTGATCAGCTCTCCCGCGTTGTCGGTCGCCGACTTCATCGCGCGGCGCGTGGCGGCGTGCTTGGAGGCAGCCGACTGGAGCATCGCGTTGTAGATCCGGCTCTCGACGTAGCGCGGCAGCAGGGCGTCGAGGACGTCCTCCGCCGACGGCTCGAAGTCGTACAGCGGAAGGATCTCGTCGCCCTTACCGGACGCCTTCGACTCCTCCGCCACCTCCTCGAGGCTGAGCGGCAGCAGCCGGCCGTCGATGGCCGTCTGCGTCATCATCGAGACGAACTCGGTGTAGACGATGTGGAGCTCGTCCACGCCGCCCTCCGCCGTCTCCTTCTCGATGGCCTCGATCAGCGGGGCCGCGACCTTCTTGGCGTCCGCGTACGTGGGCTCGTCCGTGAAGCCCGCCCACGACTCCACGACCTTGCGCTCGCGGAAGTTGTAGTGCGCGAGACCACGGCGGCCGACGATGTACGTGTCGACCTCCTTGCCCTCGGCCTGGAGCCGCTCGGTGAGCTGCTCCGCGGCCTTGATCGCGTTCGAGTTGAAGGCACCGGCCAGACCGCGGTCGCTCGTGAGCAGCAGCACCGCGGAGCGGGTCGCCGTCTCGGGCTCGGTCGTCAGCGGGTGCTTTGTGGTCGACCCCGTCCCCACCGCCGTGACCGCGCGCGTGAGCTCGGTCGCGTAGGGCGTGGAGGCCGCCACCTTGCGCTGCGCCTTGACGACGCGCGAGGCGGCGATCATCTCCATCGCCTTGGTGATCTTCTTGGTCGCGGTGACGGATCGGATGCGACGCTTGTAGACCCGGAGCTGGGCTCCCATGAGTCAGGTCCCTTCCGTCGTCACTTGCCGGCGGCGGCCGGAGCGTCCTCGCCGAGAAGCTTCCCGTCCGAGGTCTCGAACTGCTTCTTGAACTCGGCGACGGCGTCGTCGATGGCCTGGATGGTGTCGTTCGACATCTTCCCGCCCTCCTTGATGGAGGTCATGAGGCCCTGCTCCTTGCGGTGCAGGTGCTCCAGGAGCTCCTTCTCGAAGCGGCGGATGTCGGCGACCGGCACCTCGTCCATCTTGCCGTTGGTACCGGCCCAGACGGAGACGACCTGGTCCTCGGTGGCCATCGGCTGGTACTGAGCCTGCTTCAGCAGCTCGACCAGACGCTGACCGCGCTCCAGCTGCGACTTCGACGCGGCGTCCAGGTCGGAACCGAAGGCGGCGAACGCCTCCAGCTCGCGGTACTGGGCCAGGTCCAGACGCAGTCGGCCGGAGACCTGCTTCATGGCCTTGTGCTGGGCGGAACCACCCACACGCGAGACCGAGATACCGACGTTCAGGGCCGGACGCTGGCCGGCGTTGAACAGGTCGGACTCCAGGAAGCACTGACCGTCGGTGATGGAGATGACGTTGGTCGGAATGAACGCCGACACGTCGTTCGCCTTCGTCTCGACGATCGGGAGACCCGTCATCGAGCCGGCGCCCATCTCGTCCGAGAGCTTCGCGCAGCGCTCGAGCAGACGGGAGTGCACGTAGAAGACGTCACCCGGGTAGGCCTCGCGCCCCGGCGGGCGGCGGAGCAGCAGGGACACGGCGCGGTAGGCGTCGGCCTGCTTCGAGAGGTCGTCGAAGATGATGAGGACGTGCTTGCCCTCGTACATCCACTGCTGGCCGATGGCCGAGCCGGTGTACGGCGCCAGGTACTTGAAGCCGGCCGGGTCGGACGCCGGGGCGGCGACGATGGTCGTGTACTCCAGCGCGCCGGCCTCTTCGAGGGCGCCACGCACGGAGGCGATGGTCGAACCCTTCTGACCGATGGCGACGTAGATGCAGCGGACCTGCTTCGACGGGTCGCCGGTGCGCCAGTTGTCGCGCTGGTTGATGATCGTGTCGACAGCCAGGGCGGTCTTGCCGGTCTGGCGGTCACCGATGACCAGCTGACGCTGGCCACGGCCGACGGGGGTCATCGCGTCGACGGCCTTGTAGCCCGTCTCCATCGGCTCGTGCACCGACTTGCGCTGCATGACCGTGGGGGCCTGCAGCTCAAGGGCGCGGCGACCGGTGGTCTCGATCTCGCCGAGACCGTCGATCGGGTTGCCGAGCGGGTCGACGACGCGGCCGAGGTAGCCCTCGCCGACACCGACGGACAGGACCTCACCGGTACGCGTGACCGGCTGGCCCTCCTCGACGCCGCTGAACTCACCGAGGACGATGGCGCCGATCTCGCGCTCTTCCAGGTTGAGCGCGAGGCCGAGCGTGCCGTCCTCGAACTTCAGCAGTTCGTTGGCCATGGCCGAGGGGAGACCCTCGACCTTCGCGATGCCGTCGCCGGCAAGGGTGACCGTACCGACCTCCTCGCGCGAGGCCGCGTCCGGCTTGTACGCCTGGACAAAGTTCTCCAGCGCGTCCCGGATCTCCTCCGGCCGGATCGTGAGCTCCGCCATCTGGGTTCCCTGCTCTCCTTGTTGGGCCCGAAGTGTTCTTGGGGGGTCTGGGGTCAGCCCCCAGGAATCCTCTGCACGGCCCAACTAGGGCCGTAGTCGTACGTGTTGCGCTTGTTGCGGTCAGCTCGCCATGCGGCGGCCGGCCTCCTCGATGCGGTCCGCGATGGAGCCGTTGATGACCTCGTCGCCCACCTGCACCTTGATCCCGCCGAGGACCTCGGGGTCCACGTCCAGGTTCAGGTGCATCTCGCGGCCGTAGAGCTTCGCGAGGGACGCACCCAGGCGCCGCTTCTGCGCGTCGCTCAGCGGGACCGCCGTGGTGACGACCGCCACCATGCGCTCGCGACGCTCCGCGGCGAGCTTGGAGAGGGACTCGAGTCCCGCTTCCAGGCTACGTCCACGCGGCGCGGTCACAAGACGCGCGACGATCCGCTCGGTGGTGGGCTTGGCCCGACCGTCGAGCAGCCGCTTCACGAGCTCGGCCTTGGCCGAGGCCGAGGCCGACTTGTCGGTGAGCGCGGCGCGCAGCTCGGTGTTGGAGGAGACGATCCGGTCGAACCGGAACAGCTCGTCCTCGACGTCGTCGAGGTCACCGTTCTTCTGCGCCGCGGTCAGGTCCGCGGTGTTGGCCAGCTCCTCGAGGGAGTCGACCAGGTCGCGGGAGGCCGACCACCGGGAGCGGACCAGGCCCGACACCAGATCGGCGGCCTCGCCGCTGATCTGGCCGCCGAGCAGGCGGCTCGCGAGCTCGGCCTTGGCCTCACCGGCCTGCGCCGGGTCGGTCAGGACCCGCCGCAGGCTGACCTCGCGGTCGAGCAGCGCGGTCACCGAGGCCAGGTCGCCGGCGAGCGCCTTGGCGTCGACCGAGGTGTTGTCGGTCAGCGCGTCCAGACGCTCACGCGCGGCGGCCAGGGCCTCGCGGCTCGCTCCGTGGGCGGTCATCGTGCAGCCTCTGCCTTCTCTTCGAGCTCGTCGAGGAAGCGGTCGATCGTGCGCGACTGCCGGGCGGAGTCCTCGAGGGACTCGCCGACCAGCTTGCCGGCCAGGTCGGTGGCCAGCAGGCCCACGTCCTGACGCAGCGCCTGAGCGGCGGCCTTGCGGTCGGCCTCGATCTGCGAGTGACCGGCGGCGATGATTTCCTCACGCTGCCGCTGGCCTTCCGCACGCATCTCGGCGATGAGCGAGGCACCCTGCTCCTGCGCCTCCTGGCGCAGCCGCGCGGCCTCGTGCCGGGCCTCGGCGAGCTGAGCCTTGTACTGCTCGAGCACGCTCTGGGCCTCGGTCTGGAGGGCCTCAGCCTTCTCGATGCCACCTTCGATCTGCGCGTGGCGCTCTTCCAGCGTCTTGTTGATGCGCGGAAGGAGCTTCTTGGCGAAGACGAAGAAGACGATGGCGAAGGCAAGGGTGCCAATGAGCAGCTCGGGACCGGGCGGGACGAGCGGGCTCTGCTCCTCCTCGGCCGCGAGTGCAACCAGGTTGGCGATCACATCAGTGCCTTTCGTCGAAACGTGTCAGTAAGAGGTGATTACTTACCGAACACGAACGGCATAACGATGCCGATGAGGGCGAGCGCCTCACAGAAGGCGAAGCCCAGGATCTGGTTGGCGCGGATCAGGCCGGCAGCCTCGGGCTGGCGGGCCAGCGCCTGGGTGCCGTTGCCGAAGACGATGCCGACGCCGATGCCGGGGCCGATCGCGGCGAGACCGTAACCGATGGAACCGAGGGAGCCGGAGACGCCAGCGGCGAGTTCGATGGACGCGGACATGCCGTTACTTCCTTTTCTTTACGAACCGGTGGGGGTTGTCCACCGGACGACCTGGGGTGGTTGGGCGGGGTGGGGCTCAGTGGTGCTCGGCGAGAGCGCCCTGAATGTACGTGCAGGCCAGGAGGACGAAGACGTACGCCTGGACGGCCTGAACGAAAAGCTCGAAGAGGATCATCGCCATCGTCATGATGAACGAGACGCCCGCGGCCGGGATCATCCAGCTGTTCAGCAGGTACCAGGAGGCGACGGTGAACATCACCAGCATCAGGTGACCCGCGAACATGTTCGCGAAGAGTCGCACCGCGTGTGTGAACGGGCGGACCAGCAGGTTCGAGAAGAACTCGATGAACGAGACCAGCCACTTGATCGGGCCGAGCGACGCGTCGTAGCCGGTGACGTTCTTCCAACCACCCACGAAGCCATGGCGCTTGAAGGTCAGCGGCACCCAGATCAGGTACACGATCACCGCGAGGACGATCGGGTACGCGATGACCGAGGAGACCGGGAACTGGGCCAGCGGGACGACCGACCAGACGTTCATGATCCAGATGAAGAAGAACATCGAGACCATGAGGGGGACGTACTTCTCGCCCTCCTTCTTGCCCAGCGTCTCGTAGACGATGTTGCGGCGCACGAAGTCGTAGCCGGCCTCACCGATCATCTGCATCTTCCCGGGGACGACCTTCGAGCGGCCGAACGCGAAGAAGAAGAACACGCAGATGACGATCGTGGTGAGCAGGGCGAGCAGCATCACCTTGTTGAAGTAGAACCAGCCGAAGTCGGCAATCGGTTCGAACAAGAAGGAGTGAAGACCCGGCGAGGGGAAGCCACACCCGTTGTCGGCCATGATCCGACAACTCCAGTCAAAGGCGAGCTGGGTCGTGTCAGCACTCACCGCGGGCTCCTTCGGCGTGACGCATAAGTACGGCAACCTCGTTGTGTCGGTGCGGCGTGCAGCCGCGGATCGGCACCGGTCTGGTGTTTCGGGCGTGGGGGCGGCGGGCAGGCAGTGAGCCTCGCGATCGTGCAGGCGTCAGCTCTCGTGCCCGCGCCGGCGATGCCGCAGTTGGCACCGGACGATAGCAGCCCGACGAACGGGCGTTTATCCCGGCCCTACCTCTCACGATGACGACCCGGTCTTCTCGGCTTTCTCACTGGTCCCGGTCCCCTTGGAACCGGGCGCCGCCTCGGGATCGATATAGAAAACCTTGGCCTTCATGTGCGCGCGGGCCTGGGCCGCCATCCACACGACAGTCGAGACGACCAGAGAGACGGCGAAGGTCTTGGGATTGAAGAGAGTCGTGTCCTTGAAAATGGCCACGAAGATCATGAGCAGCAGCAGCTGGGCGACGTAGAGCATCAGCCCCATCGCCTGGAACAGCTGCGGAAGCGATTTTGCCGTGCGGATCAGCACGACCTGCCCGAGGCCCATGAACACGATCACCACAAGAGCACCGACCAGCGCACCGATGGCCCCCTTGCCCCCCGCAACCACACCACTGATCACCGCGGCAATCACGCCTGCGGCGACGGTGGGTACGACGGTGTGAAGAAGGGTCCGTGCGTCATTGGACGGCATGGCGGCAACTCCGCTTACTGGTGTGGGGCAGGTGTCGTCATGGACGAGCGTAGTCCGGGGATTCAGCAGTCCGATTCGGGCCAAATGACCGTCGCACTACGGCCTTTCGGTCCTTCCCCCGGCTTCGTGAACGGTATCACAAACTATTTGATGCGGTCTTTACCTAGAAGGTGTGCCAACCGTCACACGTGAGGGGGATCCTGCGCGTCTGTGCACGCACAGGGTCAACATGTCTGGTATTGGGCTCATTTCGGGCACCGGTGTCGCCACGTCAACGCGACGTTCCGGCCTTACGCCGATCCGTGAAGCGCGAACGGGCGCCGATCGCCGTCGCCCCGTTGACCCCCGCCGGGATCCTGCTGCGGTCCGGTTCGCCTTCGGAGTCCTCGGTGTCCCCGGAGGCCCCGGCCGCCGCCGCGGACTCGGCAGGGCGCCGGTAGCGCGGCGGCACCAAGTGCTGGGCCCAGCGCGGCGCGTGCGGCGTGAAGCGCGGCAGCAGCAGCATGACGAGCCCGACGAAGCTCAGCGCGACGATCGTGAGCATGACCCACATCCCCGACGCGGAGTGCACCGAGTAGGCGACCGCGCCGAAGGCGATAAGGCCCGACCAGAAGTACATGATCAGCACCGCGCGGGAGTGCGAGTGGCCGATCTCCAGGAGCCGGTGATGCAGATGCCCGCGGTCCGCGGCGAACGGCGACTGCCCGTTCCAGGTGCGGCGCACGATCGCGAGGACGAGGTCGGCGAACGGGATCGCGATGATCGTCAGCGGCATCAGCAGCGGGATGAAGACGGGCAGCATCGCGTGCGTGGTGTCGCGGGTGGAGCCGCCGAGGTTGAGCTTGAGCGCGTCCGGGTCGACCTGCCCGGTGATGGAGATCGCGCCGGCCGCCAGGACCAGGCCGATGAGCATGGAGCCCGAGTCGCCCATGAAGATTCTCGCCGGATGGATGTTGTGCGGCAGAAAGCCCAGACACATGCCCATCAGGATCGCCGCGAACAGCGTGGCCGGGGCCGCGGACTCGATGCCGTAGCCGTACCAGATCCGGTACGCGTACAGGAAGAACGCCGCGGCGGCGATGCACACCATGCCCGCCGCGAGGCCGTCGAGACCGTCGACGAAGTTCACGGCGTTGATGGTGATCACCACGAGCGCGACGGTGAGCAGCGTGCCCTGCCACTGGGTCAGGGACACGGTCCCCACACCCGGGATCGGCAGCCACAGGATCGTCAGACCCTGCATGACCATCACGCCCGCGGCGATCATCTGGCCGCCGAGCTTGATGAGGGCGTCGATCTCGAACTTGTCGTCCAGGACGCCGATCAGCCAGATCAGGGCCGCTCCCGAGAGCAGCGCCCGCGGTTCGTTCGAGGACTCGAAGACCTTGTCCAGGTTGGTCAGGTGATCGGCGACGAGCAGGCCCGCGCACAGGCCGAAGAACATGGCGATACCGCCGAGCCGCGGCGTGGGCTCCCGGTGCACGTCACGTGCACGGATCTCCGGCATGGCGCCGGCCACGATCGCGAACTTCCGCACCGGGCCTGTGAGCAGATAGGTCACCGCGGCCGTGATGCAGAGCGTCAGCAGGTATTCACGCACGGGCTTCCCCACAGGTATCGCTGGCCATCTCAGCCCCACACCCTAGTCTCGCGTGCTTAGGGTTGGGGACTTCCGGGTAGCGACGATGGTTGCACGGGTGACGGTTCCAGAGACGTACCTGGTGCGGCGCAGGGGGTGTCTCGGTGGGCTTGTACCCCGTTCTAGGCGGGGTACGGGGGGAATCTTCCGGCCAGTTCGCGCACCTCTTCCCGGACCGTGCGGACGTCGAGAACGTCGCGTACGACACCCGACAGGAGCACCGCGATGCGGGCCACCTCTCCTTCACCCATGCCCTGTGTGGTGACGGCGGCGGTGCCCAGGCGCAGGCCGCGGCCGCCCTCGTGGGGCAGCGCGCATGTGTCGAGGATCATGCCCGCGGAGGCCAGCCGGCCGCGCGCCACCGCGCCTTCCACGCCGAGCGGGGCCGGGTCGAGGGTGAGCAGATGGGTGTCGGTGCCGCCGGTGGTGACGCCGAGGCCCTCCGCCTCGAGAGCCCCCGCGAGCAGCCGCGCGTTGGCGACGACCTGATGGGCGTACGCGGTGAAGGCAGGCCTTGCCGCCTCGCCGAAGGCGACGGCCTTCGCGGCGATCGTGTGCATCTGGGCGCCGCCCTGGGTGAAGGGGAAGACGGCCCGGTCGACGCGGTCCGCGAGCTCGGCGGAGCACAGCAGCATGCCGCCGCGGGGGCCGCGCAGCACCTTGTGCGTGGTGGCGCAGACGATGTCGGCGTACGGGACCGGGTTCGGGGCCGCTCCCCCGGCGACCAGGCCGATGGGGTGCGCGGCGTCGGCGATGAGGTGGGCGCCGACGTCGTCGGCGATCTCCCGGAAGGCGGCGTAGTCGATGTGCCGGGGGTACGAGATCGAGCCACACACGATCGCCTTGGGGCGGTGGGCGCGGGCCGCCGCGCGGACCTGCTCGTAGTCGATGAGCCCGCTCTCCGCGTCGACGCCGTACGGGACGAAGTCGAACCAGCGGCCCGAGAAGTTGGCCGGGGAACCGTGCGTGAGGTGGCCGCCGGACGGCAGGCCCATCGCGAGGACGGTGTCGCCGGGCTTCAGCAGGACGGCGTACGCGGCGAGCACGGCCGAAGAGCCGCTGTGCGCCTGTACGTTGACGTGTTCGGCGCCGAAGAGGGCCTTCGCGCGGTCGATGGCGAGGCGTTCGGCGACGTCGACGAGTTCGCAGCCGCCGTGGTGGCGGGCGCCGGGGTAGCCCTCCGCGTACTTGTTGGCGAGCGGGGAGCCGAGGGCGGCGAGGACCGCGGGCGACGTGAAGTTCTCCGCGGCGATGAGCTGGAGGGAGTCCGCCTGGCGGGCGGCCTCCCCGAGGAGGATCTCGGCCAGTTCGGGGTCTTGCCGCGCAAGCGATGCTGTGGCTGCGGGTTCTGTCATCACCGGCATGGTCGGCTCCGGGGCCTCGCGTCGGGGAGGTGGGTGCCTTCCAATGTAGATCCGCGCGGTTGCGGCCGCCCGGCGTCGACGTCACGGGGCTCCGCCCCGGACCCCGCGCCTCAATCGCCGGCGGGGCTTGATTTGTCCCCCACCAGCCGGAGCTACTTGGTGACGCCCGTCAGGGCCGTAACCACCGGGTCCAGGGCCTCCTGGATCTCGCCGCCCACCGACTGGAAGAACGGGAGGGGTGCGCCGTACGGGTCGTAGACCTCGTCCGCTTCCATCGAGGGGGCCAGCAGCCACCCGCGCAGCGCGGCCGCCGCGCGGACCAGGGAGCGGGCGCGCTCCACCACGCCGGACTCCACGGGGTCCGGGAGCGTGGCCGGGTCTATGGCCTGCACGAGCCGCGTGAACTCCTTCAGCGTGAACGTGCGCAGGCCCGCGCTGTGGCCCATGGAGATGACCTGTGCGCGGTGGTCACGGGTCGCGGTCAGGACCAGGTCGGCCCTTATGACGTGGTCGTCCAGGAGCTCGCGGCCCACGAAGCCGGAGGCGTCCGCGCCGAAGTCGGCCAGGACCGTTTCCGCATTGGCCTCCATGGGTGCGCCCTCGTGGCCCCAGGTGCCCGCGCTCTCCACGACGAGCCCGCCGGCGAGCGGCGCGCCGAGCCGGTCCGCGAGGGCATGCCTGGTCAGCCGCTCGGTGATCGGCGAGCGGCACACATTGCCGGTGCTGACGTGGAGGATGCGGAAGGTGTCGCCGGGGAGTGCCGGCGTGCGTACGTACCCGTTGCCTATGCCACGCCCCGTCTCAGGGGCTGTCAATTCGCCACCTCGAGGTCGGGTACGACCTTGCGCAGCTCGTCCGCGGTCAGCGCGCCCTCGCGCAGCAGGACCGGGACCTTGCCGGTGACGTCGACGATGGAGGACGGGATGTTGCCGGGCGTCGGCCCCCCGTCGAGGTAGACGGAGACGGAGTCGCCGAGCATCTCCTGCGCGGCGTCGCAGTCCTCGGGGGCCGGGTGCCCCGTCAGGTTGGCCGAGGACAGCGCCATCGGGCCGACCTCGGTGAGCAGTTCGATGGCGACGGGGTGCAGCGGCATCCGGATCGCGACGGTGCCGCGGGTGTTGCCGAGGTCCCACTGCAGCGACGGCTGCTGCTTGGCGACGAGGGTCAGGCCGCCCGGCCAGAACGCGTCGACCAGTTCCCAGGCCATCTCGGAGAAGTCCGTGACCAGCCCGTGCAGCGTGTTCGGCGAGGGGATGACGACCGGCGTCGGCATGGTGCGCCCGCGGCCCTTCGCCTCCAGGAGGTCACCGACCGCCTCGGGCGTGAAGGCGTCCGCACCGATGCCGTACACGGTGTCGGTGGGCAGCACGACCAGCTCGCCGCGGCGGACTGCGGAGGCGGCTTCACGCAGGCCGGTAGCGCGGTCGACTGCGTCGTTGGTGTCGTAACGCCGTGCCATCTAGCGGGCCTCCTGCTCTGCGTACTGCACGAATTCGTCAAACTCGAAGGACAACGCGTCGGTCACGGCAGCGCCTTGCGGGCCGTCGCGAACCTGGGGCGGTTGTTGAGGTCGGGGTGGTCGGCGGCGTCCGCCCAGCCCCGCTCCTCGGTGAAGATCCACGGCACCTGGCCGCCCTGCGTGTCCGCGTGTTCGATGACGACGATGCCGCCGGGGCGAAGGAGGCGGTGGGCGGTGCGCTCGATGCCGCGGATGAGGTCGAGGCCGTCCTCGCCGGAGAAGAGGGCGAGGTCCGGGTCGTAGTCGCGGGCCTCGGGCGCCACGTACTCCCACTCGGTGAGCGGGATGTACGGCGGGTTCGAGATCACCAGGTCGACCTGGCCGTCGAGGTCGGGGAAGGCCGTCAGGGCGTCGCCCTGGCGCAGGTCGACCCTGGACCCCTCGACGTTCTTGCGCGTCCATTTGAGCGCGTCCTCGGACAGCTCCACGGCGTGCACGCGCGAGCGCGGGACCTCCTGGGCGAGCGCGAGCGCGATGGCGCCGGATCCCGAGCACAGATCGACGATCAGCGGCTCGACGACGTCCATCGCGCGCACGGCGTCTATGGCCCAGCCGACGACCGACTCGGTCTCCGGGCGCGGCACGAAGACGCCGGGGCCGACCTGGAGCTCCAGATAGCGGAAGTAGGCGTGCCCGGTGATGTGCTGGAGCGGTTCGCGGGCCTCGCGGCGCGCGGTCGCCTCCCAGTACCGGGCGTCGAAGTCCACGTCCTTGACGGTGTGCAGCTCGCCCCGCTTGACCCCGTGCACGAAGGCGGCGAGCTCCTCCGCGTCATTGCGCGGCGAGGGCACGCCGGCGTCGGCGAGCCGCTGCGTGGCCTGGGCCACTTCCGCGAGCAGCACGCTGCGGGGGTTTGGGGGTCGCCCCCCAAAATGTTGCTGCACGCTGATCCTCCGGGCTGAGCTGTCGTACGGGGCGGGCTGTGCGGTGTTACGCGGCGGCGAGCTTGGCGGCCGAGTCCGCGTCGACGCACGCCTGGATCACGGAGTCGAGGTCGCCGTCGAGCACCTGGTCCAGGTTGTAGGCCTTGAAGCCGACACGGTGGTCCGAGATGCGGTTCTCCGGGAAGTTGTACGTACGGATCTTCTCGGAGCGGTCGACGGTGCGGACCTGGCTGCGACGGGCGTCGGCGGCTTCCTTCTCCGCCTCCTCCTGTGCCGCTGCGAGGAGCCTGGAGCGCAGGATACGCATCGCCTGCTCCTTGTTCTGCAGCTGGGACTTCTCGTTCTGGCAGGAAGCCACGACGCCGGTGGGGATGTGCGTGATCCGGACGGCGGAGTCGGTCGTGTTGACGGACTGCCCGCCGGGGCCCGAGGAGCGGTACACGTCGATGCGCAGATCGTTCGCGTGGATCTCGACGTCGACCTCCTCGGCCTCGGGCGTGACGAGCACGCCGGCGGCGGAGGTGTGGATGCGGCCCTGCGACTCGGTCGACGGCACCCGCTGCACGCGGTGCACGCCGCCCTCGTACTTGAGGCGGGCCCAGACACCCTGGCCGGGCTCGGTCGCGCCGTTCCCGCCCTTGGTCTTCACGGCGACCTGGACGTCCTTGTAGCCGCCCAGCTCGGACTCGGTGGAGTCGATGATCTCGGTCTTCCAGCCGATGCGCTCCGCGTAGCGCAGGTACATGCGCAGCAAGTCGCCCGCGAACAGCGCGGACTCGTCACCGCCGGCGCCGGCCTTGATCTCGAGGATCACGTCCTTGTCGTCGGACGGGTCGCGCGGGACCAGGAGGAGCCGCAGCTTCTCGGTGATCTCCTCGCGCTGCTGCTCGAGGTCCTTGACCTCGGCCGCGAAGTCCGGGTCGTCGGCGGCGAACTCCTTCGCCGTCTCGATGTCGTCCCCGGTCTGCTTCCAGGAGCGGTACGTGGTGACGATCGGGGTCAGCTCGGCATAGCGCTTGTTGAGCTTGCGCGCGTTCGCCTGGTCGGCGTGGACCGAGGGGTCCGCGAGCTTCTGCTCCAGATCGGCGTGCTCACCGATCAGTTCCTCGACGGCCTCGAACATCTCCGGCTCCTGCAGTTACGGGTTCGAAAGGGGGCTGCACCGCAAAGCGCCGGTCCCCGTGCCCCCGCCGAAACAGGGGCACCGTGGACCGGCGCTGGAGCTTCGCTACTTCTTGGCAGCGGCAGCCTTGCCGAAGCGGGCCTCGAAGCGGGCCACACGGCCACCGGTGTCGAGGATCTTCTGCTTGCCCGTGTAGAACGGGTGGCACTCGGAGCAGACCTCGGCACGGACGGTGCCGGACGAGATGGTGCTACGGGTGGTGAACGACGCGCCGCAGGTGCAAGAGACCTGCGTCTCGACGTACTCGGGGTGGATGTCGCGCTTCAAGGTGTCTCCTAGGTTCATGGAGGGCGCCGGGTCGCTGACGCGGGATGCGGGAGCGTGAACCGGGGCCGACGTACCAGTCTGCCAGGACAGGCCGTATCCCCCAAAACCGAGGAGGGTCCGGAAGTATTCCCGGCCCTCCCGGAGGGGGTCTCGGCTACTTCACGACGCTGTCGGCGGAGCCCTTGGCGGAGTCCTTCGTGGCCGACTTCGGGACCGGCTTGTCGTGCTCGAGGGCCTTCCAGACCTTGTCCGCGTTGGTCTCGTCGAGCAGCACGCGGTTGGCGTCGTTCGGGTCGTACTTCACCGGCAGCGTCACCATGTTCATGTCGCCGGAGCCGATGCCCTTGAGCCCGCTCGCGAACGAGGTCAGGTCCTTGACCGAGGCCAGCTGCGAGTCCGTGGTCACCGTCTTGGTGGCGGTGTTCGCGAGTGCGTACAGCTTGCTCGGGCTGGTGAAGACGCCGACGCTCTTGATCTGGTCCATCAGGGCCTTCATGAACGCCTGCTGGAGCTGGATGCGGCCCAGGTCGCTGCCGTCGCCGACGCCGTGCCGGGTGCGGACGAGGCCGAGGGACTGCTCGCCACTGAGCGTGTGCGTGCCGGCGTCGAGGTTCAGATGGCTGTCCGGGTCGTTGATCGCCTTCGTGGTGGTGACCTTGACGCCCCCGAGGTCGTCGATCAGCCGCTGGAAGCCGCTGAAGTCGACCTCGACGTAGTGGTCCATGCGGATTCCGCTCAGGGACTCGACGGTCTTCACGGCGCAGGCCGCGCCGCCCGTCGAGTACGCGGAGTTGAACATGACCTCGTTCTGCGCCGGGTACTCGTTCCCGTCCTTGTCGGTGCACGAGGGCCGGTCGATGAGCGTGTCCCTGGGGATGGAGACGATGCTCGCCTTCTTGTGGCCCTTGTAGACGTGCACGACCATCGCGGTGTCGGAGCGTGCGGAGCCCTCGTCGGCGCCGCCGCCGACCTTCTCGTTGGCGCCCGCCCTGGTGTCGGAGCCGAGGACGAGGATGTCCTCGGAGCCGTTGTCCACGTTCTGCGGACGGTCGGTGCCGAGCTGCGAGTTGATGTCGACGCTCTTGATGTTGCCGTTGAGCTGGAAGTAGACGTACCCCAAGCCGGTGCCACCGAGGACGACGACGCCCGCGGCGCTCCACGCCGCGATACGCAGCGCCTTGCTGCGCCCACTGCGCGCCTTGCGGCGGCTGCCCTTGCCGCCGCGGTGGCGGCCGGGCTTGCTGTCACGGTCCGGCATAACTCCTCGCAGGTTCGTCTGCTTCTGATCCTTGCGTCCGCTTCTTCGTTCACTCGGTGTGACGGCGGACCGCCAAGAAGGGTTGCACAAACACGTGTGCGCATTCTGGGACGGAGGAGCGACCGTATGTAGCGGGGCCAACGACCCGCAACCCTCTCACCTGCACTTTCACGCCCATGTGCCGCATGCTTCACAGAGGGCACAGATCCTTATACGTGTGGTGAAGGTCTCCGGCCGACGAGTGCCCCGAAACGTCCCGGACAGGCCGTGCGGGCCACGGAAAAGGGCTGGGCCCCGCCGCGCGAAGCGGCGGGGCCCAGCCCCTGGATCCGGGTGAAGCGTCAGTCGTTGCCGTTGCCCGGCGTCGGCGTCGTCTTCTGGATCTGCAGCAGGAACTCCGCGTTGGACTTCGTCTGCTTCATCTTGTCGAGCAGCAGCTCGATCGCCTGCTGCTGGTCGAGCGCGTGCAGCACGCGACGCAGCTTCCAGGTGATCGCCAGCTCGTCGCTGCCGAGCAGGATCTCTTCCTTACGGGTACCGGACGCGTCCACGTCCACCGCCGGGAAGATGCGCTTGTCGGCGAGCTTGCGGTCGAGCTTGAGCTCGGCGTTGCCGGTGCCCTTGAACTCCTCGAAGATGACCTCGTCCATGCGGGACCCGGTGTCCACCAGGGCGGTGGCGAGGATGGTCAGCGAGCCGCCGTCCTCGATGTTGCGGGCCGCACCGAAGAAGCGCTTCGGCGGGTACAGGGCGGTCGAGTCGACACCACCGGACAGGATGCGTCCGGAGGCCGGCGCCGCGAGGTTGTACGCACGGCCCAGGCGGGTGATCGAGTCGAGCAGCACGACGACGTCGTGACCCAGCTCCACGAGGCGCTTGGCGCGCTCGATGGCGAGCTCGGCGACCGTGGTGTGGTCCTCGGCCGGACGGTCGAAGGTCGAGGAGATGACCTCGCCCTTCACCGACCGCTGCATGTCGGTGACCTCTTCCGGACGCTCGTCTACGAGGACGACCATCAGGTGGCACTCGGGGTTGTTCACCGTGATCGCGTTGGCGATCGACTGCAGGATCATGGTCTTGCCGGTCTTCGGCGGGGCCACGATCAGACCGCGCTGGCCCTTGCCGATCGGCGCGACGAGGTCGATGATCCGCGTCGTCAGCACGCCCGGGTCCGTCTCCAGGCGGAGGCGGTCCTGCGGGTAGAGGGGCGTCAGCTTGTTGAACTCCGGGCGCCCGCGGCCGGATTCGGCCGCCATGCCGTTCGCCGAGTCGAGGCGGACGAGCGCGTTGAACTTCTCGCGGCGCTCCCCCTCCTTCGGCTGCCGCACGGCACCGGTGACGTGGTCGCCCTTGCGCAGGCCGTTCTTGCGGACCTGGGCCAGGGAGACGTAGACGTCGTTGGGACCCGGCAGGTAGCCCGACGTACGGATGAAGGCGTAGTTGTCGAGGATGTCGAGGATGCCCGCGACGGGGATCAGGACGTCGTCCTCGGAGATCTGCGGCTCGTTGCCGAAGCCCTCGTCGCGCCCGCGACGCCCACGGCGGTCGCGGTAACGGCCCCGGCGCCCGCGGCGGCCGCCGCCGTCGTCGTCGTAGCCGTCGTCCTGCTGGTTGTTGTTCCGGCCGCCGCCGCCCTGCTGGTTGTTCCGGCCGCCGCCCTGGTTGTTTCCACCCTGGTCGTCGCCCTTGCCGCCGCGGCGGTCGCGGTCGCGGCCACCGTCACGGCCGCCGTCACGGTCGCGTCCGCCACGGCCGCCCTGGCGGTCCCTGCGGTCGCGACGGCCCTCGTGGTTGCCGTCCTGGCCGCCGTCGCCCTTGTTGCCGTCGCCGCCGTCCTGACGCTCCTGCTTGTCCTGACGGTCCTGCTGGCGGTCCTGGCGCGTGTCGGACTTGGCCTCGGCGGTGACCGTCTCGGGGCTGCCCGCCTCGGACGTGGCACGGCGGCGACGACGCTCGCCGGCCGGCTGCTCGTCACTGGCGCCCTGGCCGGGGATCTCGATCTGCTGCTGGGCGGTGGCCTTCTTCGCCTTGGCGTCGCCCGCCTCGGCCTTGTCGGCCTTGCCGCCCGACTTCGCGGGCGCGGCGTCGGCCGCGGCCTCCTCGCCGGTGCGGGCCTTCGAGGTGGCCCGCCGCTTCGGCTTCGTCTCGGCGGCGTCGGCGCTCTTCGCGGGGGCGGACTGTGAGTTGCCTCCCCCGGACTGCGCCTCCTTGATGACCTCGATCAGCTGGCTCTTGCGCATCCGCGCGGTGCCCTTGATTCCGAGGCCCGATGCGACCTGCTGCAGCTCGGCCAGCACCATGCCGTCAAGGCCGGTACCGCGGCGCCGCCGGGAGCCCGAAGCACCGGCGGCGGGCGCGGCGGAGGCGTCCGCAGAGGACGCGGCGGGCGCGGCAGCAGAGCTGTCGGCAGTCACGCCCATCAGATCGGTGGTGTCGCTCACGAAGGGTCCTTCCCTGGAGCGGACGTCGGCCTGTCTGGCTCGGCGACCGGTTGTGCTGTCCGGCGGAGGTCCTGCCTGTACGGACCGTGCCGGGGCGGTTGTCCGCCGAAGAGGCGGAAGAATTCGGTGGTGACGGCGTAGCCCGATTCCGCGGGTGCACTGGATTTCTGTGTCACGCGGCTCGATCACGCCGGTTCCGGAGCGTGCTCGCCACTCTTCAGTGCCACGTCTCGACGTGCGAGGACGATGCAGAGAATCGCTGGGGAGGCTCCCGGAAGAATGGTTGTCCCTGACGGGGACACACAGCACCTCGCCATGGTAGGGCCGGGTGCAGACTTGAGGTTAACACTACCGGATCCAACAAACATTCCCCCTCTCGTATTCCGGCAACCGGGTGTCAGGAGCCAAGCGGCAGCACGCTCGCTCCGTCGACATCGAGGTCCAGGCGGTTCGCCGCCCACCCCTCCCCGGCCAGCCGGGCGACCTTGTCGGCCGTTTCTTCCTCCACCAGAGCGAGGACCGTCGGCCCCGCTCCGGAGATCATCGCGGGCACCCCGTCGGCCCGCAGCCGCTCCACCAGGGCGGCGCTCTCCGGCATCGCCGGGGCCCGGTACTCCTGGTGAAGGCGGTCTTCCGTGGCCGGCAGCAGCAGCTCGGGGCGCCTGGTCAGGGCCTCGACGAGCAGGGCCGCCCGGCCCGCGTTGGCCGCGGCGTCCACGTGCGGGACGGTGCGCGGCAGGAGTCCTCGCGCCATTTCGGTGAGGACCGGCTTTCCGGGGACGAAGACCACCGGAACGATGGAACGGGCCGCGTCGAGACGGATCGCCCGGCCCGCGCCGGTCTCGGTCCACGCGATGGTGAAGCCACCGAGCAGGCACGGGGCCACGTTGTCGGGGTGGCCCTCGATCTCGGTGGCGAGTTCGAGCAGCGCGGCGTCGTCGAGCAGGGCGCCCCCGCCTATCGTCACGGCGCGCGCGGCGACCACGGCGGAGACGATCGCGGCGGACGAGGAGCCCAGGCCACGGCCGTGCGGGATCCGGTTGGCGCAGACGATCTCGAGGCCGCGCGGCTGTCCGCCGAGGGCGTCGAACGCCGTGCGCAGGGACCGTACGAGAAGGTGCGACTCGTCGCGGGGCAGGGTCTCGGAGCCCTCGCCCGCGATGTCGATGTTCAGCCCGGAGTCGGCGACCCTGACGACCACGTCGTCGTAGAGCCCCAGCGACAGGCCCAGCGAGTCGAAACCCGGGCCGAGGTTGGCGCTGGTGGCGGGAACGCGCACCCTTACGGCGGCGGCGCGGAAAGCAGGACCGGCCATCGCTGGATGACTCTCCTTGAGCTGCGGGATGTTTCGAGAACTTCCGATGTCTTGTGGTGCATACGTCGACACCCGGGCCGCGATCGACAGAACAGCGGCGGCACCACGGCATATGCGGTGGGCGGGTTCGATACAGCCTATCGAAGGAAGGTTCAGTGGCGACATAGGGCGCACAGGAGGCGCACGATGCGTGTCGTAAGCCCCCTGTGCACCCCCTGTACTGAAAAGCCCAGTTGACGAGGTGTCAGTGTCGCGTAAGTCGCCTGAAGTGCGGCGTGGCTCAGGCGAGACCGAGCCGCTCGGCGGCCGCGGCGGAGTCGACCGGGACGGTGACCGGCTGCGGGGCACCGGCGACGGCCCAGTCCGGGTCCTTCAGACCGTTGCCCGTGACGGTGCAGACGATCTTCTGGCCCTTGTCGACCTTGCCCTCCTCGGCGGCCTTCAGCAGACCGGCGACGGACGCGGCCGACGCGGGCTCGACGAAGACACCCTCCTGGGACGCCAACAGCTTGTAGGCGCGCAGGATCTCACGGTCCGTCACCTCGTCGATGAAGCCGCCCGACTCCTCGCGCGCGGCGAGCGCGTGCTGCCACGAAGCGGGGTTGCCAATGCGAATCGCGGTCGCGATCGTCGACGGGTCCTTGACGACCTCGCCGCGCACGATCGGCGCGGAACCGGAGGCCTGGAAGCCCCACATCCGGGGCGTACGGGAGGAGACGCCGTCGGCGGCGTACTCCTTGTAGCCCTTCCAGTAGGCCGTGATGTTGCCGGCGTTGCCGACCGGGAGGACGTGGATGTCGGGCGCGTCGCCGAGGGCGTCCACGATCTCGAACGAGCCGGTCTTCTGGCCCTCGATGCGGTACGGGTTCACGGAGTTGACCAGCGCCACCGGGTAGTTCTCGGAGAGGGCGCGGGCCAGGTTGAGGCAGTCGTCGAAGTTGCCGTCGACCTGGAGGATCTTCGAGCCGTAGACGAGCGCCTGGCCCATCTTGCCGAGCGCGATCTTGCCCTGCGGCACGAGGACGGCGCAGACCATTCCGGCGCGCACGGCGTACGCGGCGGCGGAGGCCGAGGTGTTGCCGGTGGAGGCGCAGATGACGGCCTTCGCGCCCTCCTCCTTGGCCTTCGTGATGGCCATGGTCATCCCGCGGTCCTTGAAGGAGCCCGTCGGGTTGGCGCCCTCGACCTTCAGGTGCACCTCACAGCCGGTGCGCTCGGAGAGCATCTGCGCCGGTACGAGCGGCGTGCCGCCCTCGCGCAGTGTCACGACCGGCGTGGTGTCGGTCACCGGGAGCCGGTCCCGGTACTCCTCGATGATGCCGCGCCACTGGTGGGTCATTCCGGTCATCCCTGCTACTCCCCTTCAACACGCATGATGCTGGCGACACCGCGCACGGTGTCGAGCTGACGCAGCGCGTCCACGGTCCCGGTGAGGGCCGCGTCGGCCGCGCGGTGGGTGACGACGACGAGGGAGGCCTCGCCGTCCTTCCCCGACTGGCGCACGGTGTCGATGGAGACACCGTGCTCGGCGAAGACCGTCGCCACCTGCGCGAGAACGCCGGGCTTGTCGGCCACGTCGAGGCTGATGTGGTACCGCGTCACGACATCGCCCATCGGCGAGACGGGCAGCTGCGTGTACGCGGAGTCGCCGGGTCCCGTCGCGCCGTTGAGGCGGTTGCGGCAGACGGCGACCAGGTCGCCGAGTACGGCGGACGCGGTCGGCGAACCGCCGGCCCCGGGCCCGTAGAACATCAACTGGCCCGCGGCCTCGGCCTCGACGAACACGGCGTTGTACGCGCCGCGGACGGAGGCGAGCGGGTGGGAAAGCGGAATCATCGCCGGGTGCACCCGCGCGGTGACGGACTGCCCGTCGGCGGCGCGCTCGCAGATGGCGAGCAGCTTGATGGTGCAGCCCATCTGCTTCGCGGAAGCGAAGTCGGCGGCGGTGACCTCGGTCATGCCCTCGCGGTACACGTCGTCGAGGCGGACCCGGGTGTGGAAGGCGATCCCGGCGAGGATGGCGGCCTTGGCGGCGGCGTCGAAGCCCTCGACATCGGCGGTCGGGTCGGCCTCGGCGTACCCAAGGGCAGTCGCCTCGTCGAGCGCCTCCTGGTACCCGGCGCCGGTCGTGTCCATCGCGTCGAGGATGAAGTTCGTCGTCCCGTTCACGATGCCGAGGACACGGTTGACCTTGTCGCCGGCCAGTGACTCCCGCAGCGGCCTGACCAGCGGAATCGCTCCGGCGACGGCGGCCTCGTAGTAGAGGTCCTCACCGTGCTCCACGGCCGCGGCGTGCAGCGCCTCGCCGTCCTGGGCGACGAGCGCCTTGTTGGCGGAGACGACGGAGGCGCCGTGCTCGAAGGCGGTGGTGATGAGTGTGCGCGCGGGCTCGATGCCGCCGATGACCTCGACCACCACGTCGATGTCGCCGCGTTTCACGAGCGCGGTGGCGTCGGTGGTGACCAGGGCAGGATCGATTCCCTCGCGCACCCTGGAGGGCCGCCGCACGGCCACACCCGCGAGTTCGACGGGGGCACCGATCCGGGCGGCGAGGTCGTCGGCGTGCGTCGTCATGATGCGCGCCACCTCTGAGCCGACAACCCCACAGCCCAGCAGCGCCACCTTCAGCGGACGCGTACGCATCATGCGACCTCGTTTCCTCTACTACTACGTGTTTCTGCGGTGGGACCAGTCTCACCCACCGAACCGGGGTTTCAGCCCAGGGTCCGGATCGTGAGACGTAGATTTCATTTATCCGACGTCGAGACGCAGGAGATCTTCCTCCGTCTCGCGCCGGACGATCACCCGGGCCTCACCGTCGCGGACGGCGACGACGGGCGGGCGGAGCGCGTGGTTGTAGTTGCTGGCCATGGAGCGGCAGTACGCGCCGGTGGCCGGTACGGCGATCAAATCACCGGCCGCGACGTCCGACGGCAGGAACGCGTCCTTCACGACGATGTCGCCACTCTCACAGTGCTTGCCGACGACGCGGACGAGCATCGGCTCGGCGTCGGAGCGGCGGGAGACGAGGGCGACGGTGTACTCGGCGTCGTAGAGAGCGGTGCGAATGTTGTCGGACATGCCGCCGTCGACGGAGACGTAGGTCCGCAGTCCTTCGAGCGGCTTGACGGTACCGACGGTGTACAGGGTGAAGGCGGTCGGGCCGACGATGGCGCGCCCCGGCTCGACGGAGATACGAGGGGTGCGCAGCGAGGCGGCCTCGCACTCCCGGCTCACGATCTCGTTCAGCGCCTTGGCGATCTCGTGCGGCTCGCGGGGATCGTCGTCACTCGTGTACGCGATGCCGAGGCCGCCGCCGAGGTCGATCTCGGGGAGCTCGACGCCGTGCTCGTCACGGATCTCGGCGAGCAGCCCGACGACGCGGCGCGCGGCGACCTCGAAGCCCGCCATGTCGAAGATCTGCGAGCCGATGTGCGAGTGGATGCCGATGAGCTCGATGCCGTCGAGCTTCAGGGCGCGCCGCACGGCCTCGGCGGCCTGCCCGTCGGCCAGCGCGATCCCGAACTTCTGATCTTCATGAGCGGTGGCGATGAACTCATGGGTGTGGGCCTCGACGCCCACGGTCACGCGGATCTGCACGCGCTGCCGCTTGCCGAGGCCGTCGGCGATGTGGGCGACGCGCGCGATCTCCTGGAAGGAGTCGAGCACGATGCGGCCGACGCCGACCTGGACCGCGCGGCTGATCTCTTCCTCGGTCTTGTTGTTGCCGTGGAAGGCGATGCGCTCGGCGGGCATCCCGGCGGACAGCGCGGTGGCGAGCTCGCCGCCGGAGCAGACATCGAGATTGAGCCCCTCCTCGTCCAGCCACCGCACGACGGTGCGGGAGAGGAAGGCCTTGCCGGCGTAGAAGACATCGGCGTCGGGCCCGAAGGCATCGCGCCAGGCGGCGCAACGGGCGCGGAAGTCGGCCTCGTCGAGGAAGTACGCGGGGGTGCCGAACTCCTCGGCGAGCCGGGCGACTTCGATCCCTCCGACGGTCACGGAACCGTCCTCGGCGCGGGCGACGGTCTGCGCCCACACCTTCGGGTCGAGGGCGTTGAGGTCGGCGGGCGGGGCACTCCAGTGCCCCTCGGGGAGCACGTCGGCGTGACGGGGACCGGCGGGGTGTGCGGAACGGCTCATGGCTGCGGTGGCTCTCTTCGTCTACTTCTGTGTCACAGATGTTCGGGGGCGTCGATGCCGAGCAGGGTCAGGCCGCCTGCGAGCACCGTCCCGACGGCTTCGGCGAGCGCGAGCCGGGAGCGGTGGGCGACCGAGGGTTTCTCCTCGCCTTGGGGCAGTACGGACGGGTGGAGCGAGTCCATGAAGGTGTCGGCGACGCCGACGAGGTGCCGGGCGAGCCGGTCGGGGGCGTGGTGCTCGGCGGCGGCGCGGAGGATGCGGGGGTGGTCGCCGAGGGCGGCGACGAGGTCCTCCTGACCGGGTACGCCGCCGGGGGCGCCGTCGAATCCCAGCTCCGCGGCGTTGCGGATCAGGGCGCGGGTGCGGGCGTGGGCGTACCGGACGCGGAAGAGGGGGTTGGACTCGCGCTGGGCGAGGTGCTCGGCGCCGCCGCGGGGGTGGTCGTGGCCGGCGGGGTGGAGCAGCGCCCAGCGGGCGGCGTCGCGGCCGAGGGGGGTGGGGTCGGCGGGGGCGGGCACGGGGCGGATGTCGACGTCGCCGGGCTCGGCGGCGGCCACGTCGTCCACGCGCACACCGAGGACGTCGAGCCACTCGGGGCGAGGGCGGTCGGCACACACGGTCCGTACGGGGACGCCCTGGGAACGGAGCAGCCGGGCGACGGAGTCCATGACGACGAGGGCGCGCACTTCGTGGGGGGCGTGCAGTTGGACGGCCTGCCCGCTGGGCGCTTCGACGCATCCGTATCGGCGCCCACCGCGCAGGATCTCCGCGACGAGCGCGCCGGACTCGGGCTCCGCCATCCGGACATTGAGAAAGCCGGGTCCGGTGACGACGACGTCAGCGATACCGGGGCTCTCGCCGAGCCGCCGGGACAGGATCTCGGCGACCTCGCGCGGGGGCCGGCCGGCGGAGCGGGCGAGCTGCAGCGCGACGTTGGTGGCGTAGTCCCCCTGGCCGCCGGGCCGCGGCCGCTCGACGACGACCCGCTGCCCGGCCGCGCACACGGCCGCGTCGAGCTCACCGTCGTCGACCGCGCGGCGGACGGCGCGCAGGACGGTGCGGGAGAGCTCGGCGGGGGTCACGGGACAAGCGTATGGGAGGAGGGGGGTGGGTAGGCGACTCGGTTTCCCGGAAGGTCCGGGATGCGGACGCGGCGGCCGCCCGCCGGGGCTCAGGCGTCGGCGGTACGGGTGGCCTGCTCGGCCTCGTCGGCGGCCCGCGCGACGCTCGCCCGGGAGGGTCCGGCGGGGCCCGCCCCTGCACGCCCCCGCTCGCTCAACTCCCGTACGACACGCACCAGTTCACCGGGCTCGAAGGGCTTGGCGAGAAAGGCGTCGACCCCGACGTCGAGCCCGCTCTCGACCTCGTACTGGGTGCAGGCGCTGACGACGACGATGGGCAGCGAACGCGTCCGCGCGTCGGCACGCAGCCGGGCGGCGGTGCGCAGCCCGTCGAGCCGGGGCATGACGACATCGAGCGTGACGACATCGGGACGCACCTGGTCGATCACGTCCAAACACTCGGCACCATCGGCCGCGGTCACGACCTCGAAGCCCTCCAGCTCGAGATTGACCCTGATCAGCTGCCGAATGACCTTGTTGTCATCCACGACAAGGACTCGGCCGGACGCGCCTGGCACAACTCGAGAGTAGGTCGACACCGGCCACCGCGTCCGGGTTTTCCCCACTTCCGCCCCCTACAGGCGACCCGAACCCCGCCGTCCCCCGCGCAATAACCCGTTCCTGAGGACCTCAAAGGAGCTGGTAGTGTTCTACCCGTCGCCACGCACAGCGCGGCGCACGCCCCCGTAGCTCAGGGGATAGAGCAACGGCCTCCGGAGCCGTGTGCGCAGGTTCGAATCCTGCCGGGGGCACCCTGTATGAGGTGCCCGAAGACCCCGCCACCAGCGCGTTCGCTGATTGCGGGGTCTTCTTGCGTGTGCAGTGCCGCCCCTCCATGGGATCCGGCTCGAGCTCGCCCCAACTGATCGCCGCCTAACGGCCGTTCCAGGATGACGAGTGCGACCGCCTGGGTCTTGATCCCTCAAGACCCAGCGGTGGCATTCGAAGTAGCATAAAGGGCATGAGTGAGCCCACCCAGAAGTACTCGATCACGATGCCCCGGGACATCGCCGAAGCCGCCCGTGCTCACAGCGGCCCCTCCGGTCTGTCCGCCTACGTCGCAGCGGCCGTCGCCCGGCAGATCGAGCGTGACAATCTCAACGACCTGATCCATGTCGCCGAGGCAGAACACGGCCCCGTCACCGAGGACGAGGTACAGGCCCTGCGCGACCAGCTCCATGAGGCGCGCACACAGCAGACGGGCGATGGGGCGAGTGCGGCGTGACGCGCTCCCCCGCCACTCCCGGCGGCACGCTGGTACTCGACAGCGAGGGGCTCGCCAAGGCCGTACTGCGCGACCGTGCAGTCACCGCTTGGCTCGCCCTGGCACGCGCCGATGACCTGCGTGTGATCACCTCGGCGGCCACTCTCGTGGAAGTCGTCCACCCACGCGTCAACCGCGCGGCGCTGGAGTGGACGCTCTCCCGGCTCGTCGTGGAACCGGTCACGGACGCGGTCGCGCGCCATGCCGCCGCCTTGCTCATCGGCGCCGGCCTGCATGGACACAAGTACGCCATCGACTCCATGCTCGGCGCGACCGCCCTTGCCGCTCCGGGGCCCGTCACCGTACTCACCTCCGACCCGGAAGATCTCACGGCCCTCTGCGGAACGCGCGTCACCGCCATCAAGATCTGACACCTGTGCGCAGGTTCGAGAGTCAGGCGTAGAAGCGGGAGATGCTCTGCAGGGCCGCCGCAGGCTTCGGGGAGTTCTCTATTTCTATGGTGGCGTCGATCGTGATCTGGGCGCCGTTGCCCGCGACCTCTTCCACCGATGCCACCTTCGCCGCCAGGCGGATGCGGGAGCCCGCCTTCACCGGGGACGGGAAGCGGACCTTGTTCAGGCCGTAGTTGATTTTGGTGGTGACGTTGTCGACGTCCAGGAGCGACGTGAAGAGGGGGATGAAGAGGGAGAGGGTCAGGTAGCCGTGGGCGATCGGGGCGCCGAAGGGGCCGGCGGTGGCGCGGGCGGGGTCCACGTGGATCCACTGGTGGTCGCCCGTCGCGTCCGCGAACGTGTTGATGCGGTCCTGGGTGATCTCCAGCCAGTCGCTGGTGCCGAGGTCCGTGCCGGTCGGGAGCTTCTTGAGTTCGGTCAGGCCGTTCACCGTGAGGGGCATGCTCGTCAGCCGTTCTGTGCGTAGGTGTCCCGCAGGCGGGATTTGATGAGCTTTCCGGAGGCCGTGCGCGGGAGTTCGTTCGTGAAGGTCAGGGATTTGGGGATCTTGTACTTCGCCAACCGCCCGGAGAGGGAGGCCAGGAGGGGTGGGGCGGCCGGGGTTGTTCCGGGGGCCGGGACCACGATCGCGTGTGGGACCTCGCCCCATTTCTCGTCGGGGACGCCGATCACCGCGCACTCCGCCACGTCGGGGTGGGCCAGGAGGGCGGCCTCGATCTCGGCGGGGTAGATGTTCTCGCCGCCCGAGATGATCATGTCCTTGAAGCGGTCGACGATCGTCACGTAGCCGTCCGGGTCCACGCGGGCCGCGTCGCCCGTGCGGAACCAGCCGTCCGTGAAGGCCGCTTCGGTCTCCGTGGGCAGGCCCCAGTAGCCCGGCATCACGTGCGGGCCGCGGACCACCACCTCACCCGTCTCGTCCACGCCCACCGGGGTCAGGTCCGGGCCCACCACCTGGACGTCGCTGAAGAAGTGCGGGACGCCCGCCGAGCCCGCCTTGCTCACCGCGTGCTCCGCGTCGAGGAAGAGGGTGCCGGGTGCCGCCTCCGTCATGCCGTAGCCCTGGAGGAAGGTGAGGCCGCGTTCCTGGTACGCCGCGATCAGGGGCGGGGGGACGGGAGCGCCGCCGCAGGTCAGGAGGCGTAGCGAGGAGAGGTCTGCCGTCGGCCACGCGGGCTGGCGGGTCAGCAGGTCGAACATCGTCGGCACGCCGAACATGAAGGTGACTCGATGTCGGCCCACCAGGTCGAATGTCGCCGCTGGGTCGAAGGCGGCCACCAGGACGCACGTGCCGCCCTTCAGCAGCACCGGCAGCGTCAGCATGTTCAGGCCCGCCGTGTGGAACAGGGGCGCCGAGACCAGGGCGACGTCGTCCGCGATCAGGTCGTGGTCGACCAGGACGTTGATCGCGTTCCAGGTGAGGTTGGCGTGGGTGAGCATCGCGCCCTTGGGGCGGCCCGTCGTGCCCGAGGTGTACATGATGAGGCAGAGGTCGTCGCCGGCGACCGCCTCGTCGATCGGGTCGGAGGGGGCGGAGGCGAGCAGTTCCTCGTACGTGGATCCCCCGGCCTCGACCGTCATGGGGACCGGCAGGGCCTGCGCCACTTCCGCGTTCCCCGTGTGGACGAGGGCCTTCGCTCCCGAGTCCCGTATCTGGTAAGCGAGTTCGGGCGTCGACAGGCGGGTGTTGAGGGGAACGAAGACCGCGCCGAGGGTGCCCGCCGCGAACAGTGTCTCCAGGTACGAGGGGTGGTTCGCGCCGAGGTACGCGACGCGGTCGCCGCGGCGCACGCCTTGTGCGCGCAGGGCGTGTGCCAGGCGGGTCGTACGGTCGTGCAGGTCGGCGTACGAGTACGTGATGCCGTCGTGGATCAGGGCCGTGCGGTGCGGGGTCTTGCGGGCCCGGCGTGCGGGCCACGACCCCAGTCCCTCGTTGCGCATACCGGCCCCCTTCAGGGCTTGGTGAGTCCGAGCAGCCGGGCCGCGTTCTCCTTGAGGATCTTGGGGCGGACCTCGTCCTTGATCTGGAGCTTCGCGAAGTCCGCGAGCCAGCGGTCGGGGGTGAGGACCGGGTAGTCCGACCCGAAGAGGACCTTGTCCTTGAGGAGCGTGTTCGCGTACTGGATCAGTTGGGGCGGGAAGTACTTCGGGGACCAGCCGGAGAGGTCGATGTGCACGCCGGGCTTGTGGGTCGCGACGGCGAGGGCCTCGTCCTGCCAGGGGAAGGACGGGTGCGCCAGGATGATCTTGAGGTGCGGGAAGTCGGCTGCCACGTCGTCCACGTGCAGGGGGTTCGAGTACTTCAGGCGGATGCCGCCGCCGCCCGGGACGCCCGCGCCGATGCCGGTCTGGCCGGTGTGGAAGAGGGCGATCGTGCCGGTTTCCTCGATCAGTTCGTAGAGGTCGTAGGCCACGGAACGGTCGTTGGGGAAGAAGCCCTGGATGGAGGGGTGGAATTTGAAGCCCTTCACTCCGTACTCCTCCACCAGGCGGCGGGCCTGCTTCACGCCCGCCCTGCCGCGGAACGGGTCGATCGAGGCGAAGGGGATGAAGACGTCGGGGTTCGCGGCGGCGGCCTCGGCCACCTCCTCGTTGGGGACCGGCGGCGTGCCCGTCGCCGACTCGGCGTCGACCGTGAAGACGACCGCGGCCATCCGGCGCTCGCGGTAGTAGGCGGCCATCTCCTCCAGCGTGGGCTTCCGGTTGCCCTCTGTCTTGAAGTACGCGGACGAGGCCGCGTGCAGATCGTCGTCGAGGGACGCGTGCCCCTTCGACGAGACCTCCGCGTGGGTGTGGACGTCGATCGCGTCGAGGTCGTCGATGTTCATCACGCCTCCGGAAGCTTCGGGGCCGGGATGCCGACCGTCTCGAGCTCGGCGCCGACCGACGTCGGCCACGCCTCCGCCAGCGTGTCCGGGGTCCAGCCCCCGTCCGCGTAGGCCGCCCTGATCTCCTGCGGGTGCGACCAGAGCGTGAGGCGGTCGCCGCCGATGCCAATCGCCTGGCCGGTGACCGATCGGGCCGACTCGGAGGCGAGGAAGGGGACGAGCGCCGCGCAGTCCTCCGGGGTGCCGAAGCCCTCGCCCTTGCGCAGGAAGGAGGGGAGCGGTTCGCCGTCGCGCATCGCCTCGATGTACGGGGCGAAGGCCGGGATCGTCTCCGTCATGGCCGTCGCGGCGACCGGGACGATCGCGTTGACCGTGATGTTCGCCCGGGACAGCTCCATCGACCAGGTGCGCGCCATGGCGACGATGCCGGCCTTCGCGGCCGCGTAGTTCGTCTGGCCGAAATTGCCCCGTTGGCCGGCGGGCGAGCCGACGAGGACCAGGGAGCCTCCCTCGCCCTGTTCGCGCATCCGGACCGCGGCGGCACGGGCGCAGGTGAAGGTGCCCTTGAGGTGGGTGGTGAGCACCGCGTCGAAGTCGTCGTCGGTCATCTTCCACAGGACCTTGTCGCGCAGGATCCCGGCGTTGGTGACGAGGACGTCGAGGCGCCCGAACTCGCTCACCGCCCGCGCCACCAGGCGGTCCGCGGCCTCCGCCGTGCCGACCGGGACCACCTCGGCGACCGCCGTGCCGCCCGCCTCGCGGATGGACTTCACGGCCGCTTCGGCGACGGCCCCGTCGACGTCGTTGACGACGACCGAGGCGCCGTGGGCGGCGAGGGCATGGGCGTAGGAGAGGCCGAGGCCACGGCCGCTGCCGGTGACGACGGCCGCTTTCCCGGTGAGATCGATGGACACGTGTGGATCCCTTCCTGACGGCGATACGTGAGGCAAGAAGGAAGCTAAGAGCAATAATTGGTGACGTCAATAGTTGTTGCCGACCGGGAGGTGCGGCAGACTGGCCGCGCCACCACCGAGAACCGAAGACCCCGGGAGACCCCATGACCCCCGCCCCGATCGACGCGCACGAGCCATGGATGCGCGGGCTGCACGCCGACACGGGCTATCTGCTGTACCGGCTCGGTCTGCGCTCGGGACAGCTGTTCAACGCCTCGCTCCAGGAGTCGGGCCTTCGACTGCGCCACTACGCGGTGCTGCGCTTCCTTGCGACGGGCGAGGGCGCGCCCCAAAGGGAGTTGAGCGCGCGGCTCGGCTACGACCCGAGCGCGATCGTGGGCCTGGTCGACGACCTGGAGAAGGCCTCGTTCGTGGAGCGGCGGCCGTCCCCCGGCGACCGGCGCAGCCGGATCGTGGTGCTCACGGACGACGGGCGGGACTTCCTGCGCGGCACGGACGAGGCGGGGCTGCGCGTGACGAGCGAGCTGCTCGCGCCCCTGGACGCCGAGGAGTGCGAGACGCTGCACGGGCTGCTGCGGCGGGTCGCGGAGGCCGGGCTCGGCTGACGCGCACTTTCGGCCGTTGTCGACTTCTCGCTACGGAGACCACCAGGGAACCCGTTTGAGTGATTGTCATTCCTGATCAGGACTGTGAGAGCCGCCACGCGGACCCGATCCAGGTTTACTCGTGCCCCACCGCATGACTACGGTTCGGTCGATGTCTCGCAGCCACTTGAACCTCACAAATCCAGGAAGATGCGTATCCGGTAGCCGGGGTTCCCAACGGGAGGGATCGTGAGCGAACCGGTACAGCTCGCGGCTCATCGGGCCCCGCTGCCCGATCAGCAGGACGCCGTCGCACAGCCCGCGAGCACTCCGTCCCGGAGACACGCGGCCTCACCGGCCGCCGCGACACAGAAGCCCGGCAAGGCCCGGGACGCGTTCTACGACAACGCCAAGTACCTGGCGATCGTCCTGGTCGCGATGGGGCACTCCTGGGAGCCGCTGCGCGACGGGAGCCGGGCGGCCTCCGCCCTGTACATCATCGTGTACACGTTCCACATGCCGGCGTTCATCGTGATCTCCGGGTACTTCTCGCGGTCGTTCGACGCGAGCCCGGCCCGGCTCAAGCGGCTGATCACGGGTGTGGCGGTGCCGTATGTGGTGTTCGAGGTCGTCTACACGCTCTTCAAGCGGTACGCCGGTGACGATCCGGGATACGACTTCAGCCTGCTCGACCCCTGGTACCTGACCTGGTTCCTGGTGTCGCTGTTCGTGTGGCGGCTTTCGACGCCGATCTGGAAGACGATCCGCTGGCCGCTGCCGGTGTCGCTCGCCATCGCGGCGCTCGCCTCCGTCTCCCCCAGCATCGGCGACGACCTGGACATGCAGCGCCTGCTGCAGTTCCTCCCGTTCTTCGTCCTCGGTCTGTGCCTGAAGCCGGAGCACTTCCAGCTGGTGCGCCGCAAGGAGGCGCGGATCATCGCGCTTCCGGTCTTCGCTGCGGCGCTCGTGTTCGCGTACTGGGCGGCCCCGCGGATGACGGCGGCCTGGACGTACCACCGGGACAGCGCACAGGAGTTGGGCGCGCCGGGCTGGACCGGAATCGTCATGACCCTGGCCATGTTCGGCTGTTCGGTGATCCTCACCGCGTGCTTCTTCGCGTGGGTGCCGGGCCGCAAGCTGTGGTTCACGGCGCTCGGCGCGGGCACGCTGTACGGCTACCTGCTGCACGGCTTCGTCGCCAAGGGCTCCCGCTTCTGGGACTGGTACGAGGTCGACTGGGTGCACACCCCGTGGGGCCAGGTCGTGGTGACGCTGCTCGCGGGCAGCCTGATCACCGTGCTGTGCACGCCACCGGTGCAGCGGATGTTCCGGTTCGTGATGGAGCCGAAGATGGAGTGGGCGTTCAAGCGGGACGCGGCGAAGCTGGCCAGGGGTCGTTAGCCGTCTTCTGTTCGCCCGGCGACGGGGTTGCGGTCTCGGGGCTCTGCCCCGGGCTCCGCGGACCCTCGTCCAAGAGCGGGGCTCAAGTGCTCAAGCCGACGCCTTCTTGCGAGGCGTCGGCTTCTTCTTTGCCGAGGCCGACTTCGTGGACTTTTTGGCCGCTGTCGTCTTCTTCGCCGAGGTCGTCTTCTTGGCGGATGCGGACTTCTTCGCGGGGGCCGACTTCTTCGCGGTGGTCTTCTTCGCGGGGGCCGACTTCTTGGCCGTGGACTTCTTCGTGCGGGAGCGGGACGACAGCTCCGTCACCTCGGCCACGTCGTCGTCCTCGTCCCGTGCCTTCTTGGCCGCCCGGACGCTGCTCTCCAGCGCCGACATGAGGTCGATGACCTTGCCGCCTCCGCCGTCCGACTTCTTGGCGGGCTCGGCCGGTTCGGTGCCGGAGGACTTCGCCTCGATCATCTCCTCCACGGCGTCCCGGTAGTCGTCGTGCAGCGAGTCCATGTCGACCTCGCCGAGCGTGTCCATCAGGGCGTCCGCCAGATCGAGTTCGGCGTCGCGGACCGTGACGTTGGAGTCGGGGGCGGCGTCCTCGGGGGCCCGGATCTCGTCCGGCCAGAGCAGCCCGTGCATCGCGATGACGTCGTCGACGACCCGCAGCATCCCGAGCCGCTCCCGGCCGCGCAGCGCGAACTTGGCGATGGCCACCTTGTTGCTGCGCTTGAGCGCCTCCCGCAGGAGTGTGTACGGCTTGGCGGCGGGGACGCCGTTGACCTGGAGGTAGTACGCCGTGCCCATCTGGAGCGGGTCGATCCGCTCGGCCGGTACGAACGCGACGATCTCGATGGTCTTGGCCGTGGGGATCGGGAGCTGGGCGAGGTCGTCCTCGGTGATCGGGATGATCGAGCCGTCGGCGTCCTCGTACCCCTTGCCGATCTCGTCGTTCGGGATCTCCTTGTCCTCCAGCTCGCACACCTTGTGGTAGCGGATGCGGCCGCCGTCCTCCAGATGGATCTGGCGGAAGGAGATCGAGTGGTTCTCGGTGGCGTTGACCAGCTTGATCGGGATGCTGACCAGGCCGAAGGAGATGGCGCCGTTCCATATGGAGCGCACGGGGGACCTCCCGGTTCGCGTCGCCGATGCACGACATAGCAGACATAACGGGCTGGATTGCCAGAGTATTACCGTATGGCGCCGATCACAGAAGTGGAGGGGCGGCGGCTCACGCTCAGCAATCTGGAGAAGGTGCTGTACCCGGCCTCCGGATTCACCAAGGGCGAGCTGCTCCACTACTACGCGACGGTCGCGGAGGCCCTGCTCCCGCATCTGCGGGACCGCCCCGTGTCCTTCCTGCGCTTTCCCGACGGGCCCGAGGGGCAGCGCTTCTTCGCCAAGAACGTGCCGCCGGGCACACCCTCCTGGGTGAGGACGGCCGAGGTGCGGCGCTCGGACGGGGTCTCGCGGCAGATCCTCGTGCAGGACCTGCCTACGTTGATGTGGGCGGCGAACCTGGTGACCGAGTTCCACGCGCCGCAGTGGCGGGCGGACGCGCCGGGGCGGGCCGACCGGCTCGTTTTCGACCTGGACCCGGGCGCTCCGGCCGACATCGTGCAGTGCTGCGAGGTGGCGGGGTGGCTGCGGGAGCGGCTGGGGCGGGACGGGCTCGAGGCGTACGCGAAGACGTCGGGGTCCAAGGGGCTGCATCTGCTCGTGCCTCTGGTGCCCACGGCGTCCGAGCGGGTCAGTGCGTACGCGAAGGGGCTGGCGCGGGAGGCGGAGGCGGCGTTGCCGCGGCTCGTGGTGCATCGGATGGCGCGGAATCTGCGGGGCGGGAAGGTGTTCGTCGACCACAGTCAGAATTCGGCGGCGAAGACGACGGCGGTGGCTTATACGGTGCGGGCTCGGGAGCGGGCGACCGTGTCCGCGCCGGTGACGTGGGGGGAGGTCGAGGGGTGCGGGGCCGCGGAGGAGCTGGTTTTTGTTGCGGGGGACGTTGTTGCGCGGCTTGAGCGGGACGGGGATTTGCTTGCGGGGTTGTTCGACGGTGAGGGGGCCGGGGAGATTCCTTGACGCGGATGGCGTTGCGGTCGCGGGGCTCTGCCCCGGGCCCCGCGCCTCAATCGCCGGCGGGGCTTGATTTGCCCGGTCGCCCGCTTGATTTGCCGAGCCGCGGCTTGAGGGCTCACACCCGCCTCCACGTCCCCCTGTCCCGCGCCATCATGTGCAGTGCCTCCACGTCCGCCGGTTTGAGGTGGCCTCCCGTGCGGGTGAGGGTGGGGAGGTCCAGATCGGTGAAGACGTGGGCGTCGCGTGGTGGGGTCTGCACCGTCACCGTCGACGGTTCCACCAGGACCAGGGCCGCCCGAACCTCCGCCGTGAGGGCGAAGGAGCAGCGCGAGGCGTCGGCGCGGACCCGGCGGAGCAGGGGCTGCGGCTCCCCGCGGCCCGCCGTCACCCAGGGGTCGTCGACCCGCACCCGCTGCCTGCGCGCGGGCAGGGTGTGCAGCGCGAACAGGCCGCCGGGGCCGATCAGCAGGTGGTGGATGCGGGATCCGCCGGGCAGCGGCACCGAGTGCAGCACCCGCCAGCCCGCCGCCTCGAACGCGTCGAGGACCTCGCCCACCCGCACCTGCGCGGCGAGCGCCTTGCGGCGCGGGTCGGTGCGGAGCCGGCGCTGCGGGCCCGGGTCGCGGTCCAGGGCGATGACGAGGGCCTCGCCCGGCCGGTTCGGCGCGAGGTCGTCGTCGGGGTGGAGGGTGAGCCCGGCCAGTTCGGCGGGGGTCGGCACCGGGGGCGGGCCGATCGCCACCTGGCCGACGATGAACGGGCGGAGCACGTCGAGGACGTCCGCCCGGCGCGTCTCGCTGAGCAGGTTGACCCGGGCCGCATCCCGGTCGTACCAGGCGACGTTCGTGCCGTCGTCCCCGCACACGTAGAGCCACTCCTGGCCGTGCCGCCAGGTCGGTATGACGCGCAGTCCGCTCATGCCCCATCACCCCACGACCATGGGAGCAGCAAGCCATGCCGCAGGGCAAGAAGCCCGCAGGCCCGGCATGATGACCATCGCGACCCGTTCCACCCGGCAGGACCAGGCAGGCAAGGAGTGCAGTGAAGACAGGGCCCTGGCGTCTTCGCCGACCGGCTCTCGCCGTGCCCGCCGCCGCGCTGCTCTGCGCGTGCGCCGGCTGCGGGGACCAGGGCGGGCTGCGGAGCGCGGGCCCGACCCCGACGGCCGTCGGCCCGGAGCGGCTGTGGCCCACGCTGCCGCCCGCGACCCGTGCGGCGGACGACTACGGCGCCGGGGAGACGGCCGTGGTCAAGGGCGTCGAGGTGCCCGGCGGGAAGCTGCGCGAGGTCGCCCCGGTGACGATCGTGAGGGCCCGCGTCGCCGCCGCGCCCGACGACTACAAGGACATCGCGAAGAGCGTCGCCGGCTGCCCGGACTCCAAGGACTGCCCCGTGCTCGGCGGGTACTACCGGGACCTGACCGGCGACGGCCCGGACGATCTGCTCGTCGCCGTCCGCGCCCCGCACCGCCAGGCGTATCTGCAGGCGTACACGTACCGCGGCGGGAAGCTGACGCAGATCATGGACGACAAGGACGCCGTCATCAACGTGCATCTGGCGGGCCGCAACATCGTGGTGCGCGCCGCCGCCGACCTGTCCGGGTACGAGTACCGCACGTCCTGGTCGTACGACGACCACCAGAAGGCGATGCTGCCGACGCGCGACGAGATCCTGCGCACCGGCTCCACGCACACCCCTGACACCCCGTCACCGAGCCGCTCATGAGCCCGCGCGCGCCGCGGCTGCCCGCCTGGACCGCGTCCCTGACGTGGAAGGCGACCGTGTTCATCACCGTGATGTGCTGTGCGCTCGCCGCGCTGCTCGGCGTCCTGGTGCATGTCTCGGTCACCGACCAGACGACGGGGCAGGCCCGCGAGCGCGCGCTCACCCTCCTGAAGTCCACCACCAAGCGGTACGAGGCCGGGGGCAGGCTCGCGCCGGGCGCGGGCCTCGATCCGCCGGGCCTGCCCGGCGAGCTGCGCGCCCTCGCCGCGCGCGGGGAGCGCGGCACGATGATCGCGACGCGCGGGGAGCGGCCGACGATGTGGGCGGCGGGCCCCGCGGCCACCCACCGGGCCCTCGCGGTGCGGGTCGACTTCACGCAGGGCCGGCGCACCATCGACGGGCTCGACGGGGCGATCCTCACCTCGTCCGTGCTCGCGATCGGGGCGACGCTGCTGGTCGGCGCGTTCGCGGTGACCCGGGTGACGCGGCGCCTGCACGCGACGGCGCGGGTGGCGCGCAGGATCAGCGCGGGCGACATGGACGCGCGGGTCGACGACCCCCGGACGAAGGACCCGGGGCGGCGCCACGACGAGGTGGCCGATGTGGCGGGCGCGCTCGACAGCATGGCGGGTTCGCTGCAGGCCCGGATCCTGACCGAGCAGCGGTTCACCGCCGATGTCGCGCACGAGCTGCGCACGCCGCTGACCGGGCTGCACGCGGCCGCCGAGCTGCTGCCGCCGGGGCGGCCCACGGAGCTGGTGCGGGACCGGGTCGCCGCGCTGCGCACGCTCACCGAGGACCTGCTGGAGATCTCGCGGCTCGACGCGCGCAGCGAGCGCCTCGACCTGGACGAGAACCGGCTCGGCCCTGTGGCCGAGCGGGTGGTGCGGGCGTCCGGCACGGACACCGAGGTCGATCTCGTGCGGGACGTCTGTGTGCTGACGGACCGTCGGCGCCTGGAGCGGGTCCTCGGCAACCTGGTGTCGAACGCGCACCGGCACGGCGCCGCGCCGGTCACCCTGACCGTGGACGGGCCGGTGATCACGGTGCGCGACCACGGCGCGGGCTATCCCGGCTATCTCGTGGAGCACGGGCCGCAGCGCTTCCGCACCGACGGCGGCGCCCGCGGGCACGGGCTCGGCCTGACCATCGCGCTCGGGCAGGCCGAAGTCCTGGGCGCGCGCCTCGAGTTCGCGAACGCGCCGGACGGCGGCGCGGTGGCGACGCTGACGCTGCCGCACGAGGGGACCGAGCCCGAGGCTCCGTAGCGGAGAGTGACCTTTTGCGTGCCCTGCGTGCCGCTTTTAGTGTGAAACCGGGCATTCAAGGCGCCCATCCTGCTCCTCTCCCCCACCACAGGAGTACCCGCATGTCCCTCGCCACCCGCCTCAGCACAGGCGTCGCCGCAGCCGCCCTCGTCGCCACCGCGGCCGTCCCCGCCGCCGCCCAGAGCAGCGCGCCCGGCGGCGACAAGCCGCCGGTCTACAAGGGCCGCGTCACCGCCAAGTCGGGCCTGCTGCTGCGCGACGCCCCGACCCGCGGCGCCAAGGTCGTCCGCTCCGAGCCGTACCGCGCGATCGTCCCGATCTTCTGCAAGACCTCGGGCGACAGCGTCGGCGGGAACTCGTACTGGTACCTGCTCACCGACGGCACCTGGGCGTGGGGTTCGGCGAAGTACATCCAGAACATCGGCGCCGTGCCGCGCTGGTGCTGACATGACCTGATATCGGGTACTTGCTTGCTACGTTCCCGGTATGACCGGATCATCGGGTACCTCGGGAACCAGCACCTCCTCCGCGGTGCCCGCCGTGCGCGTCCCCCGGCGCCGGGGGACCGAACTGGCCCTGCTCGTCGTGGCCGTGCTGCTCAGCGTCTACGGGTACATCGACGTCGGCCTCGCCAAGGACAGCAGGGTCCCGGGCGGCGCCCTGAGTTACGGCGCCGGGCTCGGCGCGCTCGCGCTCGTCGCCCACCTCGTGGTCCGGTTCCGCGCCCCGTACGCCGATCCGCTGGTGCTGCCGATCGCGGTGCTGCTCAACGGGCTCGGACTGGTACTGATCTGGCGGCTCGACCTGGAGACGCCGAGCGACCAGGCGGCGCCCACCCAGCTGATCTGGTCGACGCTCGGCGTGGCCCTGTTCATCCTCACCGTGCTGTTCCTGCGCGACCACCGGGTGCTGCAGAGATACGCGTACATCTGCGTCGTCACGGCTCTGGTCCTGATGATCCTGCCGATCTTCTTCCCCGCCGTGAACGGCGCCCGGATCTGGATCCGGATCGGCAGCTTCTCCATCCAGCCCGGCGAGTTCGCCAAGATCCTGCTCGCGATCTTCTTCGCCAGCTATCTCGCGGCCAACCGGCACGCCCTGGCGTACACCGGCAAGCGGATCTGGCGCTTCCAGCTGCCGACGATGCGGGTGTTCGCGCCGATCCTGGTGATCTGGCTGATGACGGTGGGCGTCCTCGTCCTGGAGACGGACCTCGGCACCTCGCTGCTCTTCTTCGGCCTGTTCGTGATCATGCTGTACGTGGCGTCGGGCCGCGGCAGCTGGATCGCCATCGGGCTCGTGCTCGCGGCCGTCGGCGCGGTCATCGTCGCCTCCTTCGAGCCGCACGTGCACAGCCGCGTCGAGGACTGGCTGCACCCCTTCGCCTCCATCGACGCCGGTCAGGGCGCCAGCCAGCTCGCGCAGTCGCTGTTCGCCTTCGCGGCGGGCGGCATGCTCGGCACCGGGCTCGGGCTCGGCCACTCGATCCTGATCGGCTTCGCCGCCAAGTCCGACTTCATCCTGGCGACGGCCGGCGAGGAGCTGGGCCTCGCCGGGCTCACCGCGATCTTCCTGCTGTACGCGCTGCTCGTGGAGCGCGGCTACCGGGCGGGGCTCGCGCTGCGCGATCCGTTCGGCCGGCTGCTCTCCATCGGGCTCGCCTCGATCGTCGCGCTGCAGGTCTTCGTCATCGCGGGCGGCGTGATGGGGCTCATCCCGCTCACCGGCATGGCGATGCCGTTCCTCGCGCAGGGCGGTTCGTCCCTCGTCACCAACTGGATCATCGTCGCGATCATCATCCGGGTCAGCGACCGGGCCCGGAGCCAGCTGCTGCCCGAGTCCCCCGGGAACGCCCCGGAACCCGTGGAGGGCGCCAAGTGACCAAGTACATCCGCCGGGCCTCGGTCTTCTGCCTGATCCTGCTGGTCGCGCTGCTGCTCAACGCGGCCCGCATCCAGTTCTTCCAGGCCGACAAGCTCGACGACAACTCGGCCAACCGCCGCTCCACGATCGAACGTTACGGGCAGCCGCGTGGCGACATCCTCGTACAAGGGAAGTCGGTCACCGGCTCCAAGGACACCGGGGAGTCCCTGCGCTACGAACGGACGTACAAGAACGGGCCGCTCTACGCCCCCGTCACCGGCTACGCCTCGCAGACGTACGGCACGACGTTCGTCGAGAGCGCCGAGGACGAGATCCTCTCCGGCACCGACCCGATGCTCTCCCCCGTCCCGTTCTGGAACGAGATCTCGCGCGCCCAGAACGCCGGGGGCAATGTGAAGACCACGATCAACGCCCGCGCGCAGCAGACCGCCTACTCCGGGCTCGGCGGCAAGAAGGGCGCGGTCGCGGCCATCGACCCGTCCACCGGGAAGATCCTGGCGCTGGTCTCCACGCCCTCGTACGACCCCGGGAGGATCGCCGGCACCGACTCCTCCTCGGTCGAGGCGTGGGACGCGCTGAACAAGTCCGAGGAACAGCCGATGCTCAACCGGGCGCTGCGCCAGACGTATCCGCCCGGCTCCACGTTCAAGGTCGTCACAGCGGCCGCGATCCTGGAGAACAGCGTCGTCGACGGCATCAACACGTCGACCGACACCCCGTCCCCGTACACCCTGCCCGGCACGACGACGCAGCTGACGAACGAGTCCTCGTCGGCCGCCTGCAAGGACGCGACGCTCGAATACGCGCTGCGGGTCTCCTGCAACACCGTCTTCGCCAACCTCGGGGTGCGGACCGGGCTCTCGGCCATGGTGAAGATGTCGGAGAACTTCGGCTTCAACGACAGCGGGATCAAGGTCCCGATGACGGCCGCCAAGTCGAACTTCGACACCGACATGAACGACGCGCAGCTGGCGCTCTCCTCCATCGGCCAGTACGACACCGCAGCGACGCCGCTGCAGATGGCGATGGTGTCGTCGGCGGTCGCCAACGGAGGCGCGCTGATGAAGCCGCACCTGGTCGACAGGACGACGGACAGCGACGGCGACACCGTCTCGGAGACCGGCAACGACACCTACAAGCAGGTCATGTCCCCGTACACGGCGACGCAGCTGCAGACCATGATGGAGGACGTCGTCTCCGAGGGGACGGGCACCGGAGCGCGGATCTCCGGCGCCACGGTCGGCGGCAAGACGGGCACCGCGCAGCACGGCGAGAACAACGAGGGCACCCCGTACGCCTGGTTCATCTCCTACGCCAAGGCGAAGGACGCGGCCACGCCGAAGGTCGCGGTCGCGGTGGTCGTCGAGGACGCGTCCGCGAACCGCGACGACATCAGTGGCGGGGGCAGCGCGGCGCCCATCGCCAAGTCGGTGATGGAAGCCGTGCTGGGCTCAGACTGACTTGCCGGCCTCGACCGCCTCCGCCACCTCCGCCACCCGCGCCTGCTCCTCCGCCGCGAAGCGTTCCGCGTCGAGCTTCTCGGCGATCTCCTCGTCCTGGGCCATGAGCAGGTCGAGGTTGGAGTTGCCCATGTCGAAGACGCCCATGTCGACGTAGGCCTGCTGGAGGCGCTTGCCCCACAGGCCGATGTCCTTGACGCACGGGACGATCCGCGAGAACAGCAACTGCCGGAACATCGCCAGGAATTCGGACTGCTCCGTGTACTTCTCGGCGTCGGCCTTGGGGATGCCGAAGTTCTCCAGGACCTCGATGCCGCGCAACCGGTCGCGCATCAGGTAGCAGCCCTCGATGACGAACTCCTCGCGCTCGCGGAGCTCGGCGTCGCTGAGCTGCTTGTAGTAGTCGCGCAGCGCCATCCGCCCGAAGGCCACGTGCCGGGCCTCGTCCTGCATCACGTACGCGAGGATCTGCTTGGGCAGCGGCTTGTCGGTGGTGTCGCGGAGCAGGCCGAACGCGGCGAGGGCGAGGCCCTCGATGAGGACCTGCATGCCCAGGTACGGCATGTCCCAGCGGGAGTCGCGGAGCGTATCGCCCAGCAGGGACTGGAGATTGTCGTTGATCGGGTACAGCATCCCGAGCTTCTCGTGCAGGAAGCGGCCGTAGATCTCCGCGTGCCGCGCCTCGTCCATGGTCTGCGTCGCCGAGTAGTACTTGGCGTCGAGGTCGGGGACGGACTCCACGATCCGCGCGGCGCACACCATCGCGCCCTGTTCGCCGTGCAGGAACTGGCTGAACTGCCAGGAGGCGGAGTGCTTGCGCAGCTCGGCCTTGTCCTTGTCGGTCATCTTCGCCCAGTAGGGCGTGTTGTAGAGGGCCAGCGCGTCGTCGGGGGTGCCGAGGGGGTCGTACGGGTCGACCTCCAGGTCCCAGTCGATGCGCTTGGCGCCGTCCCACTGCTTGTCCTTGCCCTTTTGGTACAGGGACAGGAGGCGGTCGCGCCCGTCGTCGTATTCCCAGCTGAGGCGAGCCGAACTGGCGGACGGTACTTGCCAGTTGGACCCATTGGGGGCCTTGGTGTACAGCTCATGCGTCGCCATGTTGGCAGGCTCACACGGTGGTAGACGCGCGGTCAACAAGTCGGGCGGAGTCGTGCGCAAGGGATTGACGGGCTTGCTGACGCGCAGTCTCATAAGAGCGGAGGCGGCGTGACCGCCGGTAACCGGCGGCCGCCCGACGCACACCCGTACGACGAGGTGGGGACAGCCATGACGACCATGACGGAAGCCGACGCGCTGGCCGGGCTGCGCGACGCGCTCGGTCTGCTCAAGGACCGCGAGCAGGTGGCCGCACGGCTGCTCGACTCTTCCGCCAAGCACTCCTTCGACCCGGACAAGGAGCTGGACTGGGACGCTCCCTTCGAAGAGGGCAAGTGGTTCTGGCCGCCCGAGCTGGTGTCCCTGTACGGCACGCCGCTCTGGAAGCGGATGAGCGAGGAGCAGCGGATCAGGCTGTCGCAGCACGAGGCGGCGGCGCTCGCCTCGCTCGGCATCTGGTTCGAGCTGATCCTGATGCAGCTCCTTGTCCGGCACGTCTACGACAAGGCGGCGACGAGCGCGCACGTGCGGTACGCGCTGACCGAGATCGAGGACGAGTGCCGGCACTCGAAGATGTTCGCGCGGCTGATCCAGCGCGGCGAGACGCCCTGGTACCCGGTGGCGCCGGTCCACCACAACCTCGGCCGCCTCTTCAAGACGATCTCGACCACGCCCGGTTCGTTCACGGCGACGCTGCTCGGCGAGGAGGTCCTCGACTGGATGCAGCGGCTCACGTTCCCCGACGAGCGCGTCCAGACGCTGGTCCGCGGCGTGACGCGCATCCATGTCGTGGAGGAGGCCCGCCATGTCCGGTACGCGCGCGAGGAGTTGCGGCGCCAGATGGTGACGGCGCCGCGCTGGTCGCAGGAGTTCACGCGGCTGACGTCGGGCGAGTTCGCGCGGGTCTTCTCCGTGGCGTTCATCAACCCGCAGGTGTACGAGAACGTGGGCCTCGACAAGAAGGAGGCCATGGCCCAGGTCAAGGCCAGCGGCCACCGCCGCGAGGTCATGCAGACCGGGGCCAAGCGGCTGACCGACTTCCTCGACGACATCGGCGTGCTGCGCGGCGTCGGCCGGAGGATGTGGCGGTCCTCGGGACTTCTGGCCTAGACCGTACGGGCGCGGTGACGGTTACGCTTCGGAGCATGACCTCGGCCACCGGCACGCCCGCCTACAGGCGGCTCAGCGTCGAGGCGCGGCGGGCGCAGCTGCTCGAATCGGCGCTGTCGCTGTTCGCGCACCGGGCCCCGGAGGACGTCTCGCTCGACGACGTGGCGGAGGTGGCCGGGGTGTCCCGGCCGCTCGTCTACCGCTACTTCCCCGGCGGCAAGCAGCAGTTGTACGAGGCCGCGCTGCGCTCCGCCGCCGAGGAACTGGAGCAGTGCTTCGCCGAGCCGGCCGAGGGCCCGCTCACGGCCCGCCTCACGCACGCGCTCGACCGCTATCTCGCCTTCGTCGACCAGCACGACATGGGCTTCGCGGCGCTGCTCCAGGGCGGCAGCGTGGTGGAGACCTCCCGTACGACGGCGATCGTCGACGGGGTGCGCAGGGCCGCCGCCGAGCACGTCCTCAGCCACCTCGGGCAGGCCGCTCCGGGGCCGCGGCTGCGGATGACGGTCCGCATGTGGATCACGGCGGTGGAGGCGGCGTCCCTGATCTGGCTCGACGAGGACAAGCAGCCACCGCTGGACGAGCTGCGCGACGGGCTCGTCGACCAGTTCATGGCGGTCCTGACGGCGACGGCGGGCCGCGACCCGCAGACCGCGGACGTGGTGCGGTACGCGCTCGCGCTGGAGTCGCCGGAGGGCCCGGTGGGGGAACTGGCGCGGCGGGTGCTGCCGGTGGTGGGGGATGCGGCGCGGTTGTTGTGAGCGGGTGTGCGGCGTACTGCGTGACCGCTGTGGGTGATGGCTGTGCGGCGCTGTGCGTGACACTGGTCGTGTGAAGAGCGAAGACGTTCCCTTTGTCGGCGGGCCCCTCGACGGGCGGGTGCTGCCCGTGTTCGTGACCGCCACCGGGAATCCGCCCAAGGTGTACAAGGTGCCGGTGGCGGACGCCGTGCTCGTGTACGTAAGGGAGGCCGCGCCCAGCGGGAAGCGGGTGCAGCTCGTGGCGAAGTGGCGCTACGTGTTCGCGCCGGACGGGAACACCGGGCGGACGGTCAGGTGGCCGTGGTCGAGGAACCGGTCGCCGGAGGCGTAAAGGCGGCTCGCCGGGCGGGCACCGGACGGGTGGCGGGGTTGCGCCGAAGCGAGCAGCCCGGCGGGTGGGCGGCCCGCCTTTCTGTTCATGTTCACGGTGCGGGGCACAGGGGTTGTCCCGCACCGGAGGTGATCAGGTGTCAGGCAGGCTGGTGCGGTGGGTGTGCACGGCGGCCGTCACGGGCGCGCTGCTCGCGCCGCTGCCCGCGGGTGCGGCGCCGGGTCCCGAGCCGCGGCCAGGTCCCGGCGGGACGCGCTCCGTCGCCGACCTCCTCTCGGACCTCCAGCGCCTGTACCAGGACGCCGAGGCGGCCACGGAGACGTACAACGCGACGGAGGAGGCGCTGAAGAAGCGCCGCAAGGACGCGGACGGACTCGCGAAGAAGCTGGCCGCCGCGCGGTCGTCGCTGCACAGCAGCAGGACCGACGCCGGGCGGCTCGCGCGCGAGCAGTACCAGGGGCGCAGCGAGTTCTCCCCGTACCTGCGGCTCCTCCTCGCACGCGATCCGCAGCGGGCGCTCGACGAGGGGCATGTGATGCGGCGGGCCGCGCGTGAGCGGCAGGCCACGGTCGACCGGCTCACGGGCCGGGAGAAGAAGGCCGACGCGCTGGCGACGAAGGCGCGGGGCGCGCTGGACGCGCAGTTGCGGCTCGCGGAACGGCAGAAGAAGGAACGGGACGCGGTGCAGGACCGGTTGAAGGAGGTCGAGGAGCTGCTCGCCTCCCTCACCGCCGACCAGCTCGCGGAGGTGGCGCGGCTGGAGGCGCAGGGGACGACGAGGGCTCAGCAGGCGTTCATGGCCTCCGGGGCGCTGAGTTCGACGGGCCGGGCGCCGTCGGAGGCGGGTGACGAGGCGCTCTCCTACGCCGTCCGGCAGATCGGCAAACCGTACGTCTGGGGGGCGGAGGGGCCGGACTCCTTCGACTGCTCGGGGCTCACGTCGCAGGCGTGGGCGCATGCGGGGCGGGTCATCCCGCGGACGTCCCAGGAACAGTGGGCCTCGCTGCCCCGTGTCCCCATGTCGGAGCTGCGGCCCGGCGACCTGGTCATCTACTTCCCCAAGGCCACGCACGTGGCGATGTACCTCGGCGACGGCATGGTGGTCCAGGCCCCGCGCCCCGGCGCCAAGGTCAAGGTCTCCCCCATCGCCGCCAACCCCCTCCTCGGCGCGGTCCGCCCTGACCGGGGCGCGCCATCGATGCCCGGCTACCGGGCGCCGGTGCTGCCGGAGGGGGCGGGGGCGGGGGACGACGCGGGGTATGGGGCGGCGGGGGCACCGGGGCAGTAGCGGGTCGGCGTGGACCGCTCCCCCGCCGCCCCCCCATGGCGAACGGCACGACGCCTAGGCCGTCTTGACCGCGCCGCCGTCGACGAGGTGATCGGTGCCGGTGGTCGCCGCGGCACGCGGTGATCCGAGGTAGGCGACGAGCGCCGCGACCTCGTCGGGCTCGACGAGCCGCTCGATCAGCATGCCGGTCGCCCCGGGCAACCCGGCGAGAAGATCCGCATGGGGTACGCCCATGGCGGCGGCGAGTTCGGCACCGTAGCCGGTCGGGCTCTCCCACATGTCGGTGCGGACCGGCCCCGGCGAGACCGTGTTCACCCGAACCCCTCGTGGGCCGAACTCCTCTGCCAGGGCCTTGCCGAGGGCGGTCAGGGCCGCCTTGGCCGTGGTGTACGCGACGGGGCCGCTGTGCGGGACGCGCGCACCCATCGAGGACACGTTGACCACCGACCCCCGGGCTGCCGTCAGCGCGGGCAGCGCGGCGCGGGTGACGCGGACGGCGGCGAGGAAGTTCAGGTCCAGCACCTGCGCCCAATGCGCGTCGGTCAGGTCCAGGAAGCCGCCGTTGAGGCCGCCGTCGCCCCCTCCGACGTTGTTGACCAGGATGTCGAGGCCGCCCAACTCGGCGACGGCCTCCGCGACCACGTGCTCGGCCGAGGCGGGGTCGGACAGGTCGACGGCCACCGCCTTCGCCCCGGCCGCCGCCAGTTCCGCGGTGGGGTTGCGGGCGGCGGCGACAACGCGCACGCCCTCAGCGGTCAGGGCTCGGACTACGGCCAGCCCGATTCCCCGGCTGGCCCCGGTGACCAGGGCGGTCTTGCCGTTCAACTGCAGGTCCATGGTGCCCTCCACGTCTGGACGCGACTTGCCTGACGCACAGAACCTAAGACATGCAACATGACTGTCGCAAGTAGTTGGCGAGTTGCCTCACTGACGTACTCTGACGGGATCGTCGACCAGTCGTAAGGAACCGGCCATGGCGCTGCCCACCTCATCGAAACCCCTGCGCGCGGACACCGAGCGGACGGTGCGCGCCATCCTTGAAGCCGCGGAGCGGGTGCTTTCCGCCAACCCGGCGGCGACGATGGAGCAGATCGCGGAGGCCGCCGGGGTCGCGCGCACCACCGTGCATCGGCGGTTCGCGTCCCGGGAGGCGTTGGTCGCGGCGTTGGCCGCGTGGGCGACGCAGCGGTTCCACGAAGCGGTCGAAGCGGCGCGGCCGCAGACCTCGCCGCCCGCGGTCGCGCTCTACCAGGTCACCGCGAACGTGCTGCGCGTGAAGATCGGTTGGGGGTTCGCCATGGGGGCGCTGCCCACGGACGCGCCCGAGGTCGCCCGGGTCCACGCCGACGTACTGGACCAGTGCGCGCGGCTGTTCGTACGTCTCCGCGACGCCGGTGTCCTACGGCCGGACACGGACCTGGACTGGGCCCGGGGCGTCTACTACGCCCTCATCCACGAGGCGGCCGGCCAGGCCCCGGACACGGACGCGGCCCTCGACGCCCTCGCCACGCGCGTCGTCGACACATTGCTGCACGGCTTCGGCGCCGCCACCTGACAACACGCCCCGACACCGGCCGGCCACACCACGCCGGACCTACGCCTCCGGAGGAGGCGGGTGGGTGGCAGACGACCTGGAGAAACGGGCACGCCGCGGGTGACCGGAGCGAGCGGCGAAGCCGACCGGCGGTCGGGCAAGCCGGGCGTTCCGCAGGGGCGCAGCGCCTCGGCGCAGGCAAGGGCCGGCAGCAGGGCGTCGACCGCAATCAGACGGGGGCGCCCAACACCCCGCGCCACGGGGGGGGCCGAAGCCCCCGGAGGGGGCGGGTGGGTGGGAGATGAGCGGCGGAACGGGCGCGACGCGGGCGGCCGGAGCGGGCGGTGAGCCGAGGTGAAGGCAGACCGCACCGCAAGCGGTGGCGTGCCAGGTCGTCGGAGCGCGGCCCCGAGCACCTCACCACGGCCGACCCCAACCGGAACACGCCCCGGGGCACCGTCGGACCGCCCCCGGAGGGGCGCAGCGCCGTGCAATGGGCGCTGCGCCGGAGCGGGTCAGGACGTCAAGGAGTCCAAGTAGGCCTGGGTCTTGGCCGGGTCGTAGAAGAAGTTCTCGAAGTCCGACGGGTCGTTGAAGCCGTTCGCGAAGCGGTCGGCGACCGGCTGGAGCTGGCCGCCCGCGCCGATCAGGTTCAGGACGTGCTCCGGCGGAGCCTGCAGCATCGTGTTCGTCCACTTCGTGACGTGCTGCGCCGTCTCCCAGTACCGGTCGAACGTCGCCTGCATCCACTCCTCGTCGAACGGCTTGTCACCGTGGGAGACGATCGAGTCGAGGTACGACGCGGCGCACTTGGACGCCGAGTTGGAGCCCTGCCCGGTGATCGGGTCGTTCGCGACGACCACGTCCGCGACGCCGAGCACCGCGCCGCCCGAGGGCAGCCGGCCGATGGGGTTGCGGACCGTCGGGGCGTAGCGGCCCGCCAACGTACCGTTCGCATCGGTCAGTTCGACCTTCGTGGCGCGCGCGTACTCCCACGGCGTGAACTTCTCCATCAGCTCCAGCGTGAGCGCCAGGTGCTCGGAGGGGTCCTTGATGCCCTTGAACGCGTCCAGCGGACCGCCGGGGATGCCCTCCCAGAAGAGGATGTCCGCGCGGCCGGAGGTCGTCAGCGTGGGCATCACGAAGAGCTCGCCGACCCCCGGCACCAGGTTGCAGCGCACCGCGTCGAAGTCCGGGTGCTCGGGGCGCACGCCCATGCCGTGGACGTAGGCGACGGCGAGCGCCCGCTGCGGCTCGGTGTACGGGGACCGCGAGGCGTCCCGGCCGAACATCGAGACCAGCTCGCCCTTGCCGGCCGAGACCAGCACCAGGTCGTAGGTCCGCGAGAAGTAGTCGAGGTCGGAGACCGCCGCACCATGGATGACGAGCTGCCCGCCGCGCTGCGCGAACGTCTCCATCCAGCCGGCCATCTTCACGCGCTGGTCGACGGACTGCGCGAAGCCGTCGAGCCGGCCGACCCAGTCGATGGCGCGCTGCGTGGGGCCCGGGTCGTGCGAACCGGGGGCCGCCACCGAGACGCCGAGGCCCTCGATCCGCGGGGCCTGCGACTCCCAGAAGTTCAGCTGGAGGTCACGCTCGTTCTGGAGCGCCGTGTGGAACATGCACTGCGTCGACATGACCCGCCCGGAACGGATCTCGTCGGCGGTGCGGTTGGACATCAGGGTGACCTCGTACCCCTGGGTCTGCAGGCCGAGGGCGAGCTGGAGGCCGGACTGACCGGCTCCCACGACGAGTATCTTCCGCGACATATGAGACTGCCTTAACTGCCGTAACTAATGTGTGGGGGGCGGGGCTTGACCACTATGCGGGCACGGAGCCCGCGCGACTACTCGGGGGTCGCGTCCAGGGCGTGGCCGACCAGCGCCAGGAGCGTCTCGATCGCCGCGATGCGGCGCCGCGCGTCCATGATCAGCACCGGTACGTGCGGCGGCACGGTGAGCGCCTCCCGTACGTCGTCGGGCGCGAACTCCTCGGTGTCGTCGAAGTGGTTGACGGCCACGACGTACGGCAGTCCGCAGCTCTCGAAGTAGTCGAGCGCGGGGAAGCAGTCCTTCAGGCGGCGGGTGTCGGCGAGCACGACCGCGCCGATCGCGCCGCGCACCAGGTCGTCCCACATGAACCAGAACCGCTGCTGACCCGGCGTGCCGAACAGGTACAGGACCAGGTCGTCGTCGAGCGTGATGCGGCCGAAGTCCATGGCGACCGTGGTCGTCGACTTGCCGGGCGTCGCGGTGAGGTCGTCGGTCTCCTCGCTCGCCTGCGTCATCAGCGCCTCGGTCTCGAGGGGCTGGATCTCGGACACGGCGGACACCAGGGTCGTCTTGCCGACGCCGAAGCCGCCCGCCACGATGATCTTCGTGGCGACGGGGGCCCGGGTTCTGTCCGTCTGCCAGGCCTGCAACTGCTCGTCTTCCATGGGCAGTTCGCCGAGCAGTTCAGAGGCGGCGGAGTCCACTCAACACCCTTTCGAGGAGCGCCCGGTCCGGCTGTCCTGGGCCGTGGCCGGTTCCGTATACACGGATCTTTCCCTGGTCGGCGAGGTCGCTGAGCAGCACGCGCACCACGCCGAGCGGCATCTTGAGCAGCGCGGCGATCTCGGCGACCGTACGCATGCGGCGGCACAGCGCGACGATGGCGCGCATCTCCGGCATGATCCCGGCGAGCCCGCCCTTGCCCAGCTCGGGGCGCTCTTCGGGCGCCTCGATGGCCGCGGTGCTGGAGATGAAGGTCTCCACGAGCAGCACATGGCCGAAGCGGGTGCGGCCGCCGGTCAGCGAGTAGGGGCGTACGCGGGCGGGCCTGCGGTCGCCGCCGCGCACGGGGAGCCTGCTCGAACCGTAGGTCCTGCTCGTGCCGTTCGTACTGTGTGCACTGCCTGAAGTGCCGGGGGTCATCGGGTGGCCTCCATCGACTGGCGCAGCTCGCTGCGGAGTTCGGGCGTCAGGACGTGCCCGGCACGGCCGACGAAGAGCGCCATGTGGTACGCGATGACGCCCATGTCGCAGTCCGCGGAGGCGTGCACGCCGAGCAGGGAGCCGTCGCTGATCGACATGACGAAGAGGCTTCCCTCGTCCATCGCGACCATCGTCTGCTTGATGCCTCCGCCGTCCATCAGCTTGGCGGCGCCGATGGTGAGCGAGCCGAGCCCGGCCACGATGGCCGCCAGGTCGGCGCTCGACCCTTTGGGGCCTTTGCTCGCGTCGGTCACCGGGGCCGTGTCGTGCCGACCGGGGTCGGAGGAGAGCAGGAGCAGTCCGTCGGACGAGACGACCGCGACGGACTGCAGACCTGGCACCTCCTCGACCAGGTCGGTCAGCAGCCAGTGCAGATTGCGTGCCTCGCTACTGAGACCGTTCAGTCCCTTTGGTCCGTTGAGTGCAGGGGTGGGCGCAGTCAACTGCTTGCCTCCTCGGCTGTGTCCCCCTCGGCTTCACTTCTACGTCCAGGGTTGTCCGCGAGCTCCGCCGTCACGTCACGGCGGCCCGCGGTCGCGCCGCGGTGGAACCCGCCGAGCTTGCGGCGCAGCGCGTCCGCGTCCACGGAGCCGGTGCGCGGCTTCGGGGCGGAGGCGGGGGCGGCCACCTTCGGGGTGCGCTTGGGCAGTCCCTTCGCGGTGACGCGCTCGGCCGGTTCGGGCTCCGGGGCCGGCTCCGGCGCGGGCTGCGGGTCGAGCGGCTGGTCGAACCGGGTGTCGAGCTGCTCCGGGTGCCCCGCGGGCCCGTCGTGCTCGTCGCGCGGCGCGCGCGGGTGCGGCACCTCGGCGAAGGGCTCGGGGACCGGCTCGGGCTCGGGCTCGGGGATCAGCTGCTCCGGGACCGGCTCCGGCTCCGGCTCCGGCGGGATCGGCGCGCCCAGCGCCATGGTCGTTTCCGCGGGAGCCTCGGCAGGGGCCTCGGAGGCGGCCTCGACAGGGGCCTCGAAGGGCGCCTCCGCAGGGAACTCCGCGGCCGGCTCCGCCGACTCCCGCACCGCCTGCTCGGCCGCCTCGATCAGCGGGTCCCCAGGCACCGGAAGCTCGTGCTCCGGCTCCGTGCGCCCGTACAGCTCGTTGGAGTTGGCCTCCGCCTCGGAGCCCGCGAGGCGCACCGCGGGCGCGGCGCCGGGCACCAGGACGGCCGGCGGCACCGAGGCCGCGGGCGCGGCGGCGAAGAGCGATGCGGGCAGCACGGCGACCGCCGCAACCCCGCCCTGCTTCTGCTCGCGCAGCCGGACCCGTACGCCGTGCCGCACCGCGAGGCGGGCGACGACGTAGAGACCGAGCCCGAACCCGTCGACGTCCTCCGGGTCGTGCGCCTCCTCGGCGGTGAACGACGACAGGCGCGTGTTCAGCTCGCGCATCCGGTCGTCGGTCATCCCTATGCCCTCGTCCTGCACGGAGAGCATGACCGAGCCGCTCTCCAGGAGCCAGCCGGAGACCTCGACGGAGGCGTCCGGCGGCGAGAACGACGTGGCGTTCTCCAGGAGTTCGGCGATGAGGTGGCTGAGGTCGTCGGCGGCGAATCCGGCGATGTGCGCGTGCGGCGGCAGCGCGGCGATCCGCACCCGCTCGTAGCGCTCGATCTCGGAGACGGCGGCGCGCACCATGTCGACGAGGGCCACCGAGCCGCCGTGCTGCGGCCCGCGCTCGGTGCCCGCGAGGACCAGGAGGTTCTCGCTGTGCCGCCGCATGACGGTGGCGGAGTGGTCGAGCTTGTAGAGCGTGGCGAGCCGGTCCGGGTCCTGCTCGCGCTCCTCCAGGCCCTCGATGATGCCCAGTTGACGCTCGACGAGGCCGAGGGTGCGCAGCGCCAGGTTGACGAACGTCCCGTGGATCGAGTGCTTGACGCGCTCCAGCTTGCGGACCGTCTCGGCGAGTTCGCCGCGCAGCTGGTCCCGCTCGTCGGCCATCCGCTGGCGCTCGCCGACGAGGTGCTTGCGGTCGGACTCCAGGGTGCCGATGCGGCCGTGCAGCGAGACGGCGTGCGCGTGCAGGGCGTTGATGGAGTCGACGACCTGGGCGAACTCGTCGTTGCGGCCCTTGTACTTGACCGGTTCCTCGGCGGCGGGGTCTCCCGCGACGCGCGCGGAGCCGATGCGCAGCGCGGCGAGCGGGTGGGTCAGCGAGCGCGCCGTCGCCATGGCCACGCCGACGGCCACCAGCAGGCAGAAGCCGACGAGCGCGATCCGGATCTCCAGCGCCGTCACGTCGTCGTCGCGCAGCTGCTCCAGGCGCTTGACCCGCTGGTCCCCGAGCGCGGCCTCAGCGCCCCGCATGAGGTCGATCCGGGCGGTGAGGGCGTCCTCGACGCTCTTCGGGTTGTAGCGGAGCTCGCTCGCGCTCAGCGTCGGGGCGTCGGCGAGGTGCTTCAGATACGTCTCCGCGCGCGTGACGTCCGGGCCCGTGACCGTGGAGTCGTACCCGCCCACGGCCTTGGCCGTCCCCGAGTCGTGGAAGTCGTCGAGCGCGGCCTGCTCGCGCACCCGGGCCCGCTGGCCCGCCGCGCTGAGCGCGTCGCGCTGGCCGCGGGTCGCCGCGGACTCGCCGACGACGGGCTTGCGCAGACCGGTCACCGGGTCGACCTGCGTCGCCGTGGTGGTGCTCGGCACGGCGAGCGCGGCGAGCAGCAGTCCGCGCGCGGCGGACGCCTGCTCGACGGCGCGGTCCAGGTCCGCGAGGGCGTACGCCCCCGAACCCGCGCGCACGGGTATGCGCTCGGCCAGGGCCTCGGCGCGCGCGTGCAGTTCGCCGATGGAGCGGGAGTACGCGGTGTGCGCCTCCAGGGCCGAGCCCTTGCCGGTGAGGGCGGAGCGGCGCACGGCGGCGACGTCGTCGAGGGTGTGGCGCAGCGGGGCGGGCGCGTCCACGCGCAGCTCGTCGACCTGCCGGTCGACACGGGCCCCGCGCTCCTCGCTCAGGCCCTCGCCCTTGGGGCGTCCCGCCGCGATGAAGCGGGTGACCTCGTCCCGCTCGTCGGCGAGCGCGTGCGACAGGGCGAGCGAGCGCTGTGTCTGCTGGGCGTCGTCCACGAGGGTCTGCGATTCGCCCACGCGGTCGGAGGCGCCGACGATCACGGGCGCCCCGGCGCCGACGACGGCGGCGGCGACCACGGCCACCGCCACGATCAAGCGGCTGCGGACCCGGGCGCGCTTGCCCCGGCCGGAACCCGTGCGGCTCACCTCGGGCGCCCGGCCCGGTGCGACATCACCCGACACACCAAGACCACTGGCCCCATTACCGCCGGAGGTGTTCCCCACTGATGCTCGCATTCCTGATTCGTCCTACCCCATGGGTACGGGTGACGCTGCGTCAACAACCCGTGACCCTCTGGCCTGGCCCCTGACCCTTCCAGTGCCGGTGAGCAGGGGGCGCCCATCACCTCGCCCGCCACCCGAAGGAGTGAACATCGAGCGGGAGTTGGGGAGCAAGTTCCCGGGCGGCGATCACCCTCCGTCAACCGCGCGCCGGTTGGACGTCTTCGACGGCCTTTGGCAGGATGCCCCGCCACACCCCCGACGGAGGTGATCATTCCGCGCAAAACCGGCGCTCAGCAGGGTTCTTCGGCCCGCCGCATCATCTCCACAGAATCCCTACGGAACGACTCGCCCCAACTCCCGGCGCCCCAGCGCTCCGTGAGGGCGCCTCATGCAGACTGACCGCATGCGCATCGAACTGACCACCGAGCCGGGTGCCACCGGGCGGCCGAACGAGGACTACGTATCGGTGGCCGCACCGGCCGCGGGGCACGGTGGATCACTGGTCGTCCTCGACGGGGTCACTCCCCCGGCCGGCGACGACGGCTGCCGGCACTCCGTCCCCTGGTTCACCGCGCACCTCGGCGGCGCACTGGCCGAACTGTCCGTTTCGCGCCGGGACATGAGCCTGACCGACGTGCTCGCCGCGGCGATCGCCCGGACCGCCGACGCCCATCGGGGCACCTGTGACCTTTCTCACCCGCGCACTCCGCAGGCGACCGTCGTGCTCGCCCGCTGGGACGCGGAGCGGGTGGAGCATCTGGTGCTCTCCGACTCGGCGTTGCTCGTCGAGGCGCCCGACGGAACGGTCACGCCGCTGCTCGACGACCGCCTCGACCGGGTCCCGCGCGCCAACCTCGTCTCGAACGAGGTGGCCGACGCCACAGTGCGCAACAAGGAGGGCGGTTTCTTCACGGCCGCCGCCGACCCGTCGGTGGCAGCCCGCGCGGTGACCGGCACGCTCCCCCGCGGCGAGGTGCGGGCGCTCGCCGCGCTGACGGACGGCGTGACGCGCTGGGTGGAGAAGTTCCACGAGGGCGACTGGACGGACCTGTTCACCCTCGTCCGCAAGGAGGGACCGGAGGCGACGGTGTCCCGGGTCCGCGCCCTGGAGGACGCCGACGCGGAGACCCGCACCTACCTGCGCCGCAGCAAGACCCACGACGACGCGACGGTGGCGTACGTGGAGCTCTTCTCAAGCCCCGCCGGCGATTGAGGCGCGGGGTCCGGGGCAGAGCCCCGAGACCGCAACGCCGGTGCGGCGAAACTATTCGGCCCCGGCGTTCAACTGGTGCAACAACCTCGCCAGTTCCGCCACCTCGCGGCGATCCCACCCGTCCAGCTGCCGCACATACCGCATCCGCCGCGCGTCCCGCACCCGCCGAAAGTTCTCGCGCCCGTACTCGGTGAGCGAGATCAGCCAGGCACGGCCGTCCGCGGGGTCGGGCTCGCGGCCGACGAAGCCGAGCTCCTCCAGGGCCCGCAGCTGGCGGCTCATCGTCGCCTTGCCGACGCCGATGTAGCCGGCGAGTTCGGTGGCGCGCTGCGCCCCGCACTCCGCCAGCCGGACGAGCAGCCCGTACGCGGCCGGTTCCAGGTCGGGGTGGACCTCGCGGGCCATCTCGCCGGAGTTGGCCCGGGCCCGGCGCAGAAAGACGGTCAACTCGCGTTCCAGGGCGAGGAACTCGCCGTCCACAGCCGTCGGCGCGGCGGCGGTTCGCGGTTCGGACTCCGCGCCCCGCCGCCCGCCGTTTCCGTCTTCGCGCACGTCAGCACCTCTGAAAGTTTTCGCCCATCACGGTCATCACCGCAGTTCCACCAGTATTTCGCAGGAGTAGACCAACGGCACACACCGGCCCCTCTTCCCACCGGGGGTCTACGTGCGTAGCGTTTTTACCGCTGCCAGCCGTGGCATGCACACACCATCAAGCGCACCGGCGCCACCGCACGTCACCCCACGTCGTTCTCGGAGGCCGCTCATGCCCGTGCACAGACCTGTCGCCAACCGTCGCAGACGCAGCACCCGCCTGGGAATCACCGGCACGCTGCTCGCCGCGCTCTCCCTCCTCCTCGCCCTGCCCGGCCCCGCGCAGGCCGCCGACACGCCCGCCCGCGGCGAGGCCCACATGGGCATGGGGGTCGCCGCGCACGACGGCGTCGGCTCCCTGCCGCCCGGCGGCGGCACCAGCGCCGTACAGACCGAAGGCGTCGACGTCTCCAGCCACCAGGGCAACGTGGCCTGGTCGACGCTCTGGAACAGCGGCGTGCGCTGGGCCTACACCAAGGCCAGCGAAGGCACGTACTACACGAACCCGTACTTCGCCCAGCAGTACAACGGCTCGTACAACGTCGGCATGGTCCGCGGCGCGTACCACTTCGCCACCCCGGACACCACGAGCGGCGCCACGCAGGCCAACTACTTCGTGGACCACGGCGGCGGCTGGTCCAGGGACGGCAAGACGCTGCCGGGCGCGCTCGACATCGAGTGGAACCCGTACGGCGCCGCCTGCTACGGCAAGACGCAGAGCGGCATGGTCACCTGGATCCGGGACTTCCTGAACCAGTACAAGGCCCGCACGGGACGCGACGCCGTCATCTACACGGCGACCAGCTGGTGGACCCAGTGCACGGGCAACTACGGCGGATTCGCCGCGAACAACCCACTGTGGATCGCGCGGTACGCCTCCACCGTCGGCACGCTCCCGGCCGGGTGGGGCTATTACACGATGTGGCAGTACACGTCGTCGGGCCCCACGGTCGGTGACCACAACAAGTTCAACGGCGCCCTCGACCGCGTCGTGGCGCTCGCCAACGGCTGAGCCCCTCGGATGCGGACGGCGGCCGGGCTCCCCCCTCCGGGAGTCCGGCCGCCGCGTTCAGTGGCGCCCGGTCAGCACCTGCCGGCCGGCCTGTCCCGCTTCACGAGGTTCGTGTAGCCGGTGGTGCCGTCCAGCCACAGGACCCGCTGCCCGGTGTCCGCGGCCGGGTAGACCTGGTCGCCCCGGTTGCAGGAGACGCGCTGCGCGCCGCCCCTGGCGTCGGGCGCGACCTGGTACAGCTTCGGCAGCGTCGCGTTGTCCCAGGTGGTGGCGGGCGGCAGGTCGGTGACGGTCACCGCGTCGTCCGAGGCCGTCAGCGAGTACGCGTACAGCGAGCCCGCGCCGGACTCCGGCACGACGGTGGTGCGCTTCGTGCCGTCGGGGTCGGCGCGCAGCACGGCGGCCCTGCCCGCGTCGGTGCCGTCGTTGTCCTCGATCCAGAAGACGCCGTCGTCGGTGAACGCGGTCTGGCCGAGGGCGTACACCGCGTTCTTGTCGATCGGCATCAGCTGCTTCTCGCCGGTCGCGGTGTCGAGTACCTCGACGCCCAGCTTGTAGCCGTCCGGCTCGGCCCACATCTTCGCGTAGGCGACCTTGCCGTCGTGGACCGAGGGCAGGACGGTGACCTCGACGGGGTTGCTGGAGAGCTCGGTGACCTCGCCCGTCCTGATGTTCACGGCGCGGCTCTGGGGAGCACCCGACTTGGGGTTGGTGTAGCTGTAGGCGATGAGGTCGCCCTTCAGGGTGAGCGAGCTCAGGTTGGCGCCGATCCCGTCGACGACCTTGTCCACGCCGCCGGTCACCGGGCGGACGTGGATCTTCACGGCGTCGGAGGCGTACTCGGCCCAGGCGACGTTCTTGCCGTCGGTGGACGCGTAGACGTTGTAGTTGCCGTTGTTGGGGCTCACCTGGTGCGGCGTGCCCTTGCCGTCGCTGCTGCCGACCCACACCGAGTACGGTTCGCTGCCGTCCTCGTTGGAGCGGGAGACGGCGTACGTGCCGCCGCCCGCGCCGACTCCGGTGCCCGCGACGTTGACCTTGGACAGCAGGGTGTCCGCGTCGGTGCCCAGTTTCGACTCCCAGCCGGGCACGATGCCGTGCCGGGCGAAGGCGTCCTCTGCGGTCTTGACCTGCGCCTTGGTGGCGCCCAGCTCCTTGGCGGCGGCGACGACCGCGGCGCGGCCCTCGGTGAAGCCGTCGAGCGGCGTCATGTACGCGGTCAGGGCGCGGTAGACGACCCGGTCGGCGAAGTCGCCGCCGAAGCTCTTGCGGATGTCCCACAGCGCGCCGGAGAAGATCGGCGAGTTGAGGTGCACGCCGCCGTTGTCACCGCGGTACGAGGCGCCGACGAGGTCCTTCGACGTCGTCATGTCGTTGTTCAGGTCGCGCAGGGCGCACTCGCGCGGCGAGAGGGTCGTGCACAGGTCCTCGCCGAGCAGGCCCGAGTCCGGGTCGGCCATCGACTGGGCATTGGCCTCCAGGTCGATGGCGTTGCCGAAGTAGTCGGAGACCGCTTCGTTGATCGCGCCGGACTGGCCCGCGTAGACGAGTCCCGCGGTGTGCTCGGTGACGCCGTGCGTCATCTCGTGGCCGACGACGTCGGTGTCGGCGGAGAACGTGCGGTAGTCGCCGCCGCCCTGGCCGTACACCATCTTCGAGCCGTCCCAGAAGGCGTTGTTGTACGCCTTCCCGTTGGCGGTGACGCCGACGAGCGAGTACATGAACCCGTCGTTGTCGTCGAGGCCCTTACGGCCGAAGTGGTCCTTGTAGTAGCCGTACACCTTGTTCGCGGCCCAGTGGGCGTCCACCGCGCCGGAGTTGGTGAAGTCCGCGCCCAGCTCCGGGGTGTCCGACGTGAAGATCTTGGCCCCGGAGGGCCAGACGCCGGAGGCGTTGGAGACGTCGATGCCGCGGGCGTCCCAGGTCTGGAGGAGGGGGCCGCGGTACGGGTCGGCCGGGTCCCGGAAGCCGTAGTCGTACATCTGGTAGGCGCCGTCGGCGCCCTGGTACAGGTTGAGTTCGGCCTTCTCGCCGTTGTAGCGGGTGCCGGAGCCCTTGACGACGAGCTGGGAGTCCGTGGCGGCCCCGTCGGCGGTGGGGACGGTGCCGGTGTCGCCCGCGGCGCCCGCCACCGCGCCCGTCGCGCCGAACGTCTTGATGGAGCTGTACTGGAGCAGCGGGAAGCCGGAGCGCGCGTCGACGTACACCTCCTGCTCGACCGGTGTGCCGTCCGCCGGGTTCACGCCGGTCACCGTGATGTGCCGGGCGAGCACGCCGGCGCCCTTCGGCAGGATCGTCAGGCCGGTGACCCTGCCGTCGAGCGGGGCTGCCTTCCTCCCCTTGGCGGGGGCGTGGAGCGGGGCGCCGCCGAGTTGCGAGGTGACGGCGCCGACGGCGCGCTGGATCGCCGTCTTCTCGGACACCTTCGGGGTGACCGTGTCCAGCTTCAGCTCGGTGAAGTACTTGCCGGAGGTGCCGGTGACGGTGCGCTTGCCGGACTTCTTCTCCATCCGGACCACGTACTGGCCGCCGAGCACCTCGACGCCCTTGTACTTCTGCTGGAGCCGGACGGTCTCCTTGCCGCCCTTCTCCGTGGCGGTGCCCAGCGACGTCAGGTCCTTCGCCGAGGTGTCGGCGATGTGGTAGCGGGCCTTCTTCGCCTCGAGGTGGCCGCGCGCCGCGTCGGCGGGGCTTTCGGTGGCGGAGGCCTCCTCGTGCAGCCCGGTGACGAGCGACGGGGTGTCCGTGTCGCCTCCGGACACCACGGGGTTCGCCGGGGCCGCCGCGTGGGCGGCGGGCATGCCGGTCACCATGAGCCCGGCGGCGGCGAGCAGGGCCGCCACCCCCTGGCCGACGGCTGTGCCGGGTCTGCTGTCTCTACGTCTGCGTCCTGAGGTCCGCACGGTTCCCCTCCGGTGCCGGTGGTGCATGAACGGATGTCGGATGCGGCCATGCAAATACCGGGGCCCCCGCCTGAACAATGCGTTCCAGGTGGTGACTTGTGGACGTGCACACTTGTGTGGCCTGCGGGTTCGGCCGAAAATCCCCGGATGACACCGGCTGGGCACGACGACGCGCAGTGGCAGGCACTCGGCCTCGGCGAGAGCGAGTTGAGGGTCTACGAAGCGCTGCTCGGCGCCGGTGACTTCGGTTCGCGGGCGGCGCTCGCCCGCGCGACCGGGCTGACCGCGCGCCGGGTCACGGACGCCCTCGGCCACCTCGCCGAACGTGGCTGCACGCTGCCGCCGCCGGACGGCGCGGCCCTCCCGCTCGCGGTGCCGCCCGCCACGGCGCTGCGCAATCTGATCCACCGGCACCAGGCGGAACTGCTGCGCCGCTCGGCCGAGTTGGAGGACCTGACGGGGGCGGTGGACCGGCTGGCGGCCGGGTTGCTGACCGCCACGCCCGCGGACGTCCGGGCGATGGGCATCGAGACGGTGCGCGGCGGGCGGGCCATCGCGGAGCGCGTCGCGGCGATGCTGGCCTCCGCCACCACGGAGGTCGCTCTGCTCGACCGTCCGCCGTACGCCTCCAGCCAACCGGACGGCATGCCGACCCCGCTCGACGTGGCGGCGCCGGTGCGGCGCGGGGCACGGGTGCGGGTGGTGGTGGACCGGGAGGGCCTGACCTTCGCGGGGCGCGCGCGGGGCCTCAACGACCTCGCCACGCAGGGCGTCCAGATCCGGGTCGGCAAGGACCTGCCGACGAAGCTGTTCATGGTGGACCGCAGGGTGACCCTGCTCCCGCCGACGGACGCGGCGGACCCGACGGCCTCGGCCCTGGTCGTCGGCGACTCGCTCCTCAGCCACGCCCTCGTCCCGCTGTTCGACGCGGTGTGGGAGCGGGCGGTGCCGATCGGCGCGGACTCCCCCGACGAGATCACGGACGAGGACCGCGAACTCCTGACCCTCCTCGCCTCGGGCCTCAAGGACGAGGCGATGGCCCGCCGCCTGGACGTCCACGTCCACACGGTGCGCCGCCGCATCACCCGCCTGATGACGATGCTGAACGCCCAGACCCGCTTCCAGGCGGGGGTGACGGCGACGCTGAGGGGGTGGCTGAGCCATTCAAGCCCCTGCGGCGATTGAGCAGCGGGGTCCCGGGGCAGAGCCCCGAGACCTCGCCCCCGTCGCAGGTCACGCGGCGATCGGCACCGCCACATCCGCCGGAGCCAACGCCAGCTCCAACACCTGCCGCACATCCGACACCGGGTGCACGTCCAGCTTCTCCAACACCTCCGCCGGCACGTCGTCCAGATCCGCCTCGTTCCGCTTCGGAATGATGACGGTCGTGATCCCCGCCCGGTGCGCCGCGAGCAACTTCTGCTTGACGCCGCCGATCGGCAGCACACGCCCGGTCAGCGACACCTCACCGGTCATCGCCACATCCGTACGGACAAGGCGTCCGCTCAGCAGCGACGCCAGCGCCGTCGTCATCGTGACGCCCGCGCTCGGCCCGTCCTTCGGGACGGCGCCCGCCGGGAAGTGGATGTGCGCGCCGCGCTCCTTCAGGTCGGCGACGGGCAGCTCCAGTTCGGCGCCGTGCGAGCGCAGGAAGGAGAGCGCGATCTGCGCCGACTCCTTCATGACGTCGCCCAGCTGGCCCGTGAGGGTCAGGCCCGCCGCGCCCGTCTCCGGGTCGGCGAGGGACGCCTCCACGTAGAGCACGTCGCCCCCCGCCCCGGTGACCGCGAGTCCGGTCGCCACGCCGGGCACGGAGGTGCGCCGCTCGGCCGGGTCCTGCGCCGACTCGGGCACGTGGTGCGGCCGCCCGATGAGCGGACGCAGATCGTCCTCGCCGACGGTGAACGGCAGCTCCCGCTCCCCGAGCTCGTGCTGCGCGGCGACCTTGCGGAGCACCCGCGTCACGGACCGCTCCAGGTTTCGCACGCCCGCCTCGCGCGTGTACTCGCCGGCGAGCTTGCGCAGCGCGTCGTCGCCGATGACGACCTCTTCGGCGGCGAGCCCGGCGCGGTCCAGCTGGCGCGGCACCAGGTGGTCGCGGGCGATGACGACCTTCTCGTCCTCGGTGTAGCCGTCGAGACGGACCAGCTCCATGCGGTCGAGGAGGGCCTCGGGGATCGCTTCCAGGACGTTCGCGGTCGCCAGGAAGACGACGTCGGACAGGTCGAGCTCGACCTCCAGGTAGTGGTCGCGGAACGTGTGGTTCTGCGCCGGGTCGAGGACTTCGAGGAGCGCCGCGGCCGGGTCGCCGCGGAAGTCGGAGCCCACCTTGTCGACCTCGTCGAGGAGGACCACCGGGTTCATCGACCCGGCCTCCTTGATGGCGCGCACGATGCGGCCCGGCAGGGCGCCCACGTACGTACGCCGGTGGCCGCGGATCTCCGCCTCGTCCCGGACGCCGCCGAGCGCGACGCGGACGAACTTGCGGCCCATCGCGTGCGCCACGGACTCGCCGAGCGAGGTCTTGCCGACGCCGGGCGGGCCGACGAGCGCGAGCACGGCGCCGCCGCGCCGCCCGCCGACCACGCCGAGGCCGCGGTCCGCGCGGCGCTTGCGCACGGCCAGGTACTCGGTGATCCGCTCCTTCACGTCGTCGAGGCCCGCGTGTTCGGCGTCGAGGACGCCGCGGGCGCCCTGGATGTCGTACGAGTCCTCGGTGCGCTCGTTCCACGGCAGTTCGAGGACGGTGTCGAGCCAGGTGCGGATCCAGGAGCCCTCGGGCGACTGGTCGCTCGCGCGCTCCAGCTTCTCGACCTCCTTGAGCGCGGCCTCGCGGACCGTCTCGGGGAGGTCGGCGGCCTCGACGCGGGCCCGGTAGTCGTCGGACTCCTCGCCGTCGTCCTTCTCTCCGTTCAGTTCGCGCAGCTCCTTGCGCACGGCGTCGAGCTGGCGCCGCAGCAGGAACTCGCGCTGCTGCTTGTCGACGCCCTCCTGGACGTCCTTGGCGATGGACTCCGCGACGTCCTGCTCGGCGAGGTGGTCGCGCAGGTGCTGGGTGGCGAGCTTCAGCCGCTCCACCGGGTCGGCCGCTTCCAGCAGCTCGACCTTCTGGGCCGTGGTGAGGAACGGCGAGTAGCCGGAGTTGTCGGCGAGCGCGGACACGCCGTCGATCTGCTGCACGCGGTCCACGACCTGCCAGGCGCCGCGCTTCTTCAGCCAGTTCGTGGCGAGCGCCTTGTACTCCTTGACGAGTTCGGTGACGGCTCCCGGCAGCGGGTCCGGCACCTCCTCCTCGACGGTCAGGCCCTCCACCCACAGGGCGGCTCCGGGCCCGGTCGTGCCGGCTCCGATGCGCACGCGGCCGACGCCGCGGATCAGTGCGCCGGGGTCGCCGTCGGCGAGGCGTCCGACCTGCTCGACGGTGCCGAGCACGCCGGTGTTCGCGTATGTGCCGTCGATACGCGGAACAAGCAGCACCTTCGGCTTGCTGGGTCCAGTACGCGCGGCGGCCTGCGCGGCCTCCACCGCGGCTCGTACGTCGGTGTCGCTGAGGTCCAGGGGCACCACCATTCCGGGCAGCACGACCTCGTCGTCGAGGGGCAGCACGGGCAGGGTGAGCGGTGTGGACGTCGAAGCCATGATCTCCCCTTTGGCAGTCAAGTTGAGTTACATGCACTCAATGCACGACGCCCTCCAGATGTTCCGCGACGGGCGTTCGCTGTCAGCGATCACGGCTACCGGACTCCAGAGCGCACCGTATGTAATACCCCTCAAGCGAACGGGACCATTACATTGGAGCGTGCGAGCATGACGGGCGAGGAACTCGTACGGAACTGGATCGACGGCTGGGTCGCCTCGCGCGGCACCGCTCCCCCGCTCGTCGAGCCCTGGGGTTACACGATTCACGTGGGCCTGCCGGAGCACGTGAGCCGGCACGTCATCGGCGCCACCAACGAGGCCGTGTCCGAGGAGTCCGTGCGCAAGGCCGCGGAGTCCACGCGCGGCCGCGGCACCCATCTGAAGGTCTTCGCCGACCCGGAGCGGGTCCTGCCGTGGCTCGGCCCGGAGTGGGAGGCGTACGGGGCGGACGACTTCCTGATGACGACGGACCTGACCGGGGCCGCCGCACCGCCGGCCCCCAGCGGCTACATCCGGCACATCTGGAACCGCGCCGGCGTCACCCGGGCCCTGCTCACCGACACCTCCGGCGCGTTCGCCGCGCGCGGCCAGGTCGCCCCGACCGGCGCGAGCGCCGTCGTCGACCAGATCGAGACCTCCGAGCGCCACCGCCGCAAGGGCCTGGGTCGCGTGGTCATGGGCACGCTGGAGTCGGCGGCCCACGCCCAGGGCGCGACCCGCGCGGTCCTGGCGTGCACGCCGGAGGGGCGTTTCCTCTACGAGTCCGTGGGCTGGCGGATCGAGGCGCCGCTGACGAACGCGAAGTACGTGGGCACCCCGGACGCGGCGCGGACCGGTTCGGTTCACCCTCTGTGACGAGCGCCATGTGAGACGTGGGACACAGAAAACACCCGCGGGCCACCCCGGCCTTCGGCCACAATGGCGGCCATGACGACTCCGCACCACCCCGATCCACCCGTCGTCCTCGATCGCCGCGAAGGCCCCTTCGGCGAGGTGGTCCTGCGCCGTCACGGCGACCTGCTCCAGATCATCGCCAACGGCACGTTCCTGATGGACACCTCCGACGGCCGCTCCGAGCGGCGGCTCGTCGACTCGGCCCTCGCCGCCCTGGACGACCGCGAGAAGCCGCGCGTCCTCATCGGCGGCCTCGGCGTCGGCTTCTCCCTCGCGCACGCGGCGGCCGAGCCGCGCTGGGGCGGCATCACGGTGGTCGAGCGGGAGCCCGCGATCATCGACTGGCACCTCGACGGCCCGCTGCGCGAGCTGTCCGAGGAGGCCCTCGCCGACCCCCGTACGGACATCGTCGAGGCCGACCTCGTACGGCACTTGCACACCGCCACGGACACCTACGACGCGCTCTGCCTCGACATCGACAACGGTCCCGACTGGACCGTCACCGAGGACAACGACAGCCTGTACGGGCCGCCGGGGCTCGCCGCCTGCACGGACCGACTCGACCCGGGCGGTGTTCTCGCCGTATGGTCCGCACAGCCGTCAGCAAATTTCGAAGAAACCTTGCGGAATGCCGGATTCCAGGCGGTGCGCACCGAAGAGATCCCGGTTGTCCGGGGCGTCCCTGACGTGGTGCACCTCGCACTGAGGCCCACGTAGCCGACCGGCGGTAACTCCCCGTACGCTGACGTCCGAAACCCGATCATTCAAGCGTCAAGCGCGTCACGACGGCGCGCACTCAGGGGCGGGGCGATGGAGCAGACACACACCTCCCACAACACCACCACGACGACACAGGGAGCCCAGCGACGGGTCCTTGTCGTCGAGGACGATCCGACCATCGTCGATGCCATCGCCGCCCGGCTGCGCGCCGAGGGATTCCTCGTGCAAACCGCGCAGGACGGCCCGGCGGCGGTGGACACGGCCGAGGCCTGGCAGCCCGACCTGCTGATCCTCGACATCATGCTGCCCGGCTTCGACGGCCTGGAGGTCTGCCGCCGCGTGCAGGCCCAGCGCCCGGTGCCGGTCATGATGCTGACCGCGCGCGACGACGAGACGGACATGCTCGTCGGCCTCGGTGTGGGTGCGGACGACTACATGACCAAGCCGTTCTCCATGCGGGAGCTGGCGGCGCGCGTGCACGTGCTGCTCCGCCGCGTCGAGCGCGCCGCGCTGGCCGCCACGACGCCGCGCAGCGGGATACTGCGACTCGGCGAGCTGGAGATCGACCACGCGCAGCGCCGCGTGCGCGTGCGGAGCGAGGACGTGCACCTCACCCCCACCGAGTTCGACCTCCTCGTGTGCCTGGCGAACACGCCGCGTGCGGTGCTCTCCCGTGAGCAGCTGCTCGCCGAGGTGTGGGACTGGGCGGACGCCTCGGGCACCCGCACGGTCGACAGCCACATCAAGGCGCTGCGCCGGAAGATCGGCGCGGAGCGCATCCGCACCGTGCACGGCGTGGGCTACGCGCTGGAGACGCCGAACCCGTGAGCGGCGCGGACCGGGACCGGGCAGCGGTCGGGCGGCCGCACCGGCCGCCGTTCAACCCCCAGTGGGCGTCCGGCGGTCTGCGCCCCTTCTCCGTGAAGGCGAAGCTGGGCACGCTCGTCGTCGTCTCCGTCTTCATCACCACCGGCCTGCTCATGGTGGCGATGTACACGGCGACGGAGCTGCGCTTCATTACGGTGTTCTCGATCATCGCCACGCTGCTGATCACGCAGTTCGTGGCGCACTCGCTGACGGCTCCGCTCGACGAGATGAACACGGTCGCCCGGTTCATCTCCAACGGCGACTACTCGCGCCGGGTGCGCGGCGCCGGCCGGCGCGACGAGATCGGTGACCTCGCGGTCACCATCAACCGCATGGCCGACGAGCTGGCGGCCCAGGACCAGCAGCGCAAAGAGCTCGTGGCCAATGTCTCGCACGAGCTGCGCACGCCCATCGCGGGCCTGCGCGCGGTCCTGGAGAACGTCGTGGACGGCGTCATGGCCGCCGACCCCGAGACGATGCGCACGGCGCTGAAACAGACGGAGCGGCTCGGCCGCCTCGTCGACACGCTGCTCGACCTGTCCCGCCTGGACAACGGCGTCGTGCCGCTGAAGACGCGCCGCTTCGAGGTCTGGCCGTACCTGTCGGGCGTCCTGAAGGAGGCCAACATGGCGGTCTCCCAGCGCGCCGGACTCGCCTCGGGCTCCGGCACCCACACGCGTACGGACGTCCATCTGCACCTCGACGTCTCGCCCCCCGAGCTGACGGCGCTCGCCGACCCGGAGCGCATCCACCAGGTCGTCGCGAACCTCATCGACAACGCGGTGAAGCACTCCCCGCAGCACGGCCGTGTCACCGTGCTCGCCCGCCGCGGCCCCTACCCCGATTCGCTCGACCTCGAGGTGATCGACGAGGGCCCCGGCATCCCGCAGTCCGAATGGCACAAGGTCTTCGAGCGCTTCAACCAGGGCGCCGCCACCGGCGACAAGGGCGACGGCGGCACGGGCCTCGGCCTCGCCATCGCCCGCTGGGCCGTGGAACTGCACGGCGGACAGATCCGGGTGGCCGAATCCGCTCGGGGCTGCCGGATCAAGGTCACTCTTCCGGGAGAGCCCGGAACGCAAAGTTGACGTAGGGTTTCGGTCAGGCAAGGGTCAAGAGCGCGCCGGGCAGACACGAACACGCCGGGCGCGCTTGTGAACGTACCGAAACCCCGGTTGTTTCCCGCCATTTCCCGGCCCGAAACGCGGCTTCCGGTGTGACTTACGTGACGGATCACCGGCCCGGTCTGCACGTCTCGTGAATGGAGGCGTAGCCTTTATTCCCGCTGTCCATCACCTTGTGAGAAGCGGAAGAGGGCGGTTACCGCCGTGTCGCCACAGTCCCCCAGTAACTCGAGCATCTCCCCCGAGACCGACCAAGCCGGGCAGGGCAAGAACCCTGCAGCGGCCTTCGGCCCCAACGAGTGGCTCGTCGACGAGATCTATCAGCAGTACCTCCAGGACCCGAATTCGGTTGACCGAGCCTGGTGGGACTTCTTCGCCGACTACAAGCCAGGTGCCGCGGCCGCGGGGGCCGCGACGACCCCGAAGCCGGCCGAGAAGCCCGCGGCCCCGGCCGCACCCGCAGCGCAGGCCCCCGCCGCGCCCGCCGCCGCAGCTCCCGCACAGGCTGCCGCCGCGCCCGCGAAGCCCGCCGCACCGGCCGCGCCCACCGCGCCGAAGCCGGCCGCTGCCGCGCCTGCGAAGCCCGCAACCCCGAAGAAGGCTGAAGAAGTGACGACCGAGGCCCCTGCCGGCCCCGAGCTCGTGACGCTGCGCGGTCCCGCCGCCGCCGTCGCGAAGAACATGAACAAGTCCATCGAGGTCCCCACGGCGACGTCCGTGCGCGCGGTCCCGGTGAAGCTGCTGTTCGACAACCGCATCGTCATCAACAACCACCTGAAGCGCGCCCGGGGCGGGAAGATCTCCTTCACCCACCTCATCGGGTACGCGATGGTGCAGGCCATCAAGGCCATGCCGTCGATGAACTACTCCTTCGCGGAGAAGGACGGCAAGCCCACCCTGGTGAAGCCGGACCACGTCAACTTCGGTCTGGCCATCGACCTCGTGAAGCCGAACGGCGACCGCCAGCTGGTCGTCGCGGGCATCAAGAAGGCCGAGACGCTGAACTTCTTCGAGTTCTGGCAGGCCTACGAGGACATCGTCCGGCGCGCCCGTGACGGCAAGCTCGGCATGGACGACTTCGCCGGTGTCACGGTCTCCCTGACCAACCCCGGCGGCCTCGGCACGGTCCACTCGGTCCCGCGCCTGATGCCCGGACAGTCGGTCATCATGGGCGTCGGCTCCATGGACTACCCGGCGGAGTTCCAGGGCACGTCCCAGGACACGCTGAACAAGCTCGGCATCTCGAAGGTCATGACGCTCACGTCGACCTACGACCACCGGGTCATCCAGGGCGCCGCCTCCGGCGAGTTCCTGCGCATCGTCGCGAACCTCCTCCTCGGTGAGAACGAGTTCTACGACGAGATCTTCAAGGCCCTGCGGATCCCCTACGAGCCGGTCCGCTGGCTCAAGGACATCGACGCCTCGCACGACGACGACGTCACCAAGGCCGCCCGCGTCTTCGAGCTGATCCACTCCTACCGGGTCCGCGGCCACGTCATGGCCGACACCGACCCGCTGGAGTACCAGCAGCGCAAGCACCCCGACCTGGACATCACCGAGCACGGGCTCACGCTGTGGGACCTGGAGCGCGAGTTCGCCGTCGGCGGCTTCGCCGGCAAGTCGATGATGAAGCTGCGCGACGTCCTCGGCGTGCTGCGCGACTCGTACTGCCGCACCACCGGCGTCGAGTTCATGCACATCCAGGACCCGAAGCAGCGCCGCTGGCTGCAGGACCGCATCGAGCGCCCGCACGCCAAGCCGGAGCGCGAGGAGCAGCTGCGCATCCTGCGCCGGCTGAACTCGGCGGAGGCCTTCGAGACCTTCCTCCAGACCAAGTACGTCGGTCAGAAGCGGTTCTCCCTGGAGGGCGGCGAGTCCGTCATCCCGCTGCTCGACTCGGTCATCGACGCCGCCGCCGAGGCCCGCCTCGACGAGGTCGTCATCGGCATGGCCCACCGCGGCCGTCTGAACGTGCTTGCGAACATCGTCGGCAAGTCGTACGCGCAGATCTTCCGGGAGTTCGAGGGCAACCTCGACCCGAAGTCGATGCACGGCTCCGGCGACGTGAAGTACCACCTGGGCGCCCAGGGCACCTTCACCGGCCTGGACGGCGAGCAGATCAACGTCTCGCTGGCCGCCAACCCGTCCCACCTGGAGACGGTCGACCCGGTCATCGAGGGCATCACCCGCGCCAAGCAGGACATCATCAACAAGGGCGGCACGGACTTCACGGTCCTGCCCGTCGCCCTGCACGGTGACGCGGCCTTCGCGGGCCAGGGTGTGGTCGCCGAGACGCTCAACATGTCGCAGCTGCGCGGCTACCGCACGGGCGGCACGGTCCACATCGTCATCAACAACCAGGTCGGCTTCACGGCGGCTCCCGAGTCGTCGCGCTCCTCCATGTACGCCACGGACGTGGCCCGCATGATCGAGGCGCCGATCTTCCACGTGAACGGCGACGACCCCGAGGCCGTCGTCCGCGTTGCCCGTCTGGCCTTCGAGTTCCGCCAGGCGTTCAACAAGGACGTCGTCATCGACCTCATCTGCTACCGCCGCCGCGGTCACAACGAGTCGGACAACCCGGCGTTCACGCAGCCGCTGATGTACGACCTGATCGACAAGAAGCGCTCGGTGCGCAAGCTCTACACCGAGTCCCTCATCGGTCGCGGCGACATCACCCTGGAAGAGGCCGAGCAGGCGCTCCAGGACTTCCAGGGCCAGCTGGAGAAGGTCTTCACGGAGGTCCGCGAGGCCGTCTCGCACCCGGCCGCCGCCGAGGTCCCCGACCCGCAGGCCGAGTTCCCGGTGGCCGTGCAGACGGCGATCTCCCAGGAGGTCGTCAAGCGCATCGCCGAGTCCCAGGTCAACATCCCGGACCACGTCACGGTGCACCCGCGCCTGCTGCCGCAGCTGCAGCGCCGCGCCACCATGATCGAGGACGGGACGATCGACTGGGGCATGGGCGAGACCCTCGCCCTCGGCTCGCTGCTCCTCGAGGGCACCCCGGTGCGCCTGTCCGGCCAGGACTCGCGCCGCGGCACCTTCGGCCAGCGCCACGCGGTCCTCATCGACAACAAGACGGGCGAGGACTTCACCCCGCTCCTCTACCTGTCGCCGGACCAGGCCCGCTACAACGTCTACGACTCGCTGCTCTCCGAGTACGCGGTCATGGGCTTCGAGTACGGCTACTCGCTTGCGCGTCCCGAGTCCCTCGTGATGTGGGAGGCGCAGTTCGGTGACTTCGTCAACGGCGCGCAGACCGTCGTCGACGAGTACATCTCGGCCGCCGAGCAGAAGTGGGGCCAGACCTCCGGCGTCACGCTGCTGCTGCCGCACGGCTACGAGGGCCAGGGCCCGGACCACTCCTCGGCCCGTGTCGAGCGCTTCCTGCAGCTGTGCGCGCAGAACAACATGACGGTCGCGATGCCGACCCTCCCGTCGAACTACTTCCACCTCCTGCGGTGGCAGGTGCACAACCCGCACCACAAGCCGCTGGTGGTCTTCACGCCGAAGTCGATGCTGCGCCTCAAGGCCGCCGCGTCGAAGGTGGAGGAGTTCACGACGGGCGGCTTCCGCCCGGTCATCGGCGACGAGTCGGTGGACCCGAACGCGGTCAAGAAGGTCGTCTTCGTCGCGGGCAAGCTGTACTACGACCTGGAGGCCGAGCGGCAGAAGCGCGGCGACACGGAGACCGCGATCATCCGCGTCGAGCGTCTGTACCCGCTGCCGGGTGCCGAGCTCCAGGCCGAGATCGCCAAGTTCCCGAACGCCGAGAAGTACCTCTGGGCGCAGGAGGAGCCGGCGAACCAGGGTGCGTGGCCGTTCATCGCGCTCAACCTGATCGACCACCTGGACCTGGCCGTCGGCGCCGACGTCCCGGGTGCCGAGCGTCTGCGCCGCATCTCGCGGCCGCACGGCTCGTCCCCGGCGGTCGGCTCGGCCAAGCGCCACCAGGCCGAGCAGGAGCAGCTGGTGCGTGAGGTCTTCGAGGCGTAAGGCCCCGGAGCCCGGCGAACAAGGCCGAAGGCCCGGTCCCCTTCCGAGGAGCCGGGCCTTCGGCCTGTTCCGTTCCGGCAGGTCCTGGCGCTCACGTCACCTGTGGCTCGAAGTCCCAGTACGGCCGGTTGCGGGCCCGCGCCGACAGGGTGTGGACGTGCTGCTTGCCGAGCGTCGCCGTGAGGTCGGAGAGCGCCTCCTGCTCGGTCTTCTCCGCCTCCTGCCGGTTGCCGAGGCCCCGCAGGTCGGCCGCGTGCGCGACGCGCGCGGTGAGGGTCAGCGGGTGCGTACGGCCCAGGGTCTCGGCGGCGCGGGCCGCAGCCGAGGCGCTGAGCTCGGCCGCGGACGCGGTGTCCCCGACGAGGTTGCGCAGCGCCGACGCGTTGACGGCGCAGCCCACGGTCCACGGATGGTTCTCGCCGACCGCCGCCGCCAGGTCGGTCATGGCCCGCTCGATCAGGTCGTGCGCCAGATCGCGCTCGCCCACACTGCGCAGGATCAGCGCGTGGTTGGCGCGGGCCCCCGCGATGAACGGGTGGCCCTCGGCGAGCTTCTCCTCGTAGCGCGCGAGGACGTACTCGCTGGTCTCCCGCGCCTGGTCGATGTCGCCGTGCTCGCGGGCGAAGCAGCTGTGGCTGACGGCGGCGGCAAGGGTCTGCGGGTCGTTGTCCCCGAGGCGGCGCTCGTAGCGCTCCCGGACGCGGGTGAACAGCGGGCCCGCCCGGCCGTGGTCGCCGAGCCGGTACAGGCACTGCGCGAGATTGTGCTCGGCGAGCAGTGTCTGCGGGTTGTCGCCGCCCATGACGAGGCGGTACTCCCGCACGTTCTTCGCCTGCATGGACTCGGCCTCGGTGTAGCGGCCGAGCAGGCGCAGGTTCGTCGCGTAGTGGATCTCGGAGAACAGCGCCCAGGGGTGGCGGCTCTTGAGGAGCAGCCTGCGTGCCTCCAGGGTGCGCCGGTCGATGTCGAGGCTCTCCTTGTAGCGGCCGAGCAGGCGCAGCGCGAAGCCCAGGTTGTTCAGGGCGTTGAGGGTGCGGGAGTCCTGTTCGCCGAGCAGTTCGCGGTAGGCCGGGTACAGCCACTCGTACAGCTCGCGCGCCTCCTCGTAGCGGCCGAGGCCCCACAGGTCGGCGCCGAGGCCGATGTTGGCGCGCAGATGGTCGAGGTCCTCGGCGCCGCGCTCGGCGAGCAGGTGGTCGGCGGCGATCCTGCCGATCTCCTCGGCGCGCTCGTACTCGCCGGCCGCGCGCAGCAGGTTGGACAGGTGGTACGAGAGGTCCCAGACCCGCTGGTGGGTGTCGCCGAGGCGGCGCTTCCAGGTGGCGAGGGCGCGCTCGCCGAGCTTGATGCCGGAGACGTACTCGCCCGTGAAGTACATGTAGCGCAGGCAGTTGAGGACCATGTTCTGGACCTTGCGGTCCGTGCTCTGCAGGACGTCGGCGTACTTCAGGTGCGGCACGATCGCCGCGTACTCGTCCCACAGGCGGGTGTCGGTGGCGCGGCCCGGGTCGGCGGCGGCGAGCGCCCTGCGGACGACGTCGATGAACTCGCGGCGGTCCTCGTCGGGCATGTCCTTGTGGACGATCTGGTGGACCATGCGGTGCAGGTACAGGGACTCGCCGGCCGCTGCCGACTCGTCGCCCACCGTCTCGTGCGACTCCAGGCGGACGACGGAGTACTGGCGCAGCTGGTTGATCGCCTTGTTCCACAGCAGCGGGTCGTTGAGCAGCCCGGCGACCTGTTCGGGCAGTTCGTCGTGCGGCATCTCCCGCAGCAGGCGCACGGGGATGAAGCCGGGCGCGAAGAACGTGCACAGGCGCAGCAGGTCGATGGACTCGGGGACGGTCTCGCGCAGCTTGTTGAGCAGGATCGACCAGGCGGTCTGGAAGGCGACGGGGAAGTCGGCGGAGACCTTGACGACGTCCTGGTCGATGCCGCCCTCCAGGAGCCCGATGTACTCCTCGACGGACATGTCCGAGTCGTTGAGCCAGCCGGCCGTCTGGTCGAGCAGCAGCGGCAGGTCCTCCAGGGCCTCGGCGAGCTGGTCGGCGTCCGGTTCGGAGAGCCGGGACGCGCGGCGGCGGATGAAGGCCACGGACTCCTCGCGGGAGTAGACCGGCACTTCGAGGAGCTTGCTGTTGTGCTCGCTCCACTCGGGGTTGCGGGAGGTGATCAGGACGTGCCCGGGGCCGGTGGGCACCAGGTCCCAGATCTGGTCGGGTTCGTCGGCGCCGTCCAGGACCAGCAGCCAGCGCCCGTACGGGTCGCCGCGGCGCAGCGAGTCGCGCACGGCGCGCAGCCGCTCGCCGTACTCGGGCCCGGTGGACAGGGCGAGCTTCGGGGCGAGTTCGGCCATCAGACGGCGGTACGTGACCCGGCCCTCGGCGTTCACCCACCACACGACGTCGTACTCGGAGCCGAAGCGGTAGACGTACTCGGCGGCGAGCTGGGTCTTGCCGACCCCGGACATGCCGTGCATGGTGAGCACGCCCGCGCCGGGTTCGGCGCCCTGGAGCAGGTGGTACGCGTCGTTGAGCAGCGGCTCGCGGCCGGTGAAGCGTGTGTTGCGGCGCGGCACTCCGCCCCACACCTCGGGCATGGAGGCGGGGAAGCGCGGCCCGCGCCGCTCGCCCGCGGCGGGCTCCGGCAGCGGGTCGGTCGGCAGGTCGAGCCGGTCGAGGAGGCGGCGCTCCGCCTCCTCGGCGCCCATGTTGGTGAGCTGGGTGGCGGCGAGCACGGTGGTCGCGGTGGGCAGCGTGGCCGTGGTCACGGAGACGGCGGCGAACCGGGCGGCGTCGGGGGCGACGACCTGCCGCAGCGCCGCGTTCCACTCCTCGTGGGTGCGCGGGCCGAGCTGGAAGTACCACTCGCTGACGATGACGAGGATGCGGCCCTCGGCGAGCTTCAGGTCGCCGAGCAGGTCCGCGAGCGGCACATCGGCCCGGGAGTCCCAGCGCGCGTACACGACCCGCAGGCCGCGCCGCTCGAGGCGGTCCCCGATCCAGGCCGCCCAGGCCCGGTTGAACCCGGCGAAGCTGATGGTGACCGTGGGTTTCCCGGCCCCCTTGCCGGTGGCTCCGACCGGCCTACGGATTGCAGACATGCAGCGGCCTCCCGGCACGTAATGGTAGAACCTCGGCACGACACCGCGACAGGGTCGGGACGGCCCTGCCCCGGCCGCGCGCGCCGTGCTCGCATCCCTTCCCGCTCATGCCCCGATCTTCGCCCCAACCGGGCCCAAAAATCACCCAGTTGACCGCATCCGACGTGCGGCGAACAGGGTTCGGGCCGCGTCCACGTAGGCACGCGCGCGTGCGGCGTGCCCGCGGGGCGCCGGGTGCTCGTCGAGCCGTTCGTACGTGGCGACCATCTGGTCCACGAGGCGCCGCCCCTGCGGGGTGAGGTCCGTCGAGCCGACGACGGCGGGGAGCGCGGCGCCCACCTGCTCCTTGCAGCGCGCGTGCACGGCCCACGCCGACTCGCGCTCGGCGGTCCTGGCGACGTTGAGGGCGCGCCGCTGGAAGAAGTCGGCGAGCGCCAGATGCGAGTATGCGCCCTGGAGCAGCCCGTCGAAGGGGCGCGGGTCGGGGCGCCACGGCGCGAAGTAGCGGGCGGCGCCGCCCGCCCGGTGCAGCGGCACCAGCTGGGCGACGGTGACGAGCTTGGTGTGCTGGAGCTCGTGGACGAGGGTCGCCGCGAACACGGGGGCCGTGGGCGGGGTGCTGCTGAGGACGGCGCCGAAGGCCTCGCGCCGGGTGCCGCTGCAGGTGCCGGCCGTGGCGTCGTACGGGTCGGATCCCGGCGGGGCGGTGAGCGGGACGAGGCAGCGCAGCAGGGCGACGGCCTCCGCGAGGCGCTGCTCGCCGCCGAGGCGCAGCTCGACGGCGGTGCCCGACCAGGCGTGCAGCCAGCGTTTGCGTTCGGCGTCGTCGAGGGTCGCGGGTTCGCTGGCGCCCCGGTAGTGCGCGCCGCCCTCCGCCGCGCGGTACGGGTCGAGGTCGTCGAGCGGGGTGGGGTCCGCGCCCGCGGCGAGGCCGGGCAGCGCGTAGGCGGGCGTCCAGGCGGGGTCGTCGGACCAGGCTCCGGTGCCGCGCTCCAGGCGGACGACGACGGGCGCCGAGCCTCGGTCGCGGATCTTCAACTGGCCGTATTTGCAGGTGACTTCGTAGGCCGTGCCGTCGGGTTCCGAGGTGCGCAGCGCGCCGAGCGAGGGCAGGCCGACGAGCCCGTCGCGGGCTGTCAGGCGAGTCGTGAACGGGAGGCCCGCGCGGGCGGCCGCCGCCGCGGCGAGGGCGCTGAAGTGGGCCAGCTCGTCGGCGAGCTGCCCGCTGCGTCCGTGGGCGCCGGGGCGGTCCGGGTCGGTGCGCAGCAGGGCGAGGCAGCGCTGGGCCCAGGGGCCGACCAGGGGGTGCAGGAGGCGGGCGCGGGCGGGCGAGTCGGCGGGCCGCGGGGTCGTGGCGTCCGCCGCCTCCATGAGCGCCCAGTCCTCCCTCAGGCGCCTGCGGGCGGACGGCGGGCACAGGCGGGGGTCCGCCTGCGTCACGGCGTCGAGCACCGCGCGCAGCGTGAGCAGTCTGCGGGTGTCCTGGGCGCGGACGAGCAGCGCGAGGGCCTGCGGGCCGCCTTCGGTGCGGCCGAGTTCGGTCAGGGCGTGGTCCGGGAGTGCCGGAAGCATGACGGAGGTCAAGGGGAGTCCCCTTCGGGGTGGGCGGCGGGCACCGTGTCCGCGGTGAGCACCGCCGCCACATGACGGATGAAGCGCTGCAGGTCCGCGCAGTACACGGACGGGTTGGCGAACCCGTGTCCCGCGCGGTAGCGGTGGGCGTACTGGCCGCCGCCGCAGACGTCGAGCAGCGGGCAGGCCCGGCAGTCGGCGGCGAGTGCGGCGGCGCCCGCCTGCCGGGCGGCGACGGCGGGGTGGGCGAGCGCCGCGTCGAAGTCGTGCCGGAAGACGTCGAGCCCGGTCCAGGCGGCGCCGTCGTAGGCGGACTTGAGCGAGTCGACCTGCTCGATCGTCCCGTCGGTCTCGACGACGACGGCGTCGAAGGGGGCGAGGCCGAGCGGTTCGACGGACGAGGGCAGGCCGAGGAGCAGCGCGAGGCACTCCTCGAAGAGCCGCACCCGGGTCTCCCGGTGCCCGGCTCCCCACCAGCGGTCGAAGGCGGCGCACAGCCAGCCGCCGTACGCCTCCCCGTCGGGGTCCCAGCCGGGCGGCGGCGCCGACCAGTTGCCGTGCGGGAGCAGCAGGTCGAGCGCCGGCGGGCGGAGCGCGAGCAGCGACTCGTACGTCTCCACCGGGTCCTGCGCGGGGTCGATCACGGCGAGGATCCCCGCGTACGAGTCGGGGAAGCGCTCGGCGGTCAGGCGGGCCCCGCGGGCGGCGGCGGTCCAGGAGGGGCGTCCGGCGCGGTCGACGCGGCGGGCGTTGTGCGTCTCCAGGCCGCCGTCGAGGCTGATGCCCACGCGGACGCCGTGCCGGGCGAGGGTCGCGAGGCGCCGCTCGGTGAGCAGGGTGGCGTTGGTCTGCACGACGGCGTGCACCTGGCAGCCCGTGGGCGCCCGTTCGCGGACGAGGTCGGAGAAGCGGCCGAGCGTGGCGGCACCCGCGAGCAGCGGTTCACCGCCGTGCAGGACGAGCGAGAGATGCGGGAGTGCGTGTACGCGCGCGTGCTCGGCGATCCGGGTCGCGGTGCGGTCGAGGACCTCGGGCGACGCGGCGGCGGGGCGGGTCCGCCAGGTGTGGTCGGGGCCCTCGTACAGGTAGCAGTAGCGGCAGGCGAGGTTGCAGCGGCCGTGCACCTTCACGACGAACTGCCGGAAGGGGAAGGGTCGTTGCCGCGGTGTTCGCCCGACGGCACCTTCGGAGACTCCAGCCACTCCGGTACCCCCCATGCCGTGCGCCCGCAGTACGGGCTCGCGCGTACGGGGCGCCTTCCCGGTGGGGCGCGCGGCACAAACGTGGTCGGTTCAACGTTGTCCGGTTCGCTCGCGCGCGGCGACCGAAACCGGTCGGGGCGTCACAGCGCGCTGCTGAACCCCCAGAGCATCTCGCCCGGCCGCTCCTCGCGCTCCCGCAGATCGTCCAGCACCTCGTCGAGCACCGGGTGTTCGGCCTTGCGCAGTTCGGCGAGGCTCAGCTCGGTCGGGTCCGGGCAGGGCTCGGCGTGCTCCGCCTGACGCGGCGGCTGCGGCCGGGCCGTGCGCGGTTCTCCCCATGCGTCCATGACGTTCCCCTCTCCCCGGCCGACGGCCCGGTGTCAGTCCAGCTCGGCGAGGCGCTCCGCTGTCTGCCGTGCCGTCGGTCCGCTCCTGGTCACGTTGTCGTCGGGCAGCCTCGACCACTCGCGGCGTGCCGCCCGATAGGCCTCACGGGCGGCACGCGGGCGTGCCGCCGCTTCGTAGGACATACCCCGCAAGTGGTGTGCCTGCGCGCCCAGAAGCACGGCTTCCTGGCGGGACCGCTCGGTATCGGCCTCCCGTTCGGCGCCTCGGGCGGACTCGGCGGCGTACCGGAAGGCGTCGACGGCCTCGTCGAGACGGGCGGGGCGGCCGAGGCTGCGGAACACCTCGAACTGCACCTGGCCGAGCTCCAGCCAGCTGCGCGCGGCGGGCAGGAAGTCGTCCGCCTCGGCGGCGGCGAGGCCCAGGAGGTACTCGGCCTCGCGCAGGTCGACGCGGTCGCCCCGCGCGCGGTAGCGCAGCATCAGGGCGCGGCCGAGCAGCAGCAGCCGGTGGGCGAGCCGGGCGCTGCCCGCAGGGGTCTGAGCACGGCAGTCCCGCAGCACCCGGATCGCCCGCGACAGCGCGTCCTGCTCGGCTGGCGTGGCCGGCGCGGCGCCCGCCCGGCTCAGGAGCACCTCGCCCCATTCGGCGAGCGCGTCGGCGTGGGCGGCGGAGTCCCTCGGCATCCAGTGCGCCGCCTGCTCGAAGTGGCCGGCGGCTTCCTGGAGTTCACGCGGGTCGCCCGACTCGGCGTGCCGGGCGCGGGCGACGCGGGCGGCCCGCAGCAGGACCGCGGCGCGCAGCCGCTGGTCGCGGGCCGCCGCGAGGGCCTCGTCGACCCGCGCGGCCGCCTCGTCGAGTCCGTCACCGCAGACGAGCAGGGCGTCGACCAGGTCGAGCAGCACCCGCACCCGCGGCACGCCGCCCGGGTCCCCCGTCTCGCTGTTCAGGGCGGTGCGCAGCGAACCCGCCGCCTGCTCCGCGTACTTGACGGCCTGCTCGCCGTCGGAGGCGGCGCCGGACAGCCGGAGCAGGATCCGGCCGTGGGCGAGCGGGAGTTCGGGCGGGTGGCTGCGGCCCTGCCAGGTGTCGACGAACGCCTCCAGCATGCCGACCGCGCCCTGCAGCAGCGCGCTGTCGCCGCCGAGCCGCCACTGCGCCTCCAGGGCGCCGACGCGCTCCAGGGTGAGCCGCAGCGCCTCCTGTTCCGCGAGGTCGGGCGCCGAGCAGGCCACCGCGTACTCCCGGTCGGCCCTGCGCAGGAGTTCGAGCGCGCCGCTCCGGTCGCCGCGGCGCCTGCGGTCGGTGGCGGCGGTGGAGAGCACGCGCGCGAGGACGGCGCGTTCGCGCAGCGCGTGCGGGTGGGCGGCGGCGCGTTCGGCGGCCTGCTCGGCCTCGCGCAGCAGCTCGGCGCCGCCCTGCACCTCCCACAGGCGCAGCACGCAGTGGGCGTACTCGGCCCACAGCTCGAAGTCCCGCTCCGTGGGCGACTCGTGCTCGGCGGCGCCGCGCAGCAGCTGCACCGCGTCGATGAGGTCCTGCACCATGCGCTCGCTGTCGAAGCGCGCGGCGAGCGCGCGGGCGCGGGTGACGGCGGGGTGGGTGGGCGGCGCCTCCTGGGGCCCGTCCTGCCCCGGGCGCCCGTACAGGGCGAACTGTTCGGGCAGCGGCATGAAGCGCTCCAGGACCCGCGCGGCGACCTCGGCGAAGGGCTGCGGGACCAGCCCCGCGCCGTTCGCCCCGCCGTCGCCGTTGTCGCCTCCCACGGTGTGCGGGGGCCGGTATCCGGTGCCGGTGGGGCGGTCGGTGTCCGCGTCCCCCTCGGCGCCGCCGTCGCTGTCGCCGAGCTGGGCGAGCGCGAGGGCCGGGAAGTTGGGGCCGCCCTTGCCGAAGCGGGCCTCGATGTACTCCGAGCAGTGCTTGAGGACCAGCACGGCCTCGTCCCTGCCGAGCGGTCCGAGCAGCGACTCCTGCACGCCGGGCGCGAACTCGTACCACTGGACGCCGTCTCCCCCGTGCTCCTCCTTGGTGCGTGTGAGCAGGCCGCTGAGCAGTACCTCGGCCAGTTCGGAGGGGCCCGAGCCGGGCAGCATGGTCCGCTGCACCAGCTGCATCACCGGCAGGCACAGCGGGGCCGCCGCCAGGAATCCGGCGAGGCGGCTCGCGTCCGGTGAGGCGGTGGAGCGGAACCGGGAGACCAGTTCGAGCACGGAGGGCCGCTGCGCCTGCCGCCCCGCCGACGCCTGCCGCTGGTCCGCCCTGACCCAGCCGACGGCCCCGGAGACCGGCCCCGCGCCGGCCCCCGACAGGAGCCGCGCCCAGGCGCCGAGCGCCACCGGCTCGGGCGGCAGGACGGGCACCGGGAGCGCGCCCGCGCGGGCCTGCGCCGAGGGTCCCGACGGCGTCCGCACCCGCAGCGCCGCGGCGCCGCCCAGCGCCTCGCCGCGGCTCAACTCCCCGTACGAGACCGGGAGCCGGGTCCTGTTCCACAGGCGCTGCGGCAGTGGCTGGAGCACGGCGGCGGGGGCCTGCCGCGCCAGCTGGTGCAGCAGGCGGTGGGCCCGGCCGCTGCGCCACAGCGGGCCCGCGCAGTCGCTCACGAGGAGGGTGACCTGGCGGCCCGACGGGTCGCTGAGCCGGTCGGTGGAGTGCAGGGGCGCCCCGTACAGCTCGGGGCTGCGGCTGACGGCGGCCTGTGCGTCCGGCCCTTCGTGCAGATAGCTGACCTGGATGTCCCAGAAGGCTCCCAACTGGCCGAAGACCCGTTCCAGTTCGCCGAACATCCGGTCCCACACGCGCATCGAGGACGAGGCGTCCATCACGAGGCTCAGGCGTGCGTCGGCGCGGGTCACCGCGCGGAACACCGGCAGTACGAGGCCGCCCGCGCGCGCGGTGCGCTCCGCGGTCGCCGTCTCGTCGAGCACCGAGCGCAGCGGCGGGGCGGCGCTGCGGTATCCCTGCAACGGCCGCAGGGCGCGCTGGAGTTCGAGCGGTGCGGGGAAGGCGGGCGCCGCCGGGACGCCGACCGGGAGCGGGGAGGTGCGGCCGCCGCCGCGCGCGCGACCGCTGCCGGAGCGCGGTACGGGGTACAGCGCGACGCGCCGCTCGCCGCCCTCGTCGTACACCTGGGGAGCCGCCGGCTCGGGCTCGTCCTCCGGGGGCGCGGGGCGCGGGTCGGGCGGCACCGGCGCCGGTCGCGGCCCGTCGTAGGGGGGCCTCGGCCCGGGAGCGGGCTCCGGCTGGTCCGCGGCCCGTGCGGGGCGCGCGTACCCGGCCAGCCACAGCGCGTCGCACAGCCCTTCGGCATCCGGGTCGAGTCCGATCCGCCGCAGCCTGGCGATGAGTTCGGCGACGGGGTCGCCGCCCTGGCGTCCGGGCTCCGAGGGCGAACCGGGCCCCTGACGCGCCGTCGCGTCGGGAGTCACCGCTTCACCTCGGGCGGTCGAGTCGCTGGATCAGGAGGTCGGCGAAGGACTCGCGGCTGGTGGGGGCGGCCGCGTCGGTCAGGTAGATCGCGTTCAACAGCTGGTCGGTGGCGAGGAGTTCGCTGCGCGAGCGCTCCAGGAACCGGTTGATCAGATCGTCGCCCGCGCGTGCCGCCTCGTCTCCGAGATGGGCGCGTACGAACGTGGCGAGGCGGTTGTGGTCGGGCCTGCCGAGTTCGAGGTGGATGCAGCGGCGCATCAGCGGGGCGGGGAAGTCGCGCTCCCCGTTGCTGGTGAGCACCACGAACGGGAAGGCGTTGCAGCGCACCCGGCCGTCGCGGACGCGGACCTTGACGCCGTCGGCGGTGAGCACCTCCGCCTCGCCGTCCGGTAACCGGTCGGCGACCCGCTCCAGCTCGGGGATCGCGAACTCGCCCTCCTCCAGCACGTTCAGCAGGTCGTTCGGGAGGTCGATGTCGCTCTTGTCGAGCTCGTCGATGAGCAGCACGCGCGGCGTCGCCGACGGCAGCAGCGCGGTGCCCAGCGGCCCGAGCCTGATGTAGCTCCCGATCCCCTCGACGGCCCCCGGCGACCCGGCCGCCGAGCCGAACCCGCCCTGCGCCGCGATCTGCACGTCCTGGAGGCGGGCGATCGCGTCGTAGTGGTAGAGCCCGTCCTGGAGCGTGGACCGGCTGACGATGGACCAGCGCAGGACGTTGCCGAGCCCCAGCTCGTACGCCACCGAGTGCGCGAGCGTGCTCTTGCCCGCGCCGGGGCTGCCGGTCACGAGCAGCGGGCGGCGCAGATACAGCGCGGCGTTGATCATTTCGAGCTCTTCGGCGCCGGGCCTGTGCAGCTCCGCCAGGTGCCGGTGGGCGCCGAGCCTGCGGTCCTCGGAACCGTCTCCACCGGTGGAGCCCCGCCCGGAGAAGTCGCGCCAGGGCGGCGGCGGGGGCAGTCGGTCGAGGCCCTCGTGGGGTTCGCCGGCGCCACGGTAGATGAGCCACTCACTGGTCATGGTCCGGTCCTCGTCGTCACTCGTCCAGCAGGGCAGCCGAAGGGACGTGCCTCACGGTATCGATGGTTCGTGGCGCTGGTAAGGGCTCCGTGGGGAGCTGGCCTGAAGGGGCGCGGTGGCGTCACGGCGCCTCCAGGAGTTCGCCCGAGCCCGGCAGGGGCTGGTTCGGGTCGTCGTAGAAGAGGGCGATGCCGTCGGCCCAGAACGCCTCCGTGTGGCTCGCCAGGAGCTTTCTGCGCAACTCGTGGACGCGCTCCGGCAGATGCCGGGCCCCGCGCGGGTCGGCGACCGTGACGGCGGCGCCCCGGTGGAACTCGCCGCACACCGCCGCCGAGCGGGCCGGTCCGCGGCGCCACAGGGCGACACCGAAGCCGCCCAGCAGGATCCGGGCCAGCGCCTCGGTGTCGTCCTCGTAGCGGTGCTCTCCGTAGCGGCACATCACCGGTACGGAACTCGGCGACAGATTGCGCAGGTCCAGGCCCTCCGGAACGGGCCGGGGCACCCCGTCGTCGCAGTCGAGGAACTCGGCCCGGGCGCCGTGCGCGTGCAGCCAGCGCCAGCGGTCCGCGCGGTCGTCGTCCGCCTCGGACAACGCCGGGACGCAGTCCTCGAAGCCCGGCTCGCCCGGCAGCCGGTCCCGGTCGCCGCAGCGCAGCACGAGGGGGCCGCGCACACCGAGCGGCGGTTCGTCGGGCCGCAGCCGCCAGCCGTCCACCGGCAGGTCGAGGCGGGTGTGCGGAAGCACCACCTGGAGCGTCGCAGGCCAGCCGGGCTCGTCGCACTGCCGGAAGGCCTCCGCGAGGGGCGCGGCGAGCCGCTCCGGGAGGGCGTCGGTCGGGGTGCGCTCGTCCTGCCGCACGCAGTCGCGCGCGCCGCCCGGCCGGGTCACGTACACCTGCCAGTCCCAGTGGTCCCGCTCCCAGCCGCGCTCGACGAGTTCGAGCAGCGCGGCTGGCCGGGCCGCCCGGTCGGGGGCGGGTTCCGGCGCGGCGCCGGGTGGTCTGCGCTGCCTCAGACGTTCGATGCGCAGCTTCTCGATGCGCCGTCGGCGTCCTGTGTCGAGCCGTTCCTCACCGGCCTGCCGCACCCACTCCCACAGGGCCTGCTCGGCGTCCGCGGTGCCCGGGGTGACGAAGGGCCGCTCGGCCGTCAGGACCCGGATCGCGTAGTCGAGCACGAGGGCGCGCACTCCCTCGTCGTACGCGCCCTCGTACAGGGCGCCGAGCCCGTCCCGCCAGCCGCGCGGCGAGGGCAGCGGAGTGCCCCCTTCGAAGTCCGGGAGCGACTCCAGGATGTCGAGCAGACCGCGGGTGCTGACCGGGGGCGGCAGGTCGGCGAGCCGGCCGAGCAACTGGACGCGCTCGCCCGCGGTGAGCGTGCGTCCCGGCCGCGCGCCGAGCCGGCTCTGCACGTCGGCCCAGGTGTTCCGGGCGGGCTGCGACTGCCGCTGGCAGTCCCGGTGGTAGCGGTCGTGGGCGTGGCAGACCGCCTGGTAGAGGTCGTCGTGCTCGGCCCGCACCGCCTGCCCCGGCACCGGCGCGGGCAGCGTGCGCAGCTGCTCGATCCCGATGGACGTGCCGCCCCGCCCGTGGTCCGCGCGCGACTTCAGTACGCCGATGACCTCGCCGCGCACCGGGTCGACGACGGGGCCGCCCGAGATCCCGTACGGCAGGTCGTTCTCCCCGAGCCGCAGCTGTACGCCGGACGACCAGTCGCCGATGGTGCCCTTGACGGCGATCGGGCCGTCGAGCCGGCAGACCTGTCCGTCCACCACGGTCCAGCCCGCGTAGAAGACCTCCCCCTCGCTGTAGTACGCGGCGGGCCGCTCGGCCACGTAGACGCATTCGTGGTCGACGGGTTCGCGCAGCCGCACGAGGGCCAGGTCGGGGGCGGGCCATCGGCCGGGCACCGCCTGGTCGACGCCCTCGGGGAGCGTGGCGACGACTTCTCCGGGGACCTGGGACGTGCCGCGGCCGGGTCCGCTCTCGTAGGCCACCGCCAGCTCGCCCCCTTCCCCGCCGCGTGCCACATGTGCGCAGGTCAACACCCAGTTCGGGGCGATGAAGAAGCCGCTCCCGACGAAGCTTCCGGGTTCGTCGGCTGCATACCCGGCACCCGTGCGATGAATGCGCACCGTGGCCGCCATGACGAGTTCACGCAGTGCAAGGAGGGCGGCATCCCGCCGGCCCGGTGCGCCCCCGTCGCGCCCTGGTGTCATGCCCCGGCCCCGGCGACGGTCGGGTCGGCGTCCCCGTGCGCCGGGGCGCCGGGGGGCGCGCCCGGGGCCGCGCGGGGAGCGGGCGGTGTACCGGGGGCCGCGCGGGCGGCGGGATCCTGCGGGTTCTCCAGGTCCGGCGGCCCCTCGTTCCAGGTGAGCGTGACCTTGATGCCCGCCTTCGCCTCACCGTCCGCGAGCAGCCCGACGACCTTGCCTGCCTTGGCGGTCAGCTCGACGCCGAACTCGACGCTGACCTCGTCGGGGCGCACGGCGCGCAGCGGCCGCGCGAGGGAGCGCGCGACCCCCGTCACGAGCGCGTGCAGGCTCTCGACGCTCGCCTCCACCCGGTCGGTGAACCCGGTGTCGGAGAACGACAACTCGCCCTCGCGCACGCCCAGTTCCTCGGCGTCGCCGGATATTCGGGCCCACACGGGAGTCCCGTCGGGCAGCGCGATCCGCGCGACCCTGGTCACTTCCCGTGCTTCTCCTTGCGCCCCTTGCCGCTCCATACCGCTCCCCCGTTTCCCGTTCCCCCGTGTCCCCCCTTGCGGGACAAGGGTCCTTCCCCGGATGAGCAGGGGCTACCCCTCGGCCGGACCGCGAGGTCGGCGGCCCCCATAGGCTTGGTGGGCAGTCACACCACGCCCGCGCGCCCGCGCGGGCCCCGCACGCAGGAGAAACAGCCCCATGTACTTCACGGACCGCGGCATCGAAGAGCTGGAGAAGCGGCGCGGCGAGGAGGAGGTCACCTTCGAGTGGCTCGCCGAGCAGCTGCGGACGTTCGTCGACCTCAACCCGGACTTCGAGGTGCCGGTGGAGCGGCTGGCCACCTGGCTGGCGCGGCTCGACGACGAGGACGACGAGGACGAGTAGCCCTCAGGGGAGCCTGCGCGCCGCCCGCACCTTCTCGTACGCGAATCCGAGCGCCCCGTGCAGCAGCAGGAGCGCCCCGGCCGTGGTCCAGCCGCCGCTGCGCCGCCGCAGGCCGTGCACGGTGAGCGGCAGCCCCGCCGCGAGCTGGGCTGCCGCGAGCAGCCGCGCCCTGGGGCCGCGCAGCCAGGGGCCGACGCTGGTGGCCTCCACGACGTCGAGCTCGGCGTGCACGGCGTCGCGCCAGCCCGACCACGTGACCTGCTGCGCGTCCGGCTGGACCCGGGCGACCTCGCGGAGCCGGTCGGCGGGTTCGCCGGGGGTCAGCCCCGCGGGGAGGGCGAGTCCGGCGCGGGTGAGCACGGCGAGGAGGCCGAGCATGCGGGCGCGCGCGTCGGACGCGCCGTCGCCGGTGTCGGGCTTCGCCAGGGCTTCGAGCGCCTGCAGGTCGAGCACGGGGTCGAGGCCCAGGCGGGCCGCGAAGGTGCGCAGCGCCTCGGCCTCACCGACCGGGGTGCCGTTCGCGAGCCACTCGTAGCCGACCGGGCGGCGGAACCCGGAGGCCAGCGTGAATCCGCTGCGGTCGGCGTCCCACCACAGCGCGAGCACCGGCCAGGTCGCGCCGACGGCGAGGGCGCCCGCCCAGCCGCCGAGCACCCGGTCGACGGGTTCGCCGCCGCTGTCCTCCATGGACAGCCACGGCTTCGCCTCGGGCACGAGGACGCTCCACTCACTCCCGGCGCGGGTGAGCAGCATCCGCTCGCGCAGCAACTGAGCGGCGGGCCCGACGACGGACGGTTCGGCGCGGCAGAGCAGCAGCGCACCGGCGGGTTCGAGGGACGACATGGCCCCACGCTAGGGCAAGTAGGTGCATTTCCGCAGCAATTGGACGCCCTGCCGGGCGCAGGAGCCCGGAGTTTCGCGACAGTCTTGACTTTCCCCGTCCGCGATATATCGTGTTTGACAGAGGACGCGATATGGCGCGTTCACTCCCGTCGTCGAGGAGGTCGCACCATGCCCGAGTGGTCCGTCACGGAGCCGCGGAAGCTCGTCTTCGACGAGCCGGTGTCGGCGCTGCACGTCCGCATCGTGAGCGGTGCCGTGAATGTGGTGGGGACGGCCGAGGGGCCGGCCCGCCTGGAGGTGTCCGAGATCGAGGGACCGCCCCTGCGCGTCACGCAGTCGGACGGCGTCCTCACCGTCGCGTACGACGACCTGCCCTGGAAGGGCTTCCTCAAGTGGCTCGACCGCAAGGGCTGGCACCGCAGCGCGGTCGTCTCCCTCGCGGTGCCGGCGGACACGCGGGTCGAGGTCGGCGTGGTCGGCGCGGGCGCCGTCGTCTCGGGCACCGAGGGGCGCACGGAGGTGAAGGGCGTCACCGGCGACACGACACTCGTCGGGGTCACGGGCCCGGTGCACACCAGCACGGTCTCCGGCGGCGTCGAGGCGCAGGCGGTCACGGGCGACCTGCGGTTCAACTCGGTCTCCGGGGACCTGACCGTCGTCGACGGCTCGGGCTCCTTCGTGAAGGCGGACACGGTGAGCGGGTCGATGATCGTCGACCTGGACCCCGCCGGGCCCACCGATGTGAGCCTGACGAGCGTCTCCGGCGAGATCGCCATCCGCATCCCGCACCCGGCGGACACGGAGGTCGAGGCGAACACGGCGAGCGGAGCGGTGTCGAACGCCTTCGAGGACCTGCGGGTCGCGGGCGCCTGGGGCGCCCACAAGATCACCGGCCGGCTCGGCGCGGGCACCGGCAAGCTGAAGGCGACGACGGTCTCCGGATCGATCGCCCTGCTGCGCAGGCCCCCTTCGGAAGGGCCGCCTGCCGACACCGCCGGTCCCGACGACAAGCCCGACGACAAGAAGGTGCTCTGACATGCCGCCCGTCTTCGCCCACGGCCGCCTGCGTCTCTACCTGCTGAAGCTGCTCGACGAGGCGCCGCGGCACGGGTACGAGGTGATCCGCCTCCTCGAAGAGCGCTTCCAGGGCCTGTACGCACCCTCGGCCGGCACGGTCTACCCGCGCCTGGCCAAGCTGGAGTCGGAGGGCCTGGTCACCCACACCACGGAGGGCGGCCGGAAGGTCTACGCAATCACCGAGGGGGGCCGGGCCGAGCTGGCGGACCGCAGCGGCGAGCTGGCCGACCTGGAGCTGGAGATCCGCGAGTCCGTGGCCGAGCTGGCGGCGGAGATCCGGGACGACGTGCGGGGAGCGGCCGGTGATCTGCGCCGCGAGGTGCGCGCGGCGGCGTCCCAGACCCGCACGGGCCCCGGGCCCGGTGACTTCACGGACAAGGAGGCGTGGCGCGCCACCAAGGAGGAGGTGCGGCGCGCGAAGCACGAGTGGAAGGAGCAGGCGCGGCGGGCGAAGGACGAGAGCCGCCGGGCCCGCGAGGAGGCCCAGCGGGCGCGCCGCCAGGCCAAGGAGTCGCAGGAGCAGGTGCGGGCGCAGGCCGCGGAGGACTTCCAGCGCATGGCCAAGCGCGTCCAGGAGCAGGTGCAGGACCACTTCACGCGCGGCGACTGGCCGACGGGGGTGCGCGAGGGCCTGACCGAACTGGCCAAGGAATTCGGCGAGTTCGGCAAGTCCTGGGGCAAGGACGCCGGACACTCCGGTCCCGCCGCCCCGGCCGACCCCCAGTACCGCCCGCCGAACGACGAGGTCCCCGCGGAGTACATCCCGTCGTGGGCCTCGGAGGAGCACTCCAGCGGCGACCCGGCCCGCGACCTGGACCGCCTCCTGGACCGCTTCCGCGACGAGATCCGTGACGCGGCCCGCGACCAGGGCGTCACGGAACCGCAGCTCCAGGACGCCCGGCGGCACTTGTCGGACGCGGCGTCCCGGATCGCGTCGACGCTCCGGGCCCCGAAGGCGTGACGATGGTGGGGTGCGGCGGGGCGATCCCACCGCACCCCGCCCCGCGCGGCGTCAGACGCTCAGCACGACCTTGCCGAACAGCTCGCCGCCGGCCATCTTCTGGAAACCCTCGCGGGCCCGGTCCAGCGGGAGCACCTCGTCGACCACCGGGCGGACGCCGGTCGCGGCGCAGAAGGACAGCAGGTCCTCCAGCTCGTCCTTGGAGCCCATGGTGGAGCCGACGACCTTGAGTTCGAGGAAGAAGATCCGGTTCAGTTCCGCGGCGGGCGGGTTCGGCCCGCTCGTCGCGCCCGAGATGACCAGGGTCCCGCCCGGCTTCAGGGACTTCACGGAGTGCGACCAGGTGGCCGCGCCCACCGTCTCGATCACGGCGTCCACCCGCTGCGAGAGCCGCGCGCCCGTCTCCACGGCCTCGACGGCGCCGAGTTCCAGGGCCCGCTTGCGCTTCGCCTCGTCGCGGCTGGTCGCGAAGACCCGCAGGCCCGCGGCCTTGCCGAGGACGATCGCGGCCGTCGCGACCCCGCCGCCCGCGCCCTGCACGAGGACCGAGTCACCGGGTCGTACGCCCGCGTTGGTGAAGAGCATCCGGTACGCGGTGAGCCAGGCGGTCGGCAGACACGCGGCCTCCTCGAAGGAGAGCTCCTTCGGCTTGCGCAGCACGTTCCACTCGGGCACGGTGACCTGCTCGGCGAAGGTGCCCTGGTACTTCTCGGTGAGGATCGAGCGCTTCTCGCGCGGCCCGACCCCGTATCCGGTCTGGCCGATGACGGAGTGCAGGACGACCTCGTTGCCCTCGCTGTCGATCCCGGCGGCGTCGCAGCCGAGGATCATCGGCAGGGACTCCTCCCCGAGGCCGACCCCGCGCAGCGACCAGAGGTCGTGGTGGTTGAGGGATGCGGCCTTGACGTTCACGGTGGTCCAGCCGGGCCGGTTCTCGGGGGCGGGCCGCTCCCCCAACTCCAGGCCGTTCAGCGGCTGATCACGGTCGATGCGGGCTGCGTAGGCGGCGAACATGACCTTGACGATAGGCGCCACCCCCGGGCCGGGGAACCACCGTCACCTGTGACACACGTCCCGTAGCCACGGGCACGGGAAAGGCCCCGCCGAACGGCGGGGCCTCGACCGAAAACGCACCGGGTGTCAGCGGCGCGCGACACCCTCCGCGCGAGCGGCGGCGGCGACCGCGGCCGTGACGGCCGGAGCCACCCGCTCGTCGAACGGGGACGGGATCACGTACTCGGCGGACAGCTCGTCGCCGACCACCGCGGCCAGCGCCTCGGCGGCCGCGATCTTCATCGTCTCGGTGATCCGGGAGGCCCGGACCTGGAGCGCGCCGGCGAAGATGCCGGGGAACGCGAGCACGTTGTTGATCTGGTTCGGGAAGTCCGAACGACCGGTCGCCACGACGGCCGCGTACTTGTGCGCGACGTCGGGGTGCACCTCGGGGTTCGGGTTGGCCATCGCGAACACGAAGGCGCCGTCCGCCATGGAGGCGACCGCGGGCTCGGGGACCGTACCGCCGGAGACGCCGATGTAGACGTCGGCGCCCGCGAGGGCGTCCTCCAGGGAGCCGGACAGGCCCGCCTTGTTGGTGATCTCGGCGAGCTCGCGCTTGACCGGCGTGAGGTCCTCGCGGTCCCGGCTGACGATGCCCTTGCGGTCGGTGACCGCGACGTCGCCGAGGCCCGCCTCGAGGAGGAACTTCGCGATCGCGACGCCCGCCGCACCGGCGCCGGAGATCACGGCGCGCAGGTCGCCGAGGGCGCGCCCGCTGAGGCGCGCCGCGTTCTTCAGCGCGGCCAGCGTCACGACGGCGGTGCCGTGCTGGTCGTCGTGGAAGACCGGGATGTCGAGCCGCTCCTGGAGCTTGCGCTCGATCTCGAAGCAGCGGGGCGCCGAGATGTCCTCGAGGTTCACGCCGCCGAAGGACGGGGCGAGGCGCACGACGGTGTCGACGATCTCGTCCACGTCGTTCGTCGAGAGCGCGAGCGGCACCGCGTCCACGCCGCCGAACTGCTTGAAGAGAATGGCCTTGCCCTCCATCACCGGGAGGGAGGCCTCGGGACCGATGTCACCGAGTCCGAGGACGGCCGAACCGTCCGTCACGACGGCCACGACGCTCGACTTCCACGTGTAGTCGTGGACGAGCTCCGGCTGCTCGGCGATCGCGCTGCACACCTTCGCGACGCCGGGCGTGTACGCCAGGGACAGGTCGTCCTTGTCGCGGACCGGCACGGTGGCCTGCACGGCCATCTTGCCGCCACGGTGCAGCGCGAAAGCCGGATCGAAGGGCTCGTCGGAGCCCTCGTTGCCGGTACTCGCGTCGCTGCGAGGGTTGACGATCTCCGCTGCCACTTTTCTGACCCCTTAAGTCATTTTGCACAGGTTGAGGGTGGTTCCGTCCCTGATTGAGGGACGGGCGGGCACCGCGCACGCGCCGGACGGTCCTGTTGTGGGCCGCCCTGTGGGCACCTGCGCGACGGGCGCGCCGCACGCGCGCCCTGAGCCCCGGATGAGGGGTGTAAAGAACCTTCTTACCTGACGGGCGGTGTCGGCGACGAGCCCGCCCGTGATCGATCACGCCTCGGTGACATGACTCATAGCCGAATATCTGGACAAGTCCGCAGGTCCATTGCCCAAAACGAGGGAAGTCCGCCCGAATGGTGAGACAGCGGGCGGGCCGCCGGAGGATCTTCGGTCGCGGGCCGGAAGCGCCGCAGAAGCTGTACCCCCCATGCACGCCGAAACCGGGGGTCGTTGGCACTCTTCGGTCACCCGTTATCCGATTTTGACATGGCTGACCTCCTGAATCGGCGAGTCCGAATGGCAAGATGCCTCATCACACGAGGTCGCGACACCCGAAGGTGCGTGCCAAGGCGACCAGCACGGCAACTCCCACCCCGGCCGGAGGAACCAACCATGACCGCAAGCACCACCCAGCGCACGACCGCGAAGTCCGCGAAGTCCCGGATAGCCGTGGTCGGCGCGATCGCGGTCGCCGGCACTCTGCTGCTGACCGGCTGCGGTGACCAGACCAAGTCCGACAGCACCAAGGGCAGCGCGAAGTCCGCGCCGCTCGCGGACAAGCTCCCCAAGGAGATCCGCGACAAGGGCGTCATCCGGGTCGGCTCGGACATCGCCTACGCGCCCGTCGAGTTCAAGGACAAGTCCGGCAAGGCGATCGGCATCGACCCCGACCTCGCGAAGGCCATGGGCAAGCAGCTCGGCGTGAAGTTCGAGTTCCAGAACGCCACGTTCGACACCCTGGTCACGGGCCTGAAGTCGAACCGCTACGACCTCGCCATGTCGGCCATGACCGACACCAAGGACCGCCAGAACGGCGTCGACTCGGACACCGGCAAGAAGGTCGGCGACGGCGTCGACTTCGTCGACTACTTCAACGCGGGCGTCTCGATCTACACCCCGAAGGGCAAGACCCAGGGCATCAAGACCTGGGACGACCTCTGCGGCAAGAAGATCGTCGTGCAGCGCGGCACCGTCTCGCACGACCTCGCCAAGGCGCAGGCCAAGAAGTGCAAGGACGGCAAGAAGCTCGGCATCCAGTCCTTCGACGACGACCAGCAGGCGCAGACCCGCCTTCGCTCCGGCGGCGCGGACGCCGGTTCCTCCGACTTCCCGGTCGCCGCGTACGCGGTGAAGACCGCGGGCGGCGGCAAGGACTTCGAGCTCGTCGGCGAGCAGGTCGAGGCCGCCCCGTACGGCATCGCGGTCTCCAAGGACCAGAAGCAGCTGCGCGACGCGATCAAGGCCGCCCTTGACGCGATCATCAAGAACGGCGAGTACGACAAGGTCATCGCCAAGTGGGGCGTCGAGGCGGGTGCCGTGAAGTCGGCGACCCTCAACGGCGGCAAGTGACCGCGCGTTCCACGTCATTGACCGCGCGGCACACGTCAGGGACGTCCGCGACGTCGTGAAAGGCAACATCCGTGTCTGTTGACATAGACAAGACGGGCGGCGGCCCCCAGGACACGCCGCCGCCCGCGGCCGGGCCGACCGCCATCAAGGCGATCCCGGTGCGGCACTACGGGCGGTACATCTCGGCGTTCATCGCCGTCGCCCTGCTGGCCCTGATCGTCTACGCGTTCGCGCAGGGCAAGATCAACTGGGGCGCCATCCCGGACTACTTCTTCGACGACCGGATCGTCACCGGCGCCCTGAAGACGCTGCTCCTCACCGTCCTCGCGATGGTGATCGGCATCGTCGGCGGCATCGTGCTCGCCGTCATGCGGCTGTCGAAGAACCCCGTGACCAGCTCCATCGCCTGGTTCTACATCTGGTTCTTCCGCGGCACCCCGGTCCTGGTCCAGCTGTTCATCTGGTTCAACCTGGGCCTGGTCTTCGAGTACATCAACCTCGGGCCGATCTACAAGGACTACTGGTCGTCCTTCATGACGCCGTTCCTGACGGCGCTGCTCGGCTTCGGCCTCAACGAGGCCGCGTACATGGCGGAGATCTGCCGCGCCGGTCTCCAGTCGGTCGACGAGGGCCAGACCGAGGCCTCGCACGCGCTCGGCATGAGCCACGGCAAGACGCTGCGCCGCGTGATCATCCCGCAGGCGATGCGCGTGATCGTGCCGCCCACGGGCAACGAAGTCATCAACATGCTGAAGACGACGTCCCTGGTGTCGATGGTGCAGTTCGTCGAACTGTTCCGGGCAGCCCAGGACATCGGCCAGCAGTCCGGGTCGCCGGTGGAGATGTACTTCCTCGCCGCCGCCTGGTACCTGATCATGACCTCGATCCTCAGCGTCGGCCAGTACTACATCGAGCGGTACTACGCCCGCGGCACCAGCCGCCAACTGTCGGCCACCCCCTGGCAGAAGGTGCGCGGAACCCTGTTCTCCCTGGGCCGCCCGAACGGAGGCATGGCATGAGCGAGCACGCCATGGTCAAGGCCGAACAGGTCCACAAGTCCTTCGGCCACGTGAACGTCCTCAAGGGCATCGACCTGGAGGTCAAGCAGGGCGAGGTCTTCTGCCTCATCGGCCCCTCGGGCTCCGGCAAGTCGACGTTCCTGCGCTGCATCAACCACCTGGAGAAGATCAACGCCGGGCGGCTGTACGTCGACGGGAGCCTGGTCGGCTACCGGCAGCAGGGAGACAAGCTGTACGAGCTGCGGGACCGGGAGGTCGCCCAGCAGCGCCGGGACATCGGCATGGTGTTCCAGCGCTTCAACCTCTTCCCGCACATGACGGCCGTCGAGAACGTCATGGAGGCGCCGGTCCAGGTCAAGAAGCAGTCGAGGTCCGAGGCCCGCGCGCGGGCCAAGGAACTGCTCGACCGCGTAGGCCTCGCCGACAAGGCCGACAACTACCCCTCGCAGCTCTCCGGCGGCCAGCAGCAGCGCGTCGCGATCGCCCGGGCGCTCGCGATGGAGCCGAAGCTGATGCTGTTCGACGAGCCGACGTCCGCGCTCGACCCCGAACTGGTCGGCGAGGTCCTCGACGTCATGCGCGACCTCGCGGAGTCCGGCATGACGATGGTCGTCGTCACGCACGAGATGGGCTTCGCCCGCGAGGTCGGCGACAGCCTCGTCTTCATGGACGACGGCGTGGTGGTCGAATCCGGCGACCCGCGCGAGGTCCTGACCAACCCCCAACAGGAACGCACCCAGTCGTTCCTGTCGAAGGTGTTGTAACGCTCCGCTTCATGAGCGACAGCTGAGCATTTCAAGCCCAACTGCGCACAATTCAAGCCCCTGCGGCGATTGAGCAGCGGGGCATGGGGCAGAGCCCCAAATCAAGCCCCTGCGGCGATTGAGCAGCGGGGTCCGGGGCAGCGCCCCGCGACCTCGCCGCCGTCGCCGCGGGGGCTTACTTCACGCCCAGCACCATCGAGTCCGACGGCGAGCTCCACACGACCCTCGCCTCCCCGAACCCACCCGCGCGGAGCGCCTCCGCATGCCACGCCGCCGACGGCGTGTCCCCGTCCGCGTGCTCCCCGTAGATCTCGAACCGCTCGGCCGTCGGCCCGGCCAGCACCGGATCCGCGGCGGCAAGCTGCCACCACTCCGCCCAGTCCACCGCGCCGGAGGCCTTGGCGGAGCCCATCCGCGCATGCCGCAGCGCCCGGTCCGCGGCGTTGATCCGCGGCGTCGTCTGGTCGATCATGTGGTCCGCGTTCATGAACACGCCGCCGTCACGGACGAGCCCGGCGACCTGACCGTAGAGCGTCCCGAGGGGTTCGGAGTGCAGCCAGTGCAGCGCGGTGGCCGTGAGCACGGCGTCGTACGAGTCGTGCGGCAGCGCCTTCGTCCACTGCGGGTCCTTGAGGTCCGCGGTCACGAACGTCGCCCGCCCGTCCCCCTCGAACGTGCCCCGCGCGATGGCGAGCAGCGCCGGATCGAGGTCGACCCCGACGCTCGTGGCGTCCGGGAACCGGCTGAGCAGCCGGTCCGTGATGCTCCCGGTCCCGCACGCGAGGTCGAGCACCCGGGGCGCGGACCCGACGAACGCCTCGACCATGTCGAGCATGACCCGGAACCGCTCCTCGCGGTCCGGCATGAAGTACTCCTGCTGCCGGTCCCAGCTCTCCTGCCAGGCCCGCCAGTCGGTGGTACGAGTGGTGGCAGCGGTCTCGGACATGAACCCTCCCGTAATACCCTTAAGGCGCGAGCGAGTATTACCCTCGCTCCACACGACGATAGAGCGCACCGGTAAGGACTACAAGTGGAACTGGCCTATTACTCGGACTACGCCGTGCGCCTCGTCAACACCGAGGAGCCGGCTCGCGGCAAGGACTCCCTGACGTCGGTGGACGCGGTGCGCGAGCTCTTCGGCGCCAACAAGGAGGCGGCCCGCCGCGCCACGGACGCCGACCTGACCCGCTTCAGGGGCGTACGGGGACGGCTGCGCGCGGTGTTCGACGCGGCCGACGGCGGCGACGAGGAACTCGCGGTGAACCTGCTGAACTCGCTGCTCCTGGAGTTCCCGGTGAGCCCGCAGATCTCGGGGCACAACCACCGCGACGACGACGGCCGTCCGCTGTGGCACCTCCATCTGTCCGACCACCCGTCGAACGCGACGGCCGGCTACGCCGCCATCGCCGCGATGGGCCTCGCCTTCCACCTCACCGAGTACGGCGTCGACCGCCTCGGCGTGTGCGAGGCGACACCCTGCCGCAACGCCTACCTGGACACGTCCACCAACCGCTCCCGGCGCTACTGCTCGGACCGCTGCGCGACCCGCGCCAACGTCGCCGCCTACCGGGCCCGCAAGCGCTTGGAGGCCGACCGGTCGGAGAGCACGGGACGTACCGCCGAGAAGACCCAGGACAGCACCGCCGCCACCGAGCGCTGACCCTCGCCCTCGGCCCACGGCTTACGACGCCGCAGCCTGCCGCGCACCTTCGCGAGCACCAGCTCGTCGGGCACGACCCCGTACACCGTGCTGTCGCCCCCGGCGCCCGGGTTGTCGCCGAGCACCCACCAACCGCCGTCGCGGCGCTCGGCGATGCGCTTCACCACCAGCAGATCCTGCTGGAAGGGATGGCGCAACACGATCACGTCGCCGGCCCGCACCCGCGCCCCGTGCTGCACCAGCATCCAGTCACCGGGGTACAGCGTCGGGACCATGGAGGGCCCCTCCACCTCAATGATCTGAAACGGCACCTTCGCCTCGCGCATCTCCTCGATCGCCTCGGGCATCAGAAAACCTCCCCGGTTCCCACCGCTGCTCCCGCCGGTCCGTCGGCCCGGTGCCGTCACGGTCCCATCCTCCACCAGTCGCGCAGGTCTGAGTCTCACCCCGGACTTTTGCCCTAAGCCGCCGGGGGCACCCGAGAAAAGCCGTTCCCCACGGAGTAATGTCGCACCCGAGAAGACGATCACGAGGAAGGAACAGCTACATGCTTTCCCGCCTGTTCGCCCCCAAGGTGAAGGCCAGCGCTCACTGCGACCTCCCCTGCGGCGTGTACGACCCGGCCCAGGCCCGCATCGAGGCCGAGTCGGTCAAGGCCGTCCAGGAGAAGATGGCCGGCAACGACGACCCGCAGTTCCAGACGCGTGCCATCGGCATCAAGGAGCAGCGCGCCGAGCTCGCGAAGCACCACGTCTCGGTGCTGTGGAGCGACTACTTCAAGCCCCCGCACTTCGAGAAGTACCCGGAGCTGCACCAGCTGGTCAACGACACCCTGAAGGCCCTCTCGGCCGCCAAGGGCTCGTCGGACCCGGCCACGGGCCAGAAGGCGCTGGACTACATCGCCCAGATCGACAAGATCTTCTGGGAGACCAAGAAGGCCTGACCCAGGCCCTGTTCACACCGGCGACCGGCGGGCGGTGCACCCCCGCGGGTCCGTGAACCACTGAAGGGGCCCGGCCGAGCGGCACTGCCGCTGGGCCGGGCCCTTTCGTCGTCCCCGCCCGCATTGCTCTTCACCCGCATCACTCTTTGGCACCATCGGGAGTCCCCTCTTGTCCCCCTCGCGCCCCCGCGTCCTCTACGTCACCGATCTCGCGTATCCCGCCCGGGGCCGCCGCTACTGCGACGAGGACATCCACCTCACGTCCCGGCTGCGCTCCGCGTTCGACCTCGCCCTGTGCCACCCGCTGGACGCGACCGCGCTCATGGACGGCTTCGACGCCGTCGTGGTCCGCAACAGCGGCCCGGTGCTCGGCTACCAGAAGGCGTACGAGGAGTTCCGCGCGCGGGCCCTGGAGCGCGGCACGAACGTCTACAACCCGCTGACCGGGCGCGCCGACATGGCCGGAAAGCAGTACCTCCTGGACCTGACCACGGCCGGGTATCCCGTCATTCCGACGGTCGACCGGGCGGCGGACCTGGACCGGCTGCCGGAGGCCGACGGATACGTGGCGAAGCCGAAGCTGGGCGCGGACTCGGTGGGCCTGCGCTTCGTGTCGGCCGCCGACCTGCCCGGACTCCCCTACGCGGACGGCGGCCTCCTGGTGCAGCCGCGCATCGACTTCCAGTACGAGGTCTCGTTCTACTTCGTCGACGACCAGCTGATGTACGTCCTGTACGCGCCCGATCCGGCGCGCCGCTGGGAGCTGCGCCCGTACGAACCGACCGCCGCGGACCGGGAGTTCGCCCGCTCCTTCGTCGAGTGGAACACGCTTCCGCACGGCATCCAGCGCGTCGACGCCTGCCGCGCCCCGGACGGGGAACTGCTCCTCGTGGAGCTGGAGGACCTCAACCCGTATCTCTCGCTCGATCTGGTGGACGAGGCGACGCGGGAGGCGTTCGTGACCGCGATGGAGGCCTCGGTCCGGGCTAGCGTCTGAGGCACAAGCACCGCACGGAGGACACCGCCGCACCCAGGGAGTTCGCTCATGAGCAGCACCGACCCGTCAGCCGCCCGCCCCGTCGTCGCCGTCCTCGGCACCGGGACGATGGGCGCGCCGATGGCCCGCAATCTGGCCCGCGCCGGGTTCACCGTGCGGGTCTGGAACCGGACCCGTGCGAAGGCCGAGCCGCTGGCCGCGGACGGCGTGAGTGTCGCGGACAGCGCGTCCGAGGCGGTCCGGGACGCCGATGTCGTCGTGACCGTCCTGCCGGACGGGCCGCGCACCCTGGACGTCGTCCGGGAGGCCACGCCGAAGCCCGGCACCGTGTGGGTGCAGTCCGGGACCGTCGGCGAGGGCATCGACGAGCTCGCCGAGTACGCGGCCCGCGCCGGGCTCCCGCTGGTCGACGCGCCCGTCCTCGGCACCCGACAGCCCGCCGAGCAGGGCACGCTGACCGTGCTCGCGGCGGGCGCGGAGGCCACGCGCGAGGCGGTCCAGCCGCTCTTCGACGCCATCGGCTCCCGCACGCTGTGGGTCGGCGACGGCACTCCCGGCCCGGCCAGCTGCCTCAAGCTCGCCCTCAACTCCTGGGTGATCGCGCTGACCACGGGCGTCGGCGAGGCCCTCGCGCTGGCCCGCGGGCTCGGCGTGGACGCGAACGACCTGGTGGCCGCCATCACCGGCGGCCCGCTGGACAACGCCTACTTCCAGAACAAGTCCGCGGCCATCCGCAACGGCGACCTCACGCCCAGCTTCTCCGTGGACAACGCGGCGAAGGACGCGGGCCTGGTGCTCGCCGCGGCCGAGCGGGCGGGCATCCGCGTCGACGCGGTGGCGGCCGCCCACGACCGCTTCCTGCGCGCGTCCGTGCAGGGGCACGGGGACGAGGACATGGCCGCGACGTACTTCGCGAGCTTCCCCGACTCCTGACCGGCGGCCCGGTCACGGAGTGGCGGCGGCCTCCCGCCACATGGGCCAGATCGTCGGCCCGTCCGGCAGGTCGATCGCCCTTCCCGTGAAGACGAAACCGAGGCGCTCGTACAGCGCCCGGCTGCGCGCGTTGCTGGCCTCCAGGTACGCGGGCAGCCCCTCGCGGTCGCAGCGCTCGAGCACCGGCGCCATCAGCGCGGTCCCCAGGCCCTGCCCCTGCCGCTCGGGCGTGACACCGATCATCCACAGGTAGGCGTGCGCCCGGCCCACGGGGTGCGCCTGCGCTGTCCACCGGGCTATCTGCTCCACCCGTACGTTGTCGGGGTCGACGGTCGCCCGCACCTGCGCGGGCACGTCCTCTTCGCCCTCGTCCGCCGGATCGGCCGGCATGTCGAGCCAGAGGGCGACGGCCGAGCCGTCCTCGGTGAGGTCCACGAACCCGTCCGCGAACGTCGCGTCCGCGAACACCGCCATGAGCCCGGAGTGCCGCTCCCGGCGCCGCTGCTCGCCAGGGAACACCCAGCTGCTGACCGGGTCGTCCATGAACGCCTCGTCGAGCAGCCGCACCACGAGATCGCGGTCCGCCTCCCCCGCGCGCCTGATGCCCTCGCCCATCCGAACCGCCCCTCGCCCAACCAGCTTGTCTTGCACGGCCGTTGGCACTCTAGGCGATCATTGCGGGGCCCGCCGCCCCGGTCGGGGTGCCGTGCGCGACGACGGCACCCCGACCGGCAGGCGTCAGTACCCGCGGCGCGTGACGAACTCCGCGAGGGACAGCAGTCCGTCCGCCGCCTCCGGCACCGGGACCGCCTGCGACAGCCGGTCGACCGCGCGGGACATGTGGTCCGCGGCCTGTGTCTGCGCCCAGTCCCGGCCGCCGGCCCGCTCCACGGCGAGCGCGATCCGCTCCAGCTCGGCCACTCCTTCCTTCTTCGCTCCGGGCGGCCCGTACAGCGCCGCCAGTTCGTCCGCCGCGATCCCGCCGGAGGCGAGCGCGGCGACCACGGGCAGGGACTTCTTGCGCACGGCGAGGTCCGCGCAGGCCGGCTTGCCGGTGCGGGCCGGGTCGCCCCAGATCCCGATCACGTCGTCGATCAGCTGGAACGCAAGACCGGCGCAGCGCCCGAACGCGTCGAGCGCCTCGACCTCCTCCTCGCCGGCCCCCGCGTACAGACCGCCCACCGCGCAGGCGCAACCGAGCAGCGCCCCGGTCTTGGCCTCGGCCATGGCGAGGGTCTCGGGCAGGGACACGTCCGCCGGGTCCCGCCCCTCCAGCGCGACGTCGACCGCCTGGCCCTCGCACAGCTCCACCACACAGGCCGCGAGCCGGGCGGCCGCCGCCGTGGCCGCCGGGTGGCCCTCCTCGGCGAGCATGCGCTGCGCCTGGGCCTGTATCGCGTCGCCCGTGAGGATCGCGTCGGCGTCCCCGAAGACCGCCCACGCGGTGGGCCGGTGCCTGCGGGTGGCGTCCCGGTCCATCAGATCGTCGTGCAGCAGCGTGAAGTTGTGCGTCAGCTCCACGGCGGCCGCCGCCCGCACCGCCCGCTCGGGCCGCCCGCCGAGGGCCCGCGCCGCCGCGAGGACGAGCGCGGGCCGCACGGCCTTGCCCGCGTTCCCCGTGGCGGGCGTGCCGTCGGCGTGCTCCCAGCCGAAGTGGTAGCGGGCGACGCGGCGCATCGAGACCGGCAGGGCCTCGACCGCCCGCCGCAGCTCGGGGTCGACGACGGCCCTGGCCTGCGCCAGGATCGCCGAAGCCTCCTGCGCCTCGAAGCTCTCCGCCGCGGCCGCACCGGTCGCCTCTGCTGCCACACGCCTCTGCTCTCTCACGGCCGGCTGTGTCATGGACTCACCCCTGACAGGGTGCGGACGGTGGCGGTTCCGCTGCGAGTGGGCGCGTACCTCCTCGGTGTACCCGCCCGGCCGCAGGGGGACACGGCGAACGCGGCGCGGCCCGTCACCGCCACCTGCCGACCTCGACGTTCTCCAGCACTCCGAGCGCATCGGGCACCAGGACCGCCGCGGAGTAGTACGTCGACACCAGGTAGGAGATGATCGCCTGCTCGCTGATGCCCATGAACCGGACGGACAGGCTGGGCTCGATCTCGTCCGGGATGCCGGACTGGCGAAGGCCGATGACGCCCTGGTCGTCCTCTCCCGTACGCATGCAGATGATGGAGGTGGTCCGCGCCTCCGTGACCGGGATCTTGTTGCACGGGTAGATCGGCACGCCGCGCCAGGTCGGGATGCGGGTCCCGCCGACGTCGACGCTCTCGGGGACCAGGCCCCGCTTGTTGAGCTCGCGGCCGAACGCGGCGATCGCCTTCGGGTGCGCGAGGAACAGCTTGGATCCGCGCCGCCTGCTGAGCAGTTCGTCCATGTCGTCGGGGCTCGGCGCGCCGTCGTGCGGCTGCAGGCGCTGCTCGTACTCGCAGTTGTTGAGCAGGCCGAACTCCCGGTTGTTGATGAGTTCGTGCTCCTGGCGCTCCTTCAACGCCTCGACCGTGAGCCGGAGCTGGTGCTCCGTCTGGTTCATGGGCTGGTTGTAGAGGTCGGCCACGCGGGAGTGGATGCGCAGCACGGTCTGGGCGACGCTCAGTTCGTACTCGCGCGGCGCGGCCTCGTAGTCGACGAACGTGCCGGGCAGGACCGCTTCCCCGACGTGCCCCGCCGAGAGGTCGATCGCCTTCTCGCCGTAGGTGTTGGACCGCTGCTCGGGCAGCGAGCGCAGCCCCTGGAGGTGGTCGCGCAGCGCTCCGGCGCGCTCGGCGACCTGCTCGAAGTCGTTGCGCGGCAGCGTGAGCACGGTGCACGCGGTGGCCGCTCGCGCCGAGTACTCCCAGATGCTCTCGGGGTCGAGCAGCGCCTGGTCGCCGAAGTACGCGCCGTCGGCGAGCACTCCGAGCACCGCGTCGTCCCCGTAGGGCCCGGTGCCGACCTTCTCGACGCGGCCGTGCGCAAGCAGGAACACCTCGTCGGCCCGGCTGCCGAACGAGGCGAGCAGCTCGCCCGCCTCGAACTCCCGCTGGGTGCAGCGCTGGGCGAGTTCGGCGAGGACGCCCTCGTCCTCGAAGCCCCGCAGCGCGGGAAGCTCCCCCAGTTCGGCGGGGATGACCCTGACGTCGTCGCCCGTCTTCACGAACGTGACGCGGCCGTCCCCGACCGAGTAGCTCAACCGTCGGTTGACCCGGTATGTACCGCCCTTCACATCCACCCAGGGCAGCGTCCGCAGCAGCCAGCGGGAGCTGATCTCCTGCATCTGCGGTGCGGACTTGGTGGTCGTGGCCAGGTTCCGCGCCGCGGACGTACCCAGACTCTTCTGCGGTACGGGGGTCTGCTCGCGGACCTCTTCGCCTACCGACATGTGCAATGCCCTCCCGATCATGAACTGACCTGCGCGGACAAGCCTTCAGCACGGAGAGAGATCGCACCATTACACAAATGAGCGGGAATGGATGGCGGACGGGCGGGGCATGGGACGGGCCCTTTTCGCGCCCTTCCGACCCGTCCGGCGGCACGGAGCGGAACTCGAAGATCTCGGCGCGCGTTGGTCAGGAAACGGTAAAGAACGAGTACGGCGAAGACGAGAAGGGTGATCACCATGGCGGGTTTCATGGACCGGGCCAAGGAGCAGGCGCAGCGCGGCCTGACGCAGGGCAAGCAGAAGCTGGACGAGGTGCAGGCGCAGCGCGCGGGCGGCGACCTGCTCAAGCGCCTGGGCGCGGCGTACTACGCGGAGCGCAAGGGCACCGGCAGCCCGGAGGCCACGCAGCAGGCGCTGCAGGCCCTCGAGTCGCACATCGCGGTGAACGGGGACGGCGTCCTGCGCGGCTGACCGACCTGGCCGCCGGCGCCGCGGACGATGTGCACGTTATGCGAACAGTAGGTCGCTGAACGGCAGTTCCGGGTAAAAGCGAACCGTACGAGGCGGTGCGCAGTCGGCGGCCGTCGCTCCCCCCGAAGGAGGCGGCCGTGGCCCCACCCATGTCCGCAAGCAGTTTCATCAAGGCCCTCAAGGACGAGGGCCTGACGGTGGTCGAAGTCGGTGACTGGCGGCATCACAACCGCAATCACATCGGTGACTGGGGCCCGTTGAACGGGGTGATGATCCACCACACGGCCACCTCCGGCAGCGCCAGCACGGTGCGCATCTGCCGCGACGGCCATGCGAACCTGCCGGGCCCCCTGTGCCACGGGGTCATCACGAAGGACGGCCGCGTCCATCTGGTCGGCTACGGGCGGGCGAACCACGCGGGCCTGGGCGACGACGACGTGCTGCGCGCGGTGATCGCGGAGAAGCGCCTGCCGCACGACAACGAGGCGAACACGGACGGCAACAGCCGCTTCTACGGCTTCGAGTGCGAGAACCTCGGCAACGGCGACGACCCGTGGCCCGCCGCCCAGTTGGAGGCCATCGAGAAGGCGGCCGCGGCGATCTGCCGCCACCACGGCTGGACCGAGCGCTCGGTCATCGGGCATCTGGAGTGGCAGCCGGGGAAGGTCGACCCCAAGGGCTTCACGATGGCGTCGATGCGGGGGCGCATCGGGGACCGGCTCAAGTAGCCGCCCGCCGCCGCGCGGGCGGGGACTCGGCCGGATGTCCGACAATGGCCGGGTGTCCCGCCCCATCGGCCCCGGCCCGCGCCCCCGCCTCCCGTCTCCCCTCGTGGAGGTCGACGACGAGCGCTTCGCGGACCGCGGCGTGCGTCTGCTGCTCAAGCGGGACGACCTGATCCACCCGGATCTGATCGGCAACAAGTGGCGCAAGCTCGCCCGGAACCTCGACGTCGCAGCGGCCCGGGGCCGGGCGATCGTCACCTTCGGGGGCGCGTACTCGAACCATCTGCGGGCGACGGCCGCGGCGGGCCGCCTCCTCGGCCTGCCCACGATCGGCGTCGTCCGCGGCCAGGAGCTGGCCGACCGTCCGCTCAACCCGTCGCTGTCGCGCTGCGCGGCCGACGGGATGCGCCTGCACTTCGTCGACAGGTCGACGTACCGGCGCAAGACCGATCCGGACGTGCTGGCCGGGCTCCTCGACGCGGCCGGCGCCGAGGACGCGTACGTGGTGCCCGAGGGCGGCAGCAACCCGCTCGCCGTCCAGGGCTGCGCGGACCTCGGCCGGGAGCTGCGCGGCCGGGCGGACGTCGTCGCGCTCGCCTGTGGCACCGGCGGCACCCTCGCGGGGCTCGCCGCCGGGCTCGCCCCCGACCAGCGCGCCGTGGGGGTCGCCGTCCTCAAGGGCGGGTTCCTGGAGGCCGACGTCCGGTCCCTCCAGGAGGCGGCGTTCGGCGGCAGGCGGGGCTCCTGGCGCATCGAGGACCGCTTCCATTTCGGCGGCTACGCGCGCGTGCCCGAGGAACTCGCGGCGTTCGCCGAGGACTTCGAGAGCCGCCACGGCGTGCCCGTCGAGCGCCTGTATGTCGCCAAAGCGCTGTACGCACTTGTCGCCCTCACCCAGGAGGGCGCGTTCCCGCGCGGCACGACGCTGGCGGCGGTGATCACGGGCGCCCCCTTCGAGGACGCTCAGCCGTCGACCTCCCGGTAGGCGGCGGCCTCCTCCAGGTCCAGCTTGCGCAGCAGCGTCCGCAGCATCTCGTCGTCGATCCGCCGCTCGTCCCGCATCCGTACGAAGACCTCGCGCTCGGCCGCGATCGCCTCCCGCGCGAGCCGGCGGTACGTGTCGTCGGCGGACTCGCCGGTCACCGGGTTGGCCTGCCCGAGCCGCTCCCACACCGAGTTGCGGCGCCGCTCCAGAACGGTGCGCAGCCGGTCCTGGAGGGGCGTGGGCAGGCAGTTGCGCTCGTCCCGCATCAGCTCCTCCACGCGCTCCTCCGCGGCCACGGAGGCGGCGTTCTGCGCCTGGGCCTCGGCGAGCGTCTCGGCCTGCGTGTCCCGGCCCGGCAGCTTCAGCCACTTGATGAGCGGCGGCAGCGTGAGGCCCTGGACGACGAGCGTGCCGATGACGGTCGTGAAGGTCAGGAAGAGCACCAGGTTGCGCGAGGGGAACGGCTCCCCGTCCTCCGTGACCAGCGGGATGGAGAACGCGATGGCCAGCGACACCACGCCGCGCATGCCGGCCCAGCTCACGACCAGCGGCCGCTTCCAGTCCGTGTCGCTCTCCCGCGCGCGGATGCGGGGCGACATGCACCACGGCAGATAGGTGGCCGGATACGACCACACGAAGCGGATCACGACCACGAAGACGAACACCCCGACCGCGTACCAGACGGCCTGCCACACGCTGTACTCGCCGAGCCCTTCGAGGACGAAGCGCAGCTGGAGCCCGATGAGCGCGAAGACCGACGACTCCAGGATGAACGCGACGACCTTCCACACCGCGGTCTCCTGGAGCCGTGTCTCGAAATCGACCTGCCAGGAGCGGTGCCCCAGGTAGAGCGCCACGGTGACGACGGCGAGCACCCCGGAGGCGCCGACCTGCTCCGCGACCGCGTAGGCGACGAAGGGGATCAGCAGCGAGAGCGTGTTCTGCAGCAGCGCTTCCTTGAGGTGCGTGCGCAACCAGTGCAGCGGCACCATCAGGAGCAGGCCCACGCCGACCCCGCCGACGGCCGCCACCAGGAACTCCTGGATCCCGCCCGCCCAGCTCGCACCCTCGCCCACCGCCGCGGCGAGCGCCACCTTGTAGGCGGTGATCGCGGTCGCGTCGTTCACGAGGGACTCGCCCTGGAGGATCGTCGTGATCCGGGAGGGCAGCCCCACCCGCCGCGCGATCGCCGTGGCGGCCACCGCGTCCGGCGGCGCGATCACCGCTCCCAGGACGAGCGCGGCCGTCAGCGGCAGGTCAGGGATCAGCTCGTACGCCAGCCAGCCCACCGCGAGCGTGGCGAACAGGACGTAGCCCACGGAGAGCAGCGCGACCGGCCTGATGTTCGCCCTGAGGTCCAGGTACGAGCTCTCCAGGGCGGCGGTGTGCAGCAGCGGGGGCAGGATCAGCGGCAGCACGATGTGCGGGTCGAGCACGTACTGCGGGACCCACGGCACGTAGGACGCGATCAGGCCGACGGCGACCAGGAGGAGCGGTGCGGGGACCGGCGTCCTGCGCGCCGCCCCCGCCACGGCCGCGCTCGCCGCGACCAGACCCACCAGAGGCAATACGTCCATGACCCGCCTTCCACCGCCCTGCTCCGCGCCGGCCGTCGTAACCTGGCCATCATGAACGAGTGCTCGCACGTCGCCGCGTTGCCGCACCCCGAGCCCGCGCCCCTGAGCGAGACCTGCTTGGAGTGCCTGGCCGTCGGCAGTCACCCTGTGCAACTACGGCTGTGTCTGGTCTGCGGTCACATCGGCTGCTGCGACTCGTCCCCGTACAAGCATGCGACGGCCCACCACGCCGAGACCGGCCATCCGGTGATGCGCACCTTCGAGCCTGGTGAGAGCTGGCGTTGGTGCTTTGTCGACTCGATTCTCGTCTGACCCGACGGATCCCCGGCACCAGCGGGGTTCGATCCACTGACACCTGGGTAACTCAAACCGGCGCCCGCTCTTTCCAATTGAGCCCGCACACCCTCTAGCCACTGTCCGTACCCATGTGCTTACTATGAGTGACAGCAATGGGCCGGGGGTCCCCGGGACAGGAAAGTCGGGCGCGCGGTAGCGTCACCGCAGATATAAGTGGCGCATCACCCGGGGGACGACGCCTCCGGAGCCCGAAAGTGCTTGTACCACCTTGGAGGTGAGGGTGTCCCAGATCGCAGGCGACCCCGGTAATCAGGACTTCGTGGAAGTCCGACTCCCGGCTGCGGGTGCCTACCTGTCGGTGCTGCGTACGGCGACGGCCGGCCTCGCGGCGCGTTTGGACTTCACCCTCGACGAGATCGAGGACCTGCGCATCGCTGTCGACGAGGCCTGCGCGATCCTGCTTCAGCAGGCCGTCGCGGGCTCCGTGCTCAGCTGCGTGTTCCGGCTGGTCGACGACTCCTTGGAGGTGACGGTCTCCGCGCCGACGACCGACGGCCGGGCCCCTGAGCGCGACACCTTCGCGTGGACGGTGTTGTCGGCCCTCGCGGGCCAGGTCGACTCCACGGTGGCCGAGGACAGGACCGTCTCCATCAGCCTCTACAAGAAGCGCGGCGCGGGCCCCGGCCCGACGTGAGGAACGGGGACGGTCCGGTGCGGGACGACAAGCGCGGCACACGGGATCTCCCGGCCGACGACGCGAGCGGGATGCAGCGGCCGACCACCGGCATCCCCGAGCAGCAGGCCCGGCCACACCCAGAGGACGCTGCGGACACGGCGGACCCGGCGACCGACGCGGCACAGCAGGCAGCGCCGACCCCGGGGGCCGTACTTCGCAGGGGCTCAGGGGGATCGGACGCGCGACGGGCGGGATTGATGAGCGACCACGAGCGACACGGCGAGCAGCACGGCCGGCACGATCCGACGGACCGCAGCGGCGCGCGGGCGATGTTCATCCGGCTGCGCACGCTGAAGGACGGCAGCCCGGAGTACGCGGAGCTGCGCAATCAGCTCGTCCGCATGCACCTGCCGCTCGTCGAGCATCTGGCGCGCCGCTTCCGCAATCGCGGCGAGCCCCTGGACGACCTGACCCAGGTGGCGACGATCGGCCTGATCAAGTCGGTCGACCGTTTCGACCCCGAGCGCGGCGTGGAGTTCTCCACGTACGCGACGCCGACGGTCGTCGGCGAGATCAAGCGGCACTTCCGCGACAAGGGCTGGGCGGTGCGCGTGCCCCGCCGGCTCCAGGAGCTGCGCCTGGCCCTGACGACGGCGACGGCCGAGCTGTCCCAGCTGCACGGCCGCTCCCCCACGGTGCACGAGCTGGCCGAGAAGCTGGCCATCTCCGAGGAGGAGGTCCTGGAGGGCCTGGAGTCGGCCAACGCGTACTCCACGCTGTCCCTGGACGTCCCGGACACGGACGACGAGTCCCCGGCGGTCGCGGACACGCTGGGCGCCGAGGACGAGGCGCTGGAGGGCGTCGAGTACCGCGAGTCCCTCAAGCCGCTCCTGGAGGACCTGCCGCCGCGCGAGAAGCGGATCCTGCTGCTGCGCTTCTTCGGGAACATGACGCAGTCGCAGATCGCCCAGGAGGTCGGCATCTCCCAGATGCACGTCTCCCGTCTGCTGGCCCGCACGCTGGCCCAGCTCCGGGACAGGCTCCTCGTCGAGGAGTGAGCCACGCACGCGAACGAGAAAGGCGCCCGAAGCGGGATCCCGCTTCGGGCGCCTTTCTCGTTCGCACCGCGTGCTACTGGGTGGACCCCGGCGTACGGATGCCCAGGGCGCGCGTGGTCTCCCGGTTGACGAGCAGCACCAGCGCGGCGATCGACACGGCGGCGAGCGCGATGCCGCCCCCGATGGCCATGCTGTCGGCCTGCAGCAGCGTGTAGGCGACCGGCAGCGCCATGATCTGCGTGATGATGGCGGGGCCGCGGCTCCAGCTCTTGCGGGCGAGCAGTCCGCGCGCGGCGAACAGCGGCAGCAGCGCGAGCACGATGAGCGTGACACCGCCGGTGACGGCCTGCTCCGGGTTGTCGGGATGCCCGGCGAGGCCCGCGACGAGCATGTAGGCGCCGCCCACGACGAGCGCGAGTCCTTCGAGCCCGGCCAGGGCCGCGGCGGCGGTCAGCCGGCCGGGACGCGGGGCGTCGTCTTCGTCGGGCTCGGGGGCGGGGTTCTGCTCTGAGGTCACCTTTGCAGCGTAGCCGCCTGCCGACGCCGTCCCGAAGCCCGGACCCCACGCGGAATCCGTGTGAAGCCTCACCCGACGCCCACCTCGGTCTGGGCGCGATCAAGGGCGCTGGGTACGCTGCCTTGCATGCGTGCACTCCTCGTGGTCAATCCGGCGGCAACCACCACCAGCGCGCGCACGCGTGATGTGCTGATCCACGCCCTGGCGAGCGAGATGAAGCTCGAGGCCGTGACCACCGAGTACCGGGGCCACGCGCGCGACCTCGGCCGGCAGGCGGCGGAGAGCAAGGACATCGAGCTGGTCGTCGCCCTCGGCGGCGACGGCACGGTCAACGAGGTCGTGAACGGGCTGCTGCACAACGGGGTCGACCTCGACCGGCTGCCCGGCCTCGCCGTCGTCCCCGGCGGCTCCACGAACGTCTTCGCGCGCGCCCTCGGCCTGCCGAACCACCCCGTGGAGGCCACGGGACAGCTCCTGGACGCCCTGCGCGAGGGCCGGCGGCGCACGGTGGGCCTCGGCCTCGCCTCGGGCACTCCGGGCACGGAGGACGAAGGCGTGCCGTCCCGCTGGTTCACGTTCGCCTCGGGGCTCGGCTTCGACGCGGGTGTGGTCGGCCGGGTCGAGCAGCAGCGGGAGCGCGGCAAGCGTTCGACCCATGCCCTGTACGTGCGACAGGTGGTGCGGCAGTTCCTCGGCGAGGCCGACCGCCGGCACGGCACGATCACGCTCGAACGGCCGGGCGAGGATCCGGTCACCGATCTTGTCGTCTCCATAGTCAGCAACACCTCGCCGTGGTCGTTCCTCGGCAACCGGCCGCTGTATCCGACGCCCCAGGCGTCCTTCGACACCGGCCTTGACGTGCTGGGACTCAAGAAACTCTCCACTCCCGCGGTGGCCCGCTACGGCACTCAGCTGCTGGCTTCGACGCCCGAACGCGGCCCGCACGGAAAGAACGCGGTCACGCTCCACGACCTGACGGACTTCACCTTGCATTCGAAGGCGCCCCTGCCCCTTCAGATGGACGGTGACCACCTGGGACTGCGGACCAGCGTGACGTTCACAGGCGTACGCCGTGCACTGCGTGTGATTGCGTGAGTGGAAGGGACTAAAGTCCTTCATCTCGAACGTTTGGGCTGGCATCCACCCCATGGAAGTACGGCTGTGACCTAGCCGACACCGAGGAATCAAAAAAAACTTTCCGGAAGGGGTTGTATCCGCCGCCGAGGTTTGCGAATCTCTACATGGCGCTCGGGACGGCCCGAAACATCGGCCCCACAGAGAGCCCGAATCCCCTCCCCAAAGCAACGGACATCCGTCGCAGATGTGACGTTCGTCCGGTTCACTTGTTGAGGGATTCGTGAAAGCGTTCACATTCACAAGCAACTTGCACGTAATACCAAGGAGAGGTAGCAGCCATGGACTGGCGTCACAACGCCGTTTGCCGCGAGGAAGACCCCGAGCTCTTCTTCCCCATCGGCAACACCGGTCCTGCGCTGCTGCAGATCGAGGAAGCCAAGGCCGTCTGCCGCCGCTGCCCCGTCATGGAGCAGTGCCTGCAGTGGGCGCTCGAGTCCGGCCAGGACTCCGGCGTCTGGGGTGGCCTCAGCGAGGACGAGCGCCGCGCGATGAAGCGCCGCGCCGCTCGCAACCGGGCCCGTCAGGCCTCCGCCTGATTCCCCACCCCGTTCGAGCCTGAGCCCGGCGGCGCGTACATCGAGTACGCATCTCCCGCCCCCGAGCCGCAGCGCGCAGTACCCCCGATGCTCCCCCAGGCTCAGCCCGGGACATGACCCGAGCAACGCGAGTAATGAGCCCCGGAACCGTTCAACGGTCCCGGGGCTCACTGCTGTTCGGGGCCGGCGCCCCGGCCTCGTACGGCTATTTGCTGCTGCGTACGGGGATGTCGAGGATGACCTGTGTGCCGCGCTCCGGTGCGGGCACCATGTCGAACGTTCCGCCGAGCTCGCCCTCCACCAGGGTGCGTACGATCTGCAGGCCCAGGTTCCCGGCGCGCTTCGGGTCGAAGTTCTCCGGCAGGCCGACGCCGTCGTCCTGGACGGTGACCAGGAGGCGGGCCTCCTTGCTGGTGCCGCCGCGCACGGCCGAGACCTCGACGGTGCCGGTGTCGCCCTGCCGGAAGCCGTGCTCCAGCGCGTTCTGCAGCACCTCGGTGAGGACCATGGACAGCGGCGTCGCCACCTCGGCGTCGAGGATGCCGAAGTGACCGGTGCGCCGGCCGACCACCTGACCCGGTGAGATCTCCGCCACCATGGCGAGCACCCGGTCGGCGATCTCGTCGAACTCCACGCGCTCGTCCAGGTTCTGGGAGAGCGTCTCGTGCACGATCGCGATGGAGCCGACCCGGCGGACCGCCTCCTCCAGGGCCTCGCGGCCCCCGTCCGAACCGATGCGGCGGGCCTGGAGGCGGAGCAGGGCGGCGACCGTCTGGAGGTTGTTCTTCACCCGGTGGTGGATCTCCCGGATGGTCGCGTCCTTGGTGATCAACTCGCGTTCGCGGCGACGCAGTTCGGTGACGTCGCGCAGCAGGACGAGCGAACCGATGCGCGGGCCCTTGGGCTTGAGCGGGATCGCGCGCAGCTGGATCGAGCCCTCCTCGCCCTCGATCTCGAACTCGCGCGGCGCCCAGCCGCTGGCCACCTTGGCGAGCGCCTCGTCCACCGGGCCGCGCGACGGGGCGAGTTCGGCCGTCGTCGTGCCGAGGTGGTGGCCGACCAGATCGGCCTGGAAGCCCAACCGGTGGTACGCGGACAGGGCGTTGGGCGAGGCGTACTGGACCACGCCGTCCGCGTCGAGCCGGATCAGGCCGTCGCCCGCGCGCGGCGAGGCGTCCATGTCGACCTGCTGGTCGGGGAACGGGAACGTACCCGCCGCGATCATCTGTGCGAGGTCGGAGGCCGACTGCAGATAGGTCAGCTCCAGGCGCGAGGGCGTGCGCACGGTGAGCAGGTTGGTGTTGCGCGCGATGACGCCGAGGACCCGGCCCTCCCTGCGTACGGGGATGGACTCCACCCGCACCGGGACCTCCTCGCGCCACTCGGGGTCGCCCTCGCGCACGATGCGGCCCTCGTCGAGCGCGACGTCCAGCATGGGGCGGCGGCCGCGCGGGACGAGGTGGCCGACCATGTCGTCCTGGTAGGACGTCGGGCCGGTGTTGGGCCGCATCTGGGCCACGGAGACGTATCGCGTGCCGTCGTGGGTGGGGACCCACAGGACGAGGTCGGCGAAGGAGAGGTCGGAGAGCAACTGCCACTCCGAGACCAGCAGATGCAGCCACTCGAGATCGGAGTCACCGAGGGCGGTGTGCTGGCGGACGAGATCGTTCATGGAGGGCACGAGCCGAGCTTAACCGCCGGGGCGCGGGGGTCCGAAAAGCTCCGGGGCCCGAAAGCTCCGGGCCCGGAAAGACCGACGGGCCGCGGCGCCGGGGGTCGGGACCCTCAGCCCTTTCCCTGGCACCGCAGCCCTTCAGGTGCACCGGCTTCCAGGTGTGCGGTCCCGGCTGCCGATCGAGGATCCGACGCGGTCAGGGCAGAGAGCGTCGGGTCCTCTGTCCGTCCTCCTGTGCGGGGAGGGCGGAAGCCTCAGTTACGCATTGTGGACTAGACCATTCTCGTCTGTCCATGCGTCTGCAGAGGTTTGTTCTCCGCATCCGCACTTGCCCAACGTACGACCTTCCCCACGAGTGCCGGGCGGATTCGGTTCACCTGGTCTCCGTCACCTTCGCGAGGGCGCGCGGGGCGTCGGGGTCCTGGCCGCGGGCGATGGTCACCTCGTAGGCGAGGAGCTGGAGCGGGAGGATCTCGAGCACCGGCTGGACCTCCTCCGCCACTCCTGCGGTCGGCAGCACGAAACCGGCGGACGCGCGGGCCACCTGGGCCTCGGGGCCGACCACCATCAGATCGGCGCCGCGCCCGCGCAGCCGGTCGAGGACGGGCTGGAGGGCCTCCCCGCCCCGGCCGTCCGTGACCACGGCGATCACCGGGGAGATGTTGTCGACCATGGCGAGCGGTCCGTGCAGCAGGTCGGCGCCGGAGTACGCGAGGGCGGGGATGTAGCTGGTCTCCATCAGCTTGAGGGCGGCTTCCTTGGCGGTCGGATAGCCGTAGCCGCGGGAGGTGATCACCATCCGCCCGGCGAAGCGGTAGCGGGCGGCCAGGGTGCGGACCTCGTCCTGGCGGGCCAGGATCCGGTCGGCGTGGCCGGGCAGCACGGCGGCGGCCGCCCCGTCGCCGCCCCGCAGGCCCTCCACGAAGAGGTACAGGGCGAGCAGCGACGCGGTGTACGTCTTCGTCGCGGGCAGCGCCTTCTCGGGCCCGGCCATGATGTCGATGTGGTGCTCGGAGACGGCGGCCAGCGGGGAGTCCGGGTTGTTGGTCACGGCGAGGGTGATCGCGCCGGCCTCGCGGGCGGCCTTCGTGGAGGCGACCAGGTCGGGCGAGCCGCCGGACTGGCTGACCGTGATCACGAGGACGTCGCGCAGATCGGGGCGGGCGCCGTAGGCCGTCGTGGTGGACATCGAGGCGAGACCGCAGGGCAGACCGAGGCGGATCTCCAGGAGGTACTTGGCGTAGAGCGCGGCGTTGTCGGAGGTGCCGCGGGCGGTGAGCAGGACGAAGCGGGGGGCGCGGTCGGCGACCCGGCGGGCCACGTCCTGGATGCGCGGGGCGCCGTCGGCGAGGAGGCGGCGCAGCACGTCGGGCTGCTCGTGCATCTCCCGCGTCATGATCCGGCCGGGGCGCTCCGGGACGGGCGGAGTGGCGGTCATACGGGCACCTCCGGTGGGGCGACGGGGGCCGGGCCGGAATCGAGGGCCCCTGGCACCTTCCACTGTGGCCGCACCGTGCCCGCGCCGCCTACCGGGCGCTCGAGGTGCCGGGCTCCGGCGCAGCGCCGAGCATGGACGAAGAGGTGTGGTGAAGGGCCTGACCGGCGGGGTCGCGCTCTGTTAGATTGGTCTATACCACATGTCATCCCGTCTCCTCTGACCAGAACGGCAGGCCCAGCGTGGAAGTTGTGATCGTTCCGGACGCCAAGGCAGGTGGCGAGCTGATCGCCGAGGCCATGGCCCAGCTGCTGCGGCGCAAGCCCGACGCACTGCTCGGTGTGGCCACCGGCTCGACCCCGCTGCCCATCTACGAGGCCTTGGCGGCCCAGGTGGACGCCGGCGCGGTCGACGCGTCGAAGGCACGGATCGCCCAGCTCGACGAGTACGTGGGGCTGCCGACCGGGCACCCCGAGTCGTACCGGGCGACGGTGCTGCGGCAGGTCGTCGAGCCGCTCGGGCTGAGCGAGGCGGCGTTCATGGGTCCCGACGGCAGCGCCGCCGACGTGCAGGCCGCCTGCGAGGCGTACGACCGGGCGCTCGTCGAGGCCGGGGGCGTGGACCTGCAGCTGCTCGGGATCGGCACGGACGGGCACATCGGGTTCAACGAGCCGTGTTCCTCGCTCGCCTCGCGGACCCGGATCAAGACGCTGACCGAGCAGACGATCACGGACAACGCGCGGTTCTTCGACGGGGACCTGAGCCAGGTGCCGCGGCATGTGATCACGCAGGGCATCGGGACGATCCTGGAGGCGCGGCACCTGGTGCTGCTCGCCACCGGTGAGGGCAAGGCGGACGCGGTGGCCGCGACCGTCGAGGGCCCGGTCGCCTCCGTGGTGCCGGCCTCCGCGCTGCAGCTGCACCCGCACGCGACCGTCGTGGTCGACGAGGCGGCGGCGTCGAAGCTGAAGCTGGCGGACTACTTCCGGCACACGTACGCCAACAAGCCGGAGTGGCAGGGGCTGTAGGCCCACCAGGACCACGCGACGGTGCCGGTCGCCCCTGTTCGGGGGTGACCGGCACCGTATTTTCAAGCCCCTGCGGCGATTGAGCAGCGGGGGCCGGGGCAGAGCCCCGAGGCCTGGCCATGGACGGCCTCAACCGCCGACGATCACCCCAGCGGCAGCGATTCCGCAGACCCGCGCCGCCCCGTGCGTCGCGATGTGCAGCGCGCCGCGTGGCGGGGCCTGGGGGACGCCCATCTCCACGACGACGGTGTCCGGGCGGGCCGCCAGCAGGTCGTCCAGGGCCCGGGCCATCCACGGGTGCCGGTGCTCGTCGCGGACCACCGCCACCACACGCCGCTCCCCCGCGGCGGCCAGGGCGGCGGACCCCGCGTCGGGGCCGGTGTAGGAGCCGGTGGTGGTGCCGGGCAGCAGGCGTTCGAGCTCGGCGGCGACGCCCCAGGGGGTCTCGTCGCCGACCGCGATGTTGGCGACGGGCGTGAAGGCGGCGACGTGCACGGGTCCCGAGACCGGCGCCACGTTCCCCCCGCGCGTCACCGTGACCGCGCGGCGCGCCGCGTCGAGCCCCACCTCGGGGTTGCCCTCCCGGGTCCCGGTGCGGGCCGACGCCGTCGCCCACTTCGACAGCGCGCGGACCCGCGCCGCCGCGTCCGCGAGCCGTTCCTCCGGCAGCTCGCCGGAGCGCACCGCGCCCACCAGGGCGTCGCGCAGCCGCAGCACCGTGTCGTCGTCGGCGAGCCCGCCGCCCACGCAGATCGCGTCGGCGCCCGCGGCGATGGCGAGGACGCTGCCGCGCTCGATGCCGTACGTCGCGGAGATGGCCTGCATCTCCATGCCGTCCGTGACGATCAGGCCGTCATAGCCGAACTCCTCGCGCAGCAGGCCCGTGAGGATGCGGCGCGACAACGTTGCCGGGTACTCCGGGTCGAGCGCGGGCACCAGGATGTGCGCGCTCATCACGGCCCGCGAGCCCGCCGCGATGGCCGCGCGGAACGGGGCGAGGTCACGGCCGTGCAGCACGTCCAGGCCGACGTCGATGCGCGGCACGTCGTGGTGCGAGTCGACCGCCGTGTCCCCGTGTCCCGGGAAGTGCTTCGCGCAGGCGGCGACGCCGGCGGACTGCAGGCCCTCGACGTACGCGGCGGTGTGCCGGGCCACGAGGGCGGTGTCCGCGCCGAAGGAACGTACGCCGATCACCGGGTTGTCCGGGTTGGCGTTGACGTCGGCGGAGGGCGCCCAGTTGAGGTTGACCCCGCATTCGGCGAGCCGGCGGCCGAGCTCGGCGGCCACGGCGCGGGTGAGCCCCGGGTCGTCGACCGCGCCGAGCGCGTGGTTGCCCGGGAAGGACGAGCCGGTGCGGACCTCGAGGCGGGTGACGTCGCCGCCCTCCTCGTCGATGGCGACCAGGACGTCGTCGCGCTCGGAGCGCAATTGGGCGGTGAGAGCGGCCAGTTGTTCGGCCGTCGCGATATTGCGTCCGAACAGCCCGACCGACGCGAGGCCCTCGCCGAGCCGGCGCAGCAGCCAGTCGGGCGCCGATGTGCCGGTGAAGCCGGGCTGCAGGACGGTCAGGGCGTCGCGCGTCAGAGTGTCGGTTCCACGTGTCAATGTCGACCGGTTTGTCATCGGGGTGCGTTATCCCTTCACGGCGCCGGATGTGAGTCCCGTGGCCATCTTCTTCTGGATGAACATGAAGAAGATCACCACCGGCAGAGCGATCATCGTGGACGCGGCCATCAACGCGCCGTAGTCGGTGCCTCGTTCGGTCGTGAACGTCATCAGCCACACGTTAAGGGTGTACTTCGAGTCCTCGTTCATCAGGATGTACGCGAACAGGTACTCGTTCCACGCGTTGACGAGGGCGAAGATCGAGGAGGCGGCGAGGCCGGGGGCGAGCAGCGGGAAGACGACGCGGCGGAACGCGGCCATGCGCGTACAGCCGTCGACCATCGCCGACTCCTCCAGCTCCACGGGGATGTTGACCACGAAGCCGCGGATCATCACCGTGGCGAAGGGCAGCGTGGAGACGAGGTAGACGACGATGACGCCCCAGTACTCGTTGAGTCCGCCCATCGCGTTGAGCTGGGTGTAGATGGGGATGAGCATCGCGGTCGGCGGCAGCATCTGGACCAGGATCAGCGCCATGAGCAGCGCGCGCCGGCCGGTGAAGCGGAAGCGGCCGATGGCGAGCGCCGCGAGGGTCGCGATGACCATGCCGCCGACGACGGCGGTGATCGAGATGACGAGGCTGGACTGGATCGCGGTGCCGAAGTTCGGCTGCTTCACGGCGCGGGCGAAGTTGTCGAAGGTGATCGACGAGGGCCACAGCGTCTGGTCGTAGGACCGGATCTCGTGGTTGGGGCGCAGGGCCGAGATGATCAGCCAGTAGACCGGGAAGGCCATCACGACGGCGATGACGAGCCCGAGGACGTTGTAGCCGAGCCTGGTCTTCTTGCGGTCGGGGCGCAGGTCGGGGCGCAGCCCCTCCTTGACCGGTGCGGTGGAGGCGCTCATTCGACCTCTCCTGTCTTCATGAGCTGGCGCAGGTAGTACACGGCCACCCCGGAGAGCAGCAGCACGGTGATCAGGGCGATCGCGGTGCCCTGGCTGAAGGACGTCGAGGTGAACGCCTTGGAGAAGGAGTAGAGACCGAGGGTCTCGTAGTCGGGTTCGGGCTTGTTGCCGCGCAGCAGCCAGATCTGCCCGAAGACGTTGAAGTCCCAGATCACCGAGAGCGTGGTGACCATGATGAAGACGGGCTTGATGACCGGCCAGGTGACGAAGCGGAAGACGCCGAAGGCGGTGGCGCCGTCGAGCTGGGCGGCCTCCTCCAGCTCCGCGGGGACCTGGGTGAGGGCCGCGTACAGGGTGATCACGACGAACGGGACGGCGCCCCAGATGACGAGCGCGGCGATGACCGAGAAGCCCTGCAGCGGGTCGAGGAACCAGTTGTGGCCGAGCCAGTCGTCGCCCGCGACCTTGGCGATGAGCGTGTTGATCAGGCCGTAGTCGGAGTCGGCGAGCCAGCGGAAGATCGACGAGGCGACGAGCAGCGGCATCGACCAGGCGGCGATCAGCGCCGTGGTGAGCGTGAGGCGCACCCAGGCCGACAGGCGCATCATCAGCAGCGAGATCAGCAGGCCGATCGCCATGGTGAGCGCGACGCAGACCACCATGAAGACCACCGTGCGGACGGTGACCTGCCAGAACTCGGCATCGCCGAGGATGTTGGTGAACTGGTCGAAGCCGACCCACGGCGGGCTGTCCCCCGTCCACAGTTCGCGGCGCCCCATGTCCTGGAAGGACATGATCACGGTCTTGACCAGGGGGTACGCATAGACAGCGGCCAGCGCGACGATCGCCGGCAGGATCAGGAGGTAAGGGAGCGACGCCCCCTTCTTCCGCGGGGGGCGGCCGGGGCCACGGGGGCCCTTGATGCCCTTGGTGAGCACGTCCCCTTCCGGGGTGCCCGCCGCGAGGGGCGGTGGCCCGGCGGCCTTGGTGTCGGCGGCAGTCACGTGGCTGACCTTTCTCGTTCTCTGCGAAACGGAGAAGAGGGTGGAACGGCGGGGCCGGTCGGTGCCGGCCCCGCCCCTCGCTCCGGAGCCCGAAGGCTCAGGACTCCTTGTTGATCAGCTCGTCGATCTTCGCGTCGGCCGCCTTGGTGGCCGAGGCGACGGACTTGCCCTTGAGGATGTCGAGCAGCATGTTCTTCAGGACCTCCTCCTTCTCGATCGCGGTCCAGCCCGGGGCGATCGGCGTGAACCAGGCGCTCTCCACCGCGTTCGCCGCCGCCTCGGTCTCCTTCTTCTCCTTCAGCGGCTGCAGCTGCTTGGTGTTGCTCGGCAGCACGTTCTTGGAGGTGAGGACGTCCTGGGACTTCTCGCTCGTGAACATGGAGATCCAGTCCTGGGCGAGGTCCGCGTTCTTCGACTTCTGGGTGACGGCGAGGTCGGAGCCGCCGACGAAGGACGGCAGGGTCTTGCCGTTCGGGCCGGGCATGGAGGCGACGGCGATCTTGTCCTTCAGCTTCGGGTTGCCGTTGGCCTTGCCGTCGACGACGGAGCCGGCCTCCCAGCCGTTGCCGTACAGGACGCCGGCCTTCTCGTTGGCCATGACGTTGGCGTGGTCCTGCTCGTCCTTGGTGATGTCGCCCTTGTTGTACTTCTTCACCAGGTCGATGAAGTGCTGGATGCCCTCCTGCGACTTGGCGTCGGAGAGGGCGCCCTTCCACTTCTTGGTGCCGTCGTCGTACGTGGCGATCTGACCGCCGTACGCCTGGACGTAGGACATGGCGGCGTACCAGTAGCGGCCCGGCAGGTAGAGCGAGGAGAAGCGCTTGTCCTTCGCGCCCTGCTTCGCCGTCTCCTTGTCCATCGCCTTGAGGAAGGCCGTCTCGTCGGTGGGCAGCTCGGCGGAGCCGGTGGCCGACTTCAGCAGGTCCTTGTTGTAGATGGCGACGCGCGCGCTGGAGTAGTACGGGACGCAGTACATCTTGCCCTCGAAGGAACAGGTGTCCTTGAGGCCCTTGATCCAGGTGTCGCTGTTGTCGTACTTCTTCGGGTCGATCTCGGCGAGCGCCCCGTTGAGGATGTACTGCATGGTCTCGGTGTTGCCGAGCTCGACGACATCGGGGAACTTGTCGCCGCCCAGGGCGGTGTCGAGCTTCTTGGCCTTGTCCGCCCACTGCTGGTACGAGACGTTGACCTTGACCTTCGGGTACTTCTTCTTGAACTGCGCGTTGACGTCCTTGACCAGGCCGGGCCAGGTGCTCTGCGCGTCCACCATCAGCCAGACCGTGACGGCGCCGGTGCGGTCCTTCGGGGCCTTGCCGGCGTCGCTGCCGCCGTCGCCCCCGCACGCCGCGACCGCGGACATCATGGCCGCGACACCAACGGCCGCTATGAGCTTGCGCTTCATGTCACCCTCCTCAGGGATGCCTGCAACCCCCCACCCACAGCGATGACATACGGCGAGCACACGTCTGCGTACGCGGATCCGGCTGATGGGACTGGGACCTGATCACTAATGGTGTAGACCAGTACGGGGAGCTTGGCCCAGACCAATAGGGCTGTCAAGGGTGGCCGAGAAAGGTCTCCGCGTCCGTTATCGGAACGACACCCGCCAGACGGGGCACGGCCGTTGGGCCCCTCGAGCAACTCCGGCGGGTGGACTAGACCAGATGGTCACCGGGCGGTATAAGAAGGGATCACGGTGCGTGCGAGAAGGCTCAAAGGGAGTTCCTCCGAGCGAGCCGTGCCACGATGTGAGCCGTGGCCGACGGGGACGAATGGTCGCATCGGCACCGGAGCCGGGAAGGCGGAGCATGAGCACCGACGTCAGCAGTGCGGAGAACGAGAGCGGGGCACCCGTCCGCACCGCACGCGTGCCCAAGTACTACCGCCTCAAGAAGCACCTGCTCGACATGACGGAGACGCTGCCGCCCGGCACCCCCGTCCCGCCCGAGCGCACGCTCGCCTCCGAGTTCGACACCTCCCGCACCACCGTCCGCCAGGCGCTCCAGGAGCTCGTCGTCGAGGGCCGGCTCGAGCGGATCCAGGGCAAGGGCACCTTCGTCGCCAAGCCCAAGGTCTCCCAGGCGCTCCAACTCACCTCGTACACCGAGGACATGCGGGCCCAGGGCCTCGAGCCGACCTCGCAGCTGCTCGACATCGGCTACGTCACCGCCGACGAGACGCTCGCCCAACTCCTCGACATCGCCGCGGGCGGCCGCGTCCTGCGCATCGAGCGGCTGCGCCTCGCGAGCGGGGAGCCGATGGCGATCGAGACCACGCACCTGTCGGCGAAGCGCTTCCCGGCGCTGCGCCGCAGCCTCGCCAAGTACACCTCCCTCTACACGGCGCTCGCCGAGGTCTACGACGTGCACCTCGCCGAGGCCGAGGAGACCATCGAGACCTCGCTGGCCACCCCGCGCGAGGCGGGCCTGCTCGGCACGGACGTGGGCCTGCCGATGCTGATGCTCTCCCGCCACTCGATCGACGGTTCGGGCCAGCCGGTGGAGTGGGTGCGCTCGGTGTACCGCGGCGACCGGTACAAGTTCGTCGCGCGCCTGAAGCGGCCCACCGACTAGCTCAACTGCCGTGCCCGGTAACGGAGTAGACGCTTTCCCGCACGCGGTGTAGCGCAGGTCACACCCTCTGGCTTACGGTCCTCCCGTCGTCGCATGGACGGGGAGGACAGACCGGTGCGTACCGCTTCTCCTGGAACCATCATCCTGTGGACCGTGGTCGCCCTAGTGGGCGCGGCCGGCTGGTCCGTACTCGCGCTCTCCCGCGGCGAGGAGGTCTCCGCCGCGTGGATGGTGGCCGCCGCCCTCGGGTCGTACGCCATCGCCTACCGCTTCTACGCGAAGTTCATCGCGAACAAGGTCCTGAAGGTCGACGCGAAGCGGGCCACGCCCGCCGAGCGGCTCAACAACGGCATGGACTTCCACCCCACCGACCGGCGCGTGCTCCTCGGGCACCACTTCGCGGCCATCGCGGGGGCGGGCCCGCTGGTCGGGCCCGTGCTCGCGGCGCAGATGGGGTATCTGCCGGGCACCATCTGGATCATCGTCGGCGTGATCTTCGCGGGCGCGGTGCAGGACATGGTCGTGCTGTTCTTCTCGACGCGGCGCGACGGGCGTTCGCTCGGGCAGATGGCGCGCGAGGAGATCGGCCCGTTCGGCGGGGCCGCCGCGCTGGTCGCCGCCTTCGCCATCATGATCATCCTGCTCGGGGTGCTCGCCCTGGTCGTGGTGAACGCGCTGGCCGAGTCGCCGTGGGGCACCTTCTCCATCGCGATGACCATCCCGATCGCCCTGCTCATGGGCTTCTATCTGCGCGTACTGCGGCCCGGACGGGTGTCCGAGGTCTCGCTGATCGGCGTCGCGCTGCTGCTGATCGCGCTCGTCGCGGGCCGCTGGGTCGCCGAGTCCTCCTGGGCCGACACGTTCACCCTCGCGCCGTCCACGCTCGTCATCTGGATGGTGATCTACGGCTTCGTGGCCTCGGTCCTGCCGGTGTGGATGCTGCTCGCGCCGCGCGACTACCTGTCGACGTTCATGAAGCTGGGCACCATCGGGCTGCTCGCCATCGGCGTCGTCGTCGCGCTGCCGACCATGAAGATGGACGCGGTCACCGACTTCGCCTCGCGCGGCGACGGCCCGGTCTTCGCGGGCTCGCTGTTCCCCTTCGTCTTCATCACCATCGCGTGCGGCGCGCTCTCCGGATTCCACGCGCTGATCTCCTCCGGCACGACGCCGAAGATGATCCAGAAGGAGACGCAGGTCCGGATGATCGGCTACGGCTCCATGCTGATGGAGTCGTCCGTCGCCGTGATGGCGCTGGTCGCCGCGTCGATCATCGACCCCGGCCTGTACTTCGCGATGAACGCGCCCGCCGGCGTCATCGGCGACAGCGTGCAGTCCGCGTCCCAGGCCGTCGCGAACTTCGGGTACTCGATCTCCCCCGCCGAGCTCGCGCAGGCCGCGAAGAACGTCGAGGAGTCGAGCCTGCTGTCCCGTACGGGCGGCGCGCCCACGCTCGCCGTCGGCGTCTCGGAGATCTTCTCGCAGGTGACCGGGGGCGGGCTGCGCTCCTTCTGGTACCACTTCGCGATCATGTTCGAGGCGCTGTTCATCCTGACCGCGCTCGACGCGGGCACCCGCGTGGGCCGCTTCATGCTCCAGGACATGCTCGGCAACGTCTACAAGCCGTTCCGGAACATCAGCTGGAAGCCGGGCCTACTGCTCACCAGCGCCGTCGTCGTCGGCCTGTGGGGCTACTTCCTGTGGGTCGGCGTGCACGAGCCGCTCGGCGGGATCAACCAGCTCTTCCCGATCTTCGGCATCTCCAACCAGCTGCTCGCCGCGGTCGCCCTCGCCGTCTGCACGACGCTGCTCGTGAAGTCCGGGCGGCTCAAGTGGGCCTGGATCACCGGGGTTCCGCTGATCTGGGACACCGTCGTGACGCTGACCGCCAGCTGGCAGAAGGTGTTCTCGTCCGACCCGCGCGTCGGCTTCTTCCAGCAGCGCTCGAACTACCAGGACGCCATCGACGCGGGCAAGATCCTGCCGCCCGCCAAGTCCATGGACGACATGCACACCGTGGTCACCAACTCCACGGTGGACGGCGTCCTTTCGGCGGCGCTCGCGCTCCTGATCGTCGTGGTGGTTCTCGACGCGCTGCGGGTATGCGTGAAGCACGTACGGAACCCGCAGTCGTCGAAGCTGAGCGAGGCGCCGTACGTCGAGTCCACGCTGGTGGCACCGGCCGGGCTCGTCCCCACGCAGAAGGAGAAGGCGGAGGCGCGCGATGCCGGCGTCGGCAGTGCTACGGGTGGCTAGGTATGTCCGCTGGTTCGTCCGGGAGTTGACGGACGAGAGTGCCTACGAGCGGTACGTGGCGCACGTCGGGGAGACCCACCCCGGTGCGCCCGTACCGTCCCGGCGCGAGTTCGAGCGCATGCGGACGGACCGCCAGGAATCGGATCCGCGACAGGGGTTCCGCTGCTGCTGAGCGGGCCTGCGAGTACGTCCGTTATCCGGACGGGGGTTCCATAGATCAAGACTCTCGCCTAGATTTCCCGCACGTTAAACATGAGATAAGTGGGATCTCTGATCAGCGAGGGGACGGAACCGCGAAATGTCCGATGCGCCTGAAGTGAAACAACCGGTGGTCACGCCGGTACGCGTGATCATTGCACTCTGTCTGGTCGCACCGTTCGTCGCGATGCTCTGGGTCAGCTCGTACGCCAAGGTCGAACCGACCTTCATCGGCATCCCGTTCTTCTACTGGTACCAGATGCTCTGGGTGCTCGTCTCGACCGCGCTCACGATGATCGCGTACAAGCTGTGGCAGCGCGATCAGCGCGCCCGTAAGGCCACTTCGGCCACTTCGGAAGGGGCAGGCGCGTGAACGGCGGCGTCAACGGTGTCGCGCTCACCGTCTTCATCTTCTTCTTCGTGGCCGTCACGGTCATGGGCTTCCTCGCCGCGCGCTGGCGGAAGGCCGAGAACGAGGCCAGCCTCGACGAATGGGGCCTCGGCGGCCGCTCGTTCGGCACCTGGATCACCTGGTTCCTGCTCGGCGGCGACCTCTACACCGCGTACACCTTCGTCGCCGTCCCCGCGGCGATCTACGCGGCCGGCGCCTCCGGCTTCTTCGCGGTGCCGTACACGATCCTCGTGTACCCGCTGATCTTCACGTTCCTGCCGCGCCTGTGGTCGGTCTCGCACAAGCACGGGTACGTGACGACCTCGGACTTCGTACGCGGGCGCTTCGGCTCCAAGGGCCTCTCGCTCGCGGTCGCGATCACCGGCATCCTCGCCACGATGCCGTACATCGCGCTCCAACTGGTCGGCATCCAGGCCGTCCTGGACGTAATGGGCGTCGGCGGCGGCGAGAACACCAACTGGTTCATCAAGGACCTGCCGCTGCTGCTCGCCTTCGGCGTGCTGGCCGCGTACACGTACTCGTCCGGCCTGCGGGCGCCCGCGCTGATCGCGTTCGTCAAGGACGGGCTGATCTACCTGGTGATCGCGGTCGCCATCATCTACATCCCCATCAAGCTGGGCGGCTTCGAGCACATCTTCTCGGCGGCGGGCGACAAGTTCGACGCCGCGAACGAGGCGGCGGGCAAACCGGTCGCCGGGCTCGCGCCGGGCTCATCGGGCACATGGACGTACGCGACGCTCGCGCTCGGCTCCGCCCTCGCGCTGTTCATGTACCCGCACTCGATCACGGCGACCCTGTCCTCCAAGAGCCGCAACGTGATCCGCCGCAACACCACGATCCTGCCGCTCTACTCGCTGATGCTGGGCCTGCTCGCGCTGCTCGGCTTCATGGCCATCGCGGCCGGGATCAAGGTGCAGAACGGGCAGTTGGCGATTCCGCAGCTGTTCGAGGACATGTTCCCCGACTGGTTCACGGGCGTCGCGTTCGCCGCCATCGGCATCGGCGCGCTGGTCCCCGCGGCCATCATGTCCATCGCCGCGGCGAACCTCTTCACGCGCAACATCTACAAGGACTTCATCAAGCCGGACGCGACGGCCGCGCAGGAGACCAAGGTCTCCAAGCTGGTCTCGCTGCTCGTGAAGGTGGGCGCGCTGGCCTTCGTCCTGACCATGGACAAGACCGTCGCGATCAACTTCCAGCTGCTCGGCGGCATCTGGATCCTGCAGACCTTCCCTGCCCTGGTCGGCGGCCTGTTCACGCGCTGGTTCCACCGCTGGGCGCTGCTCGCCGGCTGGGCGGTCGGCATGGTGTACGGCACGCTCGCCGCGTACGGTGTCGCGTCGCCGACGCAGAAGCACTTCGGCGGCTCGTCGGCGGAGATCCCCGGCATCGGCCAGATCGGCTACATCGGCATGACGGCGTTCGTCCTCAACGTCGTCGTCACCGTCGTCCTGACCTTCGTCCTCAAGGCGTTCAAGGCCCCGGACGGCGTCGACGAGACGGCGCCCGAGGACTACACGGCCGACGCGGGCGACAAGGGCGTCCAGGTCGACCTGCCGAAGGTCGGCGCGGAGGCGTCGGGCCACTAGGCACGTACAGCTGAACGCTTCGGGCCCCTCCGACTCGGAGGGGCCCGAAGCTTTTTCCGGAAACCGTTGCGACCACGGCCGCGGGTCGCGTAACCATGGCGTCGTGATCAGAACAGTGCGCCCCGATGAGTACGCCGTGCTCGGCGAGTTGAGTGCCCGCGCCTACCTGGGCAGCGGCCTCCTCGCGTTCGGCGAGGACGACTGGTACGCCGCCGAACTGCGCGACGTCGAGAAACGCGCGCGGCAGGCCGAGGTCCTCGTCGCCGAGGGGCCGGACGGCCGGGTCCTCGGCGGCGTCACCTACGTCCCCGCGCACGACCACCCGTACGCGGAGGTCTCCCGCGCCGGCGAGGCCGAGTTCCGGATGCTCGCGGTCGACGTCGAGGCGCGCGGCAAGGGCGTCGGCGAGGCGCTCGTGCGGGCCGTGGTCGACCGGGCGCGCGCCGCCGGCAAGACGGCGCTGGTGCTGTGCACGCAGCCGCTCGCGACCGCCTCGCACCGCCTCTACGAACGCCTCGGCTTCACCCGGATCCCGGACCGCGACTGGTCCCCGATCCCGGAAGTGACGCTGCGGGCGTACGAGTTGAAGCTCTAGCCGGTCCGACCCCAGGAGCACGCCGACACAACATATGGGGCTGAAGCGAAAGCCCGGCACAACATGTATGCTCGCTCTCGCTGTCGCCGCAGGGGAATCCGGTGCGAATCCGGAACTGTCCCGCAACGGTGTGCGTAGGCGTACAAAAACGCCCGCGTGAGTCCGATGACCTGTCGACGGTACGCCCGAGCCGCCCGGCCCGGGCGTCGACGACGTCCGGGCCTCGCGGAAAGGGCCGGTGGACGAGGGCCCGCCCCGTGCGCGCCCGCGCTGCCACCTCCTCCCCGCAGGCCCCGAGCCGAGCGAGGGAGAGCCTCCACGTGACCATCGCGCCCGCCGAACCGGTCTCAGCCACCCCCGAGGACGGCCCGGGTGCAGCCCTGCTGCGCACCCTGACCGAGCTGACCGCCGACCTCCCCGACGCCGACCCCGGCAGAATCGCGGCTGCCGCCCTGCGGGGACGCTCGGCGCGGGCCGACGAGGCCGAGCTGCGCGATCTCGCCACCGAGGCCGCGGCCGGGCTGATCTCCGAGGACCCGGCCTACTCCCGGCTCGCCGCCCGGCTGCTCACCCGCTCCATCGCCGCCGAGGCCGCCTCACAGGGCGTCACGTCCTTCACCGGATCGGTCGCCGTCGGCCACCGCGAAGGCCTGATCGCGGACCGCACGGCCGAGTTCGTACGGGTGCACGCGGCGCGCCTCGACGCGCTGATCGACACCGCGGGCGACGACCGCTTCGGCTACTTCGGCCTGCGCACCCTGCACAGCCGCTACCTGCTGCGCCACCCGATCACCCGGCACGTCATCGAGACCCCGCAGCACTTCATGCTGCGCGTGGCGGCGGGGCTCGCGGAGGACGACAGCGTCCGGGCGCTCGACGAGGTGGCCGCGCTCTACGGCCTGATGAGCCGCCTCGACTATCTGCCCTCCTCCCCCACGCTCTTCAACTCCGGCACCCGGCACCCCCAGATGTCGAGCTGCTACCTCCTCGACTCCCCGCTGGACGAGCTCGACTCGATCTACGACCGGTACCACCAGGTCGCCCGCCTCTCGAAGCACGCGGGCGGCATCGGCCTCTCGTACTCCCGTATCCGCAGCCGCGGTTCGCTGATCCGCGGCACGAACGGGCACTCCAACGGCATCGTGCCGTTCCTCAAGACGCTCGACGCGTCGGTCGCCGCCGTGAACCAGGGCGGGCGCCGCAAGGGTGCCGCCGCGGTCTACCTGGAGACCTGGCACTCCGACATCGAGGAGTTCCTGGAGCTGCGCGACAACACCGGTGAGGACGCGCGCCGCACCCACAACCTGAACCTCGCGCACTGGATCCCCGACGAGTTCATGCGCCGCGTGAACGCGGACGAGCCGTGGTCCCTGTTCTCCCCGGCCGACGTCCCCGAGCTGGTCGACCTGTGGGGCGCGGAGTTCGACGCCGCGTACCGCAAGGCCGAGGCCGACGGGAAGGCCCAGCGGACCATCCCGGCCCGCGATCTGTACGGCCGCATGATGCGCACCCTCGCGCAGACCGGCAACGGCTGGCTGACCTTCAAGGACGCCGCCAACCGCACCGCCAACCAGACGGCGGAGCCCGGCCACACGGTCCACTCCTCGAACCTCTGCACGGAGATCCTGGAGGTGACGGACGACGGGGAGACGGCCGTCTGCAACCTGGGCTCGGTCAACCTCGGTTCCTTCGTGGTCGAGGGCGACATCGACTGGAAGCGCCTCGACGAGACCGTCCGCACGGCCGTCACCTTCCTCGACCGCGTCGTCGACATCAACTTCTACCCGACCGACCAGGCGGGCCGCTCCAACGCCCGCTGGCGCCCGGTGGGCCTGGGCGCGATGGGCCTCCAGGACGTCTTCTTCAAGCTGCGCATGCCGTTCGACTCGGCGGAGGCGCGGGCCCTGTCCACGCGGATCCAGGAGCGCATCATGCTCGCCGCGTACGAGGCCTCCGCCGACCTCGCCGAGCGCAACGGGCCGCTCCCCGCCTGGGAGAAGACCCGTACCGCGCGCGGCGTGCTGCACCCCGACCACTACGACGTACAGCTGACGTGGCCGGAGCGCTGGGCGGCGCTGCGGGAACGCATCGCCGATGTCGGCATGCGCAACTCCCTGCTCCTCGCCATCGCGCCGACGGCCACGATCGCCTCCATCGCCGGCGTCTACGAGTGCATCGAGCCGCAGGTCTCCAACCTGTTCAAGCGCGAGACGCTGTCCGGCGAGTTCCTCCAGATCAACGGCTATCTGATCGACGAGCTGAAGAAGCTCGGCGTGTGGGACGCCCAGACCCGCGAGGCGCTGCGCGAGTCCAACGGCTCGGTGCAGGGCTTCACCTGGATCCCCGACGAGGTCCGCGCCCTGTACCGCACGGCGTGGGAGATCCCGCAGCGCGGCCTCATCGACATGGCGGCGGCGCGCACCCCGTTCCTCGACCAGGCGCAGTCCCTGAACCTCTTCATGGAGACGCCGACCATCGGCAAGCTCTCCTCGATGTACGCGTACGCCTGGAAGTCGGGCCTGAAGACGACGTACTACCTGCGCTCGCGCCCGGCGACGCGCATCGCGCGGGCGGCGGGCAACAGCACCGTCCCCGCGCAGACCGCGACCCCGGACCCGGACGCGGTCGCCTGCTCCCTGGAAAACCCCGAGTCCTGCGAGGCCTGCCAGTAATGACCACTCCTTCTTCGGACAAGAACCTGCTCGACCCGGGCTTCGAACTGACCCTGCGCCCCATGCGCTACCCGGACTTCTACGAGCGCTACCGCGACGCGATCAAGAACACGTGGACGGTGGAGGAGGTCGACCTCCACTCGGACGTCGCCGACCTCGCGAAGCTGTCGCCGGGCGAGCAGCACATGATCGGCCGGCTTGTCGCGTTCTTCGCGACGGGCGACTCGATCGTGGCGAACAACCTCGTCCTCACCCTCTACAAGCACATCAACTCCCCCGAGGCGCGCCTCTACCTCTCGCGCCAGCTCTTCGAGGAGGCCGTGCACGTCCAGTTCTACTTGACGCTGCTCGACACCTACCTCCCCGACCCGGAGGACCGGGCGGCGGCGTTCGACGCGGTGGAGAACATCCCGTCCATCCGCGAGAAGGCCCAGTTCTGCTTCAAGTGGATGGACTCGGTCGAGGAGATGGACCGCCTGGAGTCCCAGGCGGACCGCCGCCGCTTCCTCCTCAACCTCATCTGCTTCGCGGCGTGCATCGAGGGCCTGTTCTTCTACGGGGCGTTCGCCTACGTCTACTGGTTCCGCAGCCGCGGCCTGCTGCACGGCCTCGCGACCGGCACCAACTGGGTGTTCCGCGACGAGACGATGCACATGAGCTTCGCCTTCGACGTCGTCGACACCGTCCGCAAGGAGGAGCCGGAACTCTTCGACGACGCGCTCCAGCAGCAGGTCACCGACATGCTGCGGGAGGCGGTCGACGCGGAGCTGCAGTTCGGGCGCGACCTGTGCGGCGAGGGCCTGCCGGGCATGAACACCGACTCGATGCGCCAGTACCTGGAGTGCGTCGCCGACCAGCGCCTCCAGCGCCTCGGCTTCCCGCCGGTCTACGGCTCGGAGAACCCGTTCTCCTTCATGGAGCTCCAGGGCGTCCAGGAACTGACCAACTTCTTCGAGCGCCGCCCCTCGGCGTACCAGGTGGCGGTCGAGGGCTCGGTCGGGTTCGACGAGGACTTCTAGGCCGCCTCGGTGAACTCCGCGCGGCCCGACGGGCGTTCGGCGGCCCGGCTGGCCTCGCGGAGCTGCCGGTCGATGCGGCGGTCGTGGGCCATGCCGTACAGGGACGGGGTCGCCAGGAGGAGGAAGACGAAGAGGACGGCGAGGTAGTTCAGTGCTGTGGTCATGTCCTCCACTGTCCGCCGGTTCGGCGGCGCGCGGCAGTGGCAGGACTGACACCGACCCTCGAATTACTGCCATGTCTGCGGCACACTGGCAGACATGCTGAAGAACGTGGCCGCCGTGCTGCTCGACGGCGTGCATCCCTTCGAACTCGGCGTCGTGTGCGAGGTGTTCGGCCTCGACCGGAGCGAGGCCGGGCTTCCCGTGTACGACTTCGCGGTGGCCTCCGCCGCGGGTCCGACGCTCGGCACCCATGTGCCGGGCATGACCGTCTCCACCCCGTACGGGCTCGAACGCCTGGAGGAGGCGGACCTCATCGCCGTGCCCGCCGCCGACCGGCCGCGGGACGGCTATCCGCCCGAGCTGCTCGACGCCCTGCGGCGGGCCGTCGACCGGGGCGCGCGCGTCCTCAGCGTGTGCTCGGGCGTCTTCGTGCTCGGCGCCGCGGGGCTGCTCGACGGGCGGCGGTGCGCGGTGCACTGGCGGTACGAGCGCGAGCTGGCGATCCAGTTCCCGCGCACCCGCGTCGACCCGGACGTGCTGTACGTCGACGAGGGGCAGGTCATCACCTCCGCCGGGACGGCCGCGGGCATCGACGCCTGCCTGCACATCGTGCGGACCGAGCACGGCGCCGAGGTCGCGAACGCGATCGCCCGCCGCATGGTCGTACCGCCGCACCGGGACGGCGGGCAGGCCCAGTTCGTGGAGCGCCCACTGCCCGCGACGCGCTGCGACACCGTGGGCGAGGTGCTGTCCTGGATGGAGCGGCACCTGGACGAGCCGGCCACCGTGGAGGAGCTCGCGGCGCGGGCCCACATGTCCCCGCGCACCTTCGCCCGGCGCTTCCAGCAGGAGACCGGGACGACGCCGTACCGCTGGCTGCTGCGCCAACGGGTGCTGTTCGCCCAGGAGTTGCTGGAGCGCACGGACGAGACGGTGGACGCGATCGCCGCGCGCGCCGGATTCGGCACCGCGGCGGCGATGCGCCACCAGTTCATGAAGGCGCTGGGCACGACGCCCAACGCCTTCAGAAGGACCTTCCGGGTGCGGCTCGCGTCCTAGGACACGGCGGTTCAGCCGCGGGCCCGCACCCGCAGGTTCCCGTTCTTGGGCCCGATGGTGATCCCCAGCTTCGCCACCGCCTCCGTCTCGGGGACCTGCTCGAACCGCCACTTGGACACCAACGTGCCCAGGATCAGGGAGAGTTCGACCATGCTGAAGTGGTCGCCCGGGCACTTGCGGTTGCCGGTGCCGAACGGCTGGTGCGCCACGTTCGCCACGTCCGTGACACGCTCCGGCAGCCAGCGGTCGGGGTCGAAGACGTCCACGTCGTCGAACGAGCGCGGGTCGTGCTGCATCGCGTACGGGCTGTAGACGATGTCCGTACCGGCCGGAATGCGATAGCCACCGAGCGTCGTATCGGCCGCCGAAATGCGCGTGAATATCCACACGCTGGGGCGAATGCGCATCGACTCGGTAAGGAGATTCCGCATATATGCGAGTTTCCCGATGTCACCGAAAGCCACCTGCCTGGCACCACCGGTAGCCGATTCAACCTCTTGGTACAACCGGCTTTCGTGGTCGGGGTGTTCGGCGAGCAGTCCGAGCGTCCATGCCAGCGTCTTGGAGACATTCTCGCCCCCGGCCAACAGGAGGGCCAGAACCTGATCGTGGATCTCTTGGTCGGTGACCGCTTCGCCGTCGTCGTCGTGCGCGTCGAGCAATGCCGCGAGAAGGTCCCCGGTGTCGATTCCCTCGGCCGCCTGAGCCCTTCGCTCGACGATGATCTCGTCGACCATGCGGTGCAATTCGGCCATCGCGCGCTCGAAACGCCGATTGGCGGGAAGGGGCAGCCGGTACAGCGGCCCGAAGGACAGGATCATCCGCCGGTACATGCCGGCGAAGACCGTGCCCATCGTCTCGCCGAGGCGGTCCGAGCGGTCGTCCTCCGCGTCGATGTGCAGCATGGCGCGGGCCGTGATCCGGGCCGCGAGGCGGAACATCTCGGCGTTGATGTCGACGGTCTGCCCGTCCTGCCAGCGGTCGGCCGTCGCCTGCGCCTCCTCCGCCATCAGCGTGGCGTAGTCGGCCATCCGCTCGGCACGGAACGCGGGCTGGATGGCGCGGCGCTGGCGCCGGTGCTTCTGCCCGTTGCTGCTCGCCACGCCCTCGCCGAGCAGCACCTCGAGCGCGTCCCACATCGCGCCGCCTATGAGGAAGTCCGGGCTCTTCAGGAGCTTCTCGACCAGCACGGGGTCGCAGACCGCGAAGACCGTCTTCGGGCCGAGCCGCAGCCGGACCACGTCGCCGCCGTCCCGCAGCCGGGTCAGGAAGGCCAGCGGGTCGCGGAGCATCTGTGGAGCGTGGCCGAGCAGCGGCGCACCGCCGGGCGCGAGCGGCGGCAGCGACGCTCCCGCCTGGCCGGGCGCCGGGGGCGGCAACGTGGATTCCACGGTCATGCGCACTCACCTGCCTGTTCGGGGACCCCGTCGGGGATCCGGTGGGGGGCCTGCCTCGGGACGCGAGCGCCGCCGGGCCCGGCGGCGCCGACCGGCTCGTCGCTCACGTACGGCGGATTGCTGCGGTCCTCCCAGTCGTCGACCTGATAGCGGCCCGATTCGTGGTGGAACCAGTAGACGGAACTGAACCAGTTCCGCATGTTCTCCAGACATGACCTCATGGCCACGGAGAGGTCTTTCCCTTTCTCTCCGAGCACCTCGACGCCGTTCGCGATGTTCTCGACCTCGACTTCCGCCTCCAGGAAATCGTCGACACATCCGAGTACCCGGCTCCGCACTTCCGCGGCGGCTTCAGTCACGGAAAGACCCTCGTGTTCGATGAGGCTTATCCCGAGGTTGTGGAATTCGTTTCCCGCGAGTTCCTTGGGGAGCGAACACAGGTCGTTGTACCAGGCCGAGAAATCCTGCACGGCAAGTGCCGCACGCATGAACGCCGGGGTTTTCCGCACCCACGCCGGGAGTTCGTACTGCGCCGTCGCCTCGAGCAGGTCTATCCAAATCCAGTGCGCGAAGGTCTGCCGGCGCAACTCTATGTACGCGTCGACGGCGGGCACGGTTCCCGTCGTCCGGTTCCTGAACTCCTGGTCGTACGCGTCGATCACCGGGTGGAAGTGCCGGGCGAACCGCACGTTCCAGCTGCGGCTCAGCGAGCCGTAGAACCGCTGGAGGCAGTCGGCGAAGCCCGCGACCAGCGGATCCCCATGGTCCAGATGGAGTTCGGGCGCCTCGGTCGCCGCGTGCAGCTGGGCGACGAGCCGCCGCCAGTTGTCCGCGCGGCCGTGGATCACGTCGCGGTCGTGCCGGTCGTCCCAGGCGAAGAACCACGCGCTGTAGTCGCTGATCGTCGCGAGCAGTTCGTCCGGCGCACCGATGTAGTAGCCCGCGACGAGGTCCGAATAGCAGAGATCGTCGGCATACTTGGCCACCTTGTCCGGCGGCATGACCCCCATTTCCAGGAGCCAGGACCTGGTCCTTCCCTGGAGCTTCGGCCAATACGGGTGCAGCCGGCGAGGAAACCCACCCTCGATCACCGGAAGCGCCACAGCCGCCGGAACCGACGTATGTGAGAAAGCAGGCACGTAGTAACCCCTCTCTGTGGCCTGCGGCGCGCGCCTCCCGCTGTGCCGGTCGCGCGCCGTCGTGTAACCCCGCGCTTTCTATTCAGCACCATAACTGACCGCTGTGGGAACGGATTTGCTTCCCTCACTACCCCACACTTCCCGATTCTTCACGCGCCATGACCGGATTCGGGCGGTACGCGACCGGGTACTGGGCCCCCGCCCGCACATGCGAACGGCGCCCGGACGGAGGTCACTTCCGTACCGGACGCCGCGTGACGCCTCAACTCCCCCGTGGGGGAAGGGGGTTTGCTCAGGAGTTGGGGACCACCGGGTAGCGCGGCGTCCCCTCCTCCATCTGCTTCAACGCGCCCTTGCGCTCCCGCTTCGACAGCCGGTCGATGTACAGGTACCCGTACAGGTGGTCGGTCTCGTGCTGCAGGCAGCGCGCGAAGTAGCCGGTGCCGCGCACCGTGATCGCGTTGCCCTTCTCGTCCCGGCCGTCGACCACCGCGTAGTCGGGGCGCGCCAGTTCGGCGTACGCCGTCGGCACGGACAGGCAGCCCTCGTTCGAGTCGTCGAGGCGCCGCTGCTCGGCGGGCAGCTCGCGCAGGACGGGGTTGCAGACGACGCCGGTGTGCCGCACGCCGTCGTCGTCCGGGCAGTCGTACACGAAGACCTTCAGGTCGACGCCGATCTGGTTGGCCGCGAGGCCCACGCCCTCGGCGGTGTGCTGGCTCGCGAACATGTTGTCGACGAGCTTCGCCAGCTCGTCGTCGAACGCGGTGACGTCCTTGCACTCCTTGTGCAGCACCGGGTTCCCGACGACGGTGATCGGCCGCGACGTGCCGCGCTCCCGGTACGCCGCCTCCCGCGCCTCACAGTCCTCGCTGTCGACGACAAAGCCCTCGTCATCCACGGGAAGCACGCCGGCGTGCTGCTGATCGGTGTCCTGCTGAGCCATGGGGGACGAAAGCCTTCCTGGGAAACAAGGGGGTCGAACCCTTACAGGGTACGGGGGCCCCTAGGGGCGCGGGGAACTGCGCAATCTTTTCGGGGGTCTGGGGGCGCAGCCCCCAGGGACGGGACGGGAAGGGGCGGAGGGGGCGACCACCAAGACCGCACCCCGCGCCTAACAGACCTCTTCGAGATCCCGCCAGTCACGGGAGTCCGGCGAGTCCGCCACCCACCCGTCGAGCAGCCCCCGCACCAGAGAGGCCGGCGCGGCCACCCCGCACTCCCGCTCCGGCACCCACAGCTGCCCGTCGGTCCGGTGCCCGAGCGGCCCCGGATGCCCCGGCTCGCTGTGGTCGTGCGGATCGAGATGCGTGCCGTCACCCTCGTCGGACGGCATCCGCGACTCCGAGCACGTCCGGCAGAGCAGCCGCACGGAGGACGACCAGTCCTCGGCGGCGAAGCCCGCGTCGGCGGCGAGCCGCTCCAGCGCGTCCCGGTCGTCCTCGGTGGCGGCCTCGAGCAGCACCACCCAGGTGGGGACCGGCGAGGGCGCCCACAGCTCGATCTCGTCGAAGACCGGGTACGAGTGCCCGGACGCCGTGGTCCGCTCGCCGTGCGGGACGCCGTCGTGCAGCACGACCTCGCCCCAGCGCCGCCCGGAGGACGGCAGCGGGATGGAGAGCAGCTCGATGCGCGCGGGGTCGAGCCTGCGCCCCCACACGACCTCCGCCTCGCCCTCCGGCGAGAGCCGCACGGCGGCGCTCCCGAGGTCCATCCCGGTCGGCTCCCCGGCAGCGGCGGCGCCGCCGGGCACCTTCAGCCCGTACGCCTGCCAGGCCCTGCGCGCGAGCGGCCAGTCCTGCAGGGCGGTGGCCGCGATGCCCACGTTCCACCAGTCCGGTGCCCCGCCCTCCTTCTCGAGCAGGGCGACGGCCCGCAGACCCGTGGTGCGGGCCTGCTCCCAGTCGTGCCGGAACTTGTGCAGCAGCGCGAGGTTGAACCAGGACTCCGACAGCCAGGGCTCCAGGTCGGCGGCCCGCGTGAGCAGCGCTCCCGCGTCCTCGTACCGCCCGTCGCCGATCAGCGTGAACGCGCGATCCGTGGCCTGCCGCCAGGAGGCGGAGGGCCGGTGCCGTCCCTTGCCGAAGATCCTCACGATTCCCGCCTGCCGATACTCGAGGCCTGTGCCCCCGGACGCCGAGTCTTCCGCGTGCCTTGCATGTTCTGTCTTGCGTTTCCTGCCTTGCTTCGCATCCAACCACGTACGGTCCCACGACCGCTCATTACCCATGGGTTACCCAACCGACCCCAGGCTCAGACCGGGCGTGCAAACCACTCTGGCCAGCGCCTCCACGACCTCCGGCTGGTAGTCCCGGCCCGTGGCCAGACGCAGGCTCTCCAGGGCCCTGAGCGGCCCCTGTGGTCCCTGTTCCCTCGCCATCTCGTCGTACGCGTTCGCTGTCCGCACAATCCGGGCGATGAGCGGCTGCTCGCGGTACGGATCGGCCTGCCGCTCGACCACCACCGCCACCTGGGTGTCCACCCCGGTCTGGCGGACGACGGCGCCGCCGAGGAGGGCTATCCGGCGCTGCTGGGCGGGCGGCAGCGCGGCGGTGGCGCCCTCGGCCACCGGGTCGACGAGCGAGAGCTGCCCGATGTCGTGCATCAGCGCCGCGTACTCGAGGACCGACAGGTCAGGCTGGGAGAGCCCCAGGTCGCGGCCGACGGCCCGGCTGAGCTCGGCCACCCGGCGGGCGTGCCCGTGCGGGGTGTAGCCGGCGATCTCGGTGGCGCGGGCCAGTGAGGTGATGGTCTGCCGGTACGTGGCCTTGACCACGGAGTACCGCCGGAACGCCAACTGGGTGAGCAGCAGCGGCAGGCTGATCAGGGGCAGCGCCCACAGCCCGGCGACGGCGACGGCGAGCGCCATGACGGCCCCCGTCGCGCACACGGCCGATCCGATGCCGAGCATCGCCCGCAGCTCGTCGCGCAGCAGCGGGCCGAACGGCCAGCGCGTCCGGGCGTGCGCCATGGCGGCGGCGAGCACGGCGTCGCACAGCGCGGTCAGCACCAGCAGCGCGACGAGCAGCAGCGCGTAGGAGGCCCCGTCCCCGAACCACTTCGCCAACACGCCTTGGTTGTAGAGCGGTTGGAAGCAGACGGCGGCGAAGGCGACGGTGAGCACGCGCCGGGCCACATGGTCGAGCGAGGCGCCCTTGCCGCGCGCCACGTGCGGTATGCAGCCGACGAGCGTGCCCGCGACGACGATCGCGACGACCTGGAGCGCGCCGTGGTGCGTGGGCCGCCCCGCGACCTCCCCGAGCAGCGCGTACGCGAGCGCCCCCGCGGCCCCGAGCGGCGCGGCCTCCCGGTCCTCGGCGCCGCCCCTGCGGGCCAGCTCCCCCACGGCGACGAGCACCCCGAACGCCAACGCGTTCCCGCGCTCGACCACGCCGTGCCACACGGTGTCCCCGAGGGCCACGGAGGCGACCGCCACGGCGATCCCGAACACCACGACGAGCAGCCCGGGCACCCGCCCCGCCGTGCGCGGGGCCGGCCCTTCGGCGCGGTGCTCCGGGTCGGCCCCCGTCACCGGGACGCCGCCGGCGGGGCGGCGATGCTTTCCGGCCGGGGCGCGGGCACCACCGCCTCGTCCGCCGTCACCACGGGATGCCACCCGTCCCGCTCCAGGACCCGCACCAGCGCTCCCACCATCACCGGGTCGAACTGCGAGCCGGCACATCGCTCCAGCTCCGCCAGCGCCACCGGGACCGGCCGCGCCCGCGAGTACGTGCGCGTGGACGTCATCGCGTCGAAGGCGTCCGCCACCGCCACCACCCGCGCGAACTCCGGGATCTGCGGCCCCGCGAGCCCGTACGGGTAACCGCTCCCGTCGAGCCGCTCGTGGTGGTGCAGGATCGCGGCCCGCGCCTCACCGAGGAACGCGATCCCCCGCACCATCTCGTGCCCGTACTCCGGATGCAGCTGGATGACCTCGCGCTCCTCGGGTGTCAGTGGTCCGTCCTTCCGCAGCAGCCGCGTGGGCACGCCGAGCTTCCCCACGTCGTGCAGGATCCCGGCGAACCGCAGGGCCTCCACCCGCTCCCCCGCCATGCCGAGCTCGCGCGCGATCAGCATCGACGCCTGCCCGACCCGCTCGCTGTGCCCGCGCGTGTACCCGTCCTTGATGTCGACGGCCTGCACGAGCGCCCTGATCGTGGCCTGGTGGGCCGACCGCTCGCGCTGGTACTGGGCGAACACCCAGCAGGAGATGTACATCGGCAGGAGCACGAGCAGGGCGGCGACCGGACCGTACGAACTCGTCCACATCATCGCCATCACGAGACCGGCGAGCCCGTGTGCGGCCACCGGCGCGAGCATCCGCAGGAAGAGCCCGCGCCAGGCGCCGCGCAGCGGGACCCGCTCCGCGGTGGCGAGCACTCCCCCGTCGAGCACGGTGAGCGCGGCGCAGAACGCGAGGACCGCGGCGCCGCCGGGCACGAGCGCGTACGGGAACCGGGGGTCGGCGACCGCCCCGGGTCCGCCGAGCGCGCCGAAGACCCGCGCCGCGGCCCAGCAGGCGAGGGCGAGTTGGGCCGCGCGCCACACCTTGCGCAGCCATGCGGGCCGCCGCTCGACGGAGGCGAGCAGTGCACCGGGCAGGGCGACGAGCGCGGCGGCGGCTGGCGGCAGCAGAAAGGCCCCGGCGAGCAGCACGGGAAAGAAGGTGCCCATCCCCTTGGGCGCGCGCCGCCCGACGAGCCGGCAGCGGCCGAGCTGCTCACAGCCCGCGTAGAGGAACGCGAGCAGGGCGGCGCCGGGCCACCACGTGGGGGCGGAGAACGCGGGTGCGGCGCAGACCGCGGCGACACCGGCGGTCAGGAGCACATACGCACGGGCCACAGGCGGAACCGACCGCATGCCCCAACTCCCTCCCCAAGGCGTCCAGTTCAGGGAGGATAGGACGCGCGCGAAGGCGCTCGCGGGGCATCACGGGGATTGCCGGGGCCTCGGGCCCCGGATTCGCACGATCGGGTGAACGGGGCGCCGAAGTGCCCCGCCGACCGGCTCAGGCGAGCGGGTTGCCCATGCCCTCTTCGGGCGTGGCCTGGCCGGAGCGGATCACTTCGATCCGCCCCATGACCTTGGCCCGCAGATCGGTGGGCACGTCGTCATGACCGCAGCACCGCTTCACCAGCTTCTTGACGGCCTGCTCCAGGCCGTACTTCTCCAGGCACGGGGAGCACTCCTCGAAGTGCACCTCGAACTTGGTGCAGTCACTGTCCGGCATCTCGTGGTCGAGGAACTCGTAGAGATGGTCCAGGACTTCCGCGCAGTCCGTCTCGTGCGGCTCTCCGCAGCTCATGAGCCCGAGCCTTTCGCTTCGTTCGCCTGACCGGCACCGGCCGGGACGAGCCCGCGGTCACGGGCGTAGTCCTCGAGCATGCCGCGCAACTGGCGACGGCCACGGTGCAGCCGGGACATCACCGTACCGATAGGTGTTCCCATGATGTCCGCGATCTCCTTGTACGCAAAGCCCTCTACGTCCGCGAGATAGACCGCGATGCGGAATTCCTCGGGGATCGCCTGCAGGGCCCGCTTCACGTCCGAGTCGGGCAGGTGGTCGAGCGCCTGCGACTCGGCGGAGCGCAGACCGGTCGACATGTGCGACTCGGCCCGGGCCAGCTGCCAGTCCTCGATCTCCTCGGCGGCACTGCGCTGGGGCTCGCGCTGCTTCTTGCGGTACGAGTTGATGAAGGTGTTGGTCAGGATCCGGTACAGCCACGCCTTGAGGTTCGTGCCCTCACGGAACTGGTGGAACGAGGCGTACGCCTTCGCATACGTCTCCTGCACCAGGTCCTCGGCGTCGGCCGGGTTGCGCGTCATGCGCAGGGCCGCCGAATACATCTGGTCGAGGAATTCCAGCGCGTCCCGCTCGAAGCGCGCGTTGCGCTCTGCCGTGCTCTCCGGGCGCTCGTCCGCCTGGCCGTGCTCGGTCCCTGCGTCGGTCCCTGTGACCGGACCCACCTCCTCAAGCGACGTCGCGGGGACGAACGAGACCCCGCTCGAATCGGAGGATAGACGACGATCCGGTCCGCCCGCCGCCCGAACAGAAGTGGTCTTGGCCGCGCTCAGCACGCTCCACTCCAGGTCAGGAGCGGTGGCACGACTGGGGCAAGCGACTGAACCCATGCGGCGGACTTCCTCTCGTACGAACTCTGTGCACCGACAGTCCGCACAACAGCCGTCCCGCCCTCAACATTCCCGATCGTCAGGCGAGTGATCCGGTCCACTTCACGACGGCGTCGGTGATGACGTCGAGGGCCTCGTCCTGGGTGATGTCCGCGCGCTTCGGCACGGCGAAGCCGTGGTCCCCGAAGGGGACTTCGACGAGTTCGTACGCGCCCTGCTCGGGGAACTCCGCTGGCTTGCCGAACGGGTCGTTGCCGCCCTGCACGACGAGGGTGGGCACGCCCGCGCCGAGGAGTTCGTCGGCACGGGACTTCTCCGGCTTGCCCGGCGGGTGCAGCGGGAAGCTGAGCGCGAGGACGGCGGCGGCGCCGAGCTCCCCGGCGGTGCGGCAGGCGACACGGGCGCCGGCGCTCCTGCCTCCGGCGATCACCGGGAGGCCGGGCTTCTCCAGGGCGGGCCAGATGCCCCGCCACCCCTTGTCGAGCGTCTTGGGCGCGGGCGCGAGCTTCTTCCCCGCGATGCGCCACGGCTGCTCGACGAGCGCGACGGTCACTCCGTGGGCGGGCAGGGCGGCGGCGAGGGCCTGGAGATCGCGGGCCTCGATACCGCCGCCTGCACCGTGGCTCACGGCCAGGACCAGTTTCGCCTTTTTGGCCACGTGCCAGGTGATGCGGGCGTCGCCGGTTTCGGTGGGGACGAGTTCAGTGGTGCTGGTCACCCGGCCATCGTGCCTCTCCGAGGCCGCCTAGAACAGCGTCCCCTCCTCCGGCCCCTCCAGTTCCTTCAAGAGTTCCGGTCCGTTGTTGCGCACATTGCTCACCGCCGTGGACACGGGATACGCCCGCATCAGCCCCTCCGGAGGAGGGGCGAGGAGCGCACGCAGGTCGTCGACGTCCGTACGCGCCGGGTCCAGCCAGTCGTCCCACCGGTCCGGCGTCAGCATCAGCGGCATCCGGGGGTGGATGTCGGCGAGGGACCTCGGCCCCTCCTCCGGTGCCACACCCAGCGGCCCGGTCTCCGCCTCCGTGGTGATCACGGAGCACGTCACCCACCAGGCCAGCGGATGCTCGTCCGGGAGCGTGCGGTCGTGCCAGAACTCGTAGAGCCCCGCCATCGCGAAGACCGAGCCGTCCGCGGGCGTCACGAAGTACGGCTGCTTGCGCGGGCGCTTCTTCTTGCCCTCGACCTCCAGATCGCGCTCGGAGGCCGCGGTCACCCACTCGTAATAGCCGTCCGCGGGCAGGATGCAGCGCCGCGTGGTGAAGGCCCGGCGGTACGAGGGCTTCTCGTGCACGGTCTCGGCCCGCGCGTTGATCATCCGGGCGCCGCCCTCAGGGGTCTTCGACCAGGACGGCACGAGCCCCCACTTGAGCTTGCGCAGCTGGCGAACCGGACGCCGGTCGTCGGCGTCTTTCACCGGGCGGTCGAGTACCGCGTAGACCTCCTTGGTGGGAGCCACGTTGTAGTCGGCCTCATAGGCCTCCTCCGGCTCCCACTTCTCGATCTCAAAGATTCCTGCGAGATCCTCGGGCCTGCGACTCGATGCATAACGTCCGCACATACGTGCCACAGTGCCAGATGCCGACCCGCCACCGAACCCGAACGGGAGCAGCCGAAATACATGGACGCCAGCCTCTGGGACCGGATCTTCGGAACCCAGTCCGACCCCGACCAGTGGGTGACGATCGCCACAGCCGTCGTCGCGCTCGCCGCGATCGTCCCGCACACCGTCTGGCGGCTGACCCGTAACGCCATCACGATCGCCCACGAGGGCGGCCACGGCCTGATCGCGCTCCTCATGGGCCGCAAGCTCGACGGCATCCGGCTGCACTCCGACACCAGCGGCCTGACCGTCAGCCGGGGCAAGCCGACCGGGCTCGGCATGGTCCTGACGGCCGCCGCCGGGTACACGGCCCCGCCGCTGCTCGGCCTCGGCGGCGCGGCGCTCCTCTCCGAGGGGCACATCACCCTGCTGCTGTGGCTGGCCACGGCGCTGCTCGTCGTGATGCTGGTGATGATCCGGAACGCGTACGGGGCGCTGACCGTGGTGGTCACCGGCGGCGCCTTCGTCCTCGTCTCCTGGCTCACGGGGCCGCAGGTGCAGGCCGCCTTCGCGTACACCGTCGTCTGGTTCCTGCTGCTCGGCGGCGTACGCCCCGCCTTCGAGCTGCAGCGCAAGCGCCACAGGGGCGGCGCGGGCGATTCCGACGCGGACCAGCTCTCGCGCCTCACGCATGTCCCCGCGGGCATGTGGCTGTTTTTCTTCCACGCCGTCTCACTGTGCTCACTGATCGGCGGGGGCCGCTGGCTGCTGGGGCTGTGAGCAGGTGCCTTCCCGGGGGCCGACTAGAGTTGGGGCATGACCACGAACCCGGCCCACACCGCCCTCTGGCCCGCCCCTCTCGCGAGCGGAGCCGTCGACGCGACTGTTCAGGTGCCGGGGTCCAAATCCGTCACCAACCGGGCGCTCGTGCTCGCCGCCCTCGCCGCGGAGCCGGGCTGGCTGCGCCGCCCGCTGCGCTCCCGGGACACGCTCCTGATGGCGGCCGCGCTGCGCGAGATGGGCGTGGGCATCGACGAGGGCGTGGGTCCCGACGGGACCGGTGAGGCCTGGCGCGTCATCCCCTCCGGCCTTCAGGGGCCCGCCACGGTCGACGTCGGCAACGCGGGCACCGTGATGCGCTTCCTGCCGCCGGTCGCCTCGCTCGCCGACGGCCCGATCCGCTTCGACGGCGACCCCCGTTCGTACGAGCGTCCGCTGCACGGCGTGATCGACGCGCTGCGCGCGCTCGGCGCCCGGATCGACGACGAGGGACGGGGCGCGCTGCCGCTCACGGTGCACGGCGGGGGCGCCCTGGAGGGCGGCCCGGTCGAGATCGACGCCTCGTCGTCCTCCCAGTTCGTGAGCGCCCTGCTGCTGTCGGGCCCGCGCTTCAACCAGGGCGTCGAGGTCCGGCACGTCGGTTCGGCGCTGCCCTCCATGCCGCACATCCGGATGACGGTCGACATGCTGCGCGCGGTCGGCGCCCAGGTCGACACCCCGGAGTCCGGCGGCGAGCCGAACGTGTGGCGGGTCACGCCCGGCGCCCTGCTCGGCCGGGACATCACCATCGAGCCGGACCTCTCGAACGCCCAGCCGTTCCTGGCCGCGGCCCTGATCACCGGCGGCAAGGTGACGATCCCGGACTGGCCGGAGCACACCACGCAGCCCGGCGACGCGCTGCGCGACATCTTCACGCAGATGGGCGGCGCCTGCGAACTGACCGAGCGCGGGCTCGAGTTCACCGGCTCCGGCAGCGTGCACGGCATCGACGTCGACCTGAGCGAGGTCGGCGAGCTGACCCCCGGCATCGCCGCGGTGGCCGCCCTGGCCGACTCCCCGTCCACCCTGCGCGGCGTCGCCCACCTGCGACTGCACGAGACGGACCGGCTCGCCGCCCTCACCAAGGAGATCAACGAGCTGGGCGGTGACGTGACGGAGACCGCCGACGGTCTGCACATCCGCCCCCGCAAGCTGCACGGCGGGATCTTCCACACGTACGACGACCACCGCATGGCCACCGCGGGCGCGATCATCGGCCTCGCGGTCGATGGCGTACAGATCGAGAACGTGGCGACCACCGCGAAGACGCTGCCGGACTTCCCCGACATGTGGGCCGCGATGCTCGGGACCGACCGGGCGTAGGGGCACACCGCGATGCGCCGCTACGGCAAGCACACCGACGAGGACGACATCCGCCAGCGCCCGAACCGCAAGGGCAACCGGCCGCGGAGCAACATCCGTCCCAAGCACGAGGACGCGGCCGAGGGCATGGTCCTCACGGTCGACCGCGGCCGCCTCACCGTCCTCATCGACGACGTCGCCGTGACCGCCATGAAAGCCCGTGAGCTGGGCCGTAAGGCGGCGGTCGTGGGCGACCGGGTCTCCGTCGTCGGCGATCTGTCCGGCAAGAAGGACACCCTCGCGCGCATCGTCCGCATCGAGGGGCGCAGCTCCGTGCTGCGCCGCACGGCCGACGACGACGACCCGTACGAGCGGGTGGTCGTCGCCAATGCCGACCAGCTGGCCATCGTCACCGCGCTCGCCGACCCCGAGCCGCGCCCGCGCATGATCGACCGCTGTCTGGTGGCGGCGTTCGACGGCGGGCTCGACCCGCTCCTCGTCCTGACGAAGTCGGACCTGGCCCCGCCGGAGAAGATGCTCGAGCTGTACGGGGCGCTGGACATCCCCTACGTCGTCACCAGCCGCGAGGAGCTGGAGGACGGCACGGCCGTGGAGCGGGTGCGCGAGCAGCTCGACGGGAAGGTCACGGCGTTCGTCGGGCACTCCGGTGTCGGAAAGACGACGCTGGTCAACGCGCTGGTGCCGGACGACCAGCGGCGCACGGTGGGGCACGTGAACGCGGTGACGGGCCGCGGCCGGCACACCACGACGTCGGCCCTCGCGCTGCCGCTGTCCGGGGACGCGGGCTGGGTGATCGACACGCCCGGCGTGCGCTCCTTCGGCCTGCACCACGTGGACCCGTCGCGCGTCATCCACGCCTTCCCCGACCTGGAGCCGGGCACCGAGAACTGCCCGCGCGCGTGCAGCCACGACGAGCCGGACTGCGCTCTCGACGCCTACGTGGAGGAGGGGCACGCGGATCCGGCCCGGCTGTACTCCCTGCGCCGGCTGCTCGCCACGCGCGAGCGGCGCGAGGGGGACTGACCTCGGCCTTGTTTGCTGCCGCCGCACACAGGTAAGGGCATAATCGCACCAAGCCGGACGCAAGATCACAGACATTCAGAGATCAGTGGAACGCGGGAGGCACAAGGACATGGCGTGGCTGCTGGTCGTCGTCGCGGGGATCCTGGAGACCGGGTTCGCCGTCTGTCTGAAGCTCTCCCATGGTTTCACCCGGCTGTGGCCGACCATCGCGTTCGCCGCGTTCGCCCTCGGCAGCTTCGGCCTCCTCACGCTCTCCCTGAAGAAGCTCGACGTGGGGCCCGCCTACGCGGTGTGGACGGGCATCGGGGCGGCCGGCACGGCGATCTACGGCATGGTCTTCCTCGGCGACGTGGTCTCGGCCCTCAAGCTCATCTCGATCAGCCTCGTGATCGCGGGCGTCATCGGCCTGCAACTGTCGGGCTCCGCGCACTGAGCGCGTCCGTTCCACGGCCTGCCTACCGGCGCACGACCTCGCGCACCATCCGCGCGACCCCGCCCTCGCCCGGCGGCGCCATGACGCACGACAGCGCGAGCCGCACCGCCACCTCGCAGTCCCGCGCCAGCGCCTCCGCCTCGCTCTTCGCCACTCCCGGCACCCCGAGCGCGGCCACGCTCCGGTCCCGTACGGCGGCCACGAAGTCGGCAGGACCCGGCAGCGGCCCGTCGGCCCTGCGCTGCGCCGGCACGGACGAGGAGGACGGCACGGCGGACAGCGTCGGCGAGGGCAGGCGCTCGCTCCAGCAGCCGGTGAGCGCGGCCCGCACGAGCGGATTGCGCCGCGCGCTGGCGACGGTCCACTCGGCCACGGAGTCGAGCCCGCCCTCCTTCAACGCCCGGTCCACGCCCGCGAGATACGCGTCGGCCTCCCGCCGCACGAGGGCGCGCGCGAGCCCTTCCTTGCTGCCGAACTCGTTGTAGAGGGTCTGCCGGGAGACCCCGGCGACCGCCGCCACGTCGACCATGCGCACGCCGCCCCACGGTCGCCGCGCGAGCGCCGTGTAGGCCGCGTCCAGTAGGGATTCCCGCGCTGCAGGCATCGTCGCCTCCCCGGTTCGCCGGGTTTCGTAAGGCCTGTGTGGCCAGAGTTGACGCGCCCGTACGCAGTGTCAAGGCCTCTCGCCGAGCGCACCGGGCCCGCCGTCGGATCGGTCCCTGTAGCAGTCGGCGTACCACGATCGATACTGTTCACTCATGCCCGACTACCAAGATGATCTGCGGCTCGCCCACGTCCTCGCGGACGTCGCCGATGCCGCGACGATGGACCGGTTCAAGGCGCTCGACCTGAAGGTGGAGACCAAGCCGGACATGACTCCGGTGAGCGAGGCGGACAAGGCCGCCGAGGAGTTGATCCGCGGCAATCTCCAACGGGCGCGACCGCGGGACGCGATCTTGGGCGAGGAGTACGGGATCCAGGGCACGGGCCCGCGCCGCTGGGTGATCGACCCGATCGACGGGACCAAGAACTATGTGCGCGGCGTGCCGGTCTGGGCGACGCTGATCTCCCTCATGGAGGCGGGCGAGGGCGGCTACCAGCCGGTCGTCGGCGTCGTCTCCGCCCCCGCGCTGCAGCGTCGTTGGTGGGCCGCGAAGGGAGCGGGCGCGTACACGGGGCGCAGCCTGACGTCCGCCTCGCGCATCCACGCCTCGAAGGTGGGCCGCCTGGAGGACGCCTCGTTCGCGTACTCCTCGCTGACCGGCTGGGAGGAGCAGGGCAGGCTCGACGGGTTCCTCGACCTGACGCGCGCCGTGTGGCGCACGCGCGGCTACGGGGACTTCTGGCCGTACATGATGGTCGCCGAGGGCTCGATCGACATGTGCGCCGAACCGGAGCTCTCCCTGTGGGACATGGCGGCGCCGGCGATCGTCGTCGCCGAGGCGGGCGGCAGCTACACCGGGCTCGACGGCCGACCCGGCCCGCACAGCGGCAACGCGGCGGCCTCGAACGGCCTGCTCCACGACCAGTTGCTGAGCTATCTGCGCGCTTCGGTGTGAGCGCGCGTTGAGCGGCACGCGCGCCTGAACTCGCTTCTCGCGCCCTCTTGTTGACACTCCCTTTGCCTGCGACTCTGAGAGTCCCCCCACTTGTGAACTTGTGAACCGTTTCTCGTACCGCACGGGACCGGTGCCACAAGTGCCTCACACAGGAAGGTGGCTCCATCCATGCTCGTCCGTGACGCCATGAGCACGATGGTCCTCACCATCGGCCCCAACCACACCCTGCGCCAGGCGGCCCGGCTGATGTCGGCGCGCCGCATCGGCGCCGCCGTCGTCCTCGACCCGGACGGCTGCGGCATCGGGATCCTGACCGAGCGCGACATCCTCAACGCCCTGGGCCAGAACCAGAATCCGGACCAGGAGACCGCCGGCGCCCACACCACGACGGACGTCGTCTTCGCCGCCCCGTCGTGGACCGTGGACGAGGCCGCCGCCGCGATGGCGCACGGCGGCTTCCGGCATCTCATCGTGCTCGACGGTCAGGAGCCGGTCGGCATCGTGTCGGTCCGCGACATCATCCGCCGCTGGGCCCCCCGGCGGCAGCCCGCCTCGCTCCCGGCGTAGACCCACGGCAGAGGGCCGGTCCCCCGAAGGGAACCGGCCCTCTTCACTCACGCGCCGAATTCACTCACACATCGAATTCACTCACGCGGCAAGGCGCTCAGCGCACGTCGAACCGGTCCAGGTCCATGACCTTGGCCCACGCCGCGGCGAAGTCCTTCACGAACTTCTCCTTGGCGTCGTCGCTCGCGTACACCTCGGCGAGCGCGCGCAGCTCGGAGTTGGCGCCGAAGACCAGGTCGGCGCGGGTGCCGGTCCACTTGACCTGCCCCGAGGCGTCCGTGCCCTCGAACTCGTCCTGCGCCTTCGTCGTCGACTTCCACTGGGTGTCGATGTCGGTGATGTTGACGAAGAAGTCGTTGCTCAGGACGCCCGGACGGTCGGTCAGGACGCCGTGCTTCGACCCGCCCGAGTTGATCCCGATGGTGCGCAGGCCGCCGACGAGGACGGTCATCTCGGGAGCGCTCAGGGTCAGCAGGTTCGCCTTGTCGGTGAGCAGGAACTCCGCCGGGAGGCGGTTGCCCTTGCCCGCGTAGTTGCGGAAGCCGTCGGCCTTCGGCTCCAGGGCGGCGAAGGACTCGACGTCCGTCTGCTCCTGCGAGGCGTCGACACGGCCGGCCGTGAACGGCACCTCGACCTGGACGCCGCCGTCCTTGGCGGCCTGCTCGACGGCCGCGGAGCCCGCGAGCACGATCAGGTCGGCCAGGGAGACCTTCTTGCCGCCCTTGGCGTTGAAGGACTCCTGGATGCCCTCGAGCACACGGAGCACCTGCGCCAGGCTCTCCGGGTCGTTGACCTCCCAGCCGCGCTGCGGCTCGAGGCGGATCCGGGCGCCGTTGGCACCGCCGCGCTTGTCGCCGCCGCGGAACGAGGAGGCCGAGGCCCAGGCCGCGGAGACCAGCTGCGGAACCGTGAGGTCCGAGGCCAGCACCTGCTCCTTGAGCGCCGCGACGTCGGAGGCTTCGATGAGCTCACCCTCGCGCGCCGGCAGCGGGTCCTGCCAGAGCAGCTCCTCGGAGGGGACCTCCGGGCCGAGGTAGCGGACGACCGGACCCAGGTCACGGTGCGTCAGCTTGTACCAGGCACGGGCGAACGCGTCCGCGAACTCCTCGGGGTTCTCGTAGAAGCGGCGCGAGATCGGCTCGTAGATCGGGTCGAACTTCAGCGAGAGGTCCGTGGTGAGCATCGTCGGAAGACGCTTGACCGAGGGGTCCTCGGGGTCCGGGATGATCGCCTCGGCGTTCTTCGCCACCCACTGGTTGGCGCCGGCCGGCGACTGCGTGAGCTCGTACTCGTACTCGAAGAGGTTCTTGAAGAAGTAGTTGCTCCACTGCGTGGGCGTCTCGGTCCAGGTGACCTCGAGGCCGGAGGTGATGGCGTCGCGGCCCTTGCCGGAACCGTGGCCGGACTTCCAGCCGAGGCCCATCTGCGCCATCGGGGCACCCTCGGGCTCGGCGCCCACGAGGTCCGCGTCGCCCGCGCCGTGCGTCTTGCCGAAGGTGTGGCCACCGGCGATGAGGGCGACGGTCTCCTCGTCGTTCATCGCCATGCGGCGGAACGTCTCACGGATGTCGCGGGCCGCGGCGATCGGGTCCGGGTTCCCGTTGGGACCCTCCGGGTTGACGTAGATGAGGCCCATCTGGACGGCGCCGAGCGGGTCCTCGAGGTCGCGGTCGCCCGTGTAGCGCTTGTCGTCGAGCCAGATCTGCTCGGGGCCCCAGTAGACGTCCTCGTCCGGCTCCCACACGTCCGCGCGGCCACCCGCGAAGCCGAAGGTCTTGAAGCCCATGGTCTCCAGGGCGACGTTGCCGGTGAGGATCAGGAGGTCGGCCCAGGAGATGCTCTGGCCGTACTTCTTCTTCACGGGCCACAGCAGACGGCGGGCCTTGTCCAGGTTCCCGTTGTCCGGCCAGCTGTTGAGCGGGGCGAAGCGCTGCTGACCCGCGCCCGCGCCACCGCGGCCGTCGCTGATCCGGTACGTACCGGCGGAGTGCCAGGCCATCCGGATCATCAGCGGGCCGTAGTGCCCGAAGTCGGCCGGCCACCAGTCCTTGGAGGTGGTGAGGACCTCGGCGATGTCGCGCTTCACGGCCGGGAGGTCCAGGGAGTTGAACGCCTCGGCGTAGTCGAACTCCTCACCCAGCGGGTTCGCCACGGCCGGGTTCTTCGCAAGGATCTTGAGATTGAGGCTCTCGGGCCACCACTGACGGTTGCCGCCACCCTGCGTCGGGTGCGCCGCTCGGCCGTGCGCGACCGGACAACCGCCCGCCTCCGCGTTGGGGTCCGTCACAAATTCTTGATTCTCGGACATTGGGTGCCCTTCCCGAGTCGTCCTGTCGCTTGGCTATAGCCGAGCCTGATCCTACAATGGACAATGTCTAAGTCAAGGAAAGCTCCAAAGTCACATCCAATCGGGGCCCAGGTCCCCTGACTGTTAGGCTGGTCCTTATGAGTGACCTGTTGGAACGGCTGCGCGGACGCGGCTGGCGGATGACCGCACAGCGGCGCGTCGTGGCCGAGGTTCTCGACGGGGACCACGTACACCTCACGGCCGACGAGGTGCATGCGCGCGCGACCGCGAAGCTGCCGGAGATCTCACGGGCCACCGTCTACAACACGCTCGGTGAGATGGTCTCGCTCGGCGAGGTGATCGAGGTCGCGACGGACAAGCGCGCCAAGCGCTACGACCCGAACGCGCACCGCCCGCACCAGCACCTGGTCTGCGACCTGTGCGGCCAGATCCGCGACGTCCACCCGACGGGCAATCCGCTGACGGCACTGCCGTCCGACGAGCGCTTCGGCTTCACGATCTCGGACGTCGAGGTCACGTACCGGGGGCTGTGCCCGAACTGCGCCGCGAAGGCGTAGCGCTCCACACACCTCGAAAGGCCCGCACCGCACGGTGCGGGCCTTTCGCATTGCATGAGCCAACCACGCACCCCCTTCCGCAATCTGACGGGTCGTCATATTCTCGCGGTCGCCCACGAGAATCCGCCGCACCCCGGAGGGCCCATGCATCCCAAGCTCCAAGCCCGCGCACTCACCAGGACGTTCGGCAGCACGCACGCCCTCGGCCCGCTCGACCTGACGGTCACCCCCGGCGAGTTCGTCTGCGTGGTCGGCCCCTCGGGCTGCGGGAAGTCCACCCTGCTCCGGATCGCCGCGGGCCTCACCCGCCCCTCCGGCGGCACCCTGGAGATCCGTACGACGAGCCCGCGACCGGCCGCGATGATCTTCCAGGACTACGGGATCTACGACTGGAAGACCGTCCTGGCCAACGTCCGCTTCGGCCTCGACATCCAGAAGGTCCCGCGCAAGGAGGCGAACGCCCGGGCCCACGACTGGCTCGCCCGGATGGGCCTCGCCGACTTCGCCGACGCCTACCCGTCCGCCCTCTCCGGCGGCATGCGCCAGCGCGTCGCCATCGCGCGGGCACTGGCGGTGGAGCCGGAGATCCTCCTCATGGACGAGCCCTTCGCGGCCCTCGACGCCCAGCTCCGCACGATCCTCCAGGACGAGCTGCTGGCGCTCACCCAGACGACGCGGACCACCACGCTCTTCATCACGCACAGCCTGGAGGAGGCGATCGTCCTCGGCGACCGGGTCCTCGTGATGTCGGCCCGGCCGGGGCGCGTGATCGCCGAACGCAGGCCGCCGTTCGAGCGCCCGCGCTCCGGCGACATCCGCGACACCCCCGAATTCACCGCGCTGAAGGGCGAGTTGTGGGACCTGCTGCGCGGCGAGGTGCACCAGGAGGCGGTCCCGGCATGAGCGCGCTCACCCCCACCAAGGCCGCCGACGACCTGCTGGTCCGCGCCCCCGGCCCCGAGGAGCTCCACCCCACCCGCGCCCGGCGCAGGCGCCGCGCCCTCGAACTCTCCCTCGCGGTCGCGGTCCCCCTGGTCCTCGTCCTGCTCTGGCAGCTCGCGGCCACCCAGTCCTGGATCGACGAGCGGATCTACCCGGCCCCGTCCACGATCCTCGCCGACGGCTGGCAGCGCGCGGCCGACGGCGAACTGTGGCCGGACGTCTGGGCCACCCTCAAGCGAGTCCTCGCCGGGTACGTCATCGGCACGGTCTCCGGCTACCTCCTCGGCCTCCTCATGGGCTCGATCTCCCTGGTCCGCGCGGCACTCGAACCCCTGCTCGACGCCCTCTACGTCGTGCCGAAGCTCGCCCTGCTGCCGATCTTCCTGAACATGTTCGGCCTGGGCGAGGGCCCGCAGATCGCGCTCGTCGCGGCGACGGTCTTCTTCTTCGTATGGATCTCGACGATGGCCGCGGTCATCTCGGTCCCCACAGGCCACCGGGACGCCGGCCAGGTCTTCGGCGCCTCACCGTGGCAGATGTTCCGCCACGTCCTGCTCCCCGCCTCGCTCCCCGCCGTCCTGGTCGGCGCGCGCATCGCGGCGGGCGTCGCGGTCCTGGTCATCGTCGCCTCGGAGCAGATCGCCGCGAACGACGGCCTGGGCCATCTGATCTTCGACGCCCGCGCCCTCTTCCAGAACGACGTGATGTTCGTCGGCATCGTCTGCGTCGCCGCCCTCGGTGTCCTCTTCTCCGAACTGGTGCGCCTGGCGGGTCGTTTCCTCACCCCCTGGGCCCCACGCGACCGCGGCCGCGGCCAGTCCTGACTCCCCCTCTGCTTCTTGTACGGAGGCTCCATGCGCACCAGATACGTAGGTACGACCCTGCTCGCAACCGGCGCCCTGCTACTGGGCACCACGTCCTGCGCGAAGAACGACACCTCGTCGGACGCCGCGGCCAAACCCCGGGCGATCAAGGCGGTCGCGGGCTGTGGCAAGGGCTCCTGGACCGATCCGGCGGAGCGCTCCGCCGACCGCGAGCCGGCCCGCTGCGACAAGGGCGCGCCCGCGCCGCGGAAGCTCGGCAAGCCGCGCAAGTTGACGATCGCGACGGGCACGCTGAGCGCCGAGTACGTGGCGCCGCTCGAAATGGCGGTCAAGAAGGGCGAGTTCAAGAAGGAGGGCCTCGACGTGAAGCTGAAGGTCCTCCCCACGCCCGACGCGCTCCCCCTCCTCGCCAAGGGCGACATCGACGCCCAGTGGGCCGCACCGGAGGCCGCGGTCATGAACGGCATCCTCGGCGGCTTCGACATCAAGTGGGTGTCCGGCAACTTCTCCCCCGACCCCAAGTCCAAGAGCGGGCTCTGGGTTCGCCTCAAGAAGGGGCAGAGCGCGTCCCAGGTCCGGATGGCGGGCAAGAAGATGGGCACGCTGATCGGCAAGGGCTCGGTCGCCTCGTACCCGATGAACATCGCCCTGAAGGAGCACGGCGGCGGCCTCGACAAGATCCAGTTCCAGCAGCTCGGCTCGGCGGACGTGCTGACCGGGCTGCAGAACGGCGGCGTCGACTCCGCCTGGCTCCTCGACCCGATCTGGCGCAAGGTCGACGGCGACAAGCGCTACGCGTTCCTCGGCGGTCAGCCGCAGGGCGAGCCGCTCGGCGGCATGCTGTTCGGCCCGAACCTGCTCAGCAAGGACCCGGACGCGGGCGTCGCGCTGCTGCGCGCGTACATCCGCACGGTCAACACGTACTTCCGGGACGACTACAAGAAGGACCCGGCGTTCGTGTCCGAGCTGGCGCGCATGCTGAAGACGGACAAGAAGGTCCTGGAGGAGACGCCGTCCCTGCGGATGGACTGGGAGATCCGCTCCGGCACGACGGACCGGCTGCAGGCGGCGTACAAGGCTGCGGGCGTCTCCGAGGGCGATCCGCTGCCGGAGTCGAAGACGGTGAACAGGAAGCTGTACGAGGAGGCGGTGGGCCACAAGTAGCCCCGAACACGCCTGAGGCCCGGAACCATTACTGGTTCCGGGCCTCAGACCTTGAGTAGCGGGGACAGGATTTGAACCTGCGACCTCTGGGTTATGAGCCCAGCGAGCTACCGAGCTGCTCCACCCCGCGCCGTTGTGTTCACAACTCTACGCTACGCCCCCGACCAGCGCAAACCGCTCCGCGGGGGACGGGGGTGCCGCCCGCTGCGGTCGGCCGCCACTGCCTTGGGCAATCTGCCGCCTTGGGCGGCAGGGTGGGCAAGGCGGCGCCCGGTGCCGCGCAACGAGAACGTCGGGCTCCGCCCCGGTGCAGCCCGGCGCTACGCCGACAGCTCCTGCCGCAGCGCGTCCCGCAACCGCCCCGCCCGCTCCGCGACTTCCGCGGGGCCGAGCTCGACCGCCCGGGACGCCCACTTCTGCCCCTCGGCGAGATCACCGCGCCGCGCACACAGCAGCGCGAGCCGCAGCGCCGCACGCCCGTGCCCCGCATCGGCCGCCCGTGTCCACCACAGCGCCGCCTCCGGCTCACTGCCCTCCCGGGCGAGCAGCAGCCCCAGGTTGAACGCCCCGTTCCGCGACCCGGCCTCCGCGGCCTCGCGGTACCACCGTGCCGCCTCCACCACATCGCCCCGCGCGGCGGCCAGCATCCCGACCCGCACCTGGGCCCGCCGGTGCCCGTGCTCGGCGGCCCGCTCGTACCACTCCTCGCACTCGCTCTTCTCGGTGACGGGCTCCCCCAGCTCGTGCCGCACCGCAGGCGGCCGCCGCACGTCGAGCAGCGAGGCGAGCCGGTACGCCGCCTCCCCGCTGCCGCCCCCGGCCGCACACCGCAGGTGCCGCTCGGCGGCCTGCTCGTCGCCCTCGCGCTGCCGCGCGATCCCGGCCTGCAACGCCGCCTCGGTGTGCCCACCGGCCGCGGCCCGCTCGTACCACTGCAGCGCCGCCGCCTCGTCGTCCCGACTCGCGTACAGGATCCCGAGGTTGAACGCCGCGTCGACGCTGCCGGCCTCCGCCGCCTTGGAGAACCAGGGCTCGGCGCCGACCGCGTCCCCGTTCTGCAGAAGCAGCACCGCCAGCGCGTTGGCCGCCTCGCGGTGACCCGCGTAGGCGGCGCGCCGGTACCAGCCCTCGGCCTGCGCGGTGCGCTGCTGCTCGGCGCAGAGCAGACCGAGGTTGTACGCGCCGTTGTTGTCGCCCGCGTCCATGGCCGCGCGGTACCAGCGCTCGGCGGTCTGCGTCTCGCCGCGCTCGGCGTGCAGGGCGCCCAGCGCGTTCGCCGCGTTGCCGTCGCCGTCTTGGGCGGCCCGCAGCCACCACACGGCGGCGCTCTCCTCGTCGCCCGCGTCGCGCAACAGGAACGCGAGGGCGCACGCGGCGCGCGCCTCACCGTCCTTGGCGGACGTCAGGTACCAGCGTCCGGCCTCCTTCAGCTCGCCGCGCTTCTCCAGGATCGAACCGAGGTGCAGCGCGGCCCGCCGGTGCCCGCGCGCGGAGGCCTGCCGGTACCACTGCTCGGCCTCCTCCGCCGGGTTGCCGCCGTCCCCGGAGACGAGCACATCGGTGCCGCCCTTCCGGTCGAGCGCGCGGGCGAGCCGGTACGCGGCCTCCCGGTGCCCGCGCTCGGCGGCGACCCGCATCCAGCGCTCGGCCCCGACGTCGCTGCGGTGCTCCAGAAGATCGGCGAGTGCGTACGCGCCCAGGGTGTGGCCGTGCTCGGCGGCCTGGCGCAGCCAGTACTCGGCGGCGGGCTCGTCGCCGCGCTCGCGGAAGTGCCGGCCCAGGGCGTGCGCGGCGGGCGCGGAGCCCGCGACGGCCGCGACGCGCCACCAGCCCGCGGCCTCGTCCGCGTAGCCGCGCGTGTGGAGCAGGACTCCGAGGTTGTTGGCCGCGGCCCGGTCACCGGCGCCGGTGGCAGCACGCAGCAGGGGCTCGGCTCCGTCGAGATCTCCGCGGCGCAGCAGCATGGCGCCGAGGACGCTCATCGCCTCGACGTCGCCGGCCTCCGCGGCCAGCCGCTGGCGTGCTTCTTCCGCAGCCTCGCCGGGTTCGTCCCGATCGGTCGGCTGCACAAACCGCCCTGTCTCCAACAGAGTTGCCTTGTCCCCCATAACGTCCATCGTCGCACCACCTGCAACCTGGGTACACCTCGTATACCGCAGCCAGTGAGGTCACTTCAGCGTTTTGTCGACATGCCCACAGGGAGACAAGTGAAACACAGATTTCTGAACTCCCCCCGAGGGGAGCACCGTTCGCACATGCTTCGCACATGCCAGTGGCTCATGACGGCAGGGGCCCCGACGCACCGAAGGCCCGGAAGCCTTAGCTTCCGAGCCTTCGATCTTCAGTAGCGGGGACAGGATTTGAACCTGCGACCTCTGGGTTATGAGCCCAGCGAGCTACCGAGCTGCTCCACCCCGCGCCGTTGTGCTGAAACCGTACCACGGCGCGGAGGGGTCACTTGACCAGTCAGCCGCCGGCCGCCTCCTTGTCGCTGTTCTTGTCGTTCTTGTTGTCCGCTGCCGCCTTGTCCGCCTTGTTCTGCGCGTCCTCGGCCCGCTGCAGAGCGTCCTGCAGCCGGTCCTGGGCCTCGCCGTAGGCGGTCCAGTCGTTGTCCTTCAGGGCCTTCTGGCCGTCCTTGAAGGCCTCGTCCGCGTCCGCGAGCGCTTCCTTCACCGTCGAGTTCTCCGGCGTCTCGCTCGTGTCCCCGCCGGGCTTCTCCGGCTCCGCCGGGGAGTCGCCCTTCACGTCGAAGGCCTGGTTGAGCGCCTCGGGCAAGGAGTCCGCGAACCCGATCTTGTTCCCGTAGCTGACCGCGACCTTGCGCATGAGGGGGTACTCGGCATTGCGGCCCTGGGCGTAGATCGGCTCTACGTAGAGGAAGCCCTTGTCGAGCGGCACCGTCAGCAGATTGCCGTACAGGACCGTCGAGTCGGCACCCTTCATGTCGCGCACCCAGTTGGCCACGGTGTTCGAGGAGTTGAGCGTGTTCTGCACCTGCTCGGGTCCCGCGACCTTGTCCTCGGTGACTCTGAGGAGCCTTATGGCGCCGTAGTCCTTACTGGTCGCGTCGGCGTCGACCGCCATGAACGCTCTCAGGTTGGGCCTGCCGCTCGGCGTGAACGTCGTCGTCAGCGAGAACTGCTGACTGGTCTGACCCGGCATCTTCATGGACAGGTAGTACGGCGGGACCGCGCTGTTGTCCTTCTTGGTCGGGTCGTTCGGCACCTGCCACGCGTCGGACGCGTTGTAGAACTGGTTCGAGTTCGTCACGTGGTAGAGGCTCAGCAGCTCACGCTGCACCTTGAACATGTCCTGCGGGTAGCGCAGGTGCTCCTTCAAGGAGGCCGGGATCGCGCTCTTGGGCTCGACCGTGCCGGGGAACGCCTTCTTCCAGGTCTTGAGGACCGGGTCCTTGTCGTCCCACGTGTAGAGCTTGACCTCGCCCGTGCCCGCGTCGACGGTCGCCTTCACCGAGTTGCGGATGTAGTTGACCTGGTTCTGCTGGGCCACCACGGCGCGCTGGCTGTCCGCCTCGTTGAGCGAGTCGGCGGTGCTGTCGCCCAGCGTCGTACGGGACGCGTAGGGATAGCCGTTCGACGTCGTGTAGGCGTCGATGACCCACTTGATCTTGCCGTTCACGACCGTCGGATACGGGTCCCCGTCGATCGTCAGCCACGGCGCGACGGCCTCGACGCGCTCCTTGGGAGTGCGGTTGTAGAGGATCCGCGAGCCCTCACCGATGGCTCCCGAGTACAGGATCTGCGGCTCGCTGAAGGCGACGGCGTACGCGGCGCGGTTGAGCGGGTTCGCCAGATTGACGCCGCCCTTGCCCTTGTAACTGGTCGTCTTCTGGGTGCCGTCGTCCTGCTCGTAGTCCAGCTCCTTCTGCGGCCCGCCGACGATCGAGTACTGCGAGGTCTTCTCGCCGTAGTAGATGCGCTGGTTGTAGTCCCCGAGGTCGCCGGTGGTCGGCAGGCCCGACTCGGTGAACTGCGGGGCGCCGCCGGAGGTCGCCGTGCCCTTCGCCGTCACGGCGCCGTAGCCGTGCGTGTAGACGAAGTGGTCGTTGATCCAGTTGCGCTTGTCGAGCTTGCTCAGGTTCAGCTCGCGCAGGCCGACGACGGTGTCCTGGCCCTTGTACCGGTCCACGTCCAGGGTCGTCGGGAACTGGTAGTACTTCCGCTGCTGTTCGAGCTGCTGGAAGGTCGGCGAGACGATGTTCGGGTCGTTCAGCCGGTAGCTGGCCGCCGAGTCGGACTCCGTCCGCTGCTTCTTGGCGTCGTCCGAACCCTTGCCCTTGTAGTCCACGGGCTTGGCCTTGTCGATGCCGTACGCCTTACGGGTCGCCTCGATGTTCTTCGTGATGTACGGGGCTTCCTTGGACTGCTCGTTCGGCTGGACCTGGAACTTCTGGACGATGGCCGGGTACAGGCCGCCGATCAGGATCGCCGAGAGCACCATCAGGCCGAAGCCGATGACCGGCAGCTGCCAGGTGCGCCGCCACAGGGTCGCGAAGAAGAGGATCGCGCAGATGACGGCGATGCAGAACAGGATCGTCTTCGCCGGCAGATACGCGTTCGCGTCGACGTACCTGAGGCCCGTCCAGTTGTCCGTCGCCTTGAAGTCGCTCTGCTTCACCGCCAGCCCGTACCGGTCGAGCCAGTACGCGACCGCCTTCAGGGCCACGAAAACGCCCAGCAGCACGGAGAGGTGCCCCGTCGCCGCGGCCGTGGCACGCGCGCCCGGGCTGGTGATCCGCAGGCCGCCGTACAGGTAGTGCGTCAGCGCCGCGGCGACCAGGCCGATGACCGCCGCCGCGAACCCGAAGCCGAGCAGGAAGCGGTACCAGGGCAGATCGAACGCGTAGAAGGACACGTCCATGTGGAACTGCGGGTCCTTCTGGTTGAACGGCACGCCGTTCACGAACATCAGCCACGTACGCCACTGGCTGGCGGCCGAGGCTCCCGCGATCAGGCCCACGAGGGCGGTGACGCCGACGAGCAGCCATCGCTTGAAGGGCGCGATGCCCATCCGGTAGCGATCGAGGCTCTGCTGCTCCATCGACATGGCGCTCAGCGGCGGGCGCAGCCGGTGCGCCAGCCACACGTTCACCCCGACGGCGAGCGCCATCAGCAGGCCGAAGACGAAGAAGAGCCCGATCTTCGTCCACAGTTGGGTCGTAAAGACGGACGAGAACTTGACCGAGCGGTACCAGAGCCAATCGGTCCAGAATCCGGCGAACATGACGAAGGCCATGCCGAGCACGGCCAGGACGCCCAGCGTCAACAAAAGCGTTCGGGCACGCCGGGAGGGTCGGCCGACTCTGATCCGCGGACCCGTCGGGCCCCCGCCGCGGTCCGGCATCTGGAAAGCCAAGGTGTGCACCTCGAAGTTCGGTATTCGATCGGTCGGTCGGGCCCCCGAGATCGCGGACCCATCACCTATGCAACTTACTCACGCTTTACTCAGTTCCCGGTTCGGGGCAGGAACGAGGCAGGATTGTGACCATGTCCAACACTCCCATGGCAGCGAGCCCCCTCACCCGAGCCGTTCTCGAGATCGACGAGTACGCCGCCGGTCTCGGCTGGGACCAGCCCGCTCGCCTCTTCGCCCTCGTCGACACGGCCGCGCTGCGCGCCCAGGAACCCGCTCTCGCGGCCCAGCTCGGGCTCGAGGACGAGCAGGAGGCCCCCGGCCTCACCCCGATCGAGCAGGACGAGATCCCTGCCGGTAAGCCGCTGGACGAGTTCCTCGGCACCATCGCGTGGCCCGACGCCGTCGTGGGCTGTGCGCTGACGGTCGAGCGCCTGATGCTGCCGCCGTCCGCGGAGGCCTCCGTCCCGGAGGGCCTGAGCGGCAAGAAGCTCACGAAGTGGGTCTCCGAGCACCCGGACCGCCAGGAGGTCCGCATGACGGTCGGCGTACTGCGCGACGGCACCCGCGACTCGGCGCTGCGGCTGCGCGAGAAGGACGCGACGACCGAGGTCCTCACGGGCTCGAATCTCGTACCGGGTCTCGCGGAGGCCCTGTCGGTGACGTTCGCCGAGTGAGCTTTTCCTCGGCTACGTAGAGGGGCGCCACCGGTCGGATCCGGTGGCGCCCCTCTACGTAGTGCGGTGTTTGCGCTCTACGTAGTGCGGTGTTTGCGCTCTACGTAGAGCGGTGTTTGCGCTCGCTCAGCCCTTGGCCGTGCACGTGGGCAGGTCCGCCGTGTTGCCGCTGCGGATGTCCTTGAGGGCGTCCATCGCGTCGTCCAGGGTGTTCACCTTGACCAGCGTCAGCCCGTCCGGGGTGTCCTTGGCCGCGGTGGCGCAGTTGTCCTTCGGCGTCAGGAAGTACTGGGCGCCCTTGTCGCGCGCGCCGACGGTCTTCATGCCGATGCCGCCGATCGGGCCGACCTTGCCGTCCTCGTCGATCGTGCCGGTGCCGGCCACGAACTTGCCGCCGGTCAGATCGTCCGAGGTGAGCTTGTCGACGATGCCGAGGGAGAACATCAGGCCCGCGCTCGGGCCGCCCACGTCGGCGAGCTTGATGTCGATCTCGAACGGGAAGGTGTGGTCGGTCCCGGCCTGGATGCCGACGATCGCGCGGTCGTCCTCGGCCTTCTCCGTCTTGATCGTCACGTTCTCCGTGCGGGTCGCCGTCTTGCCCGCCTTCTCGGCGGCGGCCGCCTCCTTGACGGGCACGACCGTGAAGACGACGTTCTCGCCGGGCTTGTGCTTGGTGACGAGCTTGGCGACGTCGGTGGGCCTGGTGACCTTGGTGCCGTCGACGGCCTTGATGACGTCACCGGCGTGCAGCCTGCCCTGGGCCGGGCTGTCCTTGACGACGCTGGAGACGATCACCCAGGACTTCACGGGGATGCCCAGCTCGTGCAGCGCCGCGACCTTGGCGCTCTCCTGGGACTGGCTGAACTCCTCGGCGTTCTGCTGCGAGGACTGCTGCTCGGTCTGACCGTCCGGGTAGAGCGTCTCGTGCGGCACCACGATGCTGTCGTGCGCGAGCCACCCGTAGACGGCCGACACCAGGTTCATGTTGTAGTCGGCGCTGGTGACCCGGACCGTCGTCATGTTCAGGTGGCCCGACGCGTCGTACGTCTTGTGGCCGTTGATCTGGATGACGGGTTCGCCGCCGTGGTCCGCGAGCGTGTTCACCGTCGGTCCCGGCGACATCTCCGCGTAGGGCACTTTGATGAGTACCCCCGCGCACAAGAGCGCGATCAGAATCAGGGTCGAGGCGAGCATCGTCGCAGTGCGGCGTGGCATGGAACGACAGTACGGGACGACGCTGTGGGCGCACCTGTGGGGCCGGGCCCGTCAGGTGCCCTGGTGCGACTTCTCCATCGCCTCGCGGAAGCGCGCGTAGCCACTGAGTTCGGTGACGTCACCGGTCTTGTGACGCTGGCGGCCGGCCCAGATGCCCCAGAACCCGGCAGCCACCGCAGCGACAACCGGAATGAGCAACCACAGGAGCGCTGCCATGCCGACCTCCCGACCCCATGAGCGACTGCCACTGACGTATCAGCAGATTAACCATCCGCAGTCCCAACGCTCGCCGCAGGGGGGCGGTTACGCAACTGGAGCCTCAGCAGGCTCCCACCCACTCCTCCGTCCCGTCCGAGAAGGTCTGGTGCTTCCAGATCGGCACTTCGTGCTTCAGGTCGTCGATGAGCTTGCGGCAGGCCTCGAAGGCCTCGCCCCGGTGCGGGCAGGACACGGCGACGACGACCGCGAGATCGCCCACGGTCAGATCACCGACTCGGTGCACGGCCGCCAGGGCGCGCACGGGGTACTCGGCGACGACCTTCTCCGCGACGCGCCGCATCTCCGCCTCGGCGGTCGGATGGCAGGAGTAGCCGAGCTTGTCCACGTCGGCCCCGCCGTCGTGATTGCGCACGGTCCCCACGAAGAGCGCCGTGCCTCCCGCGGCGTCGTCACCGACGGCCGTGAAGACCTCGTCCACGGAGAGCGGCGTCTCTCGGACGGCGAGCAGCTTGATGGGGTCCTGTGCCGCGTGCTCGCCGGGGTGCTCGTGCTGGGTGGGTGCCATGCCCTCATCGTGCCGCACGCCGCCGACAACCGTGAATAGCGTTTTCGACCGGCACGCGCGCGTACGGGGTTGGAGCCTCCTACAGGTGGGCCGTGCGGTCGGTCCGTGTCAGATGCGCCGTCGCGCCTTCCGCACGCGCCGCACCACGGCCGCCGTGCCCAGCAGAGCGACGGTCGCGCCCGCGGCACCGGCCGCCGTCGCGTCCTTGCGTCCGAGGCGCCGGCCCGCCACGGTGCGCCGGCCCGCGACCTCCTCGAGCAGTTCCGCGAGGACCTCCTCGTTGGTCCACTGGGGTCGCCACCCGGATTCGTGCAGCCTGCTCCCGCTGACCACCCACGGGTACATCGTGTAGGCGAGGTCGCCCGCCGGGGACGGCGTCAGGCCGATCCGGTGCAGCCGGGCCGCCGCGCCCAGGGCGACCGCGGAGGGCAGCTCCATGCGCCGGATGCCGCTGAGCTCCTCGACCTCCTCCTGCTCCAGCCAGCCGTCGCAGCCGACTGCGAGCTCCCCGTCGACCCTCTCCAGGGCCGCGTGCTCCAGGGCGCTGCACAGGTCGTCCACGTGGCAGAACTGCCAGGCGGGCCGCGAACCGGCCACCACAAGGAGGCGCGGCGACTCGAAGTACCTGGTGAGCGCGGTGTCCGTGCCGCCGACGAGCACCGCGGGGCGCACCACGGTGACGTTCAGGCCCGGATGCGCGCGCGGGGCACGGCGGGCGAGCCGCTCGACCTCCAAGAGGTCGCCGACCCCGGTCGCCTCGGCGGTGGCGCGCAGTTCCGCGTCCTCGGCGAGCGGGAGCTCGTTGTCCTCGAGGGCTCCGTAGACCATCGTCGAGGTGCACAGGACGACGCGGTGCACGCCTGCGGCGGCCGCGGCCGTGAGCACCGTCTGGGTGCCCCGCACGTTGTACGCGGTGCGGGCCGCGGGGTCGGACTCCAGGTCGAGGTCGAGGGCCAGGTGCACGACGACGTCGGCGCCGCGCAGCTTCTCGGCGATGGCCGGGTCCCGCACGTCCAGGACGTGCCAGGTCGCGGACGCGCACTCGCCGCGCCGCTCGTCGATGGCGAGGACCTGCTTGATCTCGTCCGACGCGGCGAGCCGCTCGGTGAGCAGGGCGCCGATGCCGGACGCGGCACCGGTGACCGCGACGACGGGGCCGCGGACGGCGGATTTGGACGAAGGGTTTCGCGCTGCGCGAACCTGCGGATCTGGGGAACTCACCGGGCGTCTCCAGCGGTTGTCTTCAGTACGTACCTGTATGACGCGTACGTACCAGGAGGCATCCATCCTGCCGCAGGCCATTCGTCGGCGAAGCACTGAGGCCCGATCCGGTCATGGTGTCTACGCTGGGTGTGTAGTCGGGCAGTCGCCGCCGGGCCAAGAAACCGGCGGCCCAACCAGCCGAGGAATCCCGTGAGTGACACCCCATTCGGTTTCGGCCTTCCGCCGGAGGAGCCGGACGACGGCGACGAGGGCAAGAAGAAGGACCAGCAGGGCGGTGGCGGTCAGGGACCGGCCGGCCCGTTCGGATTCGGGTTCCCGGGCCTGCCCGGCGCGGGCGGCCCGGGAGGCGAGGGCGGGGACAACCCGTTCGCGGCCATGTTCGGCTCGATGAATCCGAACGATCTGGGGGCGGCCTTCCAGCAGCTCGGACAGATGCTCTCGTACGAGGGCGGCCCGGTGAACTGGGACATGGCCAAGGACATCGCCCGCCAGACGGTCTCGCAGGGCACGCAGGACGGCGTCAAGGACGCCAGCGTGGGCCCCGCCGAGCGCACCGCGGTCGAGGAGGCCGTGCGCCTGGCCGACCTGTGGCTGGACGACGCGACGTCGCTGCCCTCGGGCGCGCACTCGTCGGTGGCCTGGAGCCGCGCCGAGTGGGTCGAGGCGACCCTCCCGGTGTGGAAGGAGCTCGTCGACCCGGTCGCCGAGCGCGTCGGCATGGCCATGGGCGATGTGCTGCCCGAGGAGATGCAGGCCATGGCGGGCCCGCTGATCGGCATGATGCGCTCCATGGGCGGCGCCATGTTCGGCCAGCAGATCGGTCAGGCCATCGGCGTGCTCGCGGGCGAGGTCGTCGGGTCCACGGACATCGGCCTGCCCCTGGCCCCGGCCGGCAAGGCCGCGCTGCTGCCGCTGAACATCGAGTCGTACGGCAAGGACCTCGGCGTCCCCATGGAGGAGGTCCGGCTCTACCTGGCGCTGCGCGAGGCGGCCCACCAGCGGCTGTTCTCGCACGTGCCGTGGCTGCGCTCGCACCTGTTCGGCGCTGTCGACGGGTACGCGCGCGGGATCAAGGTCGACACCTCGAAGCTGGAGGACGTGGTCGGCCAGTTCGACCCGCAGAACCCCGAGCAGATCCAGGAAGCGCTCCAGCAGGGCATGTTCCAGCCGGAGGACTCCCCGGAGCAGAAGGCCGCTCTGGCCCGCCTGGAGACGGCTCTCGCGCTCGTCGAAGGCTGGGTCGACGCGGTGGTCCACGCGGCCGCGAAGCCGCGCCTGTCGTCCGCCGACGCGCTGCGCGAGACGCTGCGCCGCCGCCGTGCGACCGGCGGTCCCGCGGAGCAGACGTTCGCGACGCTGATCGGCCTGGAGCTGCGTCCGCGGCGCCTGCGCGACGCCTCGCGCCTGTGGGCCTCGCTCACGGACGCGCGCGGTGTGGACGGGCGTGACGGCCTGTGGGCGCACCCGGACATGCTGCCGACGGCGTCCGACCTGGACGACCCGGACGGCTTCGTGCACCGCGACGAGCAGCTGGACTTCTCCGAGATCGACAAGATGCTCGGCGAGGCGGCGAGCGGCCGCTCCACCGAGAAGCCGGACCTGAAGAAGGACCAGGACGACCAGGACGGCCAGGGCGAGGGCGACAAGAGCGAGGGCGACTCCGACAAGTGAGCCTGTACGACGACACGGTCCTCGTGCTCAAGGGCTACGAGGACCAGCCGGACCTGCGCCAGGTCTATCTGGACCATCTGTCGGAGCACGGCGCCGACGGCTTGTGGAAGCCCTGCACCGCGGGGCACATCACGGCGAGCGCCCTGGTCGTCGACCCCGCGCGCGGGCGCGTGCTGCTCACGCTCCACAAGAAGCTGCAGATGTGGCTTCAGATGGGCGGGCACTGCGAGCAGGACGACCCGACGCTGCGGGCCGCGGCCCTGCGCGAGGCGACGGAGGAGTCGGGCATCCCCGGCCTCACGCTCCTCGAGGGCGGCCCGGTCCGCCTGGACCGGCACCCGATTCCGGGGCCCTGCACCCAGCACCTGGACGTGCAGTACGCGGCGCTCGCCCCGGCGGACGCCACGGAAGCGATCAGCGACGAGTCCCTGGACCTGCGCTGGTTCGGCTACGACGAGGTGGCGGACGTCGCCGACGCGTCCGTCGTCCGTCTCGTGGAGGCCACGCGGGCGCGGCTCTGACGCACCCCATGTGTAAGGGGCGGTCGCCATTGGCGACCGCCCCTTACACATGCTCTTACGGAGGCGTCAGCTCCAGACGTTCCCCTGGTTCTGACCGCGGGCGCCCTGCTGCCCCATCCCGTACTGCGCGGCGAGGCCTCCACCGACCGCCGCGTGCTGCGGCGGCAGCAGCTCGCTCGGCTGGACCAGCGCGTAACCGCTGCCCATGAAGCTGAGCTCCCAGCCCTCGCCGGTGTTGCCCCGGCGCCGCCAGACGCCGGACGAGTGCGTCTGCGCCTGCATCTGCACCCGCAGCCCGGTGGACCAGGCGACGATGGCGTCCGCGTCCGCGTTGACGTACTGGTCGGGCGTGACCCGGAGCATCAGCGGCTGGCCGGACGTCATCAGCGCGACCTTGCCCTGCCCGGTGATGTTGAGCTGGTACTTGCCCGAGCCGGAGATGCCGAACTGGCTGTCCACGGCGACGACCTCGTGGTGCAGCGACGAGTCCATCGCCAGCACGTAGCTGCTGTCGACGGTCAGGCCGTCCTGTTCGACATCCACTACGTGGATGTACTGGGCGAGGTTCGCCAGGTAGACGGTGCCCTGCCCGTGGCAGCGCATCAGGCTGAGGCCCTCGCCGGTGTGCGCGCGGGCGCGCTGCTGTCCGGACGTCTGGTACTCGCCGTCGAACTCCATCAGCCCCTGGTAGGCGACCATCGCGCCCTTGCGGGCGAGGATGTCGTCATGGCCCTCCAGGGCGACCCGCAGCATCTGCGGGTTCTGCACCGTGTAGCGCTCCTGGGTCTGCTGCTCGGTGTGCGCGAAAAGCGGACTCTGCATGGTGTGCTCGTTCCCCCTCAGCCCCGGACTCGGAGGCGGTCGGTGCTGTCCTCACTGGGCTGTACGACGACGATGCCTTCCCCGGAGAAGCCCATCTGGTAGGCCTCGCCGCTGCCGCGCCCGATGAGCGAGCCGGCCCGGAAGCTGCGCTTGCCCTTCACCTTGAGACTCGGCGACCAGGCGATGAGCGCGTCGGGGTCCACATACGTCTCGTCCTCGCCGCGGCCGCAGTCGACCACGATGGGGGTGCCGCGGGAGGTCAGCGCGACGTGTCCCTGGCCGCTGACCGTGATGTTCCACAGGCCCTGCCCCGTGAACTTGGCGAGGCCCTTGACGCGCTCGACGCCCCACTGGAGGTGTGCGTCGAAGGCGAGGAGGTTGGTGCCGTTGACGGAGATCGACTCGCCGCCGAGGTTGATGACGACGACGTCGGCGCCGTAGTCGGCGAGGTAGAGCAGGCCGTCACCGGAGCACTTCATGAGGGGCGCGCCCTCGCCGGTCATCCAGTCGCGGGCGATCTGGCGGACGGCGGGCGGGTTGGGCTCGTACTGGACGAACCCTTCGTAGGCGACCATCGAGCCCACGCGCGCGAAGAGGTCGTTTCCGGTCTGCATGGCGACCTTCAGCATGTTGCTGCCGTGGTTCTCCATGCGGGCGGCTACCGGGGTCGGGGCGAAGCCCGCGAGCGGCTGGTTCATGACGGGCTCCCTCAGACCTCGTACGGCTGGACGACGATGAAGTTGCCGGGTGCGCCCCGGAACTGCAGGTTGACGCCTTCGCCGCTGTCGCCCGGGTAGGCGTTGCGGCGCATGCGGACCTGGTTGGAGACGATCGCCTGCGCGGCCGCGGACCAGGCCACGACGGCGTTGGAGTCGGCGAACGTCGTGGGCGTGACCGGCAGCACGACGGGCGTGCCGTGGGTCTTCACGACGACCGTCCCGGTGCCCTGGAACTGGAGCACGAACAGGGCTCCTCCGGGGATGCCGTGCCCTTCGATCCTGCGCACTTCGTGCTGCAAGCTCTCGTCGAACGCGAGGACGTTCTCCGCGGAGACGCAGATCGCGTCTCCCTGGAGCTCGATGGGGTGCACATGGGTGGCCTCTTCCGCGAAGAAGACCTGGCCGCGGCCGGAGCAGCGCATCAGCTGCATCTCCTGGCCGGTGGCGTTGCCCACGATGCGGCCGGCGAATCCGGCGCCCTTGTAGCTGAACTCGACCTTGCCCTGGTAGAGCACCATGCTGCCCTGGCGGGCGAGGACGGGCTGGTCTCCGCTCGCGCCGAGGTCGACGCGGATCAGCTTCTTGTTCTGGAGCGTCCAGCGCTGACCCGTGGGGGCCTCGCGGTACTTCTCCAGAGCGGCGGCCACGCCCGGCGCGGCGGCCTGCTGCGGGATGCCCTGCTGGGCCGGGGCCTGACCGAAGACCGGCTGGGCGAGCGGCGTCGGAGGCTGCTGCCCGAAGCCCTGCGGAGCGGGCGGCGTCTGGGGCTGCTGGCCGTAGCCGGGCGGCAGCGTCGCGCCCCCTTGGCCGGGGACCTGCCCGAACTGCGGCTGCTGGGGCGGCTGCTGGTCGTACGGGCTCGGAGCGCTCGGCGCCGGGGCCGGCGGAGGCGGGACCGTGCCGGGCGGCGTAGCGAGCGGGGCGGCGATGGTGGGCGCCGCGTGCACCGAAGGCGCGGGGGCCGGCGGGGGCGTGGGCGCCTGCGCCGGTGCGACGTTCTGCGGCGTCGGCTCGGGAGTCGGGGCGGGGGCCGGAGCGGGCGCCGCCGGGGCCGCGGGAGCACCGAAGGCCGGCGGTGCGGCGGCCTGAGCGGGGGGCGCGAAGCCGGGAGCAGCGAAGCCGGGCGCCGCCTCCTGCTGCGGCGCGGCCGCGGGCTCCTCCTCGGCGACCTCGCCACCGAAGTTCCTCAGCAGCGCGTCAAGACCTCCGTCGAAGCCCTGCCCGACAGCGGCGAACCGCCACACGTCCTTCAGATAGAAATCGCCCAGCATCACCGCACGCTCGGTGGAGAACTCACCACCATGGAAGGAATAGCGCGCGACTTCCTCACCACCGGCGACGATACGGATGTATCCGGGAGCGACCTGCGACATCTGCCCCGCACCGTCGATGGTCGCGGTGAACGAAAGCTTTTGGATGCTCGCGGGGATCTTGTCGAGTGTGACGCGGAAGGATTCGGTGTCACCGGCCTGTGCGCCCAGCAGCTGGACGGACTCCTCGGGCGTTTTCGGCTGGTTGAAGAAGACGAAGTACCGGTCGTCGGACAACCGCTCCTCGGCGTCGAGGCCGAAACAGCTGATGTCGAAGCTCAGTCCGGGGCCGGTGATCTGTACACCCACGTACAGATCCGTGCCTGCGGTGAGGTCACTGATCTTGGCCTTGTGGCCGCGTTGGAATTCCCTGGCCATGCGTAACGACCGTCCCCCATCCCGATGGTGATTGCGTCGCGCCAGGCTATCCGCAAACACCGACACTGAGAGAAATCGGTACACCCCTGGTACAGAAGCCGCGCGGAAAGGCGATCAGTCGCCGCGCGCGGCGGGCAGGTGCGGGAGCCGGTCGGCGGCGACCACTCCTTCGAGATATCCACGCGCCCGCTCCGTGCGCGGATACGCCTCCAGGAGCCTCCAGAACCGCGGCCCGTGGCCGGGGACCAACAGGTGCGCGAGCTCATGGATGAGCACGTAGTCGACGACGTACTCGGGCATGCCCTGCAGCCGGTGGGAGAGCCGGATGCTGCCCTCCGCCGGAGTGCACGAGCCCCATCGGGTGTTCTGGTTCGTGACCCAACGCACCGAAGCGGGGCGGGCCTTCCCCTCGAGGTACTGGTCCGACAGCCGCTCGGCGCGGTCCGCCAGCTCGGTGTCGCCGAGCACCCGCTTGCTCTCCTGGGCGGCCAGCTTGTCGAGCATGACGCCCACCCAGCGCTTCTCCTCGGCCTCCGACATGCGCGCCGGGATGAGCACCACGGTGCGATCTCCCTCGCGGTACGCGGAGACGGTCCTGCGACGCCGGGAGCTTCTGCGCACCTCGACCGCGCTCGCCCCCAGGCCGCCTGAGGGCGGGCTGGTCGTGCTGCGCTGCGTCTTGGTGGCACGGTGCAGTGGGTCGGCGGACACGCCCCGACGTTACCCGCTGGACCGTGCGGAAGTCCCGCCTCCGGAAGTCTTCGGTGCGGCCCCGCGATCCGCCCCTCGGTTAGTACGACTATCACCCACAGCCTGTGGACAACTTTCCGCACGGATCCGGCCGCCCGGGCATGCTGGCGGTCGATCGACGGGAACGACACCGTCGGCACAGTACGGGGGACAGCCATGCATCCGATCCTGAAACCGGCCCTGCGGCGCGGCTGGCACGACCTGAACACGGTGCAGTTCGGACTGACGCCGGCGCACGCGGTGGTGCTCGGGCCGGTCGACACGGCCACCGGCAGCTTCCTGACACTGCTCGACGGCACCCGCGGGGTCCCGCTCCTGCGGCAGGAGGCCCAGCGGATGGGCCTTCCGGACGGCCACGTGGACGCGCTCCTGGAGCGGCTGAGCGGAGCGGGGCTCCTCGACGACGCGACCGGCGGCGGTGCTCCGGCCGTGGAGCTGCGCAAGCAGACGCGCGTGCTGGACCGGCTCCGTCCCGACCATGCCGCCCTGACGGTCACGACCTCGGAACCGGCCGAAGCGATACTGAAGTTGGCCGCCCGGCGCGCGATGCGGGTCCAGGTGAGAGGTGCCGGACGAGTGGGTGCGGTCATCGCCTCTGTGCTCGCGTCCGCGGGCATCGGCCATGTCGATGTGCGGGACGGCGGATGCGTCGAGCCATGGGACGTGGCACCGGGCGGGCATCCGGTGGAATCGACGGGCGAGCGCCGGGACGTGTCGGCCCGTCGGGCGGTGCGCTCGATGGCGCCTGCCAGGCCACCGCGCCCCGACCGGCGCAGGCCGGCCCCGGAGCGCCTCGCGGAGCCGGATCCCGAAGCACCCCCGCTCTCCCTCGTGATCGTCGCCCCGCGTGACGGACTGGCGGTCCACTCCCCCGACCCGGCCGCGGTCGAGGACCTGCTGGGGGCCGGCATTCCCCACCTGTACGCGGGCGTCGTCGAGGCCACAGGCGTGGTCGGGCCGTTGGTGCTGCCCGGTGGGACCGGCTGTGCGCACTGCCTGCTCCTCGGGCGCACGGACCGGGATCCCACCTGGCCCCGGCTGCTCGCCCAGTGGAGTTCGGGGCCGGCCGGCCGTCAGGTGCAGGCCTGTGACCTGGGCCTTGCCACCGCTGTCGCGGGACTCGCCGCGGCGCATGGACTGGCCTTCCTCGACGGGGAGTTGCCGTCGAGCACGGGCGCCCGCTGGGAGGCTGCCGCACCGGGGCTCGACTGGCACGCCCGGCCGGTGTGGCCACATCCGCAGTGCCCGTGCGGTGCGGGTGAGGGAGGTAACGGGCAGGAGGTCTCCGAGGACGCAGTGCCGCACGACACAATGGCGGGGTAGGCAATGGCTGTCGGTACTACGGCACCCGGGCATGCGCGGCATGGCTGTTCGGCATTTGGAGGGGTGTATGTCTGATCTTCCCCGGAAGGCGGTTACCCGTACCGCCAAGCTGGCAGCGCTGCCGATCGGCTTCGCGGGCCGCGCGACCTGGGGCATCGGCAGACGCATCGGCGGCAAGTCGGCCGAGCTCGTCGGGCGGGAACTGCAGCAGCGCACGGCGGAGCAGCTGTTCAAGGTGCTCGGTGAGCTCAAGGGCGGGGCCATGAAGTTCGGGCAGGCGCTGTCCGTCTTCGAGTCCGCCCTCCCGGAGGACGTCGCGGGCCCGTATCGCGCCGCCCTGACGAAGCTTCAGGAAGCCGCGCCTCCGATGCCGACCCGCACCGTGCACGCGGTTCTCGACGAGCGGCTCGGCGAGCAATGGCGCGAGCTGTTCCTCGAGTTCGACGACAAGCCCTCGGCCGCGGCGTCGATCGGGCAGGTGCATCGCGCCGTGTGGCACGACGGCCGCGAGGTCGCCGTGAAGGTGCAGTACCCGGGGGCGGGCGAGGCCCTGCTGTCGGACCTCGGCCAACTGAGCCGCTTCGCGCGCCTGTTGGGCCCGCTCGTCCCGGGCATGGACATCAAGCCGCTCATCACCGAGCTGCGCGACCGGGTCTCCGAGGAGCTGGACTACGCGCTGGAGGCCCAGGCCCAGCGGGCCCACGCGGAGGAGTTCGACGAGGACCCCGACGTCGTGGTGCCGCACGTGGTGCACCAGTGCGAGCAGGTGCTGGTGACGGAGTGGATCGACGGAACGCCGCTCGCCGAGGTCATCGACAACGGCAGCGAGGACGAGCGCGATCGCGCGGGTCAGCTGCTCGCCCGCTTCCTCTTCTCGGGGCCCGCGCGCACGGGCCTGCTGCACGCAGACCCCCACCCGGGCAACTTCCGGCTGCTGCCGGACGAGAAGGGCGGCTGGCGCCTCGGCGTCCTCGACTTCGGCACGGTCGACAGGCTGCCCGGCGGTCTGCCCGAGCCGATCGGCGTCTCCCTGCGCAGAACGCTGGACGGCGAGGCGGACGCAGTCTACGAGCTGCTCTGCGAGGAGGGCTTCGTCAAGGAGTCGATCGAGCTCGAACCGGACGCCGTGCTCGACTACTTGCTGCCGATCATCGAGCCGGCCCGCGTCGATGCCTTCACGTTCACCCGCTCCTGGATGCGCAATCAGGCCGCCCGGATAGCCGATCCCCGCTCCCCCGCCCACCAACTGGGCAAGCAGCTCAACCTGCCGCCTTCGTATCTGCTGATACACCGGGTGACGCTCAGCACGATCGGGGTGCTGTGCCAGCTCGGGGCCACCGTGCGGCTGCGGGACGAACTGGAGGCGTGGGTACCGGGCTTTGCGACCGGGGATGCGGCGGAGGTCGAGGAGTGGCCGGCGGCGGAGGCCTGATCACCACCAGTCGGAGTCGAGCCGTCCCTCGATGGCCCTGATGTTCTCCCGGGCGCAGGCGTCGCAGAAGTACCGCCGGATACCGCCCTCGACGGAACATGTCCAGGTCAGCGGCAGCTCCCGGACGGTCGTGCCGCAGCGCGCGCACGCGAGGGTCTGGTGGTCGGGCTGCTGCGCGGAGTCCCCGCCAGGAAGAGACGTCACCCGGCGACGATAACGCGATGAGCCGATGAACGCCGGGCGCCACACGCCTCGGGGGCCGGTCCGCTTCGGACCGGCCCCCGAGGGGAGCAGCCGCGCTGTCGCGGCGACATTCGACGAACCCGGTCGTGGGTTCGCTTACTGCATGACGGCCTGGGCGAGCGCGCGCCGGGCACGCAGCGAAGCGCGCTCGGCACGGCGCTGCATCCGGCGGGCGGTGGCCAGGCGCACGGCCCGGCGTTCGCTCTCGGACGCCCTCAATTGGTCGTGCATATGCGCACGAGCCAGGGCTTCTGGGATGAGTTGCATCTGACGGGTCCTGTTCTGGCGCGACTCGTTCGCGCCGGCGGTGGTGAAGTCTGGGATCGCGGAGCCTTCGGGCTCGCTCGTGAACGGCTTCATCGGGGCCTGCTTCTTGGGGTCGTGCGTGAGGGGGCGGTCGATCGTTCCGGGGGTGTTCATGCCACGACCGGGTTCTTGCGCGGGCGGCCACGCGGCCGCTTCCGGGCGACGACAACGCCCTGGACGAACAGCTCTCCGCCCCAGACGCCCCACGGCTCACGCCGCTCCTTGGCGCCGGCGAGGCAGGCCTCCATCAGCGGGCAGGTACGGCAGAGGGACTTGGCGTACTCGACGTCCGCCGGCGACTCCGCGAAGAAGACCTCGGGGTCATAGGCACGGCAGGGGACGGGTACGTCGAGGTTCTCGATGGCGTCGTCGAGCGCGGTGAGCGCGGTCAGCGGGTTCAAGGTGGAGTCCTCCGTGGACACGGGCGGGGAGAGAGGGCCTGAAGGCGGTACGGACGGGGCGTGCGCTTCGAGTTGCACGGTGTCTTCTTCCTCGTCTGGTCGTCCGGCCGGTGGGCCGGTTGGTGGCGGTACCGGGTTCTTTTCTTGTCCCGAGGCCCCTTCGTTCTGGTTCCTCGGAAGATCGCTGGATCTTTCGGGAAAACAGAAGGGCCGCGGATCCCGGATGGGGTTCCGCGGCCCTGAAGGCGCCGGCCTGATCGTCGTCAGGCTGGATCGCTCCAGGGTTCGAGCCCACGGAAGGCCCACATCGTGTGGTGCTGCGTCGTCTGCTTCCGGAATCCGGCACCGGCCGCCGCAAAGGCATAGGCCTGAGCCTGTGCCGTCGCTACTGCTTCCGGTGCCTTGGTCGGTCGCTCATTGCGCTCGCGGACGGGAAGACCCGCGAGGGACAGGCCGGACTCCGGACGGATGGCGGAGATGCCAGACAGACCGGTGCCCAGGTTCGAGGAGCCGAGCAGGCAGGAAGCGACGACCGAGAGATCGGTCATTTTGGCGGTGCTGATGGAGCTGGCGTTGATGCTGATCACTGGAATCGCCTCCTCTCGGCGTCTCGGGGACCGGTGCGAACCGATCCGACGGCTTTCAAGTACAACACGGAACCAGGGCCTCCGAGAAGGCCGCTGCTTTCGTGCTTAAGAACCTATGGGGATTGTTGGGGCATGCGCAAACTATTTTTTCGACGAGTTCGCATCAGTCGTCCCCCGCCTCCTCATCGATCTGATCGTCAATCGTCTGACCTGCGCAAATAGCCAGAACATCGGATCCGTACGTCCGAAACTTCCGGCGTCCGACGCCCGGGATGCGGGACAGCTCGGCCGCGTCCTCGGGGGCGGACTCGGCGATGGCGATCAAGGTCTTGTCCGTGAAGACGCAGAACGCGGGCTGGCCGAGACCCTCCGCGGTGCGGCCGCGCCACTCGATCAGTCGCTCGTACAGCCCCTCGTCCATGTCCGACGGGCAGTCCTCACAGCGCATCAACTTCATCTCCACGGCCTCGAGGGTGCGCCCGCACACGCGGCAGCGGGCCACCTTCCGGTCGCCCCTGGGGCGTGAGGTGCCGCCGGGCGACTCGCGGGTGCCCGTACGGGTGCCGAACTCGATGCCGCCGCGTCCCGCACTCGCCCCGCGTCCCGCCACTCCCTTGGACCCCGGCCGCAGCCCGTCGAGGAAACGGCTCGGCCTGCGGTTCGGCCGGCCGCCCGGCGAACGGGACAGCGCCCAGGAGAGACCGAGATGGCGCCGCGCGCGGGTCACCCCGACGTACAGGAGCCGCCGCTCCTCCTCGATCTGCTCGTCGGTCTTGGCGTAGGTGATCGGCATCATGCCCTCGGCGAGGCCGACCAGGAAGACCGCGTCCCACTCGAGGCCCTTCGCCGCGTGCAGCGAGGCGAGGGTGACGCCCTCCACGGTCGGGGCGTGCTGCGCGCTCGCCCGCGCGTCGAGCTCCGCCACGAACGCGCTCAGGGGCGCGGTGGGCTCGGCTCTCGCGAGGTCCTCCGCGAGCCGGGCGATGGCCGCGAGCGACTCCCAGCGGTCCCGCACGGCGCCGGAACCCGCGGGCGGCTCGCTGGTCCAGCCCGCTCCGGACAGCACGGCTCTGACCTGGGAGGGCAGATCGACGGCCTCGTCGAGCCCCGCGTCGTTGTCCCCGAAGCGGGCCGCCGCGCGCAGCTCGTGGTGTGCCTTGCGGACCTCGGCGCGCTCGAAGAAGCGCTCGGCACCGCGCAGCAGGTAGGGCACGCCCGCGTCGGCGAGGGCCTGTTCGTAGATCTCCGACTGCCCGTTCGTCCGGAACAGGATCGCGATCTCGCCGGCCGACACCCCGGCGTCCATCAGCTCCCGGATGCGGCCTGCAGCGCCTTCGGCCTCGGAGGGCTCGTCGGCGTACTCGACGTAGGTCGGCTCGGGCCCCGCCTCGCGCTGCGAGATCAGCTCCAGGCGGTGCTCGGCGGCGCGACCGCTCGCCCGCTCCAGGACCCCGTTGGCGAGGTGCACGACCTGGGGCGAGGAGCGGTAGTCACGGACCAGCTTGACGACGGTGGCACCGGGATGGCGCGTGCGGAAGTTGAGCAGATGGTCGGGGGTGGCCCCGGTGAAGGAGTAGATCGTCTGGCTGGCGTCGCCGACGACGCAGAGGCTGTCGCGGTCGCCGAGCCACAGGTCGAGCAGGCGCTGCTGGAGGGGGCTGACGTCCTGATACTCGTCGACGACGAAGTGCTGGTACTGGGCGCGGACCTGCTCGGCGATGTCCTGCCGGTCCTGGAGGATCCCGACGGTGAGCAGCAGCACGTCCTCGAAGTCGATGACGGAGCGGTCCCGCTTGAGCGTTTCGTACGCGGAGTAGATCTGGGCGATCTCCGCGGGATGCCGGGGCGCCTCACGGCCCGCCTTGTGCACCGCCGCGGCATAGTCGCCGGGGACGGTCTGCGTGACCTTGGACCACTCGATCTCCGCGGTCACGTCGCGCAGCTCACCGCGGTCCAGGCGCAGCCGAGAGGCGGCAGCGGCGTCGGCGACGAGCTGGATCTTGCGGTCGACGAGTCGGGGCAGCTCCCCTCCGACGGCCTTGGGCCAGAAGAACTGGAGCTGGCGCAGGGCGGCGGAGTGGAAGGTGCGGGCCTGTACTCCCATGGCGCCGAGCTGCCTGAGCCGGCCGCGCATCTCGCCGGCGGCGCGGTTGGTGAACGTGACGGCGAGGACGGTGTTGGGCTGGAGGATCCCGGCGCGGACGCCGTACGCGATGCGGTGGGTGATCGCCCGCGTCTTGCCCGTGCCCGCGCCCGCGAGCACACACACCGGACCGTGCAGGGCCGTCGCCACGGCGCGCTGCTCGGGGTCGAGCCCCTCGAGCACCGCGTCGGCGGATTCCGGGACCTGCGGGAACAGGGTGGAGTGCGTTGCTGCTGTCACCCCGCCATGCTGCCAGGTCCGCGGGGACGGATGCGTCGCGTTGTCCACAGGCGTCGAGCGTTAGTCGTACTAACGCGTTCGACGTGCGGGAATGGTCGCCGGGTCGCGTACGTTCGACTACTTGCGAACACGCACCCCCAGCCACCGAAGGAGCGCGAGGAAATGCCGGGCACTGTGACGATGTACAGCACCACGTGGTGCGGCTACTGCCAGCGGCTGAAGAAGCAGATGGACCGTGAGGGCATCGGGTACACCGAGGTCAACATCGAGCACGACCCGCAGTCCGCGGCCTTCGTCGAGAAGGCGAACGGCGGGAACCAGACGGTCCCCACGCTCCTCGTGGTGTCCGACAGCGGCACCGAGTCGGTCATGACGAACCCCTCGCTGGCCCAGGTCAAGCAGGCCATGGCCGCCTGATCCAGCCGGCTTCGAGCGAACGGCCCCCGCCCGCCCACGGGTACGGGGGCTTTCCGCTGCCCGCGGCCGTTTTCGTCTCTGCGGTCAGAAGACCAGCACCACGGCCAGCACGGCGAGGAAGACCAGCAGGACGATCATCGCCAGCAGGTTCGCCGCGCGGTTGCCGGTGATGTCCTGGTTGCCCCTGCGCCTGAGCGCCCACTCGCGCCGCCGGGCCGCCGCTTCCTCTTCCCGCCTGCGCTGTTCCGCGGAGCCGGTCATGACCTCGCCCCCTTCAGGGCTACTGGGACCACCCTCCCACGAGGTCAGCGGGCCCGCAGATCACTCAGAGCGCGTCGCTGGGCTTCGGCAGTGGCTTGCCGTACCAGAGCTCGATCAGCCGGGCCGCGATCGAGATCCCGTAGGGAGGCATGACCTCGCCGGAGTCGAAGGCGGTCCGCAGGTCCTCGCGGGAGAACCAGCGCGCCTCGTGGATCTCGTCGCCGTCCACGTTGATCTCGAAGGACGTGGCGTGTGCCATGAAGCCGAGCATCAGGCTGGACGGGAACGGCCAGGGCTGGCTGGCGACGTACTCGACGTCCCCGACGACGACGCCCGCCTCCTCGAAGACCTCTCGCCGCACCGACTGCTCGATGGACTCACCGGGCTCGACGAAGCCGGCGAGCGTCGAGAAGCGCCCTTCGGGCCAGTGCACCTGGCGGCCGAGCAGGATGCGGTCCTGCTCGTCCGTCACGGCCATGATCACGGCCGGGTCGGTGCGCGGGTAGTGCTCGGCCCCGCAGGCCGGGCAGCGGCGGATGTGGCCCGCGGCGGCGATGACGGTGCGTTCGCCGCAGCGGGAGCAGAAACGGTGCAGCCGCTGCCAGTTCTCCAGGGCGACGGCGTGCACCATGAGGCCCGCGTCCCGCTGCGAGAGCAGCATCCCCGCCTCGCGGAGGCCGGCGGGGCGCGCGGACTGGTCCATACGCCCGGGAAGCGTGTCCTTCTGGAGCGCGAAGTAGCTCACGCCGTCCTCGTCGGTCCCCAGGAAGTAGCGATGGGCCTCGGTGAGGGGCGCCTCGAAGGCCGGGGTCATGACCAGTTCCGTCCGGCCGTCCGGTGTCTCGTCGATCAGCGCCTGGCCGCCGGAGACCACGAAGACGCGGGTCGTGGGGTGGCTCCACGCGGCGGCGAGCCAGGCCTCGTCGAGGCGGTGGTGCGCCGCGCGGTCGATGCCGCTCGGCGCCGAGAGCGAGAGCGGTCGCCCTGCGGCGAGGTCGGCGGTTCGGTCGGTCCAGGTGGTCACGAGTGCTTCCAACTCCCCCGGTGGAATGGGTGGTTCGGCGGGCGGTTCAACGAGGCGGGTGCGCGGTGCCTCAATCAGTGTGCATCTGCCCAGCTCTCCGCGAGATCGCCCCACAGGTAGGCGGTTGTTTCGACACCCTTCATGAGGAGGTCGAGTTCGACCTTCTCGTTGGGCGCGTGCCAGCCGTCGGACGGCACGGAGATGCCGAGGAAGAGCACCGGGGCGTTCAGGACGTCCTGGAGGTCGGCCGCGGGGCCCGAGCCGCCCTCGCGCGTGAAGCGGATCTTCTGCTCGAAGGCCTGTCCCATGGCGCGTACGACGGACTTCAGCGCCGGGTGGTCGAGCGGGGTGAGGCAGGGTCGGGTGGCGGCCCCGAAGGTGACCGTGTGGCGGATCCCCGCGGGCAGCTGCTCGGCGACCCAGGCGGTGACGGCCTTCTCGATGTGGTCCGGGTCCTGGCCTGCGACCAGGCGGAAGGAGAGCTTGAGCATCGCGGAGGACGGCACGATCGTCTTGCCGCCGGGGCCCTGGTAGCCACCGCCGATGCCGTTGACCTCCGCGGTGGGGCGGGCCCAGATGCGCTCCAGGGTGCTGTGCCCGGCCTCTCCGTGGGTGGCGCGGGACTTCGCCGTGCGCAGCCACTGCTCCTCGTCGAACGGGAGCTCCGCGAAGAGCTCGCGCTCCCGGTCGGTGAGCTCCACGATGCCGTCGTAGAAGCCGGGGACGGCCACGCGCGCGTGCTCGTCGTGCAGCGCGGCCACGAGGCGGGCCGCGGCGGTCGCCGGGTTCGGGACGGCGCCGCCGAACGAGCCGGAGTGGATGTCCTGGTCGGGCCCGTACAGCTCGATCTCGCAGTCGGCGAGGCCGCGCATGCCGGTGCACACCGTGGGAGTGTCCTCGGACCACATGCCGGTGTCGGAGACGATCACGGCGTCCGCGGTCAGGCGCTCCTTGCGCTCTTCCACGAGGGCGCGGAAGTGCGGGGAGCCCGACTCCTCCTCACCCTCGACGAGGAGCTTGAGGTTGACGGCGGGCGCGGTGCGGCCGGTCGCGGCCAGGTGGGCGCGCACGCCAAGGGTGTGGAAGAAGACCTGTCCCTTGTCGTCGGCCGCCCCGCGCGCGTGGAGACGCTTTCCGACGACGACCGGCTCGAAGGGGTCGGTGTCCCAGCCGTCCTCGCGGGCGGCGGGCTGTACGTCGTGGTGCCCGTAGACGAGGACGGTGGGGGCCTCGGGGTCGCCGGAGGGCCACTCGGCGAACACGGCGGGGGCGCCGGGCGTCTCCCACACCTCGGTGGTCGGGAAGCCCGTCTCGGCGAGCTTCGCGGCGAGCCAGTCGGCGCTGCGCCGCACATCCGGTGCGTGGTCGGGCTGGGCGGACACGGACGGGATCCGCAGCCACGCGGCGAGGTCCTCGAGGAACGCCTCGCGCTGGTTCTCGATGTACGCACGGACTGTGCTGACGGCAGTGTCAACGGGCTTGCTCATGGTCACGAGCCTATCCGCCCGCCCGAACGTGTTCGTCCGGCGGTTCCTCCACGGGCTCCACCGGCTCCTGCGGGTCCTCCAGCAGGAGCCGCTCCAGCTCCTCCCGGCCGGGCAGCCGACGCGGCCGGACCGTCTCTCCGGTGCGTACGTACAGGAACGCGGCGCTCACCGCCTCCAGGGGCACGCCCTGCTGCTCGGCCCAGGCGAGCCGGTAGACGGCCAGCTGGAGCGGGTCGGCGGACTTCCGGTGGGCCGTCTTCCAGTCCACGATCTCGTACGTCGCGTCGTCCCCGTCGCCCTCCTTGTAGACGGCGTCGATACGGCCGCGGACGACGCGGCCCGCGATGGCCAGCTGGAAGGACGTCTCCACCCGGTAGGGGGCGCGGTGGGCGTACGGGGTGCGCTCGAAGGCCTCCTTGAGCTCCTCCAGGTCCCGCTCGTCCGCGATCTCGGCATCGCTGCCGGGCAGCTCCTCCGGGTCGAGCATGGGCAGCCGGAGCTCTTCGAAGCGCGACTCGATCCAGGCGTGGAACCGGGTGCCCCTGCGGGCCGCCGGCTGGGGCGGCTGAGGCATGGGGCGGGCCAGTTCCTGGGCGAAGGCGTCCGGGTCCGCGGCCATCCGAAGGAGCTGGGACGCGGTGAGCGTGTGCGGGACGGGAACGTCGCGCACGGCCGCGCGGGCGCGCAACAGCTCGCTGCTCAGTGCCTCGAGGTCGCGGTCCCAGGAGGCGATGGTGCGCGCCTCCTCCGGGGTGAGCTCCGCCTCGGGGGTAGGAGCGGGGTGCGGCACGACCGGGGCCGCCCGCTCGGGCTCGGCCGCGCGCGCGTCGGCACCGGCCGGGAACGCGGCGTCCTCGTACGGGTCGCGGTCGCCTTCGTCAGGAGCGTGGTCGCCTTCGTAAGGGTCGCGAGCGCCCTCGTCCGGAACGTAGCCGTCCTCGTAAGGGTCGTAGGGCGGTTCGTCGTCCTCGGGCGGCGGTGGCCAGTCGGGGTCCTCGAAGGGCGGCTCGTCGAGGACGGCGGGGTGGGTCTCCGTGTGGGGGTGGGCGGTCTCCGGCCCTGTCGCGCGCTCCAGGTGCGCCAGGACCGTGTGGGCGGCGGCCCGGCGGCGCGCGCGTGCCTCCTCGTCCAGCGGCAGCGGCCAGGCGTGCTCGACCGCGTTCTCCTGGAGGGCCGGGTTCTCCTCGTCCTCTGCCGGTTCGTCCGCCCAGGCCTCGATCTCGCCGTACCCCGCGGCGCAGTGCTCGTACAGGGCCTCGAGGAAGTCCGACGGTCCACGTGTGCGCTTCTGGGACGGGCCCCACCAGTGCCCGGAACCGAGCAGCAGGGAGCGCGGGCGCGTGAACGTGACGTATCCCAGGCGCAGTTCCTCGGTGTGCTGGTGGTCCTTCATGTCGGCGTGGAAGGCCTTCATGCCCTTGGCGTCCCACGTCTCGATGTCGGGCAATGTGGCGCCGTCACCGCGCAGTTCGTGGGGCAGGACCTTGGCCTGTGCCGTCCACTTCTCGCGCCCCTGGGTGCTCGGGAACGTGCCGTTGACGAGGCCGGGGACGGCGACGACGTCCCATTCGAGGCCCTTGGACTTGTGGGCGGTGAGCACCTTCACGGTGTCCTCGCCACCGGGCAGCGCGTTGTCGAGGCCCTTCTCGTACTGCGCCGCGGTGCGCAGGAATCCGAGGAAGGCGAGCAGCGTCGCGGAGCCGTCGTTGGCCGCGAAGGACGCGGCGATGTCGAGGAAGTTGGACAGCGTCTCGCGCCGCCGGGCCGCCAACGCGTGCGGGGACGCGGAGAGTTCGACCTCCAGGCCGGTGACCGCGAGGACGCGGTGCAGCACGTCCATGAGGGGGTCGGACAACGAGCGGCGCAGCTCGCGCAGTTCGGTGGCGAGCCGGGCGAAGCGCACGCGCGCGTCCGGGGAGAACGGCAGCCCGTCGTCGTCCTCCGCGTTCTCGGCCGAGGTCTCCAGGAACGTGTCGAGCGCGTCCGCCAGCGATATCACCTCGGAAGGGTCGACCCCCTCGACGGCGGCGGCCAGGCGCCGGTCCGGGTCGTCGTCCTCTCCCCCGCGCGCGTGGGAGACCAAATAGCGTGCCCGGCGCCCGAGGAGAGCGAGGTCGCGCGGGCCGATGCGCCAGCGCGGGCCGGTCAGCAGCCGCACGAGGGCGGCATTGGCGCCGGGGTCCTGGAGGACCTCGCACATGGCGACCAGGTCGGCGATCTCCGGGAGGTGCAACAGGCCGGAGAGGCCGACCACTTCGACCGGGATGTCGCGGGCGACCAGGGCGCCCTGGATCTCGGCGAAGTCGGTCGCGGTGCGGCACAGCACGGCGATCTCGCCGGGAGGCGTCCCCGTGGCGACGAGGTGGCCGATGGAGTCGGCGAGCCAGTCGATCTCCTCGCTGTGCGTGCTCAGGAGGGCGCAGCGCACGACGCCGTCCCGCTCGGCCCCGGGGGCGGGGCGCAGGGCCTCCACGCCCGCGTGCATCGCCCTGAGCGGCTCGGCGAGCCCGTTGGCGAGGTCGAGCAGGCGGCCACCGCTGCGCCGGTTCTCGCTGAGCGCGAAACGGGTGGCCGGGCGCCCGTCCGCGTACGCGAAGTGGCGCGGGAAGTCGTCGAGGTTGGCGACGGAGGCGCCGCGCCATCCGTAGATCGCCTGGCAGGGGTCTCCGACCGCGGTCACGGCGTGGCCCGTGCCCCCGCCGAAGAGGCCCGCGAGCAGGATCCGCTGGGCCACGGAGGTGTCCTGGTACTCGTCGAGCAGGACCACGCGGAATTCGTCGCGCAGGATCTCGCCGACCTCGGGCCGCGTGTCGGCGAGCGTCGCCGACAGGGCGATCTGGTCGCCGAAGTCGAGGAGGTCGCGCGAGCGCTTGGCCGCCCTGTAGTGGCCCACGAGTTCGGCCAGCTCCAGGCGCGCGGCGGCGGCCTCGGGCACCTTCCGCAGGTCCGCGTTGCTGAGCTTGACGCCTTCGAGGGCGCGCAGCAGCTCCTGGTCGTACGCGCGCAGCTTGCCTGGTTGTACGAGGTGTTCCGCCAGCTCGCCGTCCAGGGTGAGCAGATCGCTGACCAGGTCGGCGAAGGAGCGCGTGAGGGCGGGATACGGGCCGGGCGCTTCGCGCAGCACGCGCGCGGCGAGCTGGAAGCGGGTGGCGTCGGCGAGCAGCCGTGTGGTGGGTTCGAGCCCGAGGCGCAGGCCGTGGTCGGTCAGGAGCCGGCCCGCGAAGGCGTGGTACGTGGAGATCACGGGCTCGCCGATGGGGTCTCCCCTGCTCGAACGAAGTTGAGAGCTTGGGGAAGGGTTGTCCGGGTCGATGGTGTCGGGGTCGGTGACGCCCGCCTTGACCAGGGCCTTGCGGACGCGCTCGGACAGCTCGCCCGCCGCCTTGTTGGTGAACGTCAGGCCGAGGACCTGCTCGGGGGCGACCTGACCGGTGCCGACCAGCCAGACCACGCGCGCGGCCATCACCGTCGTCTTCCCGGAGCCCGCTCCGGCCACGATCACCTGCGGGGCGGGCGGCGCGGTGATGCAGGCCGTCTGCTCCGGGGTGAACGGGATGCCGAGCAGCTCTTTGAGCTGCTCGGGGTCGGTGAGGCGCGTGGTCACCTCATCGAGGCTAACCGGCACCACTGACAGCGCCGTCCTGTTCCGGCTCAGTGGAGGCGCACGTCACTCGACCACGTGTTTGCCCTCCGTGCGCGCGCTGCACGAGGCGCGGAAGGCGCAGTGCGTGCAGTGCTGTCCGGTGGTCGGCACGAAGCGCTCGTCGAGGACCTTGCCGGCCGCGGTGGCGAGGAGATCGCCGACCCATTCCCCTTCGAGCGGCTCTTGCGCCTGCACCTTCGGCAGGGCCTCGCCGCCGTCCTTCTTGGCGGCGCCCTGCCGAAGCTGCACCAGTTCGGCCCCACCGGGGTGCGGCCGAACTCCGTCGAAGACCTCGTCGACCGCGCCCTCGTGCACCGCGAGCTGGTACACGGCGAGCTGTGGATGGCGGGCGACGTCCGCGGCGCTCGGCGCCTGCTTGCCGGTCTTGAAGTCGACCACGTAGGCGCGGCCCTCGTCGTCGCGCTCCACGCGGTCCATGGAGCCGCGGATGCGCACTTCGTAGGAGCCCGCTTCGAGCGTCACGTCGAAGTCGTGCTCGCTGGCGACGGGGGTGCGGCTCGTCCGGTCCATGACGTGCCACCGCAGGAAGCGCTCGAGCGCGGCGCGGGCGTTCTCCTTCTCCTGGGCCGACTTCCAGGGCGCGTCGAAGGCCAGCGAGTCCCACACGGAATCCAGGCGCTCCATGAGGACGGCGAGGTCGGCGGGTGTGCGCCCGGAGGCGACCTCGTCGGCCAGGACGTGCACGACGTTGCCGAAGCCCTGGGCCGCGGTGGCGGGGGCGTCGGCCTTCACCTCGCGGCCGAGGAACCACTGCAGGGCACAGGTGTTGGCCAGCTGGTCGAGGGCGCTTCCGGAGAGGACCACGGGGTTGTCCCGGTCGCGCAGCGGGACCTTGCTCTCGGTCGGCTCGTACATGCCCCACCAGCGGTAGGGGTGGGCGGACGGCACGAGCGGTCTGCCGTCGTCGTCACTGAGCGCGGCGAGCTGGGCGAGGCGGCGCGCGGCAGCCTCGCGCAGCCCTTCGGAGACGCGCGGGTCGACCGTTGTGGAGCGCAGTTCGGCGACGAGCGCGGCGACCGCCAGCGGGCGGCGCGGGCGCCCGGTGACGTCCTTGGGCTCCACGCCCAGCTCGGTGAGGAACCGGGACGGCTGGTCGCCGTCGTCCGCGGGGGCCTTCACCGCGGTGACGACGAGCCGCTCCTTCGCGCGCGTGGCGGCGACGTAGAAGAGGCGTCGTTCCTCCGCCAGCAGCGCTCCGGGGGTGAGGGGTTCGGCGAGGCCGTCGCGACCGATGCGGTCCGCCTCCAGGAGCGAGCCGCGGCGCCGCAGGTCCGGCCAGAGTCCTTCCTGGACGCCCGCGACGACGACGAGCCGCCACTCCAGGCCCTTGGAGCGGTGCGCGGTCATCAGGCGCACGGCGTCGGGGCGTACGGCCCGTCCGGCGAGGGTGTCGGCCGCGAAGTCCTGGGCCTCCAGCTCCTCCAGGAAGTTACGGGCGCCACGGCCGCCGGTGCGCTCCTCCGCGCGCGAGGCGACGGCGAACAGGGCGCAGACGGCGTCCAGGTCTCGGTCCGCGTTGCGCCCTGCCGCGCCGCCTCGGCGAGCGGCGCGCTCGAGCCGGGTCGGCCAGGGAGTGCCGTTCCACAGCTCCCAGAGGGCTTCCTCCGCGGTGCCGCCGTCGGCGAGCTTCTGGCGGGCCGTCGTGAGGAGCGCACCGAGACGCTGCGCCCCGCGCGCGTAGGCGGGGTCGTGCAGAGCGAGCCGCTCGGGCTCGACGAGGGCACGCGCGAGCAACTCGTCCGAGGGCGGCGGCAGCGCGTTCCCGGCCGCGCGCTCCTCCTCGCGCAGGGCGCGCCCCAGGCGGCGCAGATCGGCCGCGTCCATACCGGCGAGCGGCGAGGCCAGGAGTTCGAGCGCCGTCTCGGTGTCGATCCGCGGCTCGCCTTCCAAAGCGACCGGACCGTCCTGCGCGTCCTGCGCGTCCTGCGCGTCCTGCGCGTCCTGCGCGTCCTGCGCGTCCTGCGCGTCCTGCGCGTCCTGCGCGTCCTGCGCGTCCGAAGTGTCGGCGGTCTCGGTTCGGGCCGCCACCTTGAGGGCCGTCAGCAGCGGCATCACCGCCGGTTCGTGGCGCAGCGGCAGGTCGTCGCCGTCGATGTCGAGGGGAACGCCGGCCGCCGTGAGCGCGCGCCGCACCCCCGGAATGCTGCGCCCGCCGGCACGCACCAGGACAGCCATGTCGCTCCACGGGATGCCGTCCTCCAAATGGGCACGCCGCAGGATGTCCGCGATGTTGTCGAGCTCCGTACCGGACGTCGGATACGTGTAGACCTCGGCCCTGCCCCCGTCGCGCACGGGCGACAGCTCACGGTGGGCCCGCACCTTGTGCGCGGGCAGCCGGGTCAGGGGCATCCGCTGGGTGATGCGGCGCGTCGCCTCCAGGAGACGGGCACCGGAACGCCGGGAGGTGGTGAGCACCTCGACCGGTGCGGGGGCGCCGTCCGCCTGCGGGAAGTCTCCGCGGAATTCCAGGATGCCGTTCACGTCCGCGCCCCGGAACGCGTAGATCGACTGGTCCGGATCGCCGAACGCGACCAGCGTGCGCCCCCCGCCCGCGAGCGCGTGCAGCAGCCGCACCTGGGCCGGGTCGGTGTCCTGGTACTCGTCGACGAACACGGCGTCGTACTGCGTGGCGAGCCGCTCCGCGACCTCCGTGCGGTGCGCGAGGAGGACGGCGCGATGCACCAGCTCCGCGTAGTCGAGCACGCCCTGCGCGTCGAGGACGTCCAGGTACTCGGCGAGGAACGTGGCGGCCGCCCGCCAGTCCGGGCGGCCGATGCGGCGCGCGAACGCGTCCAGGGCGGCAGGCCCCAGACCCAGCTCACGGCTCCGGGCGAGGACCGCGCGCACCTCGTCGGCGAAGCCCCGCGTGGTGAGGCACGCGCGCAGCTCGTCCGGCCAGCGCACATGCGCGAGCCCCGCCTGCTCCAGGTCGATCTGCCCCGCGAGCATCTCCCGTACGGCGACGTCCTGCTCGGGACCCGAAAGGAGGCGCAGGGGCTCCACGAAGAGATCCGCGTCCTGGTGGGCGCGGACCAGGGCGTAACAGAACGAGTGGAACGTCGTCGCCTGTGGAGCGCGCGCCGCCCCGATGCGCTGTGCCATGCGGTCGCGCAGTTCGACCGCGGCCTTGCGGCTGAACGTGAGCACCAGGATGCGTGCGGGATCGGTGCCCTTGGCGATGCGCGCCGAGACGGCCTCCACGAGCGTCGTGGACTTGCCCGTCCCGGGACCGGCCAGGACGAGGAGCGGCCCGTGGGCATGGTCAACCACCGCACGCTGATGTGCGTCCAGACGAGGGGGGTCCACCGGAGCCGGCCGGGTACGCACCAGTCGGTACGCACCGGGGAGCCCCTGTCGAACCTGGTGCTGCGACAGGTGCCGGGTGGACGAGGAGGAGCTCACGTGGATCGCTGGTCCTGGTGGGTGTGCTGGTGGTCGAAGAGCCGCCCGCGCGAAGCGGTGGCCAAGGGTTGAAGGAGGTGTCTGCCATCGACGGTGCCGTCGACGCTACGCCGTCGAGTGTGGCGGAAGCCGGGCTTCCGGCGCCCCTCCCGCACTCCTGCGGGCGCGGATGTGCCCGGTCTCACCAACGGACACGGGAGCGCCGAAGTGCCCCGCATGCCCCGTTTCCCCCATACGGGTCACCGGCCCCCCACCCGCGCGCGGGATGGCCGAAGCTGTCAATTGTGAGCTTCCGTACCCGCCCGGCCGTCCCACCGCGCGCGCTTCATGTCGAGGCGTGGCACGTGCCCCTCGGCGGCCCGGGACGCCTCACGCAGGGGTGTGCTCTCCTCCCTGTAGTGCTCGAGCGCGCGCAGTTCGCTCCCCGGCAGGAACTGTCCGTCCGCCCGCACCACACGCCACCACGGAACCGCGCCTCCGTAGAGGGCCATCACCCTCCCCACCTGGCGGGGGCCGCCCTCCTCGAGCCATTCGGCCACGTCCCCGTACGTCATGACCCGGCCGCGCGGGATCAGCTCCGCGACGTCCAGGACCCGCTCCGCGTACGCGGGAAGCTCTCCCGCCGGTTCGCTCTCCTTGCTCATCCGGCCCATCCTGCCGCACGGCACCGACAGTGCGGGCGGACGTACGAGAGGCGGGCCCCACAGACGCGGACCGCGACGCCGGCCGAGGACTCCCGCCTTCTCGAATGCACCCTGATGCCCCCCTATGACGGTGCGGCATGCCACCATCGTGCGGGCGGTGACTGGTGATACGAGATCAAGAAGAGACCACGGAGCAGCAGAGCGTGCACCCCGACAAGGCGGAGGGCACCTCTGTGGCACCGGCGCGCCCTGACGACGACGGCCGACAGGCCGCCGAAACGAAGCACGAGCAACCGTTGCACGACCCCGACTGTGCCGACGGTGACGCGCACACGGAGCAGGTCGACGGCGACGAACCGCTGCTCCCCGCGCGCGTGCACCGCCCCTCCGACCTCATGCGGCTCCTCGTCGGCCTGCTCGCCGTCGTCGTGCTGCTGGCCATCGCGGCGTTCGCGCACGGCACGACCTCGGGCTTCGCGCAGGACATCGACAAGGGCACCGGCCAGGCGCCCGACCTCCTGACCAAGTTCGCGGGCCTCGCGTCGAGCATCGCCATCCTGCTGGTCCCGGTCGCGTTCGCCATCGAGCGGCTCGTCAAACGCGACGGCCTGCGGATCGCGGACGGAGTGCTCGCCGCCGTCCTCGCGCACGGCGTGACGCTCGCGACGGATCTCTGGGTCGCCAAGGCCGCCCCGCAGTCCATCAAGGAAGCGCTCACCACGGTGTCGCCCAGCGACATCCACGCGCTGACCGACCCGGTGCACGGCTACTTGGCGCCCGTCATCGCCTATATGACCGCCGTCGGCATGTCCCGGCGACCACGGTGGCGCGTCGTGCTGTGGGTGGTGCTGCTGCTCGACGCCTTCGCGATGCTGGTCACCGGCTACACGACACCGTTCTCGATCATCCTGACAGTCCTCATCGGCTGGACCGTCGCCTACGGAACGCTGTACGCCGTCGGCTCCCCGAACGTGCGCCCCACAGGGCAGACGCTCCTGGCCGGCCTGCGCCACGTCGGCTTCCACCCCGTCAACGCGTCCCGTGAGGAAGCCCAGGAGGGCACCACGGAGAACGGCGACCGGGGGCGGCGCTACTTCGTCACCCTGGAGGACGGCCCGCCGCTCGACGTCACCGTGGTGGACCGGGAGCAGCAGGCACAGGGCTTCTTCTACCGCGTGTGGCGGCGTCTGACGCTGCGCGGCATCACGCAGCGCCGCAGCCTCCAGTCGCTGCGCCAGGCCCTGGAACAGGAGGCGCTGCTCGCCTATGCGGCGATCGCCGCCGGGGCGAACGCGCCGAAGCTGATCGCGACCTCCGAGCTCGGCCCCGACGCCGTCATGCTCGTCTACGAGCACGTCGGCGGCCGGTCCCTGGACTCGCTGCCGGACGAGGAGATCACCGACGAGCTGATGCGCGACACCTGGCACCAGGTCCAGGCGCTCCAGTCACGGCGGATCGCGCATCGCAGGCTGGCCGGTGACGCGATTCTGGTGGATCGTTCCGGCACCGTGGTCCTCACGGATCTGCGCGGCGGTGAGATCGCCGCGGGCGACCTGGTGCTCCGCATGGACATCGCGCAGCTGCTCACGACGCTCGGCCTGCGGGCGGGCGCCGAGCGCACGGTCGCGTCCGCCGTGGGGGTCCTCGGCCCGGACACCGTCGCCGACTGTCTACCGCTGCTCCAGCCGATCGCGCTCACCCGCTCCACCAGGGCGACGCTGCGCAGGCTCGGACGTGAGCGTGCCCAGCGCGAGCGCGAAGCCGTCCTGGAGGCGTCCAGCAAGGCCAAGCAGACGCGCATCGACGAGGCCGCGGCCACCGACGCCGGCAAGGTGTCCGTACGCGCCGAGAAGAAGTCCGAGAAGGCGGAACGGCAGGCCGAGAAGCGGGCCCTCGACGAGGCCCTGGAAGAGGCCCGCGAGGAGGATCTGCTGACCCAGATCCGCCACCAGGTGCTGCGCATCCGGCCGCAGGCACCCGTCGAACCGGCCCGCCTGGAACGCATCAGACCGCGCACGCTGATCAGTTTCATCGCCGGTGCGATCGGCGCGTACTTCCTGCTGTCGCAGCTCACCCACATCGACTTCGGGGCGATCGTCGGCGAGGCCGAGTGGGGCTGGGTCGGCCTCGCGGTGCTGTTCTCCGCGCTCAGCTACGTAGCGGCCGCGATGAGCCTGCTCGGCTTCGTGCCGGAACGCGTCCCCTTCATGCGGGCCGTCGCGGCACAGGTCGCCGGGTCCTTCGTGAAGATCGTGGCGCCGGCGGCGGTCGGCGGAGTGGCGCTCAACACGCGCTTTCTGCAGCGTGCGGGGGTGCGTCCGGGGCTCGCCGTGGCGAGTGTGGGCGCCTCTCAGTTGTTCGGCATGGGCAGCCACATCCTGCTGCTGCTGACCTTCGGTTACCTGACAGGGACCGAGAAGACGCCCTCCCTGTCGCCGTCCCGCACGGTCATCGCCGGTCTGCTGACCGTCGCTGTGCTCGTCCTCGTAGTGACGTCGATTCCGTTCCTGCGGAAATTCGTCGTCACGCGCGTGCGCTCACTTTTCGCCGGTGTCGTGCCCCGCATGCTCGATGTGCTGCAGCGGCCCCGGAAGCTGCTCACCGGCATCGGCGGCATGCTGCTGCTGACCGCCTGCTTCGTGATGTGCCTGGACGCCTCGATCCGCGCCTTCGGGGACGAGACCCAGACCACGATCAGCCTGGCCAGCGTCGCGGTGGTCTTCCTGGCCGGTAACGCGCTGGGCTCGGCCGCCCCGACACCGGGTGGCGTGGGCGCCGTCGAGGCGACCCTGACGGTGGGCCTGATCGCGGTCGGCCTGCCCAAGGAGGTGGCGGCGCCCGCGGTGCTGCTGTACCGGCTGCTCACCCTGTGGCTCCCCGTCCTCCCCGGATGGCTGTTCTTCAACCACCTGACAAGGAAGGGCGCTCTCTAGGCGACTTGGGCATCCTTCGGGCGGCGACGACCTCACTCGCACAGCCCGCAGCCCGAGCGCCCCGCACCCCGCCGCCGCAGGATGGACGCATGCCCAATCCGTCCTGGTCCCGTACCGCTGCCCTGACCGCCGCCACCCTGCTGTCCGTGTCGCTCGCGGCGTGCAGCAGCGACACGGACGACGACGTGGATCTTTCGTCCCAGGAGCTGAGCTGGAAGGACTGTCCCGCACCCGCGGAGTCCCAGGGCGGCGGCGACGCGCCTTCCCCGCTTCCCGGCGGAGCCGAGTGGCAGTGCGCCACCATGAAGGCGCCACTCGACTGGAGCGACCCCAAGGGCGAAACGATCGACCTGGCGCTGATCCGCGCCAAGGCGAGCGGCAGCCAGGACAAGCGCATCGGCTCGCTGATCTTCAACTTCGGCGGCCCCGGCGGCTCCGGGGTCACCACCCTCCCCGCCTTCGGCTCCGAGTACGCGAAGTTGCGCACCCGCTACGACCTCGTCAGCTTCGACCCGCGCGGAGTGGGTCGCAGCGCGGGCGTCGAATGCGAGGACGACAAGCAGCTCGACGAGTACTTCCAGCAGGACTCGACACCGGACGACACTGCGGAGCAGAAGAAGCTCGTCGACAACATCAGGACGTTCAACGGCACGTGCGAGAAGAACTCCGACAAGGTCCTCCCGCACGTGCGCACCACGGACGCGGCCCGCGACATGGACCTCATGCGCCAGGTCCTCGGCGACGAGAAGCTGCACTACTTCGGCATCTCGTACGGCACCGAACTGGGTGGCGTCTATGCCCACTTGTTCCCCAAGAAGATGGGCCGCGCCGTGTTCGACGGCGTCGTCGACCCCACACAGGACCCGGAGGAGGGCGCGCTCGGCCAGGCGAAGGGCTTCCAGCTCGCCCTCGACAACTACGCGAAGCACTGCACGTCGCAGGCCGAGGACTGCCCCGTCGGGGACACCCCGCAGGACGTCAAGACCAAGATCGCCAAGCTGTTCGACGAACTCGAGGAGAAGCCGATCCCGGGCATCTTCCCGCGCGACCTCACGCAGACCGCGGCGACCAACGGGGTCGCGCAGGCCCTGTACTCGCAGGACTTCTGGGAGTACCTGACCGAGGGCCTCCAGCAGGCCTACAACGGCGACGGCAAGATCCTCATGGCGTTGTCGGACTCGATGAACGGGCGCAACGAGGACGGCAAGTACAGCAATATCCAGGCCGCGAACATCGCCATCAACTGCGCCGACGACAAGCCCCGCTACTCGGCGAAGGACGTAGAGGCGAAGCTGCCGGAGTTCCGCGAGGCGTCCCCGATGTTCGGCGACTATCTGGCCTGGGGCATGCTCAACTGCTCCGGCTGGGCCGTCGACGGGGCCGCCGAGCACCCGGACGTCAGCGCGCCCGGCTCCGACCCGATCCTCGTCGTCGGCAACACCGGCGACCCGGCCACCCCGTACGAGGGGGCGAAGAAGATGGTCGGCGCGCTCGGCAAGGGCGTGGGCGTCGAGTTGACGTACGACGGCGAGGGTCACGGGGCCTACGACAGCGGAAACAAGTGCGTGCACGGCGCCGTGAACACCTACCTCCTCACGGGGAAGCCCCCGAACGAGGGAACGGTCTGCAAGTGATCCCGGAGTTGTCCACAGGCCGAGTCGGAGGCCAGCGGACGCTCCTACCATGGCCTGACTGTCTTTCGAACGGGGGCAGTTGAGGGGGGAGGTGCCATGGCGGCACAGGATTCGCGTGCGCCCGCGGGCGCACGCACACACCGGAAGATGGGGGCCCGCGCGCTGGCCCTGGCCGCGGCCGTCGTGCTGACGGCCGGGCCGATCGCGGGCTGCAGCGGCTCGGGCGGGGACGCCGGCGGAGGCGATCCGACGTCGCCTCCGGCATCCGCCTCACGCTCCGGCGGCGCGGCGCCGGGCGACGGCGGCTCCCCCACTCTCCCCTCGTCGCTCACCGACCAGCGCCTCGACTGGGGCCGCTGCCGGGCGCACGCGGGCTCGCCCGCGCCCGGCTCCGACTGGCAGTGCGCGACGCTCAAGGCGCCACTCGACTACGCCGATCCGTCCGGTCCCACGATCGACCTCGCCCTCATCCGCACCAAGGCGCGAGGGGACGAGGACGGGCGGATCGGATCCCTGCTCTTCAACTTCGGCGGCCCCGGCGGCTCCGGAGTCGACCTGCTGCCGGCCTTCGCGCCGCAGTACTCGAAGCTGCGTGAACGGTACGACCTGGTGAGCTTCGACCCGCGCGGCGTCTCGGCGAGCCGCGGGCTGCGCTGTCGCAGCGACAAGGAGACGCGGGCGGCCGAGTCCGTCGACCTCACCCCGGACACCAAAGCGGAGGAGGCCGCGTACCTCCGGGACGCCATCGCGTTCGGCAAGGGCTGCAGCGAGCAGGCCGGCGCACTGCTCGCCCATGTGTCGACCACCGAGGCCGCGCGCGACATGGACCTGATGCGTCAGGCTCTCGGGGACAAAAAGCTGCACTACATGGGCGTCTCCTACGGCACCGAACTGGGCGGAATCTACGCCCACTTGTTCCCCGACAAGGTCGGACGCCTCACCTTGGACGCCGTGGTCGATCCGACCGCGGGACGCATTGAGCAGGCAGAGAACCAGGCCCGCGGCTTCCAGCGGGCCCTCGAGAACTACTTCAGGTCACGCGGCAAGGACCCCCGGGAGGGAGCGCGAGAGATCGCCGCACTCCTCAAGAAGCTCGACGGGAAACCTCTGTCCGTCCCGGGCGGACGGGAGTTGAACGAATCGCTCGCGACGACAGGCATCGCGGTCACTCTGTACAGCAAGAACAGCTGGCCCGCCCTGACACGAGGTCTGCGGGACGCGGAGCGGGGCGACGGCAGCACCCTGCTCTCACTGGCCGACTCGTACAACGACCGTGACGCGAGCGGGCGTTACGGCACGGCGAGCCACTCCCAGCGGGCGATCTCCTGCCTCGACGACAAGGTGCGGCCCACCGTGCGGGAGACGAAGGAGCGGCTCGCGAAATTCCGGGAGATCTCGCCCGTGTTCGGGTCGTACATGGGCTGGGACACGGCGGGCTGGTGCCATGACTGGCCGGTGCCCGGCCAGTGGGACGACCCGGATGTGAGCGCGCGAGGAGCGGCGCCCGTTCTCGTCGTGGGCAACACCGGCGACCCGGCGACTCCCTACGAAGGGGCCCGCCGCATGGCCGACGAGCTGGGCAAGGGCGTCGGCGTCGAGCTGACGTGGAAGGGCGAGGGGCACGGGGCGTACGGCTCCGGCAGCGCCTGCGTGGACTCGGCGGTCGACGCGTATCTCCTGGAGGGGCGAATACCGCGCGACGGCAAGGTGTGCTCCTGACGGCGAGCGTCCGCCCCGATACGACGGACGGGCCTCGCGCGTCGTGCGCGAGGCCCGTCCGATCAGCTCACAGCGGCTGAGCCGAGGCTCAGTAGACCGGCTTGTCCGGCTCGATCTGGTTGACCCAGCCGATGACGCCGCCGCCGACGTGCACGGCGTCCGCGAAGCCCGCGGACTTCAGTACGGCGAGGACTTCCGCACTGCGGACACCCGTCTTGCAATGCAAGACGATCTTCTTGTCCTGCGGCATGTCCTGGAGGGCCGTGCCCATCAGGAACTCGCCCTTCGGGATCAGCTTGGCGCCCGGGATGGAGACGATCTCGTACTCGTTCGGCTCGCGGACGTCGATGATCTCGATGCTCTCGCCGTCGTCGATCCACTCCTTGAGCTGCTTCGGAGTGATCGTGGAACCGGCGGCCGCCTCCTGCGCCTCGTCGGACACGACGCCGCAGAAGGCCTCGTAGTCGATGAGCTCGGTGACGGTGGCGTTCGGCCCGCAGACCGCGCAGTCGGGGTCCTTGCGGACCTTGACCTGGCGGTACTGCATCTCGAGGGCGTCGTAGATCATCAGACGGCCGACCAGCGGGTCACCCACGCCGGCCAGGACCTTGATCGCCTCGGTGACCTGGATGGAGCCGATGGACGCGCACAGCACACCCAGGACACCGCCCTCGGCGCAGGACGGGACCATGCCGGGGGGCGGGGGCTCCGGGTACAGGCAGCGGTAGCACGGCCCGTGCTCGGACCAGAAGACCGAGGCCTGGCCGTCGAAGCGGTAGATGGAACCCCACACGTAGGGCTTGTTGAGCAGCACGCACGCGTCGTTGACGAGGTAGCGCGTCGCGAAGTTGTCCGTGCCGTCGACGATCAGGTCGTACTGGCTGAACATGTCCATCACGTTGTCGGCCTCGAGCCGCTCCTCGTGAAGGATCACGTTCACGTACGGGTTGATGCCGAGGACCGAGTCCTTCGCGGACTCCGCCTTGGACCGGCCGATGTCGGCCTGGCTGTGGATGATCTGGCGCTGCAGGTTCGACTCGTCGACCTCGTCGAACTCCACGATGCCGAGCGTGCCCACGCCGGCGGCGGCCAGGTACATCAGGGCCGGCGAGCCAAGGCCACCGGCGCCCACACAGAGCACCTTGGCGTTCTTCAGCCGCTTCTGCCCGTCCATCCCGACATCCGGGATGATCAGGTGGCGGGAGTACCTGCGGACCTCGTCTACGGTGAGCTCAGCAGCTGGCTCGACCAGGGGTGGCAGCGACACGGGGACTCCGTTGGTCGGTATCTACGTACGGTTGTTCCGTCTGTAACACTGCCACGCCCTCCTTCATTCCGAGACACCGCGTCCGATGCGCGAGACGATTTCGTCCCAGTAACCGGGCATCGCCTCCCACGGGTCGGTCGAGCCGTCCCGGTCCGTGCGATCGGTGAAGTAGATCGTGCCCGCGCCCTGCCAGCGCGCGATGCGCAGCGCCTCCTCGAGATGGCCGAGGGGCATCCCGTGGACGAAGTGACAGAACCGCTCGTGCGGATAGTCGGCGGTCCACTCGGCGACCTGGGACCAGCGATAGTCGCTCCAGGGTCCGGAGAAGGTCACCAACTGGTCGGCGCTCTCGGCGTAACCGGGGTACGGGTGGGTGCCGTGGTTGAACACGATGTGCGCGTCGTCGACGAGGGCGCGCAGGGTCGTGGTGGCGCGCCGGACCTCGGGGAGCGCGGCCCGCTCGGTGGGGCAGCGGTCGAAGTAGAAGCCGTCCACCTGGTACCAGTCGAGGAAGCGGTGGGCGTCGGAGACGAGTTCACCGAAGGCGCGGGCACCGTAGGCCAGGTCCAAGTGACCAAGGACACGCACCCCGGCCCGCCGAAGCCGGCCCGCCGCCTCCAGGCAGTGCTGGTCGGGGCGGGAACCCGGACCATTCGCAACATTCAGTACAACCCAGTGCAAAGGCGTTGCGGGGCGGGTGAGTTCGGCCCACTCCGCGGGTGCGACGAGGGGGTGCGCGAAACCGGGGACACCGAAGCCCAGTCGTACGTCGGTGCTCGACAGGCCGGTCGCGGTCGGGGTCAGATACGGCATGCCGCCTCCATCCAGATGTCGGCGAGGGACTCTTCGAGGTTGATGCGGGGACGCCAGCCGAGCCGGTCGCGGGCCGTGCGCACGTCGGCCTGCTGCCAGCTGCCGCAGCCGTCGGGGTACGGATACGCGGTCGGCACGGGTGGCATCCCGTGGTCCGATTCGGTGCGGGGGTGGCCGACGGATGGCCGCATCCCGACGGCCGGGCCGTCGAGTTCGTGGAGGGATCCGCCGAAACCGGCGACGCGGGCGAGCACGGCGGCGGCGTCACGCAGACGCACGGCGCGGCCCGAGCCGATGTTGATGACGCCCTGCGCGGCGGAGAGCGACGCGGCGTGCACGGCGCGCGCCACATCCCGTACGTCGATGAAGTCGCGCTGTGCGCCGAGGCCGCCCAGCTTCAGTTCCCCGTCGCCGGCCTGCATCGCGCGGCGCATCGCCTCGGCGAGCCGGCCGAGCGGGGATCCGGCCGGGGTGCCGGGCCCCGCGGGCGAGAAGACGCGCAGGACGACGGCGTCGAGGCCGGAGCCGAGGACGAGTTCGGTGGCGGCGAGCTTGCTGACGCCGTACGGGCCGCCTGGCCTGGGCACCGCGTCCTCCGCGGTGGACGAGCCGGGCTGCGAGGGCCCGTACTCGGCGCCGCAGCCGATCTGCACGAGGCGGGCGCCGCAGCCGCTGCGCCGAAGGGCCTCGCAGACGGTGGCGACGGCCACGGTGTTGTGCCGGGTGAGTTCGCGGGCGCCGCCGCGGGTGGCGCCGGCGCAGTTGATGACCACTCCCGGGTGGACGGCGTCCAGGAAGCGGGTGAGTGCTCCCGGGCTGCCGGTGGCGAGGTCGAAGCGGACGTCGGCGTCGTCGCCCCGGCCGAGTGTGGTCAGCTGCACGGCGGGGTCGGCCAGCAGGCGGTCGGCGACGAAGCGGCCCAGATACCCGTTGGCTCCGATCAGCAGAACCCTCATCGGGTGCCTCCCAGGGCTCGCGCTCCGGTCCCTCGGAGCGCTCCGAGGGCGCCGCGCGCTGCGCGCGGGACGCGCCGGTCGAGGATTCCGCGCTGCCCGTGCGGTCCGGAGTATCCGGCGTATCCGGCGCCTCCGGGAGGAGGGGTGGTCATCTGGCGTTCTCCTTATGGGGGTTGCCCTGGGTCTTCGGATGGGCCCGCGGTGTCGGCCCCGCGGGAGGTGGGTGGTGCTGGTCATGTGGCGAGGGCCGGCCGCGGTGGCGCGGCGCGCTCGACGGGAGCGGCGGTGGCGGTCACGGTGCCCAGCCGATCGGGTCGTCGGCGTTCGCGTGGGCGGAGGCCCGGGTCAGGGTGCGGGTGGCGTGCACGAGGAGGACGAGGGCGGCGACGGCGCAGGCGACCGCCGGGACGACACCCGCGCCGACGGCGTCGACGGCGGTCTCGACGGGCAGGCCCAGGACGTCGCAGCCGGGGAGGCGTGCGGCGAAGACCGTGGCGACGGCCAGCACTTCGAAGGCGACGGCGGCGCCCAGTGCGAGCGCGGGTGCGTGTGTGCGGCGGTGCGCGGTGAGGAGGCGGGCGAGCAGGAGCAATACGCCGAGGGCGCCCGCTCCGGCGTAGTCCACCTTCTCGTCGAGTACGGCGCCGGCCAGCACGAGGAGTGCGACGAGGGCGAGCGCGAACAGGGCCACGGCCCCGAGGAGCAACGGGCGGACGGAGGAGGCGAATTCGGCGAGTCCGCGGCTCGTGGCGAGGCGGCGTCGCGCTCCGCCCGAGAAGAGCTGGGCGCACCAGGTGGCCGGCGCCACCGCGACGGCGAGCGCGGCCAGTGGCGCGACCGCCGGGGCCCAGGGCTCGTCGGGCCCGCCCGCGAGCGCGGCGTCGAGGAGTCCGTCCCCGAGGAGCGCGTACGCGAGCAGCCAGCAGGACCAGAGCCGGGCCGAGGGGGCGGAGGGGCCGTCGACGGCACGCAGCGGCCCGTGGCGCAGCGTCGCGCGCAGGGCGACGAGGGCGGCGAGGACACCGACGATGCCGACGGCCAGGCGGACGGTGCCCGTCGTGGCGTGGAGGCCGAACAGCGTGAGCGCGCAGGCGGCGCCCGGCAGCAACGCGAGCCCGGCCCACAGACCGCGCACGCCGGTGGCGGGAGCGGTGGCCTCGACGACGGGCTCGTACGGGCCGCCGTCCCTCGACGCGCGGGCGTACATCTCCTCGGCGAGCGAGAACACGTCCTTGTGGCGGAAGCGGGCGGCGGTCCTGTCGGTGACGCCGTGAGCCTCGAGACCCGCGGCGATCTCCAGCGGGTCGACGGCCCGCTCGCACAGGTCACGGTGCCGGTGCATCAGCCCCTTGACCGGGTCGGCGCCGGAACGGCGTTGGGCGGGACGGGAGTTGGCGCCGCGGGGCTCGACCTCCTGCGACTCCGCACCGCGCGGACCGACGATCCGCGCGACATCGGCACGGTGGTCCGCCTCCGTACGGAAGTCGTCGTCACCTTGGCCCTCAGGACGGGTGTCCGGGTCATGGGAGTCGGCGCCACGGGAGACCGGGGCATGGGAGTCGGCGTCACGAGAGTCCGCGTCACGCGAATCCGCGCCACGGGAGACCGCGCCACGAGAATCCGCGCCACGAGAATCCGCGCCACGAGAGACCGCGCCACGGGACCCCGCCTCACGAGAATCCGCCTCATGGGACCCCGCGTCACGGGAATCCGAGCTGCGGACTTCGCCACTGCTGGACCCCATGCCACCCGGCTCCACATCGCTGGACTCAGCGCCGCTCGGCTCCATCGGCTCCACGTCGGCGGGGCTCACATCACGGGCACCGCCCTCAAGGACCGACGACCGCCACGCCGCTGGATCGCCCAACAGCCCCACGTCCAGATCACCCAGATCGCCCAGGTCACCCAGGTCGGCCTGTTCCGTGGCGGCCACGTCGCCGGTCGCCTCGCCGCCGCGCGTGCCCAGCGCCTCCGCCGACCCGGCGCCCCATGCTCCGGCGCTCACCGGCACCCGGGGCGCATCGGCGTCGCCCCCGGTCCCGGTGTCGCCGAACGCGGCGCGCTCACTCGTGCGTTCGCTGATCCGCCCGGTCATCCGTCCGCCTCCCCGCTGCCCTGCGTCATCCCGGCCAACTGCTCCCGCTCGCCGCCGTCGGCTCCCCAACTGGTGCCTGCCGCCCCGCCCGAGCGCCCGGCCAGCCATGCGCCGCCCCGGTCCCCCGTGCTCTGCGTGGTCCAGCGGCCCGGCACATGGGCCTCCGGCGGGTACGCGAACGGCAGGGGGTCGCCCGCGTCGTCGACGACCTCCCGGCGTACCGGGCAGCGCGAGACGATCTCCAGGTAAATGCTGTGAAATGCCGTGACGTTCTGTTCGACGGTGAACAGCTCCAGGGCGCGCGCCCGCGCCGCCGCGCCGAGCCGTTCGCGCCGCGCGGGGTCGCGCAGCAGCGCCACGCACGCCTCGGCGAGCGCGCGCGGATTGCGCGGCGGCACCACGAGCCCCGTGCCGCCGATCACCTCGACGACGGCGCCCGCGTCCGTGGACACCGTCGCGCGCCCGCAGAACATGGCCTCGACCAGGCTGACCGGGAAGCCTTCGACGACGCTGGAGAGGACGACGACACCGCAGGAACCGTAGACATCGGCGAGGTCGGGGGCCTCGGGGGACCCCAACTCCTCGAAGGAGACGGGGTTCTCGCCCACGGCGTGGATCCCCTCCGCCTCGTCGGGGAAGAGCTGCGCGGCGAGGGCCTTGCAGTGCCCGAGATACAGGGCCGCCTCGCGGTCCGCCGCGGGGTCCGAGGCCTCGGCCACGCCGCCGGGCCCGGCGGACGCCCTCGCGGAGACGAACCCGTCGGCCGGCCATCCACCGCCGTCCACAAGGCCCGCACCCGCGGCGGCGCCCGCTCCGGCCCCCGCGACCGCCCCGGCCTCAGGCACCCCCACGATGCGCAACCGGGCCCTCGGCTCCTCCTTGCGGATCTCCGAGAACGCGTGCAGCAGCGAGATCAGGTCCTTGGAGGGGTCGACGCGCCCGACCCAGACGAGGGTGTCCGGGTCGCCCGGCCCCTCCCGCTCGCCCACCGCGGCGAAGTGGCCGGCCTCCATGCCGGGGTGAATGGTGCGCAGCTTCGCGCGGTCGGCGCCGCACCGCTCCTGCCAGCGCCGCGCGTGCGCGTTGCCGGGCGTGATCACGGTGGCCTGCCGGTAGACCTCGGCGGCGAGTCGGCCGTGGAACGCGGCGAGGAGCGCGCGCACCGGCGCGCTCAACTCGGCGTCGCCCGCGGCGATGTACCGGGCCCTGAGCTGCACCCCGTACTCCGTGACGAGCAGCGGCACCCCGTAGAAGTGCTTGGCGATAAGACCGGGCAGAGCGGCCGCGCCACCGGAGGCCGCGTGGCAGAGGTCGACGGACGCGAGCCCGCCCCCTCCGGACAGCCCCGTGGGGAACCCTGAAGAAGAAACGGAAGAGGCTGAAGAAGCCGAAGAAGCCGATGCAGAAGCACCCGAGGCGCCCGACGTCGCCCCCGGGCCACCCGACGACAAAGCCGAAGCCCCCGACGCCGCCGCCTCCGACGTCGCACCGGCGCCCGCTCCCGCTCCCGTCCCCACCCCGTACCCCGAAGCCGCACCGAACCCGGACCCGTCCTCGTACCAGTCCAGCGACAGCGGCCGCAGCTCGCGCTCCACATGCGCGGCGAAGGAGAGCAGATCGGGCACGCGGGCCGCGCGCACCGCACGGAGTGCGCCGGGCGCGCGGCAGGCGCGCTCCAGGATGCGTACGGCGGCCTCGGAGCGCAGGGAGATACCAAGGGCGCCCTCGTCGCGGGCGAGTTCGGCGAGCCCGTACAACGCTTTGGCGAAACGGTCCGCCTCGCTCGCTCCCATGTCATCGGAGGTCGCGTCGGCCGAGACCACGGCCTCGACCAGCTCCCGGTACAGCGCGGCGAACCGACGCCGCGCCCGCCGCCCGAACGCGCCGTCGCGTGCGCCGCTCTCGCTCCCGGGCGCCGCCGCCCACATCGGAGCGGTCCGCACGCGCATGACCTGAGGCGGCAGTTCGAGCCACCCCGCGCCCTCCTGCTCCTGGCTGGTGGCGAGCGCGTAGATGTCGAACTCGTGCTGATCGAGCCCGCGCACAAGCCGGTCGCACCAGAGTCTGGCCTCACCGTTCACATACGGATAACCACCCTCGGTAAGCATTCCGATGCGCACGCGTACACCCCCGATCTCCCTTACAGGGAGCCGCCGTTGGATTGGCGGCTCGCAGCGGGACGAACGTATGCGGACATGCCGGTGGCGTGATGGACGGTTGTCCATCACGCCACCAAAAGGGGTGAACGGGCGTAACTTTCCCGCACGCGCGACGTTTGGTCGCGCTATGAGATCAAACGGCTACGGATAGCTACGTAGCGTCAACCCTTGGGAAAGGCCCAGGGGTTGGGCTTGCACGTGATCCCGTCGGACGTCAGGAACTTGGTCTGCTGCTGCATGACCGGCGCGAGCGCGCCGTCCTGCGAGCAGGTCACGTGATTGAAGCCGAGCCGGTGCCCGACCTCGTGGTTGATCAGCATCTGCCGGTACGGGTAGATGGCGTTGTCGCCGAGGACCTTGTCGTACGTCTTCGAACCCTGGGCCCACCGGTACGCGTTGATCATCACGCGGTCGGTCGCGGCGGAGTCGCACGACACGTTGTCCTCCGTCGTGTCGAGGCCCGACTTCGCGCACCAGTCGGCCGTCGTGCCCGGGCTCGCGAGCGTGATCACGAAGTCCGGCTTCCCGGAGGAGACGCGCTCGAAGGTGCGGGCGCTGTCGTGGGCCCAACTCCGCTTGTCGTTCAGGGTCTTCTGCACCGCCTGCGCGAACAGCGACCCGTCGAGCCCGAGCCCCTTCTCCACGTCGACGCGGTAGCGGAACTTCTGCCCGCTGCCCGGCGCCTTGTCGGATCCGGGGACCGCCGCGAACGCGCCGGAGGCCTTCAGGTCCGTCGCGAGCGGGTACTTCTTGGCCATCTTCTGCCCGTACGTCACCGGGGCGGCGGGCGCCGTCTCCTTCGGGACGGCCCGCTGGTCCGTGCGCGAGGCGGAGCCGCCGTGCGGACGGCTGCCCTCGGCGGCCTGCGCCCGCGCGTCACGCGCGGAGCCGCCGTCCCTGTCGGCGACCTGCCCGGCGACGACCACGGCGAGCACGGTCGTGACGGCCGCGGCGGCGATGCCGGTGAAGGTCATGCCCCTGCCGCGCTTCTCCCGCCCGCCGTCGGTCCCGGCCGGCGCCCCGTCCTCCGGCGGCGCGGGCGGCTCGGCGTCCCACTCGCTCACGCGCGCGTACGGGTCCGTGGCGACAGGAGCGGCGACACCCGCGGAAGCGCTGGCATCCGCGACCGCGTGGGCACCCACGGGCGCGTGGACCCCCGTAGGGGCATCGAACGCGTCGATGTACTCCTGCCGCGGATGACCGTGAACCGGAGTCCCCTGAACCGGAGTTTCCTGGACCGAAGCCTCCTGGGCCGGAGTCTCCCGCCGCGGCCGCGGCCCCGGCAGCGGTGAATCGGCGGGGGCCGTCGCCCCGTGCTCAGGTCCGCGCGCCGACGCCACCGGCCCCGCGACCCGCGGCACGGACGTGCCCCAACCGCCGCCCGGCTCCCGCGCTTCGGGATGGCCGCCGCGCACCGGACCAGCACCTGGACGCGCGGACGTGTGCCCCGGGAAGGGGGGACGTCCGGACACCGGAGGCGGGGTGGGAGCGGGCGGCGCCTCTGCGGGCCCGCGTCGTCTGCGCCCGGTGCCCGCGGCCGGCCGTGGCGCGGCGTGCGCCTCGGCCTCTACCTGTACGTCGACAGCGTCCTCCGCGCCGTCTGCCGATCCTCGGCGGCGATGCCGTCCCACAGGCCGCCTCAGCTCCCCAGTGTCGTGTGGTCGTCGGTGCCGGATGCGTCGCTCGCGGCATCTCCGACACTACTGGCGCTCCCGCGCCTCTTGTTCAACGCTTCGGTGTCGGCGAGGAGTTCCCGGAACGCCGTCGCCACCGTGCTCGGGTACTCCATCATCGCGACATGCCCCGCGTCCGGGAGCGTGAGCAGCCTCGAGTCCCGGAAGGCGCGTGCCGCGCGGGCCGCCATCCGGTACGAGACCAGCAGGTCACGCCCGCCGTATATGAGCTGCGTCGGCGCGAGCACGCGCTCGGCCTGGCGCCAGAGGCCGTGCTGCCCTCCGAGCGTGTACGCGTTCACGACTCCGCGCGCGGAGCGGGCCATCGCGTCCCAGAAGTACGGCAGCCGGAGCCGTCGTTCCATCTCCTCGACGGCCGCCCTGAAGCCCTCGGGCGTGACCCGGTTCGGGTCTCCGTAGCAAAGGGCCATCACGCCGCGCACCCGCTGCTCGGGCGTCCACTCCTTCGTCAGGCGCGTGAAGAGCGGGGCGACGCCGGGCACCGCGAGCAGTCCGGTCGGCAGCGCGGTGCGCTGCACCCGGATCTCCGGCAGTGCGGGCGACACCAGGGTGAGCGTGCGGACGAGATCGGGGCGCGCCGCGGCCACGCGCGTGGCGATGGCTCCGCCCAGCGAGTTGCCGAAGAGGTGCACAGGGCCGCGGCCCTGTGCGTCGAGATAGCGGACGATCGCGCGCGCGTGCCCGCTCACCGAGTAGTCGCCGTTGTCCGGTGGCGGCGAGTCGCCGAACCCCGGCAGATCGACCGCCTCCCCGTCGACGACGTCCGCGAGCAGCGGCATCAGCGCCGACCAGTTCTGCGAGGAGCCGCCGAGCCCGTGCACGTACAGCGCGGGCGGCAGCCCCTCGCGCGCTCCGGGACGGGACCGCACCGACAGCGTCAAGCCGGGAAGTCCGACCGATCGCAGGCGCTCCCCCTCGGCGGCTTCGACGGCGCCCGGCTTGGGCGTCGCGGCGGCGATGGCGGCAGGCACGCGCGGCGACTCGGTCGAAGACATGCGACATATGTTACGAGACGATCACACAGTGGATCGCGTGTTCGCCGTCACAGATCCGAACGCGGCACGACCGGGCGGGTTCGGACAGGGGATCCCGGGCCACTTCGGCCCCGGGGCCCGTGCCGCCCGGGAGATCCCCGAAGGGTCGCATAGCGCCCCGATCGGGTGTCTCATACGCTCGATATCAGGGCACCCGTCCACCGCAAGGACAGGTGAGGAAGGGAGCCACCGATGACGGTCGACCCGAGCGACCCCGAAACCTTCACGGAGCGCCGCCCCGCCGAGGCGGGCGTGGAGACCCCCGAGGCCGACAGCGCGGAGCAGTACACGGACCTCGCACCCGAGCAGGACGACGAGCCCGACACGGAGGCCGACCCGGACACCGCGAACGAGGCGGACCGGGCGGAGCAGGCCCGCGTCGTCGCGATCGACGAGGACGACTATCGGTGACCACTGCACCGATACCGGTGAACGGTCCGCCGATACCGGTGAACGGTGCGCCACGATCCACCCATTTGTGACCACAGATGTGACATCGGGCTCACTACATGCGGTTTTCACAGGAGTCCGGTCCGTGAAATTCTGCGCTCGCACCGCGCACATCAGGGTTACCCAAAAGTACGATGGCGTCGCGGCGCACACCGCACACGGACAATCTTGGGAGGCGGCGTGACAGCCATCGAGCAGACGGAGGCAGCGCGCCCCAAGGGCACACGCCTGCCGCGCCGTGCCCGTCGCAATCAACTTCTGGGCGCCGCCCAGGAGGTTTTCGTCGCGCAGGGGTACCACGCGGCCGCGATGGACGACATCGCCGAGCGGGCAGGCGTCAGCAAGCCGGTGCTCTACCAGCACTTTCCCGGCAAGCTCGAGCTCTACTTGGCGCTGCTCGACCAGCACTGCGAGTCCCTGCTGCAGTCGGTGCGCACGGCGCTCGCGTCCACGACGGACAACAAGCAGCGCGTCGCGGCGACCATGGACGCCTACTTCGCGTACGTGGAGGACGAGGGCGGCGCGTTCCGGCTCGTCTTCGAGTCGGACCTGACGAACGAGCCGGCGGTGCGCGAGCGCGTCGACCGGGTCAGCCTGCAGTGCGCCGAGGCGATCTCGGACGTGATCGCGGAGGACACGGGCCTGTCCAAGGACGAGTCGATGCTCCTCGCGACGGGGCTCGGCGGCGTCTCGCAGGTCGTCGCGCGCTACTGGCTGTCCAGCGCCAGCCCGGTCGAGCGCGACACGGCGGTGCAGCTGTTGACGTCGCTGGCTTGGCGCGGCATCGCGGGCTTCCCGCTGCACGGCGCAGAGCACCACTGAGCGCGCCCCACTGAGCACGCCCCTGCGCGCACCCGGCCCGGCACCACGGCGCGCTCTGTTCCCGTCCGGCTGTTCGCTCTTGGCGTGCAGCCGTGGCGCCGGGAGTCTCGCCTGGCCGGGCTAATGTTTGCTGGGTACGGCGCGGTGTTCCGCGCACATCACGGATCGTCGGAGGGACAAGGCCGTGGAGGTCAAGATCGGCGTGCTGCACACGCCTCGCGAGATCGTTCTGGAGAGCGACCAGTCCGCCGAGGAGGTCGAGAGCGCGGTGTCCGCGGCGCTGTCCGGCAAGTCCCAGCTCCTCTCCCTGAAGGACGAGAAGGGCCGCAAGGTCCTGGTCCCCGCCGAGCGCCTCGCCTATGTCGAGCTCGGCGAGCCGTCGGCGCGGAAGGTGGGCTTCGGCCCGCTCTAGAAGCTCCCTGAAGGGACGCGCGCACAGAACGTGAAAGGCCTGATGGCACGGCTGCCATCAGGCCTTTTGCGTGGTCACGGCAGACACCCGGCCGATCCTCGCGCGGAGGGTTGCACCCGCGGGGCCAGGGGTAGACCGGCTACGTCCGACACGCACCCAACGGCCGCGCGGGAGGTATCCGCACCATGCTTCTCGAAGTTCTCGGCTCCGCACTGCTCGGCATGGCACTCGCCCTCGGGGCGGGCCACCGACTGCCGCACAGGCTGCCGTCACGCACGCTCGTGCTGCCGACCGGCGTCGCGGGCGCCCTGTTCGGGGCGTTCGTCACCCACAGCGCGCTCGGGCCCGGCCATGCGATCGCCACGCTCGGCGGCGCGGTCGCGATGTCCGTGGCCCTGCTCTCACTGCTGCTGCGCCCCACCCGTGGCAGAGCACGGCAGCAGCTGACCCCGTACGCGTAGCCGGAGAGCACAGGCGCCAGACCCGGGAGCCAGGTCCTGGGCAGCGGCAGCACCCGCTGAAGCCAGGTCCTAGGCGGCCAGCCCCAGCGCCGCCATCCGCTTGGTGTGCGCCTCGGTGATCCGCGAGAACATCTTGCCGACCTCGGCCAGGTCGAAGCCGTCGGCCACGCCCCCGACCAGCATCGTGGACAGCGCGTCCCGGTCCGCGACCACCCGCTGCGACTGCGACAGCGCCTCCCCCATCAGCCGCCGCGCCCACAGCGCGAGCCGGCCGCCCACGCGCGGGTCGGCCTCGATCGCGGCGCGCACCTTCTCCACGGCGAAGGACGCGTGGCCGGTGTCGTCGAGCACGGCGAGAACGAGCGAGCGGGTGTCCGAGTCGAGGCGGGCCGCGACCTCCCGGTAGAAGTCGGACGCGATCGAGTCGCCGACGTACGCCTTGACCAGGCCCTCAAGCCAGTCCGACGGCGCGGTCTGGCGGTGGAAGCCGTCGAGCGCCTCGACGAACGGGTCCATCGCGTCGGTCGGCTCCACGCCGATCGCCGACAGCCGGTCGCGCAGCTGCTCGAAGTGGTGGAACTCGGCGGACGCCATCTTGGCCAGCTCCGCCTTGTCGGCCAGCGTGGGCGCCAGCTTCGCGTCCTCGGCGAGCCGCTCGAACGCCGCCAGCTCCCCGTACGCGAGCGCGCCCAGCAGGTCGACGACGGCGGCGCGGTAGTTCTCGTCCGCGGCCGCGGTGGCCCAGTCCTGGGCTGCGATACCGGTGAGGCCCTGGTTTCCTTCGGGTGTTTCGGCGGACGGCGTGGCGTTGTCAGGCGTCTCCATGAAGCGCACAATAGCCCGCTCTCCGTGTCTCGGAAGTCCCTGGTCAAGGAGTGTGACAACGGCTACGTGCGGCATTCGGCCATCGCACATGCGCGATTCCGGGGTATGGTGGTAAAGAGCCCGCCGAGTGCAAGGCGCCGCAAACGCGCTTCTGCGCACTTTCGGACGGGCCTCATGAATGAGGATGCCCGGTCGGAGGCCCGATCGGCTCCGACCCGACAGCCCTCCGGGTCGTACGTCACAAGGCGTACGGATCGAGGAGGGGCCCTCAGCGGCACGAGCGCTCGAGCGTCGGCAGTGGTCCCGCGCCATCCGGTCCACCCGATCCCCGCAGACCGCGGCTCGAGTCCGGTGTACCAGACCGGCACGGTCGAGAAGACCCCCGCGTTCGCCTCGCGCCGCACCTCACAGAAGAGGCAACACCCTGACTACGCAGACTTCGACTTTCCGTCAGCTCGGCATTCTTCCCGAGACGGCGGAGGCCCTTGAGGCCGTCGGCATCATCAATCCCTTTCCCATCCAGGAGATGACCCTCCCCGTCGCCCTTTCCGGCACGGACGTCATCGGCCAGGCCAAGACCGGCACGGGCAAGACCCTCGGTTTCGGCCTGCCGCTCCTGGAGCGCGTCACCGTCCCCGCGGACGTCGAGGCGGGCCGGGCCACGCCCGAGCAGCTCACCGACGCCCCGCAGGCCCTCGTCGTCGTCCCGACGCGCGAGCTGTGCCAGCAGGTGACCAATGACCTCCTGACCGCCGGCAAGGTGCGCAATGTGCGCGTCCTCGCCATATATGGCGGTCGTGCGTACGAGCCCCAGGTCGAGGCCCTGAAGAAGGGCATCGACGTCGTCGTCGGTACACCCGGCCGACTGCTCGACCTGGCAGGCCAGAAGAAGCTGAACCTCTCGCACGTCAAGGCGCTCGTCCTCGACGAGGCCGACGAGATGCTCGACCTGGGCTTCCTGCCCGACGTCGAGAAGATCATCAACATGCTTCCGGCGAAGCGTCAGACGATGCTGTTCTCGGCGACCATGCCGGGCGCCGTCATCGGCCTGGCCCGCCGCTACATGTCGCAGCCGACGCACATCCGTGCCACGTCGCCGGACGACGAGGGCGCGACGGTGCGCAACATCGCGCAGCACGTGTACCGCGCGCACAACATGGACAAGCCCGAGATGGTCGCGCGCATCCTGCAGGCCGAGGGCCGCGGACTCTCGATGATCTTCTGCCGTACGAAGCGCACGGCGGCCGACATCGCGGACCAGCTCAAGCGGCGCGGCTTCGCCTCCGGCGCGGTCCACGGCGACCTGGGCCAGGGCGCGCGTGAGCAGGCGCTGCGCGCGTTCCGCAACGGCAAGGTGGACGTCCTCGTCTGCACCGACGTCGCCGCGCGCGGCATCGACGTCGACGATGTGACGCACGTCATCAACTACCAGTCCCCCGAGGACGAGAAGACCTATCTGCACCGCATCGGCCGCACCGGCCGCGCGGGCAAGAAGGGCATCGCGATCACGCTGGTCGACTGGGACGACATCCCGCGCTGGCAGCTGATCAACAAGGCCCTCGAGCTGGACTTCAACGACCCGGTCGAGACCTACTCCTCCTCCCCGCACCTCTACGAGGAGATGAACATCCCGGCGGGCACCAAGGGTGTGCTGCCGCGCTCGTCGCGCACGCGCGCCGGGCTCGACGCCGAGGAGATCGAGGACCTGGGCGAGACCGGTGGCCGCGGGGCGTCGTCCTCGCGCGGTGGCCGGGGCGACCGCGACCGGAACCGTGACCGTGACCGTGGTCGGGACCGCGAGCAGCGCGAAGAGCGCGAGCGCCCGGCGCGCGCGCCGCGCCGCCGTCGCCGCATGCGCGGTGGCGAGCCGGTCGGCGCCGGAGAGGCCACGACCGCGCCCGCGGCACCGTCCGCACCCGCGTCCGTCCCCGCTCCCGCCGAGGAGTCCGCCGAGCCGCGGACGCCGCGTCGTCGCCGCCGTACGCGCGGCAACGCCGCCGCCACGCAGGTCGCGCCGGTGGCCCCCGCCGCCGAGGCGGTCGTGGAGACGGTCGAGGCGGAGATTCCCGCCCAGCCGCGTCGCCGTACGCGCAAGAAGGCCGAGCCCGTCGTCGAGACGGTGGAGACCGTGCCGGCGGCCGCGGAGCCGGAGCAGGCCGCGCCGAAGGCGAAGCCCGCTCGCACCCGCAAGAAGGCGGAAGCCGCGGTCGAGACGGCCGAGGCCACCGAGGTCGCCGAGGCGAAGCCCGCCACCCGGACCCGTACGCGGAAGAAGGCCGAAGCGGCCGTCGACACCGCTGAGGCCGCCGAGGCGAAGCCCGCCACGCGCACGCGCACCCGCAAGAAGGCGGAGGCCGCGGTCGACACCGCCGAGGCCACCGAGGCGAAGCCGGCGCGTACGCGCAAGAAGGCCGAGCCGGTCGCCGAGGCGGCGGACGCGAACGAGGCGAAGCCGGCCCGTACGCGCACGCGCAAGAAGGCGGAGGCCGCCGTCGACACCGCCGAGGCGGCCGAGGCCAAGCCCGCCACGCGCACCCGTACGCGCAAGAAGGCCGAGCCCGTCGTCGAGACCGCTGAGGCGGCCGAGGCGCCCGTGGCGAAGCCGCGCCGCACGCGCAAGAAGGCGGAGGCCGCGGTCGACACCGCGGAGGCCGCCGAGGCCAAGCCCGCCACGCGCACCCGTACGCGCAAGAAGGCCGAGCCCGCCGCCGAGACCGCTGAGGCGAAGCCCGCCACGCGGACCCGGAAGAAGGCCGAGCCCGCTGCCGAGACGGCCGCCGAGACGACGGTGACGAAGCCGCGTCGTACGCGCAAGAAGGTCGAGGCCCCCGAGGCCTGATCGGTCCACGGCGAAAGGCCCGGATCCCGCTGCTGCGGGGTCCGGGCCTTCGTTGTCGGTGGCTGCGCGTAATCTCGGCAGCATGAGCAGGCCCGCGACCTTCACCCCGCCGCCCGGCACCCGTGCGCACCGCCTCCGCACCGCCCGTGGCGACTTCGCCGCGCTCATCGGCGAGCCGGCCGAGGGCCCGGTCCTGGGCACCGCCCTGCTGCTTCCCGGGTTCACGGGGAGCAAGGAGGACTTCATCGAGCTGCACGCCCCGTTGAGCGCGGCCGGTTACCGGACCGTCGCCGTGGACGGCCGCGGGCAGTACGAGTCGGAGGGCCCGAAGGACGACGAACGGCCTTACCAGCAGCGCGAGTTGGCGCTCGACGTGCTCGCGCAGGTCGCGGCGCTCCGAGCCGGCGAAGGAGCCGTCGGGGGAACCGGCCGGGTGCATCTGCTGGGCCACTCGCTCGGCGGGCTCGTCGCGCGCGCGGCGGTCATCGAGGATCCCGCGCCGTTCGCCTCGCTCACGCTGATGTCCTCGGGCCCCGCCGCCGTCGCACCGCCCCAGCAGGAGCGCGCCAAGCTGCTCCAGGACGCCCTCGTCGCGCTCGACATGGCACAGGTGTGGCAGGCCATCCAGGGCCTGGACGCTCCGGAGGACGCCGCCGACCTCCGTGGTGACGGCGAGGATCTGCGCCGCCGCTGGATGGCGAACAGCCCGGCCCAGCTCATCGCCACGGCTGGGCAGCTGCGCACGGAGCCGGACCGGGTGGCCGAGCTCGCCGCGCTCGGCCTCGCGATACATGTCCTGTCGGGCGAGCGGGACGACACCTGGCCCGTGCCCCTCCTCGACGACATGACGGAGCGCCTCGGCGCGGACCGCACCGTCGTCGCCGGGGCCGAGCACTCCCCCAATACGGACCAGCCGGGGGCCACGGCCGCCGCGCTCGCCGCGTTCTGGGACCGCCACCCGACGGCGTAGAACCACAGGTCACAGCCGTCTCGCCGCACTACTGACGCACGAGTCATTAGCCGATCGAAAAATTTCCTTAGCGTAGGGAATGTTTGCAGCGGGCAACTCGTTGTACCCACTGGAACGCGCGGCACTGCGGCCGCGCAATTCACTCTTAACGGCCGGGCAACCGCCCGGCCGTACGGCGGGATCAAGCTGAGAAGCCCCGCACCAGTAGTTCTCCTTCAGGAGGATCACCAGACGAAGGGAGAAGCCCATGCGCTTCGAAATCATGCGACTCGACGATGTCGACGGCACCGCCGTGGACAGCACCGTCGTGGACGCCGCCTCCGTCAACCGGATCGTTCAGCAGGCCGCCGCCATCGGGCAGCGCCTCTACATCCGCCCGGCAGAGTCGTCCGCCTCGTAACGGCGTAAGACGACTTTCACGCGTCGAAGCCCCCGTACGCACGCTGCGTACGGGGGCTTCGCTGTGGTTCCGGACGGTCAGGAACCCTGGATCACCTGCGTCACACCGTTGATGATCTGCTGCACCGCGATCGCGGACAGCATCATGCCCGCGAGCCGGGTCACCAGGACCACGCCGCCGTCCTTGATGACGCGGATGATCACCAGCGAGTAGCGCATCACCAGCCACAGCACCACATGGATCGCGACGATCGCGGACCAGACGGAGATCTGGTCCCCCATCGAGTCCGCGTCCTGCACCGCGAGGATCACGGAGACGATCGCGCCCGGCCCGGCGAGCAGCGGCATGCCGAGCGGCACGAGGGCGACGTTCACGTCCTTGGTCTGCTTGGGCTCGTCGGTCTTGCCGGTCAGCAGGTCGAGCGCGATCAGGAGCAGCAGCAGACCGCCCGCGATCATCAGCGCCGGGACGGAGACGTGCAGATAGGCCAGGATCTGATTGCCCAGGACGCCGAACACGGCGATGACGCCGAAGGCGACGCAGACCGCCTGGAAGGCCATGCGCTTTTGGACCTTGGCGGGGCGGCCCGCGGTGAGGGCGAGGAAGATCGGAGTGATTCCGGGAGGATCCATAATCACAAAAAGCGTGAGAAAAAGGGATCCGAAGACGGCAGCGTCGAACACGGTGGGGTGCCTTGCGAGAGTGGTGCGGAAGGGTGGGTCGGGTCACGTACGGAGCGCGTACGTGGTGACGAGCGCGGGGCGCGTCAGGCGCGGTGTCCGCCGGCGCCCGGCACCGGGAAGGCGCCCGTCGCGCGCCGCGTGATCTCCCCGTAGACCTCGGGGTCGGTGGTGTACTCGCCGAGCACGCACGTCTTGCGGCTGCCGTGGTAGTCCGAGGACCCGGTGGTCAGCAGGCCGACGTCGGCGGCGAGGCCGCGCAGGCGCTCGCGGGTCGCGGCGTCGTGGTCCATGTGGTCGACCTCGATGCCGTCGAGCCCGGCCTCCGCCAGCTTCGCGATCGCCGACTCGGGGACCGTACGGCCACGCTTGACGGCGGCCGGGTGCGCGAAGACGGTGACGCCACCGGCGGCCTTGACCAGCCGGATCGCCTCGAAGGGATCGGTCTCGTGCTTCGGGACGTACGCGCGCCCACCGTCGGCGAGCCAGTCGCCCGTGAAGGCGTCCGAGACCGTCGGTACGACGCCGAGCTCGACCAGCGCCGTGGCGACGTGCGGGCGGCCGACCGAGCCGTCGCCCGCGATCCGGGCGACCTGCTCCCAGGTGACCGGCACACCCAGCTCGTTCAGCTTGGCGATCATGCCCTTGGCGCGCGGCACCCGGTCGTCGCGGACCAGCTCGCGCTCGGCGAGCAGGGCCGGCTCCTCGGGGTCGAAGAGGTACGCCAGCATGTGCATGCTCACGCCGTCGAGGCGGCAGGAGAGCTCGGCGCCGGTGACGAGGGTGAGCCCCCCGGGCAGGGCGGCGACGGCCGCGGCGTGCCCGCGCGTCGTGTCGTGGTCGGTGAGCGCGACGACGTCGAGGCCGGACGCGGCGGCGTTCCGCACGAGCTCGGCCGGGCTGTCCGTGCCGTCGGAAGCGGTGGAGTGGGTGTGCAGATCGATGCGCACGGCTGCGTACTCCAGGCTCGACGGACTGACGGGGACCGCTCAAGGATAACGGGGATTCACGCACCCCCGTCACCACCGAACCGGGCACGGGCCCCTTACCGCACCCGTACCCCGGAGGCTCACTTCAGAATGCGCGGCGACAGCGCCCCGCACGGCAGCAGGTCCACCTCGGCCCCCGCGTCCCGCAGGTCCGTGAGCACCAGCTCGTCGTACATCAGCATGCCGGTCTGCTCCGGCCACACGACCGCCCACAGCCACAGGCCGCGCGCCTCGCCGGCGAAGACCGCCCGGTCGTCCGGGGTCCCGGAGACGTGCCACATCGGGGTGGGCCTGCCCGCGGCGAGCACCTTGGCCTGCGGGGGACCCGAGACCTCCATGTACGGGCCGGGGTCGGGCCCGTCGATCCCCGCGTAGCGCGCGCCGAGGCCGACGCCCAGCTCCTCGGCGACGAGCACCAGCTCACCGGGGCCGCCGAGGGGTCCGGGTCCCGAGCAGGCGACGGCGGTGGCACGGCCGCCGTGGCGCTCGTCCCCCGCGTTGGCCACGCCGGTGAACAGCCAGCCGACGGGCAGCGGCCAGGGCATCCAGACCGGCACCCGCGCGCGACTCACCACCACGCTGAGCGCCTCGACGCTGGGCGGGATCACGGGCTGCATCGGATGCACGGTCCCGTGCACATCGCACTGCCAGGAGTCGGCAAAGAGTCCGGGAGCCCTGACCCGGCCACCACACTTCGGGCAACTGGGTTCGCCCCTCATAGAGCCCCACGGTCCTCCCCGTCCCGCGCCGCGTCAAGGACGATCACCCGTCCGGACGGCAGGGCCGTGGCGCCCCGACCAGGAGAGATAGATGTAGCTTGCATTAATTAGCTGCTCTAACTTATTATGTGTATACGCCAACGATCCTGCGGGGCCCGAAAGGCCCAACGGACTCGAAGCACTCGAAGGAGCAGCAGGCATGAGCCACAGCAGTACAGGGGGTCCCGCCGAAGGGGACACGTTCGACGCAGGTGCGGGCAGCATCCTGCGTCAACCGAAGGCGGTCTGGGCGACCGCCGGGGCATCCGTCGTCGCCTTCATGGGCATCGGCCTGGTCGACCCGATCCTGCCGTCGATCGCCAAGGGCCTCGAAGCGACACCGAGCCAGGTCTCCCTGCTCTTCACCTCGTACTTCCTGATCACCGCCATCGCCATGCTGGTGACCGGATTCGTCTCCAGCCGCATCGGCGGCAAGAAGACCCTCCTCGTCGGACTCGCCCTCGTGGTGGTCTTCGCGGCGCTCGCGGGCACGTCCGGTTCCGTCGGGGAGCTCGTCGGCTTCCGCGCGGGCTGGGGGCTCGGCAACGCGCTGTTCGTGTCGACCGCGCTGGCGGTCATCGTCGGCGCCGCCGCGGGTGGCAGCGCCGCCGCGATCCTCCTCTACGAGTCCGCGCTCGGACTCGGCATGGCCTGTGGGCCACTGGTCGGCGCGCTGCTCGGCAATGCCAGCTGGCGTTACCCGTTCTTCGGCACCGCCGCGCTGATGGCCATCGGATTCGTCTGCATCACCGTGCTCCTGAAGGAGCAGCCGAAGCCCGCGCAGAAGACCTCGATCCTCGACCCCATCAAGGCGCTCGGCCACGGCGGCCTCGCGTCCGCGGCGATCTCGGCCTTCTTCTACAACTACACGTTCTTCACGGTGCTGGCCTTCACGCCGTTCGTGCTGAACATGACCCCGTACAAGTCGGGCGCGGTGTTCTTCGCCTGGGGTGTGCTGCTGGCGCTGTTCTCGGTGATCGTCGCGCCGCGCATGCAGGCCCGCTTCGGTTCGCTCAAGGTGCTCGGCGGCTCCCTGGTGCTGCTCGCCCTGGACGTGCTCGTCCTCGGGTACGGCAGCCACACCGCGGCCATCGTCTGCACGATCCTGTCCGGCGCCTTCATCGGCGTGAACAACACGGTCTACACGGAGCTCGCGCTCGGCGTGTCGGACGCGCCGCGCCCGGTGGCGAGCGCCGGCTACAACTTCGTCCGGTGGTTCGCCGCCGCGGCCGCCCCGTTCTTCGCGCCGAAGATCGAGGAGTGGAGCAACATCCACATCCCGTTCGTGGTCGCCGCGGTCACGGCGGTGCTCGGCGCGGTCGTGGTCTGGGTGCGCAGGAGCGCGCTCACCCACGAGGCGGAGGAGCTGGAGCCGAAGCACGCCACCGAGGACAGCGTCTCGGTCTACGCCAACTGACGGGCTCTCAGCCCAAGGGCTCCTCAGTCCAAGGGTTCCTCAGTCCAAGGGCTCCTCAATCCAGGGAAACGGACTTGCGCAGCGGATCGCGCAGGTCCGTTCCACTGTTCAGCCATTTCTCCTGGAGCGCGGCCGCGCCGTGCACCCGCTTCCACGCCGCCTCGTTCGGCGTCATGGGCAGCAGCGGCAGGAAACGTACGGGCTCCAGCGGTGCGTCGAGCTCCAGGTCCTCGATCAGGCCGCCCGGCTCCGCGACGAGGGTCGAGGTGAACGGGGCGGCGGGCCACAGCGGTTCGCCCACGTCGAGCGAGGCGCCCGGCGCCACGACGAGCCCCTCGACCTGCGGGGAGGCCGCGAGGACCGCGAGCGGGCGCAGCACCTTGTCGGTGTCGGCGAGCCCGGCGCGGACGGTCAGGACCAGCTCGGCGCGGGGGCCCGCGACCGGGTCGGCGAGGGCCGCCGTGGGGTCGGTCATCGGGGACGCCGACATGCCGAGGGTGGCGTAGCGCACCACGTCGCCCTCTGTGAAGCGCAACACCTCGATCCGGTCGGTGCCGAGGAAGGTGACCGCGGCTCGCGCGTCCGGTTCACCCAGGGTTGTCCTGAGACGCGCCTCCACGAGCGCGAGAACTTCTGCCATCCCGCGAGCATAGATCTCGCCATCAACGGGTAAGGACGGGGCCCGCTTTCGCCGGTCGGCTGATACTCTTGGCCGCTGGTCGGGACAACACGCAGCGCGTGTCCGCCGAGGGCCCCCGCGAGCCCGTCGGAGTACCGACCCGTTTCACGTCCCCCACGGGGGACCGGCCGGAGGAGGTGGGGCTGTCATGGATCGAAGTCGACCGTGCAGTACTACCCGTTCTTCCGGCCTGTAGGGCCCAGGGCCTCATTTTCCCCGCAGTCAGCCGCACTCCGTGCTGGCCGCGCCTGCCGGAAGAGCACTTCGTTCCCCTGATCTCATCGACGCCCGCCTCGGACGTCGCGATCTGAATCAGTCAGCGAAGCCGCCCCGCATCGGTGCGGTGCTTCCCGCTTTGTGGACGTGCAGCATGTCCCGGTTTCCGGTTGGCCAGGACGTCCTCATTCCGGGTGGTTCCACCCGACGCACGGCGACTCCCGCCCGCGAAGGAGCCTGCCCATGTCGATGATGCGCGACCTGCGAGCCGCCGTCCGTCCCTCGCTGCGCAAGAGCGTCGCCCCGTACGCCAACGAGGCCCGTTCCTCTTACGACTTCACGCGTGACGCGGCCGCCTGTTCGGCTGTCGTGGACTGCGCCGTGTACCGCGACGGAGTCCGCGTCCCGTCCTCCGAGTGCCTCACGCCCGGCGGGGCGAAGCACCAGGTGCGGCGCGACGGGGGCTTCGCCTGGATCGGCCTGCACGAGCCGACCGAGGAGGAATTCGCCGGTATCGCCGCCGAGTTCGGCCTGCACCCGCTCGCCGTCGAGGACGCCGTCCACGCCCACCAGCGGCCCAAGCTGGAGCGTTACGACGACACGCTGTTCACCGTCTTCAAGACCATCCACTACGTCGAGCACGCCGAACTCACCGCCACCAGCGAGATCGTGGAGACCGGCGAGGTCATGTGCTTCACCGGCCGGGACTTCTTCATCACGGTCCGACACGGCGGGCAGGGCTCGCTGCGCGCGCTGCGGCACCGGCTCCAGGACGACCCCGAGCTGCTCGCGAAGGGCCCGAGCGCCGTGCTGCACGCCATCGGCGACCACGTCGTCGACGGGTACCTGGCCGTGGCCGACGCGATGCAGGACGACATCGACGAGGTCGAGACCGAGGTCTTCTCGCAGCCCGGAAAGGGCTCCCCGCGCGGCTCGGACGCGGGCCGGATCTACCAACTCAAGCGCGAGGTACTGGAGTTCAAGCGGGCCGTCGCGCCGCTGCGGCGCCCGCTGCAACTGCTCAGCGAGCGGCCGATGCGGCTGATCGACCCGGACATCCAGAAGTACTTCCGGGACGTCGCCGACCACCTGGAGCGCGTCCAGGAACAGGTCATCGGCTTCGACGAGCTGCTGAACTCGATCCTCCAGGCGAATCTGGCGCAGGCCTCCGTCGCGCAGAACGAGGACATGCGCAAGATCACCTCGTGGGCCGCCATCATCGCAGTGCCGACCATGGTCTGCGGCGTGTACGGGATGAACTTCAAGCACATGCCGGAGCTGCACTGGCGGTACGGGTATCCGATGGTGCTCGTGCTCATCGGCGGCGTGTGTTTCGCGATCCACCGGACGCTGAAGCGCAACGGATGGCTGTAGGGCTGTCAGTGGCGGTGGCTACGCTTTCCGTATGACGACTGCTGAACTGCTCGATGCCGCCCTCGTCGAGGAGGCCACGAAGAAGTCCGGGCTGATCTGGGTGCGCGGGGAGCGGGGCGTGGAGCGGGCCCTGTGGCACGTGTGGCACGAGGGCGCGGCGTGCCTCGTCGGGGACGGGCCGGGCGAGCAGCCGCTGCCCGACCTGGTCGACGGCGGCGCGGCGCTCGTCACGGTCCGCAGCAAGGACAAGGGCGGGCGGCTCGTCGGCTGGCGGGCGAAGGTCGTCGAGCTGGCGCCGGGCACGGAGTCGTACGAGGCCGTGGTCGGCGAGCTGAAGGGCAAGCGGCTGAACGCGCCGGACTCCGAGACGATGCCGGAGCGGTGGGCGCGGGAGTGTCGGGTGGTCCGTCTCGAGCCGGCGGGCGGGGCACCGGAGCCGGTGTCCGACGGGTCGCTGGCCGCGGTGCCGGTGGGGTCGCCGGCGACGACGCGCAATCCTGTCCCCGCAGGCCTACCGAAACTTCTGCGGCGCCGGCGTTGACGCCTCGGGGCGCTGCCCCGGACCCCGCTGCTCAATCGCCGCAGGGGCTTATTCAGGCAGCGCCTGCCCGTAGTCGACCGTTTCCGTGGACTTGGGTTCGCTGAGGGGGAAGTCCTTGCCCCAGTCGCCGAGTTGGATCGTGCCGGCGCCCCCGGCGCGCTCCAGGCGCATCGGGTACGCGCTGCCCTCCAGGGACACGTCGAGCGTGCCGCCCGCGCCCTTGGCGCCGGTCAGCTCTATCGTGCGGACGCCGCCCGACGTCCCGCGGTCGCCCTTCGCGAGCGAGCCGTGCAGCCCGAGCAGGCCGTCGAGCAGTACGCCCTTGTCGGTGAACGTGCTCAGCCGCTGATAGGCCGGGTCGCCCTTCGGCACCTTCACGTACTTGCCGTCGAGCTTCTGCGCGGCGTTGCCCGCCCCGTGCCCGCCCTTGCCGTCCTCGGAGTGCGTCCAGAAACCGGCGCCCGCCTTGAGGTACAGGTGGTCACCGACCCGCAGCAGCCGGAACGTGCCGCCGCCCGTGCTCACCGAGCCCGTGCCGCCGTCGGCCTTCAGCCGCATGTCCAGCTTGTACGTCTTCTTGTTGACGACCACCGTGCCGGCGACGTGCACCGCGTCCGCGCCGCGGGCCGCCTCGACCGTACGGGACTGGATCTTGGCCGGGGTCAGCTTGCCCACCCCGTTCGTCCCCGCGTCCGGGTCCTCCTCGCCGCACGCCGCGAGGCCCACCGCGAGCCCCGTGCACATCACGCCCACCATGAGTGTCCTGCGGGTACGGCGGTTGAGGGGGCGCAGGGTCACGGGCGGACTACCTCTCGTACGGCAGCTTGGTGGGGGCAGGTACGGCAGCGTACCTCCGCGATCTGCGGTTACCCGCCCAGGCCGGGTGGCCGAAGCGCAAAGGCGCGGGGAACGGGGAGCGGCTAGCCTGGGCGGGAAATTGACTGAATATCTGGACGAATGCGGACCAAATCCGGAAGGAGGCGCGCGAGGACATGGCTGGAGGCGCTCCCCGGATCTTCGTGTCGCACCTCTCCGGCATCGCCGTCTTCGACCCGAACGGTGACCAGGTGGGCCGCGTGCGCGACCTGGTGGCGATGTTGCGCGCGAGCCGCAGGCCGCCGCGGCTGCTCGGGCTCGTCGTCGAGCTGTCGACCCGGCGCCGCATCTTCCTGCCGATGACCCGCGTCACCGGAATCGAGTCCGGCCAGGTGATCACGACGGGCGTGCTGAACGTCCGGCGTTTCGAGCAGCGGCCCACCGAGCGGCTCGTCCTCGGCGAGATGCTCGACCGGCGCGTACGGCTCGTGGAGACCGGCGAGGAGGTCACCGTCCTCGACGTCGCCATCCAGCAGCTGCCCGCGCGCCGCGACTGGGAGGTCGACCGGGTCTTCGTACGGAAGGACACCCCGAAGCGCGGCGCGTTCCGGCGCGCCAAGGGCGAGGCGATCACCGTCGACTGGTCGGGCGTCGACGGCTTCAACGTGGAGGAGCACGGGCAGGGCGCGGAGAGCCTGCTCGCCACGTTCGAACAGCTGCGCCCCGCCGACCTCGCCAATGTGCTGCACCACCTCTCCCCCAAGCGCCGCGCGGAGGTCGCCGCGGCGCTCAGCAACGAACGCCTGGCCGACGTGCTTGAGGAGCTCCCCGAGGACGACCAGATCGAGGTGCTCGGCAAGCTGAAGGAGGAGCGCGCCGCCGACGTCCTGGAGGAGATGGACCCGGACGACGCCGCCGACCTCCTCGGCGAGCTGCCCGAGGACGACAAGGAGCGCCTCCTCGATCTGATGAAGCCCAGCGAGGCGGCGGACGTGCGGCGCCTGATGGCGTACGAGGACCGGACCGCGGGCGGACTGATGACGACCGAGCCGATCGTCCTGCGCCCCGACGCGACGGTCGCGGAGGCCCTCGCCCGCATCCGCAATCCCGATCTGTCCCCCGCGCTCGCCGCGCAGGTGTACGTGTGCCGGCCGCCGGACGAGACACCGACCGGCAAGTACCTCGGCACGATCCACTTCCAGCGGCTGCTGCGGGACCCCCCGTACACGATGGTCAGCTCGATCCTCGACGAGGATCTGCAGGCCCTGACCCCGGAGGCCGGGCTGCCGGAGATCGCCGGGTTCTTCGCGACGTACGACATGGTGGCCGCGCCCGTCGTCGACGACAGCGGCTCGCTGCTCGGCGCCGTGACCGTGGACGACGTGCTCGACCACATGCTTCCCGACGACTGGCGCGAACAGGAATTCCATCTTTCCGGGGAGGTGAACCATGCCGACTGAGGAGCGCGAGCGGGACGCCCCGCGCAGGCCGCGCATCCGGCTCGACCAGCCGCGCGCGCCCCGCCGCAAGCTGATCCCCGACTACGACCCGGAGGCCTTCGGCAGGCTGTCCGAGCGGATCGCACGCTTCCTGGGGACGGGCCGGTTCATCGTCTGGATGACGGTGCTCATCATCGTGTGGGTGGTGTGGAACATCGTCGCGCCGCCCGATCTGCGCTTCGACGAGTACCCGTTCATCTTCCTGACGCTGATGCTGTCGCTGCAGGCCTCGTACGCCGCCCCGCTGATCCTGCTCGCGCAGAACCGGCAGGACGACCGCGACCGGGTCAATCTCGAACAGGACCGCAAACAGAACGAGCGGTCCATCGCCGACACCGAGTATCTGAGCCGTGAGATGGCGGCCCTGCGGATCGGGCTCGGCGAGGTCGCGACGCGCGACTGGATCCGCTCCGAGCTGCAGGACCTCGTCAAGGAGTTGGAGGAACAGCGGCACTCCGCCGCGGGGTCCGGGGCATTCCCCGCGGAGCGCGAGCGGGGACGTGACGTAGACGACCGCTGACAGGGCTTTCCGGGTGCGGGTTACCCCGCCGTAGACTCGGGTGCATGGCTACGGAAGACGCGGTGCGCGAGGCACTCGCGACAGTGAACGACCCCGAGATCAACCGGCCCATCACCGAGTTGGGGATGGTCAAATCGGTGGACATCGGTGCGGACGGAGTCGTCGCGGTCACCGTGTACCTGACCGTCTCCGGCTGCCCGATGCGCTCGACGATCGAGAACAACGTGCGCGAGGCCGTCGCCCGCGTCGACGGCGTGACCGATGTGCAGGTCACCCTCGACGTGATGAGCGACGAGCAGCGCAAGGAGCTGGCGAACGCGCTGCGCGGCGGCACCGCCGAGCGCGAGGTCCCGTTCGCCAAGCCCGGCTCGCTGACCCGCGTGTACGCGGTGGCCTCCGGCAAGGGCGGCGTCGGCAAGTCCTCGGTGACCGTGAACCTGGCGGCGGCGCTCGCCGCGGACGGCCTGAAGGTCGGCGTCGTCGACGCGGACATCTACGGGCACAGCGTCCCGCGCATGCTGGGCGCCGACGGCAAGCCCACGCAGGTCGAGGACATGATCATGCCGCCGTCGGCGAACGGCGTGAAGGTCATCTCGATCGGCATGTTCACGCCGGGCAACGCGCCGGTCGTGTGGCGCGGCCCGATGCTGCACCGCGCGCTCCAGCAGTTCCTCGCGGACGTGTTCTGGGGCGACCTGGACGTGCTCCTGCTCGACCTGCCGCCCGGCACCGGTGACATCGCGATCTCCATCGCCCAGCTGGTCCCGAACGCGGAGATCCTGGTCGTCACCACGCCGCAGCAGGCCGCCGCCGAGGTCGCCGAGCGGGCCGGCTCGATCGCCGTGCAGACCCACCAGAAGATCGTCGGCGTCGTCGAGAACATGTCCGGGCTGCCCTGCCCGCACTGCGGCGAGATGGTCGACGTGTTCGGCACGGGCGGCGGCAAGCTGGTCGCCGAGGGCCTGACCCGGACCACGGGCGCGGAGGTGCCGGTGCTCGGCTCCATCCCCATCGACGTACGCCTGCGCGAGGGCGGCGACGAGGGCAAGCCGGTCGTGCTCACCGACCCGGAGTCCCCCGCGGGCTCGGCGCTGCGCGGCATCGCGGACAAGCTCAGCGGGCGCCAGCGCGGCCTGTCGGGGATGTCCCTGGGGATCACCCCGCGCAACAAGTTCTGAGTCCTGACGGACCGTGAGAGAACGGCGGGCCGCCCTTTCCGGGCGGCCCGCCGTTCTTCGTCACGCTTCCGGATCCGGCTCCAGCGCCGCGATGTCCTTCACGACGGAGAACCCGAGCCCGTACGCGCTCATGCCGCGCCCGTACGCGCCCAGGTGCACCCCGGCCTGCGTGGAGCCGGCGAGCACCCAGCCGTACTCGGACTCCCGGTAGTGGAACGGGGTGGGCACCCCGTCCACCGGCAGCGTCAGCGTCGCCCAGTCCTCCGACGCGAGGTCGTCGGCGAGCACCCACGCCGTCTCGGTCTGCTGCTCCAGCCAGTCGTCGCGCAGCGTGTGATCCATCTGCACCGGCCAGGTGTACGAGAGCAGTCCGACGCCGGCGAGCCAGGCCGCCGAGGAGACGGACGTGGCCTCCAGGACGCCGGTGCCGTCGGCGGTGCGCCGTACCGGATTGGCGGCGACGGTCACCACGACCGCGAACCGCTCGGTGTCTTCCGTGAGCTCACTGCGTACGGACGGCTCGTCGCCGTGCCCGATCGAACCGTGCTCGACGGACCCGTCCGCCGTGGTGCCGACCTGCATCAGCCAGCGCGGTCCCGTGAAGGCCTCGTCGAGGCCGTACCACGGGAAGGGCGCCAGCAGGTAGCCGTCGACCGTACGCCGGGCCGTGAGAGCCTCGCCGGCCCCCTCGGTGGCCGGCGCCTGCGCGCCTACCCGACTCGTCGTCTCCATGTACCCGGCCGCCTCCTCGCTCAGTTACGGACCGGCGCGGCCCGCCCCCCTCGGGCGTCCTCACGTCCGCTCCGCGCAACAACAAGGCAGGATGCCACACCGGGTCCGCGGGGCCCGGTTTCGTCAGGCGTGGTTCAGCCGTGTTCGAGGTGGTTCGGGGTGGTTCAGGTCGCGTCCGCGTCGAAGGGCGGCGGCTCGACGGCGGCCGGCTTCGCGGACTTCTCGGGACGCTTCTGCATGTCGACCGCCTCGGGCCGCTTCTGCATGTCCACGCGGCCACCGCCGCCGGACGGGGTCGACGAGCCGGAGTCCTCCAGCTCGCCCACGGTGTGCACCGCGTCGGAGACGTCGGCCATCTCCTTCTTCAGGTCGAAGCCGTTGCGAATCTCCTTGAGACCCAGCTCGTCGCTGTCCAGCTGCTTGCGGATGAACGTCTTGGGGTTCAGGTCCTCGAACTCGAAGTCCTTGAACTCAGGGCCGAGTTCGTCCCGAATGTCCTGCTTCGCACTGTCCGAGAACTCCCGGATCTTCCGGATGGTGCGTGAAACGTCCTGAATGACCTTCGGGAGCTTGTCGGGGCCGAACACGAGAACGGCCAGCACGACGATCGTCACGACCTCCAGCGGGCCAATATCGTTGAACACCTTGCACTCCTAGCGTGTCCTCGGCCCGCGATCGGTCATCAGCAGCAGGTCTTCGGCAGGGTCCGGCAGCGGACCCGGTCCACGGTACCCGGCCCACCTGTCCATTCGGTAGCCACCGGGGAACCTCCAGGATCGCGCATCCCGCGCCACGACCGGTCAAGGGACGGTCAGCCGCCGGTCAGAGGACGGTCAGGGATCGGCCGGAACCCGATCAGCCGCCGTCGGCGGAACCGAGGACGAGCGACACCTTCCGTTCCTTTCCGCCCCGTTCGACCGTGAGGACCAGTTTGTCCTGGGGGCGGTGGGTGCGGATCTTGACGATCAGCTCCTCGCCGGAGTGCACGGGGACGCCGTCGACCTCGGTGATCACATCGCCCTGCTGGATGCCCGCCCTGGCGCCCGGGCCGCCCGGACTGACGGCCGAGCCGCCGCTGTTGCCCTTCGTGCCGACGCGGGCGCCGTCGCCCGAGAAGTCCATGTCGAGGGTGACCCCGATCACCGGATGCGTCGCCCGGCCGGCGTTGATCAGCTCCTCCGCCACGCGTTTCGCCTGGTTGACCGGGATCGCGAAGCCGAGGCCGATCGAGCCCGACTGCCCCTCGGGCAGCTCCGAACCGCCGGTGTCGGCCGAGCGGATCGCGCTGTTGATGCCGATGACGCGGGCCTTCGAGTCGACCAGCGGTCCGCCGGAATTGCCGGGGTTGATGGGCGCGTCGGTCTGCAGCGCGTCCACGTAGCTGACGTCGCTCCCGTCGCCCTTCTCGCCGCCCGCCGTGATGGGGCGCCCCTTGGCGCTGATGATGCCGGAGGTGACCGTGTTCGCCAGGTCGAAGGGGGCTCCGACGGCGACGACGGGGTCGCCCACCTGCACGTTCTCGGAGTTGCCGAGGGGCAGCGGCTTCAGTCCGCGCACCCCGGACACCTTGATCACGGCGAGGTCGTAACCGCTGTCGTGCCCGACCTGCTCGGCGCGGGCGCTCTCACCACTGGAGAACGTGACCGATATCTCACCGTCGGAGTCGGCGGACGACACGACGTGATTGTTCGTGAGGATGTGCCCCTGGCCGTCGAGTACGAAGCCCGTGCCGGTGCCCTCCTCCGAGGAACCCGCGGTGTGGATGGTGACGACGCCGGGCAGCGTGCGCGCCGCGATCCCGGCCACGCTGTCGGGATCCCGGTGCTTGGACTCGGCGTCTGCCTGCGGCAGTTGAATGTGCGCCCCGACCCCGGTCCGCTCCAGATACGACCCGATCCCCCCACCGATACCTCCGGCGACCAGGGCGATGACGACACCCCCGAGCACGAGCTTGCGCCGCTTCGGTGTTTCAAGCCCCGCCGGCGTTTGAGGCGCGGGGTCCGGGGCGGAGCCCCGTGGCGTGGGAACGGTCGACCGCTCGGCCACCTCACCCCTGGCGGAGCCCTCCGTGGGAATCCCCTCGTCCATGTCCCGCCGCTCTCCCCAAACCTGGCCCACGGCACCGCACCGCCGACTCCCACGCGCGCGCCCCGGATCCGCACCCGCCGCACCGCCTCACCTGGATTCAACCAGGTTCGACGGCGCGGGCGCAGAGTGTGTCAGCGCAGGGACGAAGGACGGGACGACGCGGTCGGCGACGAGGCCGAGGCCGCGGAGAGACCGGGCCCGGCCTCCTCGAAGGAGGCGCCGTCGGCCGAGGCCGAGCCCGAGGGCCGGGCGGAGGGCTGCGACGCGACCGAGACCGCGACAGCGGGAGCGGCGGGGCGTATGAGAGGCGACATACGGGCCGCACCGGCCAGCAGCGGCGTCGCGAACGGGTAGCCCGCGCTCTCCGCGTGCCCACCGCCGGGCAGCAGCGGCGCGCCCGCCTCCGTCGGCGAGACGGGTGCCGCGAGGGCGCCCCCGCGCTGGCCGAGCGGCGAGGAGTACGACCTGCGGCGCTGGTTGTCCGAGGCCGAGGCGGCACCGGCCTGCTGGCTGCGCAGCGGCGTGACATTGCTGCCGGAGCCGCCCCCGCGCACATCGCTGCTGTCGGCCGGGGCGGCGGTCGTGACCCCGCCGAGCGCGATCGCGGCGAGCGACACCGCTCCGGCGGCGGCGAACGCGAAGCGTCGGGACCGCGAGCCCCGGTCGCTCTCGTGCCGGTCGGGACGGGCCACTTCGTGGATGCGGAAGCCGTGCCGGTCACTGGGGAGGACCGCGGCGTGCGCCGCGGACGGCGCGTAGCCGAACGGCTCCGGGTCTACGTCGAAGACTCCCTGGCCGAAGCCGCGGATGCCGCCGAGGGGCCGGCCGCTGCCGAATCCGCCTCCCCCGAACGGTGGTGTGCCACCGTCGGAGTCACCTCCCGCGGGCAGCCCCTGGAGGCGGGCGAGAAAGCTCTCGGAGGGCGGCGGCGGGGCCGCCTGCGCGAAGACGCTCTTGAGACGGCGCTGGGCGTCGGCCTCGGCCTTGCACCGGGCACACGTCGCCAGGTGCGCGAGGACGCGCTCGCGGGCGTCGTGGTCCAACTCGCCGTCGACCAGGGCGGCCAGCCTGTCCCCCAGGTGTTCGTCGGCCGCGGTCTGTTGGCGTTCGGCAGGATTGAGACGTGATCCACTCACGCGGTCGCGCCCCCTCCTCCGAGGACGGGGAAGGCGCCCGTCCCACAGGCCTCCGCGAGCGTGCGGCGCTCCTTGCGGGCCTCGGGCGAGCGGTGCTGCAGCGCCTTGCGCAGCTGCGAGCGGCCGCGGTGGATACGGCTGCGGACCGTGCCCAGCTTCACGCCGAGGGTCGCGGCGATCTCCTCGTAGGAGAGCCCCTCGATGTCGCACAGGACGACGGCGGCGCGGAACTCGGGCGCGAGGGTGTCGAGCGCCTGCTGCACGTCGGCGTCGAAGTGCGCGTCGTTGAAGACCTGCTGCGGCGAGGGTTCTCTGCTGGGCAGCCGCTCGGCGGCGTCGTCGCCCAGCGCGTCGAAGCGGATGCGCTGCTTGCGACGGACCATGTCCAGGAACAGGTTCGTGGTGATGCGGTGCAGCCAGCCCTCGAAGGTGCCGGGCGTGTACGTCGAGAGCGAACGGAAGACACGGACGAAGACCTCCTGCGTGAGGTCCTCCGCATCGTGCTGGTTTCCGGTCAGGCGGTACGCGAGGCGGTAGACGCGGCCACTGTGCGTGCTGACGATCTCCTCCCACGAAGGGGGAGTCCACGCCTGTGATTCCGCATCGGCGGCAAAGGTCGCGGTCTGCGCGGAGTCAGTGGTGCGGATTCGGTCAGCGGTGTTGGTCACGGATTTCGGCTCACCCGCCGACCTGAGAAGACGCCGAAGCACTCCTCCCCGATCCACAGGCGCAGCCGCACCTCCCCTGTCGGCTCTGGTGGTGTCCAGTGGAGCACCTACCATAACCACTCCGTCCGTTAGCTCCGGATAAGCGTTTTTACTCAGATTTGCCGGTCGGCTCTCGACCGCCGCCCGCACGGCTGTCGTCATCGCGCTCTCCCCCGCAGTTCCCCGTGTCCAGCCTGCTCTTTTCCCCTGCCTGTTCAAACGCGCGGTCCCATCTGCGAGTTCCCGCCACCAACGGATAAAGTCACGCGCAGGCATCCACGGGGACGGGAGAGGGCCATTACCGGCAACCGGCAGACGAGTTGGGCGTTCGCCGACGCCTTTGTCGCCGAGGACGACGCGATTCGCTGGGCCCGGGACCGGGCCCGCGAGGCAGGGCTGTACCCGGTGTCCCCCGGCGCGGGCGCGACGCTCGGGATGCTCGCTGCCACGGTAGGGGCGAAGGCCGTCGCCGAGATCGGTACGGGCACGGGCGTGTCCGGGGTCCATCTGCTGCACGGGATGCGGCCCGACGGCGTCCTCACCACGGTCGATCCCGAACCGGAGCGGCAGCAGTTCGCGCGCCAGGCGTTCCGCGCGGCCGGCTTCGCCAGCAACCGGGCCCGGTTCATCCCCGGCCGCGCCCTGGAGGTGCTGCCGCGCCTCGCCGACAGCGGGTACGACCTGGTCTTCTGCGACGGTGACCCGCTGGAGTGCCTCGACTACCTCGCTGAATCGTTGCGCCTGCTGAGGCCCGGTGGCCTGGTCGTCTTCCAGGGGGTCCTTGCCGAGGGGCGGACCGTCGACGCGGGGCCGCAGCCGGTGGAAGTGGTGCGCCAGCGCGAGCTGCTGCGGGCCGTGCGCGAGAGTGCCGAGCTGGTGGCGTCGGTGCTGCCGGTCGGCGACGGGCTGCTCTGCGCCGTCAAGCGCTGAGACCTGCACATACGACTGCCCCGGCACCAAATGTGTGCCGGGGCAGTCGAAAAGGTATGGTCGCTCGCGCGTCAGCCGACGACCGGCCCCGCCCCGTCTCCGCGGGGAAGGGTCGCGGGTGCAGAAGGTGTCAGCCCACTACCTTCTTCAGTTCGTCACCGAGGGCGCTTGCCTCGTCCGGCGTCAGCTCGACCACGAGCCGACCGCCGCCTTCGAGCGGAACGCGCATGACGATGCCCCGCCCCTCCTTGGTCACCTCGAGCGGGCCGTCACCCGTCCGCGGCTTCATGGCCGCCATGCTCGTTCCCCTTCCTGAAACCAGCTCATCGTCAGCCGACGGCCCTATGGATGGGCACACGTCACCGGCATCGAACACATTGCTTCCAGGCCATTATCCCGCATCGCGGGACCCGATGACCAACATCGGTCGGCATCGCTTGCGCAACGCACTTGACCAAAACCACTCAATTCGGGGATCCGACTGCGATACTGCGCCATCTTCGGACCCAAGCCGACGCGAATTCGTTAGACGCAGGTCACATGCCGAGAGCGTTCCATGTGTCGTGATCTACGTCATGCTGAGCACGGACGACTGAGCGACCGCATAGGAGGAGTCCCATGGCCGACACCGTGCTCTACGAGGTGAGCGACGGGCTCGCGACGATCACGCTGAACCGCCCCGAGGCGATGAACGCGATGAACACCGAGTCCAAGGTCGCCCTCCGCGACGCGGTGCAGGCGGCCGCCGCCGACGAGACGGTCCGGGCGGTACTTCTGACCGCGGCCGGCGACCGGGCGTTTTGCGTGGGCCAGGACCTCAAGGAACACGTCGGCTCGCTGCTCGCGGACAAGGAGTCCGGCGAGGGCCGCACCATGAACACGGTGCGTGAGCACTACAACCCGATCGTGCGAGCCCTGACCCAGATGCCGAAGCCCGTGGTGGCGGCGGTGAACGGCGTGGCGGCCGGCGCCGGATTCGGTTTCGCGCTCTGCGCCGACTACCGGATCGTGGCGGACAGCGCGTCCTTCAACACCTCGTTCGCGGGCGTGGCGCTGACCGCCGACTCCGGGGTCTCCTGGACGCTGCCGCGCCTGATCGGCCCCGGTCGCGCGGCCGACCTGCTGCTCTTCCCGCGCTCCCTGAAGGCGCAGGAGGCGTACGAGCTGGGGATCGCCAACCGGCTCGTACCGGCGGCCGAACTCGCCGAAGAGGCGCGGAAGTTGGCGCGCACGCTGGCCGAGGGGCCGACCGTCGCCTACGCCGCGCTGAAGGAGTCCCTCGCCTTCGCCGGCGACCACTCCCTCGACGAGGCGCTCGACAAGGAGGACGAGCTGCAGACGCGGGCCGGTGCCTCCGAGGACCACACCATCGCGGTGCAGGCCTTCATCGCGAAGGAGCGCCCGAAGTACCTCGGGCGCTGAGCCGGTTCACACCGGACTCACACCTTCGTACGCCCGCGGGAGACGCAGTCCGCCAGATGGTCGTCGACCAGACCGCAGGCCTGCATCAGCGCGTAGGCCGTCGTCGGGCCGACGAAGCGCAGGCCGCGCTTCTTCAGCTCCTTGGACAGGGCCGTCGACTCATCGGTGATCGCCGCCACGTCGCCCAGCACCTTCGGGGCCGGGCGCGTCGCGGCGTCCGGCGCGAAGGACCAGATCAGCTTGTCCAGCTCGCCGGGCGCCCAGTCCACGAGCGCCCGCGCGTTCGCCAGCGTCGCGTCGATCTTGGCCCGGTTGCGGATGATGCCGGTGTCGGCGAGCAGGCGCTCGCGGTCGGCGTCCGTGAAGGCCGCCACGTCCGCGATCTTGAAGCCGGAGAACGCGGCGCGGAAGCCCTCGCGGCGTCTGAGGATCGTGATCCACGACAGGCCCGACTGGAACGCCTCCAGGCAGAGGCGCTCGAACAGCGCGTCGTCGCCGTGGACCGGGCGGCCCCACTCCTCGTCGTGGTACGCGACGTAGTCCTCGGTGGACAGGCCCCAGGGGCAGCGCGGCTTTCCGTCGGGGCCGGGGACGGCGCCCCCTGTCGGCTCGCTCACCGGAATCCCTCCCCCGCACCGAATCCGAATCCGTACTCGTCAGGTGGCGCGTAACCCGTGTCCGGGCCGGGCTCGGGCGGTCGCGGGGCGGCCCGGCCGTGGGCCGAGGTGAGGGCGGCCTCCAGCTCCGTGATCCGCGCGTCCCGCTCGGCCAGCTCGGCCCCCAGGCGGTTCAGCGCGTCGTCCACCTCCGCCATCCGGTAGCCCCGCACCGCCGTGGGCAGCCGGAGCTCCTCCAGGTCGGCGGCGGCCAGCGGGCGGTCGGGCGGCAGCGGGTCCGCGTAGAACTGGGACGGCTCGTCGCGCAGCGTGCCGCTGTCGCCGCCGCCGATGACCGCGAACGTCACCGCCGCGATCACCACGACCAGCGCGGCGACCAGAAACAAGAACATGACCATGTCTGCCGTCCCCTGCGTTCGACCGGGCCGTGCGGCCCTCAACCGTCAGGCTTCGATCGTGCCATGCCGCACTGACAGTTAAGGTCGCAGACGACGTTCAACCGGGAACGAGTAGAGAACCAGAAGGAGAGTCACAGGGGATGCTCAGGCTGGGCCAGCACGAATTCGGTGCGCACGAGCCGGTGATCATGGCGATCGTGAACCGGACCCCGGACTCCTTCTACGACCAGGGCGCCACCTTCCGCGACGAGCCCGCGCTCGCCCGCGTCGAGCAGGCGGTGTCCGAGGGCGCCATGATCGTGGACATCGGCGGGGTGAAGGCCGGGCCCGGCGAGGAGGTCACCGCCGAGGAGGAGGCGCGGCGGACCGTCGGCTTCGTCGCCGAGGTGCGGCGCCGCTTCCCCGACGTGATCATCAGCGTCGACACCTGGCGGCACGAGGTCGGGGACGCCGTCTGCGAGGTGGGCGCGGATCTCCTGAACGACGCGTGGGGCGGTGTCGACCCGAAGCTCGCGGAGGTCGCGGCGCGCCACAAGGTGGGCCTCGTCTGCACGCACGCGGGCGGCGCCGAGCCCCGCACGCGCCCGCACCGGGTGACGTACGAGGACGTGATGGCGGACATCCTCGACGTGACGGTGTCGTACGCCGAGCGGGCCGTCGCCCTCGGGGTGCCGCGCGAGTCCGTGCTCATCGACCCCGGCCACGACTTCGGGAAGAACACGCGGCACTCCCTGGAGGCGACGCGGCGCCTTCCGGAGATGGTCGACACGGGCTGGCCGGTGCTCGTCTCCCTGTCCAACAAGGACTTCGTCGGCGAGACCCTCGACAAGCCGGTCAAGGAGCGGGTCATCGGGACGCTCGCGACCACGGCGGTGTCGGCGTGGCTCGGGGCGCAGGTCTACCGGGTGCACGAGGTCGCGGAGACGCGGCAGGTCCTCGACATGGTGGCCTCCATCGCGGGCCACCGGCCCCCGGCGGTCGCCCGCCGGGGACTCGCGTAGCGGACTTCTTCCAGGGGCCTACTTACCGGTCTCCTTGGTGACCAGCGTGATCGCCTCCTCCACGTCGTCCGTGACGTGGAACAGCAGCAGGTCGGCCTCCGAGGCCTTGCCCTGGGCGATCACCGTGTTCTTCAGCCAGTCGACCAGGCCGCTCCAGTACTGCGAACCGAACAGGACGATCGGGAAGCGCGTCACCTTCGTGGTCTGCACGAGGGTGAGCGCCTCGAAGAGCTCGTCCAGGGTGCCGAGGCCGCCGGGCAGCACCACGAAGCCCTGGGCGTACTTCACGAACATCGTCTTCCGTACGAAGAAGTAGCGGAAGTTCAGGCCCAGGTCCACGTACGGGTTGAGGCCCTGCTCGAAGGGCAGCTCGATGCCGAGGCCGACCGAGGTGCCCTTGGCCTCCACGGCGCCCTGGTTGGCCGCCTGCATGGCGCCGGGGCCGCCGCCGGTGATCACCGCGAAGCCGGCCTCCACCAGGGCCTTGCCGATGGCGACACCCGCCTCGTACTCCGGTGAGTCCACCGGGGTGCGCGCGGATCCGAACACGCTGATCGCGGGCGGCAGTTCGGCGAGCGTGCCGAAGCCCTCGATGAACTCCGACTGGATGCGCAGGACCCGCCACGGGTCGGTGTGCACCCACCCCGAAGGGCCTTCCGTGTCGAGCAGACGCTGGTCGCTCGTCCCTGGCTGCATCTGGTCACGGCGCCGGACCACCGGCCCTGTCCGCTGCTCCTTGGGACGTCGCTTGCCCTCCGGGTTGCTCATCGTCTGCTCCCTTCCTGCGCAGGTATCACGCACTTACGTAGAGCAAGGGTAGGTCTACGCGGGTTACATACGAGGGACCTCGGCGTATCAGGAAGCGGTGAGCCAGGCGGCCAGCCGCTTCTCGCCCTCCAGGATGAGCGCGGTGTCGACCCGCTCGTCGATCTTGTGGGCGAAGATCGGGTTGCCGGGGCCGTAATTGACCGCCGGAACGCCGAGCGCGCTGAAGCGGGAGACGTCGGTCCAGCCGAACTTGGGGCGCACCTCGCCGCCCACCGCTGCCACGAAGGCGGCGGCAGCGGGGTGGTTGAGGCCGGGGCGCGCGCCGCCGGTGTGGTCGTCGACGACGAACTCCTCGATGGGGCAGCCCGCGAAGAAGTCGCGGACGAACTGCTCGGCCTCGGCCATCGACCGGTCCGGCGCGTAGCGGAAGTTGACCGTGACGGCGCACTCGTCGGGAATGACGTTCTTGGCGAGGCCGCCCTCGATGCCCACCGCGTTGAGCCCCTCGTGGAACTCCAGGCCGTCGACGACCGGCTTGCGCGGCTCGTAGGCGGCGAGGCGCTCCAGGATGGGGGACGCGGCGTGGATGGCGTTGCTGCCCATCCACGCGCGCGCGGAGTGGGCCCGCTCGCCCTTGGTCTTCAGAATGACGCGCAGGGTGCCCTGGCAGCCGCCCTCGACGTCGCCGTTCGTCCCCTCCAGGAGGATCGCGAAGTCACCCTCCAGCCAGTCGGGGTGGGCGTCGGCCACATGCCCCAGACCGTTGAGGTGTGCGGCGACCTCTTCGTTGTCGTAGAAGACGAACGTGAGGTCGCGGTTGGGCTCGCGGACGGTCTGCGCGATCCGCAGCTGGACCGCGACGCCCGCCTTCATGTCGCTGGTGCCGCAGCCCCACAGCACGCCGTCCTCGTCGAGCCGCGAGGGGACGTTGTCGGCGATCGGGACCGTGTCGATGTGGCCCGCGAGGATGATCCGCTCCGCGCGCCCCAGGTTCGTGCGGGCCACGATGTTGTTGCCGTGCCGGTCCACCGTGAGGTGCGGCAGCTCCCGCAGGACCTCCTCGATCGCGTCGGCGAGCTCCTTCTCGGCTCCACTGGGCGAGGCGAAGTCGACCAACTGCGCCGTGAGGCGCGCGGCGTCCTGCGTGAGGTCAAGGGAGGTGCGGTCCATGGCGCCGAGCCTAATACCCATGGGGCGAGGGGCCTGTCAGTGGACTCCAGTACCTTGGACGCGTGCCTGAGCCCCCCACTCTCGTCCGGCGCGGCCGCCTCCTCCGTATCGGCGCGGCCGTCGTCGTGCTGCTCGCCGTGGCCACGTACGTGGCCGTGCAGTACGCCACCGGGGGCCGCTCCAAGCCGAGATGCACGGTCGTCTCGGCGAACGGGGACGGGGCGACGTACGAGTTCACCTCCGAGCAGGCGGTGAACGCGGCGACGATCGCCGCCGTCGGCACCTCGCGCGGCATGCCCGAGCGCGCGATCACGATCGCCCTCGCGACGGCGCTGCAGGAGTCGGGTCTGCGCAATATCGAGCACGGCGACCGGGACTCGCTCGGCCTGTTCCAGCAGCGCCCCACGAAGGGCTGGGGCACCGCGGACCAGATCATGGACCCGGCGTACGCGTCCGAGCGGTTCTACGCGCACCTGGCGGAGATCCCCGGCTACTCGCGGCTCCCGCTGACCGCGGCCGCGCAGCGCGTGCAGCGCAGCGGCTACCCGCAGGCGTACGCGAAGCACGAGCCGGACGCCACGCTGCTGGCCGCCTCGCTGACCGGCCGCGCCGCGGCGTCGCTCACCTGCGAGGGCCGGGCGTCCGGCGCCGACGCCGCGCGCTCGGGCGACCCCGCGCGCGTGCGGGCCGCGCTCGCCCGTGACTTCGGGCGCGATGTGGCCGCGGCGAAGGGGCCGGGCGAGGGCTCCGTCCGTGTTCCCGTGCCCGCCACCGTCGACTCGGCCGAGGGCGGGGAGCGGCAGCGCGGCTGGGAGCTGGCGCAGTGGGCGGTGGCCAACTCCTCGGCGCTGCGCATCGAGCGGGTCTCCTACGCGGGCCGCGAGTGGACCGCCGGGGAGGCCGGGGACAAGTGGCGCAAGGCGTCGTCCGCGGAGCGGGGCGGGCGGTCCGGTCCCGCGGCCTCGATGTCCGTCGGCGAGGTCCGCATCGTCACGGGGCAGTAGCCCCGCCTCACCCGAACGGGTAATGCGGATCATGCCGGGTGGACGCCGGAGAGGCCCCTTCGAGTGAGGCGGGACCCTGCCGCCAAGACCCTTGCGAGCGGGGCGCTGTAAGGGTTCTGCAGCGGTCGGCGATGCGTGCCCTTTGCCCGTTTCTGCCCACAACTGATAATGCGACACATTGCGAACCCTTTACGTTTCCGACCCGCAACCTTCCTGGGGCCTGGGGCGGTTGTCACGGCGTCCGGTCGCTGCACGGCAGCCGGGCACCCAACGTTCTCTCCCGTTTAAGGAGCATCATGTCCCTCCCCCTGACCCGCCGGATCGCCCGTGCCGCGCTGCTCGTAGCGGCAGGAGCGGCGCCCGTGGTCGGTGCGGCCGGCTCCGCGAGCGCCGTCGAGCTTCCGGCCACGTCGAACCTGGGCGGCGTGACCGCCCTGGACGGTGCGCACGTGGGCAGCACGGTCGACGGTGCGGCGCAGAACGTCAGCGGTACCGCCGGTGCCACCGGCGGCAAGGCCGTCAAGAAGGCCGTTCCGGCGGCGGGCAAGGTCGTGGGCTCCGGCGCGAAGACCGCCGTGCCGGCCGCGCAGAAGACCGCGGGCGGGGTGGCCGGCAGCGCGGGTGACGTGCTCGGCGAGACGGCCGGGACCGCGACGGACGGCGGGCTGCCGGTGGGTGGTGGCGGCCTCCCGACCGACTCGCTGGGCGGCCTCCCGATCGGCTGACCCTTGGTGTGACCCGAACGGGGTGCCGGGAGCGTTTCTGCTCCTGGTGCCCCGTTTTGCTGCCGGGCCGTGGCCGGGGCCTACGCAATTGGCGCGCGGCACCGGAGGTTGGCACTTCGCCGGGGCCGAGGCCCGTCACCCTCGTTGCGCGGCACCGGGGCGCCGCCTTGCCCACCCTGCCGCCCAAGGCGGCAGATTGCCCAAGGCGGTGGAGGTCGACCGTCACGGGTGGGGAGGCGTTCCCTCGGCAGATGGCCCGAGGCGGGGGCGGCCGACCGCAACGGGAGGGGAGGCGTTCCCTCGGCAGATGGCCCGAGGCGGGGGCGGCCGACCGCAACGGGAGGGGAGGCGTTCCCTCGGCAGATGGCCCGAGGCGGGGTGAGGTCGACCGCGGTGGGCGGGGAGCCGTGGCGGCGGCAGGTTGTGGCGCCCCGTGAGGCCGACGCCCCCGGAGGGGGCGGGTGGGTGGGAGATAGGCCGGGGGCGGAGAGAGAAACGGGAGTGCCGGGCGGCGGAGTCGGCCCGGTTTCGTCCGGCTCCGCCGCCGTCCCGGTCGGCACCGACCCGTTCCGCGCCCTCCCGTTCCGCCCGCCCCGTCCCCCGTCCGCGTCGCCTCAGGTCAGACGTGTCACCGCCGCCGCCACCCGCTCGTCCGAGGCCGTCAGGGCCACGCGGACGAAGGTGGCGCCGGCCTCGCCGTAGAAGTCGCCGGGGGCCACCAGGATGCCGAGGTCGGCAAGCGCGGCGACCGTGTCCCAGCAGGACTCGTCGCGGGTGGCCCAGAGGTACAGGCTCGCCTCGCTGTGCTCGATGCGGAAGCCGTGGGCCAGCAGGGCCGAGCGCAGCGCCTCGCGGCGGGCCGCGTAGCGCTCCCGCTGCACCCGCACGTGCTCGTCGTCGCCGAGCGCCGCGACGACCGCCGCCTGCGTCGGCGCGGAGGTCATCATGCCGCCGTGCTTGCGGATCTGGAGGAGCGGACCGAGCACCGAGGCGTCGCCCGCGATGAACGCCGCGCGGTAACCCGCCAGGTTCGAGCGCTTGGAGAGCGAGTGGACCGCGACCAGGCCCTCGTGCGAGCCGCCGTTGACGTCCGGGTGCAGGACCGAGACCGGGTCGGCCTCCCAGCCCAGCTCCAGGTAGCACTCGTCGGAGAAGACCAGGATGCCGTGCGAGCGCGCCCAGTCCACGATGCGCTTCAGCTCGTCCTTGGCGAGGACGCGACCCGTGGGGTTCGACGGGGAGTTGAGCCACAGGAGCTTCAGACCGGTCGGGTCGAGCTCGGTCGGGTCGTCGTAGACGACGTAGTCCGCGCGGGCCAGGCGGGCCCCCACCTCGTACGTCGGGTACGCGAGCCGCGGGTAGGCGACCTTGTCGCCCGGGCCGAGGCCCAGCTGGGTGGGGAGCCAGGCGACCAGCTCCTTGGAGCCGACGACCGGCAGGACGTTCGTGTGGTCGAAGCCGCGGGCGCCGAGGCGGCGTTCGCACCAGCCGACGAGCGCGTCGCGCAGCTCGGGGGTGCCCCAGACCGTCGGGTAGCCCGGCGAGTCCGCGGCGTCGACCAGCGCCTTCTGGATCAGCTCGGGAACCGGGTCGACGGGCGTGCCGACGGAGAGGTCGACGATGCCGTCCGGGTGCGCCGCGGCCGTCTTCTTGTACGGCTCGAGCTTGTCCCAGGGGAAGGCGGGGATGCGGTCGATGGGGGCCGGGACGGAGGACACCTGGTCAGCTCGCTCTCTTACGGGGTGGTGAAACAAATGCCTCGGTCCCGTACGGCAGTCAGAGCCGTACGGGACCGGGGCAGCGCCTGTGCGTACCGCTGAACTCGGAAATTACTGGTTCTGCGGCGGCAGCTCGGCGATGAAGGGGTAGTCCTTGTCGATCAGGCCCATCTTCGAGGCACCACCGGGCGAACCGAGGTCGTCGAAGAACTCGACGTTCGCCTTGTAGTAGTCCTTCCACTCCTCAGGAGTGTCGTCCTCGTAGAAGATCGCCTCGACCGGGCAGACCGGCTCACAGGCACCACAGTCGACGCATTCATCCGGGTGGATGTACAAGGACCGCTTGCCCTCGTAGATGCAGTCGACCGGGCACTCCTCGATGCACGCCTTGTCCTTGACGTCGACACAAGGCTGCGCGATGACGTAGGTCACGCTGTCGTTCCTCCTCGATAGGGCGCTGGCGGGCCTCCGCAGGCTCCGCCGCCTGGCGCGCGGGAGCGCGGCGTCGTCGATGCCCGCCTCTAGTATCTCCGTTCCTGGCCATGATCCGAACAGGAGGGGTGGGGCGAGCTGTGGAATTCACTGCGGGCGGACGCCTGGAAGTTCGCATTTCAGCCGATGACGTGGGGAAACGCGTCTCTGTGCGACGGGTGAGCGGGGACGGTTCCGCGGGTCGAAAGTTCACCGACACCGTCGGGGTTCTCACATCGTGGAACGACGGTGTGCTCCTCATCACACAGAAGAACGGTGAAGGCGTGCGGATCGAGGAGTCCGCGCTGGTCGCGGGCAAGGTCGTGCCCGCGGCGCCCGCCCGCCGCCGGGGCCCCTCCGCCACGTATCCGGAGCTCGCCCGCGTCGCCTCGCGCGCCTGGCGGCCGATCGAGAGCGAGCGGCTGGGCGAGTGGGAGTTGAGGGCCGCCGAGGGATTCACCCGGCGGGCCAACTCCGTGCTCCCTCTGGGGGACCCGGGACGTCCGCTCGACGACGCGCTGAGCCACGTACAGGAGTGGTACGCGGCCCGTGGCCTTCCGGCGTACGCGCAGACGGCGACCGGGGCCGAGGGGGCGCAGGAGGTTCTGTGCGCGGCCCTCGAGGAGCGCGGCTGGGCGCGCGAGGTGAGCGCCGAGCTGCGGATCGCCGCGCTCGCGCCCATCGGTGACGCGCCGGACGCGCCGCGGGTGCTGCTGAGCCGTGAGCCGGACGAGGCGTGGCTCGCGCGGTACCAGCGCAAGGGAGCGAGCGAGGTCGCGCTGAAGGTGCTGTGCGCCGGGCCCTCGGTGTGGTTCGCGACCGTGCCGGGAGACGGTGGCGTGCCCGCCGCGATCGGGCGGTGCGTGGTCGACGGGCGGTGGGCCGGGTTCGCCGCCGTCGAGGTCGACCCCGCGCAGCGGCGCCAGGGGCTCGCCACGGACGTGATGACGGCGCTGGCCCGGCAGGCGCTCGACGAGGGCGCGTCGGCGGCCTGGCTCCAGGTCGAGGCGGAGAACGAGGGGGCGCGCGCCCTGTACGACCGCCTGGGTTTCGCCACGCATCACGCGTACCACCACTACCGTGCTCCGGAACGGCGTGACGGTTGATGCCGTAGCGACGAACGCCGTACCGATTGCTGCCGTATCGATCGGCCTGAGAGGGCACGAGGCACGTATGTCCCCCCACCTTTCCCCCCGTTCCACGGAGCTGCGGCGGCGGTTCGCCGAGGAGGCGCGGGCCGAGCGGCCCGATCTGGCGCAGCTGTGCCTGCTGCTCGCCGCGCAGGGCGACGCCTCGCTCGACGAGGCCAGCATGGACGCCGTGCAGATCGAACTGGACGAGCTCGCGGGACGGCTGCCGTACCGGCCCGGTTCGCCGCACGCCTGGGCCACCGCGTGCGCGGAGCTGCTCGGCGCGCGCACCGGTTTCCACGGCACGCCGAACGACTACCAGCGCCTTGAGTCGTCCCTCCTGCACGAGGTCGTGCGGCGCCGCAGAGGGCTGCCGATCCTGTTGTCGGTGGTGTGGATCGAGGTCGCACGGCGGGCCGGGGCGCCGGTGTGCGGGGTGGCCCTGCCGGGGCACTTCGTGGTCGGTTTTGGCCCCGCCGACGAGCAGGTGCTGGCCGATCCGTTCGACGGTGGGCGGGTGCTGACGGGGGCCGACGCGCAGACGCTCGTGGCGGGGGCGACGGGCGGCCCGCTGGATCCTTCGATGCTCCAGCCCGCCGATCCGCTGGACGTGGTGCTGCGGATCCTCAACAACATCCGGGCGTGGGCGGCGACGCGGCCCGAGCGCTCCGATGTGGCGCTGTGGGCCGTGGAGCTGTCGCTGCTGCTGCCCGCGCACCCGGCGCGCCTGCGCTACGAGCGGGCCCAGCTCCTCGTGCGCCGCGGGGACTTCGTGAACGGCGCGGTGGAGCTGGAGGCGTACGCGGAGGTGGTCGGGGCCGTCGACGAGACGGCGGCGGAGTCGGTGCGGGAGCAGGCGCGGGCGGCCCGCGCGATGCTGAACTGAGCGACCGGACCGGGACCGCCGGGGGTCACAGCCAGCCCTTCTCCCGCGCGGCGGCCACCGCCTCCGCCCTGTTGCGCACCGCCAGCTTCTGGATCGCCACCGACAGGTAGTTGCGGACGGTGCCCTGCGACAGGTGCAGCGCGGCCGCGAGTTCCGCGTTCGTGCGGCCGTCCGCCGCCGCGCGCAGCACCTCGCGCTCGCGGTCGGTGAGCGGGTTCGCGCCCTCCGCGAGGGCCGCGGCCGCCAGCGTGGGGTCGATGACGCGCTCGCCCGCGAGGACCTTCCGTACGGCCGCGGCGAGCTGCGCCGCGGGGGCGTCCTTGACCAGGAACGCGGCGGCGCCCGCCTCCATGGCGCTGCGCAGATAGCCGGGCCTGCCGAAGGTGGTGAGCACGACAACCTTCAGCTCCGGGAGCGCCTCGCGCAGCAGGGCCGCCGCCTCGATGCCCGTACAGCCGGGCATCTCGATGTCGAGGAGCGCCACGTCCACGGCGTGCGCGCGGGCCGCCGCCACCACCTCGTCGCCGCGTGCGACCTGCGCGACGACCTCGATGTCCGCCTCGAGGCCGAGCAGCGCGGCGAGCGCCTCGCGCACCATCGACTGGTCCTCGGCAAGCAACACCTTGATCGTGCTCATGCGGCGGATCCTACGGAGGCGGCCGGGACCCGGGCCACCAGACGGAAACCTCCGCCGCGCGCGACGTCCGTCTCCAGCGTGCCGCCTGCCGCCGTGAGGCGTTCCGCGAGGCCTGTGAGGCCGTTGCCCGGGGGTGTGCCCGAAGGGCCCGAACCGTCGTCCTCCACGGTCAGTTCGACGCGCGGCCCTTCGAGGGTCTCGCGCCGGGTGACGTCGACGACGCAGCGGTGCGCGCCGCTGTGCCGTACGACGTTGGTGACGGCCTCGCGCAGCGTCCAGGCGAGCGCCGTCTCCTGTGCCTCGGCCAGCTCGGGGGCCTCGGAGGGCACGTCCGCGGCGATGCCGGCGGCGGTCAGCGCGGCCTGGGCGCCCGCGAGTTCGGTGCCGAGGCGGGCGCGCCGGTAGCCGCTGACGGCCTCGCGCACGTCGACGAGGGCCTGCCGGCTGACCTTCTCGATGTCGGCGACCTGGTCGGCCGCCTTGTCGGGATGGTCGGGCAGCATCCGGCCCGCCAGTTCGCTCTTGAGCGTGATGAGCGAGAGGGAGTGGCCGAGCAGGTCGTGCAGGTCGCGGGCGAGCCGCAGCCGCTCCTCGTTGGCGGCGAGCTGGGCGACCCGGGCGCGGGCCTGGCGCAGTTCCCGTGTCGTGCGCACCAGTCGGCGTACGCCCGTCATGGAGAAGCCGCCGAGCAGCGCGGGGACGACCAGACCGATGTCGGGGCCCACGCCGAGGTGCACGGCGAGCGCCACCATCACGCCGGTCACCACGAGGATCGTGATCTGCGCCTGCCGCATGGGCAGGACGGCCCCGCAGCCGACGGCGACGTACACGAAGAGCACCAGCCAGGGCTCGCCGAGCGTCAGGCAGAGCACGCAGGCGATCACGGGCAGGACGCCGAGCACCACGAGCACGACGGCGCGGGCGAGCGGGCGGCTCGTGTGCCGGAACACCAGCACCAGGTACGTGAGCGTGAACGCCCCGAGCCCGGCCCAGCCGAGCACGGTTCCCACGGTGCTGTGGTGGCCCGCCAGCAGATCGCCGACCGGGTCGCCGAGGAAGACCAGCCACATGCCGATCCACAGCAGTTTCACGAACAGCTCGCGACGGTTCTCCGGCGCGCGGCCGGCCTCCGCCCACTGTCCTGGCTCGTTCACGCGCTCGCTCACGCCTTCAACGTGTCCTTCCGGTACAGCCAGGCCGCGCCGCCCGCGAAGAGCAGGAAGTACGCGACGAGCAGCGCGACGTCCTTGGCCTCGGGCGCGCCGCCCAGCTCGATGGCCTGACCGAGGGCAGCGTACGCGTGGGTGGGCAGCCATTCCGCGATGTCCCGCAGCCACTGCGGGAAACTCGTCGTCGGCATCCACAGGCCGCCCAGGATCGACAGCCCGAAGTACGTGATCATCGTGATCGGCCGGACGGCGTCGCCGGACGCGAGGTAGCCGATGGCGACGCCCAGCGCGGCGAAGACGAGGCTGCCGGCCCAGATCGCGCCGGTGAGCGCGAGCCACTGCCAGGCGTCGAACCGTACGTCCTTGAAGGCCGCGGCCACGACGAAGACGACCACGATGGACGGCAGCGAGACGACGGCCGCGCTCGCCGTCTTCGCGAGGACATAGCCGCGCCCGGGCAGCGTGGTGAGCCTCAACTGCCGTACCCAGCCGCTCTCCCGCTCCTTCGCGATGCGCTCGCTGTTGCCCATGAGGACGGCGGTGAGCGCGCCGAAGGAGGCCATCGAGACCATCATGAAGGCGGGCAGGTTCAGCCCGGTGCTGTCGACCATGGTCGATGTGTCGGCCTTGCCCGCGATCAGCAGGAACAGCACGGACGGGTAGATCACGGAGAAGAACAGGAACTTCCGGTTGCGCAGGGCGCGGGTGAGTTCGAGCTTGATCAGACTGTTCATCGGGCCTTGGCCTCCTCGGCCTCGGTGATCGCCACGAAGGCCTGTTCCAGGCCGAGTCCGGCGACTTCGAGATTGCGCGGGTAGACGCCGAGCCCGTAGAGCGCGTGCACGGTCGCGTCGGCGTCGGTGGACTGGATGCGGACGGTGTGGCCGCTGATCGACACGCCGGTCAGGAACGGGAGTTGCCCGATGGCGGCCTCGTCGATCGGGCCCTCCAGGTCGAAGGAGACCCGGCGGGCGCCGGCCTTCGCCTTGATCTCGGCGGCCGTGCCGTCGGCGAGGAGGCGGCCGCGGTGCAGCACGAGGACGCGGTCGGCGATCGCGTCTGCCTCCTCCAGGTAGTGCGTGGCGAACAGCACCGTGCGGCCCTGCTCGGCCTGCTCGCGCATGGTCGCCCAGAACGCCTGCCGTGCGCTCACGTCCATGCCGGTCGTCGGCTCGTCGAGGACGATGAGGTCGCTGTCGCCGGCCGTGGCGAGGGCGAAGCGGACGCGCTGTTCCTGGCCGCCGGAGAGCTTGTTGACCTTGCGGTCGGCGATCCCGGTGAGGCCCGCGCGGGCCAGCACCTCGTCGGCGGGGTACGGCTTCGGGTGCAGGGCGCAGCCGAGCCGGACGAGTTCGCGCACGGTCACCTCGTCCATCAGGCCGCCGCTCTGCAGCATGGCGCCGACCCGTCCCGCGGTGATCGCCTCGCGCGGGCTCGTGCCGAAGACGCGGACCTCGCCGGTGTCGGCGGGGCGCAGGCCGAGGAGCAGGTCGAGGGTGGTGGACTTGCCCGCGCCGTTCGGGCCGAGCAGGGCGACCGTCTCACCCGCGTGCAGTTCGAGGCCGAGGCCGTCGACCGCCCGCACGGTGCCGTACGTCTTCGTCACCCCGCTGAAGGTGACCGCTGCGTGTGTCGTCATGGCATTCAGCGTCGCCGGTGGGCGGGGGTGCGCGGCAGTGCCGACAAGCGTGAGTCCCGCATGACGGATGTCATGCGGGACTCGTGACGCGGGTGCGCGGGCGGAGCTACGAGGCGTTCGTCTGGATCTCCGCGGTGCGCTCGGCGGCGGTCTTGCCGAGCAGCGCCTTGCCGATGGCGGCGGCCACGTCCGTGGGCTGAACCGGCGTCTTCTTGCCGGTGCCGCGGGTGACGAGGACGCCGTCGAAGGTCGTGCCGTACAGCTTCTTGAGCTCCGGGAGGTTGTACTTCTCGACCAGCTTCCCGTTGACCGGCTGCACGCTCAGGATCTTCGGCAGCGACTTGTCCGGGCCGAACTGGATCGAGGCGCCGCCCGCCTTGACCGTGATCAGACCGGACATCGCGGGCTCGGCGAACTGCTGCATCTTCCGGTCGACCTCGGCGTCCGAGATCGTCGGCTTGTGCGTCGACGTCGCCAGCGGGACCGCTCCGGAGGCACCGGTCTCGATCTGCGCGTGGTACGCGTCCTTGACGGCGGACACCGACTGGGCGATGTCGAGCCCCTTGCCGGTCTTGCCGTAGACGGGGACGGCCTTGCCCGGCTCGAACTTGATCGTGCCGTCGCCGGACGCGGCGGCGCCGCCCGCGGCCCGCTGCAGGGACGCGGCCAGCTTCTCCTCGTCGACGGGCATGACGGGGGCCACGACCCGCTCGTTGCCGAACAGCGAGCCGATCACCGAGACCGGGTTGTAGTCGCTGCCCGCGGCCGCGGCCACGGTCGACGCGGTGTCGAAGGAGAGGCCCGCCTGGGCCGGCCGCATCGCGACGGTCTTGCCGCCGACCTGCAGCTTCAGCGCCTGCTCCGTGCGCTTGCCGAGGGCGTTCTCCAGCTTGGTGGTCGCCTCGTCGCGGGTGCCGCCGCCGATGTCGACGCCGGCGACGGTGGTGCCCTTCGGGACGTCGGCGTGGTTCATCAACAGGCCCGCGCCGTACGCGACTCCGGCGAGGCCGACGACGCCCGCGCCGAGCAGCACCAGCTTGTTGCGGCCCTTCTTCTTTTTCGGCGCCGGGGTGGACGGCACCGGGTCGGGCAGCTTCGGCGGGGTGTGCACGGCGGGGCCGTCCGGGCCCTGCTGGAACGGGTCGGAGGCGCCGGGCTTCTTGGGGCCGCCACCGGCCGAGGGGACGACGCGCATGCCGCTGGTGAGCGTGTCACCGGAGACGTTGCCGCTGTTGCCGCCCGCGGGCGGCTCCGGGGCCGGCTTCTGCGGCGTGAGGATCGCGGTGTCGTCGCTCATCCGCGGCGGCGACTGACCGGCGCCGGGGACCGGCGGGTTGGGGGCGCTCGGCGGGACCATCGGGCCGTCGCCCGCGGCCGGGCCCGTGGTGGGGCCCGCGGGCCCGGTGGGGCCTTCGCCGCGGTCGGGCGCGCCCGGGTCCTGGTTGGCGTTGGTGTTGGCGGAGAAGAACGGCAGGTCGTCGCGGGGGCCCGAGGCGCCTCCCGAGCCGAGGGGGCCCGCCGCCACGGCGCCGGACACGTCGAACCCGCCGGAGGAGCCGCCGGACGGGCCGCCCATGGGGCCGTTGGCGGAGCCGCCGGTGGGGCCGCCCAGCGGGCCGCCCGAAGTGCCGGACGGCTTGCTCCCGTTGGCACCCGGGGCGGGCGGCGTGGGCGCGCCGGTGGCCGGGCCACTCGTGCCGACCGTCGGCACCGCGCCGGTCGCCGGGCCGCCCGCTCCGCCGCGCGGCTTGCGCGGGGCGAACCAGTCGCTCGTCTTCTCCTCGCGCTGCGGCGCGGGAGCGGCGGGCGCGGACGCCTCGGGGGCGGCGGGCGCCTGGCCCTGGTCCGCCTGGCCGCCGTACGAGGGCGGCGACGCGGGACGGCCGCCCTGCGTCGCGTCCGGCGCGGGGGCGGCGGGGCCGGCGTCGGCCCGCTTGCCGGCGCCGCTGTCCGGATTGGCGTCGACATCGCTCATCGGCGTCCGCATGACGACAGGCGGGATCGGCCGGGAACCGGGGATGTTGATCCGGATCCGGGTCGTCAGCGTCGTCTCGGTCTTCGGTGACTCCGGGGCGCCGTGGTCGCCCGGCGGCGTCGGACCGGCGTCGTCGGACGCCGCGCCCTGCGCGGGCGATCCGTACGGAGGCGTCCCCGACGGGTAGGCGGCAGCGCCGCGCCCCTGGGGCCCGGAGGACGAACTGTCAGTTTCACGACTCAAGGCAGGTTCTCCCGGTTGGCTCCGCCGCCCGTCTCGACCTCGCGCGGGCTGCTCGGCGGCGCGCACCACCATACTGTCCGCCGCCGGAAGTCACGGTGCGACGGATGACGAATCCGGAACGGCGGGCGCCGCACGACGCCCCAAGGTGCTCCGTCACTTCCCAAGTCGGGAGGCGGACACGGGTGGTTGCCCCGGCAGCCAGAAGGTGGCACACATCACAGCCACGGCCATCCCTCCGAGGAGGAAGAGGTAGGAGCCGAGTCCCGCGCCGAACAGAAAGTCGCCCTCGGGGCGGCTCGCGGTGAGCAGAATCACCGCCAGCACCCAACCCGCCGCCGGTGCGACGGCGCCCGCGCGACCGCCCGCCACACGCGCGCCCCCGTGGAACAGACCGGCCGCCCCGAGGAGCGCGAGCAGCAACCCGCCCGGGAACCAGCCCCCTTGGACCAGCGCGCCGCCGACCGCGACGACCGCACCGAGGACGAAAAGGACAAGCAGGACAGCCGTCCGCGCGGCGCCGAACCCGCTGAAACTGAAGGGCAGGTCGACGTTCTGCGCGGCCGCCCCGGCGGGGGCCGCCTTTCCGCTGGACGCCGCGGCCCGCCGGTTCTTGTCGCCGCTCATCGCTCGGTCACTCCCTCGAGACCCTCGAACAGGTCCTTCTCGTACGGCGATCCGGGCTCGCCCCGCACCAACTCGTAGTACTCGATGTCGAACAGCGGCTGCGCGAGCTTGTTGGACAGCGCGAAGACGCCGCGGTCGTCCGGCACGGCGACCTGCGTGGCGTGCGCGCGCATCGCGGCCGCCTTCCGCTCCGCGTACGGCCGTCCGTCGATCTCGGCGGTGATCCGCCCGTCGTCGACGACGCCCGGGACGTCGGCCACCACGGCGGCGACGCCGAAGGGTGTGGTGTCGAGCACGCCCGCCAGCCACCGGAAGCGGTCCTCGACGACCGAGCGCGGCACGCGGTTCCAGTAGACCTTGGCGATCGCGTGCGGCTCCCCGAGGTCGCGCCGGAAGGCGGTCTCGGCGGCGAGCTCGGCGGCGCGCATCGCGACGCGGTGGGCCTGGATGTGGTCGGGGTGCCCGTACCCCCCGTCGGGGTCGTACGTGATCAGGACCTGCGGGCGGGTCTCGCGGATCACGGCGACGAGGTGCGCCGCGGCCTCGTCGAGGTCGGCGGCCCAGAAGGCGCCCTCCCGCTCGTTCTGCGGGGCGCCCATCATTCCGGAGTCGCGGAAGCGTCCGGGGCCGCCCAGGAAGCGGTGGTCGGTGACGCCGAGCTCCTTCATGGCGGCGGCCAACTCGCCGATCCGGTGCGGGCCGAGGATGTCCTCCCGGTCCGGGGCGAGATGGGCCAGTTCGTCCGGAATGACCTCGCCCTCTTCGCCGAGCGTGCAGGTCACCAGGGTGACCTGGGCGCCTTCGGCGGCGTACTTGGCCATGGTGGCGCCGTTGTTGATCGACTCGTCGTCGGGGTGGGCGTGCACGAGGAGCAGGCGCCGACCTGGCTTTTCCGTCATGCCCCCAGCCTAGAACGCCCCACCGACACCGGGCGCGGCTAGAACTTGATGCCGCCGACCATGTCCGCCACGTTCGTCGTCAGCTCCTTGATCGTGGGAGCGACGGACGAACTCGCCAGGTAGAAGCCGAGGAGCACGCACACGACCGCGTGCCCCGCTTTCAGTCCCGACTTCTTGATCAGGATGAAGACGATGATCGCGAACAGCACCACGGCCGAGATCGAGAGTGCCACAGCGGTCCTCCTCCAAAGTGATCCGGTCGCCGACGGACTCGTACCCACGCACTGCTAACGATCATAACTATCCGTGCCCGCGCACGAGTCGCGATCAGGGAGCACCCGATGCGACCGGGAGCGCACGGGGGCGCGCACGCCACATCTCTCCCCAGGGCCCTCCTGGCGGATCCCGCTGGAGTCGCGACCGATTGTTCACGGCCGTCCGAACCCAGCCGGATCCGCCAGGAGGGCCCTAGGCTTCATCAATGACCATCGAGACCTTCCCCCGTCAGCACGCGCGTACCCAGCGCTTCACCTTGGGGGCGCCGCGGGCCTTCACCGTGGCGCCGGACGGTGAGCGTGTCGTCTTTCTGCGTTCCTCCTCGGGTACCGATCGGGCGAACGCGCTGTGGGTGCTTGACGTGGCGGCTGGTCAGGAACGGGTGGCCGCCGATCCGGTGGCCCTGCTCGGCGGGGCGGCGGAGAACCTCTCGGCCGAGGAGCGGGCCCGGCGCGAGCGCAGCCGGGAGGGCGGCGCGGGCATCGTGGGCTACGCGACGGACGCCGCCGCCGAGTTGGCCGCCTTCGCCCTGTCGGGGCGCCTGTTCACGGCGGAGCTGCGGGTCGGCACCGCGCGCGAACTGCGGGTGCCGGGTCCCGTGTTGGACCCCCGCCCCTCCCCGGACGGGCGGCACGTCGCGTACGTCTCCAAGGGTGCGCTGCGCGTCGTCGGCGCGGAGGGCGAGGACGACCGGGCGCTCGCAGAGCCGGAGTCGGAGACCGTGACGTACGGGCTCGCAGAGTTCGCCGCGGCGGAGGAGATGTCCCGGTACCGCGGCCACTGGTGGTCGCCCGACTCGGACCGGCTGCTCGTGGCCCGCGCCGACGACGCGGACGTGCGGCGCTGGTGGATCGCCGACCCCGCGCACCCGGACCGGGAGCCGGCCCGCGTCGCCTACCCCCGTGCCGGCACGCCCAACGCCGAGGTGCGCCTGTTCGCCTACGACCTCGACGGCTCCCGCACCGAGATCACCTGGGACCGCAAGGCATACCCGTACCTGGCGCGCGTGCACTGGTCCGCGGACGGTGCCCCGCTGCTCCTGGTCCAGGCCCGCGACCAGCGCAGCGCGCTCTACCTGGCGGTGAACACGGACGACGGTTCGACGCGCATGGTGCACGCCGACGAGGACGACGAGTGGCTGGAGCTGCTGCCCGGCGTGCCGTGCTGGTCGCCGAGCGGGCAGCTCGTGCGGATCGCCGACGAGGGCGGCGCGCGGGTCCTCGCGGTGGGCGAGCGGCCGCTGACGGGGCCCCAGTTGCACGTGCGCGCGGTGCTCGACGTGGGCGAGAGCGACGTCCTCGTCTCCGCCTCCGCGGGGGCCGACGCCGAGTCCCCCGAGACGGGCGAGGTGCACGTCTACCGGGTCAACGAACTCGGCACGCAGCGCGTCTCCGCGGAGCCCGGCGTGCACTCCGCGGTCCGCTCCGGTGACGTGACGGTCCTCGTCTCCGCCACACCCGACTCACCCGGCGCACGGGCGCGCGTGGAGCGCGAGGGGAAGACCCCCGAGAAGGCGGTCCTCATCGCCTCGCACGCCGAGCGCCCCCTCCTCACCCCGCGCGTGACGCTCACGGAGGCGGCGGGCATCCCGTGCGCCGTGCTGCTCCCCTCCTCGTACGCGGAGGGGGACGGGCCGCTGCCGGTGCTCATGGATCCCTACGGCGGCCCGCACGGGCAGCGCGTCGTGGCCGCCCACAACCCGCATCTGACCTCGCAGTGGTTCGCCGACCAGGGCTTCGCGGTGATCGTCGCGGACGGCCGCGGCACACCCGGCATCTCCCCCGGCCGCGAGAAGTCGATCCACGGCGACTTCACGCTCACCCTCGACGACCAGGTCACGGCGCTCCACGCGCTCGCCGACCGGTTCCCGCTCGACCTGTCCAAGGTCGCGATGCGCGGCTGGAGTTACGGCGGCTATCTGTCGGCGCTCGCCGTGCTGCGCCGCCCCGACGTCTTCCACGCGGGCATCGCGGGCGCCCCGGTCACGGACTGGCGGCTGTACGACACGCACTACACGGAGCGCTACCTGGGCGACCCGGCCATGTCCCCGGAGACGTACGCGAAGAGTTCCGTGGTGACCGACGACGGGCTCACGGAGGCCGCCGAGCAGCACCGGCCGATGCTGATCGTGCACGGGCTCGCGGACGACAACGTGGTGGTGGCGCACGCCCTGCGGCTGTCCTCCGCGCTGCTCGCGGACGGCCGCCCGCACGAGGTGCTCCCACTGTCGGGCGTGACCCACATGACGCCGCAGGAGCAGGTCGCCGAGAATCTGCTGCTGCTCCAGGTCGACTTCCTGAAGCGGTCGTTGGGGCTCTGAGGCCTGCCTCGGAACAGGTCCGGGCCGGAGCGACATGGCGTGCTCCGGCCCGGCTCTACGGCACCCGCACGGCCGTACGCGACACACTCTGGCGCGGTCGCGTATCGGCGCCGCTTCGGCCGCGTTGCCCGCGTGTAAAGACCCGTCAGGTCCCTACTCCGTCGGCACGACGTGCTTCTCTTCCGCGAAGTGGCAGGCCGACGGGTGGCTCGCCGGGGTGTCGCCGCCCTTGAAGACCTCGGGCACTGCCAGCAGCGGCACCTCGTCCACGCACTTCTGCTGCGCCTTCCAGCAGCGCGTGCGGAAGCGGCAGCCGGAGGGCGGGTTGGCCGGCGAGGGCACGTCACCGGCGAGCAGGATGCGCTCGCGGCCCTCGCGCGCCTCCGGGTCGGGCACCGGCACCGCGGACAGCAGCGCCTGCGTGTAGGGGTGCGTCGGGTGGTCGTAGATCTCCGCGTCCGAGCCGATCTCGACGATGCGGCCCAGGTACATCACGCCGACCCGGTCGGAGATGTGCCGCACGATCGACAGGTCGTGGGCGATGAAGACGTAACTGAGGTCGAACTCGTTCTGGAGCCGGTCCAGGAGGTTGACCACCTGCGCCTGCACCGACACGTCGAGCGCGGACACCGGCTCGTCCGCGACGATGATCTCGGGGCGCAGCGCGAGCCCGCGCGCGATGCCGATGCGCTGGCGCTGGCCGCCGGAGAACTGGTGCGGGTAGCGGTTGATGTACTCGGGGTTGAGCCCGACGACGTCGAGGAGGTCCTGGACCTTCTTCCTGCGGTCGCCCTTCGGGGCCACCTCGGGGTGGATCTCGTACGGCTCCCCGATGATGTCGCCGACGGTCATCCGGGGGTTCAGGGACGTGTACGGGTCCTGGAAGACCATCTGGATGTTGCGGCGGACCGCCTTCAGGGCGCGCCCCGACAGCGTGGTGATGTCCTCGCCCTTGTACGTGATGACGCCGGCCGTGGGGCGCTCCAGGTTCACCAGCATCTTCGCGACGGTCGACTTGCCGCAGCCGGACTCCCCCACGATGCCGAGCGTCTCGCCCTGCCCCAGGTCGAAGTCCACCCCGTCGACGGCCTTCACCGAGCCGATCTGCTTCTTGACGAGGACGCCCTGGGTGAGCGGGTAGTGCTTGGTCAGGCCGCGGACCTGGAGGAGGGGTTCGTGTCCCGAGACCGAGCCGTTCTGCGCGTAGTCGTTCTCGGCCTGGGCCTTGTGGAGGAGGTGCTCGGCGATCCTGCCCTCGCGCTTCAGGTCGTCCTTGCTCACGTGCTTACCGTGTTGCGGCATCGAGCGTCTCCTTCCAGAAGTGGCAGGCGCTGCGACGGTCCTCGGATACGCGGGCGAGCGGCGGGACGTCCGTGCGGCACACGTCCTGCGCCATCGGGCAGCGCGGGTTGAAGGCGCAGCCGGGCGGGATGTTCATGAGGTTCGGCGGGAGCCCCTTGATGGCGAAGAGCTCCTGGCCCTTCTGGTCGAGGCGCGGGATCGATTCGAGCAGGCCCTTGGTGTACGGGTGGGCGGGCGCCTTGTAGATCTCGTGCACCGGCGCCTGCTCGACGATCCGGCCCGCGTACATGACGGCGATCTTGTCGGCGACGTCCGCGACGACGCCCAGGTCGTGGGTGATGAGGATGAGCCCCATGTTGAGCTCGCGCTGGAGTTCGGCGAGGAGGTCCATCACCTGGGCCTGCACGGTGACGTCGAGAGCGGTCGTCGGCTCGTCCGCGATGATCAGCGAGGGCTCCAGGGCGAGCGCCATCGCGATCATGATGCGCTGGCGCATGCCGCCGGAGAACTGGTGCGGGTACTGGCTCACCCGCTCCTTCGCGGCCGGGATGCGCACCCGGTCCATCAGCTCGACGGCCCTGGCCCGCGCGTCCTTCTTCGACATCCCCTTGTGGACGACGAACATCTCGCCGAGCTGCTCGCCCACGCTCAGGACGGGGTTCAGCGAGGACAGCGCGTCCTGGAAGATCATCGCCATCTCGGCGCCGCGGATCTTGCGCCGCTCCTCCTCCTTGAGCTTCAGGAGGTCCTGGCCCTTGAAGAGGATCTCGCCGCCGGCGATCCGGCCCGGCGGCATGTCGAGGATGCCCATCACGGCCTGCGCGGTGACGGACTTGCCGGATCCGGACTCGCCGAGGACGGCGAGCGTCTCGCCCTCGTCGACGGTGTAGTTGACGCCGTTGACCGCCTTGGCGACGCCGTCGCGCGTACGGAACTCGACGTGCAGGTCGCGTACTTCCAGCAGAGCCATGTGCGACTACCTCAGCTTGGGGTCGAGGGCGTCGCGCACCGCGTCGCCGAGCATGATGAACGCCAGGACCGTGAGGGCCAGCGCGCCCGCCGGGTACAGCAGCATGTGCGGGGCGTTGCGGATGTACGGGGCGGCGTTGGAGATGTCGATGCCCCAGGAGACCGCGGGCGGCTTGAGGCCGACGCCGAGGAACGAGAGCGTCGCCTCCAGGGCGATGTACGTACCGAGCGCGATGGTCGCGACGACGATCACCGGGGCGACGGCGTTCGGCAGGATGTGGCGCAACAGGATCCTGGAGTTGGAGGCGCCGAGGGTGCGCGCCGCGTGCACGTAGTCGTTCTCCTTGACGGTGATGACGGAGCCGCGGGCGATGCGGGAGATCTGCGGCCAGCCGAGCAGCACGATGAACCCGACCACCGGCCACACCGTAGTCGACGTGACCACCGACAGCAGGACCAGGCCTCCGAGGATGACGGGGATGCCGAAGAAGATGTCGGCGACGCGGGACAGCAGGGCGTCCGCCCACCGTCCGAAGAACCCGGCGAGCGCGCCGAGGATCCCGCCGAGGAGCGCCACCCCGGCCGTCGCGCACACGCCGACGGTGATCGAGGCCCGGGCCCCGTACACGGTGCGCGTGTAGACGTCGCAGCCCTGGGCGTCGTAGCCGAAGGGGTGTCCCGCGGTGGAGGTGTCCTGGCCGTGCGCGAGGTCGCAGTCGTTGGGGTCGCCGCTCGCGAGGAGCTGCGGCCAGATCGCGACGATCACCAGGAACAGGATGATGAGCGCCGAGACGATGAAGACCGGGTTGCGGCGCAGCGAGCGCCAGGCGTCCGACCACAGGGAGCGCGCGGGCCCCTCCGCGCCGCCGCCCTCGGGCGTGCCCGGCGTCAGCTGGGCCTCGACGGTGACCGGGGTGACGGGCTCAGGCATAGCGGATCCTCGGGTCAAGGACGGCGTAGAGCAGGTCGACGATGAGGTTGGCGAGCAGGAAGACGATCACCAGGACGGTCACGAAGCCGACCACCGTCGGCGAGGACTGGTGCAGGATGCCCTGGTAGAGCTGGTAGCCGACGCCGCGGATGTTGAAGATCCGCTCGGTCACGATGGCCCCGCCCATCAGGGCGCCGATGTCGGTGCCGATGAAGGTGACCACCGGGATCAGCGAGTTGCGCAGCAGGTGCCGCCAGATGATGCGGCGCCGCGGCAGGCCCTTGGCGACGGCGGTGCGGACGTAGTCGGAGCGGGCGTTCTCGGCGACGGACGTGCGGGTCAGGCGGGTCACGTACGCGAGGGAGACCGAGGCGAGGACGAGGCCCGGCAGGATCAGCTCGCTCAGCGGCGCCTCGTACGCCACCGAGGGCTTGACGATCCCCCACTGCATGCCGAACAGGAGCTGGGCGACGAGGCCGGTCACGAACGTCGGCACGGAGATCACGACCAGGGTCAGGACGAGCACACCCGTGTCGATGGGCTTGCCGCGGCGCAGTCCTGTGATGACGCCGAGGCCGATGCCGATGACGATCTCGAAGACGATCGCCACGAACGTCAGCTTGATGGTGACGGGGTAGGCGCGCAGCATCAGGTCGGCGACGGAGTCCCCGTTGAAGGCGGTGCCGAAGTCGCCCTGGAAGATGTTGCCGAGGTAGATCAGGTACTGCTGCGCCAGCGGCTTGTCGAGGTGGAACTGCTCGCGCAGCGCCGCCTGGGTGGCCGGGTCGCAGGCCTTGTCGCCGCAGAGCGCCGCGGTCGGGTCGCCCATGACGTTGACCATGAGGAAGATCAGCAGCGTGGTGCCGATGAACACCGGGATCATCTGCAGCAGCCGTCGGATCACATAACGCCCCACGGCACCTCCCTCAGGTCACCCGAGCGGTCGCGGTTCTCAGTCACTGACGGTCATCTCCTCGAAGACCGGCACGCTGAAGGGGTTGAGCTTCACGTCGTGCACGCGGGTCCCGTAGACGGCGGTGCCGTTCTGGTACCAGAGCGGGATCGCCGGCAGCTGCTCGGCGAGGATCCGCTCGGAGTCCTGGAAGTCCTTGATCGCGCTCTTCGGGTCCGGGTCCGCGTTGGCCTTGTTGATCAGCGCGTCGAACCGCTTGTCGCTCCACTTGCCGTCGTTGCTGGGGGCGCCCGTGGTGTAGACGGGCTGCAGGAAGTTCTGGATCAGCGGGTAGTCCATCTGCCAGCCGCTGCGGAACGGGCCCGTGAACTTGCCGCTCTGGATCTGCGTACGGAAGTCGGCGAAGGTGCCCACCGGATTGCCGACGCAGGACTTCGAGTTGCCCATGACCCGGTTGATGCTGTTGCAGATGGCGTCGATCCACTGCTTGTGGTTGCCGGTGTCGGCGTTGTAGCTGAGGACGAGCTTGCCGTGCGGGAAGCCGCCGCCCTCGTCGATCAGCCGCTTGGCTTCCTTGGGGTTGTACTCGCAGCGGTCGCCGCAGATCTCCGGGTTGTAGCCGCCCTCCTCGCGGAGGACCGGGGACGTCCAGTCCTTCGCCGGGATCCGGGTCTTCTGGAAGATCTTGTCGGTGATCTGCTCGCGATTGATGGCGAGCGAGATGCCCCGGCGGACCTTGAGGGCGTCGGCGGTGGCCCACTCCTTGTCGTACATCGGGAACATCAGCGTCTGGATGATGCCGGCCGGGGTGTTGATGTACCGGTTGTCGATGTCCTTGTGGAGATTGCTGAGCTGCTCGGCGGGGACGGCGTCGGTCACGTCGAGCTGGCCGGCCACGACATCCGTGTACGCGGTGTTGTCGTCGGTGTAGACGAGCAGGTCGACGCCCTTGTTGCGGGGCTTGGTGCCGTTGTACTGGTCGTTGAGGCGCAGCTGCATGCGGCCGCCGCGCTCGTAGTTCGTGACCTCGTACGGACCGTTGCCGAAGGGCTTCTCCAGCCACGCGTCGTGGTCGGTGAAGAACTTCTTCGGCAGCGGGGAGAAGGCGGCGTAGCCGAGCATGTCCGGGAAGAGCGAGAACTTCTGATTGAGCTTGACCGTGAAGTGCGTGTCGTCGACGACCTTGAGCCCTGACAGCTTCTTCGCGGTGGGCTTCCCCTTGACGGGGTGGACCTTGTCGTAGCCGTCGATGTAGCCGAAGAAGTCGGCGCCGATCTGCGCGTTCGGCAGGTAGGCGGCGTAGTTCCAGGCGTCGACGAAGGACCGCGAGGTGACCTTCGTGCCGTCGGCGAACTTCCAGCCGTCCTTCAGCGTGACCTTGAAGTTCTGCGCGTCGTCGCTGGTGATCGACTTGGCGACGGCGTACTTGGGCTCGGCCGTCTCGGGGTCGTAGATCTTGAGTCCCCGGAAGATCATGTCGAGGACCTTGCCGCCGTTGACCTCGTTGGTGTTCGCGGGTTCCAGCGGGTTCTGCGGGTCGCCCCACTTCGCCCGCACGATGCCCGACTCGGTGGCCGTGGCACCGCAGGACGCGAGCCAGGGCACGCCCAACACCAGGGCGGCGGCCAGGGCGCCGGTACGCAGGCCGAGGCGCATCAAAGTCCTCCAGAGGCGGTACGGGGACGAGCCTTGCGCCTATTGGAACCGTGAAGGACCGGATACGCCTGTTGTGTCACCCATCTGAGGGCAAGGGGGACGACGGCCCCTGGCCCCGACATGCCGCTGCCCGGCGCCGGTGCGAACACCGGGCCGGGCAGCGGAAGAAGCCGGGGGTCAGGACTTGTCGTCGTCCTCCAGGGCCGCGAGGGCCGGGTCGAGGACGATGTCCTCGGCACGCGCCTCGATGCTCGGGTCCTCCGGGAAGTGGCAGGCCGTGAGGTGGCCCGACTCGCTGCCCCCGAGCTGGACCAGCGGGGGCTCCTCCGTGGCGCACTTGTCCTGCGCCTTCCAGCACCGCGTGCGGAACCGGCAGCCGGACGGCGGCATGATCGGGGAGGGCACGTCGCCCTCCAGGCGGATCCGCTCCCGCTTGTCGGCGTCGAGGTCCGCGTCCGGCACGGCCGACATCAGCGCGTGCGTGTACGGGTGCCGCGGCCGGTTGTAGAGCGAGTCGCGGTCCGCGATCTCCATGATCTTGCCGAGGTACATCACGGCGACCCGCTGCGAGAAGTGCCGCACGATGGCCAGGTCGTGGGCGATGAAGACGAACGCGATGCCCATCTCCCGCTGAACCTCCTGCAGAAGGTTCACCACCTGCGCCTGGATCGACACGTCGAGCGCCGAGACCGGCTCGTCCGCCACGATCAGCTTCGGCTCGAGGGCCACCGCGCGGGCGACGCCGATGCGCTGGCGCTGACCGCCGGAGAACTCGTGCGGGAAGCGGTTGTAGTGCTCCGGGTTCAGGCCCACGATCTCCAGGAGCTCGCGCACCCGGTTCTCCCGGCCGCCGGGCGGGTTGATCCCGTTGATCTCCATCGGGCCCGCGATGATCGAGCCGACCGTCTGCCTCGGGTTCAGCGAGGCGTACGGGTCCTGGAAGATCATCTGGATCTCGGACCTGATCGGCGCCAGCTGCTTGCGGCTCGCGTGGCTGATGTCCTGGCCCTTGTACGTGATCGTGCCCTGCGTGGGCTCGTACAGGCGGGTCAGGAGGCGGCCCGTGGTCGACTTGCCGCAGCCGGACTCGCCGACCAGGCCCAGGCTCTCGCCCGCGTGGACCTCGAAGTCCACGCCGTCGACGGCCTTGACCGCGCCGACGGTGCGGCGGATCGGGAAGCCGCCCTTGATCGGGAAGTGCTTCTGCAGTCCCTGGACCTGGAGCAGCGGCTCGGTGTCGCGGTCGCGCTGGCCGGGGATCGCGTCGGCGACCGCCGTGGTGGTGTTGCTCTTGTTGTCGCTCATGGTCATGCCCCAGTCGCCGGTCTCTGCTCAGCCCAGCCGGGGCTGAATCGTCTCGATGAACACCTGCTGCTTCTGGTCCGCCGTCAGGTGGCAGGCGGAACCGCGCCCCGCCGGGAGGGCCGGACGCTCGCCCGAGCAGCGCTCGCCGGACACCTTGTCGGTGAAGGCGCAGCGCGGGTGGAACGGGCAGCCCGAGGGCGGGTTGAGCAGCGACGGCGGCGATCCGGGGATCGGCAGCAGCGGCTCGTCGATGTCCGAGGTCAGCCGCGGCATCGAGCCCAGCAGGCCCCAGGTGTAGGGGTGCTGGGGCTGCTTGAGCACCTCGCGCACGCTGCCCCGCTCGACGGCCCGGCCCGCGTACATGACGAGCAGGTCGTCGGCCATGTTCGCGACGACGCCCAGGTCGTGGGTGATCATGATGATCGCGGAGCCGAACTCCTGCTGCAGGTCCTTGAGCAGGTCGAGGATCTGCGCCTGGACCGTCACGTCGAGGGCCGTGGTCGGCTCGTCGGCGATGAGCAGTTCGGGGTTGCAGGCCAGCGACATGGCGATCATGGCGCGCTGGCGCATACCGCCGGAGAACTGGTGCGGGTAGTCGTCGACGCGCTGCTTGGGCTGCGGGATGCCGACCTTCTCCAGCATCTCGATGGCCCGGTCCCGGCCCTCCTTCTTGGAGGCGCCGGTGTGCTTGCGGAACGGCTCGGCGATCTGCCGGCCCACCGTGTAGTACGGCGAGAGCGCGGTCAGCGAGTCCTGGAAGATCATCGCCATCTTGTTGCCGCGGAGCTTCTCCATCTCCAGCTCCGTGGCGGTGAGGAGCTCCTTGCCGTCGAGGAGGATCTCGCCGTCGATGGTGGTGTTCTTCTTGGGGTGCAGGCCGAGCACGGTCAGGTTGGTGACCGACTTGCCGGAGCCGGACTCGCCGACGATGCCGAGCGTCTTGCCGCGCTCGAGGTCGAAGGAGAGGCCGTCCACCGCCTTGACGGCGCCGTCCTCTGTGGAGAACTGCACCCGCAGGTCGCGTACCGACAAGAACGCGTCGGAACCGGTCGGGGCCGGGGCGTCCTCGGGCTTGGTGAGTGTGGTCACGGGAGTTCTCCTAGGACAGCCGCACGCGCGGGTCGATCACGGCGTACAGGGCGTCCACGACGACATTGCAGATGATGATGAAGGCGGCGCTGACGATCATGACGCCCATGAGGACGGGCAGGTCCTTCCCGGTGACCGACGTGATCGCCAGTCGGCCCATCCCCGAGAGGTTGAAGGTCAGTTCGGTGACCATGCCGCCGCTGAGCAGCGAGGCGATGTCCATGCCGAGGATGGTGATGATCGGGATGAGCGAGCCGCGCCAGGCGTACCGGAAGAACACGAAGCGACTGCTCATGCCCTTGGCCTTGGCGGCCCTGACGTGCTCCTCCTGGAGCTGCTCGATCATCGAGGAGCGCGCCATGCGCGTGTAGTTGGCGGTGAAGATCGTCGCCATCACGATCCAGGGGATCAGCAGGCCCATGAACCAGGACGCCGGGTTCTCCCAGAACGACACGTACTTGGGCGCCTTCAGCCAGCCGGTGCTGTAGACGAAGATGCCCATCACGATCGGGCCGAGCAGGTAGATCTGGAACGAGCTGGTCACCAGGGAGGCGCCGGAGAAGAGCTTGTCGATCCAGGTGCCGCGGAAGCGGGCGGCGAGCAGACCGGCGCCCAGACCGGCGGTGAGGAAGACGACCAGGCCGCCGAGCATCAGCGAGAGGGTCAGCGGGAGACGGTCCATCATCGTGTCCCAGACCATCTGGTTGTTCCGGAACGAGACGCCGAAGCACGGGGCGTCGCAGTGGCCCACCGCGAAGTCACGGCCGACGAAGATCCCCTTGAGGAACTCCCAGTACTGCACCGGAATCGGCTGATCGAGCCCCAGGTTCTTGTGAATGATCGCCAGCGCGTCCGGGGTGCAGTTCTTGCCGCACGCGAGCGTCGCCGGGTCCTGTGGGATGGCGAAGTACATGAAGAACGTGAAGGCGCTGATCAGCAGAAGGATGAGTGCTGCGCCAGACGTCCGGCGTATGAGAAATCGAAGCATGGCAGAAAGCTGCTCTCAGGACGGTGGCGGTGGGAGACCAGGAGGGGATGTGCGGCGGCCCGGGGGCGAGGGCTCCGCCGCGCCCTCACCCCCGGGAACTGCCTTGTGCGAACTACTTCTTGAGGAAGATCCGCGTCGGGTCGGTGTAGTTGGTCACCGACGAGTAGCGCAGACCGCCCACGTTGGAGCCGGCGATCTGGAAGATCTTCGTGTAGTAGATCGGGGCGGCCGGGTTGATCTTCTCCGAGATGTACTTGGAGAGCTTCGCGTACTCCTTGGCGCGCTCGGCCGCGTCCGCGATCTTCTGGATGCGGGCGCTCTCGGCGTTCACGTGCTTGTCGTTGACGTGGGAGTAGTTGGAGGCGCCGTCCTGGATGTTGGCACCGTCGTACGACGGCGGGAAGACGGTGTTGCCGTCGGCCCAGTCCTGGCCCCAGCCGGTCATGTACAGGTCCATGCCGTTCTTGACCTTGCCCATCTGCTCGTACCAGGTGGCTTGGTCAACTTCCTTCTTCTGGATGTCGAGCCCGATCTTCTCCAGGTTGTTGATGATCAGGTTCGCCTGCGTGACGCGGACATCGACGTTGGCGTAGGCGTAGACGAGCTTCTTGCCCTTGGCGCCGGCCTCGTCGATCAGCTTCTTCGCCGCGGCGATGTCACCGTTCGGCTTCTTGGCGCGGTTGAACGGGTCGAGCTTCTCGTCGTAGCCCGGAGTGGAGGGCGACGTCAGCGAGTTGGCGGGGTCACCGCCGTAGGCACCGCCGTCGGCGTGGCCGGCCGCGGTGGCCGGGATCGCCAGGGCGATGGCATCGCGGATCTTCTTGTCCTTGATGCGGTCCATGTTCATGTTCAGCTGCCACACGTACGGGCCGTAGCCCTGCACCGTGCGCTTCATGACCTTCTTGTCGGTCGTGATCTTCTGCAGCTGGGTGGCGTCGATCTGGCCGGAGAACATGACGGCGTTCTTGGCCTCTCCGCGGTCGGCCAGGATCGTCTTGGTCTGGTCGGCCTTGGAGACGTTGTAGTCGATGTTGAACCCGTCCACGTAGTTGTGGCGCATCGGGTCCGTCTTCTCGTCCCACTTGTCGTTGCGGACGAGCTTGAGGCTCTTGCCCGGCTTGTAGGCCGAGATCTTGTACGGGCCGGTGGCGACCGGCTTCTGGTCGTACTTCTGCTTGGTGTCCGTCTTCTCGGGCACGACCGAGTACGCCGCCATGGCCAGGGCCTGCGGGACGTCGGTGTGGGCTTCCTTGAAGTGGAAGACGATGGTCTTGTCGTCCGGGGTGTCCAGGACCGACTTCGGCAGGTGCTTGCCCTCGTACGGGCCCTTGTACGCCTTGCGGTACGAGGTGCCGGAGCCGGACAGCCACTGCTGGATGTACGTCGGACCGTCCGTCAGGAACGAGGAGTACAGGCGCTCGATGGAGTGCCGGATGTCGGCCGACGTGATGGTGTGGCCGTTCTCGTCCTTGACCCCGTCCTTCAGCTCGAAGGTCCAGGTCTTGCCGCCGTCCGAGGACTTGCCCGCGTCCTTGGCGAGGTCACCGACGACCGTCTGGGTGCCCTTGTCGTCCTCGGTGTACGTGGTCAGGCCACGGTAGAGGAGCTTGGAGAGCAGACCGGCGTCGGAGACGTATATCTGCCCCGGGTCGAGGTGCGAGAAGTCGGTCTCCTGGTAGACCTGGACCGTGCCGCCCTTCTTGGCGCCCGGGACCGCCTTGGCGGGGCCGACCGACTGCTGCGCGGTGCCCATGATGACCGGCTTGGCCTGGGCCTTCGCATCGGTCTTGGACTTGCCCACGGTCTTGTCGTTGTCGTTGCTGCCGCTGCTGCAGCCGGTCAGCGTGAGGGCGCCGACAGCGGCGGCGACGATCGTCGCCTGCGCCGTGCGCGAACGAAGGATGCTCATGGAGTTGAATCCACCTGCCTGTGAGTAGTGATCCTTGTGTGCTGCCTGACGCATCCGGCTGTGTCGGTCCGGCGCCCGGGTGGCAGCGACCCTCGGTGAGGCCTTGTCAGCGTCCGGTCTTGGGATCGAACGCGTCCCGGACCGAGTCACCGAAGAGGTTGAACGCCACGAAGAAGACGACCATGGCGACACCCGGGAAGTACAAGTAGGTCGGGTCCACCTCGTAGATCTTCGCCGCCGTCGCGAACATCAGGCCCCAGTCGGGCGTGGGGTCCTGGTAGCCGACACCGACGAAGGAGAGGAAGGCGACCGAGAGGATGGTGCTGGGAAGCAGGTAGGTGCCCTGCACGATGATCGGCGTCACCAGGTTGGGCAGCAGTTCCTTGCGGATGATCCGCCAGGGCGAGGCGCCGGCGACCTTGGCCGCCTCGACGAACTCCCGCTCGCGCAGCGACAGCGTCACCGCGCGCACCAGGCGGGCCAGGGTCATCCAGGTGAGCAGCCACATGATGCCGGTGATGGCGAGGAACCGGACGTAGACCGGCGTCTCCTCGTCGGGGGCCACGAAGACGGTGACGATGACGGGCATGGCCGCGACCATGAACAGCTGGTTGGGCAGCGCCATCATGAAGTCGGTGAGCCGGCCGAGCCAGTAGTCGATCTTGCCGCCGAAGTAGCCGCCCAGAAGGCCGAGCACGACGCCGAGGATCACCATGCCGATGGTCGCGCACAGCGCGGTGTAGAGCGACGTCCGCATGCCGTAGAGGAGATACGCGAAGACGTCGCGCCCGTAGTTCGGGTCGATGCCGAACCAGTGCTCGGGCGACATGCCGCCGTTGGGCCCTGCCGGCAGGTTGAACTCGTTGAGGAGCGTGGGGTCGTCCTGGCCGTAGAAGGTGTACGGGTCCTTGCCGTACAGGCTGCAGATGACCGGGGCGAGCGCGGCTATCGCGAAGAAGGCGATGACGATCCAGGCGGATATGACACCCGTCCTGTCCCGCTTGAAGCGCCGCCACATCAACTGACCGGGGCTGCGCCCCTCGAGCTTCTTGGGCTCCTTCGCGTCGCCCTGCGGCGCGCTCTCCTTGTCCAAGGCGGAAGAGGTCTCGGCGCCCTCAATCTCGATTGGACTTGTCATGATTCGTCCGTTTCACAGGTATCGGAGGCCATCGGAGGCGGAAGCAATCCGGCGGCCGTCGCACGGCGTACGTCACTCGAAGCGCGCGAGAAGGACCAACGACTGGGGTGAGGCCCACCCCTGAGGAACTGTCAAAAACCGTCGCAGCGTCGGATCGCCACCTCGACCGCCTCCTCATGAGTCCACTTCGTTCACTGCAAGTGGAGGCAGAAGACCGTCACCCCGTCGACACCCCTGACGGCGAAGTTGACGCTGCCTCAGTGCGCTCGCGAGTCGCCGCCCCCCTTAGCGCGTGACCCATTGACCCGAGCTCTACGCGGACCACTATTAGCCACAGTCGCTGTCGCGACCACACTCTTTTGGTCTCGGTTCGATCACACCTGATGCGTACTTCTCCCAAAATCCGGACAAACAGATCCGAGATAGAGGGTCACGAAACGGACGTGTTACATATCTATCGACCATCCACGTCCGGATTCCGGACTCGGGAATGGACTTAATCACTTGCGCTCGCCCGGTTCTTGACCCTCTGTTGGGAGACAGAACGACCGCGGGCGTCACTGCGCGTAGACCGCGTGAAGACTAGCGGCAACGCAAAGGGCCCGGCACCCCCCGAAGGGGTACCGGGCCCAACTGCCGTCAGGTCAGCTGTGCTTGGCGCGCGAGGCGCTGCGGCCGCGCTCCTTCTGGTCCAGGACGACCTTGCGGATGCGAACGGCCTCCGGGGTCACCTCGACGCACTCGTCGTCGCGGCAGAACTCCAGGGACTGCTCCAGGGAGAGCTTGCGGGCCGGGACCACGTTCTCCGTGGAGTCCGCGGACGCGGCGCGCATGTTGGTGAGCTTCTTCTCCTTGGTGATGTTCACGTCCATGTCGTCGGCGCGCGAGTTCTCACCGACGATCATGCCCTCGTACACCTCGGTGCCGGGCTCGGTGAACAGCACACCGCGCTCCTGGAGGTTGATCATCGCGAAGGGGGTGACCGAGCCGGCACGGTCGGCGACCAGCGAACCGTTGTTACGGGTCTGCAGGGTGCCGAACCACGGCTCGTGGCCCTCGTGGATGGAGTGCGCGATACCCGTACCGCGGGTGTTCGTCAGGAACTCCGTACGGAAGCCGATGAGGCCGCGCGACGGGACGACGAACTCCATGCGGACCCAGCCGGAGCCGTGGTTCGACATGTTGTCCATGCGGCCCTTGCGGACGCCCATGAGCTGCGTGACGGCGCCCATGTGCTCCTCGGGGACGTCCACCGTCATGCGCTCGACCGGCTCGTGCGTCTTGCCGTCGATCTCCTTGGTGACGACCTGCGGCTTGCCGATCGTCAGCTCGAAGCCCTCACGGCGCATCTGCTCGACGAGGATGGCGAGCGCCAGCTCACCGCGGCCCTGCACCTCCCAGGCGTCGGGGCGCTCGGTCTCCAGGACGCGCAGCGAGACGTTACCGATCAGCTCGCGCTCCAGGCGGTCCTTGACCTGGCGGGCGGTGACCTTGCGGTCCTTGACGCTGCTCTTCGCGTCGGCGCCCTTGCCGCCACCACCGCGGCCGACCAGCGGCGAGGTGTTCGTACCGATGGTCATGGAGATCGCGGGCTGGTCCACCGTGATCAGCGGCAGGGCGACCGGGTTCTCCGGGTCGGCCAGCGTCTCGCCGATCATGATGTCCGGGATACCGGCGACGGCGCAGATGTCACCGGGGCCCGCGACCTCGGCGGGCTTGCGGGTGAGCGCCTCGGTCATCAGCAGCTCGCTGATGCGGACGTTCTGGATCTCGCCGTCGCGCTTCATCCAGGCCACGGTCTGGCCCTTGCGCAGCTCGCCGCGCTCGACGCGGAGCAGCGCGATACGGCCGAGGAAGTTGTCGGCGTCCAGGTTGGTGACGTGCGCCTGGAGCGGGGCGTTCTCCTCGTACGTCGGAGCCGGGATGTGCTCCAGGATCGTCGTGAAGAACGGCTGGAGGTTCGTGGAGTCGGCCGGGACCGTGCCGTCCTCCGGCTTGGTCATCGAGGCGACGCCGTCACGGCCGCAGGCGTAGACGATCGGGAACTCGATCTGGTCCTCGTCCGCGTCGAGGTCGAGGAAGAGGTCGTACGTCTCGTTGACGACCTCGTCGATCCGCGCGTCGGGGCGGTCCGTCTTGTTGATGCACAGGATGACGGGGAGCCGCTGCTTGAGCGCCTTGCCCAGCACGAAGCGGGTCTGCGGGAGCGGGCCCTCGGACGCGTCGACGAGCAGGACGACACCGTCGACCATCGACAGGCCGCGCTCGACCTCGCCACCGAAGTCGGCGTGGCCGGGGGTGTCGATGATGTTGATCGTGATCGGGTCCTCGCCGGCCTTGGGGTGATACTTCACCGCCGTGTTCTTGGCGAGGATCGTGATGCCCTTCTCACGCTCCAGGTCGTTCGAGTCCATCACGCGATCGTCGACCGACTCCAGCTGGTGGGCGGCGAAGGCACCGGCCTGCTTCAGCATGCCGTCGACGATGGTGGTCTTGCCGTGGTCGACGTGAGCGACGATGGCGACGTTACGGATGTCGTGGCGCGTGGCCATAGTGAGGCGTACTCCTGGAGTGAGTGGTCGGCTGCGCGCTCATTGCTTTACGCGGGCCCTGCCGGGCTGGACATGCCACGGCCTCACCCCATGCTACGTGTCTTGGCGCCCTGCGGCTCAGCCGGGCCGGGCGGGCCGCTCCCCAAGTAGCGGCCCGCCCGAAGAAACCGCAGGTCAGCCTGCGTCCTGCGCAGGTGAGCCGCCGAGCTTGCCGCCCGGCTTCAGGAAGCCGATGTCCTCGTAGGAGGGCTCCTGGAAGCCGAACGCCCCGGCGTTCACCAGGTTCGCCTTCGCCGCCACCAGTTCGGGCCGCTGGTACAGCGGAATCGATCCTGCGGCGGCCCAGATGCGCTCGTCGGCCTGCCGGACGAGCGAGCGCTCCTTCTCCTGGTCGAGCTCCCCCACGGCCTGGTCGAAGAGCTGGTCGATGTGGTCGGTGCCGACCCGCGTGTAGTTCTGCTCGACCGTGAGCTCGCCGTCGGCGGCCGGGACCGGCTTGGCGTAGATCGGGCGGGCGTCGGTGGCCGGGTAGGCGGAGCCGGGCCACGAGTACAGCGCCATGTCGTAGTCGCCGGCCGCGATGTGGTCCTTGAAGTAGGTCTCGTCGTCGACCTTCGTGATGTCCGTGCGCACGCCGATCTTCTGCAGCATCGCCGAGATCCGGTCGGCGACGGACTGCAGCTGCTCGGCGTCGGGCCCGGAGGGCAGCACGAAGTTCAGGGTCAGCGGCTTGCCGTCCTTGACCATCTGCCCGGTGGCGGCGCCGGCCTTGGCACCGTCCTTGCCCCCGGCCTCGCCCGCGTCCTTCGCGGCGGCCTGCTGCGGAGCGGGGGTCCCCTTCGGGGCGTACGCGCCGGGGGCCGCGCCCTGCTTGGCGTCGCCCGCGTGCTTCCCCTCCCGCTCGGCGGAGCGCACCTTCGCGGCGTCGGCCTGGTGCAGGAGCGCGGAGTGCTGGGCGGCGGCGAGGGCGCCCGGACCGAGCAGCGGGGGCGCGGCGTCGCCGGGCTTGGCGTCGTCGGCGGGCTTCTGGTCGTCCTCGCCCATGATGTACGTGCCGTCGTCGGACTCGGCCGCGGCGCCCTGCGCCTTGCCGCCCGCCGTCTTGGGCTTCTCCGTCTGCCCCTCGATCGGGCCGCCGCGCACCCAGCCCGCCTCCGCGAGCAGCGCCTGCGCCTTGTCGGCGTCCTGCTTGCCGAGCGCGTCGCTGTTGTCGGCGTACGCGGCCTGCCCGGACAGGGCGAGGTGGCTGCCGACGGTCCTGGCCGGAAGCCCCAGCGGCTTGAGCACGCTCTGCGCGAGCTTGCCCCGGTCGAGGGCGCGGGCCACGGCCTGGCGCACCCGCTCGTCGGCGAGCGGGCCGGTCGAACCGTTCAGGGCGAGCTGCGTGTAGGCCGGTTCGAGGGACTTGCGGACGACGAAGCCGTTCAGGCCCGCCTGCTCCTTCGCGTACTTCTTGACGGCCTTGCGGGTCTTCGCGCGGGCCTCGAGCTCAGCCTCGGCGACCTCCCAGTCCTCGTTGTGCGCCCGCGCCCAGGAGCGCAGCGCGTCACCTGAGGTGACGCCGGAGCCTGGCCCGTGCGCGAGCGGTCCTGACGCGCCCTTGTCGCGGGCCGCGTACGCGATGCGCTCGGCGGCCTCCGGGTCGACGTCGGCGAGGTCGAGCTTGCCGGCGGCGAGCGCGGCGGGCCGCTTGTCTCGCGGCACTGCGGTGAGTTCCAGCTTCTCCAGCTTGGCGGGGCGGCCCCACCAGCGGGGGTTGCGCTCCAGCGTGACCTGCTTGCCGTCCCGGTCGAGCTCGTCGAGCGCGAAGGGGCCCGCGGTCACCTTGAGCTTGCCGCGCGCGCCCTCGTTGAAGGTGTCCGGGGTCCCCATGACGTCCTTGGGGTACAGCGGCGAGAACAGCGAGCGCCAGTCCGCGTACGGCTTGGCGAACGTGACCCTGACCTCCAGGTCGTTCTTGCCGCGCTCGACGTTCTCGATGCGGTTGTAGCCCGCGTTGTGGGCGGTCCAGTACGCGCTGTTCTTCCCCGACAGGGCGCGCCACTGCGCGGCGAAGTCCGCGGCGCCGATCTCCCGGCCGTCGCTCCACACCGCCTGCTGGTTCAGCTTGTACAGCACGACCTGCTTGGGCTCGGTCTTGATGACCTCGGCCTTCTCCAGGTAGTCGGGGTCGGCCTGCGGACGCCCCTCGGCGTCGAGCCGGAACATCGAGGGCAGCACGGCCCCGGTGACCCGGCTCGTGGCCGCGTCCGCGTCGGCCTGGAAGGCGTTGAGGGTCTGCGGCACGTCGTCGATCGCCCACCGCAGCGTGCCGCCGTCCTTGACCTGCGTGCGGGCGGCCGAGGCGACGTCGGGCGCGGCGGCGGGCCGACCCGATTCGTCGCTGGAGCCGCAGCCGGCGAGCGCGGTCACGGCGAGCGCGCCGCTCACGAGGAACGCGGCCGAGCGTGCGGCGGCTCCTGGGCGCCTTGGGACGTGGGGCATCACGGGTACCTCCGGGGCTGGCCGGTTTGTCTCGTTTGGCGGTATATGGAGCTGATCACATCTATCGGCCAACTGAAGTGGATGTGCGGAGGGGCGCCGTCCGACACGCCCGCAGACCGCCCGGAAGCCACCCGTGCGGCCCAAAGCAGCTCCACCCCGCCCCGCCCCGACGGCGTGAATTCGCGGGCACGCACCACGGCGTACACCGGCAATCCGCACGGATCCCTTCACAAACGGCAATGTGACGCGCGACACTCGCAGGCGCATGAGCAACTCCGCCGCACCAGCGGAAGTGAGGCCAAGTCATGTCCCTGCACGACGACTTGACGGCGGTTCAGCGCTGTGTCGACGAGCTCGCGCGCGCCGTCGGGCGCCTGCAGCCCCAGCTCGAGGGCGTCGCGGGAGGCCCGGATCTGCGCCGGGTCCGCGCCGACACCGCACATCTGCGCGAGAGCGTCGCCCTGCTGCGCGAGTCGGCCGCGAGCCCGGACGCGCCGCGCCGCCCCGATCTCGTGACGATCCCCGACGCCCCGTACGACAGCTCCCTGTGGACCGACTCGGACGACGAGGGGCTCGGCGCGCGGGACCGGCACGCGCCCTGATCCGCCCGACCCGTCCACGCCGCTCTGTCCGCACTCCCCCATCCCCCCGTCCCTGCGAGCGGAGGCTTCGTTGGCCACCGGCACGGAACCCACCAGTACCGAAGAACCCCATACGAAAGGCGGCACCGGCGTCCGAGGCCGGACGCGTGCCGCGATCGCCGCGCCCCATCTGCGCACGGACCGCTGGTGGCTGGCCCCGGCCGCGACCGCGGGCGGACTGCTCGCCTTCATCGTCTACTCGACGTGGCGGGCCTTCGCGAACGCCGACTACTACGCGGCCCCGTACGTTTCGCCGTTCTACTCGCCCTGCCTCGCGGACAACTGCGAACCGATGCGGCACGGCCCCAACTGGGAGATCTTCGGCAGCTGGTGGGGCCTGTCCCCCGCGCTGCTCATCCTGATCTTCCCGCTCGGCTTCCGGCTGACCTGCTACTACTACCGCAAGGCCTACTACCGCGGCTTCTGGGCCTCGCCGCCGGCCTGCGCGGTGGCGGAGCCGCACAAGAAGTACAGCGGCGAGACGAAGTTCCCGCTGATCCTGCAGAACATCCACCGCTACTTCTTCTACGCAGCCGTCCTCGTCGCCTGCATCCTGACGTACGACACCGTGCTGTCGTTCCGCGACGAGAAGTACGAGTGGGGCCACATGGGCCTCGGCACGCTCGTCTTCCTGCTGAACATCGCGCTGATCTGGGCCTACACGATCTCCTGCCACTCCTGCCGGCACATCGTCGGCGGCCGCCTCAAGCACTTCTCGAAGCATCCGGTGCGGTATCGGCTCTGGGGCTGGGTCGGGAAGCTGAACGCCCGTCACATGCTGCTCGCCTGGGCCTCGTTGGTGAGCGTGGCGCTCGCCGACTTCTACGTGTATCTGGTCGCGTCCGGTGCTTTCGATGATCCGAGGTTCTTCTGATGTCTGTAGTGCAGCGGCAGCAGTGGGATGTTGTCGTGGTGGGCGCCGGTGGCGCGGGGCTGCGGGCCGCGATCGAGGCGCGTGAACGGGGCGCTCGTACGGCGGTGATCTGCAAGTCGCTGTTCGGCAAGGCGCACACGGTGATGGCGGAGGGCGGCATCGCCGCCTCCATGGGCAATGTGAACTCCGGGGACAGCTGGCAGGTGCACTTCCGCGACACGATGCGCGGCGGCAAGTTCCTCAACCAGTGGCGGATGGCGGAGCTGCACGCACGCGAAGCCCCCGACCGCGTATGGGAGTTGGAGACCTGGGGCGCCCTGTTCGACCGGACGGGCGACGGACGGATCTCGCAGCGCAACTTCGGCGGGCACGAGTACCCGCGGCTCGCGCACGTCGGCGACCGGACCGGCCTGGAGCTGATCCGCACGCTCCAGCAGAAGATCGTCCAGCTCCAGCAGGAGGACTTCAAGGAGACCGGCGACTACGAGTCCCGCCTGAAGGTCTTCCAGGAGTGCACGGTCACCCGGGTCCTGAAGGACGAGGCGGGGGCGGTCTCCGGCACCTTCTGCTACGAGCGCGAGAGCGGACGCTTCTTCGTCATCGAGGCGCCCAGCGTGGTGCTCGCGACCGGCGGCATCGGCAAGTCCTTCAAGGTGACGTCGAACTCGTGGGAGTACACGGGCGACGGCCACGCGCTGGCCCTGTTGGCGGGCGCCCCACTGCTCAACATGGAGTTCGTCCAGTTCCACCCGACGGGCATGGTCTGGCCGCCCTCGGTGAAGGGGATCCTCGTCACGGAGTCGGTGCGCGGCGACGGCGGGGTGCTGCGCAATTCCGAGGGCAAGCGGTTCATGTTCGACTACGTGCCCGATGTCTTCAAGGAGAAGTACGCGCAGTCGGAGGAGGAGGGCGACCGCTGGTACGAGGACCCGGACCACAACCGCCGACCCCCTGAGCTGCTGCCGCGCGACGAGGTGGCGCGGGCCATCAACGCGGAGGTGAAGGCGGGCCGCGGCTCTCCGCACGGCGGCGTCTTCCTCGACGTGTCCACCCGCATGCCCGCCGACACGATCCGGCGCCGACTGCCGTCCATGTATCACCAGTTCAAGGAGCTGGCGGACGTCGACATCACGGCAGAGGCGATGGAGGTCGGGCCGACCTGCCACTACGTGATGGGCGGCATCGCGGTCGACTCGGACACGGCGGCGGCGCGCGGCGTACCCGGGCTCTACGCGGCCGGCGAGGTGGCCGGCGGTATGCACGGCTCCAACCGGCTCGGCGGCAATTCGCTCTCCGACCTGCTGGTCTTCGGCCGCCGGGCGGGGCTGCACGCGGCGACGTACGCGGAGGCGCGCACGGCCCGTCCTGGGGTCGCGGACGAGCAGATCGACACGGCGGCGGCGGAGGCGCTGCGCCCCTTCTCGGCGGAGGGCCAGGAGGAGGGCGTCACACCCGAGAACCCGTACACCCTGCACCAGGAGCTGCAGCAGGCGATGAACGATCTCGTCGGGATCATCCGGCGGGAGGGCGAGATGGAGCAGGCGCTGCGCAAGCTCGCGGATCTGCGGGTGCGGGCGCGGCGGGCCGGGGTGGAGGGGCACCGGCAGTTCAACCCGGGCTGGCACCTCGCGCTCGACCTGCGGAACATGCTGCTGGTCAGCGAGTGCGTGGCGCGGGCCGCCCTCGAGCGCACGGAATCGCGCGGCGGGCACACCCGCGAGGACCATCCGGCGATGAACCGTGAGTGGCGGCGGGCGAATCTGCTCTGCCAACTCCGGGACCCCACCGGCGGTTTGGCGGCCACCGACCCGGTGCGCGGCCAGATCACCCTCACCCGCGAGACGACCGAACCGATCCGCCCCGACCTGCTCGCCCTGTTCGAGAAGGAGGAGCTGGTGAAGTACCTGGCCGAAGAGGAGCTTTTCGAGTGAGCAGCTACGAGGCGGCCTTCCGGGTGTGGCGGGGCGACGTCGGCGGTGGCGGCCTGGAGGACTTCAAGGTCGAGGTGAACGACGGCGAGGTGGTCCTCGACATCATCCACAGGCTGCAGGCGACGCAGGCCCCCGACCTGGCGGTCCGCTGGAACTGCAAGGCGGGCAAGTGCGGTTCGTGCTCGGCGGAGATCAACGGGCGGCCACGTCTGATGTGCATGACGCGCATGTCGGTGTTCGAACGCACCGACACGATCACGGTGACGCCGCTGCGCGCCTTCCCGGTGGTCCGCGACCTCGTCACCGACGTCGGCTTCAACTACCGCAAGGCCCGCGAGGTCCCGGCCTTCGTCCCGCCCGCCGGGGTGGGCCCCGGCGAGTACCGGATGATGCAGGAGGACGTCGACCGCTCGCAGGAGTTCCGCAAGTGCATCGAGTGCTTCCTGTGCCAGGACACCTGCCACGTCGTCCGTGACCACGAGGACAACAAGGCGGCCTTCGCGGGCCCCCGCTTCCTGATGCGCGTCGCGGAACTCGACATGCACCCCTTGGACGCGGCCGCCGAAACGGGCCTGGACCGCAAGACCACCGCCCAGGACGACCACGGCCTCGGCTACTGCAACATCACCAAGTGCTGCACCGAGGTCTGCCCCGAGGGCATCCACATCACGGACAACGCGCTGATCCCCTTGAAGGAACGCGCGGCGGACCGCAAGTACGACCCGGTGGTCTGGCTCGGCAACAAAATCCGCCGTCGCACTTAAAGCCCCTGCGGCGTTTGAGCAGCGGGGTCCGGGGCAGAGCCCCGAGACGTGTGCGAACGATGCCGCCATCACATGCCGAAGGGGCACCCCGTGCTCGGGGCGCCCCTTCAATGACTGGTCGACCGACGGAGTCAGTCCGTGCCGGATTCCATCGCCGCGCGGTCCAGCGCCTCGTCCTCCGCGGAGATCTCGCCGCGGGAGGCGATGGCCTGGGCGCCGCCTTCCGGCATGGTGCCGATCAGGCCCGTGACCGCGGCCTGGGCCGCGCCGGCGACCGGGCTGCCCTCGCCGAGGAGGCCGAGGCCCGCGTACTGCTCGAGCTTGCCGCGCGAGTCGGCGATGTCGAGGTTGCGCATGGTCAGCTGGCCGATCCGGTCGACCGGGCCGAACGCCGAGTCCTCGGTGCGCTCCATGGAGAGCTTGTCCGGGTGGTACGAGAACGCCGGGCCCGTCGTGTCGAGGATCGAGTAGTCCTCGCCGCGCCGCAGCCGCAGGGTGACCTCACCGGTGATCGCGGCGCCGACCCAGCGCTGCAGCGACTCCCGGATCATCAGGGCCTGCGGGTCCAGCCAGCGGCCCTCGTACATGAGGCGGCCGAGGCGCCGGCCCTCCGCGTGGTACTGGGCGACCGTGTCCTCGTTGTGGATCGCGTTCACCAGGCGCTCGTACGCGGCGAAGAGGAGGGCCATGCCCGGCGCCTCGTAGATGCCGCGGCTCTTGGCCTCGATGATCCGGTTCTCGATCTGGTCGGACATGCCCAGGCCGTGGCGGCCGCCGATCGCGTTCGCCTCCATCACGAGGTCGACGGCGGAGGCGAACTCCTTGCCGTTGATCGTGACCGGGCGGCCCTTCTCGAAGCCGATCGTGACGTCCTCGGTGGGGATCTCCACCGACGGGTCCCAGAACTTGACGCCCATGATCGGCTCGACCGTCTCAAGGGAGACGTTCAGGTGCTCGAGGGTCTTCGCCTCGTGCGTGGCACCCCAGATGTTGGCGTCCGTGGAGTACGCCTTCTCCGCCGAGTCCCGGTAGGGCAGGCCGTGCGCGACCAGCCACTCCGACATCTCCTGCCGGCCGCCGAGCTCGGTCACGAAGTCCGCGTCGAGCCACGGCTTGTAGATCCGCAGGTTCGGGTTGGCGAGCAGACCGTAGCGGTAGAACCGCTCGATGTCGTTGCCCTTGTACGTCGAGCCGTCGCCCCAGATCTGGACGTTGTCCTCCAGCATCGCCCGCACCAGGAGCGTGCCGGTGACCGCGCGGCCCAGCGGCGTCGTGTTGAAGTACGCGCGACCGCCGGAGCGGATGTGGAACGCACCGCAGGTCAGCGCGGCAAGGCCCTCCTCGACAAGGGCGGCCTTGCAGTCGACGGCACGCGCGATCTCGGCGCCGTACGCCTTCGCTCGGCTGGGCACGCCGTCGATGTCGGGCTCGTCGTACTGGCCGATGTCGGCGGTGTACGTGCACGGGACGGCGCCCTTGTCACGCATCCACGCGACGGCGACCGACGTGTCGAGGCCGCCCGAGAAGGCGATGCCGACGCGCTCGCCGGCCGGGAGGGAGGTGAGGACCTTGGACATAGGAAGAGTATGCATGAGAATGCATGACCATGCAACGGGGGTCGGAGGGATGTGCTCCGCGTCACCACGAGGACCGGCCGTACAGCCGCTCAGAACAGGCTGAGCAGCGCCTCCGTCGGATCCGCCATGCCCGTCTCCCCGTCCGGCAGCGGCAGCTCGAACCAGACCGTCTTCCCGCGCGGCGTCCGGCGCGAGCCCCATGCCGCGCTCAGCAGCCCGACGAGCTGAAGACCGCGACCGCCCTCGTCCGTGTCCCGCGCCCTGCGGCGGCGCGGCTGCACGAGGCCCGCGTCCCACACCTCGCACACCAGCGTCCGGTCGAGGAGGAGGCGGAGCCTGATGTCCCCCTCGCCGTACCGCAGCGCATTGGTGACCAGCTCGCTGACCAGCAGCTCCGACGTGTCGACGAGGCTCTCCATGTCCCAGCTCAGCAGCTGTGCCCGCGCGTACTCGCGCGCCTTGCCCACCGACTTCGGCTCGCGCGGCAGCGTCCAGTCGCCGACGTTCCCGCTCGGCAGCCCCTGCACCCGGGCCATGAGGAGCGCGATGTCGTCCTCGCCGTGATGGGTGTCGAGGGTGTTGAGGACGTGGTCGCAGACGTCCTCCAAAGCCGGGGACGGGTCGTCCAGCGCGTTGCGGAAGGCCGAGAGGCCCTCGTCGAGCGGATGGTCGCGGGACTCCACCAGGCCGTCCGTGTAGAGGGCGAGCAGCGAGCCCTCCGGCAGCTCGACCTCCACCTCCTCGAACGGCTCGCCGCCGACGCCGAGCGGCATCCCCGGCGGCACGTCGAGCATGAGCGCGCCCTCGCCGGGCTCGACGAGGACCGGCGGCAGATGGCCCGCGTTGGCGAACGTGCAGCGCCGGGTGACCGCGTCGTACACCGCGTAGACGCAGGTGGCGAGGTACACCTCGGAGAGGTCCTCGCCGCCGAAGGAGCGGGCGGTGCGGGCCTGGCGGGTGCCCTGCTGGGCGCCGCCGGGGGTGCCGAGTCCGCGGGCGATCTCGTCCAGCGCGCTCAGCACTTCGGCCGGTTCGAGGTCGAGCAGGGACAACGTCCGTACGGCGGTGCGCAGTTCGCCCATGGCGACGGCGGCGCGCAGGCCGCGGCCCATGACGTCGCCGACGACCAAAGCGGTGCGGTGGCCGGGGAGTTCGATGACGTCGAACCAGTCGCCGCCGACCTCGGTCGCGGCGTTGCCCGGCCGGTAGCGGCAGGCGATGTCGAGCCCGGCCGCCTCCGGGTCGTCCGGCGGGAGCAGGGAGCGCTGCAGGATCAGCGCGCGCTCGTGCTCGCGGCGGTACAGGCGCGCGTTGTCGATACAGACCGCGGCGCGCGCGGCCAGCTCCATGGCGAGCGCCCGGTCCCGCTCGGTGAACGGCTCGCTGCCCTTCGTGCGGGAGAACTGCACGAGCCCGACGACGGTGTCGTGCGCGACCATCGGCACGGCGAGCGTGGACTGCACGAGGCCGCGCTGCTCGGTGGGCAGCGTCTGCGGGCGCGCGGTGCGCAGCGCGTTCGCACAGGGCGAGTTGAACGAGAAGCGGTGCACCGCCCCTACGTTGACGGGGGCCTCGCCCCCCAGATCGAGGAACGGCACGTCGGCGACGGCGCTCGCGGCGGCCACCCTGCGCAGTTCGGCGCTGCCGTCGGCGAGGCCAGGCGGCGTCTCGTCGCCGGCGAGCAGACCCTGGTACAGGTCGACGGAGGCGAGGTCGCAGAAGCCGGGGACGACGACGTCGAGGAGTTCGCGGGCGGTCGTCTCCAGGTCGAGGGAGTTGCCGATGCGGGAGCCCGCCTCGTTCAGGAGCGCCAGGTTGCGGCGGGCGTGCGCGGCCTCGCGGGCGGCCGCGTGCCTGCGCGTGACGTCCGTGGCGAGTCCGGCGACGCCGATGGGGCGGCCCGAACCGCTGTGCACGCGGTACAGGTTGATGGACCAGTGCCGCCGCTCCGTGGACTCCGGTGCGGGGCCGACCAGTTGCATGTCGGTGACCGCGTCACCCGTCTCCAGGACCCGGCGCAGCGCGCCCTGCACGCGGTCCGCCTCGTGCCGCGGCAGGTAGTCGTGGACGGTGCGGCCGCGGTGGTCGTCGACGTGTCCGCCGAAGACCGAGGTCAGGGTGCGGTTGGTGCGCTGGACCTTGAGGTCGGTGCCGAACAGCAGGAAGCCGAAGGGAGATTGGCCGAAAATGGCCTGCGAGGCGGCGAGGTCGGTCTCGATGTGGCGCAGGGTCCGCACGTCGACGACGATGCACACCGCGGCCCGCTCGCCGGACTCGGTGGTCGTCGGCATCACATAGATCTCGGCGAGCCCGGTCGGCCCGGCGCCCGCCGCGGCCGGCGCCTCCGCATGCGGTTCCGCTTCCGATTCCCCTGAGCGCGCGGGCACCCGGAACGGGACGACGCCCGTCCACTCCTGCCCGTCCAGGATCTCCGCCATCTTGCGGTGCCCGCGCTCGCGCAGGTCCGCGGCGACGAAGGCCTCGATGGGGTCCTTGCCCACGGCCTCCTCGGCCGGGATCCCGAAGAGCTGCGCGGCCCGCCGGCTCCACTGGTCGATCGCGCCGTCGGAGCCGATGGAGAAGGAGGCGACCTTGATGTAGTCGTAGATCGAACCCGGCGGGCTCGCCTGCCAGAGGTCGGTCCGGCCGAAGGACTCATCGGGAAGGACCGAGGGGGCGCCCGCTTCCGGTTCCGGGATCGGTTCCGCCCGCTCCGTGCCCGCGGCATCAGGAGCGGCACCGCCCGGCGGCACCCGCTCCGCGCGCGGCGTCGAAGCCGCGCTCGCGGGGCCCTCGGGCGCCCTGCCCTTCGCTGGTATCTCGCTCACGCGAACCGTCCCCTCCAGCTCACCGCGTCCGGCACCGGTCACCGAGGCGGCTGCACGCAGTATCCAGCACTACGGAGCCGCGCAACACGGTGTTCACGATCACACCATGGTCCCGACGCTTTTTGGCCCGTCGGGACCGACTGTTTCCGTACCCAGGGTGCGGGTGCGCCCACACACGGCATCTCACACCCGGTCCCTCACCGGCGTCTGTCCCACTCGGGCCGCTCCTAATCCGGCAGCGCCAGCTCGAACCACACCGTCTTCCCGGTCTTCCCTCCCGAGCGCTCCCCGCCCGGCCGCGTGCCCCAGCGCCGCGACACCTCCGTCACCAGTTGCAGGCCGCGCCCGCCCTCCTCGTCGGGGGCCGCGGTGCGGGCGCAGGGCGGGTCGGGCAGCGGGTCCGAGACCTCCACCAGGAGGACTCCCGGAGGCCCGGGCGGGCAGGCGAGCCGGACGCCGATGGGCCCGGACGCGTACCGCAGCGAATTGGTCACCAGCTCGCTGACCAGCAGCGCGGCGAGGTCGGCGAGCTCCTCGAGCCCCCAGTCGACGAGCTGTGTACGCACCTCGGCGCGCGCCCTGCGGACGGCCGACGGGTCGGCGGGAAAGGCCCACTCGACGCAGTCGCCTTCAGTGTGGAGCACGCGGATCACATCCCTGGCCCGCGAAGGACCCTGTCCGGTTTCAGAGGGTTAATCGGGATATACCCGGACGGAGTGGCGCGCTATCGCGAAGTGGGGTGCGCCGTGGCACGGACGGCGTAGGCGTGGCGCGCGGGAAACGGGCACGAGCCCCGGTCAGCCGCGGTCCCGCAGGACCTCCTTCACCGCGGGCACGTCCTGGTCGAGCCAGTCCACGGACCAGATCTCGTCCGCCGTCAGCCAGCGCAGCTCGTCGTGGTCCTGGAGGGGGCGCGGGGCGCCGGAGCGCAGGTGGCAGCGCCAGACCCGCAGTACGTACCCGGCCTTCAGCGGCCATTCCCCGGGCACCCGGGCGAGCGGTTCGGCCTCGATGCCGAGTTCTTCGCGCAGTTCGCGGACGAGCGCGTGCTCCGGCGCCTCGCCCGGCTCGACCTTGCCACCGGGCAGCTCCCAACGGCCCGCGAGCTCGGGGGGCGCGCTGCGCCGCGCGGCGAGCAGCCGCTCCTCGGTGTCGTACAGGGCCGCGGCGACCACGACGGTCGGTGATGGTGACTCAGGGGGCATGCGCCGGAGCCTATGGCCCCGTCAGAGCGCCGTGTTGTTCCGCCCCTGCCCCAGGCGCTCCACCCAGTACGTCGGCTGGTGGCCCCTGCGGTCGTCGAGACTGTCGGCCATGCGCTGGGCCTCGGCCTTCGTGGCGTAACGGCCCACCCGGTAGCGGTTCCCGTTGTCGTCCTCGCGGATGACCTGCCACGGAAGTGTGGCCGTGCTGTCGCTCATCGCGCCCCGCCCCTCCCTGGCCGCACCGGCCTCGACTCGCATCGCGCCCTGCCTCCCATCCCCGAGGAAACCGCAAACCGCATATGCCCGAGCCTACGCCTGACCTTTACGCACCGGATACGGATTGGCACAAAGAGATACGCAACAAGCCACGGACCGAACGCGCGGACGACGGACGGAGGGGGCGCACCCGCGTGGGTGCGCCCCCTCCGTCCGTCGTCGGTACGGCGTCAGTGGGTACGAGAAGGCGTACGCACCTCCGGCATCGGCATCAGCACCGGCTCCCCCGTCGGCTTCTTGGTGCAGACGTCGCCGCAGTCGGCGTCGAGGGAACAGCAGAGCGAGCAGATCGGGCCGGAGTGGGCCGGGCAGTCGGCGATGTCCGGGAGTTCGTACGCCGTCTCGCAGACGGTGCAGGTGTGGGTCGCGGTGATGTCCTCCACCTCGACGTCCGGGCCGTTCACCGGGTTCGGCCGCGCCAGGTAGTACCTGCCCTTCGTGGCCCAGGCGATGAGCGGGCACAGGACCAGCGCGAGGCCCGCGGCGATGAACGTGGAGAAGGCCTCGGCGTACTCGCCGAAGAGCCCGAAGAACGCCAGGATCGAGACGGTCGAGGCGATCACCATGGCGCCGAATCCGGCCGGGTTCACCGCGTACAGGTAGGCCCGCTTGAACTCGATGTACTTGGGGCTCCAGCCGACCCGCTTGTTGATGACGAGGTCGGCGGCGACGGCCGCGATCCAGGCGATGCCCACGTTCGAGTAGAAGCCGAGGAGCTTGTTCAGGGCCGCGAACATGTTCAGTTCCATCAGCGTCAGCGCGATGGCGAGGTTGAGGAAGATGTACCAGACGCGGCCGGGGTGCCGGTGCGTCACGCGGGAGAAGAAGTTCGACCAGGACAGCGAACCGCTGTACGCGTTGGTGACGTTGATCTTGATCTGGGACACGACCACGAAGAGCGCGGCGATGGGCAGGGCGACCGGGCCGAGCCACGGCTTGAGCGCCTCGACCTGCGGGGCGATGGGTTCGAGGGCGTGCGTCTTGCCGACCGCTTCGAGGGCCACGAAGGCGAGGAGCGCACCACCGATCTGCTTGGCTGCACCGATGATCACCCAGCCGGGCCCTGCCGCCAGAACGGCCAGATTCCACCGCTTCCTGTTCGCCTCCGTCTTGGCCGGCATGAAGCGGAGGTAGTCGGCCTGCTCGCCGATCTGCGCGATGAGCGAGAGCGCGACGCCGGTGCCGAGACCGAAGCCGATCCAGGAGAATCCGCTGCCCGCGCCCTCGGTGCCGCCGAAGTGCGTGAACTCACCGAAGGAACCGGGAGAGTTGAACAGCAGGATCACGAAGGGGAGCACCAGGCCGATCAGCCAGACCGGCTGCGTCCACGCCTGCACCTTGGCGAGCGCACCCATCCCGCGGAACACGATCGGGATGACGATCAGCGTGGTCACCAAGTACCCGATGGGCAGCGGCAGTCCGAAGACCTCGTGCATCGCCTGCGCCATGATCGAGCCTTCGAGCGCGAAGAAGATGAAGGTGAACGAGGCGTAGATGAGGGACGTGAGCGTCGAGCCGAAGTAGCCGAAGCCGGCGCCGCGCGTGATCAGGTCCATGTCCAGGCCGTACTTGGCGCAGGCCCGGGCGATCGGGATGCCGGTGGTGAAGATGATCGTCGCCGCGCACAGGATCGAGGCGAGTCCGCTGGTGAACCCGTAGGTGAAGACGATGGACGCGCCGATCGCGAAGTCCGCGAGGTAGGCGATGCCGCCGAGCGCGGTGGAGGCGACCGTGGTCTCGGACCAGCGCCGGTAGGAGTGCGGGGCGTAGCGCAGCGAGTAGTCCTCGCGGGACTCGTCGGCGGCCAGCTTGGCGTAACTGCGCTTGGGGGCCCGCCCGTCGGGCCCTCCTGCGGGCGACCCGGACGCCGGGTCTGCGTGGGGTACGGCGGTCTCGGTCATGGCGGCTACCCGTTCCTCCGTCGGCGGTATACCAAGTGCGTTCGGAGAGGGAACATAGGAGCCGTACATGACAATCTGCGGCAGGGCTCGATTGCCTGCCTGTTACGGGAGTTGGGGCGCGGTTAACTCGGGATCACACGGCCCGGACGGCGCGCCCCGGCCATCGGGCACTGCTCCGGCTGTCACCGGCTATCTGACCGGCAGGTGGTATGCGATGCGGTAGCGGTCCGCGGGGACGACGACATCGGCCGTCTCGACCGGTCGGCCCGAGGCGAAGAAGGTCCGGTGGATGACGATCACGACATGCCCGGGGACGCCGCCGAGCGCGCTCAACTCCTCGGCGAGGCCGGGGCGGGCGGCCACTTCCTCCGTCACGTTGTCCACGATCACGTCGATCGCGGCCATCCGCTCGGCCACCCCGCAGCCGCCGAGCGGGCCCTCCTCCGGGAGCATCACCGGCGTGCGCCCCGTGACGGCGAGCGGCTCCCACGAGGTCGCGAGCATCATCGCCTCGCCCGCGTCCCGGTACACGTACTTGGTGCGCATCACGCGGTCGCCCGCGCGGATCGCGAGCCGGTCGGCGACGGAGGCGACCGCCTCCATCTGCTCGCTGCGCGACTCCCAGGTCCCGCGCGCGTCGGGATCGGCCTGCTCCTGCCGGAACGGCGTGGAACCACTGCTCGGCCGGTACCCGGAGCGGGCGACGCGGCGCGGCACGGGCAGCTCGCGCACATACGTCCCCGAGCCGGACCGGCCCTCGACGAGCCCCTCCGCCATCAGGACCTTGCGGGCCTCCAGCGCCACCGTGTCCGAAACCCCGTACTCCTCACGGATCTTGGCCTGTGAGGGAAGGCGGGTGTGCGGCGGCAGCGATCCACTGACGATCTTCTTGCGGAGATCACCCGCAACGCGGAGATACGCCGGCTGCTCACCGAATGTCACTGGTCGTCCCCTCAGATCCCCATCAGATTGACAGACAGCAACAGCGTGGCAACCGTGGGTTGAGGCGTGCAAGCAAAGGCCAAAGAATCACTCGATGTGATGACTTCCGACGTCGGAGGCCTTTACGCAGCGACTTTGCCCAGGTAGTGCATCATTCACACATCGGACCACGGTTCGAGCATTCATACGTTTCCGGGGTCGGGGACGAGTCCCGTCTTGAGTCCCGCGCCGCACAGCGGGACCACCGCGCTCCGGCCGCCGACGGTGCCGCCCTCCCGGGTCGCGGCCCAGCACACCGCGCTGGTCGACTCGACGTACAGGCCGCGGGAGGCGAGGTCCAGCTGGGCGTGCCGGATCTGGCTCTCCGTCACCGTGTGGAAGGCGCCGCCGGATTCCCGTACGGCGCGCAGGATCTGGCGGGCGCGCGGCGGGTTCGGGATGGCGATGCCCTCGGCGGCGGTCGGGGCCGGGGCGTCGTCGACCACGATCTCGTCCGAACCGGCCTGCCACGCGCGCGCGAGCGGGGCGACCGCGGCGGACTGCACGGCGTGCAGGGCGGGGCGGCGGTCGATGAGCCCCGCGTGGTGCAGTTCGGCGACGGCGAGGGCGGCGCCGAGCAGCAGCGTCCCGTTGCCGACGGGGAGGACCAGCACCTCGGGGAGGCGCCCGCCCATGTCCTCCCAGATCTCGTGGACGTACGTCTTGGTGCCGTGCAGGAAGTACGGGTTGTAGACGTGGCTGGCGTAGAACACGCCGTCCTCGTCGGCGGCGGCGCGCGCCGCGCGGGCCGTGGCCTCGCGGTCGCCGGGGACCACTTCGAGGCGGGCGCCGTGGGCGCGGATCTGCTCCAGCTTCTTCGCGGACGTGCTCTCGGGGACGTAGATCGTGCAGGCGAGGCGGGCGCGGGCGCAGTAGGCGGCGACGGCCGTGCCCGCGTTGCCGCTGCTGTCGGCGATGACGCGTTCGGGGCCGAGGCGGGCGGCGAGCGCGGCGAGCATCACCGCGCCGCGGTCCTTGAACGAGAGGGTGGGCATCAGGAAATCCAGCTTGGCGTCCACGTCCGCGGTGAGCGGGACGAGGGGCGTCCGCCCTTCGCCGAGGGTGCAGTCCGGGCGGGGCAGGGGGAGGCATTCGGCGTAGCGCCACATCGAACTGGTGCGGCCCGCGAGGGATTTGAGCGGGGCGGGGGTGGGCGAGTAGTCGAGGTCGAGGGGGCCGTGGCAGGTGGGGCAGCGCCAGGTGAGGGAGCCGGCGGGGATGCGGGTGCCGTCGGCGGGGCAGTAGGTGGTCAGGCTCATGCGGTGAGGTTAAGCGGACGTGTTGCGCTGGGACGGTGTTGCGGCCACGGGGCTCTGCCCCGGACCCCGCGCCTCAATCGCCGGCGGGGCTTGATTTGCTCACCCGCCGCAGAGCCTTGATGTACCCGCCTGCTCCGGCGCGCGTCCGCCGTTGGTGGGTGCGGACGGATCACCCTCTCCCCATGAAGCCAGCGCCTTTCCTTGCTCTCGCCACGCTCGTCGTCGGTGCCACGCTCGTTCCCGCCGCCCACGCGGCGCCCGGAGTCCCCGGTTGCGGTGGGCCCGGATGGGCCTTGAGCACCCGTACCGCCGACCCCGAGAGTCCGTACCACGCCTACGTCGGGAACGGGTATCTCGGTGTACGGGTGCCGCCCGTGGGGAGTGGTTATGCGAGGACCGGTGCGGAGGGGGACAAGACCGGGTGGCCGCTCTATACGCCGCCGTACGACGGCGCGTTCGTCTCCGGGCTCTATGGGCGGGGGCCGAAGAACACCGCTCACCGGGAGGCCGTCGCCGCGCTCCCCGGCTGGACCGCCCTCGATGTGCACGCGCGCGGGGAGACGTACGGGCCGGGCAGTCGTACCGCGGGCTATCGGCAGACGCTCGACATGCGCTGCGGCGTCGTGCGGACCGAGGTCACGTGGGTGCACGAGGACGGGAAGCGCACCGACCTCACGTACGAGGTGCTCGCCGACCGGGCGGATCCGCATGTCGGTGCGGTGCGGCTGCGTGTCGCTCCGCACTGGTCCGGCGAGGTCACCGTCACCGACCGCATCGACGCGCGCGGCGCCCGCCGGATCACCGGAACCGGCAGCGGCCCGGCGGGCAAGCGCACGGCCGCCGTCGGCTTCCGCACCGACGGGTCCGGGACCCCGGGCACCGTCGCCTCCACCCTCCGCTCCCCCGGCCGCACCCACACCGCCCGCCCCGCGAAGGGCTCGCTCGGCACCAGCCAGTCCGCCGACTTCCGGGCCACCGAGGGCGTCGCGTACGACGTCACGAAGTTCGTGGGCGTGGACACCGGTCTCACGTCGAAGGATCCGAGGGCCGGAGCGCTGGCGGCCTCGAAGCGCGCGGCGGCCGGCGGGTGGGACGCGCTCGTCCTGCGGCACAACGCCGCCTGGCGGAAGCTCTGGGCCGCCGACATCGAGACGCCCGGCCGCCCCGCGCTGCAGGCGCGGGTCCGCGCCGCCCAGTACGGGCTGCTGTCCTCGCTGCGGCCCGGCGCCCGCAACAGCATCGCGCCGACCGGACTGAGCAGCGACAACTACGCGGGCATGGTCTTCTGGGACGCCGAGACGTGGATGTATCCGTCGATGCTCGCCACGCGGCCCGAGTTGGCGGAGCCGGTCCTCGAGTACCGGTACCGGACGCGCGGCGCCGCCGCCCACAATGCGCTCAAGACCTCGCAGAAGGGGTTCATGTACCCCTGGACCAGCGCGAGTTCGGGCGACCTGTGGAAGGAGTGCCAGAGCTGGAACCCGCCGCACTGCGTCACCCAGAACCACCTCCAGGGCGACATCGCGCTCGCCGCCTGGCAGTACTACCAGGCGACCGGGGACCGTGCCTGGCTGCGCGAGCGGGGCTGGCCGCTGCTCAAGGGGCTCGCCACGTACTGGAGCGGACGCGTCACGCCGAACAAGGACGACGGCTCGTACTCCGTCAAGGACGTCGCCGGGCCCGACGAGTACAGCAACGGCGTCGACGACGGCGTCTACACGAACGCCGTCGCCGCGACCTCGCTGCGGGACGCGACGAAGGCCGCCGCGCTGGTGGGTGAGCGCGCCCCGGCCGTGTGGGAAGAGATCGCCGACCGGCTCCGGATCCCGTACGACCGCGACCGCAAGGTCTTTCTGCAGTACGCCGGGTACGACATCGACAAGGGCGCCGACATCAAGCAGGCGGACGCCGTGCTGCTGCTGTATCCGCTGGACTGGAAGCCGATGCCGAAGGGCGCGGCGGCCGCGACCCTCGACTACTACGCCGCGCACACCGACCGCGACGGACCGGCGATGACGGACTCCGTGCACGCGGTGGCGGCGGCCGGGATCGGGGAGCCGGGCTGCTCGACGTACACCTTCCTGGAGCGGGCCTCGCGGCCCTTCTTCCGGGGGCCGTTCGGCACGTTCTCGGAGTCGCGGGGCGAGAAGGCGGGCGCCGGGGACGCGCTCGCGGGGACGCCCGCGCAGGACTTCCTGACCGGCAAGGGCGGCTTTCTGCAGGTGTTCACCCATGGGCTGACCGGGATGCGGCTCCAGGACGACGACGCCGTGCGGCTCGACCCGATGCTGCCGCCGCAGCTCTCGACGGGCGTGAACGTCAAGGGACTTCAGTGGCGGGGGCGGACGTACGACGTCGAGATCGGGGCCAGGACCACCCGTGTGCGGCTCACCGGTGGCGCGCCCTTCGCCGTCGACACCCCGGGCGGGCGCAAGGTCGTGACAGGCGCCGGGCTCACCCTGCCGACCCGCCGCCCCGACCTCGCGCCGACCACCGACCTCGCCCGCTGCAAGGCCGCGAGGGCGACCTCCGAGGACCCCGGCCAGTACGCGGGCGCCGCCGTCGACGGCAATCCGGCGACGACCTGGCACCCGGCCGCACCCGGCGCCTCGCTCACGGTCGATCTGGGCGGGGACCGGCCCGTGAACAAGGTGGAGGTGACCGGGGCCAAGGAGTACAGGATCGACACGTCGCCCGACGGTGAGCACTGGAAGCCGTTCGACGGCGCGACGACCGGGCGTTACGTGCGGCTCACCGAGACCGGCGAATCGGCCGAGTCCGTCGGCGAGTTGACCGTGTCCTGAGCCCGGGGGCGTACGACGAGCTGGGCACCGGCCGTGACGACGATGTTGACGGCGAGCGCGATCAGGCCGGTGTCCACGGTGCCGACGTCGACCGAGCCGAACGTCAGCCAGGCGAGCACCGCGACGCCGGACAGGATGCCGATGAGCGCGGGCACCGCCCCCAGCCTGACCTTCTTCGCCAGGCCCATCACGATCGCCGGGGCGAGCTGGGTCAGGCCGCCGTAGGTCAGGAGCAGCAGGTCGGAGAGGAGGCCGGGGCGGGTCAGGCCGAGGACGAGGGCCAGGCCCGCGGCGGCCACCACGCACAGGTGGTTGGTGCGCAGCTGGGTCCGCTCGTTGCGGACGCTCAGGAGGTTGCGGGAGAGCAGGCTGGAGATGCCGACGACGATGGCGGCGGACGGCACCATCGCGGCGGAGGCGGCGGCGACCGCCACGAGTCCGACGAGCCAGCCCGGCAGGGTCTGTCCGGCGAGGGTGAGGGCGACGCCGTTCGGCTCGGTGCCCTTCTTCGCGAGCAGGACGCCGGCGAAACCGATGACGATCGGGATGCCGAGGGCGACCTGGTAGAGCGGCAGCCAGATCGCGTTGGAGCGCAGCACGCGACCGCTGCGGGCGGCGAGCACCGGCGGCCACAGGTGGGCCATGGTGCCGAGGCCGCCACCGATGCCGGAGATGATGACGGCGGTGACGAAGAACGTGCCGTCGTAGCCCTCCTGGTTCAGGGTGAGCAACTGCGCGTGGTCCGCGCGGATCGTCTCGAAGAGGCCGCCGATGCCGCCGTTGACGGACAGGGCGACGCCCGCGACCAGCACCACGAGCCCGATGATCATCAGCGCGTCCTTGAGGTAGGCGACCCGCGCGATGCCGCGGATGCCCGACCACAGGACGAAGACGACGGTCAGGACGGTGGCGAGGACCATGCTCAGGTTGCCGCCGGTGGTGCTGCCGGTCGCGAGCTGCACGATCATGCCGAGCCCGGTGATCTGCAGTTGCAGATACGGCAGCAGGAACACCGCTCCGACGACGGCGACGACCTTGCCGAGCAGCGGGCTGCGGTAGCGGTCGACGAAGAAGTCGGCCTGCGTCAAGTACCCGCCACGCTGGCCGAGTTGGCGCATCCGGGGAGCGGTGAAGTACTGCAGGATGAAGTTGATCGCGAGGTAGCAGACCGCGAAGGACGCCGCGACGCCGCCGCCGAAGGCGATGCCCGCGAGGCCGAGGAAGCTGAAGGTCGTGAAGGCCTCCCCCGCCTGGAGGAACCAGGTGGTGAAGGTCGAGAACCCGCGCTTGGCGACGGTCCACTCCCCCAGTTCCTTGCTGGGGGCGCGGCGGCCCGTGACGCCGACGGTCGCGATGGCGACGATGCCGAGGACCGTGATGACCATGGTGCTGTTCATGCGGCGGCCACCTCGTCCTCCACGTCCCCCTCTTCGGGCCGGCCGGCGAACACCAGCCGGTCGACGACGGCGAGAGCCACGGTGGTGCCCACCGTCCAGAGCAGGCACCAGGCCAGGACCGACGGGATGCCGAACCACAGGTGGGGCCCGTTGACGAACGGCAGGAACGGAGTGCTGAGAAAGGCCAGAACGGGCACGGCGGCCCACAACATGTGCGGAGATCTCATCGGGGCTCCAGCAAGGGGGAGTAAGGGCCCTGGGGGCCTAGGGAAGCCTGGGTGCGCGGCGTCCGTGCCCGGTGGCGGCCTCGTAGGCGGCGCCGATCTCCAGGACGGTGCGCTCGGCGCGCGGCGGGCCCACGATCTGCAGGCCGACCGGAAGGCCGGCATCGGTGAAGCCGGCGGGGACGGAGAGGGCGGGTGCGCCCAGGACGGTGAGCAGATACGCGGAGCGCATCCAGTCGAGGTACGTGTGCTGCTGTCGGCCGTCGATGACGGTCGGGTACTCCAGGTCGACGTCGAACGGCACGACCTGGCTGACCGGGGCGATCAGCACGTCGTAGCGCTCGAAGAAGGCGACGCCCGCGAGGTGCAGGCGGCTGTGCTCGGTGCGGGCGCGGGCCAGGTCGGCCGAGGTGAGCCCGAGACCCTCCTCGATGTTCCAGACCAGGCTGGGCTTGAGCTGCTCGCGGGAGGTCTCCAGGAGCGGGCCGAGGCCGGTGCGGAAGGCCTGCGCGCGCAGGATGCGGAAGACGTCCTCTGCGCCGTCGAGGTCGGGGCAGTCCTCGGTGACGTGGGCGCCCGCCGCCTCGAACACCTTGACCTGCTGGGCGACGACCTCGCGGACCTCGGGGTCGACGGGGACGCGGCCGCCGAGGTCGGGGGCGTACGCGACGCGCAGGCCCTTGAGGTCGCGCTCCAGCGGCGCGCGGAACACGGAACCCGGCGTCTCCAGGGACTGCGGGCAGCGCGGGTCCGGGCCCGCCATCGCCGACAGGAGCAGCGCGACGTCGGCGACGGTGCGCCCCATCGGCCCGGCGACCCCGAGCGTCTCCCACAGGTCGCCCGAGGGCAGCGAGGGCACGCGGCCCGGCGTGGTGCGCAGGCCGACGACGTTGCAGAACGAGGCCGGGTTGCGCAGCGAGCCGCCCATGTCGCTGCCGTCGGCGATCGGGGTGAGCCGGGCGGCGAGCGCGGCGGCGGCGCCGCCACTGCTGCCACCGGCCGAGCGGCTCGTGTCGTACGGGTTCCGGGTCGCGCCGAAGACCGGGTTGAAGGTGTGCGAACCGGCCGCGAACTCGGGGACGTTGGTCTTGCCGATGCGGATGGCGCCGGCCCCCTGGACCCGCTCGACGAGGAGTTCGTCCTCGTCGGGCACGTGGTCGGCGAAGAGCGGCGAGCCGTGCGTGGTGCGCATGCCGCGGGTGAGGTGGGTGTCCTTGAACGCGATGGGCAGCCCGTGCAGCGGCCCCAACTCGGCTCCCGACGCGGCCAGTTCGTCCGCCCGCCCGGCCGCCGCCAGCGCGCCTTCCGCGTCGAGCGTGACGATGGCGTTGAGCGCGGGGTTCACGCGCTCGATGCGGTCGAGGTGGGCGGAGACGACCTCGCGCGCCGACAGTTCGCGGCGGCGAATACGGTCGGCGAGCTCGACGGCGTCGAGCTCGCAGAGGGCGTCGGAATCGGTGGGGCGTACGGGCATGACCGTCCTCGGGCAGGAGGCGACTGTGTGCGCCCTCACACTGCGACCGGCTGACCGTTTAAGTCAATGCCTCGTACTGGATGAACTTTTCGGACGCCAAGATTCCTCAGCTGGCGTTTACGGTCATTCCGCTGCGCTTCCACGCCTCGACCACGAGATGGGACTGCACGGACTCGGCCCTGGCCACCCACGGCGCCTCCGTCAGGAAGGCGTGCAGCGCCTCCTTCGACGGCTGGGTCACGTCGACGAGCAGCTGGTGCTCCCCCATGACCACGGCCGCGTACCGCACCAGCGGTGACTCGACGAGCAGCCGGCCCACCTCCTCGACCTCGCCGGGCCGGGTCCTGATCCACAGCAGCGCCTGCACGGGCAGGCCGAGCAGCGCGGGCTCCACGACCGCGCGGATGCTGACGAGCCCGGCGCGGCTCAGCGCCTCGACGCGGCGCCTGGCCGTGGCGACCGAGACCCCGGCGACGGCGGCGAGTTCGTCGTTCGTGCACCGCCCGTCCGCCGCGAGGGCGCGCAGGATGGCCTCCTCGTCGGGGGCGAGTTCGATGTCGGTGAGGCCCACCCGGTCGTCCTGCCGCTCGCCGCCCCCGAGCGCCTCGGCCTCGGCGTCGTCGAGGATGCCGGGCGACCACTCGTGCACGGTGCGGAAGTAGCGCAGGACGGGCGAGACCTGCTGTTGCACGAGGCCGGGCAGGGCGGGCACGTCGTCCAGCATCAGGCGGCCCAACCGTCCGGGCGGGCATTGCAGTTCGGCCACGCAGTCGGCGACGCCCGCCAGCACGTACGAGAAGACGACGTCGGGCCGCCGCGCCGTGGCGAGCGCGGCCTCCCGCACGGACCCGGGCCGGCAGTTCATCCGCAGGATCACGGTCTCGCCGCGCACGACGAGCCCGCGCACCGCGACGTCCCCGCTCTCCACAAGCCGGTGCCCGCGCCGCGCCACCTTCCGCTCCGGCTCCCCCAGCACATCGGCGATCCGCCGCCAGGAGGCCCGCCCGTCGATCTGCAGGGCGGCGACGATGCGGCGGTCCAGCTCGTCGAGCGGGGCGGGGGGCGCGGTCGGATTCTGCTCGATGGTCACGGGACGACCCTAGTCGAGCCCTCCCAGGCCACATCTGAAAAACCGATCACTCTCCCCGGAAACATCTGTTGGACAGGGGTGGGAGCGCGTCGAAAGATGTCTCGTGCGGTGCCGCGGAACCAGCGATGGACCAACTACCGCTCAAGTGGAGGCTTTAATGCCCAATGAAGCTGCATTGCCCGGCGAAGAGACAGAGGTCGTCGTCGTGGGCGCCGGCCAGGCCGGCATCGCGATGAGCGAGCACCTGGGGAACCTGGGCATCCGGCACATCGTCCTCGAACGGGACCGGATCGCCGAGCGGTGGCGCACCCAGCGCTGGGACTCGCTCGTCGCGAACGGACCGGCCTGGCACGACCGCTTCCCGAACCTGGAGTTCCCCGACGTCGGCCCCGACGCCTTCGCGACGAAGGAGCAGGTCGCCGAGTACTTCGAGCGGTACGCCGAGAAGATCGACGCCCCGGTGCGGTGCGGCGTCGAGGTGTCCAAGGTGCGCAAGCACGAGGGCCGCGCCGGCTTCCTCGTCGAGACGTCCGAGGGCACCATCGACGCCGGGTTCGTGGTCGCCGCGACCGGCCCCTTCCAGCGCCCCGTGATCCCGCCGATCGTCCCGGAGGGCGCGGTGCGCACGCAGCTGCACTCCAGCGAGTACCGCAATCCGGAGCAACTCCCCGAGGGCGCCGTCCTGGTGGTCGGGGCCGGGTCGTCGGGCGTGCAGATCGCCGACGAGCTGCGCCGCTCCGGACGCCGCGTGTTCCTGTCCGTGGGGCCGCACGACCGTCCGCCGCGGCAGTACCGCGGCCGCGACTTCTGCTGGTGGCTCGGCGTGCTCGGCCTGTGGGACCTGACGACGCCGCCGCAGGGCGCCGCCCATGTGACCATCGCGGTCAGCGGGGCGCGCGGCGGCCACTCCGTGGACTTCCGCGAGCTGGCGGGCACCGGCATCGAGCTCCTCGGCATGACCTCCGCGTACGAGGAAGGGGTGCTGAGCTTCGCGCCCGACCTCGCGGAGAACATCGCGCTCGGCGACGAGAAGTACCTGGAGCTGCTGCGGGCGGCCGACGCGTACGCCGAGCGCAACGGGCTCGACCTGCCCGCGGAGCCCGAGGCGCACGTCCTCGGCCCCGACCCCGAGTGCGTCACCGACCCGCGCCTCGCCCTCGACCTCGCTGAAGCAGGTGTCACGTCGATCGTCTGGGCCACGGGCTTCGCCGCCGACTACAGCTGGCTCGACGTCGACGCGTACGACGAGAACGGCCGCCCCGACCAGCGCCGCGGGGTCTCCACCGAGCCCGGCGTCTACTTCCTCGGCCTGCCGTGGCTGTCCCGGCGCGGTTCGAGCTTCATCTGGGGCGTCTGGCACGACGCCAAGTACGTCGCCGACCACATCACGACCCGGCGCGGATACCTCGCGTACGGCAGCAACTAGGGAGAAGACCATGGCCAACGCCCCGATCGTGGCCGGCGGGCACACCCGGATCCGGCCGTTCAACACCCGCGACACCTACCCCGAGCAGAACCTCGACAACGACCTCTGCCAGGCCGTCGTCGCCGGCGACACGGTGTACGTCCGCGGCCAGATCGGCCAGGACCTCGACACCAGCGAGAACGTCGGCGTCGGCGACGCGGAGGCGCAGGCCGAGCGGGCCATGGCGAACATCAAGATGCTGCTGGAGGAGTCCGGCAGCCGGATGGAACACCTGGTCAAGCTGACGATCTACCTGATCGATCCGCGCTACCGGGAGGCCGTGTACCGCACGGTCGGCCGCTGGACCAAGGGCGTCCACCCCATCTCCACCGGCATCGTCGTCTCGGCGCTCGCCCGCCCGGAGTGGCTGTGCGAGATCGACGCGGTCGCCGTGATCCCTCAGTCGTCGAAGGAGGCCTAGCCATGACGTTCTCCCTCGTCGTACGCGACGGTGAGCGGTTCGGCATCGTGGGCAGCTCGTCGAGCCCCGCGGTCGCCGCCCGCATCGCCCATCTGCGGCCCGGCGTCGGCGCGGCGTCCTCGCAGAACATCACGGACCCGACGCTCGGCACGGCCCTGCTCGACGGCCTCTCCGAGCACGGCGACGCGGAGCGCGCCCTTGCCGGGGTCACCGGCGATCCGCGGCACGAAAAGACCATCGCCTACCGGCAGTTGACCGTCCTGGGCCGCACGGGCCCCGGTTTCGCGTACAGCGGTCCGCACACCCTCGGCACGTACGCCACCGCCACCGCCGAGGGCGCGGTGGCGGCCGGGAACATGCTCTCCGGGACCCACATCCCCGGCGTGCTCCTCCAGGCGTACGAGGAGGCCACCGGCGAGCTGGAGGAGCGTCTGGTCGCCGCCATGAAGGCCGCCGTCGCGGCGGGCGGCGAGGAGGGTCCCGTGCACTCCGCGGGTCTCGCTGTCGTCGCCGACGTCGGCTGGCGGGTCACCGACCTGCGCATCGACTGGGCCGACGACCCGATCGACCGGCTCGGCGAACTCCTCGACGTCTGGCTGCCGCAGCGCGACGACTACGTGACGCGCGGCCTCGACCCGGCGAGCTCGCCCTCGTACGGCGTCCCCGGGGACGAACGATGAGTGCCCTCAAGGACGCCGCCCGCAAGGAGGTCGACCGGCACGCCGCGCAGCTGATCGCGCTGTCCGAGCGGTTGCACGCCGACCCGGAGACCGCGTGGGAGGAGCACCGGGCGGCGGCCGCCGTGCCGGAGCTGCTCGACCGGGCCGGATTCGACGTCACGTCGAAGTACCTCGGCCTGGACACCGCCTTCCACGCCTCCTTCGGCAGCGGTCCGCGCCGGATCGCGCTGTGCGCCGAGTACGACGCACTGCCCGGCCTCGGCCACGCCTGCGGGCACAACCTCATCGCGGCCTCGTCGATCGGGGCCGCGCTGGGCCTCGCCGCCGTCGCCGACGACCTCGGGCTCACCGTGGAGGTCTACGGCACCCCCGCCGAGGAGGGCGGCGGCGGCAAGATCGAGCTGCTCGACCGGGGCGCCTTCGCCGGGGTCGACCTCGCGATGATGGCGCACCCGGCGCCGGTCGACGTCGCCGAGGCGCAGCCGTTCGCGGTCAGCCACTCCAAGGTGTCGTACACGGGCAAGTCGGCGCACGCCGCCGCCTACCCGGAGTCCGGGATCAACGCGGCCGACGCCTTCACCGTCGCGCAGGTCGCCATCGGCCTGCTGCGCCAGCAGCTCCCGTCCTCCGCGCGCGTGCACGGCGTCGTGACGCACGCGGGCGACGCCCCGAACGCCATCCCGGAGCGCGCCAGCGGGCGCTGGTACGTCCGGGCCGAAACCCTCGCCGAACTCGCCGAGTTGGAGCCGCGCGTCATGCGCGCCTTCGAGGCGGGCGCCCTCGCGACCGGCTGCGACCTGGAGATCGAACCGGAGAGCAAGCCGTACGCCGAGTTCCGCGCCGACGAGTCCGCGCTCGCGCACTACCGGGCCAACGCCCTCGCGCTCGGCCGGGAGTTCGCGCCGCCCGGCCAGGCGGCCCGCATGAACCGCGCCTCCACCGACATGGGCAACGTGTCGCAGGTGGTGCCCGCCATCCACCCCTACATCGGCATCGGCTCCCTGCCCGCCACCAACCACCAGCACGAGTTCGCCGCGTACTGCGTGGGCTCCACCGCCGAGCGGGCGCTGCTCGACGCGGCGGTCGCGCTGGCGTGGACGGGCGTGGACCGGGCCGGACCTTCCGAGGAGGCGTAGACATGACCGTGACCGAGCAGTCCGAGACCGGGGTGACCGCCGACACCGCCACCCTGCGCAGGAGCGTCGCGGCCGGGGCCGTCGGCGTTTTCGTCCACTGGTTCGACTGGGCCGCGTACGCGTATCTCGCGGGCACCGTCGCGACCGTGTTCTTCCCCGCCGACGACAGCACGACCGGGCTGCTCGCCGTGTTCGGCGTCTTCGCCGTCTCCTTCGGCGTCCGGCCGATCGGCGCCCTCGTCTTCGGGCCGCTCGGCGACAAGATCGGCCGCAAGCGCACGCTGTCCCTGGTCATCTTCATGATGTCCGGCGCCACGCTGGCGATCGGCCTGCTCCCCGGCTACGACTCGATCGGCATCGCCGCGCCGATCCTCCTCGTCGTGCTCCGGCTGGTCCAGGGCTTCGCGGCGGGCGGCGAGTTCGGCAGCGCCGCCAGCTTCCTCGCCGAGAGCGCGCCGCGCCGCCGCCGCGGCTTCGGCGTGAGCTGGCTGGAGGTCGGCTCGCTGCTCGGCTTCCTGGCCGGCTCCTTCGTCTTCCTGCTGCTGTCCTCGGGGCTCGACGACGCGCAGCTCACCTCGTGGGGCTGGCGGATCCCGTTCCTGATCGCGGCGCCGCTCGGCATCATCGGCGTCGTCATCCGCAACAAGATCGAGGACACCCCGGAGTACCGGGCCCTCGAAGCCAACGACACCGTCCCGCGCAGCCCCGCCCGCGAACTGCTGCGCACCCACAAGCGCCAACTGCTCCAGGCGGCGGGCCTGATGACGGCCATGCACGTGCCGTTCTACGCCGTGCTCACCTACCTCGTCACGTACGAGACCGACCACCTCGGTCACTCCGCCGACAGCGCGGCCCTGCTCTCCACCGTGATCTCCCTGCTGGGCCTGGTGCTCGTGCCGCTGTTCGGCGCGCTGTCCGACCGGGTGGGCCGCAAGCCGGTGTTCATCGGGGCGACGGGGGCCCTTCTGGTCCTCTCCACTCCCGCGTTCTGGCTGATGCGGACCGGGATGGCCGGGACCTGGGTCGGCGGGCTCGTGCTCGGCGCGATCCTGGCGGCGATCCTCGGCACGTACGCCGTGTGGTCGGCGGAGGTCTTCCCCACGCGCACCCGGCAGAGCGGGCTCTCCATCTCGTACAACGTGACGGCGGCGCTGTTCGCCGGCACCGTGCCGTACCTGATGACGCTGCTCATCTCGGCGACCGGGAGCACGCTCGTGCCCGGCCCGTACCTGATGGTGTTCGCCGTGGGCGGGCTCGTCGCGGCGCTGTCCCTGAAGGAGACGGCCGGTTCGGCGCTGCTGCACGCGGAGGACGTGTCCGGGAGTCCTTCGGAAGCGGCATAAGGTCGGGCCCGTACCCGGATCACCTGGCAAGGGCCCCGTATGACGTCACCGCTCGGTTTCACGCTCGTTCAGCTGCGCTACTTCCTGGTCGCCGCCGAGCGCGGCTCGATGACGGAGGCGTCGGCGGAGCTGCACATCGCGCAGTCCGCCGTGTCCGCCGCCATCCACAACCTGGAGCGCGACCTCCAGGTGCAGCTGTTCATCCGCCGCAGGGGCCGGGGTCTGACCCTGACCCCGGCGGGAGAGCGGCTGCGGGCGCAGGGCCGTGACCTCCTCGCCCGCGCGCGCGAGGTCGAGCGGGAGGCGCGCGGCGACGGCGCCGAGCTGTCCGGCCCGGTGACGGTCGGCTGCTTCGTGACCCTCGCCCCGTACTACCTGCCGCGCCTGTTCAGCGAGTGCACGCGCCGCCACCCCGGCATCGAGATCGACGTGGTGGAGGCCGAGGCCGACGAGCTCGTCGAGGCCCTGACGACCGGCCGCATCGACTTCGCCCTCACCTACGACCTGGGCCTGTCCACCGAACCGGAACTGCGCAGCGAGACGATCGCCCGCGCCCCCGCGTACGTCATCGTGGCGGCCGACCACCCGCTCGCGGGCCGCGACAGCGTGTCCCTGGCCGACCTGTCCGCGGAGCCCCTCGTCCTCCTCGACCTGCCGCACAGCCGCGACTACTTCCGCTCCCTCGTCGCCGCCACCGGCACCGCCCCCGACGTCCGCTACCGCACCCGCAGCTACGAGACGGTCCGCTCCATGGTGGCCCGCGGCCTCGGCTACTCCGTGCTCAACCAGCGCCCCGCGACCGGCCGCACCTACGGCGGCGGCGAGATCGCGGAGCTCGAACTCCGGGACGCCGGGCGCCCGTTGGAGGTCAGGATCGCCTCGCTCGGCGGCATGACGCAGAGCGCGCGGGCCCGCGCGGTGATGGACGTACTGCGGGAGAACTCGGGCGGGGTGTGACCGCTACAGGTCCGCGCACCCCGTCACCACGCGCGCGTGCACGCGGATCAGGCGCTGCGCCTCCTCCCGCGTCAGGGCGGCATTGCGGCTCACGATGTGCAGGCCGTAGCCGTCCTCCAGCGCCACCAGGTTCCTGGCGAGGTCCCCGACGGGCGCCGTCAGCGTGAACTCCCCGGTCGCGGCGCCCACTTCCAGCGCGGTGGCGTACAGGCCCACCTCGCTCGCGAACAGTGACGCCATCAGCTCGGCGTGCCCGGGGCTGCGGTCGGCCCTGCGGTGCAGCTCGAAGAGGAGCCCGTGCGTCGCGTCGCCGGGGTCGGACGGCAGACCGGAGGCGATCAGCGCGCGCAGCCGCTCCACCGGGTCGGCGACCTCGTCGGTGACCGCGTGCCGCGCGGCGAGGAAGCGCTCGACCGCGCCCCGGTGCACCTCCAGGACCAGCTCGTCGAGCTCCGGGTAGTAGTACAGGACCGAGCCCGCGGACATGCCGGCCTCCGCCGCGATGTCCTTGATGCGCAGCCCTTCGAGGCCCCGCTCCGTGATGGCCCGCCCCGCCGCGTCCACGAGCGCCTCGCGCCGCGCGGTCTGGTTCTTCGGTCTCCCCGGTTTTCCCATGCGGTTAATTCTCTGTTACGCAGTTCAAGAAAATCAAGCGGATCCGTTCCGAGGCATTGACGGACCCTTGGCGCATTGTTTGAATCCAACTTCAAAGATCCCGTCGCGGATCTCGCAGTTCTCGCACAGACCGCTCCCGTACGCCCCGCGCCGTACGCAATCGAAGGTCACCGCATGACGACGCACTCGCACTGGCGGCAGCGCGCCGCCGAGTTCGCACCCCGCACCCGCCTCTACATCGACGGAACGTGGGCCGACCCCTCCGACGGGGAGTGGCTCGCCACCGTCAACCCCGCGACCGGCAAGACCGTCGCCGACGTGGCGGTCGCCTCGCCCGCCGACGTCGACCGGGCCGTGGCCGCCGCCCGCGCCTCCTTCGAGGACGGCCGCTGGTCCCGCACCGACCCGGCCGAGCGCAAGCGCGTCCTCCTGAAGCTGTCCCGCCTCATCGAGGAGCACGGCGAGGAACTCGCCCTCTGCGACACCCTCGACATGGGCAAGCCCATCGCCGAGTCCTACGGCACCGACGTGCCCGGCGCCGCCGGTGTCTTCGCCTGGTACGCCGAGGCCATCGACAAGCTGTACGACGAGGTGGCGCCGGCCCCGCCCGGCAATCTCGCCCTGGTGCGGCGCGCCCCGCTCGGCGTGGTCGGCGCGGTCGTCCCGTGGAACTTCCCGCTGGACATCGCGAGTTGGAAGCTGGCACCCGCGCTGGCGGCCGGCAACAGCGTGGTCCTCAAGCCCGCCGAGCAGTCGCCGCTGTCGGCGCTCCTGCTCGCCGAACTCGCCACCGAGGCCGGGCTCCCTGACGGCGTCCTGAACGTGGTGCCGGGCCCCGGCGAGGTGACGGGCCGCGCGCTCGGCCTGCACCCGGACGTCGACACCCTCGTCTTCACCGGTTCGACCGCCGTGGCCAGGAAGTTCCTCGGCTACTCCGCCGAGTCGAACATGAAGCAGGTGTGGCCCGAGGCGGGCGGCAAGAGCCCCAACGTGGTCTTCGCCGACGCCGACCTCGACGCCGCCGCCGAACGCGCCGCGTGGGGCTTCGCGTACAACGCCGGGCAGGTCTGCTCCTCCAACACCCGGCTCCTGGTGGAGGCGTCCATCGCCGAGGAGTTCACCGCCCGCGTCGCCGAGCACGCCCGCGCCTGGATCCCCGGCGACCCGCTCGACCCCGCGACCCGGATCGGCCCGCTGGTCGACGAGGCGCAGGTGGAGCGCGTCCTCGCCGCGGTGCGGGCCGCGGGCGGGACGCTCGCCTGCGGAGGCACCCGCCCGGACGGCGAGGGCGCGTACCTGGACCCGACGGTCGTCACCGGCCTGTCCCCCGAATCGCCCCTCGTGCGCGAGGAGTTGTTCGGCCCGGTCCTCGTCGTCCTGCCGTTCCGCGACGAGGCGGAGGCGATCCGCCTCGCCAACGACTCCGCGTACGGCCTCGCCGCGTCCGTGTGGACGCGGGACATCGGCCGCGCGCACCGCGTCGCCGACGCGCTGACCGCGGGCACCGTCTCGGTCAACACCGTGGACGCGCTCAGCCCGCTCACCCCGTTCGGCGGCTTCAAGCAGTCGGGCCACGGCCGCGACCTCTCCCTGCACTCCTTCGACAAGTACACGGGCCTGAAGACCACGTGGATCGCGTACAGCTGAAAGGTTTTGACCTCACCATGAGCCGCACCGCAGACCAGCTCGCCGCCCTCGACCGGGCGCACATCATCCACCCCTACCTGCCGGGCAGCGCCACCGAGCGCGTCGTGATGACGGAGGGGTCCGGCTGCCGCCTGACCGACTCCGAGGGCCGCAGCTACCTCGACGCGACCGGTGGCCTGTGGCTGGCGCAGGTCGGGCACGGCCGCGAGGACCTGGCGGACGTCGCCCACGAGCAGATGAAGAAGCTGGAGTACTTCACCAGCTTCTGGGAGTTCTCCAACGACCGGGCCATCGAACTCGCCGCCCGACTGGCCGAGTTGGCGCCTGACCCGCTGAACCACGTGTACTTCACGTCCGGCGGCTCCGAGGGCAACGAGGCGGCCATCAAGATGGCCCGCTACTACCACCACCGCCGCGGCGACACCGACCGCACCTGGATCCTGGCCCGCGACAAGGCGTACCACGGCATCGGCTACGGCGGCGGCTCGGCCACCGGATTCCCGCTGTACCACGAGGGCTTCGCCCCGATGATGCCGCACGTCTCGCACCTCACGCCGCCGTGGCCGTACCGCACGGACCTGTACGGCGGCGAGGACCCGACGGACTTCCTGATCCGCGAACTCGAGGGCCGCATCGCGGAGATCGGCGCCGAGAACATCGCGGCGATGATCGGCGAGCCCATCATGGGCGTCGGCGGCATGCTGGTCCCGCCGGAGGACTACTGGCCGCGCGTGCGCGAGGTCCTCGACCGGCACGGCATCCTGCTGATCTTCGACGAGGTCGTCACGGCGTACGGGCGCGTCGGCGAGTGGTTCGCGGCCCAGTACTTCGGCGTGACGCCGGACATCATCGTCACGGCGAAGGGCATCACGTCCGGTTACGTGCCGCTGGGCGCGCTGATGGTCGCGGACAACGTCGCCGAGGTGCTGCTGCGGGACCACGGCTTCCCCATGGGCTACACGTACAACGGCCACCCGGTCGCGACGGCCGTCGCCCTCGCCAACCTCGACGTCATCGAGAACGAGGGGCTGCTGGGCCGGGCGAAGACGATCGGCGCGACGCTGCACGGCGAGCTGGAAGCCCAGTTGGGCGACCTGCCCATCGTGGGCGAGATCCGCTCCGTCGGCATGATGCTCGCGGTCGAACTGGTCGCGGACCGGGCGACGCGCGCCCCGCTCCCGCTGCACGCCGACCGCATGCCGCACGACGTGATCCGCCGCGAGACCGGCGTCATCGTCCGCGACTCCGCGCACAGCCTGGTCCTGTCCCCGCCGCTGATCATGACGGAGACCGAGACCAAGGAGGTCGCGTCCGCGCTGCGCGGCGTCCTGGAGCGCACGAACGCCTCCGGCGAGATCCGGGAGGCGTGACAGAACGGGGCCCGGCGGTACGCCGCCGGGCCCCGGCCCACATGGTCAGCCCGTACACCGCTCGCAGTCCCCGACTCCCTCCCTAGGAACTGCCCGTGTCGACGAACCTCCCCTCCGCAGAGCCACAGACGCCGCCCGACGCCTCCGCCTCGGACTCGAACCTGCGGCGCAGCCTGAAACGCTTCGACATCACGGCGATGGCCGTCGCCGCGGTGATCTCCTTCGACACCATCGGCCAGATCGCGACGGGCGGCGGCGAGGCGGCCACCTGGACCGCCGCCATCGCCCTGTTCTTCCTGCTCCCCTACGCCCTGCTGTTCGCCGAGACCGGCGCCGCGTTCCCGCAGGAGGGCGGCCCGTACGTCTGGGTGAAACTGGCCCTCGGCCGCCCTGCGGCCGCGCTCACGACCCTCTTCTACTGGGTCACCAACCCGATCTGGCTGGGCGGTTCGCTGGTCTTCCTGGCCGCCGAGACGTGGGACGGCTTCGTCTTCCACCTGGGCTCGGGCACGTTCGCGGACTACACGTTCAAGCTGCTCTTCGTGTGGATCGCGATCCTGACCGCGATCGTCTCGCTCAGCCGCGGCAAGTGGATCACGACGGCGGGCGCGGCGGTGAAGGTCCTGTCGCTCGCCCTCTTCACCGTCACCGCGATCCTGTACGGGGCGGAGCACGGCTTCCAGGGCCTGGCCACCGCCCACTTCGCCCCGACGACGGCCGGCTTCCTGGCTCTGGTCCCCATCCTCCTGTTCGCCTACGTGGGGTTCGAAGCGCCGAACGCGGCGGGCGAGGAAATGCACGACCCGCAGCGCGACGTCCCCGCGGCGCTTGGCCGCTCGGCGACGATCGCGGCGGCCTGCTACCTCCTGCCGGTCCTGGCCCTCCTGGCGGTCGTCCCGGCCTCGAAGGTCACCGGCATCGGCGGCTTCATGGAGGGCGTCCGCCTGGTCTTCGGCGTCTACGGACCGGCGGCCGGGCCGCTGTTGACCCTCACCGCGGTGATGTTCGTCTTCGCCCTCCTCACGCAGGGCAGCGCGTGGATGATCGTCAGCGACCGCATGCAGGCGATGGCGGCGGCCGACGGCGGCTTCTTCAGCCGCGCGCTGGGCGCCTTCCACCCGAAGCTCGGCACGCCGGTCCGCACGAACCTGCTGTCCGGCGCGGTGGCCACGGTGTTCATGCTCGCGGCCATGCAACTGGTTCGCGGCGACACGGGGGCGATCTTCAGCGTGGTCCTGACGGTGGCGGTGACGACGCTCCTGCTGTCCTACCTGGCGGTGGTCCCGGCCCTCGTGGTCCTGCGCCTGCGCCGCCCGGAGGTCCCCCGCCCCTACCAGGTCCCCTTCGGCAACCGGGGCTTCATGGCCTGCGCGGCCCTCGTCTACGCCTGGATCCTGGTCGGCTCCTGGTCGGCCCTCTTCCCCGGCGTCCTGGAGTCCGTCTTCGGCATCGACTACGACTTCATGGACGTCTGGGGCGTCTCCCGCACGACCTTCGAGACGTTCACGCTGGGGACGATCGTGGTGCTGCTACTTGTCGGCGCGGCGGGGCTGGTGGCGGCGAAGCGGTCCGGGCAACCGTCCACGGAGATCCGCGAAACCGTCTGACACCGTTGGCCTCCGCTCGCCCTGGTGTGGGCCTTCGCCGGCGCCTCCGGGACGGGCTCGGCGGCACTTGCTCTCGAGGCGGCGGCCGTCGCCCTCACCGCGGCGGCCGTGTACCTCGGCTACCGGAGGAGCGCGGCGCCTTCACCGCGCACGGTCGACCTGCCGCGGAACTGGGCCCGCGGCGTCGGCATCGTCAACGTCGCCGAACTCGTGGCCATCTTCGCGGTGATCGCCGCGGCGAACGCCTCGGGCCGCCCGGGGCTGATCCCCGCCGCCATCGCCCTCGTCGTGGGCCTGCACTTCTTCCCACTGGCACGGCTGTACGACCAGTGGCAGTACCGGTGGACCGCCGCCCTGCTGACCGCGGCGGCCGTCATCGGCGCCGTTCTCCACGCAACCGGCACCCCGGACGCAACAGTCCGCGCCACGGTGGGCCTCGCCTCCGCCGCGATCCTGTGGGGCTCGGCGTACCACCTGGCCGTACGCGGCTGAGCCTGTACGGCGTCAGACCTCTACGATCCGGACTCGAGCGCCGCAGAGCTTGGTCATGTCGTCGGCGTCGGAGGTCAACATAACTACGGGGCGGTGCTGTCGCAGCGCGGCCTCCGCGACCGCCGCGTCGATCGCGTACTTGTGCCCGTGCAGGCCGGTACTCACCAGCAACTTCGAGGCCGCCCTCGCCTCTTCGTCACCAACAGGGACCACGCGCACCCCGGAGAGCACCCAGTCCAGGCGGGACGTGTTCGTTCGGGCGTGGACGGCCTCGATGATGGTGAGCGCACTGATCACGACCTCCATGCCACGCGAGCGCGCCTCCGCGACCAGGGCCACCACTTGCTCGTCGTCGGCCAGCAGCTTCGAAAGACCCTCACTGTCGAGGACCAGGGTCCCTTCGTGAGTCAGCTTGCGGCGGGCCACTGGCCCTCCTCGGCGAACACCTCGTCGAAGACCTGCCGCGCCCGCTGGCGAGCCTGCTCTGAGACCGGCCCCTTGCGGCTCTCGTAGTCGGCCAGATACTCGTCGAGGACCTGTCCGCGCAGCTCCCGCTCCACCGCATCGGCGATGAACGCCGAGAACTCCCGCTTGCCCACCCGCGCCCGGATCGCCTCCGCGGTCCCTTCGGGCAGCGACAGGCTCACCCGCGTCGCCGGACCTTCCCCGATGCCGTACGTCGTCTCACCCATACCGCGATTGTGTCAAACGAGTAGGAAACCCGCCACGTTTCGTGCCACCCACGAAACGCCAAGGGCCCGACTCCGAAGAGCCGGGCCCTCTGCGACGACAACCGCTACACGTTGAAGCGGAACTCCACGACGTCCCCGTCCTGCATCACATAGTCCTTGCCCTCCATGCGCGCCTTGCCCGCCGCGCGGGCCTCGGCGACCGAGCCCGTCTCGACCAGGTCGGCGAAGGAGATGACCTCGGCCTTGATGAAGCCCTTCTGGAAGTCGGTGTGGATGACACCGGCCGCCTCGGGGGCCGTGGCGCCCTTCTTGATGGTCCAGGCGCGGGACTCCTTGGGGCCTGCCGTCAGGTAGGTCTGGAGGCCCAGGGTGTCGAAGCCGACGCGGGCCAGGGTCGCGAGGCCCGGCTCCTCCTGGCCGACGGACTGGAGGAGTTCGAGGGCCTCCTCCTCGTCGAGCTCGGCGAGGTCCGCCTCCAGCTTGGCGTTGAGGAAGATCGCCTCGGCGGGCGCGACGAGGGCGCTCTGCTCGGCCTTGAAGGCGTCGTCCGTGAGCTCGTCCTCGTCGACGTTGAAGACGTAGAGGAAGGGCTTCGTCGTCAGGAGGTGCAGGTCGTGGAGGAGCTCCTCGTTGCCCGAGCCCTGGACGATGCCCTGGGAGGAGAGCGTGTCGCCGCGCTCCAGGATCTCCTTGGCCGCCTCGACCGCCTTGACCTTCGGGGCGATGTCCTTCTTGATGCGCGACTCCTTCTGGAGGCGCGGGAGGACCTTCTCGATGGTCTGGAGGTCGGCGAGGATCAGCTCGGTGTTGATCGTCTCGATGTCGTTCTTGGGCGCGACCTTGCCGTCGACGTGCACGACGTTCTCGTCCTGGAAGGCGCGGATGACCTGGCAGATCGCGTCGGACTCGCGGATGTTCGCCAGGAACTTGTTGCCCAGGCCCTCGCCCTCGGAGGCACCGCGCACGATGCCCGCGATGTCGACGAAGTCGACCGTGGCCGGGAGGACCTTCTGGGAGGAGAAGATCTCGGCCAGCTTGGTCAGGCGGGAGTCCGGGACACCGACCACACCGACGTTCGGCTCGATCGTGGCGAACGGGTAGTTGGCCGCGAGCACGTCGTTCTTGGTCAGGGCGTTGAACAGGGTCGACTTGCCGACATTCGGCAGACCGACGATTCCGATCGTGAGCGACACGTTGCGACTTCCCGTACGTGGTGTGGGTGGGTGTGGGGCTGGGCAGTCCACCAGTCTACGGCCTCGCCGAACCCGACAGACTTGCGCCAAGTGCGGTCAAGCTCTGCCAAAGGGCGTGTCCCTTGGGCCATTGGGCACATAAGCGCATCTATCTTGGCCTTGTGGAGCAACCCAGGACGCGTCCCCCGCAGGCCAGGCCCCGCCGCACCGCACCGCTTCCGCCGCAGGCGCAGGGCGATCAGGACGGCGCCGTGCCGTCCGCCGAGTCGGCCACCGTGTACCGGGCCGCCCGCTCGGTCCGGCCGCCCGCCGGTGGCACGCGCCGGTCCTTCCGCTTTCCGAATCCACGGCTCACCGGGCGGGGCAGCGGGCTGTTCTGCATCGCCGCGATGCTCGTGGTCGGCTTCCTCGACCGGCTGCTGTTCGGCGGCTCCGGAGCCTTCTTCGGCGTGCTGTTCCTGCTGGTCGGCGGACTCACGGCGGTGTGGGTGCGCAATGCGGACCTGGTCACGGCGCCGGTCGTGGTCCCCATCGCGTTCGCCGTCGGCATCGTCCCGATCTCCGAGGGCACCGGCGGCATCGGCCAGCAGTTCATGGGGGTCGCGACGACGCTCGCCATGAACGCGATCTGGCTGTACGGCGGCACGCTCGTCACCGGTGTGCTCGTGACCGTACGGAAGCTGCGGCTGATGGCCCGGCGGGCCGCGGTGCGCCGGGCCGGCGGGCGGCAGCAGGCGTCCGGCGGCAAGGCCTCGTCCCAGGCGCCGGGCCCGCGGCGGCGCACCGCGTAGCCCGACCGTCCCGGGGCGCTACACGCGCGATGCCGCCATCGCCGCCCCCACGATCCCCGCGTTGTTCTGCAGCTCGGCCGGGACGATCTCGGCCTTGATGCCCTCGATCAGCGGCAGGAACTTGTGCGCCTTGCGGCTGATGCCGCCACCGATGATGAACAGCTCGGGCGAGCAGAGCATCTCCACGTGCGCCAGGTACTTCTGGACACGGTGCGCCCACTTCTCCCAGCTCAGGTCGTGGTCCTCGCGGGCCTTCGTGGAGGCGTGCTTCTCCGCGTCGTGCCCGTTCAGCTCCAGGTGGCCCAGTTCCGTGTTCGGCACGAGGACGCCCTCGCTGAACAGGGCGCTCCCGATGCCCGTACCGAAGGTGAGCAGGAGCACGGTGCCCTTGCGGCCGCGGCCCGCGCCGAAGCTCATCTCGGCGACGCCCGCCGCGTCCGCGTCGTTGAGCACCGTGACCGGCAGCCCGTCGAGCTTCTTGCTCAGCAGGGCCCGCGCGTCCACGTCGATCCAGCTCTTGTCGACATTGGCCGCCGTACGGATCGTCGAGCCGCCCGTGACGACGCCGGGGAACGTGATGCCGATCCGGTCCGGCCGGGCGTCGGCGAAGTGCTCGACGACCTGCCTGACCCCGTCGGCCACGCCCTCGGGCGTGGCCGGGTGCGGGGTCAGCACCTTGTGCCGCTCCTGGGCGAGATCGCCGCGCTCCAGGTCGACCGGGGCGCCCTTGATCCCGGATCCGCCGATGTCCACACCGAAGATCTGCATGACTCCACGTTACGACGGGAGACCGACAGTCACTCCTTGGAAGCGGACTCCCCGGCGCCGCCGACCAGCGAATCGGCCTCGGCGCGCAGGTCGCGGCGGAGCTCCTTGGGCAGCGAGAACGTGATCGACTCCTCGGCCGCCTTCACGATCTCCACGTCGGCGTAGTCGCGCTGCTTCAGGTACTCCAGGACCTCCTCGACGAGGACGTCCGGGACGGAGGCACCGGAGGTGACGCCGACGGTCGTGACGCCGTCCAGCCAGGACTCGTCGATCTCTGAGGCGTAGTCCACGAGGTACGCGTCCTTCGCGCCGGCCAGCTTGGCGACCTCGACGAGCCGCTTGGAGTTCGAGGAGTTGCGGGAGCCGACGACGATGACGAGGTCGGAGTCGGCGCCCATCTGCTTCACGGCGAGCTGGCGGTTCTGGGTCGCGTAGCAGATGTCGTCGCTGGGCGGCGAGACGAGACCGGGGAACTTGGTCTTCAGGGCGTCGACGGTCTCCATGGTCTCGTCGACGGACAGCGTGGTCTGGGAGAGCCAGACGACCTTCTCGGGGTCGCGGACCTCGACCTTGGCGACGTCCTCGGGGCCGTCGACGAGCGTGATGTGCTCGGGGGCCTCGCCGGACGTGCCGATGACCTCCTCGTGGCCCTCGTGCCCGATCAGGAGGATGTCGAAGTCGTCCTTGGCGTAGCGGATCGCCTCCTTGTGGACCTTGGTCACCAGGGGGCAGGTGGCGTCGATGGTGGCGAGCTTGCCGCGCTCGGCCTCCTCGTGGACGGTCGGTGCGACACCGTGCGCCGAGAACATCACGATGGAGCCCTCGGGGACCTCCTCCGTCTGCTCGACGAAGATGGCGCCCTTCCGCTCCAGGGTCTCCACGACGTACTTGTTGTGCACGATCTCGTGGCGGACATAGATGGGGGCCCCGTACTGCTCGAGGGCCTTCTCGACGGCGATCACGGCACGGTCCACACCGGCGCAGTAACCCCGGGGGGCGGCGAGCAGGACGCGGCGGGAGCCAGGCGTTGCAGTCATGCTCCCCATCGTAAGGGCGAGCCCAGGGGGCTAAAGATCGCGGCGGTGGGGAGACTGGGGGTCTGCGCGATCTACGGAGGCTCCATGTCCGCCGACACCACACATGAGGAAGCGGCACTGCGGCGCAGTCTCGGCTTCCGGGACCTCGTCGTCTACGGGCTCCTCTTCATCGCCCCCATGGCGCCCGTCGGCGTCTTCGGCACCCTGGACGCGAAGTCGCACGGCGCGGTCGCGCTCGTCTACATCGTCGCGACGATCGCGATGGCGTTCACCGCGTTCAGCTACGCGCAGATGGTCCAGGTGGCCCCGCAGGCGGGCTCGGTCTTCGCCTACGCGCGCGCGGGTCTCGGAAAGGGCCCCGGGTTCATCGCGGGCTGGATGGCGATGCTCGACTACGTGCTGATCCCCGCGGTGGCGTATCTCTTCGCTGGCATCGCGATGAACTCCCTGGTGCCGTCGGTCTCCCAGTGGGTGTGGACGGCGATCGCGGTGGTCGTCACGACGCTGCTCAACCTGTGGGGCGTGCGGGCGGCGGCGCGGGTCGGGTTCGCCGTCCTGGCGCTCGAGATCGTGGTCCTGCTGGTCTTCGTGGTCGCGGCGGTCGTGGTCCTCGCCACGGACGGCCCGCAGCGCGACTGGCTGTCCCCGCTGACCGGTGACGGCACGCAGGGCGCGTTCGCGCTGTCGGCGGTGATCGGCGCGGTGTCCGTGGCGGTCCTCTCCTACCTGGGCTTCGACGCGATCGCCTCGTTCGCGGAGGAGGTCACCGGAGGTTCGGCGAAGGTCGCGCGGGCGGTGCTGTTCTGCCTCGTCTTCACCGGTGTGCTGTTCGTCGTGCAGACCTACCTGGTGGCGCTGCTCGAACCCACCTCGTCGGCGCAGCTGGTCGCCGAACCGGGCAAGCAGGGCAGCGCGTTCTACGACGCCGTGGACGCGTCCGTCGGTTCGTGGCTGCACGACCTGGTGGCGGTGAGCAAGGCGATCGGCGCGGCGTTCGCGGCGCTGGCCGGGCAGGCGGCGGCCGGGCGGCTGCTGTTCGCGATGGCCCGCGACCGGCGGCTGCCGAAGGCCCTGGCGCGGACGTACTCCGGGGTGCCGCGGGTGGCGCTGCTGCTCGCCGCGGTGATCACGCTCGTCGCGGCGGTGTGGGCGGCGAGCCGGGACGACGGCATGGACCACCTGGTCTCGGTCGTCGACATCGGCGCCCTGACGGCCTTCACGCTGCTGCACGCGAGCGTGGTGGGGTATTTCGCGGTACGCCGCCGGGGCGGCGAGGTCAGCTGGTGGCGGCACCTCGTGATCCCGGTGATCGGCGCGGCGATCACGATCGCGGTGATCGTGGAGGCGTCCCCGACGGCTCAGGTGGTCGGCGCGATCTGGCTCGTCGTGGGGCTCGTGGTGCTGGCGGCGCAGCGGGGCCGGGAGCCGTCGCTGCCCGCTCGGGGCGGCGGCACGGCCGACTGAACCCGTTCCGGAGCACCGACACCCGGGACCACCTGCGTTGTCGGTGCCTGCGACTACGCTCACGGCATGGCTGTCAACACGTCCGCGGACGCCCCGCTGCCCGTCGGCCAGGTGTCGCGGCTCATCGGGGGATGGATCGACCGGCTCGGCGCCGTGTGGGTCGAGGGGCAGATCACGCAGCTGTCCCGCAGACCGGGCGCGGGCGTCGTGTTCCTGACGCTGCGCGACCCCTCGCACGAGATCTCGGTGTCGGTGACCTGCTACCGGCAGGTGTTCGACGCGGTCGCGGAGGTGGTGCGCGAGGGCTCCCGCGTCGTCGTGCACGCGAAGCCGGAGTGGTACGCGCCGCGCGGGCAGCTGTCGCTGCGGGCCGCCGAGATCCGGCCGGTCGGCGTCGGTGAGCTGCTGGCGCGCCTGGAGCAGCTGAAGAAGGCCCTCGCCACGGAGGGCCTGTTCGCGGACGACCGCAAGAAGCCGCTGCCGTTCCTGCCACAGCTCATCGGCCTGGTCTGCGGCCGCGCCTCGGCGGCCGAGCGGGACGTGCTGGAGAACGCGCGGCACCGCTGGCCCGCGGTCCGCTTCGAGGTGCGCAACGTACCGGTGCAGGGTGTGCACGCGGTGCCCCAGGTCGTCCAGGCGGTCAAGGAACTGGACGCGATCGACGACGTCGACGTGATCATCGTGGCGCGCGGCGGCGGCAGCGTGGAGGACCTGCTGCCGTTCTCCGACGAACAGCTGGTGCGGACGGTCTCCTCCTGCCGCACGCCCGTCGTCTCCGCGATCGGGCACGAGCCGGACAATCCGCTGCTCGACTACGTGGCCGACCTGCGCGCCTCGACGCCGACGGACGCGGCGAAGAAGGTCGTGCCGGACGTCGGCGAGGAGTACGAGCGGGTGCGCTGGCTGGCGGACCGGGCCAGGCGCAGCGTCGAGTCGCTCCTGGAGCGGGAGGAGCGGGGCCTCGCGGCGGCGCTGGCCCGGCCCTCGATAGAGGACCCGCACCGCATGGTCGACGAGCGGGAGGAGCAGATCGCCGCGCTGACCGAGCGCTCCCGCCGCACCCTCGGCCACCTCCTCGACCGCGCCGAGTCGGAGCTGACGCACACGCACGCGCGCGTGGTCGCGCTCTCCCCCGCGGCCACCCTGAAGCGGGGGTACGCGGTGCTGCAGAAGCCGGACGGGCACGTGGTGCGCGCGCCGGACGAGGTGGCGGCGGGCGAGGAGCTGCGGGCCCGCGTCGCCGAGGGCGAATTCACCGTACGAGCAACCGAAGCGTGAGGACGGACCAGAACATGACGACCAAGGCGGCCGACGAGGCGCTCGGTTACGAGCAGGCCCGGGACGAACTGATCGATGTCGTACGGCGCCTGGAGGCCGGCGGCACGTCCCTGGAGGAGTCCCTCGCGCTGTGGGAGCGCGGCGAGGAGCTGGCGAAGGTGTGCCGCCGCTGGCTGGACGGCGCGCGCGCCCGCCTGGACGCGGCGCTCGCGGAGGAGGCCGGGGACGACGAGGAGGAGGCGGCGGAGGACGAGGAGTGACCGGGGGCACCGCCTTGTGAACAGCGTCACGAAGGGTTTGGTTGAAGGTTGAACCTCATCGGCGTACGGTCTCTCATGTGGGCCGATCCGGGCAGAACGGATCGCCGCAGCCGTGACCGTCGCACCGAGAAGGTTGATCCATGTCTCTCGTTCTTGACCCCGCCGCGCAGGACCTGCTGTTCCGCGAGGCCCGCACCGCGAACACGTTCTCCTCGGAGCCCGTGACCGACGAGCAGGTCGCGGCGATCTACGACCTGGTCAAGTACGGCCCGACCGCCTTCAACCAGTCGCCGCTGCGCATCACCCTGGTCCGCTCCCCCGAGGCCCGCGAGCGCCTCGTCAAGCACATGGCCGAGGGCAACCAGCCGAAGACCGCCGCCGCCCCGCTGGTCGCGATCCTCTCCGCGGACCACGAGTTCCACGAGGAGCTCCCGCAGCTCTTCCCGCACGCCCCGGCGATCAAGGACATGTTCTTCTCCGAGCGCCCGGTCCGCGAGCAGGCCGGCACGCTGAACGCGACGCTGCAGGCCGCGTACTTCATCATCGGCATCCGCGCCGCGGGCCTCTCCGCCGGCCCGATGACCGGCCTCGACTTCGCCGGCGTCCAGAAGGAGTTCCTGGACGACGACCACACCCCGCTGATGGTCATCAACATCGGCAAGCCGGGCGAGGACGCCTGGTTCCCGCGCTCCCCGCGCCTGGAGCAGGAGCAGGTCATCACAACGATCTGAGCGACACCGCAGACATGAGGAAGGGCCCCGGCCGAAGCCGGGGCCCTTCCTCATGTCTGCGAGCGGAGCGGTTACGCCTTTTCGTGCTTCATCTCCAGCGCCTCGGCCATCTTCGTCAGCCGGTCGAAGTCGGCCGTGCCGGTCACGAGCGTGGTGGAGCCCTGCCGCTTCAGCACCAGGGCGTTGTACTTCTCGCCCTTGTAGCGCTCCCAGGTCTCGTCGCCGATCCGCTGCGTGCGGCCGGTCGCCGAGGCGCCCTGGCTCGCCTCGTTGATGAACCCCTTCGACCGTCCGGTCGCCTGCTCGACGGCGACGTACTGCCCCTCCGGGTCGAGGAACCCGAGGTGCCACGCGTCGTTCGCGGTGCCCTGGTAGCGCACGGAGGTCGGCTTCCAGTCGCGCGAGAGGCCCGTGGGCGCGGCCACCGGGTACGGCGCCGCACGGCGGGCCGTCGACAGCTCGACCTTGTAGTCGACGCGCTTGACCTGCGGTTTCCCGGAGTCGTCGTGCGGGACGAAGAGGTAGATCACGCCGGCCGCGAGGACGCAGACGCCGAGCGAGAGGACCAGGCTGCCGACCGTTTTCTTACCGTTTCTTGCTGCCACGCGCCCCATCGTCGCAGGTCGCCGGATGATCTCTGCCGGGAGGTCCGGATTCGCGCGGTCCGACATCCACCGGCCCGCTCATCCGTGGGGCGGTCTGCTCAGATTGTCGGACTGACGATAGAGTCCTCCCATACCAACCCCTCGTCCGCCCGCCCGTCGCCCGCCACCGCCCTTCCAACGAGCCCTTCGGGCGCCTCCCTTATTTGTCGTATCCCGGTGAAGCCGAACAACCCGGTGAATCCCGGAACAGAAAGGTGCGTCTCGATGACCGAGCATCACCAGCTTCCGTCCGAACTCGAGGTCCCTTCCGAGGCCCCCGACCGCAACCTCGCCCTGGAACTCGTCCGGGTCACCGAAGCCGCCGCCATGGCCGCCGGCCGCTGGGTGGGCCGCGGCGACAAGAACGGCGCGGACGGCGCGGCCGTGCGCGCCATGCGCACGCTCGTCTCCACCGTCTCGATGAACGGCGTGGTCGTCATCGGCGAGGGCGAGAAGGACGAGGCCCCGATGCTCTTCAACGGAGAGCACATCGGTGACGGGACGGGCGCCGAGGTCGACATCGCCGTCGACCCGATCGACGGCACCTCGCTCTGCGCGAAGGGCATGCCGAACGCGATCGCCGTGCTCGCCGCCGCCGACCGCGGCACGATGTTCGACCCGTCCGCCGTGTTCTACATGGACAAGCTGGTCACGGGCCCCGAGGCCGCGGACTACGTGGACATCAACGCCCCGGTGTCGGTGAACATCCGCCGCGTCGCCAAGGCGAAGAAGCGTGCGCCCGAGGACATCACCGTGGTCATCCTCGACCGGCCGCGGCACGAGGGGATCATCAAGGAGGTCCGGGAGACCGGCGCCCGGATCAAGCTGATCTCGGACGGCGACGTCGCCGGTTCGATCCTCGCCGTGCGCGAGGGCTCAGGCGTCGACCTACTGCTCGGCATCGGCGGTACGCCCGAGGGCATCATCTCGGCCTGCGCGATCAAGTGCCTGGGCGGCGTGATCCAGGGCAAGCTGTGGCCGAAGGACGACGCGGAGCGGCAGCGGGCGATCGACGCGGGGCACGACCTGGACCGGGTGCTGTCCACGGACGACCTGGTGTCCGGCGAGAACATCTTCTTCGTCGCCACCGGGATCACCGACGGTGAGCTGCTGCGGGGTGTGCGGTACGACTCCGAGCGGGCGCACACGTCGTCGCTGGTGATGCGGTCGAAGTCCGGGACGATTCGGCAGATCGACTCGACGCATCGGTTGAGCAAGCTGCGGGCCTACAGCGCGATCGACTTCGACCGGGCCAAGTAGGTTGCGGGGGTCCGTGGTTGACGCCTCGGGGCTCCGCCCCGGACCCCGCGCCTCAATCGCCGGCGGGGCTTGATTTTCCGGACCTTCGCTCGAAAGGTCCGGAAGCGCTCCAATTTGCCGGCTACCCGGCCGCGGCCACCGCCCGCGGCGCCTTCTTCAGCTCCACCTCGCGGCGGCGCCTGCGCGCCAGCACTACGCGGCGTTCCGCCGCCGTGAGGCCGCCCCAGACGCCGTACGGTTCCGGCTGGAGGAGGGCGTGTTCGCGGCACTCGACCATGACGGGGCAGCGGGCGCAGACCCGCTTGGCCGCCTCCTCGCGCGCGAGACGCGCGGCGGTCGGTTCCTTGGAAGGGGCGAAGAAGAGTCCCGCCTCGTCACGCCTGCACACCGCCTCCGTGTGCCATGGAGCGTCCTGGTCCCTGCCCCTGACTGGCTCGCGCTGCTGCGGTACGGCGGTGACCTGCAGGGACTGATGCGGCGGGTGCAGCACGGTCTACTCCTGACGACGGCTGACGACGGCTTTCGCGAGCGGGCGACGATGCAGCAAGCTCTACCCGCTGTGTCGGCTCCTATGCACTGAGTTCCGAAGCACGGAAGTTCCCGAGCGCATAAGGGAGTTCACCACCCAAAGGCCGCCGGAGCGCGGCCGTCAGCCGAGGTGCTTGCGCAGGTGCTTCTCCAGGTTCTGGATGAGCTTGCCGCGCTTCGGCTTCGCCTCGATGTTCCCGAGGACCGCGAAGCCGTCGACGTACACGACGGGCGCCTCGGGCTCGCGCGCGTCCAGCGTGTCCACCTCGAAATTCCCGAGGACGCCCGCGCCGCTGCCGCGCAGCGAGATGTTCTCGGGGACGCGGATCTCCACGTTCCCGAACACGGAGACCGCCTTGATGTAGATCTGCGGGTACTCGAAGATCGCCTCGCTGAGATCGATCTCCACGTTGCCGAAGATCGCGTACGCGTGCGTGCGGCGGCCGATGCGCCAGCGACCCTTGCGGGTCGTGGAGCTGAGGACCGCCACCAGGTTCTCCTCGGCCACCGGCGGGATCGTGCCGGGCGCCGGGCGGCTCGGGGCGGGGCCGGGCGCGGGCTCCGGGCGGGGCGCCGCGTGGTCGCCCGGCAGGTCCCGCACCAGCGGCTCCAGCTCGCCGACGGTCTTGGCGCGGTAGACCCCGTCGATCCGCTCGGCGTGCTCCTCCGCGTCGAGCCGGCCCTCCGCGAGCGCCTCGCGCAGGATGTCCGCGATCCGGTCGCGGTCGGCATCGGACGCGCGCAGGTCGGTCGGCTCCGCCACGGGAGCGCTGGGCGCGGGCTGCGAAGGGCGCTTTTGAAGGTCCACGACAGCAGACTACCGAAACGCGATAGATCGCGACGCCCCCCGTTCGTGGCCTCCCGGCGAGCAACTGAGCCTTACCTCACAGGCTCGGCCGCCCGACCAGGTTCTACGCTGGTTGGCGCTGCCAACGGATGCCAGCTGCTGACTGTCGAGTGAGGAATGGGCGAGATGCCTGAGTTCGCGTACACCGATCTGCTTCCCCAGGGCGAGGACACCACCAACTACCGCTTGGTGACCTCCGAGGGCGTCTCCACCGCCGAGGGGCCGGACGGCCGTACGTTCCTGAAGGTCGAGCCGGAGGCGCTGCGCAAGCTCGCCGAGGAGGCCATCCACGACATCCAGCACTACCTGCGCCCGACCCACCTCGCGCAGCTGCGCCGCATCGTCGACGACCCCGAGGCCTCGGGCAACGACAAGTTCGTCGCGCTCGACCTGCTGAAGAACGCCAACATCGCGGCCGCGGGCGTCCTGCCGATGTGCCAGGACACCGGCACCGCCATCGTCATGGGCAAGCGCGGACAGAACGTCCTCACCGAAGGTGAGGACGAGAAGGCGCTCTCCAAGGGCATCTACGACGCCTACCAGAACCTGAACCTGCGCTACTCGCAGATGGCCCCGCTGAACATGTGGGAGGAGAAGAACACCGGCTCCAACCTCCCCGCGCAGATCGAGCTCTACGCGACGGACGGCGACGCCTACAAGTTCCTCTTCATGGCCAAGGGCGGCGGCTCGGCCAACAAGTCGTTCCTCTACCAGGAGACGAAGGCGGTCCTCAACGAGGGCTCCATGATGAAGTTCCTGGAGGAGAAGATCCGCTCGCTGGGCACCGCCGCGTGCCCGCCGTACCACCTCGCGATCGTGGTGGGCGGCACCTCCGCCGAGTACGCCCTGAAGACCGCCAAGTACGCCTCCGCGCACTACCTGGACAACGTGCCCTCCGAGGGTTCCGAGCTCGGGCACGGCTTCCGGGACGAGGAGCTGGAGCAGAAGGTCTTCGAGCTGACGCAGAAGATCGGCATCGGCGCGCAGTTCGGCGGCAAGTACTTCTGCCACGACGTGCGCGTGGTGCGCCTGCCGCGGCACGGCGCCTCCTGCCCGGTCGCCATCGCCGTGTCCTGCTCCGCCGACCGCCAGGCCGTCGCGAAGGTCACCGCCGAGGGCGTCTTCCTCGAGCAGCTGGAGACGGACCCGGCGCGCTTCCTGCCGGAGACCACGGACGAGCACCTGGAAGAGGGCGACGTCGTCAAGGTCGACCTCAACCAGTCGATGGACGCGATCCTCGCCGAGCTCGCCAAGCACCCGGTGAAGACCCGCCTCTCCCTGACGGGACCGCTCGTCGTCGCCCGCGACATCGCGCACGCCAAGATCAAGGAGCGCCTGGACGCCGGCGAGGAGATGCCGCAGTACCTGAAGGACCACCCCGTGTACTACGCGGGCCCGGCGAAGACCCCCGAGGGTTACGCGTCCGGTTCCTTCGGCCCGACCACGGCCGGCCGCATGGACTCCTACGTGGAGCAGTTCCAGGCCGCGGGCGGCTCCAAGGTCATGCTCGCCAAGGGCAACCGCTCCAAGCAGGTCACCGACGCGTGCGACGCGCACGGCGGCTTCTACCTCGGCTCCATCGGCGGCCCGGCCGCGCGCCTCGCGCAGGACTGCATCAAGAAGGTCGAGGTCGTCGAGTACGAGGAGCTCGGCATGGAGGCCGTCTGGAAGATCGAGGTCGAGGACTTCCCGGCGTTCATCGTCGTCGACGACAAGGGCAACGACTTCTTCCAGGCCCCGGCGCCCGAGCCGACGTTCTCGCACATCCCGGTCCGCCAGGGCTCGCAGCTGTCCTGACCCCCACGGCGAACGAAGGCCCCCTCCGCCACGGAGGGGGCCTTCGCACGTCAGGCGCCCGGCAGGAAGAGACAGAACGGATGACCGTGCGGGTCACGCAGCACCCGCACGTCCCGCTGCGGCTGGTGCGCCTCCAGCGTCGCCCCGAGCGCGCAGGCCCGCCCGGCCTCCTGGTCCAGGTCGTCGACCTGGAGGTCGAGGTGCGCCTGCATCTGCTGGCTGCCGGGCCGCTGCGGCCACACGGGCGCCACGTGGTCGCCCTCCAGCTGGAAGGAGAGACCGGGGCGCTCGCGTTCCGGGGCCCGCAGGCGCACCCACTCGGGACTCCGCTCGGCCTCCTCCCAGCCGAGCAGGGCGCGGTAGAAGTCGGCGAGGGCGGGCGGGTCCGGGGTGCCGAGGACGAATCCTCCGAGCGTCGTCGTCATGTCACACGGGTTCCCGCGACACCCGGACGGGACACAGCCGGAATACCGGCCGGATGCGCGACGCTGGCACGGACAGAGCCACGAGGAGGCAGACGACGATGGCGAACGACGGCCGGTTCCGGATCGAGCACGACTCCATGGGCGAGGTACGGGTCCCCGCCGACGCGAAATGGCGGGCCCAGACGCAGCGCGCCGTGGAGAACTTCCCGATCTCCGGGCAGCGCATCGAGCGCGCCCACATCGAGGCGCTGGCCCGCATCAAGGGCGCGGCGGCGACGGTGAACGCGGAGCTGGGGGTGGTCGACAAGGACATCGCCGAAGCCATCGCCGCGGCGGCCGAGGAGGTCGCCGAGGGCCGCTGGGACGCGGAGTTCCCGATCGACGTGTTCCAGACCGGCTCCGGTACGTCGTCGAACATGAACACCAACGAGGTGCTGGCCACGCTCGCCACCGAGCGCCTCGGCCGCGACGTGCACCCGAACGACCACGTGAACGCCTCGCAGTCGTCCAATGACGTGTTCCCGTCGTCCATCCACATCGCCGCCACCGCTGCCGTCACCCATGATCTGATCCCGGCCCTCGAGCACTTGGCCGCGGCCCTGGAGCGGAAGTCGACCGAATTCGCCGACGTCGTGAAGTCGGGGCGTACGCATCTGATGGACGCGACACCGGTGACTCTCGGCCAGGAGTTCGGCGGCTACGCGGCGCAGGTCCGCTACGGCGTCGAGCGGCTCACCGCCTCGCTCCCCCGCCTCGCCGAACTCCCCCTGGGCGGCACCGCGGTCGGCACCGGCATCAACACCCCGCCCGGCTTCTCCGGCGCCGTGATCGCCGAGGTCGCGCGCACGACGGGGCTGCCGCTGACCGAGGCCCGCGACCACTTCGAGGCGCAGGGCGCGCGCGACGGGATCGTGGAGACGAGCGGCCAGCTGCGCACGATCGCCGTCGGCCTCACGAAGATCGCCAACGATCTGCGGTGGGCCGCCTCCGGCCCCCGTACGGGCCTCGCGGAGATCAACCTCCCCGATCTGCAGCCCGGTTCGTCGATCATGCCCGGCAAGGTGAATCCGGTCATTCCCGAGGCGACGCTGATGGTCGCGGCCCAGGTGACGGGGAACGACGCGACGGTCGCCGCGGCCGGCGCCGCGGGCAACTTCGAGCTGAACGTGATGCTTCCGGTGATCGCCAAGAACGTCCTGGAGTCGATCCGGCTGCTCGCCAACGTCTCCCGGCTGCTCGCCGACCGCACCGTCGACGGCATCACCGCCAACCGCGAGCGCGCCCGCGAGTACGCCGAGTCCTCCCCGTCCGTCGTCACGCCGCTCAACAAGTACATCGGCTACGAGGAGGCCGCCAAGGTCGCCAAGAAGTCCCTCGCCGAGCGGCGCACGATCCGCGAGGTCGTGCTCGACGGCGGCTACGTGGAGCGGGGCGACCTCACCGTGGAACAGCTCGACGAGGCGCTCGATGTCCTTCGGATGACGCGACCGTGACCGCGCGTGGCCAGTTGGCGTATTCGTGATACGCGCCGCAGCGTCGTATGCCGTTGGCACCTAATATCTGTGCATGACAGACGAGTACCGGATGACCGAGAGTGGAGGGCGCTGGGCGCCCGGTGAGCCGATCCTGTGGCGCTACCGCGCCAACGGGGGCGACGGCTTCCACATCTGCCGTCCGGTCACCGTCGTCCAGGACACCGACGAGCTGCTCGCCGTGTGGATGGCGCCGGGCACCGAGTGCGTGAAGCCCGTGCTCGCCGACGGCACCCCCGTGCACCGCGAGCCGCTCGCCACCCGCTACACCAAGCCCCGCACCCTGCAGCGCGACCGCTGGTTCGGCACGGGCGTGCTGAAGCTCGCGCGCCCCGGCGACCCCTGGTCGGTGTGGCTGTTCTGGGAGCCGGGCTGGAGCTTTCGCAACTGGTACGTGAACCTGGAGGCGCCGCGCGCCCGTTGGGCCGCGGGCATCGACTCGGAGGACCACTTCCTCGACCTGTCGGTGTACCCGGACGGCAGCTGGCGCTGGCACGACGAGGACGAATTCGCGCAGGCGCAGGCCGTGGGCCTGATGAGCCGCGAACAGGCGGCCGAGGTGCGCTCAGCGGGGCACCGGGCGATCGAGGCGATCGAGAACTGGCGGCGGCCGTTCTCGGACGGCTGGCAGCACTGGCGCCCGGACCCGGCGTGGCCGGTTCCCGCCCTGCCGGCCGACTGGGACCGTACGCCCGCGCACGTGTCCTCATGAGACCCTTGATGCGCCCCCCCTGGGGGAACCGTAGGATCGTCCTCCGCAAGAGAGCACCGGTCCGAATGTGCGGGTTCTACGGACAACTCTTGGCACGCACAACTGGTCTGACACGATGTCAACGAGGTCATCGAGGGGCGGCTGGACCGTGAACGTGGGTGAGACGACGCAGTGGGCGGGCCGGGTGGAACCGGCCGCCGGGACCGCGAGCACGGCTGTCCGCAGGTCCCCGGCACGGACGCCCGTACGGATTCCGTTCCCGGAGCACGGGTTCCGGGTATCCGGTCCTCTACGGGACACGCCGCAGGTCACCGGCAGCGGCAACACCCCCGACAGGCCCTGGCCCCAGCTGTTCCCCAACTGCCGGCGCACTGGCCAGTGACGCGGCGCGCAGCCCCGGACGGACGGAATCGACACGCGTGACGGAGTACCCCACCTCCCACGAAGGCCGCCACCACGGCACGGCGGCCCGCCCCGCCGACGCCCGCGGGGCCCTTCGGCACACCCCGGAGACCTCCACGCCCTCGGGCGAGAACTCCGGCGGCTTACCGGAACAGCCGCGGCGGGCCGCCGGACCGGCCGGTTCCGCCGCCGACGCCGAGCACGCGCAGCCCGCGGCGCCCTCCCCCGAGCCGGTGCGCCCCGGGCCGCCGGAAGGGCCGGACCGCCGCACGGGGCAGCCGCGTCCCGCCGGGCAGCCGACCGCGATGCGCCGCGACGGTGACCGGCTGCGCTTCGTCGGCGCCGCGACCCGGCGGATCGCCCGCGGCCTGGACCTCGACGAGATCGTGATGGGTCTGTGCCGGGCGACCGTGCCCACGTTCTCCGACGCGATCCTCGTGTATCTGCGCGAGCCGCTGCCGGTGGGCGACGAGCGGCCGACCGGGCAGATGGTGCTGCGTCTGCGCCGCACCGACCGGATCCCCGACTCCACCGACACCGCGGGCGACACGGACACCGACGGCGCGGGGCTCACGGTCCCGGTCACCCCGCAGCTCGAACTGACGGCGGGCTGCGCCGACTTGTGCGAGGTGCGCTCCGGTGGCGCGCTCGCCGAGGTGCTGCGCGGTGTGCGCCCGGTGTTCGCCGACTCGCCCGCGGCGCTCGCCGCGCTGCCCGAACTCCTCGGCTCCGACCGGCCGTTGCCGGGCGGCCAGCGCGCGATCCTGGCCCCGCTGCGCGGCAGGCGCCGGGTGATCGGCGCCGCGGTGTTCCTGCGCCGCCCCGACCGGCTCGCGTTCGACGCCGACGACCTGCTGGTGGCGGGCCAGTTGGCGACGCACAGCGCGCTCGGCATCGACAAGGCGGTGCTCTACGGGCGCGAGGCGTACATCGCGGACGAGCTGCAGCGCACGATGCTCCCGGAGACGCTGCCCAACCCGACCGGTGTGCGGCTGGCCTCCCGCTATCTGCCGGCGGCTGAGACGGCGCGGGTCGGCGGCGACTGGTACGACGCGATCCCGCTGCCGGGCAGCCGTGTCGCGCTGGTCGTGGGCGACGTCATGGGCCACTCGATGACCTCGGCAGCCATCATGGGCCAGCTGCGCACCACCGCGCAGACCCTCGCCGGACTCGACCTGCCCCCGCAGGAGGTCCTGCACCACCTCGACGAGCAGGCCCAGCGGCTCGGCACGGACCGCATGGCGACCTGCATGTACGCGGTGTACGACCCGGTCGCGCACCGCATCACCATCGCCAACGCCGGGCATCCGCCGCCCGTCCTGCTGCACCTCGGCGGGCGCTCCGAGGTGCTGCGGGTGCCGCCGGGCGCTCCGATCGGCGTCGGCGGCGTCGACTTCGAGGCGGTCGAGCTGGACGCCCCGGCGGGCGCGACGCTGCTCCTGTACACGGATGGGCTCGTCGAATCGCGCCTGCGCGACGTATGGACCGGCATAGAGCAGCTGCGTGAACGGCTCGCCGCCACCGCCCAGTTGACCGGCCCGGACCACCCGCCGCCCCTTGAGGCCCTGTGCGACGAGGTGCTCGACATGCTCGGCCCGGGCGACCGGGACGACGACATCGCGCTGCTCGCCGCCCGGTTCGACGGGATCGCGCCGAGCGACGTCGCGTACTGGACCCTGGAGCCGGAGGACGCGGCGCCGGGCCGGGCCCGCAGGCTGGCCCGCAGCGCCCTGGACCGCTGGGGCCTCGAGGAGCTCACGGACTCGGTCGAGCTCCTGGTGAGCGAGGTCGTGACGAACGCGGTGCGCTACGCCACCCGTCCGGTGACCCTGCGCCTGCTGCGGACCGACGTGCTGCGCTGCGAAGTCGGCGACGACGTACCGCAGTTGCCGAGGCTCCGGCAGGCGCGGGCGACGGACGAGGGCGGCCGCGGCCTTTACCTGGTGAACCGGCTCGCCCGGCGCTGGAGCGCGACGCGCCTGTCCACCGGCAAGGTCGTCTGGTTCGAGCTCCCGGTGCCGTAAATATGTGGCCATGTGCCACTACTGCGGATGCCGTGAGATCCCGCTCATCAAGGAGTTCATCGCCGAGCACGAGCGCGTCACCGACGCCGCCGGTGACGCGCTGCGAGCCCTTGAGCGCGGCGACGTGGCGGCCGCGCGGACGCTCGTCGACGCCATGGCGCGGGAGCTCGCCGCGCACTGGAAGGGCGAGGAGGACGGCCTGTTCGCCGTGATGCGGGACGACCCGGAGTACGCCGGCTACATCGACGCCCTGGTTGCCGAGCACCGCGAGCTCGGCGCGCTCCTTCCCACCCTCGACCTCACGGACCCCGGCGACGTACAGCGCCTGAGGGACGAGACGGACGAGCTGCACCGGCACATCGCCAAGGAGGAGGACGGCCTCTTCCCCGCGTCGCTGACGGCGCTGTCCGGGGACGGCTGGGACGCGTCGATGGCGGCGTGGCGGGCGGCGCACCCGGCGCCGAGCGGCGACTAGAAGCCCACCGGCACGTACCCCGTGGCCCGCCCCCGGTCGTCCAGCACCCGCCCCATCCGCTTGACCGTGCGCAGCGTCACCGTGCGGTCCTCGACGCGCAGGGCGGGGAACCGGGCGTCCAGATGGGCCTCGAGCGTGGCCATGCCGTCGAGGTCGCGGAGCCAGACCTGGAAGAGCAGGTTGCAGGAGCCCGTGACCGAGGTGCACAGGCGCATCTGCGGGAGCCGGGCGAGCGCCGAGCCCGTGCGGTCCAGTTCGCCGTGCGGGACGGTCGCCCGGTACGTGGCGAGGGCCGGCCAGCCCGCCAGCTGCTGGGCCAGATCGCAGCGCAGCAAAATCTCCCGGTCGCGCAGTTCGCGGGCGAGCCTGCGCCGCACGGTCGACTCGCCGACGCCGACGACCGCCGCCAACTCGGCGTATCCGGCACGCCCGTTCGCGCCCAGCTCGCGCAGGAGCGCCATGTCGACCTCGTCGCGGGGCCGGAACGGGCGCGACGGCGCGGACGGCCCCGGCCCCGCCGTGCTGAGCCGCGCACGCCCCGCCCGGTCGAGGGCGCGCACCTTCCAGCCGCTGCCCTCCTGGTAGAGCCGCATGCTCAGCCGGGTCCGCGTGCCGCGCACGCCCGGCAGCCGGCCCAGGTCGTCGCTGACCCGGCGACCGAGCGCGGGCAGATCGGGCGCGGCGACCGAGAGCAGCAGGTCGTAGTCGCCGACCACGTGCTCGGCGCTGAACACCCACGGCAGGCCCACCAGGCGGGCGGTCAGCTCCTCCAACTCACCCGGTGTGCAGGTCACTTCGATGTACGCGACCGTGGCCGTCGTCGGCCCCGCGTACGCCGTCACCCAGGCCAGGCCCGCGTCCTCCAGGCGTGCCCAGCGGCGGGCCGCGGTCGTCGCGTCGACGCCGACGGCGGGGCCGACCCGGCTCCACGGGGCGCGCGGATCGGTCTGCAGGGCGTCGATCAGGGCGAGGTCGGCCTCCTCGAAGGCGGCGGATTCCGGCACCAGACCGTGCGCGAAGCCGTTTTCCGGCATTTGAGGCCCCCTCTCGCACGGCGGCCGGATTCTGTCCCCACTTCCGAGCCGCCCCCACACCAGCACGCCCACTCTAGAAGGAGTGCCTGTGGTCCCACCCTCGCAAGGCCCCGCACGTGAACGCCTCGACAGAGGCGCCAAGATCACGGTCACGCTGCTCTTCGCCGCCTGGCTGATCGACTACATCGACCGCCTCGTCATCAATCTGGCCCTGCCCTCGATCGGCCGGGAATTCGACCTCAGCCGCGCCCAGCAGGGCCTCGCGGTCTCCGTGTTCTTCGTGGCGTACGCCGTCTGCCAGATCCCGGGCGGCATGCTCGCCGACCGGTTCGGCGCCAAGCGCGTCACCTGCTGGGCGCTGCTCATCTGGTCCGCGTTCACGGCGGTCACCGGCCTCGCCGGCTCGTTCGCGATCCTCCTCGTGGTGCGCTTCCTGTTCGGTGTCGCCGAGGGGATCTTCCCGGGCGCCTCGATGAAGGCGGTGAGCGAGCGCACCACTCCGGGGCAGCGGATGAGCGCCAACGGCGTCGTGCAGTCCTCGAACGCCGTGGCCGCGGTGGTCGCCCCGCTGATCGCCGCGCCGCTCATCGCCCACTTCGGCTGGCGCTCGGCGTTCTTCACCGTCGCCGCCGTCGGCGTCTTCGTGTACGCGGCGGTCCGCCTGTGGCTGCCGGAGCGGGAGCGGACGGAGGCCGTCACGAAGGCGGCCGGCGGCACCCGCACCGTGCTCCGCTCGTGGACCATGTGGGCGTTCGCCGGGATGTTCTTCGGCTACGACATCATCGTGTGGGGCCTGAACACCTGGGTGCCCTCGTACCTCAACGAGGAGCGCGGGCTCGCGCTGACCTCGGCGGGCGCGCTGTCGATCCTGCCGGCGGGCGCGGCGACCGTCTCCGTGATCGTCGGCGGCCGGCTCGCGGACCGCTTCGAGGGCAATCAGCGCAAGATCGTGGTGCCCGCCATGGCGGTCTCCTCGGTGGCCCTGATCCTCATGGCGACGGCCTCCGGCACGGTCGCGTTCATCGGCTGGATGACGGTGGCGATCGCGTCCGCCTCGCTGGGCTACATGCCGATCTTCGCGGTGCCGCTGCGCAGCCTGCCACCCGAACTGACCGGCGCGGCGGCCGGGTTGATCACGTTCGGCGGGCAGGCCGGCGGTGTCGTCGCGCCGACCGCGATGGGGCTGCTCGCGGACTCGGCCGGGTTCGGCGCCGCGTTCGGCTTCCTCGTCGTCGGCGCGGTGCTGGCCGCCGTCCTCGCCTGCGTCACCCCGCAGACCACGCTCACCTTCCGCCGGGCGCTGCGGCTGACCGACGCGGCCCCCACCACTCCCGTACCCACGGCCCCCGTAGAGAGCGAGACCCGATGACCACCCTCGACAGCCTGCTGCCGTCCCTGCGCGAGCTCTACCGGGACCTGCACGCCCACCCCGAACTCTCCCTTCAGGAGACCCGCACCGCCGGGATCGTCGCGGCCCGGCTGCGCGAGCAGGGCGGCTGGGAGGTGACCGAGGGCGTCGGCGGCACCGGCGTCGTCGGGGTCCTGCGCGGCGGCGAGGGCCCGACCGTGCTGCTCCGCGCCGACATGGACGGGCTGCCCGTCCTGGAGGCGACGGGCCTGTCCTACGCGTCCGAGGCCCGCGGCACCGACCGCGACGGCAACGACGTACCGGTCATGCACGCCTGCGGCCACGACATGCACGTGACGTGTCTGCTGGGCGTGACGGCGCTGCTCGCGGCGGAGCGGGACAGCTGGCGCGGCACCGTCGTCGCCGTGTTCCAGCCCGCGGAGGAGATCGGCCGCGGGGCCAGGGACATGCTGGACGACGGGTTCGCGGAGCGCTTCCCGAAGCCGGACGTGTGCCTCGGTCAGCACGTCGGACCGTTCCCGACGGGGGTCGCGGTGACCCGGCCCGGAGCGGTGATGGCGGCCTCCGACAGCTACCGGGTGCGGCTCTTCGGGCGCGGCGGACACGGCTCGACGCCCGAGTCGACGGTCGACCCGGTGGTCCTCGCGGCGGCCGTCGTGATGCGCCTGCAGACCGTCGTCTCGCGGGAGGTCGGTGCCTCGCAGACGGCCGTCGTGACGGTGGGCTCGATCCACGCCGGCACGAAGGAGAACATCATCGCCGACGAGGCCGAGCTGAAGCTCAACATCCGCTCGGTCGACCCGGTGGTGCGCGAGCGGGTGCTCGCCGCGGTGCGCAGGATCGTCCGGGCGGAGGCGGAGGCCTCGGGCTCGCCGAAGGAGCCGGAGTTCACCTCGCTCGGCTCCTTCCCCGTCACGGAGAACACCGACGACGCCACCGCCACGACGATCGAGGGGCTGCGCGGGGCGCTCGGCGAGCACGGCGTCCTGGTGCTGCCGCAGCCGATCAACGGCAGCGAGGACTTCGGCCTGTTCGGCAAGGAGCTCGGCGTGCCCTCGGTGTTCTGGCACTTCGGCGGGGCCGACCCGGCCGCGTTCGCGGGCCTGGACGCGGGCACGCTCGCCTCGCGCGGCCTGCCCGCCGGGATCCCGGTGAACCACTCGCCGCAGTACGCGCCGCTCCAGGACCCCACGATCGAGCTCGGGGTGCGGGCCCTGCTGGGAGCGGCCCGCACCTGGCTCGGCGCGCGCGAGTAGCGCGTCAGTCCCGGGGCCTGGCGCCGCCGTTCTCCGGGTCGATCGGGTCGTCCGGCCAGCTCTCGGTCGGGCTGTCGGTCGGGACCGGGAGCGTCTGCGTCGGCTCGTCGGTCGGCGTCTCACTGGTCGGCGTCTCGCTCGGCGTCGACTGCGTGGGCGTCGGCTCGGTCGACTCCGTCTCGCTCGGCGTCGGATCGGTCGACGGCTCCTCGGTCGGGGTGGCCGGGGCGGTCTTCGTGGGCTGGACGGCCTTGCCCATGTCGGTGTCCAGGTCGAACTTCCCGTTCGCGCTGGACGAGTTGAAGGTGTACTGCGCCCAGATCTGCGCCGGGAAGCTGCCGCCGTCGACGCGGGGCAGTCCGCCGGCGCCCTCCATGGACACGTGCGCGCCCGCCTCGGACGACTTCAGCGCGCCCTCGCCGAACAGGCCGACCGAGGTGACCAGGTCCGGCGTGTACCCGGTGAACCAGGCCGACTTGTTGTCGTCGGAGGTACCGGTCTTGCCCGCGACCTGCTGGCCCGCGCGGGCCGGGTTGTCGCGCACCGAGGTCTTCGCCGTACCGTCGTCGACCACGCCGGTGAGGACCGAGGTCACCGAGTCGGCGGCGCCGCGGCTGATCACCTGCTCCTCGGCCGGGTCGTCGAGCGGGATCTTGTCGCCCTGCTTGGAGACCGCCTTCACGATCCGCGGGGTGACCTTCTTGCCGTGGTTGTCGAGGGTCGCGTAGACGCCGGCCATCTCCATCGGGCTCGCGCCCATGGTGCCGAGGGTCTGCGCGGGGAACGGCTTGAGGTCGCCCGAGTCCATGCCGAGCTTCTTCGCCGTGGCCATCACCTGGTCCATGCCGACATCGACGCCGAGCTGCGCGAAGACGGAGTTGACGGACTTGTTCATGGCGGTCTGGACGGTGACCGGGCCGTAGCTCTTCTTGTCCTCGTTCGGCGGGGCGAAGCCGACCTTCTCGCCGTCGTCGACGACCGGCCGCTTGCTGGTGCCGTCGTAGATCGTGTCCGCGGTGATCCGCTGACCGGACTGCGTCGTGGCCTCGTTCTCCAGGGCGGCCGCGAGGATCAGCGGCTTGAACGTGGAGGCGGGCTGGTAATCGGTGCGGGTCGCGTTGTTGACGTAGTGCTCGCTGAGCCCCTCGCCGCCGTACATCGCGAGGACCTTGCCGGTCTTCGGGTCGAGGGATACGGCGCCGGCCTGCACGCGCGCGTCGGCCTTCTTGTCCTTGCGGTCGAGCTTGTCGTTCAGCTGCTGCTCGACCGACTTCTCCAGCTGCTTCTGCTTCTTGCGGTCGACGTTCAGCGTGATCGTGTAGCCGCCGGCGGTGAACTGCGCCTCGGTGAGGTTCAGTTCCTTCATCACCTCGTCCTTGGCGGCCTCGTAGAGGTAGCCCTCCTGGCCCTGGAGCCCGGACGCGGCCTTCGGCGGGATCGGCTTGTCGAACGTCATGTCCTGCCGCTTGCTCGCGTCCAGCCAGTGCATGTCGACCATGTTGTCGAGCACGTAGTTCCAGCGCGCCTTGGCCAGTTGCTTCCCGGTGTCGGACGCGATCGCCCAGTCGTACTGGTTCGGGGCCTGGAGCAGCGCGGCGAGGTACGCGCCCTGCGACACGGTCAGCTTCGAGGCGTCCTCGCCGTAGTACGCCTCGGCCGCCGCCTGGATGCCCCAGGCGCCGCGCCCGTAGTAGCTGGTGTTGATGTACCCGGCGAGGATGTCGTCCTTGGACTGCTTCTGGTCCACCTTCAGCGAGATGACCAGTTCCTTGAGCTTGCGGGAGACGGTCTGTTCCTGGGTCAGGTAGTAGTTCTTCACGTACTGCTGGGTGATCGTCGAACCACCCTGCTTGCCCTTGCCCAGGACGGTGTTGAGCACGCCGCGGGCGGTGCCCTTCAGGTCGACGCCCTTGTCCGTGTAGAACGTCTTGTTCTCGGCGGCGACGAAGGTGTGCTGGACGCCCTCGGGCACCTCGGCGAGGTCCACCAGCTCCCGGTTCACCTTGCCGGTGCGGGCCATCGTCGAACCGTCGCTGTACTTGTAGATGTTGCTCTGCACCTGGGCGTCGGGGTTGCCCTCCGGTACGTCGATCACCAGGTACAGCACGACGAACGCGCCCATGCACAGCAGCACGAGCCCGAAGAACGTGCCCAGGAGCTTCTTCCAGGTGAAGAAGCGGCGTATGCCCGACGGCCGCGCCGCGCGCTTGCGCGCCTTCCTCGCATCCGCTCGGCCCATGACCTCAGTCGCTCCGCTTCTTGTCCTTGTACGTGTACGCCTTCGCGTACGGGTACGAACCCAGTTCTCACGATCGTGCTGAATCGGCTCAAGAACCTAACCCGTCACTTATGTCGAATCTCCGTTGATTCGGCCATATCGGACGTGACAATCAGCACCTGCCCCATGGGAACCGACGAGCGAGAGGTGCGGATGGTTGCCGGACGCGATAAAGTGATATCACTTTGCTAGACCACGTTCGGGGCCTCGCGGCGACGAACGACCAGCTCAGAGAGACGGGGACAGCCATGTCCGAGACGGACGCCACACCGAACACTCCCGACGTACAGATGCCGAAGGCGCACGTGCGCGAGTTCACGGCCCACAGCATCGGCGGCGGACTCGCCCTGCTGCTCGGCCTCATCGGCCTGATCGTCGGCGGGGGCCTGATCGCGATCGCGGGGTCCACCGAGTCCGGGGGCGCCAGGGGCGCGCTCATCGCGGCGGGCGTCGTGGTCGCGATCGGCTCGGTCTTCGCCATGGCGGGCCTGAACATGGTGGCGCCGGGCGAGGCCCGCGTCGTGCAGCTCTTCGGCCGCTACCGGGGCACGATTCGCACGGACGGACTGCGCTGGGTCAACCCGCTGACCTCGCGCACCAAGATCTCGACGCGTGTGCGCAACCACGAGACGGCGGTCCTCAAGGTCAACGACGCGTACGGCAACCCGATCGAGCTCGCCGCGGTCGTCGTCTGGAAGGTCGAGGACACGGCCCAGGCGACCTTCGAGGTCGACGACTTCCTGGAGTTCGTCTCGACGCAGACCGAGGCGGCCGTCCGGCACATCGCCATCGAGTACCCGTACGACGCGCACGACGAGGAGGGCCTGTCGCTGCGCGGCAACGCCGAGGAGATCACGGAGAAGCTCGCCCTCGAGCTGCACGCGCGCGTGGAGGCGGCCGGCGTCCAGATCATCGAGTCCCGCTTCACGCACCTCGCGTACGCCCCCGAGATCGCGTCGGCGATGCTCCAGCGCCAGCAGGCGGGCGCGGTCGTGGCGGCCCGCCGCCAGATCGTCGACGGGGCGGTGGGCATGGTCGAGGCCGCGCTCGCCCGGATCGCCGAGCAGGACTTCGTGGAGCTGGACGAGGAGCGAAAGGCGACCATGGTCTCCAACCTGCTGGTCGTGCTGTGCGGGGACCGCGCCGCCCAGCCGGTCCTGAACACGGGAACGCTCTACCAGTGAGCCCGCGAGCGCCCCGCAAACAGGTCCTGCTGCGGCTCGATCCGGCCGTGCACGACGCGCTCGCGCGCTGGGCGGGCGAGGACCTGCGCTCGACCAACGCGCAGATCGAGTTCCTGCTGCGCCGGGCCCTCAAGGAGGCGGGGCGCCTACCGGGTTCGGCGGGGCCGATACCGAGGCGGGGCCGCCCCCCGGCCGACGAGACCGACTGAACGACACGGGGCTCCGCCCCGGACCCCGCTGCTCAATCGCCGCAGGGGCTTGAAACACCAAGCTCCTGCGGCGTCTTCATGGCCAGCTATACACACCGTGTATACGTGGTGTGTATAGTCACCGCATGTCCATCGGCCACACCCTCCTCGGGCTGCTCGAATCCGGGCCCCGCCACGGTTACGACCTCAAGCGCACCTTCGACGAGACGTTCGGGCACGACAAGCCACTGCACTACGGGCAGGTCTACTCGACCATGTCCCGCCTCCTGAAGAACGGCCTCGTCGAGGTCGACGGGATCGAGGCCGGCGACGGCCCGGAGCGCAAGCGGTACGCGATCACCGAAGCCGGCGTCACCGACGTACAGCGATGGCTCGCGACGCCGGAGAAGCCGGAGCCGTACCTCCAGTCGACCCTCTACACCAAGGTCGTCCTCGCCCTGCTGACCCGGCGCGACGCCACCGAACTCCTCGACGCGCAGCGCGCCGAGCATCTGCGCCTGATGCGCATCCTCACGGACCGCAAGCGCAAGGGCGACCTCGCCGACCAGCTCATCTGCGACCACGCCCTGTTCCACCTGGAAGCCGACCTGCGCTGGCTGGAACTGACCGCCGCGCGCCTCGACAAGCTCGCCGCGGAGGTCCGTCCGTCATGAGTTCCCCCACCGCACCCGCCGGCTCCCTGCTGGCCGCCGCCGACCTGCACAAGACGTACGGGCCGACCCCGGCCCTCGACGGCGCCTCCTTCTCCGTCCACCCGGGCGAGGTCGTCGCCGTCATGGGCCCCTCCGGCTCGGGCAAGTCGACGCTGCTGCACTGCCTCGCCGGGATCGTCACGCCGGACTCCGGCACCATCACGTACAACGGCCGCGAGCTGACCGCCATGTCCGACGCGGAGCGCAGCGCGCTGCGTCGCGGCGAGTTCGGCTTCGTGTTCCAGTTCGGCCAGCTGGTCCCGGAGTTGACGTGCGTCGAGAACGTCGCGCTCCCGCTGCGCCTGAACGGGGTGAAGCGCAAGGAGGCCGAGCGCCGGGCCGCCGAGTGGCTCCAGCGGCTGGAGGTCGACGACCTCGCGGGCAAGCGCCCGGGCGAGGTCTCCGGCGGCCAGGGCCAGCGCGTCGCCGTCGCCCGGTCGCTGGTGACGGGCCCGCGCGTGCTGTTCGCCGACGAGCCCACCGGCGCCCTCGACTCCCTCAACGGCGAGCGCGTCATGGAGCTGCTCACGGACGCCGCCCGCAGCACCGGCGCCGCCGTCGTCCTGGTCACCCACGAGACGCGGGTCGCCGCCTACTCGGACCGCGAGATCGTCGTACGGGACGGCAAGGCCCGGGACATGGAGTTCGCCCGATGACCCTCCTCGACGACCGGCCCGCCCAGGCCCCACCCGCACCCACGGCCCCCGGCCTCGCAGGCCGACTGCGCGACCTCGCGCTCGGCGTCCGCTTCGGCTTCTCCGGCGGCCGCGAGGGCTGGATCCGGACGCTGCTCACCGCGCTGGGCGTCGGCCTCGGCGTCGCCGTGCTGCTGGGCGCCGCGGCCGTGCCGAACTTCACGAGCGCGCGCAACGACCGCTACGACGCCCGCATGGTCAGCACGCTCGAACAGGACGTGCCGCGGTCGGACCGCACGCTGCTCACGCTCGACGGCTCCTCGGAGTACCGGGACGAGAGCATCGGCGGCTACATGGTGCGGCCCGAGGGCGGGCACCCCGTCCTGCCGCCCGGCGTCGACAAGCTGCCCGGCCCCGGCGAGATGCTGGTCTCGCCCGCGCTGCGCGACCTCCTCGCCTCCCCGAAGGGCGAACTGCTCAAGCAGCGCTACCACTTCCGCGATGTCGGCACCATCCACAACGCGGGCCTGAGCGATCCCTTCGACCTCTACATGTACGCGGGCAGCGACAGCCTGAGCACGGACCGCGGCGCCATCCGCGTCGACCACTTCGGGCAGCAGGGCGAGAGCAGTCCGCTCGACCCGGCCCTCGTACTCATGATCATTCTGGCCTGTGTGGTGCTGCTCGCGCCCGTCGCCGTCTTCGTCGCGACCGCCGTGCGGTTCGGCGGCGAGCGGCGCGACCGCAGGCTCGCCGCGCTGCGCCTGGTCGGTGCGGACGCCCGGATGACGCGGTGGGTGGCGGCCGGTGAGGCACTGCTCGGCACCCTCCTCGGGCTCGTGGCCGGCCTGCTGTTCTTCTTCGCCGGCCGGCAGGTGCTCGCCCACGTCGAGCTGTGGCGACTGGCCGCGTTCCCCGAGGACTTCACGCCGGTGCCGGTGCTCGCCGCGCTGATCCTGCTGGCGGTGCCGCTGTCCGCGATCGCCGTCACGGTGTTCGCCCTGCGCTCCGTGGCCATCGAGCCGCTCGGGGTCGTGCGGGGCGGCCGGGTGCGCAGCCGCAGGCTGTGGTGGCGACTGCTGTTCCTCGCCGTCGGCATCCTGATCCTGCTCCTGTCCGGCTCCGCCGCGGGCGCGTCCAGCCGCGGCATGATGCTGATCGCGGGCGGTGTCCTGCTCTCCCTCACCGGCCTGGTGCTCGTCCTCCCCTGGCTGGTGGAGGCCGTCGTGCGGCGACTGCGGGGCGGCCCCGTTCCCTGGCAACTGGCGACCCGCAGGCTCCAGTTGAACAGCAGCGGCGCCACCCGCGCGATCTCCGGCATCACCATCGCGGTGGCCGGCGGCATCGCCCTTCAGATGTACACCGTCGGCATCAACGACAGCTTCAGCACCTCGACCGGCCAGGACCCCCACCGCGCCCAGATCGGCGCGAACACCAACTTCGCGAGCGGTGCGATGGCCGACCAAATGGTCAAGGAGTTCCGGACCACCGAGGGCGTCAAGAAGGTCATCGGCACGGTCATCACCTCGGCCGAACTCGTGGGCGCGAAGCCCGCGGAGGACGGTTACCCCCCGTCCACCTCGCTGTCCGTCGGCTCCTGCCCCTCGCTGCGCGAACTCGCCCACCTGCCGTCATGCTCGGACGGCGACGTCTTCCGCGTGACCCGCTCCCACGACTCGTACAACGACGAGCAGTTGGAGAAGGTCGCCGTGCCCGGCGGGCGGCTCGTCGTGGACGACCCCGAGGACTCCGGCCGCCCCGGTCCGAAGCCGGTGCACTGGTCGCTGCCCGAGGACGTGCGCACCGTCGACTCCCGCAAGGACCCGGCGGGCGAGTACTACGGCGGCATCCTCGCCACTCCGGGCGCGCTCGACGCGTCGACCCTGCACACCGCGTCGACCAGCGCGCAGATCCAGATCGACGAGAACGTTCCGGACGCCGCGGACCACGTGCGCAACACCGCGTTCGCGATCGACCCGGGCATGCAGGTGTGGACGAACGCGTTCGTGTCCCGCGACAAGGAGTACGCGAGCATCCGCACGGCCCTGTTCACGGCCGCCGCCCTCACCATGGTGATCATCGCGGCGTCGATGCTGGTCTCGCAGATCGAGCAACTCCGCGAACGCAAGCGGCTGTTGTCGGTGCTCGTCGCCCACGGCACCAAGCGCTCGACACTCGCCTGGTCCGTGCTGTGGCAGACGGCGATCCCGGTCGCCCTCGGCATGGCCATCGCCGTGACGGGCGGACTGACCCTCGGCTGGCTGATGCTGCGCCTGGTCGACAAACCGGTGACCGACTGGCTGCTGTTCCTCCCACTGACCGGCGTGGGTGCCGCCCTCGTCGCGGCGGTCACCCTGCTGTCCCTGCCCCCGCTGTACCGCATGATGCGCGCGGAGGGCCTGCGCACGGAGTGACGCGGGTCAGCCGCCGAGGATCCGGACCGGCAGGCCCTGCAGGGCGGTGCGCAGGGCCGCGGCCAGCTCCTCGTACTCCGCGGAGCGCGCCGCCCCCGTCCGCATGGCGAAGGCCACGCGGCGCGAGGGGGCGGGCTCCGCGAAGTACCCGGTGAGCAGCTGGCTGCTCCGGCTGGTCTCGACGGACACGGCGGTGCGCGGCAGCAGCGTCACCCCGAGGCCGCCCGCGACGAGCTGGACCAGCGTGGCGAGCCCGGCGGCGGTCGTGGCGACGGGAGCGTCGTCGCGGCCCGCCTCCCGGCAGATGTCGAGCGCCTGGTCGCGCAGGCAGTGCCCCTCGTCCAGGAGCAGCAGGTTCAGCTCGCGCAGCGCCTCCCGTGGAATCCCCTCCCGGCCGCCGAGCCAGTGGTCGAGCGGCGTGACGAGCACGAAGTCCTCGTCGAACAGCGGGAGTTCGGTCATGCCCGGCACCCCGAGCGGCACGGCGAGCAGCAGCAGGTCGAGCCGCCCCGCGCCCAGGCCCTCGATGAGCGAGGACGTCTGCTCCTCGTGCACCTGGAGGTCCAGGTCGGGATACCTGTCGTGGACGAGCCGCAGCACCGTCGGCAGCAGATACGGCGCCACCGTGGGAATCACCCCGAGCCGCAGCACGCCCGTGAACGGCGCCCGCACCGCCTCGGCCTCCTCGACGAGCGCGCCGACCTCGTCGAGCACCGCCTTGGCCCGCACCGCGATCCGCTCCCCGGCCGGCGAGAGCAGCACCTTTCTCGTCGTACGCTCGAGAAGGGTCACCCCCAGTACCTCCTCGAGCGCCGAGACCGCGCCCGACAGCGCGGGCTGACTCATCCCGATCGCCGCCGCCGCGTCCCGGAAGTGCAGATGCTCCGCGACCGCGGCGAACGCCCGCAACTGCGCCAGGCTCGGCTGCCTGCGCCGAGCCCCCACGGGCTTTCCGTTCTGGGCGCCCACTGATAGCCACCTCCGATCAACATGACCGAGTCTAGCTATTTCCATAATCAATGCACCCTGTGCCACGATCTTGAGCAGTCCAACCCATGGAAACAGCCCCAAAAGGGATGTCTCCTACTGCAAGGAGTTCGTGTGCTCACTGTCGGTGACAAGTTCCCCGAGTTCGACCTGACTGCCTGTGTCTCGCTGGAGAAGGGCTCTGAGTTCGAGCAGATCAACCACAAGACCTACGAGGGCAAGTGGAAGATCGTCTTCGCGTGGCCCAAGGACTTCACCTTCGTGTGCCCCACCGAGATCGCCGCGTTCGGCAAGCTGAACGAGGAGTTCGCCGACCGTGACGCCCAGATCCTCGGCTTCTCCGGCGACTCCGAGTTCGTGCACCACGCCTGGCGCAAGGACCACCCGGACCTGACGGACCTGCCCTTCCCGATGATGGCCGACTCGAAGCACGAGCTCATGCGTGACCTCGGCATCGAGGGCGAGGACGGCTTCGCGCAGCGCGCCGTCTTCATCGTCGACCAGAACAACGAGATCCAGTTCACGATGGTGACCGCCGGCTCCGTCGGCCGTAACCCGAAGGAGGTCCTCCGGGTCCTCGACGCCCTCCAGACGGACGAGCTCTGCCCGTGCAACTGGAGCCAGGGCGAGGACACCCTGGACCCGGTCGCGCTGCTGGCCGGTGAGTGAGCATGGCCCTCGATGAACTGAAGTCCGCCGTTCCGGACTACGCCAAGGACCTGAAGCTCAACCTGGGCTCGGTCATCGGCAACTCGGACCTTCCGGCCCAGCAGCTGTGGGGCACGGTCCTGGCGACCGCCATCGCCTCCCGGTCCCCGCGCGTGCTGCGCGAGCTGGAGCCCGAGGCGAAGGCGAACCTGTCGGCGGAGGCGTACACCGCCGCGAAGTCGGCCGCCGCCATCATGTCGATGAACAACGTCTTCTACCGCACGCGTCACCTGCTCTCGGACAACGAGTACGGGACGATGCGCGCGGGTCTGCGGATGAACGTCATCGGCAACCCGGGTGTCGACAAGGTCGACTTCGAGCTGTGGTCCTTCGCGGTCTCCGCGATCAACGGCTGCGGCATGTGCCTCGACTCGCACGAGCAGGTCCTGCGCAAGGCCGGTGTCGACCGTGAGGTCGTCCAGGAGGCCTTCAAGATCGCCTCTGTGATCCAGGCGGTCGGCGTCACGCTCGACGCGGAAGACGCGCTGGCGTAACACTTTTAAGCCCCTGCGGCGATTGAGCAGCGGGGTCCGGGGCAGAGCCCCGAGGCCTCAGCCACGGCACCGCCTGCTCAATCGCCGCAGGGGCTTTATTTGACGTGGGCCTCCTGGGACCACGCCCGCAAGTAGACGACCACCGTGTTCGTGACAGCCACCAGCGGCACCGCCACCACCGCTCCCCCGATGCCGGACACCATGCCGCCCGCGGCCACCGCCAGGACGACGGCCAGCGGGTGCACGCGCACCGCGCGGCCCAGGATGAACGGCTGCAGGATGTGGCCCTCGATCTGCTGCACCGCGAGCACCACGCCCAGCGTCATCACCGCGGCGAACACGCCCTGCGTCACCAGCGCGACGACCACCGCGAGCGCGCCCGAGACGACGGCGCCCACCAGCGGGATGAACGCGAACAGGAAGATGAAGACGGCGAGCGGCACCGCCATCGGCACGCCGAGGAAGAAGATGCCGAGGCCGATGAAGATGGCGTCGATCAGGGCCACTATCACCGTGCCGCGCACGTAGGCGGTCAGCGTGCGCCACGCCCGCGGCCCCGCGCCCGCGATCCCGGGACGGGCCTGCGCCGGGACGAGCCCCAGGGTCCACTGCCAGATCCGCTTGCCGTCGTAGAGCAGGAACAGCGTCGAGAACATCGTGAGGAGTACGCCCGTCAGCGCCTCGACGATGACGGTCACGCCCTCCAGGCCCGCGGACGTGATCTCGTCCGTGTTCGCGCCGACCGCGTCGCGCAGCGACTTGGCGATGTCGTTGATCTGACCGTCGGTCACATGGAAGGGGCTGTTGAGCAGCCAGCGGCGCAGGTCGTCGATGCCGTCCTGGACCTGCTCGGAGAGCTGGTCGATGTTCTCCTGGACCTGCCAGACCACGAACCAGCCGACGAGCCCCATGATGACGAAGCCGAGGATCGCGGTCAGTGCCGTGGCGAGGCCGCGCGGCACACCGCGGCGCATGAGCCGCGCCACCGTCGGCTGCAGCAGCGCGGTGATGAGCAGCGCCGCGACGAACGCGAAGATCACCAGCTGCACCGAGCTGATGACCTTCATCAGCACCCAGAGCGTCCCGGCGAGCACCAGGAGCCGCCAGCCCGCCTCCGCCGCCACCCGCAGGCCCCACGGCACGGCGACGGCCGGCTCGGGGCGCGGCGAGACGGCCGGCGCGTACGCGGGCGGTGCGGGCACCTGGTCCGTGTCGTGCGCCGGCTGTGCTTCGGCCGGGCCCGGTGCGCCGGGATCCGGCACGGGAGGCACGGCCGGTGCCCGCGTGGGCCGGGGCGGCAGCTCCGCCTCCTCGGCACGCTCGGCCTCCGCGCGGCGCTCGTCCAGGCGCTCGCCCACCTTGCTGATTCCCGCGCCGACCCGGCCGAGCCACCCTGGAACTCGCGACATCATCCGTCCTCTTTGAGCCTTTGGCACCGACCGTATCGCGTGGAAACGCCGAAGCCCCTCACCGTGAGGACGGTGAGGGGCTTCGCGAGGTTGCGAACTACTGGTTGCTCAGTACCAGTTGTTGGCCTGCCAGAACGACCAGGCCTCGCAGGGGCTGCCGTAGCGGTCGTTCATGTAACCGAGGCCCCACTTTATCTGCGTGGCCGGGTTGGTCTGCCAGTCGGCGCCCGCCGACGACATCTTGGTTCCGGGCAGTGCCTGGAAGAGACCGTAGGCACCGGACGAGGCGTTGACGGCCTTGTAGTTCCAGCTGGACTCGTGGTCCACGATGTTGCTGAAGCACTGGAACTGTCCGGACGGCACCATCTGACGGGCCATCGACTGGACCTGGGCGACGCTGTACGAAGCCTGGGTGGCGAAGTCGGAGGCGTCGCGGGTGGCCGAGCGGCTGGCGGCCGCCTTCTTGGCTGCCTCGCGCTCCTTGGCCTCCTTCTCGGCCTTCTCCTTGGCCTCCTTGGCGTCCTGTGCGGCCTGCTGCTTGGCGACCGCGTCCTCTGCTGCCTGCTTCCGGGCGGACTCCTCGGCGGACTTCTGCGCAGCCGTGTCGGCCGCGATGGCCTGGGTCTGCGCCTGCTGCTTCAGCGACGAGGTCTGCACCTGCGCCTGCTGGCCAGCGGGGATGTCAGCGAGGAGAGTCGCGTCGCTCGCCGTTGCCTCAGCCTCGTGAGAGGGCTGACCGGTGCTGCCCGAGGCAACACCAACAACAGCTCCGACGGTGGTGACCGCGGTGGCCGAGGCCACTGCGAATCCCCGGACCGAAATCCGGCTCACACGGTTTCCTTCCAGCATCGCCCGCTTGAGTGTGACCGTCGCGGACGCAATCGTGCCCCTGGCACTGGTCTCCCAACTGCGGGGTCACGGGAGACACGGGCCCGGTGGACAACTCCCGTGACGGGAGCGCCGCGTGGTGCTCGGGCGGCATACGACGGCCTCTATGTAGTTCAGATGCAGCGGGTGCTGCTGTGGTTTCGTACCGCTGGGGGCACGCAAGTGTCGTATGCGGGGCCTGACAGGACCGTGACTCTGCCGTATCGGAGCGTGGCAAGGCAATTCCCCACCGCGTGTGAAAGGTCACACCTCGTTTGCTCCACGGGATTTTCGGAAACGAGCACACGCCGCGGCGCCGCCCGGCTAGGCTCTCCCGCCTTGCCGAACGGCGCCAAATGGGACGAACAGGCCCTGTACGGGCTAGATCTGACCGTCCTCCAGCATTTCGGTCACCAGGGCCGCGATCTGCGACCTTTCCGATCGGGTGAGCGTGACGTGCGCGAAGAGCGGATGTCCCTTCAGCTTCTCGACGACCGCGACGACGCCGTCGTACCGGCCGACCCGGAGGTTGTCGCGCTGCGCGACGTCATGGGTGAGGACGACACGCGAATTCGCCCCAATGCGTGAAAGGACCGTCAGCAGGACGTTCCGCTCCAGGGACTGCGCCTCGTCCACGATCACGAACGCGTCGTGCAGCGAGCGGCCCCTGATGTGGGTGAGCGGCAGGACCTCCAGCATCCCGCGCGCGGTGACCTCTTCGATCACCTCGCGCGAGGTGACGGCGGACAGCGTGTCGAAGACCGCCTGCGCCCACGGGCCCATCTTCTCGGCCTCGCTGCCCGGCAGATAGCCGAGCTCCTGGCCGCCGACCGCGTAGAGGGGCCGGAAGACCATCACCTTCTGGTGCTGACGCCGCTCCAGGACGGCCTCCAGGCCCGCGCAGAGCGCGAGCGCGGACTTGCCGGTGCCGGCCCGGCCGCCCATCGAGATGATCCCGACGTCAGGGTCGAGCAGCAGATCGAGGGCGATCCGCTGCTCGGCGCTGCGCCCCTTGAGACCGAAGGCCTCCCGGTCGCCGCGCACCAGGCGGACGTTGCCCTCGGGCGTGACGCGGCCGAGCGCCTTGCCGCGCTCGGACTGGATCGTCAGGCCCGTGTGCACGGGAAGGTCGGCGGCCTCGGGCACGTAGAGGGTGTCCTCTTCGAAGAGGAGGTCGACCTGCTCGGCGGGCAGCGTCAGCTCGGACATGCCGGTCCAGCCGGAGTCCGTGATGGCGAGTTCGGCGCGGTACTCCTCGGCGAGGAGGCCCACGGAGGACGCCTTGATCCGCAGCGGCAGGTCCTTCGACACGACGGTGACGTCGTACCCCTCGGCCTGCAGATTGCGGGCGACGGCCAGGATGCGGCTGTCGTTGTCGCCCAGGCGGTAGCCCGAGGGCAGCACGCTGGGATCGGAGTGGTTGAGCTCGACGCGCAGGGTGCCGCCCAGTTCGCCGGTCGGAATCGGCGCGTCCAGGCGTCCGTGGCGGATCCGGTAGTCGTCGAGCAGGCGCAGTGCCTGCCTGGCGAAGTAACCCAGCTCCGGATGATTCCGCTTGGCCTCCAGCTCCGTGACCACGACGACAGGAAGGACCACTTCGTGTTCGTCGAACCGGGTCATGGAGTTCGGATCGGCCAGCAGGACGCTGGTGTCGAGTACATAGGTGCGCCGGTCGGGCTTGGGAAGGCGCTTGTTACTGGTCACCACGGAAGGACGTACCCCCTCGGATGAGGTCGGGGAGCGACGGATTTTTCGGGGCCGGTTCATCGGCCGCGATGCGCGGGCCGAGAACCGGCCCTCCAAGTCGTCTTCCGTACCCATCTGCGTACGGTCGTCCTGGTGCAAAGGGCCTCCCGGGCGGACGGCCCGTGCCGCCCGCTGAGATGCGGTGTCCTTGGTTCGGGCACCGACTTGGAAGGCTTATTCCCTCGAACAAGCGCCGCCATGCAAAGGCACATGACGGCGCGTTCGTTAACTCCTGGTGACGTACGTCTCCCGGTGACCGGGGGTCAGCCGCCGAAACGGCGGTGGCGCAGGGCGTAGTCGCGCATCGCGCGCAGGAAGTCGACCTTGCGGAAGGCCGGCCAGAAGACGTCACAGAAGTAGTACTCGGAGTGGGCCGTCTGCCAGAGCATGAAGCCGGACAGGCGCTGCTCGCCGCTGGTGCGGATGACCAGATCCGGGTCGGGCTGCTCCTTGGTGTAGAGGTGCTTGCCGATGGCGTCGACCGTGACCGTCTCGGCGACGTCCTCGAGCGAGCTCCCCCGGTCGGAGGCGTCGAGCAGCATCGAGCGGACGGCGTCGGCGATCTCCTGGCGGCCGCCGTAGCCGATCGCGACGTTGACCACTATTCCGTCGCGCCCCGCGGTGGACTCCTCCGCCTCCTTGAGCACGGCCTGCATGCCCGACGGGAGGATGTCGGTGTTGCCCACGTGCTGCACGCGCCAGCGGCCGTCCTCGGCGAGCGTGCGCACGGTGTCCTCGATGATGCCGAGGAGCGGGACCAGCTCCTCCTGGGGGCGGTCGAAGTTGTCCGTCGACAGCAGCCAGAGGGTGACGACCTCGACGTCCGTCTCGCTGCACCAGCCGAGGAACTCCTCGATCTTGGCCGCGCCCGCCTGGTGGCCCTGGGCGGTGGTGGATCCGGCGGCCTTGGCCCAGCGGCGGTTGCCATCCATGATGACGCCGATGTGCTTGGGCACCTGGGCGTGGTCCAGGTGGCCTTCCACCCGGCGTGCGTACAGCCTGACCAGCAGGCCGCGCAGCCTGTCGCGCAGGTTCACGGTCTTTTTGCCCTCCGTGCAGATGGAAGTCCCCGAAGGCGAAAGCCTACTCGGGCGTAGCTTGGTGCCGGCTATGGGGTGTCAGTGGCCTGACGTAGCTTCGTATCCATGAACGACACCTCTCCTTATGTCGCCTCGGTGGGTCGGTACGGTTCCATGGAGTACCGGCGCACGGGCCGCAGCGGCCTCAAGCTCCCCGCCGTCTCCCTCGGACTGTGGCACAACTTCGGTGACGACCGCACACTTGCGAGCCAGCGCTCGATCCTGCGCCGCGCCTTCGACCTGGGCGTCACACACTTCGACCTCGCGAACAACTACGGGCCGCCGCCCGGCAGCGCGGAGCTGAACTTCGGCAAGATCTTCGCCCAGGACTTCGCGCCGTACCGTGACGAACTCGTCATCTCGACCAAGGCGGGCTACCGGATGCACCCCGGCCCGTACGGGGAGTGGGGCAGCCGCAAGTACCTGATGTCGTCGCTCGACGCGTCCCTGAAGCGGATGGACCTCGACTACGTCGACATCTTCTACTCGCACCGCTTCGACCCGGACACCCCGCTCGAGGAGACGATGGGCGCGCTGGCGTCCGCGGTCCAGCAGGGCAAGGCGCTGTACGTGGGCGTCTCCTCGTACAGCAGCGAGCAGACGGCCGAAGCGGCGCGCCTGCTCCGGGAGATGGGCGTTCCGGCGATCATCCACCAGCCCTCGTACTCGATGCTCAACCGCTGGACCGAGGACGACAACCTGCTGGACACGCTGGAGGCGGCCGGGATGGGCTGCATCTCCTTCGCGCCGCTCGCGCAGGGCCTGCTGACCGGCAAGTACCTGAAGGAGATCCCGGAGGGTTCGCGTGCGACGCAGGGCAAGTCGCTCGACCCGAACCTGCTGAGCGACGACGTCGTCCGCCGGCTGAACGGGCTGAACGACATCGCGCAGCGCCGCGGCCAGTCGCTCGCGCAGATGGCGCTGAGCTGGGTGCTGCGGGACGAGCGGATGACATCGGCGCTGATCGGGGCCTCCAGCGTCAAGCAGCTGGAGGAGAATCTGGCGGCGCTCGACGGGCCGAAGTTGACCGACGAAGAGCTGACCGAAATCGACTCGTTCGCGGTCTCCACGGCGGGCACCAACATCTGGAACGGCCGGCGCTGAACTCCCGTGCCGGGAGCGGGGGTTCGCCCGGGCACTCCCGGGACAGAAAAACGGGCCGGTCCGTGGGGGGGGGGGGGATACGGACCGGCCCGAGGGGGGGTTTCCACCATAACCCTTCGTAAGTGCCGCCGCTCGCATCGGCGTGCCACAACTACGCTCCGAAGTCGTCCGGCGACGCCCGGAGGTGGCTTTCAAGCCGTCCCGCAGCAGGTTCGAGGGGGTGCGCGGCCCGGATGCGCGGGGATTCGCGGGGCCGGAGCCCCCGGCGCGGCGTCCCTCTCCCGTGTTACGCGCGAGGTTGACACGCGGGCGATGACGGCCGGGGCACCGCGCGGCCCCCTCCACCGCGCGGTACCGACGCGCAGCTTTGCTCACGCGAATTGCCGTTGGTCTGAACTTACGTGATTCTTAGGCCGCATTCGATCGCGTATCGATAACGATCCGGATCGGCCGCTCAGCGCGTCCAGGCGCGCTCGCGCAGCAGGCGCAGGCCGTTGAGGCCGACCAGGACGGTGGAGCCCTCGTGCCCCGCGACGCCGAGCGGCAGCGGCAGGTGCCCCGCCAGGTCCCAGATCACGAGTCCGGCGATGAAGACACCGGCGACGACGAGATTCTGGACGACCAGCCGGCGCGCACGCCGGGACAGCGCCACGGTGCGCTCCAGGGCGCCCAGCTCGTCCCGCACGAGGACCGCGTCCGCGGTTTCGAGGGCGAGGTCGGAGCCGCCGCGGCCCATGGCCACGCCGGTGTGCGCGGCGGCGAGCGCGGGGGCGTCGTTCACCCCGTCGCCGACCAGGAGGACGGTGCGGCCCGCGGCCGCCAGCTCGCGTACGGCGTGCGCCTTCTCGTCGGGCAGCAGACCTGCCCGTACGTCGCCGGGGGCGATGTCGACCTGTCGCGCGACGGCGGCCGCGGCGTGTTCGTGGTCGCCGGTGAGGAGGATCGGCGCGGTGCCGGTGCGGGCCCGGAGGGCGCGGACCGCCTCCGGGGCGGCGGGGCGGAGGGTGTCGGTGAGGGTGATTCGGCCGGCGAGCCTGCCGTCCACCTGGACGGCCACCTCGGTGCCGGGGGTGGATGTGGCGTCGACGCCGAAGTGGTGCGGGGAGCCGGCGGCGACTTCGGGACGTCCGTCGTCGGGGCCGCCCCCGAGGACCCGTCCCGAGACACCCTTGCCCGGCATCGACTCGAAAGCCTCCACGGGGTGCGGCGTCAGGCCCCTGTCGTGGGCCGCCGCGACGATCGCCCGCCCCACCGGGTGTTCGCTCTGTTGCTCCACCGAGGCCGCCAGGGTCAGCAACTCGGCCTCGGTGTACGGGGATTCGGGGCGGACCTCCGTCACCTGGGGGACGCCTTCCGTCAGCGTTCCCGTCTTGTCGAAGGCGACCGTGTCGGTGCGGCCGATGCGTTCCATCACCACGGCCGACTTGATGAGCACGCCGTGGCGGCCCGCGTTCGCGATCGCCGACAGCAACGGCGGCATCGTCGCGAGCACGACGGCGCACGGCGAGGCCACGATCATGAACGTCATGGCCCGCAGGAGCGCGTCCGTGAGCGCGTCGCCGAGGGCGAGCGGGACCAGGAAGACCGCGAGGGTCGCGGCGACCATGCCGAGCGCGTAGCGCTGTTCGACGCGCTCGATGAACAGCTGGGTCGGCGCCTTGGTGCGGGTGGCCTCCTCGACCAGGGCGACGATGCGGGCGATGACCGTGTCGGAGGGGTCGCGGGCGACGCGGACGCGCAGCGCGCCCGTGCCGTTGAGGGTGCCGGCGAAGACCTCGTCGCCGACCGTCTTGGGCACGGGCAGGGGCTCGCCGGTGATGGTGGCCTGGTCGACGTCGCTTGCGCCTTCGAGGACGCGGGCGTCGGCGCCGACGCGTTCGCCGGGGCGGATCAACAGCACGTCGTCGACGGCGAGTTCGGAGGCCGGGACGGTCTCCTGCGTCCCGTCGGGGGCGAGCCGGGTGGCGGTCGCCGGGGCCAGGTCGAGCAGCCCGCGGACGCTGTCCTCGGTGCGGGCGGTGGCGAGGGCCTCCAGGGCGCCGGACGTCGCGAAGATGACGACGAGCAGGGCGCCGTCCATGACCTGCCCGATCGCGGCGGCGCCGAGCGCGGCCACGACCATCAGGAGGTCGACGTCGAGGGTCTTCTCGCGCAGCGCCCTCAGGCCTTCGAGCCCGGGCTCCCAGCCCCCGGCCACGTAGGCGACGGCGTACAGCGGGCCCCACAACCAGACGGTGGCGTCGAGGAGTTGGAGCGGGAGGGCGAGGAGGAAGGCGACGGTCGCGAGCGCCGCCCAGCGGGCCTCCGGGAGGGCCAGGACGGGGGTGCGGGCGCCGCGGACGGCGGTGCGCGGCGCGGTGGAGGCGGGCGCGGCGGCCTCGGCCGGTGCGGAGGCGGACACGGGTGCAGGCATGGGCCACACGATACAGGAACACATGAAGACCTCTTCATGCATGCCATGGATGACGGCCGTCGCCTGGATACGATGAGCCCATGGGCCATGGAATCGATCACAAGAGCAGCACGCGCGAGCGGCTCGACGCCGTGGGCGCGGCGGATGTCGCGGCAACGCTCCAGGCCCTCGCGACCCCGTCGCGGCTGCGCATCCTGGCCCGTCTGCAGGAGGGGCCGTGCGCGGTCGGCGATCTCGCGGAGGCGGCCGGCCTGGAACAGTCGGCGTGCTCGCACCAGCTGCGGCTGCTGCGCAATCTCGGCCTGGTCAGCAGTGAGCGCAAGGGGCGCTCGATCGTCTACGCGCTGTATGACGACCACGTCGCGCAGCTTCTCGACCAGGCGCTCTTCCACGTGGAGCACCTGCGCCTCGGACTGCGCGACGAGGCGTAGCTTCTGCGGCCGTTTCCTGCGGTCGTGCCGCCCTCAGTGCAGGGCGAGACGGATGCCGGCGATGCGACCCGCCTCGTCGAAGCCGATCTCGGCGGGGACGGAGCCGGGCAGCTCCGCGGCGATCTGCCCGCCGTTGTCCCGGTACGCCACCCCGTGGTGGTCGAAGAAGCCCGTGACCAGGCGCCGGGCGTCGACACCGAGCAGCCCTTCGGCCTGTACGAGGGTGCGCGGCAGCGTGACCGGGTCGAGGGCGGCGCGCGGCACCTGCGGATCCTCGGGCAGGAAGTAGACCTGGGTCTCGCGGTTCGCGGGCACGCCGATGTAGCCGGGGGCGCCCGTCACGCCCATCCCCGCGAAGGCGAGGGTCTCGGCGGCCCGCCGGGGGTCGGGGAAGCCGGACAGGTCGAGCACCTGGGTCGTGAACTCGGATATCCCCTGGCTCTGGCCGAAACGCCCCACCTGTTCGGAGAGCGCCGCGATCGGCGTTCCGCGCAGTTCGGGGTTGGCCCAGCCCCACATCCACGACCGCTGGGCGGCGTCGTACGTGCCGAGGACACCGACGCGCAGGTCCACATGGCCCTGCCGGTACCGGCACGTCGGCAGGTCGGCCGTCCACGACGCCCCTTCGGGCAGGAACCCCATGAGAGCTTCGAGCTGAGCGCCACCCCACGCCGCGTGCCGCTCGGTCTCGTACAGGAAAGCTTGGCTGAATTGCGTGTGGCTCATGGGGCGGGACCTTACGCGAGACGGCTGTAGAGGCCAGATTTACGGAGGTGCCCGGGGGCCCGGCTAGGGCTTGCGGGCCTCGAAGAGATGCCGGGCGCTGTGCGCCACGAACGGCCCGTCCGCCCTGATCTGCCGGTCCAGCGCCCGGAGTTGGGGTTCGTACGCCTCTACCGTGAAGTCCGGCACCATCCACACAACCTTGCGCAGAAAGTGGACAACTGCGCCGATGTCGTAAAACTCGATGCGCAGCCGCTCGGCGCGCAGATCGACGATCTCGAGGCCCGCCGCCTCGGCCTCGCGCCGCTCCGCGCGCGGGTCGCGGCCCGCGCGCACCTCGGCAGGCTGCGGGCCCAGGAAGTACTCGACCAGCTCGAACACGCTGCTGGGGCCCACGTGTTGGGCGAAGTACGTGCCGCCGGGGCGCAGTACGCGGGCGATCTCCGGGAAGTTCGCCCTGACCGGGTGGCGGGCGGTGACGAGCTCGAAGGCCGCGTCGGCGAAGGGCAGCGGGGCGTCGTCGGGCGAGGCGACGACGACCACTCCGCGCGGACCCAGGAGGCGGGTGGCCTTGTCCACATTCGGGGGCCAGCCCTCGGTCGCGGCCATGAGGGGCGGCAGCTTCGGGGCCAGGTTCAGCACCTCGCCGCCACCGGTGTGCAGATCGAGGGCGGATTCCGCGTGGGCGAGCCGCTCCCCCATGAGGCGGGCGTAGCCCCACGAGGGCCGCTCCTCGGTGGCCCGCCCGTCGAACCAGGAGAAGTCCCAGCCGTCGGTGGGCGCGGCGACGGCCTCGGCGACGAGCTCCTCATAGGGACGGTCCGCGTGAGAGGGACGAAGGTTGTCGGAAGTGGTCATGCCGCGCATGATCGCAGTCACTCCGGGTCGGATTCATCTCGATTTCACCGGTACTGGGGGTAGCCCCCGGGCGGGGGCGGGGGTTGCCCCTCTTCCGTAGAACAGGGGGATCGCACGTACCCTTGGCGTTCCCCACTGGCATTCCCCAACCCCCATACCTCCATCAGGCCCGTCCGTCCTACCGCCTCACCGCAGAAATGCGAGCACATGTCCGTACGTTCCGCGATAGCGACCTGGCTGACCCGCCTCTACTTCTCAAGGCTGCGCAAGAAGGGGGGCAGCCTGGACCTCTCCGTACTGTCGAAACTCCCCGACGCCGCGCTGCTGCCGCTGCGCCGCGAGGGCGTCGACCCCGTTCCCGAGATCGGCGTGCTGCGCGACCGGGAACCCGTGAGCAAACTGCCGATCCCCGGCATGACGGTATGGCTGGTCTCCGGATACGACGAGGCGAAGGCGGTCCTCGGCAACGCGAAGGCGTTCAGCAACGACTTCCGGAACCTGGTGGGGGTGGGCGGTGCCGAGGCCGAGCAGCACCCCGGCGGCCTCGGCTTCTGCGATCCGCCGGACCACACGCGGCTGCGCCGCCTCCTGACGCCCGAGTTCACGATGCGCCGCCTCTCCAGGCTCACGCCGCGCATCCACGCGATCATCGAGGAGCAGCTGGCGCAGCTGGAGAAGGCGGCCCGCGAGTCGCCCGACGGCACGGCCGACTTCGTCGAGCACTTCGCGATGCCGGTCCCCGCGCTCGTCATCTGCGAGCTGCTCGGCGTCCCGTACGAGGAGCGTGACGCGTTCCAGCAGTTCTCGGTCGCCCGCTTCGACGTGCTGGGCGGCGCGGGAGCCTCGTTCGGCGCGGTCTCCCAGTCGCTCGACTACCTCCGCGGCGTCGTCGCGGAGCAGCGCCGCGACCCCGGCGACGGGCTGCTCGGCATGCTGGTGCGCGAGCACGGCGACAACATCACCGACGAGGAGCTCACGGGCCTCGCGGACGGCGTCCTCACCGGCGGCCTTGAGACAACGGCGAGCATGATCGCCCTCGGCACCATGATCATGCTCAAGGACCGCGAGCACTTCACGGCGCTGCGCGACGCGGAGGACCCGGCGACGGTCGCGGCCCCGTTCGTCGACGAACTGCTGCGCCATCTGACCGTGGTGCAGACCGCGTTCCCGCGGTTCGCGCGCGAGGACACCGAGATCGGCGGGGTCACGCTCTCCGCCGGCGACATAGTCATCGTCTCCCTGAGCGCCGCGGACCGCGATCCGCGGCTCGGCGGCGAGGGCGACGACATGGACGCCTTCCTGCCCTCGCGGCCGCCCGCCTCCTCCCACCTGGCGTTCGGCTACGGCATCCACCGCTGCATCGGCGCGGAGCTCGGCAAGATGGAGCTGCGGGCGGCCTTCCCCCAACTGGTGCGGCGCTTCCCCGAGTTGCGGCTCGCGGTGGAGCCCTCGGAGCTGGAGTTCCGGAAGCTGTCCATCGTGTACGGGGTGGACCGGCTGCCGGTGTACGTGGACTGACGCGGGGCCGGGGTGTCGGGCGGCGGAGTGTCGTGTTACCTCCAATAACCCCCCGACCACTTTGGTGAACTCCCGCACTGGGTAAGGGTGTTCGGGCTCGCTAGCGTCACTGTATGAGGCGACGTAAACGTAACGGCACGACGGGGATCACGTCGTTGCAGCGCGTACGGGACCGGGCGCAGCGGCGGCGCGAGGCACGGCGGGCGCGCAGCCTGAGCAGGCGCCTCGGGCGCAGGGCCGAGCGGGTGCGCCCGTGGCTCCAGATCGTGGCGGATGTGGCGGCGCTGCTGGTGAGACTGGTGCGGTGAGCCGCGGGCGGTCCCGCGAGCGCGTCCTCAGCTCGACTTCGGGAGGGAGACCTCCACCCTTCGGTTCTTCTTGCGGCCCTGTTCCGAGCCGTTGTCCGCGATCGGGTAGTCCTCGCTGTAGCCCCTGACCTGGAACGTGATGTTCCCGCCCTTGGCGCCGAGCGCCGCGTTCAGGGCGTCGTGGACGGATTCCGCGCGGTTCTTGGAGAGCTTGAGGCCGTGGGCGTACGAGCCGAGGTTGTCGGTGAACCCGAAGACCCGTACGGAGCTTGCCTTCTGGTTCTCGATCTCGTCCGCGATGGCCTGGATCCGGGACTTCGCGTCCGGGTTCAGCTTGGCACTGTCCTTGGGGAAGAGCACCTCGGCCTGCAGCGCGAACGTCACGTCCTCGTTCGTGTCCGTCCGCCGCTCGTCGCCGGACAGGTCCTCCACGACCGACTTGATGTCCAACACCTTGGCGGGCGCGAGCGTGGCGCCGTCGGCGAGCTTCAGGCCGGGGCTGTTGGCGTCGACGGAGGGCGGCGGGGAGCTGCTGGTGCTGCCGGGTGGGGCGCCGGTGGGTTCGTCGTCGGCGACCGCCACGCCCGTGGTGAGCAGGAGGGCGGTCGCGGCGGTGAGGACGGTGGGGGCGCGGTGACGTCGGGGCATGGTTACTCGCCCTCGGTGAGGTTGAGTTGGGCCGGGGGCATGGTGGGCACCTGGAATTGAACCGACTTCGTACCCTCCGGCGGCGACGGGAACTGGGCGAACCAGTCGCGGGTTTTACCCTGGTCGATCCCGCCCTGGAACTTCGTGCACAGGCACCGGCCCTCGGTGTCCCGCAGAACCAGGTACTTCTTCTTGCCCTCCTGGTCTACGACGCTGGCCCCGGCCATCGATCCGACGCTCCCCTGCAACTCGGTCTCATCGCTCTTCCAATCAGCGCCGACCCATATCCCGGAGGTCCCGTTGGTCACGGTGCCGGTGAGGTTGAGGTACCCGCCTTGATCGCGCGTTGCCGACGTGACCGTGAGCGTCATGCCGTTGCTCTTCACCTCGGCCAGAGGCTTGTCCGTCGACGGCGCCGAGGACTCGGCCTTTCCGTCGCTGCCCTGCTGCGCCGGCGCCGAGGACTTCGCGCCTTTTCCTTCGCCCTTGTCGTCGTCGCCTCCGCAGGCGGTCACGGACAGGACGAGCCCGGCCGCGATCACTGCCGCAGCCACCGCCCGGCGGGTGGTCGTCGTACGCCGAAGGTTCATCGCTGCGGCTTCCCTCTCTCGTCAGTCGGCAAGGTGGACGGCGAACAGATCGGACGCGTCCGGCAGGTCGTCCAGGTCGAAGTCCTCGGGGTCGAACTCCAGCTCTTTGTCACCACAGGTGAGTTGCAGGGACTTCTTCAGGTCGGCGTCCAGCGGAACGTCGCAGCGTGGCTGGACCACGGCTGTGGCGTGCGCCTTCGCCCGCTGGTTCTCTGTGCCGGGGATGATCGTGTCGCCCACCGTGTGGAGGGTCTCCACGCCTACCCGATATCCCGGGTGACCGTTGACCTTGGTGAAAGCCGGGCCGTCCGTGACATCGGCATCGTTGGCTGCGGCCAGGCGGCTCGCCGCTGCGCCCGGCGCACTGTCGTCCTTGGGGTCCATACCGTCCAGCCAGTCCAACCAGTTGTCGCCACCTTCGAGCGCATCCCCCAGCCCCAGCATCAGCTCATCACGAGCGGACTGCGCTGCCGCCAACGCGGCAGCGTCAGCGGCGGACTGCGCACCGTTACGTGCCGAGGCCGCTTGCGCGAAGGCGAAGAAGGCGAATGCAGCGAACAGCAGAATCGCGGTCAGCCAGATATAGATCGGCAATGTAGAGCCGCGGTCACCGCTTGGCAGGCGGGCGCTCAGCCCCCGCCGACGACTCGGTTCACCGCATTGCCGATGGCCTGGGAAATCTTGCTGTCCAGCCCCAGGGTGTCGATGGCCAGAAAGATCCCCGCGATCAGAATCATCAACCCCGCATACTCCACAAACCCGGCCCCCGAATCCCGCCGAGCCCCCCGAACCCGCTCCCCCAGCGCGTATGTCCACGTCACCCACACCCCGATCAGCCGGTCTTTGATCACGGGATCTCCCTGTCTCTGCCGCAGCCGAAGCACCATCCGCAACGTACGCGAACTGCCACCCTCCGCACTCGGTTTCGCGCACAAAAGTGCAGCTCTTGGCCGGAATCTGTCGCCTTGTTTACAGGGGCCTCGGAGGGCCGCATCCGCGCGGGTCAGTCAACTACGGTTCGTCGTACGGGAGTTGTGGTGAAGGTGTTGTAAGGATGGACCTTTGGCGGGTCATCGGGCATCGCTTCGTGGCGGATCGGTGGTGCACTTGATACTCACGGTGGCGACGCTCACACGGGGGGTGTGATGAGTCAGGTGATCGAGACGTGCGTGGGTTGCTCCGCGGTCACGGTCGAGGGGGCCGCGTTCTGCGGTGAGTGCGGGGCCTCGCTCGTCGTGCGGGAGGGTTCGCGTGCGGTCGCCGCTCCGCGATGGGGCGGTCGTGCGGATCTGACGCGGTACCTGTGCGCCGCCGTCTTCCTCGACCGCACGTACGCGGACTCGCTGATCAAGGACATCGCGGCCGAGCCGCATCTCGGCGCCGCGCCCGCTCCCGGCTGTGACGTGCCGGTCGTGCTCCGGTTCGCGTACGCGGCGAACGCCAGGCGGCACGCGCGGGATCTGCTGCTGGCGGCCCTGTGTCTGGCCCTGGTTGTCATGCTGCTGACCGGCAGCTTCCTGAATGTGGTGTTCCTGCTCCTGCTGTTGCTCGCGTGGCTGACGACTCTCGGCTTCAGGCTGTCCACGCTGTACGGCGAACGGCTGCAGCGGTTGCGGCCCGACCGGTTCGATCCCGCCGCCGTGCCCGAGGCGCCCAACGAGGACGCCGCGCGGCGGCTGGCGGAGATCGACGGGTACGCGGACGGGAACGTCAGCGCGTACAGCGGCTTCTCGCCCTTCACCGGGTACGGGCAGGAGCTCGACTCGTGGTCGCTGACCTTCGACGTCACGGCCCCGGACACCGAGGGGGTCCCGCCGCGGGACTTCGATGTCGCGGAGCTGTACGCGTATGTGGCCGGGCGGGTCGGGGCGCTGTCGTTGCCGTGTCTGGAGATCGAGGAGCGGGTCTTCGTCGAGGGCTCGGCGCTGCTGCACGACAAGCGGTTCCTGCCCGAACCGCTGGGGCGGCCCCTCCCCCGGGTGGGCGCCGGGCAGGTGGACGCGCTGAAGCGGGCGCCCGAGGAGACGGCCCGCGTCTATCTGGGGGTTCATTCCACGGGGTGGGGCGGCGAGTTGGTGACGTCGGTGTTCCTGCGCTGCGTCCGCTCGGACTCCAACCTGTTCGTGGAGGCCGTGCCCACCGTGCTGTGCCCGCTGCAGGACCGGTACCGGGTCATCGACTCGCTCATGCCGAGCCCGAGCTTCCGCGAGTTCATGAGCCTGCTGGGGCAGAGCGTGTTCAGCACCCCGTTCGTCCTGCTGGCCGCCCCGGCCCGGGCGATCATGGGGTTCTCGCCCGACTTCCGGATGCGGCGCAGGCGCAAGCGGCAGCGCCGGCGGATCGTGAGCCTGAAGGCGTTCGACTACGGCGCGCGGCAGAGCGTGCGGCAGCTCGCGGCGTCCCGGGACCACCAGCGGTACTTCCAGAAGGCCGACTCCGGCATGGTCCTCAAGACCGTGGAGCGGCGGATCCTCGACGCGCTTGTGGAGTTCGCGGAGGACCACGGTATCGATCCGGGCGATCTCAGGCGCCGCCAGGACATGATCATCAACAACGGCATCATCGCGTCGGCGGGCGCCAGGGTGGAGTCCAGCTCGGTGGCCTCGGGCGACCGGTCGCGGATCTCGACCGTGCTGAAGAGGATCCCGCGGCCCAAGACGGACTGAGCACCTTCCCATGGTGGGCCGGTCCGGGACCGGCCTCGGACAAAGGACGAGAACGGACATGGAAGAGCGCATCAACAAGGGCGTGATCGCCGGTGCGAAGGCGACCGTCTCCCACGTGGCGGTCGCCTCCGGGGACCGGGCGCGTGTCGACTACCGGGTCACCGAGGCGGGCGACCAGGGCGGCTCGGCGGGGCAGTTGGGGCCCGCCGAGATCAGTGAGCTGCTCGCGCAGCTGATCGACGGGCTGCACCGGTCCGACCACCCCGACCGGGCGGACCTCGCCGAGTTCGCCGAGGACGCCCGCGAGGAGCTGGCCTCGGACGCGCCGCGCACCGGCAAGCTGCGGCGCGTGGCGCGGGCGCTGGTGGAGGCCGTGCCCGGGGTCGCCGGGCTCGCCTCGCTGGCGGTGACCATCGAAGAAGCCGTGCGGAACCTGTAGCCGCATGGCCACCCGCTACTGCATCCGCTGCGGCGCCGGCACCGAGGACGCGAGGCTGTCGTTCTGCCCGCGGTGCGGCACGGCGTACGCCGGTCAACGGCCGGAGCCCGCGCCGCGACCGGCCGACAAGGCCGCCGACGACTCGGCGTACATCCGGGTGGGCCCCACGCGGCTGCCGCGGCTGCTTCCCGTGGCCCTGCTCGCCGTGCTCGTCGCGGCGGGCACGGCCGTGGGCGTCACCCTCGCGAACAGGGACGACGACTCCGGCCCGCCTCCTTCGACCCTCGCGTCGTTCTCCTCGGCCACCTTCGAGGACCCCGGCACCGAGGCCGTACCGACCGAGCCCGAACCCGAGCTGCCGACCGAGCCCACCGTGCCGGAGGAGACGCAGGAGACCGAGACCGCGGCCTCGGTGGTGGAGTCGTACTACGCCGACCTCAACGCCGGTGACTTCGACGCCGCCTGGGACCTGGGCGGCTCGAACATCGCGACGGAGCAGACGTACGAGGAGTGGGTCTCCGGGTTCAGCACGACGCGGAGCATCACGGTCGACGCCACCGACGACGGTTTCGACTCGGTCGACGTCCACATCACCTCGACCCAGACCGACGGCACGACGGAGCGGTACCAGGGGACGTACACCGTGACGGACGGGGAGATCACAGCCGCCGATATCCAGAAGGCGTCCTAGCTGCGGTCAACGCCCCAAGATCGAGCCGAAGTTGGTGCCGGACCCCAGGAACATGCCCGTACCGATCAGGATCATCGTCGCCGGCAGCATGAAGACCAGCGTCACCATCGTCGCTTTCGGGATCGTCTTCGCCGCGCGGCGGCGGGAGTTCTGGGCGTCCGTGCGGCGCATGTCCGTGGCGAGCTGGATGAGGGTGTCCGCGATCGGGGAGCCCAGTTCCTCGCCCTGCTGGAGCGCGGAGACGAACTGGGCGACCTGCTCGGAGGCGTTGCGGCGGCGGAGTTCGTCGAAGGCCTGGCGGCGGGGGACGCCCATGTCCATCTGGCGCAGGGTGATGCGCAGTTCGTCGGCCCACGGGCCCTCGTACTTCTCCGAGACCCGGTCGAGGGCCTGGCGGAAGCCGAGGCCCGCCGAGACGACGACCGCGAGGACGTCCAGGAAGTCCGGGAGCGTGCGGTCGATGACCTCCTTGCGGTCCTTGACCGCCTGCCAGATGAGCGCGTCCGCCGCGAGCGCGCCGAACGCGAGGGTCAGGAGGCCGAAGAGCGGGCTGTCGGCGGAGAGGAAGACCAGGCCCATGACCAGGCCGAACGCTCCGTAGACCGCGCGCCGCGCCGCGTACCGGTCGATCGTCAGGCCGCCCGGGTTCCCCGCCATGTCGATCTTCCGGCGCTTCGCGTCCACACGGCGCGGGCCCATCAGGCGCAGCACCAGCGGCGCGAACCGCATGCCGAGGCGGTCGACCGCCGAACCGGTGGTCGAGACGCGGCTGGCCCCGACCTCCAGGGCGAGGGCCAGGTCGCTGGGCACCTTGGCGTCCGCCCGGTACATGCGGACGCCGAGGCAGATGCCCAGGACCGCCGCCCCCGCGAGGGCCGCGAGGAGTACGCCCACCATCGTTGTCGACATCGTCTGCTCACACCTCGATTCGGCCGAGGCGGCGGATCACGAAGAAGCCGATGCCGTAGAGGCCCAGGGAGATCAGAATCAGCGTGCGCCCCACCCCGGAGTCCGTCACCCGTGCCAGGGCCCCGTCGTTCGAGGCGTTGACCATGATGAGGGAGCCGAGGCCGAGGAGCGGGACGGTGAAGGCCGTCGCGTTGACCTCGGAGAGCATCGTGCGGATCTCGCGGCGGGTCTCCTTCCTGTCCTCCAGGGTTTTCGTGAGGTTGCGCAGGGAGGAGACCACCGTGCCGCCCGCCTTGTTGGACAGGACGAGGGTCGTCACCAGGACGACCAGTTCCCTGGAGGGCAGCCGGGTCGCCAGTTCGTCCAGGGCGTCGTCCACCGAGCGGCCCAGCGCCAACTGGTCCGCCACGCGCGAGAGTTCCTCGCCCGCGGGCGCCTCCAGCTCCTCCGCCGCCATCGCGAGCGACGTACGCAGGGCAAGGCCGGCGGCCGTCGCGTTCGCCAGGAGGCGGGCGACGTCCGGAAGCTGGTTGATGAAGGCCTCGATGCGTTTCTGGCGCTGCCAGTTGAGGAAGATCAGCGCGCTGTAGACGGTCACCAGCGCGGCTATCGGGCCGAAGAACGGCGCCAGTGTCGACGCCGCGAGCAGCCACAGGCCGACCGCGACCACGGTCACGTACACCGCGAACTCGCCCGCCGTCACGTCCAGGCCCGTCGCCGACAGGCGCTGGTGCACCCAGCGGCCGAGGCGGGTGCGGCGCAGGCGGCGGTCGATGGTGGTGAAGCGGCGGGCCCGGCCGCCCGCTCCTGCGGCGGCATGGTCGCCGCCCGCCGGGTACGCGTCCAGGCGGTCGGCCAGCTCCTGGCTCCGGGCCCGCCCCGAGGCCAGCGCGTGGACGCCCGCGATCGCGACGGCGCAGGCCAGGGCCGTGGCGCCCAGGGCCAGCAGAACGGCGGTCGTCATCCCGTCGCCTCCCTCGTGTTCAGTACGTCCACCGACTCGACGACGCCGAACGCCGGTGGCACCGCCTCCCCCGCCACGTACAGCCGGTCGGCGAGGAGGCGGGGCAGCGGGAGGTGCTCGTAGTAGCCGCGGACCCGGCGGATCTCGTCGTCCGTCGCCCCGGAGACGTAGGGCTGCGCGACGAAACGGGTCGCGGTCGCGATCCGGAACTGTTCGCGGCCGTGCGAGATGAGGAGGGCGATCTCCGTGACGCGGCGGGAGCCGTCGGCGGCGCGGGTGAGCTGGACGAGGACGTCCACCGCCGAGTTGATCTGGTCGCGCAGCGCCTCGAAGGGGACGTCGACCTCCGACATCGAGCCGAGCGTCTGGAGGCGGGTGAGGGCGTCCTCCGCCGTGTTCGCGTGGACCGTGGCGAGCGAGCCGTCGTGACCGGTCGACATCGCCTGGAGCATGTCGAGCGTCTCGCCGCCGCGGACCTCGCCGACGATGATGCGGTCGGGGCGCATGCGCAGGCTGTTGCGGACGAGGTCGCGGATGGTGATCTGGCCCTTGCCCTCGACGTTCGCGGGGCGGGATTCGAGACGGATCACGTGCTCCTGCTGCAGTTGGAGCTCCGCCGAGTCCTCGATCGTGATGATGCGTTCGTGGGGCGGGATGAGGGCCGAGAGCGCGTTGAGGAGCGTCGTCTTTCCGGAGCCCGTACCGCCGCTGACGATGATGTTGAAGCGGGCGCGGACGCAGGCCGCGAGGAACATCAGCATGTGCTCGTCGAGCGAGCCCAGTTCCAGGAGTTCGTTCAGGCTGTACGCGCGCGGGAAGCGGCGGATGGTGAGCGTGGCGCCGGTGAGCGAGAGCGGCGGGATGATCACGTTGACGCGTTCGCCGGTGGGGAGCCGGGCGTCGACCATGGGGTTCGACTCGTCGACGCGGCGGTTCACCGTCGAGACGATGCGTTCGATGGTCTGCATGAGCTGCTCGGCGGAGGCGAAGCGGAGCGGGAGTTGTTCCACGCGGCCCGCGCGTTCCACGAAGATCGAGTCCGGTCCGTTCACCATGATTTCGGTGATCGAGGCGTCCGCGAGGAGGGGTTCGAGGATGCCGAGGCCGAGGGCCTCGTCCACGACGCGGCGGATCAGTTGGGTGCGCTCGGTGGACGAGAGGACCGGGCCCTCGCGGCTGATGATGTGGCCGAGGACGCGCTCCAGGCGGACGCGGCGGTCCGCCGCGGCGAGCGTGGACATCTCGGCGAGGTCGATCTCCTCGAGGAGCTTGGTGCGGTAGACCGCGACCAGGCCCTCGTCGCGGTCGGGGGGTGTGGCGGCGCCTGGGCTGCCGCCTGCGGGGTCGCGGGTGGCGATGACTCGGGAACGTAGGCTCATCTCCTCGCCACCTCAACTTCCTGCGTCGGTGCGGTCGTTCGGCATGGTGGCGGTGCGGTGGACGTCCCAGCCGTCGAAGAGGGGGATGACCGGGGGGACGCGCACGGTGACCGTGTACGTCACGGTGTCGTCGGTGCCGTTCGGCTCCGCCTGGGGTTTGAGCCAGGCGCTCGTCGAGGCGGCGGCGGCCGTTTGGGCGGTGCCGGGGGTGAGGGATTCGGCGCGGGCCGCGGCGCGGGCGGCGGATCCGGCCTGGTTGGCGGCGTAGCCGACAAGGCCGAGTTGGATCGCGGCCATTCCGATCACCAGGAGGAAGGGGAGGAAGCCGGCGAACTCCAGCATGGAGACTCCGCGGTCGCCGGTCAGGTTTCGGTGGGGCGGGGTTGACGTCTCGGGGCTCTGCCCCGGGCCCCGCTGGCTCTCGTCCAAGTGCGGGGCTTGAATTGGCCGCACCGGCCTTGCGCGGGCCCTCATCGGGTCGCCTCCGTTGCTGCGCCTGCCTCGCCCTTGACCGTCCAGCCGGGGTTGACGCCCGGGAAGAACAAGGGGACATCCACGTTGACCGTGGCTCGCGTCACCGTGCCCTCGTTCGCGCACGTGATCTGGGCGTCCTGCCACGCCCCCGGCAGGTTCTTGCGGCCCGCCGCGTCGCACGCGCCCTGGCCGTCCCCGCCGGAGGCATACGCCGATGTCGCCGCGCGCGCCGCCTCGTCCGCCGCGTTTCCGGCCAGGGAGTACGTGTAGCCCCACAGGACGCACTGCCACATCAGGCCCATGACGACCAGGACCAGGGGGAACATCGCCGCGAATTCGAGGGTCACCGCGCCCTTGTCGCCGCCGCGGCGGCGGGCCCGGCGGCCGGACGTCGGGGGCGTGGGGGTGGCCACCAGGTCGAGTTCCGCCGCCAGCGCCCACATCGACTGCTTGACCGAGGAGCGGTTGTCGAGGTCCTGCATGCGGCCCGCGTCGACCGCCGCCTGGAGTTCCTTGTACGCGGCCGGGATCGAGGTGCGGGCCGTCCTCGTGCCCGTGACGCGTTCCACCAGCGACGGCTGGATCTCCGCCGAGCGGGCGTGCCGGTTGACGACCGTGAGGGTCTCCTCCGCCTTGCGGACCTGGAGGCGGTCCCAGAGGCGGACCATGCGTTTCGCCGCGCGTACCGCCACGACGTCCGGGGTGACCAGGAGGACCGCCTGGTCGGCGAGTTCGACGGCCGTGGTGTTCGCGGCGCCCATCTGCGTACCGCAGTCGACGACCACCACGTCGTAGCGGGCGCGCAGGGCGTGGATCACCTGGCGGGCCACGCGGTCCGTGACGTCCTCGCCGCGTTCGCCGTCGGCGGGGGCCAGGATCAGGTCGACGCCGGACTCGTGGACGAACGCGGCGTCCTGGAGGACGCGGGGCGTGATGTCGCGGATCGCGGCGAGGTCGGCGACGGAGCGGCGGAACTGTACGTCCAGGTAGGAGGCCACGTCGCCGGACTGGAGGTCCAGGTCCAGGAGGGCCGTTGTGCGGCCTGACGCCCGTGCGGCCAGGGCCAGTTGGACCGCCGTGACCGTGGTGCCCACGCCGCCCTTCGCGCCCGCCACCGCGACGACCCGGCCGCCGCCGCCCGCCGGGACGAGTTCCGTGCCGGTGCCGCCCGCCAGGTGGCGGCGCATGCCGGCCGACCAGGATGCCGCCGCCTGTACGCGTTCCGCGAGGGCGTCGTAGCCGAGCGGGAACGCGACGATGCCACGCGCTCCGCTGTCCATCGCGGCGGTGAGGAGGGCTGGGCCGGTGTCGGCGGTGAGCAGGACGACGCCCACCGCGGGGAAGCGGAGGACCAGGTCGCGGATGAGGTCGAGGGCGGGGACCGGGCCGATGCGTTCGTGGACCAGGACGACCTCGGGGAGTTCGTCCAGGGACTCGGCGGCGAGGCCGGCCAGGGTGTCGAGGAGGGCGGTGGCGTCGGCGACAGGTGGGGCGGGTTCGGCGTCGGGGAGCTGGGAGAGGAGGGTGACGAGGCCTCTGGCGGTTTCCGGGTCCGCTACCGCCGGGAGGATTCGGGTGGTCATCGGCGGCACGCTCCGTTCCGCGGCACCGTGGTTGACGACTCGGGGCTCTGCCCCGGACCCCGCTGCTCAATCGCCGCAGGGGCTTCAGATGGGCTCACTTGTCGCCCTCCAGCGTGTACGAGCGGTCCTCCGGGGTGATCTTTTCGTCGTCGCCCGGGGCCACCAGGGCCAGCCGGACGTGGGTCGCGAAGGACTCCGCGTAGGCGACCCGTTGGGCGTCCGCGGGGCCGAGGGCGAAGGTGATCGGGACGGCCTCGCCCTGCCTGCGGGTGGAGTTCTCGCTGTCGGCGGCGCCCTGTTGGTCGATCGGGGTGAGCTTGCCGACGTCGATGACGCCGGCGTTCTCCACGATGACCTTGGACTGGTCGCGCTCCTTGTCGTTCTCGGCCTTGAAGGTGGCGTAGATGTTGACCTTCGAGCCGGGGTTGATCTTTCCGGCGACGCCGGTCTCCGCGTCGATCATGATGGCGATCTCCTGCTGGCCCGCCTCCAGCTTCGGGCGGTCGACGATCATGTCGGACTGCAGCAGGGAGCCCTTCTTGAGCTGGGTGACGGCGATCTTGCCGCGGATCTCGCCGAGGTCGGTGACGGCCGTGTCGGACAGCCACCGCTTCGGCATCCGCACCTTCTCGAACTGGTCCGCCGTGAGCTGCTTGTACGGAGGCACGTCCTGTTTCAGCTCGTACGCGTCCTTCTCCGGCCCCACCTTCGAGTCCACGTCCTGGATCACGGCCAGCACACCGGCGAACGCGCCGATGGCGCACAGGGCCGAGACGACCAGGAGTATGACGCCGCGGCGCTGACGTGAGTTCATGGACCGAGCAACCTCGTTGGTAGGGGCCAGTGGGGTCGGGGTGGGGTCAGTGGTGGCTTGCGCGTGGGAGCGCCGTTCGGGTCGAGCCCGCCGCCGGTGCGAGCGCGGAGCGCGCCGTGGCGCCCGCGCTCTCGGGTGGCGCCTCGCCGGCCAGCGGCGCGGCGCAGAACCCGCAGCGGTCGCCGATGAGTTCGAGGCCGCACCAGTGGCACTGCTCGCGGCGGACGGACGAGACGAGCTGGTAGAGCACGGAGATGTCGGGGATGGCCGCCGCGAACTCGACGATCCGGCCCGGGCTGCCCGGCTTGCCCGTCGCCCACCAGCGCGGCGAGTCGGCCGGCAGTCGCGTCCGCGACACGCTCTGTACGCGCCAGGCGGGGGCGAGGACGCCGGTGAGCCAGTCCGGGGTGTGCTGGCCGACGGCGTAGACCATGCGGGTGCCGAAGGTGGGGCCAGTCGGGGTCTCCGAGCCGGTCAGGCGCAGCAGTTGGGGCTGGGGCGAGGCGACCACCGCGAACTGGGCGTTCGGGGACCAGGACTTCGCGTGCGCCTTCAGGGAGACCGGGACCCGGTCCAGTTTGGCGACCGAGCCGACGACCGCGCCCGCGTGGACGTAGTGCGCGAGCAGGCGGGCCGAGGAGGCCAGGACGCCGGGGCTGAAGTCGCAGATCGACAACTGGCGCAATTGCAGCGCGAGGACGGCGAGGCCGAGGGGCGGGAGCGCGGGGCGCAGGATCGCCATCCGGTCGGTTTCCAACACCGAGCGGATCGAATGCAGCCGGTGCACGGTCGCTTCCGGCGCCGATTCCGGGCAGAGCACGATCACGTACCCGTGCTGTTCGATCAGCGTATGGACGTCGGTCAGGGCCCGGTCGAGCGGATACTTCTGCTGCGGTTCACCCACGGGCAGCACGGTGGCGGTCGGTGTGTGCCGGTCCGGCGAGGCGAGGACCAGGTCGGGGTCGGTCACGGCTATGGCGGTCGGCACGCGTGAACCCCCCGGTCGTCGCTCTGCGTCCCTCCAGCGGCGCCTCGCGGTGCCGCTGCTCCAGCACCATATCCACGCAGCCGCCCCGCAACACCCCACTTCGCACTGTTCACGGGGCGATCGGAGCGGTCCTGTGGCGGGTTGGCGAAGAAGCGCCGGTGACAACCCTTGACAAGTTCAATGGTCTGGACCAGCTTGTACGGCCAGCAGCTGCTTCCCCAACTCCCCCCACATCTCCCCCACTTCGGTGCCGGGAGCCCTCCCCCCACTTGGAGGAAGAAATGGCGCATTCCTATCGCAGACGGTCCCGTATCGGCGTACTTCTCGGCGCGTTCACGGCGGCGGCGCTCGCCGTGGGCACTCTCGCCACGACAAGTACGGCGAATGCGGCGAGTACGGCGGAAAGCTCCACGGCCGCCGTTCCCGCGCACGCGGTCACCGGCTACTGGCAGAACTTCAACAACGGCGCGACCGTGCAGAAACTCGCCGATGTCCCGGACGCGTACGACATCGTTGCCGTCGCCTTCGCCGACGCGACCGCGACGCCGGGCGCCGTCGACTTCACGCTCGACTCGGCCGGTCTCGGCGGCTACACGGAGGACGCCTTCAAGGCCGACATCAAGGCCAAGCAGGCGGCCGGCAAATCCGTGATCATCTCGATCGGTGGCGAGAAGGGCACCATCCAGGTGAGCGATTCAGCCTCCGCGACCGCCTTCGCCGACTCCGTGTACGCGCTCATGCAGGAGTACGGCTTCGACGGCGTCGACATCGACCTGGAGAACGGGCTCAACTCGACGTACATGTCGCAGGCGTTGAAGTCGCTGGCCGGAAAGGCGGGCGGGGACTTCGTGCTCACCATGGCGCCGCAGACCATCGACATGCAGTCGACGTCGGCCGAGTACTTCAAGACGGCCCTCGCGGTGAAGGACATCCTCACCGTGGTCAACATGCAGTACTACAACAGCGGTTCGATGCTGGGCTGCGACGGCAAGGTCTACAGCCAGGGGACGGTGGACTTCCTGACCGCCCTCGCCTGCATCCAGCTGGAGGGCGGGCTCGACCCCTCGCAGGTCGGCATCGGCACGCCGGCCTCGTCGAGCGCGGCGGGCAGCGGCTACGTGGCGCCCTCCGTCGTGAACGACGCGCTCGACTGCCTCACCAAGGGCACGAACTGCGGTTCGTTCAAGCCGTCGAAGACCTACCCGGGCCTGCGCGGCGCGATGACCTGGTCGACCAACTGGGACGCCAGTTCCGGCAACGCGTGGTCCTCGGCCGTCGGTCCGCACGTCGACGGCCTGTAGTCACCCGCGCGGGCAGCGCCACCGCTCCCCCGGTGGCGCTGCCCGCACCCGGGCCCCGTACGGATCAGAAGAACTCCGACCAGGGCTGGTCCCAGATCTGCTTCACGCACAGCACGACGAACAGCAGTCCCGCGATCGTCAGCATGCTGTTGCTCAGCCAGCCGTTGCGCCAACTCGCCGGAGTGCGCGAGGAGTTCAGGAGCCAGACCAGGGTCAGCGCCAGGAACGGCATGAAGGCCGCGCCCAGGACTCCGTAGATGATGACCAGGCGGAACGGCTGGCCCTGGAAGAGCAGAATGATCGGCGGGAACGTCATCCACAGCAGGAACGCGCGGAACGGCCAGCCCTTCTCGCGGTCGCCGCGTGCCACTTCCTCGCCGGTGACGACGCGCGAGAGCCGGTAGCGCTCGACGAAGTCGGCGAACATCAGGCTCACGCCGTGCCAGACGCCGATCAGCGAGGTGAAGGACGTCGCGAAGAAGCCGACTAGGAAGAGCTTCGCCGTCGCCGTGCCGTACTGGTTCTCCAGGATCTTGGAGAGGTCCACGAGCCCCTTGTCGCCCTCGGCGATCGCGGTGTGGGACGAGTGCAGCAGTTCCGCGCCGACGAACAGCATCGCCACGACGAAGATGCCGGTGGTGATGTACGCGACGCGGTTGTCGAGGCGCATCACCTTCATCCACGTCGTGTTGGTCCAGCCCTTCGCGTTGACCCAGTAGCCGTAGGCGGCGAGCGTGATCGTGCCTCCCACGCCGCCGATCAGGCCCAGCGTGTTGAGGATCGAGTCCTTCTCGTCGGGGAGGACCGGGAGCAGGCCCGCGAAGGCGTCGCCGAGGTGCGGGGTGACGCGGATCGCGAGATAGACAGTGACGACGAACATGACGCCGACGAGCACCGTCATGACCTTCTCGAAGACGCTGTACTTGTTCAGCCAGACGAAGACCAGGCCGACGACGCCGGACAGGATCGCCCACGGCTTGATCGACCAGTCGGCCGGGAACACGTCGGGGAACAGCGCCTGCAGGGGCAGTCCGCTCGACGACATCGCCGCGGCGCCGTACACGAAGCCCCAGATCACCGCGTAGATCACGAAGAAGTACGTGGTCCACTTGCCGAGGCTCGCCCAGCCGTCGAACAGGGTGCGGCCGGTGGCCAGATGCCAGCGGCCCGCCGCCTCCGCGAGGCTGATCTTGACGAGGCAGCCGAGGACGGCGGCCCAGAGCAGGGTGTAGCCGAAGTTGCTGCCCGCGATGAGGGTGGCGACGAGGTCGCCCGCCCCGACACCCGTCGCGGCGACGACGATGCCGGGGCCGATGTACTTCCAGCTGGATTTGCGGGGGCCTGGGTCGGAGGAGGTGGTGCTGCCGGTTCCTGGGGTGCCCGTGGTGTCCGCCATGAACACCAAGGGTGCGCAAAGCGGCGCCGCTGGCAAGAGGCCCGTCAGGAACTCATTCCTCGAAGTACGTGTCCAGCGCCTTGTCCAACTGGTCGGTCCACTCGGTGAGGCGGGCCTTGTCGGGCGCCTCGACGTCGTTCGGGAACCAGCGGCTGTTGGGCATGTGGACCGTCACCGTGAGGCGCTTGCGCGTGGTGCCGAACTCGACCGCGCTGATCTCGTCCCAGGTGAAGTCGGCCTCCTGGTCGTCGAGCGTGAAGCGGACGCCCTTCGCGTCGACGGTGATGGAGCCGCGGCGGTCCTTGGCCTCCATGACGGGGCCTTCGGCGTCGGGCTCCGCGGCGGCCTCGGGGGTCTCCGCGGTCTCGGCCTCCCCCGCGGCCTCTTCGGGCTCTTCGGGCTCTTCGGGTGCTTCGGGCTCCGGCGTCACCTCCCGCGCCGGTTCCGTGGCCTCCTCGGCCTCCGGCTCCCCGACGGGGGCCGTCAGACCGGGGATGTGCGCCGGGTCGAAGCCGGCACCGGTGACGGGCGTGACCTTCTCGTTCTCCATACGCTGCTCCACGGGCGGAAGTATGGCGGACAAGCCTGTGCCGCACCTCCCCCAGGGGTGGGTGCGGCACAGGGGCGGGGCGCCGGGCGCTAGACGAAGAGGCTGAGCACCAGGGCCACCACGAATCCGGCGACCGAGAGGACCGACTCCAGGACCGTCCAGGAGCGCAGGGTGTCGCGCTCGGAGATCCCGAAGTACTTGGAGACCATCCAGAAGCCGCCGTCGTTGACGTGCGAGGCGAAGATGGAGCCCGCCGAGATCGCCATGATGACGAGGGCCGTGTACGGCTGCGAGTAGTCGCCGGCCTGCAGCAGCGGGCCGACGATGCCGGCCGTCGTGACGATCGCGACCGTGGCCGAACCCTGCGCGACGCGCAGCACCAGCGAGATCAGGTACGCGAGGACCATGATCGGCAGGCCGATGCTGTTGAACGTGTCGGACAGCGCCTGCGCGATGCCGCTCGCCTGGAGGACGGCTCCGAAGACCCCGCCCGCACCGACGACGAGCAGGATGTTGGCGACCGGCTTCAGGGACGCGGTGGACACCGTCTCCAGGGACTTGCGGGACCAGCCGCGGCGCAGCCCGAGCAGGTAGTACGCGGCGAACAGCGCGATGGTGAGCGCCACGAACGGGTTGCCGAAGAACTCGATGACGGAGCGGGGCGTCGACGGGTCGAGGGCGATCGAGGAGAACGTCGCGGCGAGGATCAGCACCAGCGGGATGGCGATGATCGTGAAGACGATGCCGAGCGGGACCGGGTCCTCGCGGGGCGTGATGCCCTCCTTGCGCTGCTCCTCGGCGAGCGCGGCCTTCGCCTCGTCGGCGGCCTCGACCATGTCGTGCGGCACGGGCACGAAGATCTTCTTGCCGATCCAGGCGGCCCAGGCCCACGCGGCGAGCACGGCGGGGATGCCGCAGACGATGCCCATGAGGATGACCCAGCCGAGGTCGACGTGGAGCAGTCCGGCGGCGGCGACGGGGCCCGGGTGCGGCGGCAGGAACGCGTGGGTCATCGACAGCCCGGCGAGCAGCGGCAGGCAGTACAGCAGGATCGACTTGCCGCCGCGCTTGGCGGCCGCGTAGACGATCGGCGCGAGGACGAAGATGCCGACGTCGAAGAAGACGGGGATGCCGAAGATGAGTCCTGTGAGGCCCATCGCGACGGGGGCGCGCTTCTCGCCGAAGAGGTGGATCAGACGGGACGCGAGCACTTCGGCTCCGCCGGACACCTCGAGCATCGCGCCGAGCATGGTGCCCAGGCCGATGATGATCGCGATATGTCCGAGGGTACCGCCCATGCCGTCCTCGATGACGGAGGTGGCGGTGGACTTCTGGACGGTGCCGAAGAGTTCGGTGACCGAGAGGCCGGCGGCGAGGCCGACGGCGATGGAGACCGTCAGAAGGGCCACGAAGGGCTGCAGCCTGGCCTTGATGATCAGGAAGAGCAGCAGCACGATGCCGAGGACCGCGACGGTCAGCAGGCCGGCCGTGCCGGGTATCAGGAGGAGCAGACCACCGGTGTGCTCAGGCGTGTCCGCGGCGGCGGACGCGAGGGGGGCGTACGGGGACATCGTTGACCTCGTAAGTACATGGGGGGATGCGGGGCGTTTCCAGCGTTTTCAGACAGGAGGGATCGCGGTGCGGCGCCCCGCGGGGCGCCGCACCGTGGCACGGCGGGGGTGGCTCAGCTCAGGACGGCGAGCGCGTCGATCTCGATGAGCAGGCCCTTGGGCAGACCGACGTAGACGGTCGTGCGGGCGGCGGGGGCCTCCTTGAGGCCCTGGCCCTCGAAGTACTCGTTGTAGATGGCGTTCATCTCGGCGAAGTGGTCGACGTCCGTCAGGTAGACGCGCATCATCATGACGTCGTCCCAGCTCGCGCCGCCCTCTTCGAGGATCGCCTTGACGTTGGCGAACGTCTGGAGGGTCTGCTCCTTGAGGGTCGGGCCCGCGGGAGTCGGGGCCTTGCCCTCCTCGGCGGGCAGGAAGCCGACCTGGCCGGCGACCTGAAGGATGTTGCCCTTCTTGACGCCGTGGGAGAACTTCGCCGGCGGGGTGGTGTGGGTGGAGGGCGTGAGGGCGGTCTTCTCGGACATGTGAACTGGCTTCCTTCGGAGGGGTGTTACTTGGGAGGGGTACCGGAGTAGTCCCGGCTGATGGCTTCCGCCGTGCGGCGCACCAGCGGGAGCAGGGTGAGGAGTTCCTCGGCGGTGACGACGACGTTCGGCGCGGAGACCGACATGGCGGCGACGACCCGGCCGTCCGCGCCGCGGATGGGGGCGCCGACGCAGTTGATGGACTCCTCGTGGCCACCGAGGTCGGTGGCCCAGCCCTGTTCGCGCACCTTCTCCAACTCCCGCAGGAACGCTGCGGCGTTGGGGGTCGAACGGGCCGTGTACATGGGGTAGTCGAGCTTCTCCGCGAGGGCGCGGCGCTCGGCTTCGGAGAGGTCGGCGAGCAGCAGCTTGGCGACGGCGGCCACGGTGATGGCGACCGGCTTGCCGACGCGCGAGTACATGCGCACCGGGTAGCGGCTCTCGACCTTGTCGATGTAGAGGACCTCGTTCTCCGCGTACACCGCGAGGTGGACGGTGTGCCCGACCTTCTCGTTGAGTTCGACGAGATGGGCGTGGGCGATCTCGCGGACGTCGAGGTTCTCGACGGCCTCCTGGGCGAGCGCGAACAGGCGGGCGCCGAGGCGGTAGCGCTGGTCGGTCTGGCGGTAGACCAGGCCGTGCTCGTGGAGGGTGCGCAGCAGGCGCAGCGCCGTGGACTTGTGCACGCCCAGGCGGTCGGCGACCTGGCCCAGGTCGGCGGGTCCCTCGGCGAGCAGCGGCAGGATGCTGAGCGCGCGGTCGACGGTCTGGCTCATGGTGTACGTACCTCCTCGTCCACCCCGTCGTCGGCTGCTGCCCAACCGGGGCCGACGTGCAGTGTCCCCCACGAGGCGGCGTCGAGGCCGACCAGGCGGTCCGCCCGGGCGCGGCTCGGCGGCGCGGCGAGGTCGCCGGGCTCGGTGAGGGCGACGGCGGCCCAGAGGTGGCCGTGCCTGAGGCGTTCGGCGACGGGCAGTCCGCGCAGGGTGGCGGAGAGGAAGCCGGCGGCGAAGGCGTCGCCCGCGCCCACGGCGGCGACGACGTCGACGCGCGGTGAGGGCTCCTCGTGGCGTCCGTCGGCGTCGAAGGCGACCGCGCCGTCGGCGCCGCGCTTGACGACGAGCAGCGACGGTTCGGGCAGTGCCTCGCGGATGGCGTCGGGGCCGCCGGTGATGCCCCAGGCGTCCTCGGCCTCGTCGTCGCCGACGAAGACGATGTCGGCGCCGCGCGCGAGTTCCAGGAGCACCTCGGGGCCCTCGGCGGCTCCCGACCACAGGCCGGGCCGGTAGTTGACGTCGAAGGAGACGAGGGGGCGGCCGGCGCGCGGGGCGGTCAGCTCGCGCAGCAGGCCGAGGCAGCTGTCGGAGAGCGCGGCGGTGATCCCGGACAGGTGCAGGATCCGGCCGGAGCGCAGCGCGTCCAGGTCCAGGTTGGCCGTGGACATCGCGGAGGCGGCGGACCCGGCGCGGTAGTAGGCGACCTCGTGGGCGGCGGTGGCCCGGTCGCCCGCGGTGCGGAAGTAGATGCCGGTGGGCCGGTGCAGATCGCGGCGTACGGCGGAGGTGTCGACGCCGTACGCGCCGATGGCCTCCACGAGGTGGTCGCCGAAGCCGTCGGCGCCGACCCGGCTGACCCACGCGGAGCGGTGCCCCGCGGCGGCGAGGACGCACGTCACGTTGGACTCGGCGCCGCCGATCCCGCGATCGAACGAGGGCACGTCGGCGAGCCGCCCGGGGACGGAGGGCCGGAACGTGACCATGGACTCGCCGAGCGCGACTACATCGGCGCCATCGACGACATCGCCGGCGCTGGTCGGTACTGCGGGTCCGGTGGCGGTCACGGTGGGTCGCACTCCTCGCGGCAGGGGACTTCGGGCTCCGTTGACCCGACGTTGGCTCGGATGTTAGACAGCATGAAGCGACATACGCAATGACCGTTGCAAATGGTGCAACGGGCTGCCTGGAGGAGGCGCCGTGACCGCCCAGAACGCCGACAATGCCTTCGAGCGCCGCACCGCTCGTCTTGAGGAGCTGGCGACGGAGCGGGGGGACTTCCGCTTCAAGGGACTGCCTCCCGAGGCGGACGGCGCGACGATCGGCGAGCTGGCCGCCCGCCGCCTGAACCTCTTCACGGACGGCTTCACCACGCCCGTCCTCGCCCTCTCCGCCGAGCGCCTGGAGCACAACCTCGCGCTCATGGAGGCCTATTCGGCCCGGCACGGCCTCGCCTTCGCCCCGCACGGCAAGACGTCGATGGCCCCGCAGCTCTTCCACCGGCAGCTCGAGCACGGCGCGTGGGGCATCACCCTCGCGGTGCCGCACCAGGTGCGCGTGGCAAGGGAGTTCGGCATCGACCGGATCTTCCTGGCGAACGAGCTCGTCGACGCGTCGGCGCTGCGCTGGCTCTCCAAGGAGCTGGACGCCGACCCGTCCTTCCGCTTCATCTGCTACGTCGACTCCGTGCGCGGCGTGGAGCTGATGCAGGCCGCGCTCGCCGAGGCCGGGGCGGGCCGTCCGGTCGACGTGGTCGTGGAGCTGGGCGCGGGCGACGGCGCGCGCACCGGGGCCCGCTCCGAGGCGGACTGCGCGGAGATCGCGGACGCGGTGGCGGCCTCCTCCGCGCTGCGGCTCGCCGGTGTCGCCGGTTACGAGGGCGAGGTGCCGGACGCGGACGGCGAGCGGGTGCGCGCCTGGCTGCGCCGACTGGTCGCGCTCGCGGCGGACTTCGACAAGGCGGGCCGCTTCTCCGGGCTCGACGAGATCGTGGTGAGCGCGGGCGGTTCCGCGTGGTTCGACGCGGTGGCGGACGTGTTCGCCGAGATCCCCGAACTGGGCGCGCCCGTCCTGAAGTTGCTGCGCTCCGGCGCGTACGTGTCACACGACGACGGTCACTACCGGCACCTGACCCCGTTCAACCGGGTGCCTGAGGAGGGCGCTCTTGAGCCGGCGTTCCGGCTGTGGGCGCAGTTCGTGTCCCGGCCGAACGACGGGCAGGCGTTCACCAACGCGGGCAAGCGGGATGCCGCGTACGACATCGACCTGCCGGAGGCGCAGGTCGTGCGGGACGCGCGGACGGGCGAGGTCCGGGAGGCCACGGGTGTCGCGGTGACCGGGCTCTCCGACCAGCACGGGTGGGTTCGCACGGAGCCGGGCGCCGACGTCGAGGTGGGCGACTGGCTCGGCATGGGCCTGTCCCACCCCTGCACGTCCTTCGACAAGTGGCAGCTGATCCCCCTGGTGGAATCGGACGGCACGGTCGTGGACTACATCCGCACGTACTTCTAGGCAGCCCGCGGCCGACGCCTCACGGGCGTCGGCCGCACCCGACTTGGGCAATCGCCGCCTTGGGCGGCGGGTGGGCAAGGCGGCCCCCGGCGCCGCGCGCCGACACGACGGCCCCACCCACGGCACCGCCACGGGGCTCCGCCCCGGACCCCGCTGCTCAATCGCCGCAGGGGCTTGATTTGCCCACCCCCGCCTGGGGCAACCTGCCGCAGGGGCTTGAACTGAGAGAGGCACCCCTCATGGACCTGGTCATCCGCGACGCGCGCGTCATCGACGGCAGCGGCGGCGCTTCGTATCGAGCCGACGTCACCGTCAACGACGGCCGCATCACCGGGATCACCCCGGAGGGGACCGGCCCCCGCCCCACCGGCACCCGCACCATCGAGGCGGACGGCCTCGCCCTCTCCCCCGGTTTCATCGACATGCACGCGCACAGCGACCTCGCCGTGCTCCGCGACCCCGACCACAGCGCGAAGGCCGCCCAGGGCGTCACCCTCGAGGTCCTCGGCCAGGACGGCCTGTCCTACGCCCCCGTCGACGACCGCACCCTCGCCCAGGTCCGCCAGGCGATCACCGGCTGGAACGGCGACGGCTCGGACATCGACTTCGACTGGCGCACGGTCGGCGAGTACCTGGACCGGATCGACCGCCAGGGCATCGCCGTGAACGCGGCGTACCTGATCCCGCAGGGCACCGTCCGGATGTACGCCGTCGGCTGGGACGACCGCGACGCGACGCCCGCCGAGCTCGACCACATGAAGCGGCTCGTCGCCGAGGGCATGGAGCAGGGCGCCGTAGGAATGTCCTCCGGGCTGACCTACACCCCCGGCATGTACGCCAAGGACGCCGAACTCACCGAGCTGTGCCGGGTGGTGGCCCAGTACGACGGCTACTACTGCCCGCACCACCGCAGTTACGGCGCCGGCGCCCTCGACGCGTACCGGGAGATGGTGGAGCTGACCCGCACCGCGGGCTGCTCCCTGCACCTCGCGCACGCCACCATGAACTTCGGCGTGAACAAGGGCAAGGGCGTCGACCTGCTGGCCCTCCTCGACACGGCCATCGCGGACGGCGCCGACATCAGCCTCGACACGTACCCGTACACCCCGGGCGCGACGACGCTCGTCGCGATGCTGCCGAGCTGGGCCAACGAGGGCGGCCCCGACGCCACGCTCGCCCGCCTCAAGGACGACGAGACCGCCGAGCGGATCCGCCACCACGTCGAGGAGATCGGCGCGGACGGCTGCCACGGCGTGCCGATCGAGTGGGACAAGATCGAGATCTCGGGCGTCTCCGACCCGGGCCTGGCCTCCTGCGTCGGCAAGACCGTCGCGCAGGCCGCCGCCGAGCGCGGCGAGGCCCCGTGGGTCACCGCCCGCCGCCTGCTGATCAACGACAACCTCGGCTCGTCGATCCTCCAGCACGTCGGCCACGAGGAGAACGTGCGGGCGATCATGCAGCACCCGGTGCACACCGGCGGCAGCGACGGCATCCTCCAGGGCTACAAGCCGCACCCGCGCGCGTACGGCACGTTCCCGCACTACCTCGGCCACTACGCCCGCGACCTCGGCGTCATGTCCCTTGAGGAGACGGTCGCCCATCTGACCTCGCGTCCGGCGGCCCGGCTGCGCCTGCCCGACCGCGGCCTGGTCCGCGAGGGCTACCGCGCCGACCTGGTCCTGTTCGACCCGGAGACCGTGGCCGCGGGCTCCACGTTCGAGGCGCCGCGCACGCTGCCGGTCGGCATCCCGCACGTCCTCGTCGACGGGCAGTTCGTGATCGAGGACGGCAAGCGCACGGACGTCCTCGCGGGCCGTTCGGTGCGCAGGACCGTCAGCGGCTGAGCGATCCGGTCACTTGGGGCCCTTGCCGGCTCCCGGTGAGGCGTTCCCCCGTCCGGGGTTGCTCCCGGAGTTCCCCCGGGCGGGTGCGGTGCTGGACGCCGTGGCCGCCGGCGCCGTGGTCGCGGACGTCGACGGCGAACCGGTCGGGGCCGCGGCCTTCTCCTTGGGTTTCTCGGACGATGCGCCGGCCGTGCCGGTCGGCGTGGCCGAGGGGCCCGGCTTCGACACGGAGCCGCTCGGGGCGGGCGCGGGTCCGGTCGTCGCGGGCGCCGAGTGCTCGGCTCGCTGCCTCTTGCCGTCCTCGGCACCGCCCCAGGGCAGCGGACCGCTCGCCGGGCTCGACCCGAAGAGCCCGGTGGCGACGGCGCCGAGGAAGACGACACAGACACCCCCGAGCGTGATGCCGCCGACCCGCATGAGGCGGCGCCGCCGCCCGGAGCCGTCGGCGAACACGGCGCTGCCCCGCGCGTGCGCGGGCCCGGTGGCCGGTACGCGCGGGAGCGGGGCCGTGTCGCCCGAGGCGTCGGCCGGCTCCTGCCGGCCGTGCGCGGCGGCCGGGTCCACGTACCCGTCGTACGTGTGGGCCGCCTAGTGCCGTTCGTACGGAGTCGAGCCCCGGCCCAGCGATCACGCGAACCGGCCTCAACGCACCCCGTGCGGCCGGAACTGGACGCTGATCCGGCCGCCCGCCGCGCGGGCCGACTTGGGGATCGCGTGTTCCCAGGTCCGCTGGCAGGACCCGCCCATGACGATCAGGTCGCCGTGCCCGAGCGGCCTGCGCACGACGGGGCCGCCGCCGACGGGCCGCAGCGCGAGGTCCCGCGGTGTGCCCACCGACAGGATGGCGACCATCGTGTCCTCGCGGGCGCCGCGCCCGATCCGGTCGCCGTGCCAGGCGACGCTGTCCCGGCCGTCCCGGTAGAAGCACAGGCCCGCCGTGCTGAACGGTTCGCCCAACTCCCGCGCGTAGTGCGCGGACAGCGCGTCCCGCGCCGCGTCGAGCACGGGGTGCGGCAGCCGCTCCCCCGCCCCGTAGAACCTCAGCAGCCGCGGCACGTCGACCATCCGCTCGTACATCTGCCGCCGCTCGGCCTTCCACGGCACGCCGTCCGCGAGGTGCCCGTACAGCTCGTCGGCCCCGCTCAGCCACCCCGGCAGCACGTCGATCCAGGCGCCGTCACCGAGCACGGTGCGCCGCACCGCCCCGAGCGGCCCGAGCGCGATCTCCTCGGCCTGGTCGAACAGCGATCCCTGAAGCATGCCTCCACCGTAGCGAATGTTTCGAACATACGCGCGATTAGACGCGCCGCACCGCCCGCCGGAGGCCGGGCGTGGTCCATCTCACCCGCCCCGCCGACCCGCCCCATCAAAGCCGCGACCACCCCGGAACCCGCCGTTCCGGAGGTATCCGGCACCGCGTGCCACCGCATCCGAAACCCATGCCGCGCGGGCCGCCCCACCGGCCGACAAAGGGTGCGCGGCATCCCGAAACACGGCCGTAAAGTTTGGGGATGCAGCTCATCCAGTCGACCAAGCTCTCCAACGTCTGCTACGAGATCCGGGGCCCGGTTCTCGAGGAAGCGATGCGGCTGGAGGCGGCAGGGCACCGCATCCTGAAGCTCAACACCGGCAACCCGGCGGCGTTCGGCTTCGAGTGCCCGCCCGAGATCCTCGAGGACATGCTCCGCAACCTCGGGGACGCGCACGGCTACGGCGACGCCAAGGGCCTCCTCGCCGCCCGCCGCGCGGTGATGATGCACTACCAGACCCTCGGCGTGGAGACCGACGTCGAGCACGTCTTCATCGGCAACGGCGTCTCCGAGCTCATCGTGATGGCGATGCAGGGCCTGCTCGACGACGGCGACGAGGTGCTCGTCCCCGCCCCGGACTACCCGCTGTGGACCGCCGCCGTCTCGCTCTCCGGCGGCACCGCCGTGCACTACCGCTGCGACGAGCAGGCGGACTGGATGCCGGACCTCGCCGACATCGAGCGCAAGGTGACCGACCGCACCAAGGCGATCGTGGTCATCAACCCCAACAACCCCACCGGCGCCGTCTACAGCGACGAGATGCTGCGCGGCATCACCGACATCGCCCGCCGCCACAACCTCCTCGTCTGCTCCGACGAGATCTACGACAAGATCCTCTACGACGGCGCCACGCACACCCCGACCGCCGCCATCGCGCCCGACCTGATGACGCTGACCTTCAACGGCATGTCGAAGGCGTACCGCGTGGCCGGCTACCGGGTGGGCTGGATGGCGATCTCCGGGCCGCGCGCGCACGCGGAGTCGTACATCGAGGGCCTCACGATCCTCGCCAACATGCGCCTGTGCGCGAACATGCCGGGCCAGCACGGCGTCGTCGCGGCGCTCAGCGGACGGCAGACGGTCAACGACCTGGTGCTGCCCGGCGGGCGGCTCAAGGAGCAGCGCGACGTCGCGTACGAGCTGCTCACCCAGATCCCGGGCGTGACGTGCGTGAAGCCCAAGGGCGCGCTGTACCTGTTCCCGCGCCTCGACCCGAAGGTGTTCAAGGTCAAGGACGACCGGCAGATGGTGCTCGACCTGCTGCGGGCCGAGAAGATCATGGTGGTGCACGGCACCGGCTTCAACTGGCCGGAGCCCGACCACTTCCGCGTCGTCACGCTGCCCGACACCCGGCAGCTGACGGAGGCGGTCACCCGGATCGGGAACTTCCTCGACGGCTACAGCCAGCCGTGACGCCCCGCCCCTGTCGTGACACTCCTACTTTGGACAGGTTCTAACTTAGACACGATCTAAGGTACGATGGAGGCCAAGCTGACACGCATGCCCTGGAGGCCTCCCATGTACGAGCCGATCCGCACCAAGTCGGTCCACTCGACGGCGGCCGACAGCGGCGAATTCCCGCACCGCTCCCGCGAGGAGGAGCTGGACATCCAGCTCGCCGGGCACCTGAGCGCGCTGCTCGCGATCACCGACGAACTGCGCGCACTGGGCCCCGCGGCCGACCTCGACGAGGCGGCCGACGCACTGGCCGCACAGGTCGCCCGGCTCCGCGGCGGCAACGCCCCGGTCCGCTCGGCCGTGGCGGCCTCGGTCCACGAGCCGCACGTCGCGGCGCTGCACCAGCGGGCGCACGCCCTCGCGGGCCGCGCCCTGGTGGTCGCGGCGTCCCGCGCGGACACGGCGGCCGCGATTCTGGCGGCGCAGCGCATGGAGGCGCACGCCTCCGCGGGGGATCTCGTCGCTGTGTGACCGACGCGGACATGCGGAAGGGGCGCGGCCGGAAGCCGCGCCCCTTCCGCATGTCACACGGCTCTAGCCGAGCCGGTCCACCAGCTTGCGGTACTCGTCCCACAGCTCGGTCGGCGTGTGGTCGCCGAACGTATTGAGGTGCGCGGGCACGAGCGAGGCCTCGTCGCGCCAGGCCTCCTTGTCCACCGTCAGCAGGAAGTCCAGGTCGGACTCGGCCAGGTCCAGGCCGTTCGTGTCCAGGGACTCCTTGGTCGGCAGGATGCCGATCGGCGTCTCGACGCCCTCGGCGCGGCCGTCGAGGCGGTCGACGATCCACTTGAGGACGCGCGAGTTCTCACCGAAGCCGGGCCACACGAACTTGCCGTCCGCGTTCTTCCGGAACCAGTTGACGTAGTAGATCTTCGGCAGCTTGGCCTGGTCCTTGTCCGCCCCGACCTTCACCCAGTGCGCCATGTAGTCGCCCATGTTGTAGCCGCAGAACGGCAGCATGGCGAACGGGTCGCGGCGCAGCTCGCCGACCTTGCCCTCGGCGGCGGCGGTCTTCTCGGAGGCGACGTTCGCACCGAGGAACACGCCGTGGTTCCAGTCGAAGGACTCGGTCACCAGCGGCACGGCGGAGGCGCGGCGGCCGCCGAAGAGGATCGCCGAGATCGGCACGCCCTTCGGGTCCTCCCACTCGGGCGCGATGATCGGGCACTGCGAGGCGGGCGTGGTGAAGCGGGCGTTCGGGTGCGCGGCCGGGACGCCCGAGTCCGGGGTCCAGGAGTTGCCCTTCCAGTCGGTGAGGTGAGCCGGGGTCTCCTCGGTCATCCCCTCCCACCACACGTCGCCGTCGTCGGTGAGCGCGACGTTCGTGAAGACCGAGTTGCCCCACAGGGTCTTCATGGCGTTGGCGTTGGTGTGCTCGCCGGTGCCGGGCGCGACGCCGAAGAACCCGGCCTCGGGGTTGATCGCGTAGAGCCGGCCGTCCTCGCCGAACCGCATCCAGGCGATGTCGTCACCGATCGTCTCGACGGTCCAGCCGGAGATCGTGGGCTCCAGCATCGCGAGGTTCGTCTTGCCGCAGGCGCTCGGGAAGGCGGCGGCGACGTACTTCGACTCACCCTGCGGCGGGGTGAGCTTGAGGATCAGCATGTGCTCGGCGAGCCAGCCCTCGTCGCGCGCCATGACGGACGCGATGCGCAGGGCGTAGCACTTCTTGCCCAGCAGGGCGTTGCCGCCGTAGCCCGAGCCGTACGACCAGATCTCGCGGTCCTCGGGGAAGTGCGAGATGTACTTCGTGGAGTTGCACGGCCACGGCACGTCCGCCTCGTCGGGACCCAGCGGGGCGCCCAGCGTGTGCACGGCCTTCACGAAGAAGCCGTCCTCGCCCAACTCGTCGAGGACCGGCCGGCCCATCCGGGTCATCGTGCGCATGGAGACGGCCACGTAGGCCGAGTCGGTGATCTCGACGCCGATCGCGGACAGCGGCGAGCCGAGCGGTCCCATGCAGAACGGGACGACGTACATGGTCCGTCCGCGCATCGAGCCGCGGAAGATCCCCCCGTTCCCCTCGTTGCCCCGGAAGATCTCCCGCATCTCGGCGGGGGCCTTCCAGTGGTTCGTCGGGCCCGCGTCCTCCTCCTTCTCGGAGCAGATGTACGTACGGTCCTCGACGCGCGCGACATCGGACGGGTCGGAGGCGGCGTAGTACGAGTTGGGGCGCTTGATGGGGTCGAGCTTCTTGAACGTCCCCTTCGCCACGAGCTCCTCCGCGAGGCGCTCGTACTCGGCCTCGGAGCCGTCGCACCAGACCACATTGTCCGGCTGCGTCAGTTCGGCGATCTCGTTGACCCACGAGATCAGTTCCTGGTGGTTCGTCGGGAGGGTGTCCAGGGAGGGAGCCGCGATGTCGCGCGCCACGATCGCTCCTAAATGAGGGGTATTGAGGTTGATGCCCCGTGGGGGCTGCGACCCGGACGCTGCGCCTCCCAGTCCACTGGAGCTCAGTGGGCGCTCATCCGGTGCCGACCGCACTCATTTGATCATCCGACCGAAACGCCCATCTGTCCAGGGGGCCTCACAGGTGAGCGAAGTGAGCATCACCACTCACGGGGTCCGTTACCTACGGTCGCGTAGGTACCATGCGGGGATGAGCGTCGCCACCGAGCAGCCCGAAGTGCCCGCCGTCCAGCCGTCAGCACTGAAGCCGAGACTGCGCGGCTGGCTGCACGCGGGGATGTTCCCCGCCGTGCTGATCTCGGGCCTCTTCCTCACGGCGCTCGCGGACTCGACGCGCGGCCGGGTCGCGTGCGGGATCTTCGTCCTCACGGCCTGCCTGCTGTTCGGCGTCAGCGCGCTCTACCACCGGGGGAACTGGGGACCGCGCGCCGGCGGCGTACTGCGCCGTCTGGACCACGCGAACATCTTCCTGATCATCGCCGGCACGTACACGCCGCTGACGATGCTGCTGCTGCCGGGCGCCAAGGGGCAGTGGCTGCTGTGGGGCATCTGGGCGGCCGCCGCGGCGGGGATCATCTTCCGGGTGTTCTGGGTCGGCGCCCCGCGCTGGCTCTACACGCCCTGCTACATCGCGATGGGCTGGGCCGCCGTCTTCTTCCTGCCCGACTTCATGCGCACGGGCGGCATCGCGGTGCTCGTCCTGGTGATCGTCGGCGGGCTGCTCTACAGCGCGGGCGGCGTCATCTACGGCATCAAGCGGCCGAACCCCTCACCGCGCTGGTTCGGCTTCCACGAGGTCTTCCACTCGTTCACCCTCGCGGCGTTCGTCGTGCACTACGTCGGCATCTCGCTGGTCGCCTACCAGCACGGCTGACCCCGGGCCGGGGTCAGCCCGCGCCTTCTTCTACTCCTGCGTCTCGCCCAGGGCCCGCTTCAGGTCGTCGGCGTCCGTCACCGGCGCGTCGCACACGAAGCGGCGGCACACGTACGCCGCCTCCCGCCCGTCCACGAGCGGCCGGTCGGCCAGCAGCGGCAGCTCGCCGCCGCCCTCCTCGCCGGCCGCGACGACGGCCCCGGGAGCGGTCCCGGTGAGCGCCGCGTGGTGCAGCCGCCCGCCGACCTCCCCCACGACCGCGACCTCGCGCGGACCGTCGAGCAGCGCCTCGGCGACCGCGAGCCCGTTCCCGATGAACCGCGGCGCCCGCGGGCCCAGCGCCTTGACGACGCCGAGGGCGCGCTCGGCGGCGCTGCGGTGCGGCTCGGAGCCGGTGTGCGCGGCGTACGACAGAAGGGCACCCGCCGCGGCGGTCCAACCCGAAGGCGTCGCGTTGTCGGTCGGGTCCTGGGGCCGGCGGATGAGCTTCTCCGCGTCGGCGGCGGTGTCGTACAGCGCGCCGCTCTCCGGGTCCGTGAACCGGTCGAGGACGTGGTCGAGCAGGAACCCAGCGAACTCCAGCCACACGCCCTCGCCGGTCACCGACGCGAGCGCGAGGAAGCCCTCGGCCACGTCGGCGTAGTCCTCGAGGACGCCCGCGTTCGCGCCGACGTGCCCGTCCTTGCTGGTCCGCGCGAGCCGGGCCAGCGGGTCCATGTGCAGGCGTACGAGCAGGTCGCCCGCGCACACGGCGGCGTCCACGAGATCCTGGCGGCCGAAGTACGCGCCGGTCTCCGCCAGCGCCGCGATCGCGAGCCCGTTCCACGCCGCGACGACCTTGTCGTCCCGGCCGGGGACCGGCCGCCGGGACCGCGCCTCGCGCAGCCGCTCCCGGATCCGCTCGGCCTGCCCGGCGTCGAGGACCCCGTCCGCCTGCGGAAGCTGGAGCACGGAGGCACCCTCCTCGAAGGTGCCCTCCTCCGTGACGCCGTAGTGGCGGGCGGCCGCCTCCGCGTCGGCCTCACCGAGCACCTCCCGGAGCTGCTGCGGCGTCCACACGTAGTACGCGCCCTCGACGTGCTTCCCGCTGACCGGGTCCTCGCTGTCGGCATCGAGCGCGGAGGCGAAGCCGCCTTCGTTCGTCCGCAGCTCACGCACCATGAAGTCGGCGGTCTCCAGCGCGACCCGCTTGGCCAGCTCACTGCCCGTCGAGCGCCACAGATGCGCATACGCCCGGCACAGCAGCGCGTTGTCGTACAGCATCTTCTCGAAGTGCGGCACCGTGAACTCCCGGTCCACGGAGTACCGCGCGAAGCCGCCGCCGAGCTGGTCGTAGATCCCGCCGCGCGCCATCCGCTCGCAGGTGTCGACGGCCATCTGCAGCGCGCCCTCGGCGCCGGTGCGCGCGTGGTGCCGCAGCAGGAACTCGATCACCATGGACGGCGGGAACTTCGGCGCGCCGCCGAAGCCGCCGTACGTCGCGTCGTACTCGCGCGTGAGCCCGAGCAGCGCCTGCGCCAGCTCGTTCTCCCCCGGCAACTCCGTGTTCCCGTACGGCAGTTCCCGCGCGGCCAGATCGGCGGTGATCTTCCCGGCGACCTCGGTGACCTCGCCGTGCCGCTCGGTCCACGCGTCCCGCACGCCGTGCAGGACCTGGGTGAACGAGGGCATGCCGTGGCGCGGCTCGGGCGGGAAGTACGTACCGAAGTAGAACGGCTCGGCGTCCGGCGTCAGAAACACGGTCATCGGCCAGCCACCCTGCCCCGTGGCGGCCTGCACGGCCTCCATGTAGACGGCGTCGACGTCGGGGCGCTCTTCGCGGTCGACCTTGATGTTGACGAAGTTCTCGTTGAGGACGGCGGCGGTGGCCCCGTCCTCGAAGGATTCGTGGGCCATCACATGGCACCAGTGACAGCTCGAATACCCGACGCTGAGCAGCACCGGCACCCCGCGCCGCTGCGCCTCCGCGAAGGCCTCGGCCGACCAGGGCCACCAGTCCACCGGGTTGTCGGCGTGCTGGAGGAGGTAGGGGGACGTCTCATGGGCCAGTCGGTTCGGCATGCCTCCCATCCTCGCTCATCGTGATCCGGGTCGCGTCTCTGATCGCCGGGACCCTCGCGCCGACACCCCATACGCAGCACACTTGACCCCGTACTGTCGCCACCGGAGGGGGACCGAAGATGCGGGACAGCCATCGGGCGGAAGCCGAACGGCTGTTGGCTCGGGCCGTGGAGGAAGAGGTCAGGCGTTCGGGTGGGCGCGCGGACGGGGCCGTGCTGCTGTCCCGGGCGAAGGGCGCGCTCGACTCCATGGGGAGGAGCGCGGCCGACGAGTACGACGCGTTCACCCGGGCCCTCGACGAGGCCGACGCGGGGCGGATGACGTTCGGGCAGCGGTTCGCCAAGGAGGGCGGATCAACTCCGTTGATGGTGGCGGGGGTTGGTGCCGTCACCGCTTGTGTGGCGGATCTGGTGCTGGGGGCCGGGACCGGGACGGCCGTGGGCGCGGGTGTCGCCGTCGCCGTACTGGGGTCCGCCGCGACCGTCGCGAAGGTGACCGCTTCGCACGTGCCGGCGGCGAGTCGCAGCGCGGGGGCGCGCAATCAGCCGGGCGGTCCTGAGCAGCTGCGGTTGCAGTGGCTGACGGCGCTGGAGGTGCGGGGCATCAGGCCGTTCCTCGATCAGCAGCGGGTGCTCGCCGCGAGCACCGGGACGTCGAAGAAGACGGTGGGGCCGCAGCTGCGGCGGACCGACAAGAGCGCGGCCGCGCGGCGGCGGAGCGTTCTTGAGCAGTCGTTCGGTCAACTGCCGGAGCCCGAGGGGCCGTTCGCCGGGCGTCGCGTCGCGATGTCGCAGATCGCGCAGTGGGTGCACGCGGCGCGGGCCAGCACCGAGACCCGGCCGACCGTGGTGGTGCTGCACGGGGACCCGGGTGTCGGGCGGACGACGCTCGCGGTGCGTGCGGCGCACGAGCTGCGGGACCAGTTCCGCGGGGCGTGCGTGGTGGATCTGCGCGGCGACCGCCCGGACACCGCGCCGCTGCCGACGCGGGACGCGCTGCTGCATCTGCTGAACCGGCTGGGGGCGCCGCGCGAGCAGTTGCTGTTCCGTGAGCGTTCCTCGCAGGAACAGCAGGTCAAGCGGCTCAGCGAGCTGTACCACCAGCATCTGACGGGGCTGCCCGTGACCATCGTGCTCGACGACGCGGCGAGCGCCGAGCAGGTGCGCACGCTTGTTCCCGAGCGCTCCGACAGTCTCGTGATCGTCACGTCGCGCGAGCCCCTGGAGCTCGGTGACGACACACCCGCCTGGGTGCACCATCTGCCCGTCCGGGCTCTCGACTCGGCGGGCGCGGAGGAGCTGCTGCGGGAGGCCGCGGAGGACCCGAGCGGCCCGTACGACGCCGAATCCTCGGACGCCGTACGGGAGTTGTGCGGCGGCCTGCCGCTGGCGCTGCGCGTCGCGGGCTCCGCGATCGGGCCGCGCACGACGCGTCAGCTCGCCGCGGATCTCGCCGCGTACGGTCCCGTGGACCCGGTCGAGCGGGTGCTGTGGCTGCGCTACACCGACCAGTCCGAGCAGGGCAGGCGGCTGCTGCGGCGGCTCGCGCTCGCCGGGCGCGCCTCGCTCGGCGCGGCCGCGGCGGCCGCGCTGCTCGCCACCACGACGGCGGAGGCGGAGCGGTACCTGACGGCGCTTGCGGGCGCCGGGCTCGTCGACCATGTGCGCGGCAGCCGCTACCGGCTGCACGACCTCGTCCGCGCCTTCGCCCAGGCCCGCCTCGCCGACGAGGAGGAGCCCGCGGAGCGCACGGCCGCGCAGGAGCGGCTGATCCAGAACTACGCGGACCTGGCCGACTCGGTGATCCGCCTGGTCGACGGCAACATGTCGACGCGCGCCGGCCAGACGGGTCCGCACGGCTTCACGTCCCTGGACGCGGCGCTGCGCTGGCTGGACGACGAGTCGAGCTTCATCACGGCGGCGCTCCGGCACGCGGAGGGCGTCAACCAGGACGCGGTGCTGGGCCTGCTGGGCGCGCTGTGCGACTACTGCCTGCTGCGCGGCGACCTCTACCGTCTCGGCGAGATCCAGGAGCTGACACAGTCCATCGACCAGGGTCTGCTCATGCGCTCGGTCCAGTGGCGCACGGGTATCGCGGCCCGCCAGCTCGGCGAGCTCGACAAGGCGCGTACGACGCTGACCTCAGTGGTCGACCTGTACCGCGAGGCGCACCACAGGGCGGGCGAGGGCCGCGCGCTGTGTTCCCTCGGCATCACGCTGCACCACCAGGGCCAACTCACCGAGGCGGCGGCCAAGTTGAGGGAGGCGCTCGATCTGCAGACGACGCCGGAGACGAAGGGCGACCGCGGGTGGACGCTGCACGCGCTCGCGGCGGTCGAGCGCGACCGCGCGAACGTACGCATGTCCCTTGCCCTGCTCACCGACGCGTTCGCCCTGCACCGCGAGAACGAGTCGCTGCACGGTGAGGCGTGGGCGCACTTCCAGCTCGGCCAGCTGTGCCTGCGGATGGGCAACGTGCCGCGCGCGGAGGAGGAGCTGCGGACCGCGCTCGACCTGTACGGGCAGACCCGCGACAACCGCGGCCAGGCCTGGGCGCTGACCGAGCTGGCCCGCGCCCGGCTGATCGACGGCGAGGCGTCGGCGGCGGTCGACGGGCTGCGCCAGGCGGCGTCCCGGCACCGCGAGAATGAGGACGCGCGTGGCGAGGCGTGGACGTACTACTACCTGGGCCAGGCCCTGGAGGAGACCGGCGACCTCGACAAGGCGGTGCGGGAGCTGGAGCGTTCGCGCACGATGTTCTCCCGGATGCGTGACGTGTACGGGCTTGCCTGCGCCCGCCACCATTCGGCGCGCGTCACCCGTGACGAGCGGGCCGCGCAGACCGGCTCACTGCGCAATTCCGGCTTCGCCCGCCAGCTCCTGGTCGACGCCCGCGCCGACTTCCAGCGCATCGGGGTGCCGCACGGCGAGGGGTGGACGTGTCTGGAGCTCGCGGTGGTCGACGCGGGCAACGCGCGGCTCGCGCAGGCGATGGAGCTGTGCGAGGAGGCGGCGGCGATCTTCGCCGGGTACGAGGACCAGCGGGGCGAGGACTGGGCGACGTTCCTGCGCTGCACGCTGCTCCCGTACGCCTCCCCCGGCGGCTCGGAGGTCGGCACGGCGGTCGCGCAGGAGGAGCTGTCCCAGCTCGCCGCGGCCACGCACCCGGCGCGCGACGGCAAGCTCGACGACTACGTGGAGGCGTACCAGCTGCTCCTGGAGCGGGGCGTGGATCTGGACGCGGGCTGGCAGGCCTGGCGCCTCGGCATGGTGCCGAACCGGCACTCGCGGGACGTGATGGGCGTCGCCAAGGAGGCGCAGCGCTCATAGGCACGGCGCCGCCTCCGCCCGCCCTGAACATGACAGGCGGGGGCGCGCGCCGGACAGCGCAGCGGCCCCGCGCACGCTCGTGCGCGGGGCCGGCGGCGGGTTCAGGCGGACTTCTGCCCGGCGTCCTTGCCGCTCGTCGCACCGGCGGGCTCGTCCGACTTCTCCTTGAAGTCGACCTTGCCCATGTGCCTGTTCATCGACTTCATCAGGCCCCAGACCGCGACGGCCATCACGGCGAAGACGATGAAGCCGAGCACGCCCGGAGTCACCTTGTTCTCGTCGACCTCCTTGGCAAGAGGGACGAGATGGGTCAATGCCAGATTCGCGTTCACATCAGGCATTGTGTCGGATGCCCGCGAAGAGGTCGTCCTCGGGGAGGGAGGTATCGACGAGCGACTTCGCGAGCTCGTACTCCTCGGTCGGCCAGACCTCCTGCTGGATGTCCATCGGCACGCGGAACCAGCCGCCGTCGGGGTCGATCTGCGTGGCGTGCGCGATCAGCGCCTTGTCACGGATCCCGAAGAAGTCGGCGCACGGAATGTGCGTGGTCAGCGTGCGCTCGGTGCGCGCCATGTCGTCCCAGCGCTTGAGCCAGTCCCCGTACGGGGACTCCATGCCGCGCTCCAGGAGCGCGTTGTGCAGCGCCTCGGTGCGCGGCCGGTTGAAGCCCTGGTTGTAGTAGAGCTTCTTCGGCTGGAAGACGGGGCCGAACTCGGCCTCGGGGTACTTCTCCGCGTCGGCCGCGCCGTCGAAGGCCACCATCGTGATCTTGTGGGTCATGATGTGGTCGGGGTGCGGGTAGCCGCCGTTCTCGTCGTACGTCGTGATGACCTGCGGGCGGAAGGAGCGGATCTGCTTGACGAGGGCGCCGGCCGCGTGGTCGACGTCCTCCAGGGCGAAGCAGCCCTCGGGCAGCGGCGGCAGCGGGTCGCCCTCGGGCAGCCCCGAGTCGACGAAGCCCAGCCAGTCCTGCTTGACGCCGAGGATCTCGCGCGCCTCGTCCATCTCCTTGCGGCGGACCTCCCGGATGTTCTCCTCGACGTACTTGTCGCCCTGGAGCTTCGGGTTGAGGATGGAGCCGCGCTCGCCGCCCGTGCAGGTCACGACGTGCACGTCCACCCCCTCGGACACGTACTTGGCCATCGTGGCCGCGCCCTTCGACGACTCGTCGTCGGGGTGGGCGTGAACGGCCATGAGTCGCAGCTGCTCAGTCAAGACAAGTTCCTCGGTGAGTAATGGGGCGCCCGGGTGCCTGGAGTGCAACGGGCAGCTTCTATAGTGACGGAACCGGGGGGCGGAAAATTCCGGTGCCCGTCCCACCTGTCGGGCGACGCGAGAGGAACTGGGCGATGACCGCCGTGCAGCAGCTGCCCGAGGGCCGATACGGATCCTCGCGTTCCGCCGACGCCCGCGCCGACCGCAAGCTGAAGATCACCGGAATCGTCCTCGGCACACTGTTCGCGGCCATGATGGTCTGGTTCGGCTGGTACTACGTCGTCGGCGGCAGCAAGTTCAGCGGCGAGCTCATCGCGTTCGACACGAACAAGAGCAACGTCCAGGTCCACATGGAGATCCGCAAGGACGCCGACGCCACCGGCTACTGCACGATCCGCTCGCAGAGCGAGGACGGCGCCGAGGTGGGCCGCGCGGACTTCCGCTTCGACCAGAAGCAGGACCGGATCGACAAGGTCGTCACGCTGCGCACCACCGGCAGGGCCACCTCCGCGGAGCTCATCGGCTGTCACGCCGACTGATCGGCCCGGTCCGACGATCCGACCAATTGTCGATACGCGGCGCGGTCGCTGACCTGCGGCGACGCAACACTGATGCCTTTTGTCCTCCCCCTTTCACGCCTGAATTGTTAGGCTCGTGGTTTCGCCCACTCAGTAGGGAACATCCTTCTGAGTAGGGCGATGCTTTGTATACCCAGTACCTACGAGGAGCGACCTGTGACCCAGACCAGCGAAGACGTCACCTGGCTGACGCAGGAGGCGTACACCAAGCTCAGGGATGAGCTGGCGTACCTGTCTGGTCCCGCGCGCGAGGAGATCACTCAGAAGATCGCCGCGGCGCGCGAGGAGGGCGACCTGCGGGAGAACGGCGGGTACCACGCGGCCAAGGAGGAGCAGGGCAAGCAGGAGCTCCGCATCCGCCAGCTGACCCAGCTCCTGGAGAAGGCCAAGGTCGGCGAGGCCCCGGCGGCGACCGGAGTGGTCGCGCCCGGCATGGTCGTCACGATCGCTTTCGACGGCGACGAGGACGACACCCTGGAGTTCCTGCTCGCCTCGCGCGAATACGCGAGCAGCGACTTCGAGACGTATTCGCCCCAGTCCCCGCTCGGCACGGGGGTCAACGGCCACAAGGTGGGCGAGGACGTCGACTACGAACTGCCGAACGGCAAGAAGGCCTCGGTCCGCATCCTCAAGGCGGAGCCCTTCAACGGCTGACGCGCGAAGCACACGAGTGGGGCCCCGCAGCATGCGTGCCGCGGGGCCCCACTCGTGTGTACGGGACCGGTTGTCAGGCCGCCTTGCGGTACTTGCGCACCGCGAGGGTGCGGAAGACCAGGATGATCAGGACGGACCAGATCAGCGAGGCCCAGACCGGGTGCTCCATCGGCCAGGCTCCGGTCACCGATTTCGGTACGCCCTCGATCGTGTTGCCGAACAGCTCGCGGGCCGCCGCCACCGTGGCACTGAAGGGGTTCCACTCCGCGATGTACTGCAGGAACGTCGGCATGCCGTTGACCGGCACGAACGCGTTCGAGATGAACGTCAGCGGGAAGAGCCAGATCAGGCCGCCCGAGGTCGCCGCCTCGGGGGTGCGCACCGACAGGCCGATCAGCGCGCCGATCCAGGTGAACGCGTACCCGAGCAGCAGGAGCAGGCCGAAGCCCGCCAGGACCTTGCCGAGGTTCTCGTGCGTCCGCCAGCCGACGAGCAGCGCCACCACCGCGAGCACGGCGAGCGTCACCGCCGTCTGCACCAGGTCGGCGAGGGTGCGGCCGGTGAGCACCGCGCCGCGCGCCATGGGCAGCGAGCGGAACCGGTCGATGAGGCCCTTGTGCATGTCGTCCGCGATGCCCGCGCCGGCGCCCGCCGTGGCGAACGTGACGGTCTGGGCGAAGATGCCGGCCATCAGGAATTCCTTGTAGGCGCCGGCACTGACCCCGGCGCCCGGGATGGCGATCGAGCCGCCGAAGACGTACGTGAACAGGACCACGAACATCACCGGCTGGATGATCCCGAACAGGATCATCTCGGGGATCCGGGTCATCCGGATCAGGTTCCGCTTGCCGACGACCAGGGAGTCGCTCCAGGCGCTCATGCCCTCGCCCCCTTCGCGTCCTCGATCCGCTCGTCCGCGTCGGCCGCCGGTTCCTCGGCGACATGGCCGGTCAGCGAGATGAACACGTCGTCCAGGGTCGGGCGGCGCAGTCCGATGTCGTCGATCTCGATGCCGCGCGTGTCCAGGTCGCGGATGACCTCCGCGAGGAGCTTCGCGCCGCCGGTGACGGGGACGGTCAGCTTGCGGGTGTGCTCGGCGACGGTCGTCTCGCCCTTGCCGTAGCCACTGAGGACCTCTCGCGCGGCGTCGATGTGCTCCCGCTCGTGCACCACGACCTCGACGCGCTCGCCGCCGGTCTGCGCCTTGAGCTGGTCGGCGGTGCCGCGGGCGATGACGCGGCCGTGGTCCACGACGCAGATGTCGTGCGCCAGGTGGTCGGCCTCCTCCAGGTACTGCGTCGTGAGCAGCAGCGTCGTGCCGCCCGCGACCAGCTCCTGGATCACTTCCCACAGCTGCTGCCGGTTGTGCGGGTCGAGGCCCGTCGTCGGCTCGTCCATGAACATCACCGGCGGGGAGACGACGAGCGCTGCCGCGAGGTCGAGCCTGCGGCGCATGCCGCCGGAGTACGTCTTCGAGGGGCGGTCGGCGGCGTCCGTGAGGTTGAAGCGCTCGAGGAGCTCGCCGGCCCGCTTCTTGGCGGCCTTCTTGGACAGCTGGTAGAGCTGCCCGACCATCTGCAGGTTCTCCCGCCCCGTCAGGTATTCGTCGACCGCGGCGAACTGGCCGGACAGGCCGATGGACCGCCGTACCTCGTTCGGGTGCTTCAGTACGTCGATGCCCGCGACGACCGCCTTGCCGCTGTCCGGCGTGAGCAGTGTCGTCAGACAGCGCACGGCCGTCGTCTTCCCCGCCCCGTTCGGCCCGAGCAGGCCGAGGACCGTGCCCTCCGGTACGTCCAGATCGACGCCGTCCAGAGCTTTTACATCGCCGAAGGTCTTCACCAGGCCTTCGGCGTAGATAGCGCCTGGCATGCCGTTCCCCCAGTGTGTCGATGACTACCTATGTGAGGAAAGTGTAAATTTGCCGGGTTCCCCGCGCCCGGCAAGTCGTGAAGCGTGCCACACGCTATCGCGATGTATCGCGTACCGCCACGGAATTACTCGATGACCGTGTAGCCCGCCTCCCGCAGCGCCGCCTCGACCTCCGTGCAGTGCGCGGGACCCTTGGTCTCCAGGTGCAGCTCGACCTCCGCCTCCGTGAGCCCGAGCCGCGGATCGGTCCGTACGTGGCTCACATCGGTGACGTTGGCGTCGGCCACTGACAACACCTGGAGAAGCGTGGCCAGGGCGCCGGGGCGGTCGGTCAGGCGCAGCCGCAGCGAGAGATAGCGGCCCGCGGCGGCGAGGCCGTGGGTGAGTACGCGCTGCATCAGGAGCGGGTCGATGTTGCCGCCGGACAGCAGCGCCACGACCGGGCCCTCGAAGGCCCCGGGCTCGCTCAGGAGCGCCGCGACGGGGCTCGCGCCGGCGGGCTCGACGACCAGCTTGGCGCGCTCCAGGCAGAGCAGCAGGGCGCTGGACAGCGCGTCCTCCGAGACCGTGCGGACGCCGTCGACCAGGCCGGAGACGAGCTCGAACGGGACGTCACCGGGCCGCCCCACCTTGATCCCGTCGGCCATCGTCGACGGGTCCTTGATCGCGACCGGGTGCCCGGCGGCCAGCGAGGGCGGGTACGCGGCGGCGCCCGCGGCCTGGACGCCGATCACCTTCACGTCGGGCCGCAGCGCCTTCACCGCGACGGCGATGCCGGCCGCGAGTCCGCCGCCGCCCACGCCGACCAGGATGGTCCGCACCTCCGGGCACTGCTCAAGGATCTCCAGGCCGAGCGTGCCCTGGCCCGCGACGACGTCCGGATGGTCGAACGGGTGGATGAAGACCGCGCCGGTCTCCTCCGCGTAGCGCTGCGCCGCCGCGAGGGTCTCGTCGACCACCTGGCCGTGCAGCCGGACCTCGGCGCCGTACTCGCGGGTCGCGGCGACCTTCGGCAGGGGCGCGCCGACCGGCATGAACACCGTGGAGCGCACGCCGAGGAGCGAGGAGGCCAGGGCCACTCCTTGCGCGTGGTTGCCCGCGCTCGCGGCCACCACGCCTGCGGCCCGCTCCTCCGGCAGCAGGCCCGCGATCCGCACGTACGCGCCGCGCAGTTTGAAGGATCCGGTGCGCTGGAGGTTCTCGCACTTGAGGTGGACCGGCGTCCCGGCCAGCTGGGAGAGGTGGTGGCTGTGCGCCATCGACGTCACGCGCGCCACCCCTGAAAGCATCTTCTGGGCGCCGCGGACGTCGTCGAGGGTCACCGCGGGCGTCGAGGTCGGCAAGTAGTCAGACGCGCTGTTGCTCATGACGAAAGTCTTGCAGCTCACGGCGCACGCCTCTCGGGATGCTCACGCTGCGAGACCGGATTGCGCACGGCCGGTACGGCCAGCGCTTTCGCCGCGTACCCTGTGGGCCAATCCAGTGCAATCCACCACCCACGCATGAAGTGAGCCCCCGGCCATGCCCACACCACAGGAAACGATGGACATGACGACCGCCGGCGACACCGGCCTCCTCGAAACGCTCCAGCACGAGGTGGCGGTCTTCGCCCGTCGCGCCGAACAGACCCGGCTCGGCGGGGTCGGGCAGGTGCGCAATTCGATGGACCGAGCGGCATACCTGCTGCTCAACCGCCTCGACAAGGAAGGCCCGATGGGCGTCAAGGCGCTCGCGTCGAGCATGGGGATCGACTCCTCGACGGTGACCCGGCAGGTCGCCCCGCTCGTCGACACGGGCCTCGTCAAGCGCACCTCTCACCCGGAGGACGGACGTGCGGTGGTGTTGCAGTTGTCGCCGCGCGGTGCGGCCCGGCTGGACGAGGTACGCACGTCCAGGCAGGAATTGATGGCGCAGTTGACGCAGGAGTGGGAACCGCAGGAGCGCGAGCAGTTCTGCGCGCTCCTCGCGCGCTTCAATTCCGCGCTCTCCGCGCGCCACGGCCAGCCGACGCCGCCCGCCGAATCCTGACGGTTTCCGGGCACACCAGTACGGCAAGAGCGGCTCCTGCCTCTTGACCAGGGAGCCGCGCTCGGCCTCATATGAAGGGTGCGAGAACGGCAGGCGTTGCAGGACGCCCGCCGGGCCCGTGAGTTCGAGGCGTTCGTCGCGGGCGCGGCCGGGCGGCTGCTGCGTGCCGCGACACTCCTGACGGGGGAACCGTCGGACGCCAATCCCCGCGCGCGAAAGCTGCTCACGGCCGCACTCGGCCGGACGTATGCCTCCTGGGACCGCCTTCGGGGTGAGGATCCCTACGACTGCGCGCGCAAGGAGCTGGCCGTCCGGTTCGCCCGCGGCGCGTGGCGCAGGCACCGCGCGCTGGGCGGCGCGCTCGGGCAGCTCAGCCCCCAGGAACGTCTCGTCCTCGTGCTGCGGCTCTTCGAAGGCGTCGGCGAGGAGCAGACCGCCTCCCTGCTCGGGCTGCCCGCGGAGCGCGTCCGCTCGGTGCACGCGCGGGCGATGGCCCTCGTCCTGCACCCGCCGCGCGGGCCCGCGCCCGCCGAACTGCGGGGAGCGGCCCCGGCATGAGTCTCCAGGAGCGCAATGAGGCGGCCGTGCGTGCCGTGCTCGACCACGGGCCCGCGCCGGTGGTGCCGGCGGAGCTGTGCGCGGACGCGATGCGCAGGGGCGGCCGGGCGCGCAGGCGGCGCAGGGCCGCGGCGCGGTTGATGTGGTTCGTGCTGGTCGCCGCCGTCGTCGCGTTCGTGGTGTGGGCGACGGTCGAGCGGCCGTGGGTGGAGCCGCCTTCGAAGACGACTCCACAGCTCACCGGCTGGTGACCTACTTCTTGTCGAGCGCCTGCTGGAGGTCGGCGAGCAGGTCGTCGACCGACTCGATGCCCACGGAGAGGCGTACGAGGTCGGCGGGGACCTCCAGGGCGGAGCCCGCGACGGAGGCGTGCGTCATCCGGCCGGGGTGCTCGACGAGGGACTCGACGCCGCCGAGGGACTCGCCGAGCGTGAACAGCTTCGCCCGGTTGCAGACCTCGACGGCCGCCTCCTCGCCGCCCTCGACCCGGAACGACACCATGCCGCCGAAGGCCTTCATCTGCTTCGCCGCGATCTCGTGCCCGGGGTGCTCGGGCAGGCCCGGGTAGAGCACCTTCGTGACCCGCGGGTGGCGGGAGAGCATGTCGGCGACGCGGGTCGCGTTCTCGCTGTGCCGGTCCATGCGCACGGGCAGCGTCTTGATGCCGCGCAGCACCAGCCAGGCGTCGAAGGGCCCGGCGATGGCGCCCATGGCGTTCTGGTGGAACGTGAGCTCGTCGGCGAGGGCGTCGTCGTTGACGATCAGCGCGCCGCCGACGACGTCGGAGTGGCCGCCCATGTACTTGGTCATCGAGTGCACGACGACGTCGGCGCCGAGAGCGAGCGGCTGCTGGAGGTAGGGGCTCGCGAAGGTGTTGTCGACGACGAGCTTCGCCCCGGACTCGCGGGCGACCTGGGCGACGGCCGCGATGTCGGTGATGCCGAGCAGCGGGTTGGAGGGCGTCTCCACCCACACGGCCTTGGTCAGCGGGGTGATCGCGGCGCGCACCGACTCGACGTCGCTGGTGTCGGCCACCGAGAACTCGACGCCCCACCGCGTCACGACCTTCGCGAACAGCCGGAACGTGCCGCCGTACGCGTCGTTCGGGATGACCACGTGGTCGCCGGGGCTCAGCAGCGTGCGCAGCAGGCAGTCCTCGGCGGCGAGCCCGGAGGCGAAGGCGAGCCCGCGCCGGCCGCCTTCGAGGGCGGCGAGGTTCTCTTCGAGTGCGGTACGGGTCGGGTTGGCGCTGCGGCTGTACTCGTAGCCGCCGCGCAGGCCGCCCACGCCGTCCTGCTTGTACGTGGAGACCTGGTAGATCGGCGGGACGACGGCGCCGGTGACGGGGTCGGCCGTGTTGCCGGCGTGGATGGCGGTGGTCTCGAAGCCGCGCGGGGTGCTGCCGCTGTGGCTGTGCGTGTCGCTCATGGCGCCCGAGCGTAGGCGTTCGGGAGCGCGCAGGTGGGGCGCAGCGCGCTTTTGCCGCCACCGCTGTCGGGAACCCGGTGTCGGACCGGCGCGTTAGCGTTGTTGATATGGGAATTCTCTGGGGGCTGATGGCCGCGGTCATGATCGGGCTCGTGGTGTCGCAGTTGATGCGGCGCCGCGGCGGGATTCGTCAGGTCGCGCCCGGGTCTCCCGACGCCGCGGACCCGGCGGACTACGGGTTCATGCTCCAGGAGGACCTGGACGTGCGGCTGCCGGGCCCCGACCAGGACCTGCTCGACGTGATGGCGGTCGTGCAGCGCAATCAGGACTTCACGGCCGCCTCCCAGCTGCTCGCCGGGACCGGCAAGGAGACCGAGACCCGCTGGGAGCGGGTGCAGGCGATCGCCGGTGCGGCCGCCCTCGAGGCCCAGCAGACGCCGCGGCTCGGCGCCGGTTGGCTGCACGCGTGGCGCTCGCAGGCGCCGAAGGACGCGGGCGGGGCGCAGGTCTTCGCCGAGTTCCTGGTGCAGCAGGCGTGGCGCGGCGGCGGCACCCCGGACGAGCAGCGGATCGTTCTCGAAGAGGCCCGCAACGCCTGTGACCAGGCGGCCCTGTTGGCCCCCGGCGACCCCGTCCCGCACATCACGCACCTCGCCGTCGCGCGCGGACTCGGCTATTCGCAGGCCGAGTTCGAGCAGCTGTGGCTGAAGATCCTCGACACGGCGCCGGGACACATGGGCGCGCATCTGGCCGGTCTTCGGTACTGGACGGAGAAGTGGCACGGCTCGCGCGAGCAGGCCTTCTCGTTCGCGGAGGCCGCCGCCGCTCGTGCGCCGCGCGGTTCGCTGCTCGCGGCGCTTCCGCTGTTCGCGCTGTACGAGCACGTGCCCGATGTGAACCTGGTGCGCGGCTTCTACGAGAGCGAGGTCGTCACGAAGGCGCTGCACGGCGCGCTGTACGCGGTGCACTCCGCGCGCCCGGACGACCCGATGCTCGCGCACGTCCGGCATCTGCTGGTGTTCTTCCTGGTGCGCAGCGAGCGCTGGTCCGAGGCGATGCAGCAGCTGGTGCACGTGGACGGGCACGTGGGGGCGATCCCGTGGACCGCCGAGCCGGACCCGGCCGCGTCGTACGCGGTGTACCGGGCGCTCGCCGTCGCGGGGTACGAGGCGAACGGCGGGAGCCCGGCGACGCTTCGGCATTGACCGGGTGCCGTTCCTACGTCTCGGGGCTCCGCCCCGGACCCCGCGCCTCAAACGCCGGCGGGGCTTGATCTGGCCACGCGGACGATGGCGGCACGGGAACATCCGTCCAATACGGCGAGGAGTTCCCGCCGCATGCTCGGTTCGTGGCAGCCAGTAGGCAACGGGAGGCGGGCAGCGTCATGGCGGAGCTCTACGCAGAAGACGTCCACGTGGAGGTGAGCGGGCCCTCGCAGGCGCCCGCCGTGCTGCTGATCCACGGCAGCGCGGGGTCCCTCGAGCACTGGGACCCGGTGGTTCCGGCGCTCGCGGAGGCGTTCCGGGTGATCCGGGTGGATCTGCCGGGGTGCGGGCGGTCTCCGTCGCCGAAGAGCGGCGGGTTCGGGGTGCCGGAGCAAGCGGGCCGGATCGAGGGCGTGCTCGACCGGCTAGGGGTGGGGCGGGTGACCGTCGTCGGCCATTCGTCGGGGTGCATGGTGGCGACGGCCCTGGCCGAACGGCGGCCCGGGGTGGTGACGGCCGTGGTCCTCATCGCGATGGGCCCCGACCTGAACGCACAGACGGCCGAACTCCCGCTGGTGCGGCTGCTGTTGGCCCCGGTCGTGGGACCGCTGCTGTGGCGGCTGCGGTCACCGGACGCGCTGCGCAAGGCCGCGAGCGCGTCGGCCACACGGCCCGTCGAGATCCCCGACTCGTACGTCGAGGCCACGCTGGCCATGACGCACCGCTCCTTCGTCGGGACGATGCGCGGCAACCGGGAGTACCTGGCGCAGCGCCCCCTCCCGGACCGCCACGCCCCGCTGGGGCTGCCGCTGCTCGTCCTCTTCGGCGCCGAGGACCGCCGCTGGCGCCCCTCCTCGGCCCAGACGTACCGCGCCGTGCCGGGGGCCCGGATCGAACTGTTGCCTGGCGTGGGGCACCTGGTCATGCTGGAAGCACCGGAGGAGACCGGGGCGCTGCTGCGGGAGTTCATCGCGGCGGCCACGGCCGGCACCAGCTAGGGGACCGCATGCCTCGACCCTCGTGGGACATCGCCGTACCGGCCGGGCCCGGGCGGCTCGCGGGGCTGCGCATGGCCGGATTCAGCGACCGGGCGACGGAGCTGCGGAACCTGCAACTGATCCCGCACCCTTCGGTCACCGTGGCCCTCAATCTCGGCGACACCGCCCTGTCCATGCACGACGGGACGGGCAGCCGTACCTGCGAGCGGACGGTCGTCGGCCTCGCTCCCGACGCCGTACGGGCGGCGGGCGACCGGGGCTTCGCCTGTCTGCAGCTGCGGCTCTCGCCCGCGCTCGCGCACGCGGTGCTCGGCGCGCCGGGCGGCCCGTACGGGGAGCCGGTCGACCTCGACGAACTGTGGGGGCGGGCCGCCGCCGAGCGGTTCCAGGACCTCCTGCGCGCGGCCGGATCCTGGCCGGAGCGGTTCGCGATCGCCGAGCGGGAGCTCGCCCTGAGGACGCGGGAGGGACGCGTCCCCGACCCTGAAGTCGCCCATGCCTGGCGGCGGTTGGCGGCCGACCACGGTCTCGTACGGGTCGACCGCCTCGCCCGCGAGACCGGCTGGAGCCGCAAGCGGCTGTGGTCCCGGTTCCGCGACCAGGTCGGCCTCACGCCGCAGCACGCCGCCCGCCTCGTCCGCTTCGACCGTGCCGCCCACCGGCTCGCCGCGGGCGAACCGCCGTCCCGCGTCGCCGCGGAGAGCGGCTACGCCGACCAGTCCCATCTGCACCGGGACGTCCGGGCGTTCACCGGGGCGACGCCCGCGACGGTCGCGGGGACCCCGTTCCTGGCGGTGGACGACGTGGCGTGGGCGAGCGACGGCAGCTGACCCGGACACATCAACCGCCGATGCCACGTCCGACATCTCGAACGCCCTTCGATTTCTCGTACCGATCTGCGTCGGAATTCTTGACCCACCTGCCACAGAACTCTTCACTGACACACATGCCGCCCACCAGAAACCACCAATACCCGCTGTCCACGGCCGCCTTGACGCGACGTCATCTGCTGGTCGCCGGTTCCCTCGCCCTCGCGGCGGTCGCGCTGCCCGCCCCCGCCGCGCATGCGCGGGCCCGGGAAGGGACGTACGAGGGCTACCTCTTCGTCTACTTCACCGGCGAGGGCTCCGCGAACGGCGAGCAGATCCACATGGCGCTCAGCCGCGGCGACGACCCGGTGCGGTTCCGGGAGCTGAACGGCGCCGCCCCCGTGCTCACCTCCGGCATCGGCGACAAGGGCGTGCGCGACCCCTTCGTCATCCGCTCCCCCGAAGGCGACCGCTTCTTCCTCATCGCCACCGACCTGAAGATCAACGGCGGGCCCGGCTGGGACTACGTGCAGCGGCACGGCAGCCGGTCGATCATCGTGTGGGAGTCGACCGACCTCGTGACCTGGGACGGCCCCCGGTCCGTGCGGGTGTCGCCGGAGACCGCGGGCAACACCTGGGCCCCGGAGGCGTACTGGAGCGAGGAACTCGGCGAGTACGTCGTGTTCTGGGCGTCGAAGCTGTACGCCGAGAGCGACCCGGAGCACACCGCGGACACGTACAACCGGATGCTGTACGCCACGACGAAGGACTTCCGGACCTTCAGCGAGGCCAAGGTGTGGAACGACCCCGGCTACTCCGTCATCGACTCGACGGTCATCGCGCACGACGGGACGTACTACCGCTTCACGAAGGACGAGCGGTCGGCGTCGCAGTCGCCGTACGGGAAGTTCATCCTGGAGGAGAAGGCGACCGACCTGCTCGACACCGACTGGGACACGGTCGCCGAGGGCATCGGCATGGGCTCGATGGCGCAGGGCGAGGGGCCGCTGGTCTTCAAGTCCAACACCGGGTCGAAGTGGTATCTGTTCATCGACGACTACACCGGCAGCGGCTACATCCCGTTCGTCTCCGACGACCTCGCGGCCGGGAAGTGGACCGAGGTCGAGCGACGTCGGCTGCCCGCCGCGCCGCGGCACGGGACCGTACTCCCGGTCACCGCGGCCGAGTTCGAGCGGATCCAGAAGAAGTGGGGCGTCGCGCCGATGCTCGCCGACAAGCACGGGCTCGTCGCGCACTGGCCGCTGACCACCGACGCCAAGGACGCCTCGGGGCACGGCCACCACGGCACGGCCTCCGGTGACGCCGCCTGGTCGGACGGGGCGCTGGTGCTCGGCGGCGCCGGCGGGCACGTGAAGCTGCCCGACGACCTGCTCGCCGGGCTCGACGCGGGCACCGTCACCGCCGACGTATGGGTGGACGCGGACCAGGCGACGCCGTACTTCCTGTACGGGTTCGGGAACACGGCCGCCTCGACCGGGTCCGGCAACGGCTACCTGTTCGCCACCGGCGGCGGCGCCGACTCGGGGTTCCGCGCCGGGCTCTCCGACGGCGACTGGAAGCGCGAGGAGGAGGCGAACGCGGGCACCGGCCTGCCGCGCGGGCGCTGGGCCAACGTCGCGTTCACCGTCGACGGCACCACCTCGCGCCTCTACCTGGACGGCGCGGAAGTGGCGACGAACACCACCGCGGACCTCACGCCCGGCGACATCGGCGGCGGCCGCACCACCGCCAACCACCTTGGCCGCTCCCAGTACTCCGCGGATCACACCCTCAAGGGCCGGCTGCGCGACGTACGGCTCTACAACCGCGCCCTGTCCGCCGACGACATCGCCGCGCTGCCGTCCAACGCGACCCGGATCCGCGCGGTCGGGCTCGACGCGCTGAAGGTGCCCGCGGTCGTCGAGGGCGAGGGCGGGACGGTGGTCCTGCCCGTCGAGCCGGAGACCCAACTACGCGCCCTGAAGCCGGAGTTCACGCTCGCGCCCGGCGCCCGGATCAGCCCGGCGAGCGGCAGGCGCGTGGACCTGCGCTCCCCCGTCACATACACGGTCACCTCGGCCCGGGGCGAGAAGCGGGCCTGGAAGGTGTCGGCGGTCGAGATGCGCACGCCGGTGCTGCCGAAGTTCCACGCCGACCCGAACATCGCGGCGTTCGGCGGCAGGTACTACCTGTACTGCACGACCGACGGGTTCGCGGGCTGGGGCGGTACGACGTTCAGCGTCTGGTCGTCGAAGAACCTGGTCGACTGGACCGACCACGGCGTGATCCTCGACCTGGGCAAGGACGTGAGCTGGGCCGAGTCCCGCGCCTGGGCACCGACGATCGCCGAGAAGGACGGCCGGTACTTCTTCTACTACTGCGCCGAGGCGAAGATCGGCGTCGCGACGGCCGACTCCCCCACGGGCCCGTTCAAGGACAGCGGCAAGGCGCTGATCAGCGCCAACCCGGACGGCGCGGGGCAACCCATCGACCCCGCCGCGTTCACCGACGACGACGGGCAGACGTACCTGTACTGGGGCAACGGGTCGGCGTGGGTGGTGCCGCTCAACGCCGACATGGTGTCCTTCGACTCCGCGAAGGTGCGGCAGATCAAGGGGCTCGCGGACTTCCGGGAGGGCCTGTTCGTCGTCAAGCGCAATGGCGTCTACCACCTCACGTACTCCATCGACGACACCCGCAGCGAGAACTACCGCGTCGGGTACGCCACCTCCGACTCCCCGTACGGGCCGTTCACCAACCGCGGTGTCGTCCTGGAGAAGGACCCCGCGCAGGGCATCCTCGGCACCGGCCACAACTCGCTGCTCCAGGTGCCGGGGACGGACGACTGGTACATCGCCTACCACCGCTTCGCGCTCCCCGACGGCGACGGCACCCACCGCGAGACCACCCTCGACCGGGTCTCGTTCGGCGCGGACGGGCTGCTGCGGCCCGTCACTCCGACGCTGACGGGGGTGCGGCCGCGGCGGATTCCCTGAGCCGCGCCGCGGTGCGCGACGCGTCGTACGTCTCCGGGACGCCCTCCAGGATCACCAGGCTGCCCGGCAGGTGGTCGGTGCGCAGCGGCAGGATCTCCTGGTAGGCGGGCGACGCGTACCAGGCGTGGGCCGCCGCGAGGTCGGGGAACTCGACCATCACGATGTCGCCGACCGGCTCGCCCTCCATCCACTCCCCCTTCTTGCCGTGCGACAGGAAGCGGCCGCCGTACGGGGCGAAGGTGGACTGGACGCGTTCGATGTACGTGAGGACGTCGGGGTGCGGGGCACCGGGCGTGGTGCCGAGTACGGCGATCGCGTAGGCGGTCATGAAAGGGCCCTCCCTCGGGTCCGGCGGGATCTGGTGGGTACAGGTCAGATCCTGCCGGGGCCCGGGGAGGGCGGCCATGACCTCTCAGGTCATGAAAGTGCTGCGGGCGCTCAGATCGTCGCCGCGTCGATCACGAAGCGGTAGCGCACGTCCGAGCCGAGGACCCGCTCGTACGCCTCGTTGACCTGGCTCGCCTCGATCAGCTCGATCTCGGCGCCGAGGCCGTGCTCGGCGCAGAAGTCGAGCATCTCCTGGGTCTCGGCGATGCCGCCGATCATGGAGCCGGCGAGCACCTTGTTGCCGCCGATGAGGGAGAACAGGTTGAGGGAGATCGGCTCCTCGGGGGCGCCGACGTTCACCAGCGCGCCGCCCGTCTTGAGCAGGCCCAGGTAGGCACCGAAGTCGACCTGCGCGGAGACCGTGGAGAGGATCACGTCGAAGGTGCCCGCGAGCTCTTCAAAGGTCTTCGGGTCGCTCGTCGCGTAGTAGTGGTCGGCGCCCAGCTTCAGGCCGTCGTCCTTCTTGCGCAGCGACTGCGAGAGGACGGTGACCTCCGCGCCGAGCGCGTGCGCGATCTTGACGCCCATGTGGCCGAGGCCGCCGAGACCGACGACCGCGACCTTCTTGCCGGGGCCCGCACCCCAGTGCTTCAGCGGGGAGTACGTGGTGATGCCGGCGCAGAGCAGCGGCGCGGCCACGTCGAGCGCGAGGCCCTCGGGGATGCCGACGACGAAGCCCTCGGTGACGACGACCTTCTGCGAGTAGCCGCCGTAGGTCGGCTCGCCGTCCTTGCCGACGGCGTTGTACGTCTGGACGTTGCCCTGGACGCAGTGCTGCTCGAACCCGGTCCTGCAGGGCTCGCACTCGCCGCAGGAGTCGACCATGCAGCCGACGCCGACGCGGTCACCGACCTTGAACTTGGTGACACCGGAACCGACGGCCTCCACGACACCGGCGATCTCGTGGCCCGGGACCATCGGGAAGATGGCCTCGCCCCAGCCCTCGCGGGCCTGGTGGATGTCGGAGTGACAGATTCCGGCGAACTTGATGTCGATCAGCACGTCGTGCTCGCCGACGGTGCGGCGCTCGATGGTGGTGCGCTCCAGCGGGGCCTTGGCGCTGGGGGCGGCGTATGCGGCAACAGTCGTGGTCATGTCCTCAAGCCTGCTACCGGCCCGGCCGGATCACCAAAGAATACGCAGGTCACCGCTTTGCGTACGTCCAGTGGTCCTACTACTGGCGGGGTCAGGCTCCCGGTCCTACGACCGGGAATACTGGACAGCATGGACGAGAACGATGCGGCCGGGGAAACCGCGGCGGACCGCCCGGACCAGCTGGACCGGCGCGCCGAGCTGAGCGAGTTCCTGCGCACCCGGCGGGCCCGGCTCAAGCCCGAGGACGTGGGCCTCGCCTCGGCGGGGCGGCACCGGCGGGTGCCGGGCCTGCGGCGCGAGGAGCTGGCGCAGCTCGCCGGGGTCTCCGTGGCGTACTACACCCGCCTGGAGCAGGGCAACGGGCGCAATGTGTCGGCGGAGGTGCTCGACGCCATCGCGCGCGCCCTGCGGCTCAGCGACACCGAGCACGCCCACCTCGTGCACCTGGCGAGGCCGACGCGGCAGCGCCGCAAGTCGCCGGCGCCGAAGCGGCAGCAGCAGGTGCGGCCCGCGCTGCGCCATCTGCTCGACGCGATGGAGGGCGTGCCCGCGTACATCGGCGGGCCGCGCTCGGACATCCTCGCCTGGAACCGGATGGCGGCGGCGCTGTTCGGCGACTGGGGGCAGCTGCCGCGCGTCGAGCGGAACTGGGCGCGGCTGACCTTCCTCAACCCGGACTACCGGGAGCTGTTCGTCGACTGGGACTCCAAGGCGACCGACATGGTCAGCTATCTGCGCCTGTACGCGGGCCGGAACCCCGAGGACCCGGAACTGTCCGCCCTGGTCGGTGAACTCTCCGTCAAGAGCGAGGAGTTCAGGCGGCTGTGGGCCACGCACGACGTGAAGGAGAAGGGCCACGGCGTGAAGCGGATGCGGCATCCGTTGGTGGGCGATCTGACCCTCGCGTACGAGACGTTGCACTTGCCGGACGACGACGGGCAGTTCTTGTCCGTGTATCACGCGGAGGCAGGGTCCGCGTCGGCGGAGGCGTTGCGCCTGCTGGCGAGTTGGGGTGTGGACGACTCGTTGCGGGCGAAGTTGTAGACGTCGCGGGGCGCTGCCCCGGCCCCCGCGCCTCAATCGCCGGCGGGGCTTGATCCGTACGGCGGTGCCGCTCCCCACGTCCAGTGCGGCACCGGTTGTTCCGCCGGGCGTTCGGCGCCCGGGGACGAGAAGTGGACCGCCAGGCGCGTCCCCCACTCGATGTACGCCAGGAACGCCGAGCGGAATTCCGCGTCCGTCGGGAGGGCCGCCTCGTCGGCCGCGTCCTGGATGAGGTTGACCCAGCGGCGGCGCTGCGGCTCCGTGACGGCCTTGCCGATGTGCATCGCGACCATGTGACTGTGGCCGCCGAGTCGGTCGGAGTAGGCGGGCGGGCCGCCGAAGACCTCGCCGAGCCACAGGGCGACGTGTTCCGCGTGCTCCGCCGGGAGGTCGGCGAAGAGCGGGCCGAGGAGGTCGTCCTTGACCACCTTCTCGTAGAAGACCGTGGTGAGGCGGTCGAACGCCTCGGCGCCGCCCGCCCATTGATAGAGCGTCGGCTCCGCCGAACCCGTGCCGCGCACCGTCGTCGGCGCGTAGTGGCGCATCTCGTCGATGTACCCGACGTAGGGGCGGATCTCCGTGAGGAACACCGGGAAGAGGTCGGAGGCGCGGAAGCCCTTCAGGTGGTCCTCGGTCGACGTCCACACGATGCGCAGGATGTAGTGCTCGAAGTCCTCTTCGCAGCGGGTGAGTTCGTACGAGACGCAGTGCTCCGAGGCCGCGAGCTGCCGCGCCGCGCGGGTGTACGCGGCGAGGAACTCGGCGGAGCGGTCCTCGGGGATGCGGTAGCGGATGTACTCGATGGTGCGCTGGGATCGAGTCGTCATGCGCTCCAGCCAAGCACCGGCGCTCCGCTGTGGCCAGCACCGGTGTTGCGGTCGCGGGGCTCCGCCCCGGAACCCCGCGGCCTCTCGTCCAAAGAGCGGGCTTGATTACCTCACCGTCACCGGCCGGTCCTCCCTGAGCTCCGCGAACAACCGGTTCGCCTTCTGCTTGTCCCAGAGGATGGCGCTGCCCTTGGACGTCGCGAGGCCCAACGTGCCGACGGGGACGCCGAGTTGCCTGCCCTGGCCCGACGACACCCCCTGCATCGCCTTGAAGAGCCGGGTCAGCTCCGGGACCCCGGTCGACTTGTCGACGATGAGCGTGTCCAGGCCCGCGCCCGCGGTGCCGTACATGGTGGACGGGTTCATCAGCACCCCCGGCGACGAGGCCTTCTTGGCCAGCGCGGAGAGGAACTTCTGCTGGTTGCGGGAGCGGCCGAGGTCGCCCTCCTTCTCCTGGTGGCGCTGGCGCACGAAGCCGAGCGCCTCGCGGCCGGTCAGGTTGTGGCAGCCCTTGGCCAGGTCGAGCCCCGACTTGTCGTCGACGATGCGCCGGTCGACGCACATCGGCACGCCGCCGACCGCGTCGACGATGCCGACGAACCCGGCGAAGCCGATCTCCGTGTAGTGGTTGATCCGCAGCCCGGTGTTCGCCTCGATCGCGCGGACCAGGAGTTCGGGGCCGCCGAGCGAGAACGCCGCGTTGAGCTTGTTCTTCGCCGGCTTGTGGTGGACGCCGGTCTTCGGGTCGACGTACGGCGGGATGGTGACCCAGGAGTCGCGCGGCAGGCTGGTGAGCGTGGTGCCGTGGGCGCCGGTGTGCAGCACCATCATCGAGTCGGTGCGGCGGCCCTCGGAGCCCAGCTCGGAGCCGGTGTGCAGGTTCTTGGTCTGCTGCTCGCTGAGGCCCTCGCGGCTGTCGGAGCCGACGATCAGATAGTTCGTGCCCTTGCCCGCGGCGGCCCGGCTCGGCAGCGACGCCAGGTCGACCTCCCCGTCGAGCCGGGTGCCCGCCCACACGTACGTCCCCGCGCCCGCGAGCACCGCGAGGAGCACCAGCAGGCAGAGACCGCGCACCACGAGCCCGAACTTGCCGCGCCGCCGCTTGCGCTTGGGCTCGCGCTCGCTGCGCTTGTAACTGCCGTCGGCCCGCCCGCCGGGCCGGTTGGCCGGCACCGGGTCGAACGGGTGGTGCTCGACCTCGTACTCGTCGTACGGATAGGGCGTCGGGGTGTGTGCGCTGGGGTTCAGGGTCGTCACCTCGCGACCGGCAGGTCCGGCCGATCGGCCGGCCTGACGATGTGCTGGGCCGCCGCGGCGGCCGTTCCGGAACGGTGCATGCGCTGCCACTTCAACCGGCTGCCGCCCACGAAGGCCACCACGGACTGGATGACCACGAGGTACATCAACTGCCGGTACACGAACAGCTGGAAGGGCAGTGACCAGAGCGTGCGCCTGCGCTCTCCGTCGAGCTTCAGAGCGTACGCCGCGACGGCCATCTGGAGGGCGAGGAAGCCCACCCAGGCCACCACGGACGTGGTCGTGTCGCCGGCGAACACGGCGCTGTAGAACATGAAGACGTCGATCATCGGGGCGAGGAGCGGCAGCACGACCTGGAAGAGGAACAGGTAGGACAGGCCGCGCCGCCCGAAGCGGCCCGCGGGCCCGACCTCCAGGACCGCGCCCCGGTGCTTCCACATCGCCTGCAGCGTGCCGTAGCACCAGCGGTAGCGCTGACGCCACAACTGCCGCAGGGACGTGGGGACTTCGGTCCAGGCGACGGCCGTCTCCTCGTACACGACCCGCCAGCCGGCCCGCCACAGCGCCATCGTGAGGTCGGTGTCCTCGGCGAGGGTGTCCTCGCTCAGGCCGCCGACGCCCATCAGCGCGTCGAGCCGGAAGGCGCCGATCGCGCCGGGCACGGTCGTCATGCACTCCAGGACCTCGAACATCCGGCGGTCCAGGTTGAACCCGAAGACGTACTCCAGGTGCTGCCAACGGCCGAGGAGGCGCTTGCGGTTGCCGACCTTGGTGTTGCCGCTGACCGCGCCGACGGCCGGGTGGGCCAGCGGCTGGATCAGGCGCTGGATCGCGTCGGCCTCGAAGACGGTGTCCGAGTCGATCATCACGACGTACGGGCAACGGGTGTACTTCAGGCCGTGGTTGAGGGCCGCCGCCTTGCCCGAGTTGGGCTGGCACAGCACCTGCACACGCGGGTCCCGGGCCGCGTACTCGCTCGCGATCTGCACCGTGCGGTCGCTCGACCCGTCGTCGATGACGATGATCTGCATCGGCTGGTGGGTGGAGGCGAGCAGCGAGCGCAGCGTCGCGCCGATCCCCGCCTCCTCGTTGTACGCGGGTACGAGCACGGTCACCGGATCGCGGATCTCGCGCAGCCAGGGCGAGCCGGGGCGGAACCGCTCGAGGCGTCGGACGTGCGCGCGGGCGAACAGCACGAGCACGAGCAGGCGCAGCACACCGAGCCCCGCGGCCGCGAGGAGCACCCACGAGATGGCCGAGACGAAGCTGCGGCCGAGGGTCTGGAACCAGATCAGGCCCTGCCCGAGCCAGCGCACGGGCGCGGCCACCTCTGATGTCGCCTGCCGGTCGGTCTGCGCGCCCTCGGTGATGGTGGCGAAGCTCTTGGCCTGCGGGTTCGCGAGCAGCTTCTGCGTCTCGCGGTAGCCGAGCGAGGTCTGGCTGAGCTGGCGCACCAGGCCGTCCCGCACCCGCTGCCCGGAGTGGTCGGCCGCGACCAGGGTGTAGCCGGCGGCGGACGCGGCCTGGGCCGCGGGCCACTCGCCGCCGCACATGGTGGCGACGGTGGTGGTCATCGGCATCCGCAGGAGAGTGGTGTGGAAGCCGCCGCTGCCCGCGAACGCGCTCTGGGTGAGCCCCAGTTCGAGCCTTTTGCGCACCGTGGACGAGCTGCCCATGTCGGCGCCCGTGTAGGTGTTGGAGCCGATGTCGTGGCCCTCGTCCTTGATCCGCTCGACCAGCTTCGGATACTGCGCGGCCTTGGCGCCGTTGAGGAAGAACGTGGCGTGCGCGTGGTGCTTCTTGAGCAGCGCGAGCAGCTTCGGCGTCGCCTTCGGGTAGGGGCCGCCGTCATAGGTGAGCGCGACGGTGCCGGGCGGCATCGAGGCGCTGTGCACCCGTCCGCCGTCGATGGACAGCACCGGGCCCGCGCCGGAGGCCGACTCCGGCACGGGCTGCGTGCAGGCAGGCTTCGTCTTGGCGCCGTCCACCTCGTTCTGGGTCCAGCCCTGGAAGAGGAGCGCGCCGAGCAGCACCGGCAGGGTGAGGGCGAGCAGCAGCCAGTGCGCCCGCGGATCCCTCGCTTGTTTGTGCCGTGCCCCCATCAGGCGTCGGCGCCGGCGTCGCCGCCCGGCCGGTCCCGGTCCCGGTCCCGGCGAAGCGACCACATTAGGTGCCCGTTCTCCACGTTCCACTCACACATGGGAGGCGAGTGTATTGATGTGACCTTCTGAGAATTGGGGCATTGGCAAACATCTGGGACCGGAGTGCCAAGTGACAAACGGCACACCTTCCGTTTCGAGCACAACCCTTTGCTCGAAACGTGTTCACCTCGACGACACCTGTGGGTGTCCGGGTCAGGCGGCCGAGGCGTTCTCGGTGACCGTGATCCGCCCCTTGCTGATCGTCGCGAGGCGGGGCGCCCTGCGGGCGATCGCGGAGTCGTGGGTGACCATCACGAAGGTCAGCCCGTGCTCCTTCCAGCGCTCCTCCAGTACGTCCATGATCTCGTCGCGCATCGACTCGTCGAGGTTGCCCGTGGGCTCGTCGGCGAGCAGCACCTTCGGGTTCTTCACCAGGGCCCGCGCGATGGCGACGCGCTGCTGCTGGCCGCCGGACAGCTCCGCCGGCAGATGCCGCAGCCGCTCGCCGAGCCCCACGGACCGCAGCGCCTGTCCGGCCCGCTCCCGCCGCTCGGCGCTCTTGAGCCCGAGCGGTACGAGGGCCGTCTCGACGTTCTCCAGCGCGCTGAGCGTCGGGACGAGGTTGAAGGACTGGAAGACGAAGCCGATGGACTCGGCGCGGACCTTGGTGAGCCGGGCCTCCGGCAGCGTCGCGAGGTCGACCCCGTCGAGCTCCACGCTGCCCGCCGTGGGCCGGTCGAGCCCGCCGAGCATCTGGAGCAGGGTCGACTTGCCGCCGCCGGTCGGCCCCTGGATGACGAGCCGGTCGCCGTCGCCGATGGTCAGGTCGACGCCCGCGAGCGCGTCGACGGTGTCCTTGCCGCGCCGGTACCTCTTGGTGACGCCGGTGAGCTGATACATGGTGCAACTCCTGTGCTACGTAAGGTGATGGGCGGGACCGCTGGTGCTACGCGACGCGGCGCAGCGCGTCCGCCGGTCGCAGCCGCGAGGCCCGCCAGCCGCCGAAGGCGCCGGCGATCAGCCCGCCCGCGACGGCGAGGCCGACCGCGAGGGCGATGGTGGTCGCGGAGACGGGCGCGCTGAGCGCGATGTCGAGGGTCTTCGCGCCTCCCCCGGCCGCCTGGCGCATCCCGCCGCCGAAGCCGCCGCCACCGGGACCGCCGCCCATGCCGCCACCGCCGCCCGCGCCGCCGCCGAGCTGCGCGGAGAGCGTGGGGCTGATCGCGGTCACGGCGTACGCGCCCGCGAGCCCGACCGCGATGCCGAGGACGCCGCCGATCAGCCCGTTGACGACCGCCTCGCCGACGACCTGCCGGGTCACCCGGCCCGAGGTCCAGCCGAGCGCCTTGAGCGTGCCGAACTCCCGGACCCGCCGGGACACGGCCGAGGACGTGAGCAGCCCCGCCACCAGGAAGGCGGCGACGAGCACCGCGATCGACAGCCACTTGCCGACGTTCGAGGCCAGGTTGGAGGCGGTCGACAGGGAGCCGGAGACGGTGTCGGCGAGATCGGCGGACGTGGTGACGGTGGTGCCGTCGATGTTCTTCTGGATGGCCGCCTTCACGGCGTCGATCCGCTGCGAGTCGGTCGCCTTGACGTAGACCGTCGTCACCTTGGACTTGGCGTCCGCGAGCGTCTGGGCCCGCTTCAGCGGCACGTAGACATTGGCGGCCGCGTCCCCGCTGTCGGCGGTCGCGACGCCGATGACCTGGTACTTGTCGCCCTTGACCGTGAGCTTGTCGCCGACGGCGAGCTTCTTCTCCTTCGCGTACGAGGAGTCGACGACGGCGACCTTCGCGTTCGTCTCTGAGGTCGTGAAGCTCCGCCCCTTGGTGATCTTCGAGGAGGTCAGCGGGCCGAGCTTCTGCTGGGTGACGTCGGTGCCGTAGACGGAGAAGGAGTTGACGTCGAAGTTGGCGCCGCCGCCCTGGACGCGGCCCTGTGGCTGACCGCCCTCGCCACCCTGTCCGCCGCCGTTCTGGCCGCCCGGACCACCCTGCGCACCGCTGCTCTCGTCCTGCTTGAACTGGCCGCGCGTGAACTGGCCGCTGACCTTCATCACCTGCAGGCTGAGCCCGCCCACCGTGTCGGCGACGCCCTTCTGGTCGGCGACCTTGGAGACGGTGGAGTCGGCGAGGGTCTGGAAGCCCTGCACCATCACGCGGTCGCTGGACTGCTCCTTGTCACCGGAGTCGCTGTCCTTGGCGTCGAAGTCGAACCTCGGGCGGCCCGTGTCGTCGCCCGCCTTCGGCGCGCTCGCGGCCTTGGTGACGGTCATGTCCGTGCCCAGGCCGTACAGCGACTGCAGGACCTTGTCCTGCGCCTGGGTCATCCCGGCGGACACCGAGCCGACCACGATGACGAGCGCGATCCCGAGCGCGAGCCCGGAGGCGACGACGAGCGCCGCTTTTCTGCGGCGGCGCAGCTCACGCCGGAGATAGGTGAAGAACATCGAAGCCTCGCCGATGACGGCCCGTGCGAAGGGGCGTTTGGTCAGGAATCAGCGGGAGCCGGAGCGTCGGTGACGCTCCGGCTCCCGCTGCGGCGAAACGGTATGGCGGTGTTGTAAGGGTTGCGTGAGGCCGTCATGAGAACGCCATGAGACCCCCACCGGGGGCGAGCCGGTCCGTTACGCGGCGGACCCGGCCTTCCACTGCGACCAGCTCAGGTTCCAGCCGTTCAGACCGTTGTCCGGCTGGACCGTCTTGTCGCCGGTGTTCTTCACGATGACGACGTCGCCGACCATCGAGTTGTTGTAGAACCAGGCGCCCGGGGTGCTGTTGTCATTGGCGCCCTTGGCGTCCTGGAGGCCGACGCAGCCGTGGCTGGTGTTCGCGCCACCGAAGATCGACTTGGCGCCCCAGTAGTTGCCGTGGATGAACGTGCCGGAGTTCGACAGGCGCATCGCGTGCGGCACGTCCTTGATGTCGTACTCGCCCTTGCCGTCGTCGTCCGTGAAGCCGACCGTCGCACCGTTCATCCGGGTCTCCTTGAACTTCTCGGAGATCACCATCTGACCCTCGTACGTCTTGTTGTCGGGGGAGCCCGCGGAGATCGGGATGGTCTTGACGGTCTTCCCGTCCCGCGTGACGGTCATCATCTTGGTCTTCGCGTCGACCGTGGAGACCTGGTCGCGGCCGATCTTGAACGAGACCGTCTTCTGCTGCACGCCGGTCACGCCGTTCGCACCCTCGACGCCGTCCAGGTCGAGCTTCATCGTGACCGTGGAGCCGCCCTTCCAGTAGTCCTCGGGGCGGAAGTCGAGCCGGGTGTCGTTGAACCAGTGGCCGACGACCTCCTGGCCGCTGCTGGAGCTCACGGTGATGTGCTTCTGGACGTCGGCCTTGTTGCTGATCGCCTTGTCGAAGTTGATCGACACGGGCATGCCGACGCCGACCGTCGAGCCGTCCTCCGGCGTGAAGTTGCCGATGAAGCTGTTGGCCGGGGACACCGTCGTGAACTGCGAGTTCTCGTGGGCCGCGCGGCCGTCGGAGTCCTTCGCCTCGGCGGCGATCTTGTACGTCGTCGCCCGCTCCAGCTGGTTCGTGGGCTTCCAGCTCTTCTTGTCGGCGGAGATCTGTCCTTCGACCTTCGTGCCGTCGGCCGTGGTCATGGCGACATCGGTGAGCGTGCCCTTGCTCACGGTGACCTTCGCGGCACTGTTGATGCTCGCGTTGTCGGAGCCGTCCTTCGGCGCGATCTTGATGTCGGCCTCGGAGGTCTTCTTGGCCGCGGCCTCGTCGGCCTGCGCCTGCGACTCCTTCTTGCCCGAGCCGCCGCCCTCGTCGCCGCCGCCACAGGCCGTCAGCACGAGCACACCGCCGAGCAGAGCGGACGCGGCCATCAGACCCTTGCGCCGCTTACCGTCCGTTATCACACGCTTCTCCATAGTCGCCGAATTTCCCGACTTCGCCGAATGCACCTGCTGTCGGCCGCCCCGAGCCCGGTCGACAGCAGGCCCAAGAGGACACAGCAGTCCCCTCGTATCCCACTCAACGTCGTGACCGGTTCGTCCCGTTCCCGAAGAACCGCCGGTGTGGGCAAGACCACGTCAGGCACTCCCTCACCAGGGACGACAAAACCCCGGGCAGCGGTTGCCGCCCAGGGTTCCCGATTCGAGGACCGCTACACGCCGTCTTCCGCTTCCCCCTCCTCATCATCCTCGCCGAGGTCCCAGTCCGGCGAGTCGGGGTCGTAGTCGACCGCCTCGCTGGACCAGGAGGCCTGCACGAGCTCCGCCCCCGGCACGTCGGCGACCAGATCGAACGGGTCCACGAGGTACGCGACCGCCTCCGCCTCGTCCTCCTCCACGGCGCTCACGGCCTGCGCCCGCTCCTCGGGCCCGGTCTCCTCGTCCTCCGCGACGCGCTGCAGCGCGGCCCCGGTCAGCGCCTCCGCGTCGGAGACCTCCAGGACCAATTCCACCTTGAGGCGAACAAAACGTGACGTGTCATCAGTGCTCATGGGCGGAGCGTACGACCCATCCGCCCCGTGACTTTCCTGTGACCCGCGTCTTTAACTAACATCAGCACACACGGCCAATTCGCCAGCGCCACAAGGGGGATCGCTTCCGTGTCTGCCGCACGTCGATCACTGTTCACCGCCACTGCCGCCGCGGCGCTCCTCGGTGCGCTGTGGTTCGTTCCCACAGCGACGGCGACCCCCGAGCATGTCACCCATGCGGACCAGCAGCGCACCGCCACGGCGGTCACCGAGCAGTCCGACCGCCAACTCCGCCTGGCCGACACGGGCCAGGTGGACACGACGCCGTACGTGATCGGCGGCTCGGCCTTCCTCGGCCTGGGCGTCGGCTTCGTGACGTACTCGGTGCGCCGGGGCCGGGCGTACGAGGCGTAGCCGCAACTGCCGCGGCCCGGGCGGCACTTAGCTTTCGGTCCGCTTGTCGGGCTCCAGGCCCCTGATGCGCCGCCGCTCCCCCTCGCCCGGGGCCGGCGGCGAGTCCGCGAGGCGGACCACCGGGTCGGCGAGGCCGCCGTCGCGCCCCGCCACCACGGGCTTCGCCGCACGCAGCGCCTTCGCCTTGTACTGCGCGGCGTCCGCGAGCCGGAAGAGCCGGCGCGCGCTGCTCACCTCGCCGATCGGGTCCCCGGTCGACGCGATGCCGCACGCGACGCCGTCGCCGTGGTCCAACTCGGCGGCCCGTGAACAGATCTCGTCGCCGACCCGGACCACCTCGTCGGCCGAGGGCCCCACGGCGACGAGCGAGAACTCGTCGCCGCCGAGCCGCGCCGCGAGGGCTCCCGGCAGCATCGCCCCGCAGAGCGAGAGCACCGAGCCGAACCGTTCGAGGAGCCGGTCGCCCGCCGCGTGCCCGTAGGTGTCGTTGACCCGCTTCAGGCCGTTGAGGTCGCAGACGACGAGGCTGACCACGGAGCCGTCGGCGCGGTGCCGCTCCACGGCCTCGTCGAGGCGTATGTCGACCGCGCGCCGGTTGGCGAGGCCGGTCAGGGCGTCGGTGAAGGCGAGCCTGCGGGCCTCCTCCAGGCGCTCGGTCTGCGCGATGCCGGCCGCGACGACCGCCGCGAGGACCGTGGCGAAGTCGGCGTCGAAGCGGCCGAACACGTCGGCGCCCGTCGGCCGCGCCACGTACAGCTCGCCCCACGCCCGCCCGTGCAGCACGATCGGCGCGACGACGCAGCAGCCGCGGCCCCTGCGGCGCAGCGCGGCGACCCGCTGGTGGCAGTAGCCGGCCCGGTCCACGGGGCCCTCGGCCGTCTCGACCCAGGCGTCCGGCTCGCCGCCCTTGGCCCACCGCTCGTGCAGGAACTCGGTGATCTCGGGGAACTGGTGCACGGGGTATCCCTCCCCCTCGGGGAACTCCTCCTCGCCCTCGGCCAGCTCCCCGACGTTGACCAGCACCCGCAGCCGGCCGCGCTCGCGCTCCCACACGGAGAGCGCGGCGAAGCTCCCGGACAGCGCGCGGCAGGCGCCGAGCGCCGCCGCGCGCCAGGAGTCCCGCGGGCTGCGCGCGGCGGCCATGCCCTGCGCGAGCTCCACCACGGCGCGTAGCCGAACGTCCTCACCCATCACTCCAGAGTAAGGAGTTTTCAGACATTTCGGTGAATTCGGTGCGCCAACCCGGGGCTCACGACCAGCCAGGCATTACGTAGAGTAATCAAACGGTCCGTCGGTGCGACCGCTCCCCGTCACTCGCCGGGCCACCGCGGACTGCGCTTCTCGTTGAACGCCGCCACGCCCTCGGCCCGGTCCCCTGAGAACGCCACGGACCGCCACGCCGCGTCCTCCACCTCCAGGCCCGCCCGCATGTCGAGGCCGTGCCCGAGCCGCAGCGCCTTCTTCGACGCGCGCAGGCCGACCGGCGAGTTGACGGCGATCCGCGCGGCGAGCCCGAGCGCCTCCGCGCGGTCCGCGCCCGCCTCCACGACCTGGTCCACGAGCCCGAGCTCCCCGGCCTCCGCGGCCCGCACCCGGCGCGCCGTGAAGATCAGCTCGGCGGCCCGCGCGGCCCCTACGCGGCGCGGAAGCAACTGCGTACCGCCGCCGCCGGGGATCACGCCGACGGACACCTCGGGGAGGCCCACGACGGCCGTCCCGTCGGCCACGATCAGATCGCAGGCGAGCGCCAGCTCGAAGCCGCCGCCGAGCGCGAAGCCGTGCACGGCCGCGATCGTCGGCATCGGCAGCTCGAGGACGCCCGTGTACGCGGCGCGGGTCACGGGCCGCTGGCGCAGCAGATCCGCGTCGGAGAAGGAGTTGCGCTCCTTGAGGTCGGCGCCGACACAGAAGGCGCGCTCGGCGCTGGAGGTGAGGACGACGACGCGGACGTCCCGGTCGGCCGTCAGCGCGTCGCACGCGGCGGTGATCGAGCGGGCCATGTCGCTCGACACCGCGTTCATGGCCTTCGGCCGGTCGAGCACCAGCTCGGCGACCGTCCCGCTCTCGTGGCGGCGCACCGCCACGAACTCCCCGAACCGCCGCTCGTCACTCATGACACACCCTTCCGGTTAACGCCAGTTAACCGCCAAGGTTGTCAGGTGCGCCTGGTCAGCGTCCAGGGCTCCACGACGCCGAGGCCGCGCACGGGCCGCTGCCACATGGGCTGCAGCGCGAACCGGTAGGTGGGCGGCTCCTCGCCGTCCTCCTTCGCCTGCTGCGCCTCGGCCGCGGCCTCCGCCTCGGAGGTGGGCGTCTCCCCGATCCTGATCAGTTCCTCGGCGAAGGCGCCGTCCACCAGGACGTTGTCCCGGGGCGCTATCGACGTGAGGCGGCTCGCGAGGTTCACGGTCGAGCCGAAGACATCGCCCATGCGGGTCGTGACCGTGCCGAAGGCGAGGCCGACGCGCAGCTCCGGCATGGTCTCGTCGTTGCTCATCGTCTCGATCAGGCGCAGCGCGATCTCGCTCGCGATGCCCGCGTCGTCGGCCGCGTACAGGACCTCGTCGCCGAGGGTCTTGATGAGCCGGCCGCCGTGCGCCGCGACAAGGTCGGCGGCGGTGGTCTCGAAGGCCTCGACGAGCTCGCCGAGCTCCTCCTCCTCCATGCGGCGGGTGAGCCGCGTGAACCCGACGAGGTCGGCGAAGCCGACGGCGAGCCGCCGGTCGACCATCTCCTCGTCGTCACCGGCCTGCACGACGCGGCCTGTCGCCGCGGCGAGCTGGCGCCGCCACACGTAGACGAGGAACTCCTCCAGCTCGGGCAGGAGCAGCTCCATGAGCGGGTACGTGACCTCGGTGCGGGTCATGCCGGGTTCCGGGGGCTCGGTGAGGCCCTCCAGGAACGAGTCGATCTGCCACTCGGCGAGGCGCGCGGTGGTCTGCCCGGTGGACCGGGCGACCTGTACGGCCATCGCCTCGCTGAGCAGTCCCGCCTCGACGAGACCGGCGAGGCGCCGCAGCGCGAGCACGTCCGCCTCGGTCAGGGCCTTGGCCTGGCCGATGTCGGCGAAGCCCATGGCCCGCCAGAACCGGGAGGCCAGTTCCATGGAGACGCCGGCGCTGCGCGCCGCCTGGAACGGGGTGTATCTGCGCTCGGCCCCGAGGATGAGCCCTTCGAGCCGCAGAGCGAGGGGATCCTCGGCCTCTGCCTCTTCTGGTTCCGCTCCTTCCGGCTTCTCGGGGTCGGTGGGAGAGCCCGTGCCGGAGCCCGAGTCGTCGACGGTCACGCCTGCTGCCCTTCCGATCTGCCGCGGTCAGGTATCGACCGGGCTCAACTCTACGGCAGCACCTGTGCCCCACGTCACTCCGTCCGCTTCCGGGTGGCGTCGCCCGGGAGGCGCCCGGTGGTACACGCCTACGCAGGTCGCAGGTGCACGATGTCGCCCGCGCCGACCGCCTCCCGGCCCCCGCCCTCCGCGGCGATCACGAGACGGCCGTCGCCGTCCACGGCCACCGCCTCGCCGACCAGGTCCCGGTCGCCCGGCAAGATCGCCCGGACCTGGCGGCCGAGCGTGCCGCAGCCCGCCGCGTACGCCTCCTGCAGCCGGGAGAGCGCGGGGTCGCCCTCGGCCGCGCACCACTCGACGTACCACTTCTCCAGGGACCGCAGCACGGCCCGCAGCACCGGCTCGCGGTCGGAGACCTTCGCGCCGGCGAGGGTGAGCGAACCCGCCGTCGGGACGGGCAGCTCGTCGGCGCGCAGCGACACGTTCAGGCCGACGCCGATCACGACGGCGTCCGTACCGGCCCGCTCCAGGAGGATGCCGCCCGCCTTGCGCTCCTCGCCGTCGACCGTGAGGAGCACGTCGTTGGGCCACTTCAGGGCGGTGTCGACACCGGCCGCCGAGGACAGCGCCGTGGCGACCGCGACCCCGGTGAGCAGCGGCAGCCACCCCCAGCGCTCGACGGGCACCTCGTGCTCCCCCGGCTTGAGCAGCACCGAGAAGAACAGGCCCGAGCGCGGCGGCGCCGACCAGCTCCGGTCGAGCCGCCCGCGCGCCGCGCTCTGCTCCTCGGCCACGAGCACGGTGCCCTCGGCCACGGGCCCCTCCGAGGCCCGCCGCACCAGATCCGTGTTGGTGGACCCGGTGCGGGGCACCACCTCCACGGACGACCAGAGGCCGCCTTCCTTGAGCAGGGACCGGCGGAGCCCGGCCTCGGCCAGGGGCGGCCGGTCCAGGTCGGACCAGGGGTTTGCGGGTGCGTCTGAACCATCTCGCGGCGTCATGCAACCCAGCCTAGGTGTGGCAAAGACCGCACTGCTGAACGGTATTCAGGCCACTACGCTACGAATCAGTAGCCCCACTCCCCTTTCTCGAACCGTCCCCCGACCGTCCCCGTGAGCAGCGACGAAGCAGGCAGGGAGCCGCATCCCGATGTCCGAGTTGGAACAGCCGACAGCGCAGATCGACATCCACACGACCGCAGGCAAGATCGACGACCTGCGGCGCCGGATCGACGAGGCGACCCACGCCGGGTCCGCACGCGCGGTCGAAAAGCAGCACGCCAAGGGCAAGTTGACCGCACGCGAGCGGATCGAGCTGCTGCTCGACGAGGACTCCTTCGTGGAGCTGGACGAGTTCGCCCGGCACCGGTCGACGGACTTCGGCCTTGACGCCAACAAGCCGTACGGCGACGGCGTCGTGACCGGGTACGGCACGGTCGACGGCCGCCCCGTGGCCGTGTTCTCGCAGGACTTCACGGTCTTCGGCGGCGCCCTCGGCGAGGTCTTCGGGCAGAAGATCATGAAGGTGATGGACTTCGCGCTGAAGACCGGCTGCCCGGTCATCGGCATCAACGACTCCGGCGGCGCCCGCATCCAGGAGGGCGTCATGGCCCTCGGCATGTACGGGGAGATCTTCCGCCGCAACACCCACGCGTCGGGCGTCATCCCGCAGATCTCGCTCGTGGTCGGGCCGTGCGCGGGCGGCGCCGTGTACTCCCCCGCCATCACCGACTTCACGGTCATGGTCGACCAGACCTCGCACATGTTCATCACCGGACCCGACGTCATCAAGACGGTCACCGGTGAGGACGTCGGTTTCGAGGAGCTGGGCGGCGCCCGCGCGCACAACACGCGTTCCGGTGTCGCGCACCACATGGCGGGCGACGAGAAGGACGCGATCGAGTACATCAAGTCGCTGCTGTCCTACCTGCCGTCGAACAACCTGAGCGAGCCGCCCTCCTTCCCCGAGGAGGCGGACCTCGCGCTCACCGACGAGGACCGCGAGCTCGACACCCTCATCCCGGACAGCGCGAACCAGCCGTACGACATGCGCACGGTGATCGAACACGTCGTGGACGACGCCGACTTCTTCGAGACGCAGTCGCTGTTCGCGCCGAACATCATCACCGGCTTCGGCCGCGTCGAGGGCAGCCCGGTCGGCATCGTCGCCAACCAGCCGATGCAGTTCGCCGGCTGCCTCGACATCCACGCGTCGGAGAAGGCCGCGCGGTTCGTCCGCACGTGTGACGCCTTCAACGTGCCGGTGCTGACCTTCGTCGACGTCCCCGGCTTCCTGCCCGGCGTCGAGCAGGAGCACGAGGGCATCATCCGGCGCGGCGCCAAGCTGATCTATGCGTACGCCGAGGCCACGGTCCCGCTCATCACGATCATCACGCGCAAGGCCTTCGGCGGCGCGTACGACGTCATGGGCTCCAAGCACCTGGGCGCCGACCTCAACCTGGCGTGGCCCACCTCGCAGATCGCCGTCATGGGCGCGCAGGGCGCGGTCAACATCCTGCACCGCAAGACCATCGCGGCGGCCGACGACGTCGAGGCCACCCGCGCCGAGCTGATCCAGCAGTACGAGGACACCCTCCTCAACCCGTACACGGCGGCCGAGCGCGGCTACATCGACGCGGTCATCCTGCCCTCCGACACCCGCTCCCACGTGGTGCGCGGCCTGCGTCAGCTGCGCACGAAGCGGGAATCACTGCCCCCGAAGAAGCACGGCAACATCCCGCTGTAAGGAGCGCCGCTGTGATGATCAAGGTCGTACGGGGCAATCCGACCCCCGAGGAGCTGGCCGCCGCACTGGCGGTGGTCCAGGCGCGCGCCGCGGCGGTCCCGGACGCCCCGGACGCGGCGGAGGGCCGGGACGCGTGGTCCGACCCGTCCCGCATCGCCCGGCACCGGCTGCCCGCCCCGGGGGCGTCGAGCTGGTCCAGGACGTACTGGCCCGCGTGATCACCCACGGGCCCGCGTGAATTAGTCCTTTCGTGGCGGGGCGCCTGAGTACGCGTACTCAGGCGCCCCGCACGCGCGAGCAGCACCATGCTGTATGTGCTGTGGTCAGACCCCGATGACGAGCCCCCAGAGGAGCTCCGCGAAACGCAGGCGATGCTGCGGCGCGCGGGCTTTGTGCTGGCCCTGGCCATGGTCGTCATGTTCCTGATGCTGGGGACCGCGTAGGGCCGACGCCAGGGACCTCGCAGGGCGGCCGGGGAATGCCCTGCCGTTCCGTGGATAACCTGAGCCGCATGACTGCTCCACGCCGCCTGATCCTGGCCTCCCAGTCCCCCGCCCGCCTCGGCCTGCTGCGGCAGGCCGGGTTCGCCCCCGAGGTGATCGTCAGCGGGGTCGACGAGGAGGCCGTGACGGCCCCGACGCCCGCCGAACTCGCCCTCGCGCTCGCCGAGGCCAAGGCGTCCGTGGTCGCGGCGCGCCCCGAGGCGGGCGGCGCCGTCGTCATCGGCTGCGACTCCGTGCTCGACCTCGACGGCGAGGCGCTCGGCAAGCCGGCCGACGCCGAGGAGGCCACCGCCCGCTGGAAGTCGATGCGCGGCCGCGCGGGCACCCTGCAGACCGGCCACTGCGTCTACGACACGGCGAGCGGCCGGTACGCCTCGGGCACCGCCTCCACCGTCGTCCGCTTCGGCGAGCCGAGCGACGCGGAGATCGCCGCGTACGTGGCGACCGGCGAACCGCTCTACGTGGCGGGCGCGTTCACCCTGGACGGCCGCTCGGCCCCGTTCATCGACGGCATCGACGGCGACCACGGCAACGTGATCGGGCTCTCGCTGCCGCTGCTCCGCCGCCTCCTCGCCGAACTCGGCATCGGCATCACGGAGTTGTGGGCGCCGGCGGAGTAGCGGGACCGTTCTGCGCGGGGCTGTCCCCCTGCGTCTCCCGCTCCCCCTGCTCGTGCCGGTCGTACGCGACCAGCGTGAGCACGAGCAGGGCGAGCACGACCATCATGAACACGAAGCTGAACCAGCCCACCAGGCTGATCGAGAACGCGCCGAGCAGCCCGTGCACGACGGCCGCGCTGATCAGCAGGATCCGCCCGAACCCGCCCGGCGCCCTGTCGACGCTCGCGGTGCGCGCGAGCACGATCCCGCACAGCACCAGGTACAGCCCGAACAGGCCGCCCGCGATCCACGCGCCCACGGACATCGCCCGCGGGTCGAGCCCGGCGAGGGACATGTCCTGGTTGTCGACCACCAGGCCGAGGAACCAGTTCAGGAGCACGATCCCGAACGCCTCCGCGAACAACACGATCGCGGCAACCCACGCCACCGGCCTGCGAGCCACCGGCCCCCACCCACTTCCACTGACTGTTACCGCTAGTACGGCCAAGACATCCCGAACGCTACTAACGGGTAAACCCCGGTACAAGGGTTCTGTCGAGGTTCCCGCGAAGGCAAAGAATCGTTGGGCCATTCGTAGGGACTCCACAAAGAAAGCCGACGGGCCGCAGCACGGTCTCACAGAGACCTTGGCCACAGAGGCGGGCTAGGGTTGCGGTGAGGGATCGCGCGTATCCAGGCGCGACAAGGGATTTCACCTACCGGGTGGACCCCGGGTGACACTGCGTGTGGGCAAGCTCACGCCCGGGGACGCCTCGTGGGTCCGTGTCGGCAGTCCCTAAACTCAGCTTGTTTCAGTGAGTCAAGCTTCACGGTGACCCGCCGACCGCCCCGGCTCGGGCGACCACGGCCGGGGGTCCGGGGGATGCCCCCGGGAAGACACAGCAAGGAGGGAGCCATCGTGCGCAAGGTGCTCATCGCCAACCGTGGCGAAATCGCTGTCCGCGTGGCCCGGGCGTGCCGGGACACGGGGATCGCGAGCGTTGCCGTCTACGCCGAGCCGGACCGGGACGCCCTGCACGTCCGTGCGGCCGACGAGGCCTTCGCCCTTGGCGGGGACACCCCGGCCACCAGCTACCTGGACATCGCCAAGGTGCTCCAGGCGGCGAAGGACTCCGGCGCGGACGCGATCCACCCCGGCTACGGATTCCTGTCGGAGAACGCCGAGTTCGCCCAGGCCGTCCTCGACGCGGGCCTGATCTGGATCGGCCCGCCCCCGCACGCCATCCGCGACCTCGGCGACAAGGTCGCCGCCCGGCACATCGCGCAGCGCGCGGGTGCCCCGCTGGTCGCCGGCACCCCGGACCCGGTCGAGGGCGCCGACGAGGTCGTGGCGTTCGCCGAGGAGCACGGCCTGCCGATCGCGATCAAGGCCGCCTTCGGTGGCGGCGGCCGCGGCCTGAAGGTCGCCCGCACCCTCGACGAGGTGCCCGAGCTGTACGAGTCCGCGGTGCGCGAGGCCGTCGCCGCGTTCGGTCGCGGCGAGTGCTTCGTCGAGCGCTACCTCGACAAGCCGCGCCACGTCGAGACGCAGTGCCTGGCCGACCAGCACGGCAACGTCGTGGTGGTCTCCACCCGTGACTGCTCGCTGCAGCGCCGCCACCAGAAGCTGGTGGAGGAGGCCCCGGCCCCGTTCCTGTCCGACGCCCAGCTGGAGCAGCTGTACAGCTCCTCGAAGGCGATCCTCAAGGAGGCCGGCTACGTCGGCGCGGGCACCGTCGAGTTCCTCGTCGGCGCGGACGGCACGATCTCCTTCCTCGAGGTCAACACCCGTCTCCAGGTCGAGCACCCGGTCACCGAGGAGGTCGCCGGCATCGACCTCGTGCGCGAGATGTTCCGCATCGCCGACGGCGAGGAGCTCGGCTACGGCGACCCCGAACTGCGCGGCCACTCCTTCGAGTTCCGCATCAACGGCGAGGACCCGGGCCGCGGCTTCCTGCCCGCCCCGGGCACCGTCACCAAGTTCGACCCGCCGGCCGGGCCCGGCGTCCGCCTGGACGCGGGCGTCGAGTCCGGCTCGGTCATCGGCCCGGCCTGGGACTCCCTGCTCGCCAAGCTGATCGTCACCGGCCGCACCCGCAAGGAGGCCCTGCAGCGGGCCTCGCGCGCGCTCGCCGAGTTCGAGGTCGAGGGCATGGCCACCGCCATCCCCTTCCACCGCAAGGTCGTCACGGACCCGGCGTTCGCCCCCGAACTGACCGGCAGCGAGGACCCGTTCACGGTGTTCACGCGCTGGATCGAGACCGAGTTCGTCAACGACATCGAGCCGTTCGCCGCCCCGGCGCCCGGTGAGGACGAGGACGAGGCGGGCCGCGAGAACATCGTCGTCGAGGTCGGCGGCAAGCGCCTGGAGGTCTCCCTCCCCGCGGGCATGGGCATGTCCCTGGCCCGCACCGGCCTGAACGCCGGCGCCAAGCCGAAGCGCCGCGCCGCCAAGAAGTCCGGCTCGGCCGTCTCCGGCGACACCCTCGCCTCCCCGATGCAGGGCACGATCGTCAAGATCGCGGTCGAGGAGGGCCAGGAGGTCAAGGAGGGCGACCTCGTCGTCGTCCTGGAGGCCATGAAGATGGAACAGCCCCTGAACGCCCACAAGTCGGGCACCATCAAGGGCCTCTCCGCCGAGATCGGCGCGTCCCTCACCTCGGGCGCCGCGATCTGCGAGATCAAGGACTGACGCCCAACCGGCGTACACCGAGGGCCCGTCGACCGTCCTGGTCGGCGGGCCCTCGGCCGTACCTCCCCACTCACGTGTCGGCGCGCACCCAGCCGGTGCCGTTGTGCGCGACGTCCAGGGCCAGCACGCCGAAGGCGACGGTCAGCAGCGCGAACCCGGCGTACGCGAGTGCGTCGACGCCCGAGATCCAGCCGACGACGTTCACCGGCATCGCGGCCATCAGCACCCAGGCCGCCCAGGCGGGGACCGCGTGGCTGCGCAGCAGCGCGATGCCGAACAGCACGGAGCCGATGACCATGCCGGCGATGAACCAGATCCCGGCGACCGCGAGGACGGGCAGATTGTCGGCGCCGTCGATCACCTTCACGATCGACGCCTGACCCACGCCCTTGTCGAGGCCGGCCAGCGTGACGAAGTCGTACGACGGCGTCGCGTTGACCAGCAGGACGCCGCCGCCGAACAGGACGAGCCCGGCGAGCCCGAGCCGGAGCGAGCGCGCCATGACGTACACACCGACCAGCAGGACCGCGGTCGTGAGCAGCAGCGCCATGGCCAGCCACGCCCAGGCGGCCGCCTTCTCCTGCCCCTCGTGCGCGGCGATGTCGGCGACGATGTTCCGCGTCTTGTCCTCGGTCATGTCGTACGGCGACAGCAGCGAGGCGACGATGAACAGCAGCGGCCCGAGCACCAGCACGGCGGCCATGACGGCCCGCAGCGGACGGATCCTTTCGACGGCGGCCCCTGAGGCGGTCGCCGGTACGTGCGCGGACGAAGGTGTGGCGGTCATGGCGTTCCCCCTGAAGCCCGTGGATGCCACCGGATTCCACCAGTGAAGCGGCCGCCTCCCCCGCCGGACCAGCCGTCAATTCTGAGGGGCGCTCACTCCCCCAGGAGCCCCGCCTCGCGCCCCCTGCGCAGCAGCGCCGCCGTGTGCCCTGCGTTCAACTTGCGGTGCAGAGCGGCCACGTATCCGCGTACGGTCGTCAGCGAGATCCCCATCGCACGGGCCGCCTCGGCGGGGGTGCGGCCGGCGTCGATGTGCTCCAGGGTGCGGTGCTCCCGCTCGGTCAGGCCGAGCGCGCGGGCGGCGGCGCGGCCCGGCGCGAGGTCCCGCAGCAGCAGGAGCCGCGCCACGCCGGGCACGGCGCACTCCACTGCCCGTACGTCGATGTCGTGCGCCCTGAAGGCGCCGCGCGTGCCGGTCCGCGGGTCGCCGTCCAGGCGCGGCAGCAGCTCCGCCGCGACGGCGTCGAGCGCCCGCACCGCACCGTCCCCGGCCACCGCGGCGACGCCCTGCCCGCGCCGCCCGGCGGACGCGAGCGCGGCGGCGATCAGCGCGTACATCCGCTGCCGCTCGGCCAACAGCCGTTCGGCGGCCGCGAGCTGGGGCTGCGCGTAGCCGAGCAGATCCCGCTGCTCCTCGGTGAAGTCGGTGCCGCCGCGCAGCAGCGCGTAGCCGGAGACACCCGTCCCGTCCCGGCCGCTGGCGACGAGGTGGCGGTGCATCCCGAAGGGGCGGAAATCAAGGTTGTAGCAGTGGGTGCGCCGCCAGTCGCGGTCCCCGGCGACATCGCTCACCCGCCAGGCGCCGCCCGTCCCGGACAGCAGCATGGGGCCGGTCAGCGGGTGGTCCACGGGGTGCTCGTAGATGACGGCGGGGTCGGCGTGGAAGGACTCCGCGGGCAGTGCGAGCGCCCGCACGGCGCCGTCCCGCGCGGCGAAGTGGTACCACTGGGCGCCGTCGGCCGGGATGAGGCGGGCGAGGCCGCGGACCGCGCGGGAGCGCAACTCGGCCACGTCCACGGCCTCTTCGAGTTCCCGGACGAGCTGCCGCACTCCTCGCCGGCCCGCGTCAGTGATGTCCATGCCGCGCTCCAGGGCGCCTCGCGCGAGCGCCCTCCGCGTCGACGCTACTGCGGTAGCGATCCCTCCGCACCGTCGCGGTCCCGCGATCGGGCATCCTTGAAGTCCTGCGCACGCCCAGGGAGGCCCGATGACGACCGCCGAGCACGATCGCTCGCGCCGCATGCGCGCGGACGCACGCCGCAATTACGAGCGGCTGCTCGCGCAGGCCCGGATCGCCTTCGCCGAGCACGGCACGGGCGCCTCCCTGGAGGAGGTGGCCCGCGGGGCCGGGGTCGGCATCGGCACGCTGTACCGGCACTTCCCCAACCGGCACGCGCTGATGAGCGCCGTCTTCGAGGAGGCGGTGAACGATCTGCTCGACCGCTCCCGGGCGCTGCTGGACGCTCCGCAGCCCTGTACGGCGCTCGTGACCTGGCTGCGCGAGATCATCACGCACGCGAGCGAGTACCGGGGGCTGTCCCGCGCCCTCATGTCGGCCTCGCAGGACGCGAGTTCGGCGCTGGCGCGGTGCAGTGATCCGATGCGGGAGGCCGGCCAGGCGTTGCTCTCGCGAGCGCAGCGGGTGGGGGCGGTGCGGGAGGACGTCTCCATGACGGACCTCCTTCAGCTCACCAACGCGATTGCCCTCGCGGCGGAGGAGACTCCGTCGGACCCGGGACTGGCGGATCGCCTGCTGCGCCTGACCTTGCGCGGCATCGCCTGTTGACCGGCACCGGCAAATCAAGCCCCTGCGGCGATTGAGCAGCGGGGTCTGGGGCAGAGCCCCAGGAGCGCAACGCCGGACGGGTGCAACGATCAGCGGCGACGAAGATCGGCCACCCGGGCCGTCCGCTCGGGCGGGGTGTCCAGGGCGGCGGAACGCAGCGAATGGCCACCCGGAAGCTGACCACGCCGCTGCCCCGGCAATGGCACATCCCGACGCGCCTGCCGCGCCGGGACGGATTCACCGCCCCCGGTAGGGTCCTCCGCCCCGGCCCCCGCGACAGCGACCTGCACACCCTGATCGGCCAGCGCCTGAAGCTCCGTCGCCGCCCGGTCGTCGTGCGCCGGCGGCTCGTCCGTCACAAGACGCGTGATCACATCGGTCGGCACGGTCTGGAACATGGTGTCCGTACCGAGCTTGGAGTGATCCGCGAGCACGACGACCTCGGACGCGGCCTGCACGAGCGCCCGGTCCACGGACGCCGACAGCATGTTGGACGTGGAGAGGCCGCGCTCGGCGGTCAGACCGCTGCCGGACAGGAAGGCGCGCGAGACTCTCAGACCCTGCAGGGACTGCTCCGCCCCGCTGCCCACCAGCGCGTAGTTGGAACCCCGCAGCGTGCCACCGGTCATGACGACCTCGACCCTGTTGGCATGGGCGAGTGCCTGTGCCACGAGGAGCGAATTGGTGACGACGGTCAGGCCCGGCACACGCGCGAGCCGGCGGGCCAGCTCCTGCGTGGTCGTCCCCGCGCCCACCACGATGGCCTCGCCCTCTTCGACGAGACCCGCGGCGAGATCGGCGATGGCCGTCTTCTCTGCGGTCGCGAGATGTGACTTCTGCGGAAAGCCGGACTCCCGCGTGAATCCGCCCGGCAATACCGCACCGCCGTGCCGGCGGTCGAGGAGTCCTTCTGCCTCCAGTGCGCGCACGTCCCGCCGTACGGTCACTTCAGAGGTCTGGACGACGCGGGCGAGCTCACGGAGCGAAACCGCTCCGTTGGCTCGCACCATTTCGAGGATCAATTGACGACGTTCTGCAGCGAACACGAAACTGACAGTAACCCCAACGACCGTCTGCTTTCAGCAGTTTGCGCCGAATTACAGATTCTGTTCGCACAGGAAGGGCTGAAGTGGTATAGGCGCGAACGACCGCCTACCCACCACGCCTATGCCCCGCGCATGGGCCGCAACTCACCGTGACCTGCGGCCCGTTGCCGGAAATCAGCTCTCTTCGGCGATCTTCCGCGTGTGCAGCTGCCGCGCCACTTCGGCGATCGAGCCCGACAGCGAGGGGTACACGGTGAACGTGTTCGCGATCTGCTCGACGGTCAGATTGTTGTCGACCGCGATCGAGATGGGGTGGATCAGTTCCGAAGCGCGCGGGGCGACGACCACTCCGCCGACCACGATGCCCGTGCCCGGACGACAGAAGATCTTGACGAAGCCGTCCCGGATGCCCTGCATCTTCGCGCGCGGGTTGCGCAGCAGCGGCAGCTTGACGACGCGGGCGTCGATCTTGCCCGAGTCGACGTCGGCCTGCGTGTAGCCGACGGTCGCGATCTCCGGGTCGGTGAAGACGTTCGACGAGACCGTCTTGAGGTTCAGCGGCGTCACCGCGTCGCCCAGGAAGTGGTACATCGCGATGCGGCCCTGCATCGCGGCGACGGACGCGAGGGCGAAGACGCCGGTCACGTCGCCGGCCGCGTACACGCCGGGAGCGGTCGTGCGGCTGACCTTGTCGGTCCAGATGTGGCCCGACTCCTTGACCTTGACGCCCGCTTCCTCCAGGCCGAGGCCCTCGCTGTTGGGGACGGCGCCGACCGCCATCAGGCAGTGCGTGCCGGAGATGACCCGGCCGTCGGAGAGCGTGACCTCCACGCGATCGCCGACGCGCTTGGCGGAGGCGGCGCGGGAGCGGGCCATGACGTTCATGCCGCGGCGCCGGAACACGTCCTCCAGGACGGCGGCGGCGTCCGGGTCCTCGCCCGGCAGCACGCGGTCGCGGGAGGAGACGAGGGTGACCTTGGAGCCGAGGGCCTTGTAGGCACCGGCGAACTCGGCGCCGGTGACACCGGAACCGACCACGATGAGCTCCTCGGGGAGCTCGTCCAGGTCGTACACCTGCGTCCAGTTGAGGATCCGCTCGCCGTCGGGCTGCGCGTCGGCCAGCTCGCGCGGGTGGCCGCCGGTGCACAGCAGCACGGCGTCGGCGACGAGGGTCTCCTCGCTGCCGTCGGCCGCGGTGACGATCACCTTGCGGGAGCCGTCGAGCGCCTGCTGGCCGTCCAGGCGGCCCTTGCCGCGCAGCACGCGCGCGCCCGCGCGGGTGACGGAGGCGGTGATGTCGTGGGACTGGGCGAGCGCGAGGCGCTTCACGCGGCGGTTGACCTTGCCGAGGTCCACGCCGACGACGCGGGCCGGGCTGTCCGGGTCGGGGGTGTCGTCCTCGACGATGATGCCGAGCTCTTCATAAGAGGAGTCGAAGGTGGTCATCACCTCGGCCGTGGCGATCAGGGTCTTCGACGGCACGCAGTCGGTGAGCACCGACGCCCCGCCGAGGCCGTCGCAGTCGACGACGGTCACCTCCGCGCCGAGGGACGCGGCCACCAACGCCGCCTCGTATCCGCCAGGTCCGCCACCGATGATCACGATCCGAGTCACATGCCCCATTGTCCCGCACGCTTCAAGCCCGCACCGAGCCGGGGCCCCCGTCCGGGCGCGGGGCGCGCGTATCTCCTCGTAAGAGGGGTGCTTCCGTTACTCACGAGACACGTGGGTCCACTGACGTACGCTCGGTCCCATGTCGCTCTACGCCGCGTACGCCGGCAATCTCGACGCGCGGCTCATGACGCGCCGCGCCCCGCACTCGCCGCTGCGCGCGACCGGCTGGCTGAACGGCTGGCGGCTCACGTTCGGGGGCGAGCACATGGGCTGGGAGGGCGCACTCGCCACGATCGTCGAGGCGCCGCGTTCACAGGTCTTCGTCGCGCTGTACGACATCGCTCCGATGGACGAGGAGTCGATGGACCGTTGGGAGGGCGTCGGCCTCGACATCTACCGGCGGATGCGGGTCCGCGTGGACACCCTGGAGGGCGAGGAGCCCGCGTGGCTCTACGTACTGAACGGGTACGAGGGCGGTCTCCCCTCCGCGCGGTACCTGGGCGAGATCGCCGACGCGGCCGAGTCCGCGGGCGCGCCGCACGACTACGCGATGGAGCTGCGCAAGCGCCCCTGCTGAGGGCGCCCGGAAGCGCTTCCCGCACCCCCGTTCGTCGGAAACGACAAAGCAACGATCACAAGGACGTGACCTCCGACATCTACGCGCGTAGGCAACGACAGGCTACCCTCGTCGGCGTGAACGCTTCTCTTACTCCGGACAACGTCCTGGCCGACCCGTACGCAGCCGCCGACGCCGCCGCCGCGCGGCTGCGCGAGCTGACGGGCGCCGAGACCCACGACGTCGCCCTCGTGATGGGCTCGGGCTGGGCGCCCGCCGCCGAGGCGCTGGGCGAGCCCGCCGCCGAGTTCCCCTTCACCGAGCTGCCCGGTTTCACCGGCGCCGCGGTGGCGGGCCACGGCGGCACGGTCCGCTCGTACCAGGTCGGCGAGAAGCGCGCCCTGGTCTACCTGGGCCGTACGCACTTCTACGAGGGCCGCGGCGTCGCCGCCGTCGCGCACGGCGTGCGCACGGCCGCCGCGGCGGGCTGCAAGACCGTCGTGCTCACCAACGGCTGCGGCGGTCTGCGCCAGGGCATGCGCCCGGGCCAGCCGGTCCTGATCTCGGACCACATCAACCTGACGGCGGCCTCGCCGATCGTCGGCGCCAACTTCGTCGACCTCACCGACCTGTACTCGCCGCGGCTGCGCGCGCTGTGCCAGGAGATCGACCCGAGCCTGGAAGAGGGCGTGTACGCCCAGTTCCCCGGCCCGCACTACGAGACCCCCGCCGAGGTCCGGATGGCCGGGATCCTCGGCGCCGACCTGGTCGGCATGTCCACCACCCTGGAGGCCATCGCGGCCCGCGAGGCGGGCGCCGAGGTGCTCGGCATCTCCCTGGTGACGAACCTGGCGGCGGGCCTGTCCGGCGAGCCCCTCAACCACGAAGAGGTCCTCCAGGCGGGCCGCGACTCGGCGACCGCCATGGGCGACCTGCTGACGAAGGTCCTCGCGAAGATCTGATCCCCGGCTGCCGGGCCCCGTTCCCGCAGAATGTGGGCGCCGGTCCGGACAATCAAGCCCCTGCGGCGATTGAGCAGCGGGGTCCGGGGCAGAGCCCCGAGACCGCAACCCCGTTGCAGGCCAAGAACTCCCCGTAAGGAATGCGAACCGTGACCGAATCAGGCAGCACACCGCTCGACCGGGCGAAGACCTGGCTCGCGGAGGACCCCGACCCGGAGACCCGCGAGGAGCTCGCCAAGCTCATCGAGACCGGCGACCTGGAATCGATCGCGGAGCGCTTCGCGGGCACGCTCCAGTTCGGCACCGCGGGTCTCCGCGGTGAGCTGGGCGCGGGCCCGATGCGGATGAACCGTGCGGTGGTCATCCGCGCGGCCGCGGGCCTGGCGGCGTACCTGAAGGCCAAGGGGCAGACGGACGGGCCGGTCGTCATCGGCTACGACGCGCGCCACAAGTCGGCGGACTTCGCGCGCGACACGGCCGCCGTGATGGTGGGGGCCGGGCTGCGCGCCGCGGTCCTGCCCCGCCCGCTGCCCACCCCCGTGCTCGCCTTCGCCATACGGCACCTGGGCGCGGTCGCGGGCGTCGAGGTCACGGCCTCGCACAACCCGCCGCGCGACAACGGCTACAAGGTCTACCTCGGCGACGGCTCGCAGATCGTGCCGCCCGCAGACGCGGAGATCGCCGCCGAGATCGACGCGGTGGTGTCCCTCAACGACGTACCGCGCGCGGAGTCGGGCTGGGAGACGCTCGGCGAGGACGTCCTGGAGGCGTACCTCGCGCGCACGGACGCGGTCCTCGCGCCGGGCTCGGCCCGCGGCGCCCGCACCGTCTACACGGCGATGCACGGCGTCGGCAAGGACACCCTCCTCGCCGCCTTCGCCCGCGCGGGCTTCCCCGAGCCGGTACTCGTGCCGGAGCAGGCCGAGCCCGATCCGGACTTCCCCACGGTCGCGTTCCCGAACCCGGAGGAGCCGGGGGCGATGGACCTGTCCTTCGCGACGGCCCGCTCGCTGCCCGAGGCGCCGGACCTGATCATCGCCAACGACCCGGACGCCGACCGCTGCGCCGTGGCCGTGCCGGACGGCGGCGACTGGCGGATGCTGCGCGGCGACGAGGTGGGCGCGCTCCTCGCGGCGCACCTGGTGAAGCGGGGCGTGAGCGGCGTGCTCGCCGAGTCGATCGTGTCGTCCTCGCTGCTCGGCCGGATCGCCGAGGCGGCGGGCCTCCCGTACGAGGAGACGCTGACCGGCTTCAAGTGGATCGCCCGCGTCGAGGGCCTGCGCTACGGCTACGAGGAGGCGCTCGGCTACTGCGTCGACCCCGAGGGCGTGCGCGACAAGGACGGCATCACGGCGGCGCTGCTCGTGACCGAGCTGGCGAGCGAGCTGAAGGCCCAGGGCCGTACGCTCCTCGACGCGCTCGACGACCTGGCGCTGGCGCACGGGCTGCACGCCACGGACCAGTTGAGCGTGCGGGTCGAGGACCTGTCGGTGATCGCGGACGCGATGCGTCGTCTGCGGGAGGCTCCGCCGGTGGAGCTGGCGGGGCTCGCGGTGACCCGCGCGGACGACCTCTCCGAGGGGGAGGGCGGGCTGCCTCCCACGGACGGGCTCCGGTACACCCTGGACGGGGCGCGGGTCGTGGTGCGGCCGTCGGGGACGGAGCCGAAGCTGAAGTGTTACCTGGAGGTCGTGGTGGCGGTCGCCGATCGGTCGGCGTTGCCTGCGGCGCGGGCCACTGCCGTGGAGCGGTTGGCGGCGATCAAGCGGGACCTTGCGGTTGCGGCAGGAATTTAGTTCGGCGTCAGCCGTGGTTGCGGTCCCGGGGCTCTGCCCCGGACCCCGCTGCTCAATCGCCGCAGGGGCTTGATTTTGCCCAGCCGCTAGATGCGCCACGAGGGCTCAATAGGTGGCTAGCCGAGCGCGATGAGCACCACGAGGAGCACAGCTCCCACGAACGCCGGGGCGATGATTTCGTAGGCCCAGCGGGTCTTCGGGGTGCCCTGGGAGGTGTCGGCGCCGGCGCGGGTCTCGTGGAGGTCGCGGAGTTCGTCCATGGCCTGGTCGCCGGGCGAGCGCTGTTCGGTCACCGGGAGGCCGCTGGCCCCCGTGGGCGTGCGGCCGCCCTTGGCCGCACGCATCTGCTGGCGCTGCGCCTTGCGCCGGCCGCGCAGCGACACGGGGATGGACCAGAGCTGGTACTTGGTGCCCTCCTCGACGAGCACCTCGTTCGAGTACCCGGACCTGAAGCCCGAGACCGTGGCCCACGGCAGCGTGATGTCACGGAACGGGTTGCGCACGCGCAGCCGGTCCTCGTTCCCGAAGACGGCCGGCCGGATCGTGAACGCGACGACGAGCGGCACCACGAACAACAGCACGGCGAGCACCGTCCAGGGCGTCCGCCCCTCCCCGTTGACCACCGCGTCGCCGCCCAGCCAGGCGCCCATCAGGATCAGCGCGACACCGCCCGCGATACCGGCGGGAGACCGATAGATCCGGTCTGTTGCCTGCGGAGGTGTGGTCTGGCTGCTCGTCATGGCTCGATTGTGCCCGACCCGTCAAGCCCCATGGCCGTCAGCTGGCCGATTGAGCGGCTGGGCAAGATCAAGCCCCGCCGGCGATTGAGGCGCGGGGTCCGGGGCAGAGCCCCGAGACGTCAACCCCGGCTCCCGCAACCGCACCGCGACCTGTACAGCCGCTACGCGCGTAGATATGCTCCCCTCGTGACCATGCCCAGTTCTGCACCCGCACCCGCTCTCAGCGACGTCACCGCGTCCGACAGCACGCTGCGCCGCTTCCTGCACGGGTTGCCCGGCGTCGACGCGGTCGGCCTGGAGGCGCGCGCCGCTTCGCTCGGGACCCGTTCCATCAAGACCACGGCGAAGGCGTACGCCATCGACCTGGCCATCTCGATGATCGACCTGACGACCCTGGAAGGCGCCGACACCCCGGGCAAGGTCCGGGCCCTCGGCGCCAAGGCGGTCAACCCGGACCCCACCGACCGCGGCACGCCGCGCACGGCGGCGGTCTGCGTCTACCCCGACATGGTGGCCACCGCGAAGGCCGCCGTCGCCGGCACGGACGTGAAGGTCGCCTCCGTCGCGACCGCGTTCCCGGCCGGCCGCGCGGCCCTCGAGGTCAAGCTCGGGGACGTACGGGAGGCCGTGGCCGCGGGGGCGGACGAGATCGACATGGTCATCGATCGCGGCGCCTTCCTCGCCGGCAAGTACATGAAGGTCTACGAGGAGATCCGCGCGGTCAAGGAGGCCTCCGGCGCCGCCCGCCTCAAGGTCATCTTCGAGACCGGCGAGCTCTCGACGTACGACAACATCCGGCGCGCTAGCTGGATCGGCATGCTGGCCGGGGCCGACTTCATCAAGACATCGACGGGCAAGGTCGGTGTCAACGCCACGCCGGCGAACACCCTCCTCATGCTCGAAGCCGTCCGCGACTTCCGCGCCGCGACCGGGGTACAGGTCGGCGTGAAGCCCGCGGGCGGCATCCGCACCTCCAAGGACGCCGTCAAGTTCCTGGTCATCGTGAACGAGACCGCGGGCGAGGACTGGCTCGACAACCACTGGTTCCGCTTCGGCGCCTCCAGCCTCCTGAACGACCTGCTGATGCAGCGTCAGAAGCTGGCGACAGGCCGCTACTCCGGTCCCGACTACGTGACGGTGGACTGATCACCCATGGCATCTGTATTTGAGTACGCTCCGGCGCCCGAGTCCCGCTCCGTCGTCGACATCGCGCCCTCCTACGGGCTCTTCATCGACGGCGAGTTCACCGACGCCGCCGACGGCAAGGTCTTCAAGACCGTCTCCCCCGCCACCGAGGAGGTCCTCTCCGAGGTCGCGCAGGCCGGTGAGGCCGATGTCGAGCGTGCCGTGAAGGCGGCCCGCAAGGCGTTCGAGAAGTGGTCCGCACTACCGGGCGCCGAGCGCGGCAAGTACCTGTTCCGCATCGCCCGCATCATCCAGGAGCGCAGCCGCGAGCTGGCCGTCCTGGAGACGCTGGACAACGGCAAGCCGATCAAGGAGACCCGCGACGCGGACCTCCCGCTCGTCGCCGCGCACTTCTTCTACTACGCGGGCTGGGCCGACAAGCTCGACCACGCCGGGTTCGGCCCCGCGCCGAAGCCGCTGGGCGTCGCCGGGCAGGTCATCCCGTGGAACTTCCCGCTGCTCATGCTGGCGTGGAAGATCGCCCCGGCGCTCGCGACCGGCAACACGGTGGTCCTGAAGCCCGCCGAGACGACCCCGCTGTCCGCGCTGTTCTTCGCGGACATCTGCCGCCAGGCGGGCCTGCCGAAGGGCGTCGTCAACATCCTTCCCGGGTACGGGGATTCGGGCGCGGCGCTCGTCGCCCACCCCGACGTGAACAAGGTCGCCTTCACCGGCTCCACGGCCGTCGGCAAGGAGATCGCCCGCACCGTCGCCGGCACGGACAAGAAACTGACGCTCGAACTCGGCGGCAAGGGCGCGAACATCGTCTTCGACGACGCCCCGATCGACCAGGCCGTCGAGGGCATCGTCACCGGCATCTTCTTCAACCAGGGCCAGGTCTGCTGCGCGGGCTCCCGCCTCCTGGTCCAGGAGTCGATCCAGGACGAGCTGCTCGACAGCCTGAAGCGCCGCCTGTCGACGCTGCGCCTCGGCGACCCGCTCGACAAGAACACCGACATCGGCGCCATCAACTCCGCCGAGCAGCTCGCGCGCATCACCGCGCTCACCGAGCAGGGCGAGGCCGAGGGCGCCGAGCGCTGGAGCGCGCCCTGCGAACTCCCCTCCTCCGGCTACTGGTTCGCGCCGACGCTCTTCACGAACGTCACGCAGGCGCACACCGTCGCCCGCGACGAGATCTTCGGCCCGGTGCTGTCCGTCCTCACCTTCCGCACGCCGGACGAGGCCGTCGCCAAGGCCAACAACTCGCAGTACGGCCTCTCGGCCGGCATCTGGACGGAGAAGGGCTCGCGCATCCTCGCGGTCGCGAACAAGCTCCGCGCCGGGGTCGTCTGGGCCAACACGTTCAACAAGTTCGACCCGACCTCGCCGTTCGGCGGGTACAAGGAGTCGGGCTTCGGCCGCGAGGGTGGCCGCCACGGTCTGGAGGCCTACCTCGATGTCTGATCAGAACCGCCTGAGCGTCTTCAAGACCTACAAGCTGTACGTCGGCGGGAAGTTCCCGCGTTCCGAGAGCGGCCGGGTGTACGAAGTGACCGATCGCAAGACCGGCGAGTGGCTGGCCAACGCCCCGCTGTCGTCCCGCAAGGACGCCCGTGACGCCGTGGTCGCCGCCCGCAAGGCCTTCGGCGGCTGGCAGGGTGCGACGGCGTACAACCGCGGTCAGGTCCTGTACCGCGTCGCCGAGATGCTGGAGGGCCGCCGCGAGCAGTTCGCGCGCGAGGTCGCCGAGGCGGAGGGCCTGAGCAAGTCGAAGGCCGCGGCCGTCGTGGACGCCGCGATCGACCGCTGGGTCTGGTACGCGGGCTGGACCGACAAGATCGGCCAGGTCGTCGGCGGGGCGAACCCGGTGGCGGGCCCGTTCTTCAACCTTTCGACGCCCGAGCCGACCGGTGTCGTCGCGGTCGTGGCGCCGCAGCTGTCGTCGTTCCTCGGCCTGGTCTCGATGATCGCCCCGGTGATCGCGTCCGGCAACACGGTCGTCGTGATCACCAGCGAGAAGTCCCCGCTGCCCGCGCTCTCCCTCGGCGAGGTGCTCGCGACCTCGGACGTGCCGGGCGGCGTCGTGAACATCCTGTCCGGCAAGGCGTCGGAGATCGCCCCGTCGCTCGCCGCGCACCAGGACGTGAACGGCATCGACCTCACGGGCGCCGACACCGATCTGGCCAAGGAGCTGGAGATCGCCGCCGCGGACAACCTGAAGCGCGTCCGCCGTCCACAGCCTGTGGAGGACTTCGCGTCGGACCCGGGCACGGACCGCCTGACGTACTTCCTGGAGACCAAGACGGTCTGGCACCCGACGGGTTCGCTGGGCGCGTCCGGCTCCGCGTACTAGCCCACCCTCGTACGAGGGCGGACAGTGGCCCCGGCTCCTCCGCCGTCCAGGAGGAGCCGGGGCCACTGTCATGCGCCGGGTCAGCCCGGCAGCACCTTCGTCGCGGGGCCCACCACGGGCAGCTCCTCCAGCGACGCCCCGGAGGCGATGGGCCCGGTGACCGCGGCCGTGCTGACCGGCACGAAGTCCGCGACCTGCGTGCCGATCGAGTTGTCCAGCGGGTCGACGCCCGTATTGGCCAGCGGGTCGAGCGGCAGCTTCTTCAGCGTGCCGAGACCGTTCGACGTCGCCGAGTCGAGCGCCGTCGATACGCCGCCGACCGCCGCGTCGACGTTCTCGTCACCGGTCTGCGTCTGCGGCAGCGGGATCGGCGCCGCGCTCGCGGAGGCGCCCCCCGCTGCGACGACCGCGCCCGCCGCGGACACGGTGAGTCCGACGCGCATCAGGGTGCGCCGCACGGAGGAAGTGGGTTTGTGGTCTGCGTGTCGTGCCATGGTGTTCCGCCCGAAACCTTTCGCCTGTGTAATCATGTGCGTACACAGGGTAGTTGGCGTGGTGCGCGCCACAACGGCACCACGCGGGGCGGCGACAGGGTCGCCATGCCGCACACTGGTGTCTCGTGAGTTCGCATCCTCCGATACCGACGCGGGTCGTCCTGCTCTGTGGCCCCTCGGGCTCCGGCAAGTCGTCGTTCGCGGCCCGCTCCGGGCTGCCCGTCCTGTGCCTCGACGACTTCTACAAGGAGGCGGGGGACCCCACGCTGCCGCTGGTGGAGGGCACTTCGGACATCGACTGGGACTCGCCGCTGTCCTGGGACGCCGAGGTCGCGGTCGCCGCGATCGTGGCGCTGTGCGCGAAGGGCCGCACGAGCGTTCCCGTCTACGACATCTCCGTCAGCGCGCGGGTGGGCGAGGAGACGCTGGACATCGAGCGCACGCCGCTGTTCATCGCGGAGGGCATCTTCGCGGCGGACATCGTGGAGCGCTGCCGGGAGTTGGGCGTGCTCGCCGACGCGCTGTGCCTGCGCGGCCGCCCGTCGACGACGTTCCGCCGCCGGTTGCTGCGCGACCTCAAGGAGGGCCGCAAGTCGGTGCCGTTCCTGTTGCGGCGCGGCTGGCGTCTGATGCGTACGGAGCGGGTCATCGTGTCCCGTCAGGTCGCGCTCGGCGCGCACGCGTGCGGCAAGGAGGAGGCGCTGGGGCGGGTGGCGGCGGCCGCGGCGGGGCGGTGTGTGAAGGCGCGGACTCTTGGGCCGCAGCGTGGTTGACGCCTCGGGGCTCTGCTCCGGACCCCGCTGCTCAATCGCCGCAGGGGCTTATAAGCACGGAACGGGACCGGAAAGACCCCCCGGCCTTCCGGTCCCGCCCGATCCCCCCTACTGCTCCCCCGTACTTCCCCCGTGCTGAAACCCCGCTCCCCCGAACAGGGCCCCGTTCCCCCCGGCCTTCAGGCGACGAGCTCGCCGAAGGACTCCTCCTGGTCACGACCGAAGCTCAGCACCTCGTCCTCGCGCAGTCGCCGCAGCGAGCGCCAGATGCTGGACTTCACCGTGCCCACGCTGATGTCGAGGATCTCCGCGATCTCCGGGTCCGTGCGGCCCTCGTAGTAACGAAGGACCAGCATGGTGCGCTGGAGTTCGGGCAGCCGGGCCAGCGCCTGCCACAGGACCGCGCGCAGCTCCGTGCCGCGCATCGCGTCCGTGTCGCCGGCCGTCTCCGGCAGCTCCTCGGTCGGGTACTCGTTCAGCTTGCGGCGGCGCCACGCGCTGATGTGCAGGTTCGTCATGGTGCGGCGGAGGTAGCCCCCGACCGCGGCCTTGTCACTGATCCGGTCCCAGGCCCGGTACGTCGAGAACAGCGCGCTCTGCAGCAGGTCCTCGGCCTCGAACCGGTCGCCGGTCAGGTGGTAGGCGGTTGCGTACAGGGAGGCGCGGCGCTCCTGGACGTAGGCCGTGAACTCGGCCTCCGACAAGGACGTCCGGCGCTGCTCCCCCGAGTCCCCCCTGTACGCGGCTCCCCCGTGGCCCCCCTCGGTGACCGCTTCCCGTGCGTCAACCACCGTCATGAGACCGGTGTGCTGACGCCCGGTGCCGCGAGCGCACCCCCGCCCGCTCACGGCACCGGACTTCTCGTGACGCTCGGAAACCACTCGGCCCATGTCGTGCAGACGCGTGACAACCGCGCTTGAGTTGGTGCTGTGCAGCGTGTTCATCTCGCGCCCCCCGTCGTGGAGTACCGAATACTTCTGCGTCGTCGTCGCGGTGCTTCTTCGCGATGACCAAAAGCTTGCCGGTCCGAGTTCATGACGGTGTCCGTCGACTGTCACAGGCCTGTCACAGCGGCTCCCGTAATAGGGAGCGGACGTGGAGGAAGCGCCCCCGCCGGGCCCGTTCCGTCCCGCTTCCCCGCACCTGACGCGCACACTCGGTCGAACTGAAGGCCTCTGATGGGCCAGAATGGCGCTTGTGCCTTCCCTGTTGCTGATCGAGGACGACGACGCCATCCGTACGGCCCTGGAGCTGTCACTTACGCGCCAGGGCCACCGGGTCGCCACCGCTGCCACCGGAGAGGACGGTCTGAAGCTGCTGCGTGAGCAGCGGCCCGATCTGATCGTCCTCGATGTCATGCTGCCCGGCATCGACGGTTTCGAGGTGTGCCGCCGCATCCGGCGCACGGACCAACTGCCGATCATCCTGCTGACCGCGCGCAGCGACGACATCGACGTCGTGGTGGGCCTCGAGTCCGGCGCCGACGACTATGTCGTGAAGCCGGTGCAGGGGCGGGTGCTCGACGCGCGGATCCGGGCCGTGCTGCGGCGCGGCGAGCGGGAGGCCAACGATGCCGCGACGTTCGGCTCGTTGGTGATCGACCGCGCCGCGATGACGGTGACGAAGAACGGCGAGGACCTCCAGCTGACGCCGACCGAGCTGCGCCTGCTGCTCGAGCTGAGCAGGCGGCCCGGACAGGCGCTGTCCCGGCAGCAGTTGCTGCGCCTGGTGTGGGAGCACGACTACCTCGGTGACTCGCGGCTCGTCGACGCGTGTGTGCAGCGGCTGCGCGCGAAGGTCGAGGACGTGCCGTCGTCGCCGACCCTGATCCGTACGGTGCGCGGGGTGGGCTACCGGCTGGACACGCCTCAGTGACGAAGCCGCACGACAAGCTCCGGGGCGCGGCAGCGGCCAAGAAGACCCTCCTCGCCGGCCTGCGCTTCACCAGCCTCCGGCTGCGCCTGGTCGTCGTGTTCGCGCTCGTGGCCCTGACGGCGGCGGTGTCCGCGTCGGGGATCGCGTACTGGCTCAATCGCGAGGCCGTGCTCACGCGCACACAGGACTCGGCGCTCAGCGACTTCAAGCAGGAGATGCAGAACCGGGCGGCGGCGCTGCCCGAGGAGCCCACGCAGGGCGAGTTGCAGCACGCGGCGAACCTGATGGCGGGCAGCAGCCAGCACTTCAGCGTGATGCTCATGGCGAAGGACGAGAACGGCCGCAGGGTCGTGGGCAATTCGGACCTGGACGCGTTCACCGTCGCCGACGTGCCGAAGTCGCTGCGGGCCGCGGTCACCAAGAAGCAGCCGATCAACGGCGGCAACAAGCACGCGTACCACCTGTACTGGCAGCGGATCACGCAGGACGACACCCCGTACCTGGTCGGCGGCGCCACCGTCGACGACGGGCCGACCGGCTACATGCTCAAGTCCCTGGAGCCGGAGGCCAAGGACCTCAGCTCGCTCGCCTGGTCGCTCGGCATCGCCACCGCGCTCGCCCTCATCGGCTCCGCGCTGCTCGCGCAGGCCGCCGCGACGACGGTGCTCAAGCCCGTGCACCGGCTCGGCGTCGCCGCGCGCCGCCTCGGCGAGGGCAAGCTCGACACCCGGCTGCGCGTCTCCGGCACGGACGAGCTCGCGGAGCTGTCCCGTACGTTCAACAAGACGGCGGAGAACCTGGAGAAGAAGGTCGCGGACATGAGTTCCCGCGACGAGTCCTCGCGCCGCTTCGTCGCCGACATGTCGCACGAGCTGCGCACGCCGCTGACCGCGATCACCGCGGTGACGGAGGTCCTGGAGGAGGAGCTCGACGCCGAGACCGGCTCCGTCGACCCCATGATCGAACCGGCCGTACGGCTCGTGGTCAGCGAGACCCGGCGCCTGAACGACCTCGTCGAGAACCTCATGGAGGTCACCCGCTTCGACGCGGGCAGCGCCAAGCTCGTCCTCGACGACGTCGACCTCGCCGACCAGATCACCGCCTGCATCGACGCCCGCGCCTGGCTGGACGCCGTCGAGCTCGACGCCGAGCGCGGCATCCACGCCCGCCTCGACCCGCGCCGCCTCGACGTGATCCTCGCGAACCTGATCGGCAACGCGCTCAAGCACGGCGGGTCCCCCGTGCGCGTCTCGGTGCGGGTGGAGGGCGACGACATCGTCATCGCCGTGCGCGACCACGGTCCCGGCATCCCCGATGACGTCCTGCCGCACGTCTTCGACCGATTCTTCAAGGCGAGCGCCTCGCGGCCCCGCTCGGAGGGCAGCGGCCTCGGCCTCTCCATCGCCATGGAGAACGCCCGGATCCACGGGGGCCGGATCGGCGCCGCCAACTCCCCCGAAGGAGGTGCCGTGTTCACGCTGCACCTGCCGCGGGACGCGGGGCCCCTCGCCTCCGCCACGGAGGAGGACGCCAGGGAAGCGCGGGAAGGCGGTGCCGCGAAGTGACGCGACGGGTACGCCCCTTGGCGCTCATCGGCCTCGCCTCGCTGCTGCTCGCGGGGTGCGGGATCCGTCCCACGGAGGTGCCGACGGACTTCGGCGCCGCTCCCACACGCGTGGGCTGTTCCCTGTCGGGCTCGGACAAGGTGGAGGCGCAGGCGGGCGGCGAGTTCCCGGTGCAGGTCTATCTGGTCTGTACGTCGCAGCTGGTCACGGTCGACCGGACCATCACGCTGGAGCGCGGCCAGTCCTCCGACCGGGTCGTGGTGGCCCGTGAGCTCCTGGCGCAGCTGGCCGCGGCCCCGTCCGCCGAGGAGAAGTCGGCGGGGTACACGACGGACGTCCGCTCCGGCCTCAGGGTCTCGGGCCCGCGCGAGGGCGATCCCGCGGACGCGCTCCGCCTGAACTCCCCGCCGGACGACCTGTCCCCGTACGCCCTGGCCCAGGTCATCTGCACGTTCGCGACCAGCGAGGTCACGGCGGAGGACGACGAGCACGTGATCCTCGGCGGCCCGGACGCCGACCCGCCCCGCGAGTACACCTGCTCGGAGGCCCTGAAGGCCCGCCCGGGCCTGATCCCCGCTCCGACGAAGACCCTGAACTGACGAACGCCCGGGGCCCCGGCGCGACGGCGCAGGAACCTCGGCGCAACGTCGGCGGAACCTCGGCGGAACCGATCCTCCCGCGCCCGGCGTCTAGGGGTGCGTGCAGCGCCATCGCTCGGGCGGCCACAGGGCCGCCGTCCGTTTCCGTGCGGCAGGGATCGTCCTGCTCGCCGCGCATCTCGTCTTCGTTGCCTGGTTCACGCTGCGCCCCCTGGATGTGCCCTGGGTCAGCGCGGCGAACCTGCATCCCCTGGCCGGCATCCGCTCCGACCTCGCGCTCGGCTGGCGCGAGGCCGCGCTGCGGCTCGGCGAGGGTCTCGCGCTGCTGGCCCCGCTCGGCGTGCTGCTGCCCGTCGCGGGCGGCCGCCTGTACGTTTCGCTGTGGGGTTCGCTTGTGCGCACGGTCGCGGTCGCCGCGCTGATCTCGCTCGGCATCGAACTGCTGCAGACCGGGGTGCCGGGTCAGGTCGTGGACGTCGACTCGCTGCTCCTGAACACGGTGGGCGTCGCACTCGCCCATCTCCTCGTGGTGCCCGTCCTGCGCTCCCGGCTCCGCCGCAGGACCGACGGCGAGCCCCTCCCCCCGCAGGAGCCGGCTCAGGGTCCGACCCCGACGATTCCCAGGGTCGGCATCGCTCCGTGAGCTGACGTTTTGCCGGGTCGATCGCCGTACATTCGAAGACGTAAGCACCACACACCGAAGACATACGGTTCGCGAAGGAGCCCACCATGACCGCCCTTGCCCGCCCCACCAACGGACGGATGATCGGCGGAGTGTGCGCAGCGCTGGCACGGCGCTTCGGCACCTCCGCGAGCACGATGCGCGTGATCTTCGTGGTCTCGTGTCTGCTGCCGGGCCCGCAGTTCCTGCTCTACATCGCGCTGTGGATCCTGTTCCCGAGTGAGAACAAGGTCCGCCAGGCCTGGTGACGTCCGTGCGCACCCACGCCGAAGGGGCGCGCCCGCGAGATCGCGGGTGCGCCCCTTCGGCGTGTGCGGTGGGTCGGGTCAGCTGAGGCCGCCGACCGGCAGGCCGCCGAGCAGCCCGGAGACGGCGTCGCCGCCGTCGGCGGGCAGGGCCGTCTTGGTGGCCTGGTCGACGACCGGGGCGGCGGTGTGCAGGCCGTTGTCGACCGCGGTCTGGGCGCCGCCCAGGGACTCGGCGCCGGGGAGCGTCGACGTCACGTTCTCGAGCGGGAGGGCGGAGGTCACGGAACCGACGGCGTCGGTGGCGTCGGGGACGGCCGGGGCAGCGTTCGCGGCACCGGCGCCGGCGGCGGCGAAGGCGGCTCCGAGAGCGGCGACACCGAGGGTCTTGACAGCAGACTGCTTCATTGTGAAATGCGTCCTCTTGACGATGACGGGGGAATGAGCGGTCCACGACCGTAAACATTCCTTCGCTGCGCCCGCAAACAGCGAACCGCCGGGAAAACCGGCCGGGAACAAACGTTCCCGGCCGCGTCAGCACCTCCCCGAAAACCCCTATTCGTCGACAGAACCGCTGGTGGAAGCGGTCTGCCGGAACAGCCATTCGGATTTCAGCTCGGCATATCCGGGCTTGATGACGTCATTGATCATCGCCAGTCGTTCATCGAAAGGAATGAATGCTGACTTCATCGCATTGACAGAAAACCACTGCATGTCGTCGAGCGTGTAACCGAATGCGTCGACCAGGTGCTCGAACTCGCGGCTCATCGAGGTACCGGACATGAGGCGGTTGTCGGTGTTGACCGTGGCCCTGAAGTGCAGCTTTCGCAGCAGCCCGATGGGGTGCTCCCCGTACGAGCTCGCGGCGCCGGTCTGCAGGTTCGACGAGGGGCACATCTCCAGCGGGATCCGCTTGTCGCGCACGTACGAGGCGAGGCGGCCGAGCTGTACGCCGCCGTCCGCCTCCACCTTGATGTCGTCGATGATGCGCACGCCGTGCCCGAGCCGGTCCGCGCCGCACCACTGCAGGGCCTGCCAGATGGACGGCAGGCCGAAGGCCTCGCCCGCGTGGATCGTGAAGTGGTTGTTCTCCCGCTTGAGGTACTCGAAGGCGTCGAGGTGGCGGGTGGGCGGGAAGCCGGCCTCTGCGCCCGCGATGTCGAAGCCGACGACGCCCAGGTCCCGGTAACGGTTGGCGAGTTCGGCGATCTCCAGGGCGCGGGCCGCGTGCCGCATCGCCGTGAGCAGGGCGCCGACACGGATGCGGTGCCCGTTCTCCTTCGCGCGCCGCTCGCCCTCCCTGAAGCCCTCGTTGACCGCCTCGACGACCTCTTCGAGGGTGAGCCCCTGTTCCAGGTGCTGCTCGGGGGCGTAGCGGATCTCGGCGTAGACGACGCCGTCCTCGGCGAGGTCCTCGGCGCACTCGGCGGCGACCCGGACCAGCGACTCGCGCGTCTGCATGACGGCGCAGGTGTGGCTGAACGTCTCCAAGTACCGCTCCAGGGAACCGGAGTCGGCCGCTTCGCGGAACCAGACGCCGAGCTTGTCGGGGTCGGTCTCCGGCAGGTTCTCGTACCCCTGCTCGCGCGCCAGGTCGACGATCGTGCCGGGCCTGAGGCCGCCGTCGAGGTGGTCGTGCAGGAGCACCTTGGGGGCGCGCCGGATCTGCTCGGCGGTCGGCACCCGGGGGCTGTTGGGGTTCGCGGTGATCGGGCTCGTCATTTCCGCACTCTAACTCCTACGCGCGTAGATCGCTGCGGTTCGTTGTCGGTTCGTTGCGCGCGGTGAACGACATGATCCGTCGATACGCAACAGTGACCCGACCACCGGCGTCGCCCGCCGGGCTTCTGACACTGTGCTGTCATGCAGCAGCGAGCGACGCAGGGCCGCGAGGCGCGGCTTGCCAGGGCGGCCGGGCCGGTGCCGGGGGCGGTGGGCGGCGTGGTGCTGCTGCTCCCCGCGGGCGAGGAGACGTCGACCCGCAGACCCTCGCCCGTGGACCGGGCGGCGCTGCGTCCGCTCGCGCGCCGCCTCACGCGCGCGGGGCGCGAGGCGGGCCTGGTCGCGCACGTCGTGCAGTACCGGTGCCGCGGCTGGAACGAGACGCAGGCCGAACTCGCGCGCGACGCCCGGTGGGCCGCCGACGAGGTCGTGCGCCGCTACGGGGACGTACCGATCTGCCTCGCCGGTATCGACATGGGCGCCCGGGCGGCGCTGCACGCGGCCGACCACGACGCCGTCAACTCGGTTCTGGCGCTGGCCCCTTGGCTGCCGGAGGACGATGTGGCCGCGCCCCTGGAGCCGGTCAGGCAGCTCGCGGGCCGCCGGGTCCTCATCGTGCACGGCACCGACGACCGGCGCACGGACCCGGAGTTGTCCTTCCGGCTCGCGGGCCGTGCGAAGAAGACGAACCGTGACGTGTGCCGGTTCGAGGTGCACTCGGACGGGCACGGGCTGGCGCAGCATCGGTTCGAAGTCGCCTCGCTGGCCGTGGACTTCGCGATGGGCGCGCTGTTCGGGCGGCCGTTCTCGCGGCCGCTGCGGGATGCGTTTGCGGCGCCGCCGCCGTTGGGGTTGCGGATGCCGTTGGCCTCCGGCTTCGGGCGGACGCTCTAGTGGGGCGCCGGGTGTGAGTGTGGCGCTGGACCGGGGGTGCGGTCGCGGGGCTCTGCCCCGGGCCCCGCGCCTCAATCGCCGGCGGGGCTTGAATTGCGCACCTCAATCGCCGACAGTGCCTGAATTGGCGGCGCTTGAGGTGTTGTGCTCCGGCAGGAGTTTGCCCCTGCGCGACAGCAGGAATCGCTTGAAGGCCGCTACGGGTGGGGTGTCCGGGTGGCCGTCCAGCCAGGCGACGCCGATCTCGCGGACCGCCCGCTGGCCCGTCACCGCCAGTTCCACGACTCCCGGGCGCGGCACGGTCGGGGGTGGCAGGAGTGCGACACCGAGCCCGGCCGCGACGAAGCCGCGCAGCGTTTCCGCCTCCTCGCCCTCGAACGCGATCCGGGGCGTGAACCCGGCCTCCGCGCACAGGTCGTCGCAGATGCGGCGCAGCCCGTAGCCCGGTTCGAGGGTGACGAAGGTTTCCTCGGCCGCCTCCGACAGGCGGATGCGCTTGCGGGCGGCGAGGCGGTGGTGGTCGGGGACGACGAGGCGCAGGCGCTGCTCGTCGAGGCGGCGCGCGACCAGGCCCGGCGCGTCCGGGACGGGCGAGGTGAGACACAGGTCCAGCTCCCCCGCGCGCAGCCGCTCCAGCATCGCCTCCCCGTAGTTCTGCACGAGGCTGAAGCGGATGCGGGGGTGTTCGGCGCGGAAGGCGCGGATCAGGCCGGGCACCGTCTCCGTACCCATGGTGTGCAGGAAGCCGAAGGCGACCTTGCCGGACTCGGGGTCGGCGTCGGCACGCACCGACTCGACCGCCTTCTCGATCTCGCCGAGCGCGCGCTCCACCGAGCCGAGGAACGTACGGCCCGCGGGCGTCAGCGACACCGTGCGGCCGTGCCGGGCGAACAGCTCGACGCCCAGGTCGCGTTCGAGGCGGACCAGGGCGCGGGAGAGCGTGGACTGCGGCACGTTCATCTCCTGCGCCGCGCGCGTGACGTGCTCGGTGCGGGCGGCCCCGGCGAAGTGGGCGAGGCGCGGGGCGAGGAGCGTGACGATGTCTTCCGTGTCACCAATGGGTGACAGGCGCTGCTCCGACCTCTGCTCATGCTGCATGGGAACGATTATGGCCTCTTCATGCATTGGACGCATGAATGCAGGTGAGCCTACGTTCAGGGCATGTCACCTGCCAGTAGCCAGGCGGCCGCTCCCACCGCCGCGGTCGCCGACCCCCAGCCCACCGCCGACACCCGGCTGACGCCCGGCGGCCCCGGCTACCGCCGCATGAGCTTCGCCCTGTTCCTCGCCGGAGTCGCCACCTTCGCGCTCCTCTACTCGACGCAGGCCCTGCTCCCCCTCATCTCCGACGACTACGGCGCGAGCGCCAGCGCGGCGGCCTGGACGGTCTCCGCCTCGACCTTCGCGCTCGCGGTGTGCGTGCTGCCGCTGAGCGCCCTGTCCGAGCGGTTCGGGCGGCGCACGGTGATGACCGCCTCGCTGACGGTGGCGGTCGCGGTGGGCCTCCTGGTTCCCTTCGCGCCCTCGCTCGGCGCGCTGATCACGCTGCGCGCGCTGCAGGGCGCCGCCCTGGCCGGTCTTCCCGCGTCCGCGATGGCGTATCTCGCGGAGGAGGTACGGCCGAAGGCGCTGGTCGCGGCCATCGGACTGTTCGTCGCCGGCAACTCCATCGGCGGCATGAGCGGCCGGATCATCGGCGGCTGGCTGGCGCAGGCCTGGGGCTGGCGGGTGGCCGTCGGGGTGATCGGCGTGATCGCGGTGGCGTGCGCCGTCGCGTTCCGGATGCTGCTGCCGACTCCGCGCCACTTCACGCCGGGGTCGCTGCGCCCGCGCGCCCTCGCCGCCACGGTCGGCAGCCACCTCGCGAACCCGCTGCTGCGCCGCCTGTACCTGATCGGCGCGCTGTTCATGATGGTGTTCGGCGGGGTCTACACGGTGATCGGCTACCGGCTGTCCGCGGCGCCCTTCTCGCTCCCGCAGGGCGTCGTCGGCTCGATCTTCATCGTCTACCTGGTGGGGACGGTCTCGTCGGCCGCCGCGGGCCGCCTCGTCACGCGGCTCGGGCGGCGCGGCACGCTGTACCTGGCGGCGGGCACGACCATGGCGGGGCTGCTCCTCGCCCTCGTGCCGAACATCGTCCTCGTCCTGCTGGGCCTGGTGCTGATCACGGCGGGCTTCTTCGCGGGGCACGCCACGGCCTCGTCGTCCGTGAGCCACACCGCCACGCACGGGCGGGCGCAGGCCTCCGCGCTCTACCAGACCATGTACTACGTGGGGTCGAGCGTCGGCTCTGCCGTCGGCGCGGTCGCCTTCCACGCGGCGGGCTGGTCGGGGACGGTGGGCCTCGGCTTCCTCGCGGTGCTCGGCGTCGTGGCGATCACTGTGTGGGGCACGTACGCGGCCCGGACGCGTCCGGCGATCTGAACAACCGCCCCTGGCGTTCCGACGGCCCCCTCTTGACCTGGGCTTTTTCCAGGTCGGGGGGCCGTTGTCAGTGGGCTGCGGTAGCTTTCGTCGTGCTGGAACTCACAGCGGCGATGGGGGCGTTGAAATGAGTGACACCGCGACAAAGGCAGGTCTCGACGACCTGGAGAAGCACCGGGTCGAGCTGACCGGGTACTGCTACCGGATGCTGGGCTCGGCGTTCGAGGCCGAGGACGCCGTGCAAGACACGATGGTCCGGGCCTGGCGCAGCTTCGACAAGTTCGAGGGCCGCTCGTCGCTGCGCTCGTGGCTGTACCGCATCGCGACGAACGTGTGCCTGGACTCGCTGAACGCGGGGAACAAGCGGGCCCGCCCGATGGACCTGACGGCGGCGGCGCCGCTCGCCCAGGCCGCGCTCAACCCCCGTCCCGACAATGTGTGGCTCGAACCGATTCCGGACGCCCGCGTGCTGCCCACGGTGCACGATCCGGCGGAGGCGGCCGTGGCCCGGGAGTCGGTGCGGCTCGCGTTCATCGCCGCGCTGCAGCAGCTGCCGCCGAAGCAGCGGGCGGTGCTGATCCTGCGCGAGGTCCTGGCGTGGAAGGCCCAGGAGGTCGCGGACCTGCTGGACACCTCGGTGGCGTCGGTGAACAGCGCGCTGCAGCGGGCGCGGGCGACGCTGGCGGAGGCCCCGCCCGCGGACTCCGCGACGGCGAATCCGCTCGACGAGGAGCAGCAGAAGCTCCTGGAGCGCTACATCGCGGCGTTCGAGGGCTACGACATGAAGGCCCTCACCGAGCTGCTCGCCGAGGACGCCATCATGACGATGCCGCCGTTCGACCTGTGGCTGCGCGGCCCCGAGGACATCACGGGCTTCATGACGACGATCGGCGCGTCCTGCGCGGGCTCGCGCCTGCTGCCGGTGGTGTCGAACGGGACGCCGGCGTTCGCCCACTACAAGCCGGACCCGGACAAGGGAGGCTTCACGCCCTGGGCGATCCAGGTCATCGAGTTCTCAGCGGGGCGGATCGCGGGGTATCACTGCTTCCTCGACACGCAGCGCTGGTTCCCGCTGTTCGGTGTCCCGGACCATCTCGACGCCTGACTCCTCGGCGGCGGCCGCTCCCAGCACCGCGGCCATCCCCGCGAGTTCGAGGAGTACGGCGAGTCCCGCGGGCGGGTCGCGGAGCACCATCCGTGACCCGGCGCGGCGGGCGGAGAGCTGCATCCGGGCAAGCGCGTCGAGGGTCGGGAGATCGGCGGTGGTCACGCCGGAGACGTCGCAGGTCACGGCGTGGGCGCCGGGCAGGGCTGCGCGCAGGCGTTCGCACAGCCGGGGCGCGTCGCCGGAGCGGATGGGCCCGGCGAGCACCACGACGGGCGAGGACTCGGGAGAGAGCGAGGAATCGGCCACGTACGAATGACCGTGCGGCGGTGCGGAATTCATCGGTCCCGTCCGGAGACTGATGCGTGGGCTGGATCACGTTGATTCGGATAGTGGATCAACGTTGACCGGCGATCCGCTCACGACGGAGTCTTGACGTGTGCAGGGGGTACTCAACGGTTTCGCGGTCATCGCGATCGTCATCGCGGTCGGCTACGTCATCGGGCGGCGCGGCCACTTGGGCGCCGAGGGCCGCGAGGTCCTCACGAAGCTGACGTTCCATGTGGCGACGCCCGCGCTGCTGTTCACGATGCTGGCCAAGGCGGACCTGGCGGTGATCCTCTCGCCGAGCCTGCTCGTCACCGCGCTGTCCACGGCGGCGATGGCCGGCCTGTTCATCGCGGCGGGTGTCATCCGCGGGTGGGGCGCGGGCCGGACCACGATCGGCGCGCTGTGCTCCAGCTATGTGAACTCGGGGAATCTGGGCATCCCGATCGCGGTGTACGTCCTCGGGGACGCCTCGCTCGTCGCCCCGGTGCTGCTCTTCCAGCAGCTCGTGGTGACGCCGGTGGCGCTGACGGTGCTCGACCTGACGGGGGCGTCGGCGACCGGTGCGGAGCGGCTCTCGTGGGCGCAGCGGCTGCTGACCCCGTTCCGGAACCCGATCGCGATCGGCTCGCTGTGCGGGGTGCTGGTGTCGGCGACGGGGTGGACGGTGCCGTCACCGATCTTCGACCCGCTGGAACTGATCGCGAACATGTCGGTGCCCGCGATCCTCATCGCGTTCGGGATATCGCTGTGCGGGAGTTCCTGGCCGGGCGGCCGGGGCGCGGACCGCGTGCCGGTGCTGCTCTCGACGGTGCTGAAGGCCGTCGGCCAGCCGGTGGTGGCGTGGGCGCTCGCGTCCTTCGTGTTCGGGCTGCACGGGGCGCGGCTGCTCGACGTCGTGGTGACGTCGGCGCTTCCGGCGGCCCAGAACATCTTCACGTACGCGAGCCACTACCGGGTGGGCGAGCGCCTGGCGCGGGAGTCGATCCTGCTGTCGACGATGGCGTCGGTGCCGGCGCTGGTCGTGGTGGCGGCGTTGTTGGGGTGACCGTCAGTCGTTCAGGGGAAGCGCGTTGGTGTCGAGGGTGACGTCGAAGGGGGCGGGCAGGGCGAGTTCCTCGCCGTACTCGACGGAGGCCAGCACGCGGTACGTGCCGTTGTCCGGTTCCCCGTAGAGGGTGGCCGTCGGGCGGCCGGAGTGCCACGGGTCGAGCAGCAGATAGAGCGGGACTCCCGCCTTCGCGTAGCCGTGGGCCTTCTTGACGCGGTCGTGGTTGGCGTTGCTCTGCGAGGTGATCTCGACGACCAGTTCGGCCTCCGCCGCCTGGACGCGCCTGCGCTCACGGAGCGCGGCACGGGGGACGACGCAGAGGTCGGGGATGTAGAGCCCGGCGGCGTCGGCAGCCACCAGGCCCAGGGTCTGGTAGATCCCGCAGTCCTTGGGCCGGACGGGCCAGAGGACTTCGGTGACCAGCTCGGCGGCGTCGTTGTGTGCTTCGGAAGGCGGCGGTGCCAAGGTGACGATCCCCTCGATGATCTCCACCTTGCAGCCCTCGGGGGCGTCCGTGTCCTCCCAGACACGGACGATCTCGTCCCAGTCCGACCCCTTGGCGGGCTCGGGCTCGACGGCGAGTGCGCTCATGGCGGTGCTCCTATCGGTCGTCACCGATACCAGCATGCCGAACGAGACCGGCACAGGTCCACCGGTCCCGTTCACCCGAAGGAGGAAACCGCAGGTCAGGCGATACGTTCCAGCAGAATGGGGCGCGCCGTGAAGTCCGTGCCGGCGGGGGCGATGTCGTACGCGCCCTCCAGTGCTTCGAGCGCGTACGCGAAGCGGTCGGGCGTGTCCGTGTGCAGCGTCATGAGCACCTGCCCCGCGAAGACGGAGTCCCCCGGCTTGGCGTGGAGTTCGACGCCCGCCGCCGCCTGCACCGGGTCCTCCTTGCGGGAGCGGCCCGCGCCGAGGCGCCAGGCGGCGAGGCCCACGCCCATCGCGTCGAGGCGGGTGAGCACGCCGGACTCCGCCGCCGTCACCACGTGCGTCTCGCGGGCCGTCGGCAGGGCCGCGTCCGGGTCGCCGCCCTGTGCCGCGATCATCCGTCGCCACGCGTCCATCGCGCGGCCGTCGGCGAGCGCCTTCGCCGGGTCGGCGTCCTTCAGGCCCGCCGCGTCGAGCATCTCGCGGGCGAGGGCGAGGGTCAGCTCGACGACGTCGGCGGGGCCGCCGCCCGCCAACACCTCGACGGATTCCCGGACTTCGAGCGCGTTGCCCGCGGTGAGGCCCAGCGGGGTGTTCATGTCGGTAACGAGGGCGACCGTCGGAAGGCCGTGGTCGGCGCCCAACCCGACCATCGTGCGGGCCAGTTCGCGGGCCGGGCCGATCTCCTTCATGAAGGCCCCCGAGCCGACCTTCACGTCGAGGACCAGTGAGCCCGTGCCCTCCGCGATCTTCTTCGACATGATCGAGGAGGCGATCAGCGGGATGCACTCCACGGTGGCCGTCACGTCGCGCAGCGCGTACAGCTTCTTGTCGGCGGGGGCGAGGCCGCTGCCCGGCGCGCAGACGACCGCGCCGACGTCCTCGAGGGTGCGCATCATCTCGTCGTTGGTGATGTTCGCGCGCCAGCCGGGGATCGCCTCCAGCTTGTCGAGCGTGCCGCCGGTGTGGCCGAGACCGCGCCCCGACAGCTGCGGCACGGCCGCGCCGCAGGCCGCGACGAGGGGCGCGAGCGGCAGCGTGATCTTGTCGCCGACGCCGCCCGTGGAGTGCTTGTCGGCGGTGGGGCGGGACAGGGCCGAGAAGTCCATCCGGTCACCGGAGTCGATCATCGCGGCGGTCCACCGGGCGATCTCCGCGCGGTCCATCCCGTTCAGGAAGATCGCCATGGCCAGGGCGGACATCTGCTCGTCGGCGACGTCGCCGCGCGTATAGGCGTCCACGACCCAGTCGATCTGCGCGTCGGAGAGCCGCCCGCGGTCCCGCTTCGTACGGATGACGGAGATGACGTCCATGGCAGATCCTCCAACGGTTCAGGGCGGGCGTGACGCGCTCTCTGGCACGCCGACTCTACGCGCATAGACGGCTCGCGTGAAGGCGATGTCACATTCGGCCGGACCCGACCGTCATCCACTTCGGAACGCAATCCGGAACGCCGTCCAGAACGCCGGCACCGCCACCGAGGAGGGTCCATGTCCACCGACCAGGCCGCCGCCAACAAGGTACTGTTCGCCCGCTTCCACGACGCCATGAACTCCGGCGACGCGGAGGTCTTCGCCAAGGCCGTCGACCAACTCGTCGCCCCCGACGTCCTGTTCCACTCCCCGACCCCGACCGGGATGACCGGCGCGCAGGCCCTGAAGCAGGTGTGGGTGGTGCTGCTGCGCGCCTACCCGGATCTGCACGTCGCCGTCCAGGACGTGATCGCCGAGGACGACAAGGTCGTCATCAGGAACCGGGTGACCGGCACGCACCGGGGCGAGTTCCACGGGATCGCCGCGACCGGGAACGCCGTCGCGTACGACGAGATGTTCGTCTTCCGGTTCGACGGCGAGCGCATCGTGGAGATCTGGGGGGTCGTCGACGCCCTCGCGCAGCTGCGCCAGCTCGGCGCCTGGAAGTAGCCGACGAGGCTCTCGTCGGCCGCGCGCGCGACGGCAAAAGGGCCGTCTCTCCGACCGGATCGGAACCGGGTCGGGAAGACGGCCCTCAAGAGGGTTCACGGGCAGGTCAGTTGAGGTGCTCCGGTCCGAAGGCGTCCGGCAGCATCTCGCCCAGCGTCCGTACGCCCGACGCCGTCTCCAGGAGCAGCTCACGCCCCCCGAACTCGTACAGGAGCTGACGGCAGCGGCCGCACGGCATCAGCAGGTCGCCCTTGCCGTCCACGCACGTGAAGTGGGTGAGGCGGCCGCCACCCGTCGCCGCCAGTTCCGACACGAGGCCGCACTCCGCGCACAGGCCGAGGCCGTACGAGGCGTTCTCGACGTTGCAGCCGGAGACCGTGCGGCCGTCGTCCACCAGGGCCGCCGCGCCGACCGGGAATCCCGAGTACGGGGCGTACGCGCGGGACATGGCCTCGCGAGCCGCCGCTCTCAGGTGGTCCCAGTCGACCGTCACGTGCCTTGCCCCTTCCGGTACGGCTTGCCGTTCGCCTTCGGCATGCGCAGGCGCTGTGCCGAGAGTGCCAGGACGAGCATCGTCAGGACGTACGGCATGGCCGTGGCGACCTGGCTCGGTACCGAATCGGTGGAGGAGTACCAGAAGAAGAGCAGGACCGAGACGGCCAGGGTGACTACCGCGCCCACGTACTTCTTCTTCCAGATCAGCCAGGCCACCGCGAGGAGCGCGAGGAGCGCGATCAGCAGGAGCAGCGCGTGCGTGTTCTCGGTGCCGCCGCGCACCTTGAGGGTGTCGCTGTAGCCGAACAGGCCCGCGCCCAGGGCGAGTCCGCCCGGCATCCAGTTGCCGAAGATCATCGCGGCGAGGCCGATGTAGCCGCGGCCGCCCGTCTGGCCCTCCAGGTAGTAGTTGGAGGACACCATCGACAGGAACGCGCCGCCGAGGCCCGCGAGGGCGCCGGAGACGATCACGGCCACGTACTTGTACTTGATGACGTTGACGCCGAGGGACTCGGCCGCGACCGGGTTCTCGCCGCAGGACCGCAGCCGCAGGCCGAACGAGGTGCGCCACAGGATCCACCAGGAAGCGGGGACCAGGAGCACCGCGATGAGCGTCAGCCAGGACACGCCCGTCATGACGCCGCCGAGCAGGCCCGCGACGTCCGAGATCAGGAACCAGCCCTGCTTGTTGAGGTCGGCGAGGGCGTCCGCGAGGCCGGGGACCGTGAACTCTCCGAGCGAGGGCACCGCGGGCGACTGGCGGGAGGTGGCGCCCTCCATCCCGTCGTACATCAGGACGGACAGGTAGCGGGTGGCGCCGAGGGCGAGGATGTTGATGGCCACACCGGAGACGATGTGGTTGACGTTGAAGGTGACCGTGGCGAGGGCGTGCACCAGGCCGCCGAGCGCACCGCCGATCAACGCGGCGATCACGCCGACCCAGGGACCCCACTGGTAGCCGGCCCAGGCGCCGAACCAGGTGCCGAGGATCAGCATGCCTTCGAGGCCGATGTTGACGACGCCCGCGCGCTCCGCCCACAGACCGCCGAGGCCCGCCATGCCGATGGGTACGGCGAGTTGGAGCGCGGTCGACATCTGGCTGACGGAGGTCAGGCCGTTGGCGTCGGTGATCAGGCGGACCGCGGAGACCAGGCAGAGCAGGCCCGCGATGACCAGGAGCAGGACCGGGAGGCTGAGTTTCCGCCGCGCCGTCGGCGCCGCGGGCTTGTCGAGAACGGGAGCCGTACTCATCGGGCGGCCACCTCCGGCTTCTTGTCGTTGTTGTCGGAGGCGGTGAGCACATGGCCCGCGGCGAGTTCGGCGCCGACGCGCTGCTGCTGGCGGCGGGTGCCCCAGACGCGGACGGCCTCGTAGGAGACGACGACGGCGATCACGATGAGGCCCTGCATGATCGTGGCGATCTCGGAGCTGTAGCCCTGGAGGTCCAGCGGGTCGGCCGCGTTGAACAGCCAGGACAGGAGCAGCGAGGCCAGCGCCATGCCGACCGGGCTGTTGCGGCCGAGCAGCGCCACCGTGATGGCGTTGAAGCCGAGCGCGGCCGGGAACGAGTCGGAGAAGGTGTGCGTCGAGCCCAGCAGCGTCGGCAGACCGGCGAGGCCCGCGACCGCGCCCGACAGGAGCATCGCCGTGAGGACCATCTTCTTCGCCGAGACGCCGGAGGCCGCGGCCGCGGTGTCGGAGGCGCCGGAGGCCCGCAGGTCGAAGCCGAAGCGGGTGCGGTTGAGCATCACCCAGTAGACGACACCAAGCGCGATCGCGACGAAGACGAAGCCGTAGATGGTGCCGACGGCGTCGCCCAGGCTGATGCCGGGGAACCAGCCCGCCTTGTCCATCTCGCCGGTGGTGCGGTTGTTGCCGACGGCGACGCCGAAGGCGTCCTCCAGGGTGAGGTACGCGATGACGGAGGCCGCGATCGAGTTCAGCATGATCGTGGAGACGACCTCGCTGACGCCGCGGGTCACCTTGAGGATGCCCGCGATGCCGGACCAGATCGCGCCGGTCACGGCCGCCGACAGGATGAGCAGCGGGATCTGGAGGAAGGCCGGGAACGCGATGTGCGCGCCGACGATGGCGGCGACACAGGCGGCGAGCCGGTACTGGCCCTCGACGCCGATGTTGAAGAGGTTCATCCGGAAGCCGATGGCCACCGCGAGCGCGCCGACGTAGAGGCCGGCGGCGTCATTGATGATGAGCACCTGGACGTCGGAGAACGTCGCCTGCTCGAACATGATCGAGAACGGTTCGATCGGGTTCTCGCCGGACGCCGCGAGCACGATCGCGGTCAGGGCGAACGCCACGACCAGGGCGATGACCGGTCCTGCGACGGCGAGCAGGATCCTCTCGGAATCCCAGCGCTTGCTGATGTTCATGGTCAGGCACCGTCTTCCGTGTGCTCCAGGTGGCCCGAGGCCGCACCGGTCATGGCGGATCCCAGCTCCTCCGGGGTGATGGCTGCCGGGTCGGCGTCGGCGACGAGGCGGCCGTCGTAGATGACCCGGAGGGTGTCGGAGAGGCCGATCAGCTCGTCGAGGTCGGCCGAGATGAGCAGCACCGCGAGCCCCTCGTGGCGGGCCGCCCGGATCTGGTCCCAGATCTGCGCCTGCGCGCCGACGTCCACACCGCGGGTGGGGTGGGCGGCGATCAGGAACTTCGGGTTGTGGCTCATCTCCCGGCCGACGATCAGCTTCTGCTGGTTGCCGCCGGACAGGGAGTCCGCGGTGACGTCGATGCCGGGGGTGCGGACGTCGTACTCCTTGACGATCCGCTCGGTGTCGGCCTGCGCGGCCTTCGGATCGAGCCAGAAGCCCTTGCTGTTGGGCCGCTCGGTGACGTGGCCGAGCATCCGGTTCTCCCAGAGCGGGGCGCTCAGGACGAGGCCGTGGCGGTGCCGGTCCTCGGGGATGTAGCCGATGCCGGACTCGCGGCGCCTGCGGGTGGCCCAGGAGGTGATCTCCTCGCCGAGCAGCTTGATGGTGCCGCTGTCCGCGTGCTCCAGGCCGATCAGCGCCTCGATCAGCTCGGTCTGCCCGTTGCCCTCGACGCCCGCGAGGCCGAGGACCTCGCCCGCGTGGATGGTGAACGTGATGCCGTCGAGGAGCGGCTTGCCGCCGTGCGGCGCCGCGAGGCGCAGCTCGTCGACCTCGACGACCGGGCGGTCGGTGACGGTGGACTCCGCCGTCTCCGGGGTGGGCAGTTCGCTGCCCACCATCAGCTCGGCGAGCTGCTTCGGCGTCGTCTCGGCGGGGACGGCGGTGCCGACCGTGGTGCCGCGCCGGATGACGGTGATCTCGTCGGCCACGGAGAGGACTTCGCCGAGCTTGTGCGAGATGAAGATGACGGACAGGCCCTCGGCCTTGAGCCCGCGCAGGTTGTCGAAGAGCGCGTCGACCTCCTGCGGGACGAGCACGGCGGTCGGCTCGTCGAGGATCAGGGTGGTGGCGCCGCGGTAGAGGACCTTGAGGATCTCCACGCGCTGCCGGTCGGCGACGCCGAGGTCCTCGACGAGGACGTCGGGGCGCACCCCGAGCCCGTAGCGCTCGGATATCTCCAGGATCTTGCGGCGGGCCCTGCCGCCGATCCCGTACAGCTTCTCGCTGCCGAGGACGACGTTCTCCAGGACGGTGAGGTTGTCCGCGAGCATGAAGTGCTGGTGGACCATGCCGATGCCGCGCGCGATGGCGTCGGCGGGCGAGGAGTACGAGACCTCCTCACCGGCGATGGTGATGGTGCCCTCGTCCGGCTTCTGCATGCCGTAGAGGATCTTCATCAGGGTCGACTTGCCCGCCCCGTTCTCCCCCACCAGGGCGTGCACGGTGCCCTTGTGGACGGTGAGGCGGATGTCGTGGTTGGCGACCACACCGGGGAACCGCTTGGTGATGCCCTTGAGTTCCACGGCGACGGTGGTGGGAGGGGAGCTTGACGTGGCGATGGCGCACTCTCCTGGGGAAGGGGGTCGCCTACACGCGTAGCGCCCCAACAGCGGTGTGCGAGAAGTGAGTTCGAGCAGGATCGCAGATGAAGGGCGCGGGGAAGAAGGCTCCTCCCGAAGGAGAGCACCGACACCCCGCGCCCGGCTTCCCGCGTGTTACTTCTGGGGCTTCTCCGGCACCTTGACGGAGCCGTCGACGATGCCCTGCTCGGCCTTCTTCAGGGCCGCCTGGAGCTTGGAGTCGCTCTTGAACTCGGGGTTGGAGTCGGCGAGCGAGACCTCGCCGGACTTCAGGTCACCGGTGACGACACCGGTCTCCGGCTTGCCGTCCTCCACCGACTGCGCCAGGTTGAAGATCGCCTTGGCGACGTCCTTGGTGGCGGAGGTGATGATGTACTTCTTGTACTTCTTCAGCGGGGCCTGGGAGTACTGGTCGGAGTCGACACCGATCGCGTACGCCTTCTCGGCGGCGGCCGCCTCGATGACGCCCTGCCCGGACAGGCCGGCCGCGTGGTAGACGACGTCGGCGCCGTCCTCCAGCTGCTTCTCGGCGGCGGCCTTGCCGAGGTCCGGCGAGGCGAAGCCCTTCGCGGGGTCCTCGTCGAGGTACTGGACCTCGACCTTGACGCCCTTCTTGGTGTCCTTGACGCCCTGCTCGAAACCGGCCTGGAACTTGTTGATCAGCGCGTTGTCGACGCCGCCGACGAAGCCCACGGTGTCCGACTTGGTCTTCAGGGCGGCGGTGACACCGGCGAGGTAGGACACCTCGTTCTCCTGGAAGACCAGGTCGGCGATGTTGTCGCCCTTGGCGGTCGCGTCGTCGACGATGCCGAAGGTGGTCTTCGGGTACTTCGCCGCGGCCTCCTTGACGGCGGGCGCGTACGCGTAGCCGATGCCGACGACCGGGTTGTAGCCCATCTTCGCCAGCTGCACGAGGCGCTGGGTCTTGTCGTCGTCGGACTCGCCGTCCTTCGGCTCCTGGTCGGCGACCTGGTAGCCGAACTCCTTCTTGGCCTGGCGGAGGCCGTCGTACGCGGCGTCGTTGAACGACTGGTCGCCCTTGCCGCCGACGTCGTAGGCGATGGCGAGGCCCTTGTCCTTGCCACCGTCGGAGGACGACTGGGCGTCCGACGAGGTGCCTCCGCAGGCGGAGAGGGCGAGGGCGAGCGAGGCGGTCGCGGTGCCTGCGACCGCTATACGGGAAACCCGGCGCATGAGAAGTGCTCCTTCGTACAAGCGCCGGAACAGCAGGGGGCCGACGCTGAGTTCGCCGCAGAGTAACGCGCGTAGACCCGACAGAGAACCCTGGTTGTCCAGACTGTTATCGACGGGGTACGAGGCCGTATACGGCCGGGTTTGCGGTGCCGCCGGTCGGGCCCGGCCGGCGGCACCGTTCGGATCGGGCTCAGCCCGTCCGGGTCACTGCTTCGCCGGCTTCGTGGCGACCTTGATCGAACCGCCGACGATGCCCTCCTTGGCCTTGGCGACCGCGTCCGCGAGACCCGCGATCTCCTTGAACTTCGGGTTGGACTCCGAGGCCCCCACGCCGTCGACCTTGAGATCGAAGGTCTGCACCCCGCTCAGCGGCTTCTTGTCCTCGACGGACTTGGCCAGCGAGTACACGGACTCACCGACCTCCTTGAGCGCCGAAGTGAGGATGTAGTCCTTGTACTTGGCGAGGGTCTTCTGCTTGTACTGGTCGGAGTCGACGCCGATGACCCACTTCTTCTGCTCGGCGGCCGCCTTGATGACGCCCTGCCCGGACAGGCCCGCCGCGTGGTAGATCACGTCGGCGCCGTCCTCCAGCTGCTTGTTGGCGGCTGCCTCGCCGAGGTCGGGGCTGGCGAAGCCCTTGGCGGGGTCCTCGTCGAGGTACTGGACCTCGATCTTGACGCCCTTCTTGGTGTCCTCGACGCCCTGCTCGAAGCCGGCCTCGAACTTGTTGATCAGTTCGTTGTCGACGCCGCCGACGAAGCCGACGTGGTCGGACTTGGTGGCCTTGGCCGCGGCGACACCGGCCAGGTAGGAGGACTCGTTCTCGGCGAAGACCAGCGAGGCCACGTTCTTGCCCTCGACGACCGAGTCGACGATGCCGAAGGTCGTCTTCGGGTACTTCTTCGAGGCTTCCTTCATCGCCGGGCCGTAGGCGTAGCCGATGCCGACGACCGGGTTGTAGCCGGCCTTCGCGAGGTTGGCGAGCCGCTGCACCTTGTCGTCGTCGGACTCGCCGTCCTTCGGCTCCTGGTCGGCGGTCTTGTAGCCGAACTCCTTCTTCGCCTTGAGCATGCCCTCGTAGGCGGAGTCGTTGAACGACTGGTCGCCCTTGCCGCCGACGTCGTACGCGATGGCGAGGCCGAGCTTCTCACCGCTCTTGTCGCCGCTTCCGCCCTTCTCGCTGCTGGTGCCGCCACAGGCGGTGGCGGCGAGCGCCAGGCCGGTGATGCCTACGGCCATCTTCGTGAGCCGCGGTATTCGACGCATCAGGAGTCCCCATTCGTCCAACACGCCTTGTATGGCGCCCAGTTCGGCGCACGATAACGCGCGTAGAAAGTCCGAGGAATGCCCTTGACGGGGGCGTTACCGATTCGTGCCGGTACCCCGCGCTCAGGTGTCCAGCAACGCCGCCGCCGTGAAGAGTTCCACGCCGACCGTGATCGCCGACTCGTCCACGTCGAAGTCGCCCTGGTGGAGGTCCCGGGACCCCCGGTCGCCCGGCGGCTTCACGCCGAGGCGGGCCATCGCGCCGGGGACGTGCTCCAGGTACCAGGAGAAGTCCTCGCCGCCGAGGCTCTGCTGCGTGTCCTCGACCGAGTCGGGGCCGCGGCGGGCCGCCATCGCGTCGCGCAACAGGTCCGTGACCACCGGGTCGTTGACCACCGGCGGGACCCCGCGGATGTAGTTGACCACCGGCTTCGCGCGGTACAGGTCCGCGATCTCCTGGATGGCGCCGTGCACGAGGTCGGGCGCCTGCCGCCACGCGTCGAGATCGAGGCAGCGCACCGTGCCGGACAGCTCGGCGTGCTGCGGGATCACGTTGCACGCGTGCCCCGTCTCCAGGCGCCCCCACGTCACGGCGAGCCCCGAGCGGGCGTCGACGCGGCGGGCGACGAGCGCGGGGACCTCCGTGGCGACCTTGGCCGCGGCCGTGACCAGGTCGGTCGTCAGGTGCGGTCGCGCCGTGTGACCGCCGGGACCGTCGAGCGTGACCTCCAGGCGGTCGCACGCCGACGTGATGGGCCCCGGCCTGATCCCGATGCGCCCCGCGTCGACCTTCGGGTCGCAGTGCACGCCGATGATGCCGCGTACGCCGTCCAGGACCCCGCACTCGATCGCGTCGGGCGCGCCGCCGGGCAGCACCTCCTCCGCCGGCTGGAACAGCAGCCGTACGGGGTGCGGCAGTTGGCCCTTGCTGTGCAGGTCCGCCAGGACGAGGCCCGCGCCGAGCACGACCGTGGTGTGCACGTCGTGCCCGCACGCGTGCGCCCGGTCCGGCACCGTCGACCGGTAGGCGCAGTCCGTCTTGGTGTCCGGGATCGGCAGCGCGTCGATGTCGGCGCGCAGCGCGAGCATGCCGCGCCCGCCACGCCACTCGCCGTCCTCGGTGCCGATGTCACAGATGAGGCCGGTCCCCATGCCGAGCAGTCGCGGCGCGAGCCCCGCCTGCTCGAGCCGGGTCTTGAGCGCCGCGGTGGTGCGGAACTCCTGATTGCCCAGCTCGGGGTGCATGTGCATGTCGCGCCGGAAGGCAACGAGTTCGGCGCGGAGCGCCTCGGGCAGCGCACCCGGAAGTGCGGTGCCCGGCACGGATTCCCCGGGCTTGTCGGCCTCTGACTCACGGGACTTCAACTGGTTCACCCTCTGAAGGGTAGGGCGATGCAGGGGCCAACCAACCCGCGATCAACAAAAGTTCAGCCGGATTGGGGTAAGAAACATGGCCGCGATGCGCATGTGGATCGCACAGGAAGGGTATGAAGACTCTTTTCCGGCTGTGCCTGGACGTGCGCCTCGACCTGCGTCTCAGCCCGCGAGGACGGCCTCGTCGGTGGCCTCGCCATCGGTCCTCCCGCGCACCACTCGTGCGACACACGTCACAACGAACGCGAGCGCCACGAGCAACGCGCTCGCCAGCGGTACGCCCCGGTACCCGAGGCCGCCCCCGATCGCGAGGCCGCCGGCCCACGGGCCGAGGGCCGCGCCGATGTTGAGCGCGGCTGTCGCGAGGCCGCCCGCGAGGGTGGGCGCGCCCGACGCCGCGTAGAGGGCCCGCGCGATCAGGGTCGAGCCGACCGCGAAGGAGAGGCCGCCCTGGACGAAGGCGAGGATCAGGGTCGCCGGGGTGTTTCCCGCGAGGAGGGCGAGGAGGACCCAGCCGAGCAGGAGCGCCGCCCCGCCGATCCCGACGACCCGCTTCGGATACGTGTCCGAGAACCGGCCCGCCGTGCTGACCCCGGCGTACGAGCCGAGGCCGAAGAGGGCCAGCAGCGCCGGGATCCAGGTCTCGTCGATCCCGGTGATCTCGGTGGCCACCGGCGCCAGGTACGTGAACGTGCAGAACGTGGCGGCGTTGACCAGTGCGCCGAGCAGCAGCACCGTGAGCAGGCGCGGGCCGCGCAGGGCCCGCAGCTCCGTGCGTACGCCGCCGCGCGGGCCGGGACCGGACGCCGCGGGCACCGACCGCAGCACGGCGATCAGCGCGGGTACGCAGATCAGCGCGACGGCCCAGAACGCGGCCCGCCAGCCGAGGAGCCCGCCGAGCAGGGCCCCGCCGGGCACGCCCGCGACGCAGGCCAGGGTGGTGCCGCCGAGCAGGACCGACGTGGCGCGGCCCTTGGCGTCGGGGGCGACCATGCCCACCGCCGTGGCGAGGGCGACCGCGAGGAACCCGGCGTTGGCGAGCGCCGCGACGACGCGCGTGCCGAGCAGCACGGGGAAGCTCGTCGTCAGCGCGCCGACGACGTGCGCGAGGGCGAAGGCGAGGAGGAAGCCGAAGAGGGCCGGGCGGCGCGGCCAGCGTGCCGCGAGGACCGCGGTGAGGGGCGCCCCGACGATCATGCCGATCGCGAAGGCGGAGGTGAGCGCGCCGGCGGCGGGGATGGAGACGCCCAGGTCCCGGGCGATGTCGGGGCCGAGCCCCGAGAGCATGAACTCGGATGTTCCCTGCGCGAAGACGGCGAGGGCGAGCAGGTGGAGAGCGAATGGCACGACGGAACTCCGTGACCGTGGAGAAGGGGTGGGGTCGCGGTTCCGGCAGGTCGTGCGGTGGCTGTGGCATGCGGCGGCGGAGGCCTGGTCCGGGAAGGGACGGGCCTCAGCGGTGCGCGGAGGAAGGCCACCGGACGGCTGCCGGTGGCCGGAGTCTGTCGGACTCGGGGCTGGTCACGGGAGCGAGCGTACGGCCTGTGTCCGTACGGCGGCCAGCGGGTTTCGCACGGCCCGGACCTACACCGCCCGCACCGCGCCGCGCGCCGAGCCCGAGATGCCCGCCAGGAAGCCCTGCGCGTGGTCGGAGACGCCGTGGCGCAGCCACGCCGGGTCGATCTCGCACACCGCGACCTTCACGCCGGTGCCGGCGAGGGCGATGGGCAGGGTGTGCACGACGGTCGACGGGAAGCTGAGGATGGTCCGGCCTATGGGGCCGCGCCGGGCGATCAGCTCCAGCGGGAGGTCGGGGCGGACGATCTCCAGGCCGGTCTCGGCGGCGAGCCGGTGCAGCTTGTCGGCGCTCTCGCGGCGGTGCGCGAAGTAGCGGGTGGCGCCGTGCGCGCGGGCCAGTTCGCGGACCGCGAGGAGGTACTGCTCCAGGTCGACGACCCCGGTCTCGACGAGGGACGTGCCGACCATGTCGGCGCCGCGCGTGATGCGGGGCGGGCCGAAGCGGGCGCGGGTCCAGGCGTAGTCGTTGGAGGACACCGTGACGCCTTCGGGGGCCTCGTCGACCGGCATCGACGTGAACACCGAGACGGAGTCGCGGCGGGCGTGCGCGGTGAGCCTGCGCCGGGCGGCGGCCGCGACGGGGCCGAAGACGAGGTCGCGCGGGCCCGTCCTGCCGCCGCGCCGGTGCCAGCGCACGAGCCGTTCGCCGCGCACCAGTTGGGCGACGAACTCCATGGTGGCGGTGCCGTCGTCGACGACGACGAGCTCACGGGCACGCGTGATCGTGAGCAGCAGCTGTACGTAGCGGGAGAACGGGTCGCCGAGGACGATCCGGTCGGCCCTGCGCAGCGAGGGGGCGAGCCCGCCGATGGTCTGGAAGGGTGCGCCGGCGCCGCCGCGGGCCTCTTCCCAGCGGACCGTGTGCCCTTCGGTGCGGGCGAGTTCGGCCATGCGGCGCAACTGGCCGCGGGTCATCGGGTCGGTGGGCGAGAGCACCACGACGGTCGCGGTGACCTCCTGGTGGTGGGCCCACTCCAGGACGTTGAGGAGCTGCACCGGGCTCTCGACGAAGCACAACGTACTGCCGGACATGCTGCCCTCCCGAGGGCGCCGAGAGCGGCCCGGCGCGCGGTCAACCGCGCCGGGCCGCTCAGGGGTTGAGGTCACACACCCACCGGCTCACCGGCGGCGACGGCGATCTCCGCCTCCGCGACGACGCCCGGCACGCGGCGCAGCTTCTTCATCGGGCCGAGCTCGGACTCGTAGACCTTCTTGACGCCGTCACCGAGGGACTCCTCGATGGTGCGGATGTCGCGGACGAGCCGCTGGAGGCCCTGCGGCTCCACGGAGGCGGCCTGGTCGGAGCCCCACATGGCGCGGTCGAGGGTGATGTGGCGCTCGACGAAGGTGGCGCCGAGGGCGACGGCGGCGAGCGTGGTCTGCAGGCCGGTCTCGTGGCCGGAGTAGCCGATCGGGACGTTCGGGTACTCGGCCTGGAGGGTGTTGATGACGCGGAGGTTGAGCTCCTCGGCGACCGACGGGTACGTCGACGTGGCGTGGCACATCAGGATGTTGTCGGAGCCGAGGACCTCGACCGCGTGGCGGATCTGCTTCGGCGTCGACATGCCGGTGGAGAGGATGACGGTGCGGCCGGTGGCGCGCAGGGCGCGGAGCAGCTCGTCGTCGGTGAGGGACGCGGAGGCCACCTTGTGGGCGGGGACGTCGAACTTCTCCAGGAAGGCGACGGCCTCGGTGTCCCACGGGGAGGCGAACCAGTCGATGCCGCGCTTCTTGCAGTACTCGTCGATGGCCCGGTACTCGTCCTCGCCGAACTCGACGCGGTGGCGGTAGTCGATGTACGTCATGCGGCCCCAGGGGGTGTCCCGCTCGATGTCCCACTGGTCGCGCGGCGTGCAGATCTCGGGGGTGCGCTTCTGGAACTTGACGGCGTCGCAGCCGGCGTCGGCGGCCGCGTCGATCAGGCGGAACGCGTTCTCCAGGTCACCGTTGTGGTTGATGCCGATCTCGCCGGTGATGTAGACGGGGCGGCCGGGGCCTGCCTCGCGCGAACCGAACTTGCGGATGCGGGAGTTGGGGGTCTGAGCAGTCATGGCTTGCGTTCCTTACTTTTCGAGGGAGTCGAGAGAAGGGCCGAGGATCCAGCTGGCGATCTCTCGGATCGCGCCTTCGCCTCCGGGGACGGTGGTGACGGCGCGTGCGGCGCCGCGCACGACGTCGTGGGCGTTCGCGACCGCCACGGGCCAGCCGGCGAGGGCGAAGCACGGGAGGTCGTTGACGTCGTTGCCGACGTAGAGCACGCGCTCGGGCGCGATGCCCTGCTCCTCGCACCACTGCTTGAGTGCGAGGTCCTTACGGTCGATGCCGTGCAGGACCGGGATCTTGAGCTTCCGGGCCCGGGCGGCGACGACCGGGTTCACCTCCGTGGACAGGATCAGCAGTTCGAGGCCGCTCCTGCGGAGGGCCGCGATGCCGAGGCCGTCACCGCGGTGCACGGTGACGAACTCCCGTCCTTCGGAGTCGATCAGCACCTTGTCGTCGGTCTGGGTGCCGTCGAAGTCGAGGACGACCGCGTCGATGTCTTCCTTGGCGGGAAGCGCCGACTGCTGGTCGAAGAGGGGGGCCAGCGCGCGGGCGCGGGCCAGGTCGTGCGGGTCGTCGATCTCCAGGACCCGCGCGGGGTCGGTGCGCACGAGTTCGGTGCGGCCGAAGAAGCGGTGCTCGTGGCGGCGGAATCCGCCGGTCTCCATGCCGTAGACGGCGCCGGTCTCCAGGAGGTCCTGGGGGCGGTCCTGGCGCATCTGGCGCTGGGACTTGTCGTGGTTGACGCCGTAGCCGCCGCCGGTCGCGGTCTGCCGGTCGGCGAGGACGGCGACGCCGCCCGCCTCGGCGGCCGCGCCGTGCACGGTGGCGGGACGCGGCTCGTCGTCCTCATGGCGCCACACGAACCCGTGGAAGGGCGCCACGGTCAGCGCGCTGTCCGCTCCCTTGTCGAGGATCGCGCCGACCACCGCGTCGATGTCCTCCCGTACGAGGAAGGGGCTCGTGCACTGGACGAGCAGCACCACGTCGACGGCCGCGCCGTGCAGCGCCTCGTGCGCGTCCATGGCGTGCAGCACGGCGGCCTCGGAGCTGGACTTGTCGCCCGCGATGGCGACGGGCCGGGTGACGACCTCGGCGCCCGCGTCCCGGGCTGCGGCGGCGATGGCCGCGTCGTCGGTGGAGACCACGACGTCGGTGACCTGCCGGGTGGCGAGGCACTCGCGCACGGCGCGGGCGACCAGCGGCACGCCGCCGACCGGGGCCAGGTTCTTCGCCGGTACGCCCTTGGATCCGCCGCGGGCCGGGATCACGGCGAGGACGCGCCGGACGGGGGCGGCGAGGCCCGCCTCCGGGACGCCCTGCACCGTCTCGAGGTCGGTCATGTGCGCTTCTCCTTCAGGGAGTGGGTCATTCCTCAGAGGCGGGGTCACAGCTCCCCCATCCGCCGGATCACGGGGGCGACGCGCTGCACCCCGTGCCGGTAGGCGCCGCGGGCGGCCCGGCGCACGACCTGCCGCACAGGACCCGGCGCCCGGTCGGCGGCGGGCGCGCCGGGCAGCGGGGAGCCGTCGGGCGCGAGGTGGTGGCGGGCGAGGATGCGCGGCAGATAGCCGGGGGCGGTGGTGCGGTCGTAATAGGGCGCGAGCGGGGCCCGGTCCTTGGCGAGCAGCTCGGTGACGCGGGCCCGCACGCCGTCGAAGGCGCGTTCGTACGTGCCGTCGGCGGCGACGCCCTGCCGGGCGAGCCACGCGGGGTCGGGTTCGGGCCGCAGCCCGGCGTCCAACTGGTCCCAGGAGACGAGGCAGTCGGATCCGGTGAAGTGGTGGTTGCCGAGCGCCTCGCGCACGCCGAGGTCGGTGAGGAGCGCGGTCGGGATGCGCCGGTGCAGGGATTCGAGGGCGGCGGTGGAGCTGACCGTGACGAGCAGGTCGGTGCGGTCGAGGACCTCGCCCATGTTCCCGTACACGAGCCGGAAGTTGGCCGGCAGCTCGCGGCGCTGCGCGAGCTTCTGGTAGGGGATCTCCTCGATGTGCGTGGTGTGCTCGCCGGGCTTGCTGCGCAGCTTGAGCAGCACCTCGCGGTCGGGGTGCGCCTCGGCGTGCCGGATCAGGCGGTCGAGGAGGTAGCCGCGGTCGGCCGCCGTGTCCGGCACGGAGGGCTGGGCCGCGAAGGTCACCGTGTACGGCTCGTGTTCGCCGGCGTAGGGCTCGCCGCCGAGGAACGGCAGCGCGCACTCGGTGACCGCGGAGGCGTCCGCGCCCACCCCCTCGTACACGGCGCGGAACCGGTCCGCGTCGTAGGCCGAGTTGGCGAGCACGACGTCGGCTCCGTGGCGCAGGAGGAGGCCGTCGGCGAGCTTCTCGTAGACGACGCCGACGTAGCCGGTGACGACGACGGGGCGGCGCTCCGCTCCCCGCCAGGCGTGGGCGAGGCCGTGCAGGACGGCCTGGACTCCCCCGCCGACGAGCGCGAGCAGCACCACGTCGTAGGCTGCGGACTTCATCTCGCGCAGGAATTCGACGGCCGTGACCTCGCGCAGGCTGTCGGCGCGGACGCCGATCTCGCGGAGCTGGCGCGGGGTCGGGGTGGCTCGGCCGCGCAGCAGATAGCCGTCGAGGGCGACGCCTTCGGGGGCGATGCGGGAGGCGGTGAGCGACCCCCATTTCCACCGGGTGTCGGAGTCCGCGAGCACGGCGACCCTGAGCTGCTTTTCGTTCCTTACTGGCACGCTGGAAAACTTAGGAAGCATTTCCGAGCCGCGGCCCAACCAGAATGCAACAAACGGTTAACAGCACACCGACGAATGGCGAATCGGCCCCGGAAAAAGCCTGCGCCAGGGCCGGTTCACGGTCCCGCCACGCTTCGTTCACCTGACATCAAGCCACCGGTCAAGACGAATGCCGGGCCGCGCCCTAACGTCACCGTCGTGGTCAAGCTCTCCGTCATCGTGCCGTTCTACAACGTGCAGCAATACGCGCCCGACACCCTCAGAAGTCTGCGAGCGAACGCACGCGAGGACTTCGAATTCATTCTCGTCGACGACTGCTCCAAGGACGAGACACCGGACATTCTCGCGCGCGCCGAGCGCGAGCTGCCCGGCGCGGTCGTCGTGCGACACGAACGGAACGGAGGACTCGCGACCGCCCGCAACACCGGACTCGACCGGGCCCGCGGCGAATACCTCGCCTTCCTGGACGGCGACGACTGGCTCGCCCCGGGTTACTACAGCAGGCTGCTCGCCGCGATAGAGGGCCTGGGCTGCGACTTCGTGCGCACGGACCACGTCCAGTGTACGGCGCGGGCCCGCTCGGTGCACCGCTTCCCGCACGGTCTGCGCGATGTCGTCATGGACCCGCGCGCGGCGATCCTGCCCGCCGACCGCTCGACCGCCGTCGACTACGCCTACGCGTGGGCCGGCATGTACCACCGGCGGCTCGCCGACGAGGGCCTTCTGCACTTCACCGACGGCCTTCGCACGGCGGAGGACAGGCCGTGGATCTGGCGGCTGCACCGCGAGGCGAAATCCTTCGCGGCGGTCAGCGCTTTGGGCGTTTTCTATCGCCGCGGCGTCTCGTCCTCACTCACCCAGATCGGCGACGTACGGCAGCTCGATTTCATCCGGGCATTCGACCAGGTCGTCCGCGAAACGGCCCAGGACCGGGATGCGGAGCTGCTTCTGCCGAAGGCCGTGCGCACGTACTGCGCCATCATTTCCCACCACTTGGGATCCATCGAAAGGTTCGAACCACCCGTGGCCCGCACATTGAAGTCGCTCAGCGCGGCCGCGCTCAAGCGCATGCCGCAGGGCGTGCTCGACGACGCGCTCGACTCGATGGACACCCAGCGGGCCACGCGCCTGCGCCGGCTCCGCCGCCGCCCGGTCAGCGCGGAGGTCACGGCATGACGACCCGCATCCTGCTGGCGTCGACCCTGTACGGCGCCGCCACCCTCGCCGCGGCCATGGACGCGGACCGGTTCGCCCCGGCGGACCGCACGCTGCTGCTGATCGCCAACAACGCGGCGACGCCCGAGACCACCCCCGCCGTCGACGAGATGCCCGGCTTCGAGCAGCTGCGGGGCCGCTTCGACGGCGTCCTGTCGTGGAACGAGGCGATCGCCCCCTTCCACCCCGGCAGCTGGTCGCCGCGCGCCGACGACATCCCGCTGTGGGAACGGTACTTGCGGCTCACCTGGGGCCTCGGCGACGACAACGTCGAGCTGGCCGTGGAGTCCATCCAGGTCAACCCGGCGATGGCCGTCGCGCAGATCTTCGCGGGCGCCCCGGTCGACGTGTACGCGGACGGCCTGATGAGCTACGGGCCGACCCGCAACAAGATCGACCCGCTGATCGGCACGCGGGTGCGGCGCCTGCTCCACCTCGACCTGGTGCCGGGCCTGAAGCCGCTGCTGCTCACGGAGTTCGGCGTCGAGCCCGAGGTCGTCCCCACCGAGGTCTTCCTCAAGGTGCTCGCCGACCTGTGCGACGCGGCGGGCGAACTGCCGCGCCTGCCCGGTGAACCGGCGCTCCTGCTGGGCCAGTACCTCTCTGCCCTCGGCATCCTCAGCGCCGAGGAGGAGGAGGACCTGCACGTCCGGATGATGCGCGGCGCCGCCCAACTCGGCCACAAGCACGTCGTGTTCAAGCCGCACCCCACCGCCCCGGCCCGCTGGTCCCGCGTCCTGGAGAAGGAGGCGGAGCGCCTCGGCGTCGAGCTGACCGTCCTGGAGACGCCGGTCCTCGCCGAGGTCCTCTACCAGCGGATGCGCCCGGTGCTCGTCGTCGGCTGCTTCTCCACGGCGCTGCTCACCGCGAGCGCCCTGTACGGGATTCCGGTGGCGCGCATCGGCACCGCGACACTCCTGGACCGCCTCACGCCCTACCAGAACAGCAACCGGGTGCCGGTCACCATCGTCGACGCGCTGCTGCCCGACCTGGCCGACCGCACGGCGGTGGAGGCGCAGGAACAGCCGCTGCCCGTCGGCGAGCTGGACGAGCTGCTGCGCGCGGTCGGCTACGCCATGCAGGCCAAGATCTACCCGGAGCTGCGCCGACCCGCCGAGCGCTATCTCGCGACCCGGCTCGACGACCGCACGTGGCGCTACTTCAAGCGGCGCCGGCTGACCTCGCTCGCCCTGCCCGGCGCGCTCCCGGCGCAGTTCTCCTTCATCCCGCGCAACCCGACGGTGCGCCGGGTCGCCAAGCGCGCCCGCTCCCTGAAGCGGGCGGCCCTCGGATGACGGCTCCCGGCACGACGCTGCCCCCGCTTCCGGCGCCACAGACAGGACAGCAGACGAAGGCGGTGCCCACGCGCCACCCGGCACGCCTGTACGCCCTGGACGGGCTGCGGCTGATCGCCGCGCTGATGGTCGCGGCGTACCACTACGGGGGCCGGGACGGCGAGGTCTCCCAGGCATGGGGGTCGTCCCCGCAGGACCAGTTCCCCACGCTGCACGGCTGGTTCGCGTACGGCTGTCTCGGCGTGCAGATCTTCTTCGTGATCAGCGGCTTCGTGATCTGCATGAGCGGCTGGGGCAGACCCCTGCGCTCCTTCTTCGCCTCGCGCGCGGCCCGTCTCCTGCCCTCGTACTGGGTGGCGATCGTCCTGGTGACGGCCGTGTTCGCGCTGCCGGTCGTGGTGTACAAGGCGGTGTCGCCGAGCGACGCGCTGGTGAACCTGACCATGCTGCAGCAGCCGCTCGGCGTCGACCGGGTCCTCGGCGTGTGCTGGACGCTCTGGGCGGAGCTGCGCTTCTACGCCCTGTTCGCGCTCTGCGTCGTCCTGCCGGGCGCGACCCGGCACCGGGTGGTGCTGTTCTGCGCGGTGTGGACGCTGGCGGCGGTGCTCGCGGAGGGCTCCGGCGAGCCGCTCGCGACGCTCGTCCTGATGCCGGAGTACGCGCCGTTCTTCATCGGCGGCATCGGCCTGTACCTGGTCCACCGCAACCGCCACGACGTCACGGCGTGGGGCATCGTCGCGGTGAGCTGGCTGATCGGGCAGCACTTCGCGGTCGACCGGACCTGGCACGCGCCCAACCCGGACTTCTTCTCCTACCGGTCCTCGTTCGGGATCGTCGTGGTGATCACGCTCGGCTTCGCGGCGGTGGCGGCGATCGCGCTCGGCTGGACGAGCTGGGCGAAGTGGCGCTGGCTGACGGTCGCGGGCGCCCTCACGTACCCGTTCTACCTGGTGCACGAGCACCTGGGCTGGGTGGCGATCGCGGCCCTGCACCGGCGCGTGGGACTGCCGTCGTGGGCCACGTTCGCGGCGACCGTCGCCGTGATGCTGACGCTCGCCTGGCTGCTGAACCGTTACGTCGAGAAGTGGGCGACGCCGCTGCTGCGCCGGTCGCTGAACCAGCGCCCGCGAGCGACCTAGACGGCGGCCGCCTAGACGCTGGACAGCGAGAGCTTCACCGCGAAGCCGAGGAAGAGCACACCGGCCGCCGAGGTCGCGCCCGCCGACAGGCGCCTGCGGCGGCGGAAGGCGGCGGACAGCTTCATGCCGCTGAAGATCAGCGCGGAGAGGTAGAGCACGCTGGCCGCCTGCGCGAAGGCGCCGAGCACCACGAAGGACAGGGCGGGGTACGCGTAGGAGGGGTCGACGAACTGCACGAAGAAGGCGATGAAGAACAGGATCGCCTTCGGGTTGAGCAGGCTGATCACAAAGGCCCGGCGGAACGGCCGCTCCTGCGCGGGCTCCTCCTCGGCGGCGCCGCTCTCGGCCGCGAGCCGCTCCTTGCGGGTGCGCCACATGCTCCACGCGGCGCGCATCATGCCGATGGCCAGCCAGGTCAGATAGCCGGCGCCCGCGTACTTCACGATGCCGAAGATCAGCGCGTTGGCCTGGAGCAGGGAGGCGACCCCGGCGGCCGAGAGGGTCATCAGTACGGTGTCGCCGCACCACACGCCGGCGGCCGCCTTGTAGCCGGTGCGTATGCCGCGGCGGGCGCCGACGGAGAGCACGTACAGCGAGTTCGGCCCCGGCAGAAGGATGATGAGGGCGAGGCCCGCGAGATAGGTCGGAAGATCGATGACACCCAGCATGTCGGGAGTGTCGCACGGCCGTCCTCCGCCCCGTCCAGAGGGCCCGCATACCGGACACCCGGCCACGGGGCTCTGCCCCGGACCCCGCGCCTCAATCGCCGGCGGGGCTTGATTTGCCGAGACTCCCGCTCTTCGACCCCATCGGCGGCGAGTGCCGATGAATCAAGCCCCTGCGGCGATTGAGCAGCGGGGTCCGGGGCGGAGCCCCGAGAGCTCAGCCCCGTCGCCGCGAAACCGTCAGAACGTCTCCGACGGTACGTACGCCCCCCACACCCCGCGGAGCGCGTCGCAGACCTCGCCGACCGTCGCGCGGGCGCGCAGCGCGTCCTTCATGGGGTAGAGGACGTTGTCCTCGCCCTCCGCCGCCTTCTTCAGCTCGGCGAGCGCCGCGTCGACCGCCGCCTGGTCGCGCCCGGCCCGCAGCTTCGCGAGCCGCTCGGCCTGCTGCGCCTCGATGGCCGGGTCGACGCGGTGCGGCTCGTAGGGCTCCTCGCCGTCGAGCTGGTAGCGGTTGACGCCGACCACGACGCGTTCACCGGAGTCGGTCTCCTGCGCGATGCTGTAGGCGGAGCGCTCGATCTCGCTCTTCTGGAAGCCGCGCTCGATCGCGTTGACCGCGCCGCCCAACTCCTCGACCTTGTCCATGAGTTCGAGGGCAGCGGCCTCCACGTCGTCCGTCATGCTCTCGACGACGTACGACCCGGCGAACGGGTCGACGGTGGCCGTCACGTCCGTCTCGTACGCCAACACCTGCTGCGTACGGAGCGCCAGCCGCGCCGACTTGTCGGTCGGCAGCGCGATCGCCTCGTCGAAGGAGTTCGTGTGCAGCGACTGCGTGCCGCCGAGGACCGCGCCGAGGCCCTGGACCGCGACGCGCACCAGGTTCACCTCGGGCTGCTGGGCGGTGAGCTGCACGCCGGCCGTCTGCGTGTGGAAGCGGAGCATCAGCGACTTGGGGTTCTTGGCGCCGAACTCCTCCTTCATCACCTTCGCCCAGATCCTGCGCGCGGCGCGGAACTTGGCGACCTCCTCCAGGATCGTCGTCCGGGCGACGAAGAAGAACGACAGGCGCGGCGCGAAGTCGTCGACGTCCATGCCGGCCGCGACGGCCGTGCGGACGTACTCGATGCCGTCGGCGAGCGTGAAGGCGATCTCCTGCGCGGGCGAGGCACCGGCCTCGGCCATGTGGTAGCCGGAGATCGAGATGGTGTTCCACTTCGGGATCTCGGCCTTGCAGTACTTGAAGATGTCCGCGATCAGCCGCAGCGAGGGCTTGGGCGGGAAGATGTAGGTGCCGCGGGCGATGTACTCCTTGAGCACGTCGTTCTGGATGGTGCCGGTGAGCTTGTCGGCCGGCACCCCCTGCTCCTCGCCCACGAGTTGGTACATCAGGAGCAGCAGCGCGGCCGGGGCGTTGATCGTCATCGACGTGGAGACCTTCTCCAGCGGGATGCCGTCGAACAGGACGCGCATGTCGTCGATGGAGTCGATCGCGACGCCCACCTTGCCGACCTCGCCGGAGGCGATCGGCGCGTCGCTGTCGTGGCCCATCTGGGTCGGCAGGTCGAAGGCGACGGACAGGCCCATCGTGCCGTTCTCGATGAGCTGCTTGTAGCGGGCGTTGGACTCGGTGGCCGTGCCGAACCCGGCGTACTGCCGCATCGTCCACGGGCGGCCCGTGTACATCGTCGGGTAGACACCGCGCGTGAAGGGGTACGCGCCCGGTTCGCCCAGCTTCTGATCCGGGTCCCAGCCCTCCAGAGCCGACGGGCCGTAGACCGGCTCGATGGGCAGTCCGGACTCGGATTCGCGCGCCATGGTTGTGCCTCCAGCGATGACTTGCCGATGCTTGCAAATGAAATGCTGATTACTTGCCAGTAGTGAACGACCCTCGCGACGGACTGTAGCGGCGGGCGTGCGGCCAGTGGAGAGCCCCGCGCTGGGACCTTGCTCACAGACTTTCCCGCGTTTGCCCCTCGTCATCACGTTGGGGGCACGTCGAGTTCCAGGCCGCTCGGACGCGGGCAGCATCAGTCGTGACACGAGAGAACGGCGCGGCAGGCGGGGGGGACGTCATGCGGACAGCTGTCCTACGTTCGGCGATCGCGGTGACCGGGGTGCTGGCCCTGGTCGGCGGGTGCACGGCCCAGGCGGTGGAGCACGGCGCCCCCGCGCGGTCCTCGCCGTCGTCGTCCGCGCCGAAGCCCTCCGGGGACGACAAGCCCGCCGCCTCCGCCTCCGCCTCCCCGAGCCCCGCCCCCGAGGTCCTCTTCTCCCCCGGCGACAGCTCCAAGGGCGTACGGGAGCTGCAGGCCCGGCTGCGCCAGGTGGCCTGGCTCTACAACGGGCCCACGGGCACGTACGACGACGTGACCGCCGACGCGGTCAAGGGGTTCCAGGGCAAGCGCGGCCTTCCGCGCACGGGTGAGACGGACGCCGTGACCTGGCGGCGCCTGCTGAACATGACGCACGAGCCGGGCAAGTGGGAGCTGTACCAGTTCGGCGGGCAGACCCCGGCGAAGCCGGACCCGCGCTGCATGACGGGGCGGGTGATCTGCGTCAGCAAGACCAGCCGCACGCTGGCGTGGATGGTGGACGGCAAGCGCGTCCTGACGACGGAGGTGCGGTTCGGGTCCCAGTACACGCCGACCCGCGAGGGCGTCTTCCACGTCGACTTCAAGTCCCGGCACCACGTCTCGACGCTCTACGACTCCCCCATGCCGTACGCGATGTTCTTCAGCGGCGGCCAGGCGGTGCACTACTCGGCGGACTTCGCGGCGCGCGGGTACGCCGGGGCCTCGCACGGCTGCGTGAACGTCAAGGACGAGCGGACCATCGCGAGCCTGTTCGCGCAGGTGCGGGTCGGCGACAAGGTCGTCGTCCACTGGTGAAGGCACTCGGGCGAGGTGTTGAAGGGCGCGGGTGGGACCGGGGGAACGTGTCCCACCCGCGCCGATGGCACTGAGCTCCAGGTACGGGGGGAACCCGGGCTCGTGCGCGGCCGATGACCAGTCGGCTCACTCATTACTGCGCCGCGACGTCCAGAAACGTCACACCTGGAGAGCAACCTTTTTGACCCGTTACGTTTCCGCAGGTCACGGCGTCGGGCTCACGCTGTCGCTGAGGCTTGCGCTCGGGTCGGGGCCGAGGGCGGCGGCCGAGTCGACATCGGCGCTCGGGCTGACGCCGGGGCTGAGGCTCGCGCCCGGGTCGCCGTCCTCGTCGTCGTTCTCCCCGTCGCCCTTGCCCTCGCCCTTGCCGCCCGAGCCGTTGCCGTCGTCCGACGAGGCGCTCTTGCTTCCCGAACCGCTCTTGTCGTCCGTGTCCTGCGAGGCGGTCCTGTCACCCGACGAGGTGGGGGCGCCGGACCGGGCCAGGACGCGGTCGCAGAAGCGGCCGAGGCTCCGCGCGTCCTGTCCGAGGGCCTTCGCGGACGCCTCGAGGCGCTGCACGTCCGCGGCGCCCGACTCCCCGCCCCGGTACTTGCGGCAGGTCTCGACGAGCCGGCGCGCCTGGGCATTCGCCCCTTCGGCGGCGCTCGCGTCCGGCCTCGGGTGCTTGGAGGTGCGGCCGTCGCGCGGGTCGCCCGCGCCGCGGTCGTGGGACGGGGTGTTCGGGGCGGAGCCGCTGCCGGGCGCGCCGGACGACTCCGTCGGCCTCGGTACCGCGTGGCCGTCCTCGGTGACCCCCGCGGAGGCCGAGGCGAGCGGGCGGTCGGGGCTCGCGGCGGCGGACACGGACGCGGCGGGCGCGGGATCGTCGGAGCCGCGGAACGGCGAGGGCAGCACCCCGGTCCCGGCGGCGACCGCGACCCCGCCGACCATGCAGGCGGCGAACGCGGCGACGGCGCCGAGCCGCGCGGGGCGACCCCAGCTCAGGCGCCGCCCGGACGCCTTCGGGGCGGTCCTGGCGGAACGCCGGGCGCGGCCCGGGCGCGCGGGGGCGCTCGCGGCCCCGTTCACAGCTCCGTTCACAGCTGTGACGGCGCGGGTCTCGCGGAACGCCTTCAACGCGGCGTCCTCGCCGGGCAGTTCGCCCTCGGGGCCGGCCGGCACCTCGGCCAGCGCGTGCAGCGCGGAGGTCAGCCGGTCGGCCCGCCGCGCGTCGTCTCCGGAGACGGCCGGGGCCTCTCCGCGCAGCAGGCGGTCCGCCGCGTCGCGGTTAAGCCACTTGTCGTGCTCGTCGGCCATCACATGTCCTTCTGCGTCCGCGAACGCGAATGCGTCACACCTGCGGACGTCGCCGTGCGGGTGCGGTCACGCCGTGGAGTCGGTACCGCTTCGAGGGAGTCGGCGGGGCTCCCGGCCGCCGGGGAGTCGGCGGCGCCGAGCAGTTCGGCCAGCCGCTTCAGGCCGCGGTGCGCGGCGGTGCGGACCGCGCCGGGGCGTTTGCCGAGGGTCTGCGCGGCGCTCTTGGCGTCGAGACCGACGACGACGCGCAGCACGACGGCCTCGGCCTGGTCCTGCGGGAGCTGGGAGATGAGCGCCATGGTGTCGCCGGTGGCCAGGGACTCCATGGCCTCGCCCGCGGTGTCGGAGAGGGCGGGTCGGCCGGTGAGCTCGGTCTCGTCGCCTCCGACGGCGGGCCGGCGTCCCCGCATGCGTATGTGGTCGAGCGCGCGGTTGCGGGCGATCCGGGCGGCCCAGCCGCGGAACCGGTCGGCATCGCCCTCGAAGCGGTCGAGGTCGCGGGCTATCTGCAGCCAGGCCTCCGACGCGACGTCCTCCGCGTCCGGGTCGCCGACGAGCGTGCGCACGTATCCGAGCAGGCGTGGGTGCACGGCGCGGTACACGGTCCGGAAAGCGGCCTCGCTCCCGTCCCGCGCCGCAAGCACCGCGGCGGTCAGCTCCGCGTCGTCCCCCAGCACTCCCTGCCCCTGCCCTGCTCCGGCCGTGAAGCCGTGTGCGCCGTCGATACGGGTACGCGCCTGGCGCGAACCAGAACGCTACGGCCTGAAACGTCCTCGCGTCCATGTTCGTACAACAGGCAACCAACGGCGCCTCAGGGCGGTGTGACAGAAAACGCACCGGCGGCGCTGAGATAAGTACGGGCCGCTCGCGACCCGTGACGCGCGGCGGCCGGGGTCTCTCCTGTGGGGGGTGGCGACCTCGGCCGTCCCGCTTTTCCGGACCGGTTCGCCGTCAGGGCCTGGGCACGAACCAGCGCCTGCCCGGGCGCCAGTCGTCGCGGCGGCGGGGCGCCGCGGCGAGCGCCCCCGCCTCGCGGGCCTCCCGGTACGCGGCGAGCGCCCGCCGTTCGCCCTCGGCCTCCGGGGACTGCTCGCCACCGCGCACGGCGTCGGCGAGCAGCGCGCCGGCCGAGGACCGGCCGGCGGCGCGGCCCGCTCCGTCGGCTTCGTCGTCGGGTTCGACCGGCGGCGAGGAATTCGCAGTCATCTCGCCTCCCCCAGCGTGCGCGCCACCCGATCCGTCACACCGGACGCCCGCCCGCCCCGCCGCCCCCGAGCCGGCGGGCGAGCCGCTTCAGGCCCCGGTACGCGGCCGTGCGCACGGCCCCCGGCCGCTTGCCGAGGACCCGCGCGGCGGCGGGCGCGTCGAGGCCGACGACGACCCGCAGCAGCACGGCCTCGCGCTGGTCGGGCGGCAACTGGTCGAGCAGGGCCAGCGCGCGCTCGGTGGAGAGGGCCTCCAGCGCCTGTTCCGCGGTGTCCTGCCGGCCGGGCAGCTCAAGCACGTCCTGCTCCAGGGCGGACTGCCTCGGCCGCACCTTCTGGCGGCGCAGCAGATCCAGCGCGCGGTGCCGGGCGATGGTCGCGGTCCAGCCGCGGAAGCCGGCCCCGTCGCCCCGGAACCTGCCGAGGTCCCGGGCGATCTCCAGCCACGCGTCGGATGCGACGTCCTCCGCCTCGTCGCCCACGAGCCCGCGCAGATACCCGAGCAGTCCCGGCTGCACGAGCCGGTAGGCGACGGCGAAGGCGGCCTCGTCGCCCTCCTGTGCCCGTGCGACGGCCGCGCCCAGCTCCCCGTCGTGCGTCTGCGCGCGCCGGGATTCCCCTCCCTGGCCCAACCGGTCACCCCCTGACCGGATCAGCGCCGCCCTCCACAAAAACGTCACAGGGTCCCGCGGGGTGACGTACGACACACCCGCACAACCCGTGACGCTTTTCGACGGTCGTTCGCTGGATAGAGCATCTACCCGCGTGTCACGCGGGGTCCATGTGAACTTCATCAAGGGGTGGGGCAATTGAGCCCGCGACATTCGCGAGAAAAGGCGGAGGGCGCGCGCGGATCGCACGCGTACAAGCCGCTGAGTCTCAAGCGGAGAGCGTGGATCACGATGGGGGCGGTCGTGGTCGGCGGCGCCGGAGTCGTGTCGTACGCGATGGCCGATCCCGGCACCGAGGCGGCCCCGGCCGCCGCGTACCGGGCCGCGGCCGTGCACACGTTGGGCCTGGAGACGAAGGCGGACCGCAAGGTCGTTCCGCAGAAGTCGACGAAGCCGTTCAACGCCGTGTCCGTGACGTGGAAGAACCCGAAGGACCGGATCGACGGCACCGCCCAGTTCCGGGCGCGGGACGCCGCGTCCGGCGCCTGGGGCTCCTGGACCACCCTGCCGAAGGACACCAACGACGCGGACGGCGCCGAGCGCGAGGGCACCGACATCCGCGGCGGCACCGCGTCCGTGTCGACGGACGGCGCCTCGAACGGCGTCGAGGTGCGGGTCGTCGACGCCGACGGCAAGGCCGCAGACCTGCCGTCCGGCATGGACGTCAAGCTGATCGACCCGGGCACCGGCACCCGCAAGGGCGGCACGGAGCCCGCCGCGTTCACCTCCGACGAGACGCCGCCCGAGGCCCGCCCGTCGACGGTCGTGAAGCCGGCGATCATCCCGCAGTCCGTGTGGGGCCCTGGGCTCTCGCACGACGGAACTCCCGTGTACGACACGGAGATCAAGGCCGCCGTCGTGCACCACACCGGCGTCGACTCGGACAACCAGGTGCCGTGCGCGCAGAGCGCCCAGCGGCTGCGCGAGATCCAGCAGGACCACGTCGGCAAGGGCTACTACGACATCGGCTACAACTTCGTGGTCGACCGCTGCGGCCAGATATTCGAGGGCCGCACCGGCGGCATGGACCTGCCGGTGCACGGGGCCCACGACTACGGCTTCAACACGGACACCGTCGGCATCTCGTACATCGGCAACTTCGACAAGATGAAGCCGACCAAGGCCGCGCTCGACGCCATCTCCCGCGTCGTCGCCTGGAAGTTCGGCCAGTACGGCCTCACGGCGACCGACAAGGTGACGCTGACGTCCAACGGCGACCTGGGCACCGACGGCAACAAGGTCCCCAAGGACTCCACCGTCACGCTCCCCCGCGTCTTCGGCCACAAGGACACCAACGCCACCGCGTGCCCCGGCGCGAACCTGTACCCGAAGCTGAGCCGCGTCGCGACGCAGGCCGCCACCCCCGGCATCTCGCACGCCCTGGCGTCCCAGAACGTCATCGGCGACGCCACCGACGACATCGTCGCGGGCCTGCCGAAGGGGTCGAGCGGCGGCCAGATCGCCCTCGTGCCCGGCACCGTCGACGGCCCCACGACCACCGGCAAGAAGCTGATCTCGCAGTCGACCGGTGACGTGCCCGGCGCGGGCGAGAGCGGCGACGAGTTCGGTGCCTCCACCGCCACCGGCGACATCAACGGCGACGGCCACACCGACATCGTCGTCGGCCAGCCCGGCGAGGACGACACGGCAAGCCACTCCAACCGGGGCGCGTACACGATCCTGTACGGCCCCGAGTTCACCACCGGCACCGGCGTCAACATGGACGGCAGCTACGAGCTGACCAACGCCAGGTTCGGCTCCGCCGTGGCCGTCGGCGACTTCAACGCGGACGGCAAGGCCGACGTGTTCGCCGCCTCCACCGGCACCGGCGGCACCTGGAGCGCCCGCTACGGCGACGACTGGGACACCGACTCCGCGATCACCACCTCCGAGGCCAGCCTGTCCAACGCGGACGCCGCGTCCGGCGACTTCAACCGGGACGGCTACGCGGACGTCGCGCTCAACTACCGCGACGGCGCGGGCATCGGCAAGGTCGTCTGGTACAAGGGCGGCTCCGGCGGCCTGCGCAAGGCCGCGACGCTGTCCGTCAAGGGCGGCCGCTCCATCGGCGCGGGCGACATCAACGGCGACGGCATCGACGACATCGCCGTCGGCCAGCCGTACACCGCCGAGTCCGGCGCGGCGGCGGGCGGCCAGGTCACCTTCGTCAAGGGCTCGCTGCCCACCTCGACGACGGCGGGCGGGCTGACCACGACGGGCGCGAAGACCGTCCATCAGGACACCTCGGGCGTCCCCGGCGCCGCCGAGTCCGGCGACGCGATGGGCGCCTCGATCGCGGTCGGCGACTACAACCTCGACGGCTACGCGGACGTGCTCGCGGGCGCCCCGAACGAGGACATCACCCGCACCTCGAACCGCTCCAACGCGGGCAACTCGATCCTCCTGAAGGGCACGTCGACCGGGATCACCGGCACCGGCGCGCTCACCGTCACGCAGGACACGGCCGGCGTCCCCGGCTCCACCGAGACGGACGACAACCTGGGCTCGGCGGTCGCCCTGACCGACCTCTCCGGGTACGGGCGGGCCGACCTGGTGCTCGGCACGGCGGGCGAGAACGCGGGCGAGGGCAACCTGACGTACGTACCGAGCAACTCCAGCGGTCTGGGTCTGACCTCGACCAGGACCTTCACGAAGACGACGCTCGGCACCTCGGCGACCGCGCGCATCGGGACCAACCTGGCTCCGTAGCGGGCGAGTTGTGCCGGTGAGGGCCGTGGGGGCCGTTCGGTCCCCACGGCCCTCACCTTCGTGTCATCGCCTCCGACGGCGTCAGCCGCGTCCCCGCGCGCGCCGCGAGACGGCGGCCCGCAGCACCCTGCGCCCCTCCGTCGAGACGACCAGGGCCTGCCGAAGCCCGCCCGCGCCGCCGTCCGCGAGCAGCTCCAGGATCTGTGTCTGGCGGCGCAGTTCGGCCGCGACGAGCGGCGACATTCCTTCGGTGCGGCCCTCGCGGCGCGCGCTCACGCTGGCCGCCCGGTCCTCCGCCACGTCGAGCATCCGGTGCACCTGGAGCGCGGCCACCGAGCAGGCATCCGCCCACTCCCGCCACGCCTCGGCCACCGCCCGCTCCGGCGCGGCCCCGAGCATCCGGCGCACCAGGTCCGCCGCCTCGCCCTCGCCCGCCGCGCCGTCCAGCGCGCCGCGCGCCGCGACGAGCCGCGCTCCCCAGTCCGCGCCGTCCTCCGCGAGGCTCGCCCACAGCGGGCGCAGCACGTCCTCCGCCGGATCGCCGGGCCCGCCGACGCCGAGCAGCGGCACACACCGGTCGAGGCAGCCGAGCCCGCTCGTGGCGAGGCCCCGTTCATCGGCCTGCGCGATCAGTTCCACCAGGCTCATCGACGCAACGCTCCTCCGGACGCGGACCCAGCAATTCCCCTTGGCACCTACGTAACCAACTGCGCCCGCACGGCACAGAACGTCACTGTCCCCGCACTCCGAGACGGTCGAGGAAGCGGAAGAACAGCTCCTCGGCCGAGGGTTCGGCGGCCGCGCGCAGCACCTCGTCGAGCGGTTCCAGCGGCACCTCGCGGCCGCACTCCGCGGCCCAGCCGACGGCCCGCTCGGCGGCGTCGCCCGGCGGCAGGAAGTAGTCCTCCAGGGCGCGTTCGTCCCCGCCGATGTACCCGGTCATCGCGGAGCGCCCCAGGCACGCCGTCCACGCCCCGCTCTCGGGGCCCGCCGCCTCGACGACCGCGCAGGCGGAGTCCATGACGTAGCCGAACAGGGCGGGCGCCCCGGTCTCCGCCGCCAGCGCGTTCATGCTGCCCACGTCCCGCGCCTGCTCGCCCCCGCCGGGGCACTCCCACACCTGCCAGCCGCCGGCCCGCTCCTCCAGGAGCGTCAGCTCCTCGCGCACCCCGCCCAGGGCCTCGCACTTGTCCAGCGGCCGATCGCTTCTGGCGACCACGTAGTAGCCCCAGTAACCCATGCCCGATCCCCCCGTCCCGGTGTACGTCACAAACGTCGTACCTGCGGCCGAATAGACCACAGCCACAAGGGACTTCGCCACCAGAACGGCGGATCGCGGCCGTCAGCCGTCCAGCTTGTCGGCCAGGGCGACGAACTTCGGCCAGCTCAGCTCCGGCTCCTTCGGGTCCCACAACTTCTGCACGGTCGCCCGCAGCGGCATCCGGATGCCCTTGGCGACCTGCTCCGGGGTCTGCGCCCCCGAGAGGTCGCACCACACGGCGAAGGAGCCGCCGAGGATCTGGTCGTCGTACTTCGCGGGCACCGGGCTCGTCTTGCGCAGCACGCGCGGCGTCCAGCTCTTGTAGATCCGCTCACCGGTCGGATAGACGAAGGTGTTGGGCTGCCCGAGGACGTAGTACAGGTACTCGTCGTTGTAGTTGGTGACCTTCCGGCCCTCGTCCAGGTACTCCAGCGGCTCGCGCGCGCCGATCTCCTTGCCGGTCCAGTACGCGACCTCGATGCCCTTGTCGGCGTCGACGACCCCGCCCTTGTAGAACCCGTCGTTCCAGGCCTTCAGGTTCCGGTCGTAGGGCTCCATGGTCTTCGCCCGGTCGTTGAGCCAGCCCTGCGCGAGGTCCTGGACCTTGGCGTTCGCCCCGTACTTCTTCCGCGCGGCGGCGGCGAGCTGCGGATAGGAGGCCTCGGGGTTCTCGCTCATCAGCGCCCGGTACTCGTCGGCACCCAGGTGCCAGTACGCGCCCTTGAACAGCTTCGCGTACTCCTTCAGCAGGTCGTCGACGATCCTCGCGGCGCCCGGCTTCGAGATGTCGACGGCGCCGCGCGCCGCCACCCCGCTCGCGTCGCGCAGCTGGAGGTCGGGGTGCGCGGCGATGACCGCACCCAGGTGCCCCGGCGAGTCGATCTCCGGCACGACCGTGATGTGCCGCTGGGCGGCGAGCTTCAGGATGTCCTTCACCTGCGCCTTGCTGAGGTGGTCCTTCGACACGATCTCGGGATGCGAGTCGGACTCGATCCGGAAGGACTGGTCGTCGGAGAAGTGCAGGCCCAGCTGGTTGTACTTGAGGTCCCCGATGTCCCGGATCCGGTCCTTGATCCAGTCGGCGGTGAAGTGCTTGCGCGCGATGTCCAGGTTGAACCCGCGCTGCGCCTTGGCCGGCTCGTCGGCGGTGACGCCCTCCGGCGCCTTCGCCCCGTCGTGCACCTCCTGCTTGAGGGTGCGCGTCCCGTAGTACACGCCGGCGTCGCTCGGCCCGGTGATCCGCACGGTGCCGCCCTCGACGGCCATCCGGTACGACTCCGGGTTCGCGCCGCGCTTCCCGCCGATCGCCAGCTCGACGTCACCGGGCCCCGCGTCGCCCGACCCCGCGTACTTCAGGTCCAGCTCGTCGGCGACGAGGCGCCCCTCGTCGGCCAGTTCGCCGTCCTTCACGACGACCTTGCCGCCGTCCGGCTTCCAGCCGGGCCCGTGCGCGGGCGTGAAGTCGCGCACCTCGGGGATCGTGTGCGCGGGCTTGGACAGCGGATACGAACGGGTGGGCGAGGGCGTCGCGGACGTCGCCGACTTCCCGTCGGACGGAGACGACCCGCCACTCCCCGAGCACCCCACGACCGCGACCAGCGCGACCCCGACGGCACCGACCTTCAGAGCTTGCCGCTCCTTCTCCACGAAGTACCTCGCTGAACCACGTCGACCGGACACGTACGTTGCCGACGGTAACGGTGTCCCTCCAGGGGCGCGGGGAGCCCCGCTCCCTACCGTCCACCCAACCCCCGCAAACCGGCCCGTCCGAGTGAATTCCACACATCCACCGGACACTCACGACAAGCTCTGGCTAACGTTTGCGCCACACCCACCCCACCTGTCCCGCCGCCGGAGGCCCCCGCTGAGCCCCCTCCAGACTCCCGGCCGCCTGCCCATACCGGCCCAGGCCACGGCCCACGGGGGCCCCACCTTCCTGGCGCAGCTGAACGCGCTGCCCCAGGAAGCCGCCGAGCGGACCCTCCTGACGTGCTGCCGCAGCCACGCCTGGGCGCGCCGGATCGCCGCACACCGCCCGTACCCGAACCTCGACGCGCTGCTCGCCGCGGCGGACGAGGCGGCGTACGACCTCGCCCCCGACGACGTCACCGAGGCACTGACCGGCGAGGACCTCGTGCTGCCACCGGCCCCCGCGGGCTACCCGGCCGCCGCGAACACCGCGCTCGTCGCGGCCCACAGCGCGTACCAGACCCGCTTCGGCCACCCCTTCGTGATCTGCCTGGACGGCATCGCCCCCGCCGAGGCCCTCGACCACCTGCTCGCGGGCCTGCGCACCCGGCTCGGCCACGACCCGGTGCACGAGCGGGAACTGGCCGCCGAGGAGCTGCGGCGACTCGCCCGGGGCCGGCTCGCCCGGCTGGCCCGCGACGAGACCCCCCGGAAAACCGGCACCAATAGCCCGTACGTGCCTGTTTGATTGCCTGTTTGATCACACATAAGGCCCCCGTGCGAGTGTTCCGACAACTCGTCGATACGATGACGAGCGGCCGGTGGACCGTACCCGGCCGGGCCCGCCCGACACTGAAGCCGGCGCGGCTCTAGTCCCCGCTCCCGGAGGGTTCTTCCGTGCCGGCTGGAACGCTGTACCGCGGCCGGGAAGGCATGTGGTCGTGGGTGGCTCATCGAGTCACCGGTGTCCTCATTTTCTTCTTCCTGTTCGTGCACGTCCTCGACACCGCTCTCGTCCGCGTCTCCCCCGAGGCGTACGACGATGTCGTTGGTACCTATAAGACGCCGATCGTCGCGCTTCTGGAATACGGCCTCGTGGCCGCGATCCTGTTCCACGCGCTCAACGGCCTGCGTGTGATCGCCGTCGACTTCTGGTCGAAGGGCCCGCGCTACCAGAAGCAGATGCTCTGGACCGTCATGGGCATCTGGATCGTCCTCATGGTCGGGGCCCTGTACCCCGTCCTCGGCCACGCCGTCCGCGCACTCTTCGGGAGCTGAGGCCAGACATGTCCGCTGACACCACCCCCGCACAGTCCGGCGTCGGTCCCGTCGAGGGCGTCTCGCTCTACGACGTCGACAACCCGGCCCCGTACATCGAGCCCCCGCGCAAGCGCACCTCGAAGACCCCGCGCTCGACGCGCGGCAACTTCGAGATGGCCGCATGGCTGTTCATGCGCCTGTCGGGTGTCGTCCTCGTCGTCCTGGTCCTCGGCCACCTGCTGATCCAGCTCGTCCTCGACGGCGGCGTCTCCAAGATCGGCTTCGCCTTCGTGGCCGGCCGCTGGGCGTCCCCGTTCTGGCAGGGCTGGGACCTGCTGATGCTGTGGCTCGCGATGCTGCACGGCGCCAACGGCCTGCGTACCGTCATCAACGACTACGCCGAGCGCCCCCAGACCCGTATGTGGCTGAAGGGCCTGCTGTACGCCGCGACGGTCTTCACCGTCCTGCTGGGCACGCTGGTGATCTTCACCTTCGACCCGAACATCCGTTAAAGCCGAGGCGAGCGAACCAGTGAAGATTCACAAGTACGACACCGTCATCGTCGGCGCCGGCGGCGCCGGCATGCGCGCGGCCATCGAGTCGACGAAGCGCAGCCGCACCGCCGTGCTGACCAAGCTCTACCCCACCAGGTCCCACACGGGCGCCGCGCAGGGCGGCATGGCCGCCGCGCTCGCCAACGTGGAGGAGGACAACTGGGAGTGGCACACCTTCGACACGATCAAGGGCGGCGACTACCTGGTCGACCAGGACGCCGCCGAGATCCTGGCGAAGGAGGCCATCGACTCGGTCCTCGACCTGGAGAAGATGGGCCTGCCGTTCAACCGCACCCCGAACGGCACCATCGACCAGCGCCGCTTCGGCGGTCACTCCCGTAACCACGGCGAGGCGCCGGTCCGCCGGTCCTGCTACGCCGCGGACCGCACGGGCCACATGATCCTTCAGACGCTGTACCAGAACTGCGTGAAGGAGGGCGTGGAGTTCTTCAACGAGTTCTACGTCCTGGACCAGCTGATCGTCGAGGAAGACGGCGTCAAGAAGTCCGCCGGTGTGGTCGCCTACGAGCTGGCCACCGGCGAGATCCACGTCTTCCAGGCGAAGTCGGTCATCTACGCGTCCGGCGGCACCGGCAAGTTCTTCAAGGTGACGTCGAACGCGCACACCCTGACCGGCGACGGCCAGGCGGCGTGCTACCGGCGCGGGATCCCGCTGGAGGACATGGAGTTCTTCCAGTTCCACCCGACCGGCATCTGGCGCATGGGCATCCTTCTCACGGAGGGCGCCCGCGGTGAGGGCGGCATCCTCCGCAACAAGGACGGCGAGCGCTTCATGGAGAAGTACGCGCCGGTCATGAAGGACCTCGCGTCCCGTGACGTCGTGTCCCGCTCCATCTACACGGAGATCCGTGAGGGCCGCGGCTGCGGTCCCGAGGGCGACCACGTCTACCTCGACCTCACGCACCTCCCGCCGGAGCAGCTCGACGCCAAGCTGCCGGACATCACGGAGTTCGCGCGCACGTACCTCGGCATCGAGCCCTACACGGACCCGATCCCGATCCAGCCGACCGCGCACTACGCCATGGGCGGCATCCCGACGAACGTCGAGGGTGAGGTCCTCGCGGACAACACCACCGTCGTCCCGGGCCTGTACGCCGCCGGTGAGGTCGCCTGTGTCTCCGTGCACGGCGCCAACCGTCTCGGCACCAACTCGCTGCTCGACATCAACGTCTTCGGGCGTCGTGCGGGCATCGCGGCCGCCGAGTACGCGCACAAGACCGAGTTCGTCGAGCTGCCGGAGAACCCGGCCACGATGGTCGAGGAGCTCGTCGAGCGGCTGCGCGACTCGCAGGGCACCGAGAGCGTTGCGAAGATCCGCAACGAGCTGCAGGAGTGCATGGACGCCAACGTGATGGTGTTCCGCACCGAGCAGACGATCAAGACGGCCGTCGAGAAGATCGCCGAGCTGCGCGCCCGCTACAAGAACGTGTCCGTCCAGGACAAGGGCAAGCGGTTCAACACGGACCTCCTGGAGGCCATCGAGCTGGGCAACCTGCTCGACCTGGCCGAGGTCATGGCGACCTCCGCCCTGGCGCGCAAGGAGTCCCGCGGCGGTCACTACCGCGAGGACTTCCCCACCCGCGACGACGTCAACTTCATGCGCCACACCATGGCGTACCGCGAGGTCGGCGACGACGGCAGCGAGTCCATCCGTCTCGACTACAAGCCGGTCGTCCAGACCCGCTACCAGCCGATGGAGCGTAAGTACTGATGGCTACCCCGACCATGGAAAAGGCGGACGCGGGAGCCCCCGAGCCCGGCTTCGCCGACACCCCCAACATCACGATCACGCTGCGCGTGCGCCGGTTCAACTCGGAGGTCTCCGACGAGGCGAACTGGCAGGACTTCCAGCTGGAGATGGACCCCAAGGAGCGGGTTCTCGACGCGCTGCACAAGATCAAGTGGGAGCAGGACGGTTCGCTGACCTTCCGCCGCTCCTGCGCGCACGGCATCTGCGGGTCCGACGCGATGCGGATCAACGGCAAGAACCGTCTTGCCTGCAAGACGCTGCTGAAGGACATCAACCCGGAGAAGCCGATCACGGTCGAGGCCATCAAGGGCCTCACGGTCCTCAAGGACCTCGTGGTCGACATGGACCCGTTCTTCCAGGCGTACCGCGACGTCATGCCGTTCCTCGTCACGACGGGCAACGAGCCGACGCGTGAGCGCCACCAGTCCGACGAGGACCGGGCCCGCTTCGACGACACCACCAAGTGCATCCTGTGCGCGGCGTGCACGTCGTCCTGCCCGGTGTTCTGGAACGACGGCCAGTACTTCGGTCCTGCCGCCATCGTGAACGCCCACCGCTTCATCTTCGACTCGCGCGACGAGGCCGGGGAGCAGCGCCTGGAGATCCTCAACGACCGTGACGGTGTGTGGCGCTGCCGCACGACCTTCAACTGCACGGACGCCTGCCCGCGTGGCATCGAGGTCACCAAGGCGATCCAGGAAGTGAAGCGGGCGCTGATCACGCGCCGCTTCTGACCTTCCCGGCGTCTTCGCCGCAGGGCCCCGAAGGCCCCGTTCCCTCCCGGGAGCGGGGCCTTCGCCGTTTTTGCCCGATTGCTCGCTAATCTGCCGCCATGTCACATGAGCTGGAGATCCTCGGGTTCGACAACGCCCTGTTCCCCGTCGGCGACCTCGGCGAGGCCGTCGCCTTCTACGAGCGCGTCGGCTTCCCCGTGAAGGTCCGCGTCGACGAGGCCGGGATCGCGCTGCTCGCAGCCGGCAAGGAGACGCCCGGGCTGCTGCTGCGGGCCGAGGAGGGGTTCGGGCACCGCCCGCCCACCTGGCCCGCCGCGCGGCTGTGGCTGGAGGTGCCGGACGCACGGGCGGTGGCCGACCGGCTGCGCGCCGCGGACATCGAGCTGCTCGACGGGCCGTTCTCCACCTCCACCGGCTACGTCGTGGAGTTCGCCGACCCCTGGGGCAACGTCGTCGGCTTCACGGACTACCTCAAGAGGCCGGAGCTGGCGCGGAATTGAAGCCTCCGTTTGAGGCCCTGGTCACGTTCCCGGTCACACCGACAACTCTCGCTTGAACATGTTCAAAAACGGGTCTACATTCATGACCGTCAGCGTTTTTGAACGCGTTCAAGGAGGGTGGGGCATGGACCTCACAGTCGTCGCATACGTCGTCTACCTCGTCGTCAGCATCAGTCTGACCATCTGGGTGGCCCGCACTCTGAGCCGCAACGGCCGGGTCTTCCTGGCCGATGTGCTGCACGGGAACGAGAAGCTCGCCGACGCCGTCAACCACCTGCTGGTGGTCGGCTTCTATCTGGTCAACCTCGGCTTCGTGGCCCTGTACCTGAGCGGCGACGAGCAGCTCGGCAGCACCCGCGAGGTGTTCGAGGCACTGTCCACCAAGCTCGGCGTCGTCCTGCTCGTGCTCGGCGTGATGCACCTGGGCAACGTCTACGTCCTCAACAAGATCCGGCGGCGCGGCATCATGGAGAACGAGCAGCAGCCGCCGGTCCAGCCGCAGGGCTGGGCCGCCCCGGTGGCCGGAGCGTGACTGCGGTGACGGCGGCACCGCGGTCGGCGGCCCGGGGCGCCACGGGGGTGGTCCCGGTCCGCCGGCTCACGGTCCTCTACGACACCGAGTGCCCGCTGTGCACCTTCGCGCGCAACTGGCTGGCCAGGCAGCGCCAGCTGGTGCCCCTGGAGTTCGTACCGGCGGGCTCGCAGGAGGCGCGGCGGCGCTACCCGGACCTCGACCACGCCGCGACCCTCACCGACATCACCGTGATCGGGGACGGCGGCCAGCTCTACCGGGACTCCGCCGCCTGGGTCGTGTGCATGTGGGCGCTGCGCGAGTACCGGGCCACCGCGCACCGGATGGCGACCCCCATGGGGATGCGGTTCGCCAAGCAGGCGGTGCTCGGCGCGGCCAAGTACCGCGAGACCCACCAGGCGCGGCAGGCCGGGGGCGGCGCGTACCGGCGGCAGGACGGCTGGACGTACGACCCGAACGGCGGCTGGTTCTACGAGGCGTACGGCTACACGGCCGAGCCGCCCGCCTGCGACAGCGGCTGCCGCACGGCCGATTAGGCTCGGGGCCGTGGCAGCAGACGAACCCCTGAAGAAGAGCGCGAGCAAGCCGGACGGCCCGGAGAAGCCCGCGAAGAGCGAGCAGACGCGGGCGCTCATCCTGGAGACCGCGATGCGGCTGTTCCGGGAGCGGGGCTACGACAAGACCACGATGCGGGCCATCGCCCAGGAGGCCGGGGTCTCGGTCGGCAACGCGTACTACTACTTCGGGGGCAAGGAACACCTGATCCAGGGGTTCTACGACCGGATCACCGCCGAACACCAGGCGGCGGTCCGGTCCGTGCTCGACACGGAGACCGATCTCCAGGCGCGGCTCGCGGGCGTGCTGCGGGCCTGGCTGGAGATCGCCGAGCCGTACCACGAGTTCGCGGCCCAGTTCTTCAAGAACGCGGCCGACCCGGACTCCCCGCTCAGCCCGTTCTCCGCCGAGTCGCAGCCCGCCCGGGAGACCGCGATCGAGCTGCACCGGGAGGTGCTCGCCGGGTCGAAGGCCAAGGTGCCGGCCGAACTGGCGGAGATCCTCCCGGAGTTGATGTGGCTGTCCCAGATGGGGCTCGTCCTGTACTGGGTGTTCGACAGCTCCGAGGGGCGCGAGCGCAGCCGGCGGCTCGCCGACCGGGGCGCCCGGCTCACGACGCGGGGCGTGGCGCTCGCCCGGTTCCGGGTGCTGCGGCCGCTCGTCCTGGAGGTGCACGAGCTGTTCATCGACTTCCTGCCGGGGATGACGCGGCCCCTGAGCCGATAGGGACCCGCCGGTCTTTACCCGGCCTTTGGCCTGTACCTTCACGGAATGCCCGGCTCCACCTCAGCGTCCTCCCCACGGTTCAGCCGCCGCAGCGCCCTCGGTATCGGGGCGGGCGCGGCCGCGGCCCTCGCCCTGCCCGCACCGTCCGCCTCGGCGGCATCGAGCGTCCAGGTCCGGTACCGGGCCGGGGCGCCCAGGCTGCCGAGGCTCGCGGCGAAGGCGTGGCTGATCGCCGACAACGACAGCGGCGAGGTGCTCGCCTCGTACAACGGACACCGGCGGCTGCCGCCCGCCTCCACGCTGAAGATGCTGTTCGCGGACACCGTGCTGCCGAAGTTCGACAGCACGCTGAAGCACAAGGTGACGGCCGAGGACCTCGCGGACATACCGTACGGCTCCAGCCTCGTCGGCGTCCAGGCCGGGACGACGTACAGCGTCCACCAGCTGTGGCAGGGCGTGTTCCTTCGCTCCGGCAACGACGCGGTGCACGTGCTCGCGAACATGAACGGTGGCGTCGACAAGACGGTCGCGCAGATGCAGGCGCGCGCGAAGGACCTCCAGGCGAACGACACGCACGTCGTCAGCCCGGACGGCTTCGACCACCCCGGGCAGGTGTCGTCCGCGTACGACCTGACGCTGTTCGCGCGGGCCGGGCTGAAGAACGACGACTTCCGGGGCTACTGCGCCACCAAGGTCGCCGACTTCCCCGCGGGCGGCTCCAAGACCTTCCAGATCCAGAACACCGACCGCCTGCTCACCGGGCAGGGCGTCACCCCGTACGAGGGCCTCATCGGCGTCAAGAACGGCTACACCTCGCACGCGGGCAACACCTTCACCGGCGCCGCGACCCGCGGCGGCCGCACCCTCCTGGTCACCGTCATGCACCCGAAGTCCGGCTACGAGGCGGTGTACGAGGAGACGGCCGCGCTGCTCGACTGGGGCTTCGCGGCCGCGAACAAGGTGCGTCCCGTAGGCGAGTTGGCGACGCCGCTGAGCGAGCGCCCGAAGCCGACGCCCACCCCGCGGGCGGCGACCGGCGCGGGCCCGAGCGCGGGCGCCCCCACGAACTCGCACGGGGACGACTGGGCGCTCGGTGGCTCCGCGGCCCTCGCCGCGCTCGCGGGCGGCGGCCTGCTGGCCCTGCGCCGCCGCGCGAAGCCGACGGGGCGGCGCAGGAAGGCGTAGGGCCCTAGGGCCGGCTCAGGCCTGCTTCGAGGCCAGCTGCACCACGGTGATGTCGGACGGCGCGCCCACCCGCACCGGCGGCCCCCACGCGCCCGCGCCCCGGCTGACGTACAGCTGGGTGTCGCCGTACCGGTCGAGGCCCGCGAGGGTCGGATTGCTGGCGCCCGCGACGAAGTTGCCGGGCCACAGCTGGCCGCCGTGGGTGTGCCCGGAGAGCTGCAGGTCGACGCCGTGCTTCACCGCCTCGTGGATCATCACGGGCTGGTGGGCCATCAGCACGGACGCCCGGGAGGTGTCGCGGTCGCCGAGCGCCCTCGCGTAGTCGGGGCCCTCGCCGTAGTTCTCGCCCGCGATGTCGTTGACGCCCGCGAGGTCGAAGGCGCCGATGTCGGCGCGCGCGTTCTCCAGCGGCCGCAGGCCGAGTTCGCGCACGTGCTCCACCCACGGGTCGGCGCCGGAGAAGTACTCGTGGTTGCCGGTGACGAAGTACGTGCCGTGCCGGGCGCTGAGCCGGGCGAGCGGGGCGACGGCGGGCGCGAGGTCCTCGACGCTCCCGTCGACGAGGTCGCCGACGACGGCGATCAGGTCGGGCTGCGTGGAGTTGATGGTCTCGACGACGCGCTCGGCGAAGCCCCGGCCGAGGACGGGCCCGAGGTGGATGTCGCTGACCACGGCGATCCTGAACCCGTGGGCGGCGCGCGGCAGTTTGGCCAGCGGCACGGTGACCCGCTTGACCGTCGGCCCGCGCAGCACTCCGTACGCGCCGCCCGCCACGACGCCCGCGGCGGCCAGGGTCGCGGCGGCGCCGACGGTCCTGGCGAGGACGAGGCGGCGGGTGGGCGCGGGCGCGGCGGGCGCGAGCCCCGGGACCGGCTCCAGCTCCCGCAGCTCCGGCACCGGGACGCGCACCGGAGCGCCCTCCGGGGCGACGGCGGCAGCGGGCGCCCCGCGGTCGAGGAGCCGCCGCAGCAGGGGCCGTACGACCTCCCCCACGAGCAGCGCGAGCAGCAGGTACAGCGCGAACGCCAGCCACAGGAAGCCGGGCCAGGCCAGCACCTGCTGCAGCAGGAACGGCGCACCGCCCCGCTCGGCGCCCAGCGCCGCGAAGACGAGCACGGGCCCGGCGACGAAGACCACCGTGCCGATCCGTCTGGGCCACCCGCCCTTGGCGGTCGTCTCGCGCACGAGACGGCGCCACGCGTAGTAGTGCAGGGCCGCGAACGCCGCGAGGACGACGGCGGCGACGAGGACGAAGACGACGACCATCTGCCCGGACGCCTATGAGGTCCGACGCAGTGCGCGCACGGAACGCAACCCGATGCCCCCGACAACCGTCCCCAATACGAAGGAGACGACGGCGAGCGTCAGATGCACCCAGAAGTACGCGGTCGGATCCCCGGCGTCGTCGAAGGCGAGGCCGCTGCCGTCCTTGACGAGGTTTTTGACGAAAGTGATCCAGATGACCCAGCTCCACACCCCGAAGGCGAGCAGGAACCAGGACACGGGGCGGCTGAGCTTCATGCCCTCAGTATCGCCGCGCGGCCTCGCACACCGCCGCCGGGGTGGGTCGGTGCGAACACAGGACGCAGCGGTGGAGACTTACAGGGCAGGTACAGGTACCTTCACCAGCGTGCCCGACTCCCACGCTGCGCGACCGACGTCGCACTTCAAGAAGGCCGCGGTGCTGCTCGCCGCCTCCGCCCTGACGTTCGCCGGAGCGCTGCCGGCGGCCGCCGCGGACGAGGACAAGGACGAGAAGCCGCCCGCGTCGATGTCCCAGGTGGGCGGCGCCCAGTTGGGGAAGCCGGGGACGCAGGTCAACCTCAAGGGCGGCGCGCCCGTCCTGCCGAAGGACCTGACGGCGAAGTCCTGGCTGGTCGCGGACGCCGAGTCGGGCGAGGTGCTCGCCTCGCACAACGCGCACTGGGAGCTGCCGCCGGCCTCCACGCTGAAGATGCTGTTCGCGGACACCGTGCTGCCGAAGTTCCCGAAGACGACGACGCACAAGGTCGAGCCCTCGGACCTGGCCGGGATGGGCGCGGGGTCCAGTCTCGTCGGCATCAAGGAGGGCTTCACGTACTCGGTGCACGATCTGTGGCTGGGCGTCTTCCTTCGCTCGGGCAACGACGCCGTGCATGTGCTCTCCGCCATGAACCAGGGCGTCGCGCAGACCGTCAAGGACATGCAGGCGCACGCCGACGAGCTGCAGGCGGGCGACACCCACGTCGTCAGCCCCGACGGCTACGACATGCCGGGGCAGCACTCCTCCGCGTACGACCTGACGCTGTTCGCCCGGTCCGGGCTGCACAAGAAGGACTTCCGGGAGTACGCCGCCACGCCCACCGCCGAGTTCCCCATGAAGCAGAAGAAGGGGAAGACCACCAAGCGGTTCGGCATCCAGAACACCAACCGTCTGCTCACCGGCTCCCTGGGGCTGCCCGCGTACAAGGGAATCGCAGGTGTGAAGAACGGGAACACCACGAACGCGGGCGCCACGTTCACGGGCGTCGCCGAGCGCGGGAACCGGGTGCTGCTCGTGACCGTGATGAACCCCAAGTCCAAGGAGAGCCAGGCCGTCTACAAGGAGACCGCGCGGCTCTTCGACTGGGGCTTCCAGGCCGACGGCAAGGTCTCCCCCGTCGGGCATCTCGTCGGGGCGAGGGGCAAGACGCCCGCGGGCGCGGCGTCCCCGAGCGCCGGTGACGCGGGTCCCGCCAAGCCGGCCGCGCACGCCGCCGTCGCCTCCGGCGGCTCCAGCGGCATCGGGATCGCGCTCGCGATCATGGGCGGGGTGCTCGTGGTGCTCGCGGGCGCGGTGTTCGTGGTGCGCAAGAAGTGGCCGCTGAAGGTCACGAAGGGCTGACGAACCGAAGGTCACGAAGGCCTGACGTCCTCCGCTTCCTCCGCCTCCTCGGCCGCCTTGGCCTCGGCCTCTTCCTCGGCCTTGGCCTCGGCCTCCGCCTCCGCCTCCTCCGTCTTGCGCAGGCCCTCCCGCCCCGTCGCGGTCCACGCCGCGCAGAACAGCAGCAGTTTCGCGGTGAAGTTGATCCACAGGAGCAGGGCCACCGGCGTGCCGAAGGCCCCGTACATGCTCTTCGCCGCAACGTCCTTCATATAGCCGCTGAGCACCAGCTTCAGCAGCTCGAAGCCGGCCGCCCCGATCAGCGCCGCGGTGATCAGATCGCGGCGGCCCGGCTGCACCCCGGGCAGCAGCGCCAGGACGTACAGCAGGATCAGGAAGTCCGCGAGGACCGCGATCGCGAAGGCGGCGGCCTGGAGCAGTATGCCGCCCCAGCCCGCCTTGTCGATGCCGATCTGGTCGGCCGTCCAGTCGACGGCCGTGGCCGCGAGGGTGGACGCCCCGATCGACACGATGCCCGCGAGGCCGAGCCCGACGAGGATCCCGGCGTCCCTCAGCTTGCGCATGATCGGGTTCTCGTCGAGGTCGGGCAGCTCCCACACGTCCCGCAGGCACTGCCGCATCGAGCCGACCCAGCCGACGCCCGTGAACAGCAGCAGGGCTCCGGCGATCAGCCCGATCGTGCCCGCGTTGTCGACCAGCGCCCCGATGTCCAACTGGTTGGAGATCCCCGGGACCTGATCGCTGAGCGTCTGCTCGAGCTTCTTCTGCTGGTCGGGGCCCATGGTGCCGGCGGCCACCGCCGCGGCCACGGTGAGCAGCGGGAACAGCGCGAGGAAGCTGATGAACGTCATCGCCGCGGCCAGCTGGGACCAGCGGACCTCGTCGAGCCGTTCGTAGGCGTGCCAGACGTGCGTCCGCATCAGCCGGGTGAACAGCGGCCCGACGACGGGGAGTTTCTTCAGCCAATCCATGATCCCAGCCTGCCCTCCATTCCCCCATCGATCACCCGTTCCGGTGAGGGGCCGCTAGGTTTACGACAAACTTCGCACCTTCGGGCGATACGGTCACGGTCATGGTTGCCGACCCCGCTACCGATCCCGTATCCACTGTCCCCGCTCTCCCGCACTCCGTACCGGTCAGCGGCTGGGGCCGCACCGCCCCCACCTCGGCCCGCGTGATCCGCCCCCGCTCCTACGAGGACGCGGTCCTCGCGGTCCGGGACTGCGCCGCCACAGGGCGCAGGGGCGGCATCGCGCGGGGACTCGGCCGGGCCTACGGGGACGCGGCGCAGAACGCGGGCGGGGCCGTCCTCGACATGACGGGGCTCGACCGCATCCACGCCATCGACGCCGCGGGCGGCACCGTCCTGTGCGACGCGGGCGTGTCGCTGCACCGCCTCATGGAGGTACTCCTCCCGCTCGGCTGGTTCGTGCCGGTCACCCCCGCCACCCGCTACGTCACGGTCGGCGGGGCGATCGGCGCCGACATCCACGGACTGAACCACCCCGCCCGAGGCTCCTTCGCCCGCCACGTCCCGATGCTCGAACTCCTCACCGCCGACGGCGGGGTACGCGTCGTGGAGCGCGGCAGCGAACTGTTCGACGCGACGGCCGGCGGCATGGGCCTGACCGGGATCATCCTCACGGCGACCGTCCAACTGCAGCGCGTGGAGACGTCGCTGATGTCGGTCGACACCGAACGGGCCGACGACTTCGACGACTTGCTGGCCCGACTCACCGCCACGGAACACCGCGACCGCCACTGCGCCGCCTGGGTCGACGTGCTCGCACGCGGCGCCGCGACGGGCCGCGGAGTGCTCACGAGCGCCGAGCACGCGCCGCTCGACGCGCTGCCCGCACGGGCCCGCAGGACCCCGCTGGAGTTCCGCCCCGCCCGCCTGCCCGCGGCCCCCGACGTCCTCCCCGACGGACTGCTCGGCAGCACGAGCGTCGGCCTGTTCAACGAGCTCCGGTACCGCAGCGCGCCCCGGGCCCGCACCGGCGAACTGCGCAAGCTCTCCGCCTTCTTCCACCCGCTCGACGGCGTCCCGCACTGGAACCGCCTCTACGGGCGCGGCGGCTGCGTGCAGTACCAGTTCGCCGTCGGACACGGCCAGGAGGAGGCGCTGCGCCGCATCGTGCACCGCGTGTCCGAGCGCCGCTGCCCCTCCCTCCTCGCCACGCTCAAGCGCTTCGGCGAAGGGGACCCCGGCTGGCTGTCGTTCCCGGTGCCGGGCCTGACCCTCGCGCTCGACATCCCCGCGAACCTGCCCGAACTGGGCGCCTTCCTCGACGAGTTGGACGAGGAGGTGGCCGCCGCGGGCGGCCGTGTCCACCTCGGCAAGGACTCCCGGCTGCGGCCCGAGCTGCTCGCCGCCATGTACCCGCGCCTCGACGACTTCCGCTCGTTGCGGGCGCGCTGGGACCCGGCGGCGGTGTTCCGCTCGGACCTGTCACGGCGCCTGGACCTGTGACCCGCCGCCCGCCCGACCCGCGTCCCTGGAGCCCTCGTTGAAAGACGCCTTCGGCACTCCCCAGTCCCTGCTCGTCCTCGGCGGCACCTCCGAGATCGCGCTTGCGACCGCCCGCCGCCTCGTCGCCCGGCGCACCCGCACCGTCTGGCTCGCGGGCCGCCCCTCCCCCGCGCTCGACGAGGCCGCCGCCGGGCTGCGCGCCCTGGGCGCCGACACGCGTACGGTCCCCTTCGACGCGCTGGACCCCGCCGCGCACGAGGAGACGCTCGGCAAGCTCTTCGCCGAGGGCGACATCGACATGGTGCTGCTCGCCTTCGGCATCCTCGGCGACCAGGCGCGCGACGAGGACGACCCGATGTCGGCGGTCCGCGTCGCCCAGACCAACTACACGGGCGCCGTCTCCGCGAGCCTCGTCTGCGCGCGTGCGCTGCAGTCCCAGGGCCACGGCTCGCTCGTCGTCCTGTCGTCGGTGGCGGGCGAGCGGGCCCGCCGCGCAGACTTCATCTACGGCTCCAGCAAGGCGGGCCTGGACGCGTTCACGCAGGGCCTCGGGGACGCGCTGCACGGGACGGGCGTGCACGTCATGATCGTCCGCCCCGGCTCCGTACGGTCGAGGACGACGGCCGGACTGCCGCAGACGCCCCTGGCCACGACGCCGGAGGCGGTGGCCGTGGCCATCGAGACGGGGCTGCGGCGCAGGTCGGAGACAGTGTGGGTGCCGGGGACGCTGCGCGTGGTGATGTCGGCGCTGCGGCATGTGCCGAGGCCGGTGTTCCGGCGGCTGCCGGCCTGACGGGTCTGCCCGGCGGGTTCTACCGGGCGGGCAGCCGGGGCCCGCGCGTCGTACGGCCCGAGGTCTGCGCGGGCAGCGACGACGTGCCGAAGGCGAAGTCCCGCAGCTTGCGCCACACCCCGTCGGCGCCCTGCTCGTAGAGCGCGAAACCGGTGCACGCCCAGGCCGCCTCGTACTCGGCGAGCTCCGCGTACGCACGGTCCATCGACTCCTCGTCGATGCCGTGCGCCACGGTCACGTGCGGGTGGTACGGGAACTGCAGCTCGCGGGAGACCGGGCCCGACGCGTCCCGCACCTGCTTCTGCAGCCAGGTGCAGGCTTCGGCGCCCTCGACGACCTGCACGAACACGACGGGTGACAGCGGCCGGAACGTGCCCGTGCCCGACAGCCGCATCGCGAACGGGCGGCCGCCGGAGGCCACTTCCTCCAGATGCGCCTCGATCGCCGTGAGGTCGCCGCCGTCCACCTCGGTCGGCGGGAGCAGGGTGATGTGCGTGGGAATACCGTGCGCCGCGGCGTCGCCGAAGCCCGCGCGCCGCTCCTGGAGCAGGCTGCCGTGAGGCTCCGGGACCGCGATCGAGACACCGATCGTTACGGTCCCCACGTCATACTCCTGTCGTCGTGTGGCGGGCGGGCGGCTGCGCGTACGTACGGAAGGTTTCCGTGCTCGGCCCAGTACTCGGCTCAGTGCTTGGCGGGCAGGAAGCCGACCTTGTCGTAGGCCTGGGAAAGGGTCTCCGCGGCGACGGTCCGCGCCTTCTCCGCGCCCTTGGCCAGGATCGAGTCAAGCGTCTCCGGGTCGTCCAGATATTCCTGGGTGCGGGTCCGGAACGGTGTCACGAAGTCCACCATGACCTCGGCCAGGTCCGTCTTCAGCGCACCGTACATCTTGCCCTCGTACTTCTCCTCCAGTTCCGGGATACCGGCACCGGTGAGGGTGGAGTAGATGGAGAGCAGGTTGCTGACGCCCGGCTTGTTCTCCGCGTCGTAGCGGATCACGGTGTCGGTGTCGGTGACGGCGCTCTTGACCTTCTTGGCGGTCGCCTTCGGCTCGTCGAGCAGGTTGATGAGGCCCTTCGGCGTCGACGCCGACTTGCTCATCTTGATCGACGGGTCCTGGAGGTCGTAGATCTTCGCCGTCTCCTTGAGGATGTACGGCGCCGGGAGCGTGAACGTGTCGCCGAAGCGGCCGTTGAAGCGCGTGGCGAGGTCGCGGGTCAGCTCGATGTGCTGCCGCTGGTCCTCACCGACCGGGACCTGGTCGGCCTGGTACAGCAGAATGTCGGCGACCTGCAGCACCGGATACGTGAACAGTCCGACGGACGCCCGGTCGGCACCCTGCTTCGCGGACTTGTCCTTGAACTGCGTCATCCGGCTGGCCTCGCCGAAGCCGGTGAGGCAGTTCATGACCCAGGCCAGCTGGGCGTGCTCCGGCACGTGGCTCTGCACGAACAGCGTGCAACGCTCCGGGTCGAGCCCCGCGGCGAGCAGCTGCGCGGCGGCGAGCCGGGTGTTCGCCCGAAGCTCCTTCGGGTCCTGCGGCACGGTGATCGCGTGCAGGTCCACGACCATGTAGAAGGCGTCGTGGGACTCCTGCAGCGCCACCCACTGGCGGACCGCGCCGAGGTAGTTGCCGAGGTGGAACGAGCCGGCGGTGGGCTGGATACCGGAGAGCACACGAGGGCGAACATCAGAGGCCATGTGCCTCATTGTCTCAGGTGCGCCACACAGCTCCGCAGCGGCCAAAGGTCCTTTGCCGGGCGGGGTGCGGCCTGGTCGTTGTCAGCGGGCGCCGGTAGCTTGACGATGTGGCGGGAGTCACGCGGGGGCGCGTCGACGGGGGTGGCGATGCAGGGGGTACGAGGGGGTGGGCTCGGGTGGGTCCGGGTGCTGCTCGTGGCGGTGGCCTTGCTGTGCGCGACGGCGCCGACGGCGTGGGGGCGGCCGACCGATCCGCGGGCCGGGATGGATGTGCCGGATCTGGCGGTGGTGATCGCGCCGGGTGCCGCGGCGGGGCCCTCGGTGGCCGTGCACTACGAGGACCGGAACTTCGCCCGTCTTGAGCGCCTGACGACGGGGTTCGACACGGTGACCGAGCGGGTGCCGGACGACTGGCAGGAGGGACACTTCCCGCCCGTGGTGGCCACGGTCGTGTGGGGTCTGACCGGTGTGGCGGGCTGGCCCCAGACCCACCGGGCGCCCGGTACGGACACGGTCATCGAACGCCAGGACCAGCTGATCGTCGCGGACGACGGTACGCCGTGGATCCGCACGGACCCGATGGTCGACGTGAACGACGACGACCTCCGGTGGCACCAGGCGTCCCGCACCCTGGTCGACCAGCTGACACGGTCGGGCGTGTTCCCGACGACCCCCGGCGCCCCGGACGCCCGCTCCCCGTGGTGGTGGGGCGTGGCCGGTCTCGCCGTGGGCCTCGCGGCGGCGGGCGCGGTGTGGCTATTGCGCATACGGGACCGGGGGCCCCGGGAACCCCGCCAGGAACTGGTCGAGCTGTAGGTGTCGGGGCGGCTGCGGGGGGGCGGTGGGGTTTGCCGGGGCGGGGTTGCGCGGCGGCGCGTGATCGGTGCGCCGCGAGGCACCTCACCGGCTGAACCGACGATCTCCCCGCCCATCTCCCACCCACCCGCCCCCTCCGGGGGCTCCCGCTCGACCGGGGCCCCATCCGTCGCGCGGTACCGCGGCCCGCGCCGGAAGAGACGTTGCGCAGCACCACGTCCTGCACCAGGAACGGCGTTGCGCAGCACTGCGAACCATGCCGGTGACGGCGTCACGCGAAAGCACGGGCCAATGCCCGAAGCGGCGCCACGTGACCGATACGCCGCGAGGCGTCCCACCGACTTCACCGGCCCTCGCCTATCTCCCACCCCCGCCCCCCTCCGGGGGCTCCCACTCGACCGGGCCCCGGCAGCTACGACGTGGTCGGCGCCCGCCGTCCTGGGCGCGCGGCACCGGGGGCCGCCTTGCCCACCCTGCCGCCCCAGGCGGCAGATTGCCCAAGCCGGGTGCGGCCCGAGCGCAACGGGTGGGGAGGCGGGGCGCGGCGGTTGCCGAAGGTGGTGGCGGTCGGCCGCAACGGGTGGGGAGCCGGATCCGGCGGCGGTCATCCCGGAGTGGGGGTGGGTGGCCGCAACGGGTGGGGAGGCGGGCGCGCGGCGGTTGCCGAAGGCGGTGGCGGTCGGCCGTAACGGGTGGGGAGCCGGGCGCGCGGCAATTGCCCAAGTCGGGTGCGGCCCGACCGCAGCGGGTGGGGAGGCGGCGCGCGGCAGTTGCCCAAGTCGGTGGCGGTCGACGGCAAGGGGTGGGGAGGCGGAACCAGCGGCGGTTGCCGAAGTCGGGTGCGGTCGATCGCAAGGCGCGGAGGAGCGGGCCCGGCGGTTGCCTGCGGCCGTGACGGTCGACTGCAACAGGCGGGTAATCGGGCCCGGCAGCGGGTCGCCGCAGGCGGGTGCGGCACCCCGTGGGGCCGACGACCCCGGAGGGGGCGGGTGGGTGGGAAATTGGGCGGCGGAGACAGGCGAGGCAAGGATGGGGCCATCGCCCTCCGGGTGGGCGGGCAAACTCAAGCCCCTGCGGCGATTGAGCAGCGGGGTCCGGGGCAGAGCCCCGAGAGCGCAACGCCGACGCGGCGATTCAGCCCCGCCCGACGGAGCCCCGGCAGCGCCCCGCGACCGTACCCCGGTGCCGCAAAATCAGCCCCGCCGGCGATTGAGGCGCGGGGTCCGGGGCGGAGCCCCGAGGCCGTAACGCCGGTGCCGCAGGATCAGCCACGCCCGACCGGCCCCGGTCACCCGCCCCGGAGGGGATCAGCCCAGGTCGATCTGCCCGTACAACGGGAACCCGGAAAGAAGATCCGTCGCCCGGTGGGACACCTCGTCCGCGACCTTCGGCTCCAGCACGTGGCTCGCCTTCGACACCGCCCCGGACTTCGTGGTCCCCGGCTCGGAGGCCGTCAGGACACGGTCCATGAGCCCCGCGATCTCGTCCATCTCACCGGTGCCGAGCCCCCGCGTGGTCAGCGCCGGCGTACCGATCCGGATCCCGGACGTGTACCAGGCCCCGTTCGGGTCCGCCGGAATCGCGTTGCGGTTCGTGACAATGCCGGAGTCGAGCAGCGCGGACTCGGCCTGGCGCCCCGTGAGGCCGTACGAGGACGCCACGTCGATGAGGTTGAGGTGGTTGTCCGTACCGCCGGTGACCAGCGTCGCGCCCCGCCGCATGAGCCCCTCGGCCAGCGCCCGCGCGTTGTCCACGATGCGCTGCGCGTAGTCCTGGAACGCCGGCTGCCGCGCCTCCGCGAGCGCGACCGCCTTGGCGGCCATGACGTGCGGCAGCGGCCCGCCGAGCACCATCGGGCAGCCCCGGTCGACCTGGTCCTTCAGCGAGTCGTCGCACAGCACCATGCCGCCGCGCGGGCCCCGCAGCGACTTGTGCGTGGTCGTCGTGACGATCTGCGCGTGCGGCACCGGGTCGAAGTCGCCGGTGAGCACCTTGCCGGCGACGAGCCCCGCGAAGTGCGCCATGTCGACCATGAGCGTGGCGCCCACCTCGTCGGCGATCTCCCGCATGATCCGGAAGTTCACGAGCCGCGGGTACGCGGAGTACCCGGCGACGATGATCATCGGCTTGAACTCGCGGGCCTGCGCACGCAGCGCCTCGTAGTCGACCAACCCCGTCACCGGGTCCGTCCCGTAGGACCGCTGGTCGAACATCTTTCCGGAAATATTGGGCCTGAAGCCGTGCGTGAGGTGACCACCAGCGTCCAGCGACATCCCCAGCATCCGCTGATTGCCGAAGGCGCGCCGCAGCTCCGCCCAGTCCGCCTCCGTCAGGTCGTTGATCTGGCGCACGCCGGTCTTCGCGAGGAACGGCGCCTCGACGCGGTCGGCCAGCACCGCCCAGAAGGCGACCAGGTTCGCGTCGATCCCGGAGTGCGGCTGGACGTACGCGTGCCGCGCGCCGAACAGCTCGCGGGCGTGCTCGGCGGCCAGCGACTCGACGGTGTCGACGTTGCGGCAGCCGGCGTAGAAGCGGCGGCCGACGGTGCCCTCGGCGTACTTGTCGCTGAACCAGTTGCCCATGGTCAGCAGCGTCGCCGGGGACGCGTAGTTCTCCGAGGCGATCAGCTTGAGCATCTCGCGCTGGTCGGTGAGCTCCTGCCCGATGGCGTCGGCGACACGCGGCTCCACGGCGCGCACGACGTCGAGCGCGGCGCGGTACGCGGTGGATTCGGGGGTGAGCGGGGTTTCGGTCATGGGGCAGCCTCCGGACACGGTCGGTTCACGGGTCGGCCCAGGCGCACGGCACACACTGCTCGGGCCGCTCCCCGATGGTCGATCCCATCCCAGCGCGCCAGTCACGGCCCTGCCCTCACAGTACCGGGCGCGTCGTCCGGCGAGGTTTCCACGTCCACATCGCGAGCGACGATAGGAAGGGGCCACAAGCCCCGCTCCACACCCTCGGCCCGCTCACCGCAGAGCCGCGACGATCGGAGATCCCGTGAGTGCCACCGACGCAGCAATCGCCCTCGCCGAAGACCACGGCGCGCACAACTACCACCCGCTCCCCGTCGTCGTCGCCACCGCCGAGGGCGCGTGGATGACGGACGTCGAGGGGCGCCGCTATCTCGACATGCTGGCCGGCTATTCGGCGCTGAACTTCGGGCACGGCAACCGCCGCCTGATCGAGGCCGCGAAGGCCCAGCTGGAGCGGGTGACGCTGACCTCGCGGGCGTTCCACCACGACCGGTTCGCCGCGTTCTGCACGCAGCTCGCCGAGCTGTGCGGCATGGAGATGGTGCTGCCGATGAACACGGGCGCGGAGGCCGTCGAGACCGCCGTGAAGACCGCCAGGAAGTGGGGCTACCGGGTCAAGGGCGTACCGGACGGTCGGGCCAGGATCGTGGTCGCCTCCGACAACTTCCACGGCCGCACGACGACCATCGTCAGCTTCTCCACCGACCAGGAGGCGCGCGCCGACTACGGCCCGTACACGCCGGGCTTCGACATCGTCCCGTACGGGGACCTGGAGGCGCTGCGCGCCGCCGTCACGGACGAGACGGTGGCGGTACTCCTCGAACCGATCCAGGGCGAGGCGGGCGTGCTCGTCCCGCCGCCCGGATACCTGGCGGGCGTACGGGAGTTGACGCGCGAGCGGAACGTCCTCTTCATCGCCGACGAGATCCAGTCGGGCCTCGGCCGCACGGGTCGTACGTTCGCCTGCGAGCACGAGGGCGTCGTGCCGGACATGTACGTGCTGGGCAAGGCGCTCGGCGGTGGGGTCGTGCCGGTGTCGGCGGTCGTGTCGGGCAAGGACGTGCTCGGGGTGTTCCGGCCGGGCGAGCACGGCTCGACGTTCGGCGGGAACCCCCTCGCGTGCGCGGTCGCCCTGGAGGTGATCGCGATGCTGCGCACCGGGGAGTTCCAGGAGCGGGCGGCGGAGCTGGGCGAACACCTGCACGCCGAGCTGGGCCTGCTCACGGGGACGGGGAAGGTCACCGAGGTGCGCGGACGCGGGCTGTGGGCAGGCGTCGACATCGACCCGTCGTTCGGGACGGGCCGGGAGATCTCGGAGAAGCTGATGGACCGCGGGGTCCTGGTGAAGGACACCCACGGGTCCACCATCCGGATCGCCCCGCCGCTGGTGATCAGCAAGGACGATCTGGACTGGGGGCTCGATCAGCTCAGGGCGGTACTCGGGGCGTAGGCCCGCCCCGTCCGCGTACGGCTCACAGGATGACGTGGGGCAGGAAGCGGGCGTACTCGTCCGTCACCAGCCCCGCCGACTCCCGGATGCCGAGGCCGGCCGCCTCGCCCTCGACGACCCACGCGCCGAGGACGACGCGGTTGCCGTCGAAGTCGGGCAGTTCGCTCAACTGCTGGTAGCAGCAGGGCTCTTCGGGCTCCCCCGGCGTGCTCCCCGGCGCGTGGATCGTGACGCCCGCGCCTTCGCGGCCGAGCAGCGGCTTGGACACGTAGCCGGGGCCGTCGGCGGCGGCGAGTTCGCGGGGGCCGTCGAGGTAGGCGGGGAGCAGGTTCGGGTGGTCCGGGTACAGCTCCCACAACACGGCGAGCAGCGCCTTGTTGCTGAGCAGCATCTTCCAGGCGGGCTCGATCCACATCGTCGTACCCGTGCCGCCGCCGTTGTCGAGGCCGGCGATGACGTGCTCGGCGAACGCGTCGGTGGTCAGCCACTCCCACGGGTACAGCTTGAAGCAGCTGCGGATGTACCCGAGCTGGTTGTCGACGAACCGTTCGGAGATGCTGTCCCAGCCGATCTCCTCCATGGAGATCCAGTCGGTGTCCAGGCCCGCCTGTTCGGCGGTCTCCTTCAGGTAGCCGACGGTCATCAGGTCCTCGCCGAGTTCGTCGGCGGAGGAGTGGGCGAAGTAGAGCGGGCTGCCCGGCGGGAGCAGCGCGGCCTGCTTCTTCCAGGCGTCGACGAGCCGCTCGTGGAGCGAGTTCCACTGGTCGGCGCCGGGGAACCGCTCCTCCATCCAGAACCACTGGGGGCTCGCGGCCTCCACCAGGGAGGTGGGGGTGTCGGCGTTGTACTCCAGGAGCTTCGCCGGGCCTGTTCCGTCGTAGCGGAGGTCGAACCGGCCGTAGACGGACGGGAGTTCGGCGCGCCGCTCCCAGGCCTCGGCGACCGCAGCGGCGACGCGCGGGTCGGTGATGCCGAGGTCGGCGAAGCGGTCGTGGCGGACGATGTGCTCGGCCGCGGCGAGGCACATGCGGTGCAGTTCCTCGACGACCTCTTCGAGCGCCTCGACCTCGGGGAGCGAGAACTCGTAGTAGGCGCTCTCGTCCCAGTAGGGGCGCAGCGAGTCGTCGGGGTAGCGGGTGAGCGGGTAGATGAGCCCCTGTTCCTCGACGGTCTGCTGCCAGCCGGGGCGTGGGGTGATGGTGTGTCGCTTCATGGGTTTCTCGGGCCGTCCGGGCTCAGCCGCCGGAGCTTCCGCCCTTGCCGCCGCTGCCGAAGCCGCCGCGGGTGACACCGCCTCCGCCGGAGGGCTTGGAGAAGGAGCCGCCGCCGACGCGGGAGCCGCTCTTCTTCGAACCGCCGTAGTACCAGCCGCCGTTGACGGAGGACTTGCCGGTCGACGAGGACGTGGACTTGCAGTACTTGTCGGAGACGACCTTGTAGCCCTTGCCCGCGTTGTAGCTGTTGCGGTCGATGCAGCGCTTGTCGACGTCCGAGCCGGAGCCCGAGGAGCAGGCGGTGAGCGCGGCGGCCAGCAGGCCGACGCCGCCGAGCGCGACGGTGCCGGAGCGCATCCGTCGTTGCGTGGTGTTGTCCGTCATGACGTTCTCCCCCGTTGCGTGCGTGTACGTGCGTGTGTCCTGCCCTAGGGCAGGACGCGGCACAGCGTATCCAACGCTCCCGGCCACGCATGATCGGGCGGGGTGCCGTAGCCGACGACCAGGGCGTCCGGCGCCTGCGCCGTCGCGTCCGTGTGCCGGAAGGCGGCCAGGCCGTTGACGCCGAGGCGCTGCCAGGCGGCGGCCTGCACCACGGACCGTTCGGTGCCGGGCGGCAGCTCCAGTACGGCGTGCAGTCCTGCGGCGATGCCGCTGACGCGGACGTCGGGGGCGCGCTCGGCGAGGGCGGCGACGAGCTGGTCGCGGCGGCGCCGGTAGCGCAGGCGCGCGGCGCGCACATGACGGTCGTACGCGCCGGATTCCAGGAACTCGGCGAGCGTGAGCTGGTCGAGGACGCCGCAGGACCAGTCGGTGTAGCCCTTGGCCTCGACGACCTCGTCGAGGAGCGGCGCGGGCAGCACCATCCAGCCGAGCCGGAGGCCCGGGGCGAGGGACTTGCTGGCGGTGCCGAGGTAGACGACGCGGTCCGGGTCGAGGCCCTGGAGGGCGCCGACGGGCTGGCGGTCGTAGCGGAACTCGCCGTCGTAGTCGTCCTCCAGGATCAGCCCGCCGGTGCGGCGCGCCCAGTCGACGGCGGCGGCGCGGCGGCGGGCGTGCAGGGCGACGCCGAGGGGGAACTGGTGGGCGGGGGTGAGCAGGGCGACCCCTTCGTCCGTCAACTCCCGTACGTCCGCGCCCTGTTCATCGAAGGGCAGCGGCCGGGTGCGGAGTCCCGGCCGGGTCAGGTACTCCCAGTGGAGGTCGAGCCCGTACGACTCGACGGCGACGTCGCGCACGCCGCGCCGGTGCAGCACCTCGCCGAGCAGGATCATGCCCTGCACGAACCCGGCGCAGACGACGATCCGCTCCGGCGACGCCTGTACGCCCCGGGCGCGGGCGAGGTAGCCGGCGAGGGCGGCGCGCAGTTCGGGGCGGCCGCGCGGGTCGCCGTAGCCGAGGGCGTCGTTCGGGGCGGCGGTCAGGGCACGCCGTGCGGCCTTCAGCCATTCGGCGCGCGGGAACGAGGCGAGGTCGGGGCGGCCGGGCTGGAGGTCGTAGCGGTACCCGCCGAAGGGCACGCGGTTCGTGGGCCGGGCCGGGGTGGGCGCCCGCCCCGGCCGCTCGGCGACCCGGGTGCCGGAGCCCTGCCGGGCGGTGAGCCAGCCCTCGGCGACGAGGTCGGCGTAGGCGTCGGCGACCGTGTTGCGGGCGAGTCCGAGGTCGACGGCGAGGGTGCGGGAGGCGGGCAGCCGGGTGCCGGGGGCGAGCCGCCCGCCGCGTACGGCCTCGCGGAGCGCGTCGGTGAGCCCTCGACGTACGCCTCCGGAGGGGCCGGGGTCGAGGTGCAGATCGATGCCGAGCGCCCGACCGGACGCCGAATTGGCCCAAGATTCTTCCACGTAAATGGACCATACTCCTGGGCCGCTTCCTCCGTAGGGTCGAAGCATGACGAACAACGAGAACGGCACCACCGAGAACGCCCCGTACATGCACGAGCACACCCCGCGCCTCGACTGGCACCAGCACGCCCCCGAGGTCTTCAAGGCGATGATCAGGCTCGACGCGGCCGCCCGCGCGGGCGTGGACCCCAAGATCGCCGAGCTGGTCAAGGTCCGCGCCTCGCAGCTCAACCGTTGCGCGCTCTGCCTCGACATGCACACGAAGGACGCGCTCGCGGCGGGCGAGAGCGTCGAGCGGATCATCCAGCTCAACGCATGGGAGGAGTCGAAGCACTTCTACACGGAGAAGGAGGTCGCGGCCCTCGAACTGACCGAGGCGATCACGGTCCTCACCGACGGCTTCGTGCCGGACGAGGTGTACGAGAAGGCGGCGAAGGTCTTCGACGAGAAGGAGCTGGCCCAGCTGATCGCCGCGATCACGGTCATCAACGCCTGGAACCGCTTCGGCGTCTCGACCCGCCAGTCGCCGGGCCACTACACGCCGGGCGACTTCAAGTGACGGTTCGTACGGTTCGTACACGGGAGTTGGACGCCGGGGTCCGGGCGGCGATGCAGTCGCTGAGCGCGGCGGCGAAAAAGGGCCTCGGCGACCCGGCGCTCGCGGAACTGGTGTCGATCCGCGCCTCGCAGCTGAACGAGTGCGCGTTCTGCCTGGACATGCACGTGGACATCGCGGTCGACACGTACGGCGAGAGCCCGAAGCGCATCGCGATGCTGGGTGCGTGGCGGGAGGCGGGCGCGGCCTTCAACGACCGGGAAAGGTCTGCACTCGCCCTGACGGAGGCGATTACCCTCCTGACGCACGACGGTGTCCCGGACGAGGTGTACGAGTCGGCGGCCAAGCACTTCACGGCCCCCGAACTGGCCCACCTCATCGCGACGATCACCGTCATCAACACCTGGAACCGGCTGATGGTCAGCCGCCGCATCGAACCAGGAGGCCCCGCATGGTGAGTCCGAGCGCAGCCGATACGCTCCGCGCCCTGCACCACGACCGCTCCCCCGGCGACCCGCTCGTCCTCCCTGGTCCCTGGGACGCGGCGAGCGCCCGCGTCTTCGAGGAGACCGGTTTCCCGGCCCTCGCGACGCCGTCCGCCGGGGTCGCGGCATCCCTCGGTTACGAGGACGGGCAGACGCCGGCGGACGAGATGTTCGCGGCGGTGCGGCGGATCGTGCGGGCGGTGTCGGTGCCGGTGTCGGCCGACATCGAGGCCGGCTACGGCCTCCCGCCGAAGGAACTGGTGGAACGCCTCCTGGAGACGGGCGCGGTGGGCTGCAACCTGGAGGACTCGTCACCCGACGGCACGCTCAACTCCCCACAACAGCAAGCCTCCTGGCTGTCGGAGGTCCGCGCGGCGGCAGGCACCACCGTGGTCCTCAACGCCCGCATCGACGTGTTCATCCGCGGCGCGTCGGACCCGATCACCGAGGCGATCGAACGGGCCCGCCTGTACGTCGCCGCGGGCGCGGACTGCGTCTACCCGATCGGCGCCCCGGCGGACGCGGTCCCGGCCCTGCGCGCCGGCATCGAGGGCCCGATCAACGTGGGCGCCCCACCTGGCGGCCCGTCGCCGCGCGAGTGGGGCGAGTTGGGCGCGACCCGGGTCACGTTCGGGCCGGGGTTGCAGCGGAGGGCGATGGGGGCGGTGCGGGAGATGGCGGAGGGGTTGCGCTGAGAACAGGGCGGGACCTGTACGGGGACTGTGATTCGGGGAACTGTGACGGCTCAGAGCCGCCCATGCGTCCTCACGCGTCACAGTCACTCGCCCGGCTTCCCTAGTTGAAGGGGATGTTGAGCCAAGGGCTGGCCGGGTCCGTTGTCAGGACGCGGTGGCACGTGAGCATTTCCTTGTACCAGCTGCCGAAGCGTTCCTCGTCGAAGTGGAGGCAGCGGCCAAGGATGTAGCCAGAGGAGAAGTCCTCCCAGGAGTAGTACGTCGCCGCGGACTGTTCGCCCGCCTCGACCACCGCGCGTTCGGCCTCCTCGACCGTGCCGTAGCGCGCGCCGACGCCCCAGCAGGCCATGCTCGCGCCGCGCCCCAGGTCCCACGCGTCCACCGAGCGGACGTACCGGCCCTCCGCGAGGATGCCGTCCGCGCGCATCCGGGCCTCGTAGCGGGTGATCCGGCCGATGAGGTGCTGGACGCCCGCGATCTGTGCGCGGACCTCGGACTCGGGGCGGGGGTCGGTGCGGGTGACGCCGTCCGGGGTGAGGACCGTGGCGCCCTCGGACCGTGCGCGCAGGACGTTCGCCGCAGCCTCCCGCCAGTACTCCGTCTCCACGTGTCCGCCGAAGTCCCGGGCGATGCTGTGGCGCAGGTCGAGTGCGAACTCCCAGACGGGGCTGAGGTTTTCGCGGGCCAGCAGTCGCCGGAGCGAGCGTTGCCATTCGGCGCGTGAGGTCACTCCCCACCAGCGTTCGAGCTGTTCGCACTCGGTTTCGTAGCCGTTGCCGTGGAAGCCCAGGGCGTTCCACAGGTAGCCGTTCTTCACGCTCATGAGGGCCCCGCACGCGAGGCCGTGCGCGACCGGCCCGTGCAGCGGGCCGCCGACCCGCAGGGCGCGCACCGTGCCGGAGAAGTCGGGGTTGCCCGCCCGCCGGGCGATCGCCAGCCAGGGCGCGTTGTGCGGGGGCGCCGTGTACAGCACCCCCTCGCAGGGACTGCCCACGTCCACGACGAGGGTGAGCGGGACGTCGCCCCAGTCCTTGAACGCCTTCAGCGACGCGAGCTTGAAGAGCTGGTCCGCCGATGGCACGGGGAGCATGCCGTCCGTACACAGGTACAGCACGGGCGCCCCCGTCCGCGGGTCCTCCCGGAGGTCGGGCACCAGCTCGCCCCTCTCGTCCGGGACCACCCGGAAGAACAGGTCGGCCCCGGCCAGCACTTCGTAGTACGCCGTCCAGTGCCCCCGTGCCTTCGCCTCGTACAGGCGCTGTTCCACGGGTGTCGGAGCGAACCATTCCGGCTGCGCTGCCGCGGGGCCGAAAGCTGGCGGGGGCGGGCCGAAGGTCATGGCCAGAGCTTATGCAGTGCGGCCTGTCGTCAGGACGTAGACCCCAGTTCGAACCACACCGTCTTGCCCACGCCGGCCTCGCGCGGCCGCGTTCCCCACGCGTCCGCGAGCAGCACCACCAAGGTCAGGCCCCGGCCCGACTCCTCCCCCACGGACGGCGTGCGCAGCTCCGGGAGCGTCGGGCTCGCGTCCGTCACCTCTACTCGGAGGCCGCCATCGAGGAACGCGCGAGCCCGGATCTCACGGCCCGGTGGGACCTTCGCGTGGCGGTACGCGTTCGTCATCAGTTCGCTGAGGAGGAGTTCCGCCGTCTCCGTCGTCTCGGGCGGTAGCCCCCAGGACGTGGCCTGTTCGCGGAAGAGGCGGCGAGCTCTCGCGACGCTGCGCGCGTGGCGCGGGAAGCGCCATTCGATGTCCTGGGGGATCGCCGTGGGGCGCGGGGTTGCTTGCATGGCCCCCACGCTCGCCTCCCGCGCGTAACCTCGGGAGTAACGGCCCGGGTACAGCGGGTAGTTGTACCTCCCGTGACCCCGGTTGAGGAGTGCGTGCGCATGGCGACGTCGACGGAGACCAATCTCGCGTGGCGGTACTGCGGCAGCCAGATCAAGATGTGGCGCACCGAAGCGGGGGTCGACCGCGAAATACTCGCCAAGGAGGCCGGTTACGGCTGCGAATACGTCAAGTCCATGGAGAACGGGCGCCGCAAGCCGACCCTGCGGCTGCTTCAGATCGCGGATCAACTGTGCGGTGCGGGTGGGAAGATCCTCGCGGCGCAGGAGTACCTGAAGCCGGAGCCGCACCCGCAGCGGTCCCAGGAGTACATGGCCCTGGAGAAGGACGCGATTGCCGTCACCTCCTACGAGCCTCTGCTCGTACCCGGGTTGCTCCAAGCCCCCGAGTACGCGAAGGCGCTCATCGGCGCCAGTTCGCCGCCGCTCGACGACGAGACCGTCGAGGAACGTGTCGCCGGGCGCCTCAAGCGGCAGGAAGCCCTCACCTCGCGGACCGGCGTCATGTTCAGCTTCGTGCTGTACGAGGCTGCACTCCGCACGGCCGTGGGCGGCCGGGACGTCATGGCTCGGCAGCTTCAACACCTGCTTGGCGTCGGCGAGTTGCGGAACGTGCTCATTCAGGTGCTGCCGTTCGGGCGGGCTTACGGCGTCGCACTCCGGGGCGCTGTCGTGCTGCTGGAGACGGATGACCACGAGCGCTACGCGTACGTGGAGGCGCCGGAGACCAGCACCCTGTACGCGGACGCCGACAAGGTCAGTGCGCTCATGCGTGCCCATGACATGATCCGCATGCATGCCCTCGGCCCCGGGGAATCGGTCGACTTCATCAGAAAGGTGGCGCAGGAACCGTGAACGCCAACCTGACGTGGTTCAAGTCCAGTTACAGCGATGACCAGGGCGGCAACTGCCTCGAAGCCGCCCGCACCCCCACCCGTATCCACGTCCGTGACTCGAAGCTCGGGCCGCAAGGGCCGAGCTTCAGTGCCGAACCGGACGCCTGGACCCGCTTCCTGGACCGCGTGCGCCGCGGCTGAGGCCCCGGCCGCGGGATGCGGTCGGGGCCTCGGGCGGGGACAGGTGTGGCTACTTCTTAGGAAGCCACTGCTTCCACGTGGAGCGATGCGTGTCGACCCACTTCTTCGCCGCCGCCTCCGGTGAGAGCTTCTTGTCGGCGATCAGGAGCGAGACCTCGTTCTGGTCGTCCGTCGTCCACTTGAAGTTCTTCAGGAGCTGCGCCGCCTCGCCGCCGTTCTTGGAGAAGTCCGTGTTCAGGTACTTCTGGAGCGGCGTCGTCGGGTACGCGCAGGTGATCTTCTCCGGGTCGGCGTCGCAGCCCTCCTTGTACTTGGGCAGCTTCACCTCCGTCATCGGCACCTGCTTCGTGAGCCACTGCGGCGTGTACCAGTACGAGAGGAAGGGCTTCTTCGCCTTGGCGAACTGCTTCATCTGCGTGATCTGGGCGGCCTCGGAGCCCGCGAAGACGACCTGGTAGTTCAGCTTCAGGTTCTTGACCAGCGCCTTGTCGTTCGTGACGTACGACGGGGAGCCGTCGATGAGCTGGCCCTTGCCGCCGCTCTCCGCCGTCTTCAACTGGTCGGCGTACTTGTTGAGGTTCTTCCAGTTGGTGATGTCCGGGTGCTTCTTCGCGAAGTACGTCGGGACGAACCAGCCGATGTGACCGGTGACGCCGAGGTCGCCGCCCGGCTGGATCGTCTTCTTGTCCTTGACGTAGCGCTGCACCTGGTCGGGGTGGCCCCAGTCCTCCAGGATCGCGTCGACGCGACCCTGGCTGAGGGCGTCCCAGGCCGGGACCTCGTCCACCTGGACCGTGTCCACCCGGTAGCCGAGTTCGTGTTCCAGGAGGTACTGGGCCACGGCGACATTGGCCTGGGCGCCCACCCACGACTGGACCGAGAGGGTCACCGTCTTGGCGCCCTGCGCGTTGGCGTACGGGGAGGCCTGCTTGGTCATGTCGGCCGCTCCGCAGCCGGTGGCCGTCAGGAGGAGCAGCGCACCCGTGACCGCCGTCATCGTCTTACGAGTTCGGCGCATGTCACGCCCCCTTTCCGGCGTTCTCGCGACGTTGCGTCGGCTGCGTCACCCGGTCCAGCATCAGGCCCAGGCAGACGATCGCGGCGCCCGCGACGAGGCCCGTGGCGAGGTCGCCCTGGGCGAGGCCGAAGACGACGTCGTAGCCGAGCGCGCCACCGCCGACCAGACCGCCGATGATGACGACGGCGAGGACCAGGACGACGCCCTGGTTGACGGCGAGGAGCAACGCCGGTCGCGCGAGCGGGAGTTGGACCTGGCGCAGCTGCTGCCACGTGGTCGCGCCCATCGAGCGGGACGACTCCATCGCGGCCGGGTCCACCTGTCGTAGGCCCTGCGTCGTGATGCGTACGACGGCGGGGAGCGCGTAGACGACCGCGGCCGCGACGGCCGGGGCGCGGCCGACGCCGAAGAGGGCGACGACCGGGATCAGGTACACGAACTGCGGCATCGTCTGGAAGACGTCGAGGACCGGACGCAGCAGTCGTTCGAGACGCTCGCTGCGGGCCGCCGCGATGCCGATCGCGACGCCGAGGACCAGCGTGACCAGGACGGCCGCGATGACCTGCGACAGCGTGTCGAGCGACGGCTTCCACACGCCGAGGACGCCGATCGCGGCCATGGCGAGGACCGCGGTGAGCGCGGTGCGCCACGTGCCGATCAGCCAGGCGAGCGCGGCGACGATCAGCAGCACCGACCACCAGGGCAGCCAGGTGAGGCCGTCGCGCACCGGGTTGAGGATGCCGGTGGTGAAGTGCGCGGCCCAGTCGGCGGTGCCGCCGATGTACGGGACGCCGGAGTACAGGTGGTCCGTCATCCAGTCGACCGCGTCGTTGACGGGCGTCGCGATGTTGACGGTCCAGGCGTCGGGCCAGTCGAGGCGGTCCATGAAGCGGGTCGCGAGGGCGACGACCACGGTGCCGAGCGCGACGACGCCCCACTTCCACGGGGCCGGGGCGGTGTCGTGCGCGCCCATCCGCTCGCCCGCCGCGGCCGTGACCCGGTCGAGGATGACGGCGAGCAGCACGATCGGGATGCCGGCCGCGAGCGCGGCGCCGACGTCGACGGAGGCGAGTGCCTGGTAGACGCGGTCACCGAGACCGGCCGCGCCGATCACGGAGGCGATGACGGCCATGGAGAGCGCCATCATGATCGTCTGGTTGAGGCCGAGGAGGAGCTCCTTGCGGGCCAGCGGCAGGCGCGCCGAGAAGAGGCGCTGGCGGGCCGTGGCCCCCAGCGAGGTGACGGCCTCCATCACGCCGCCGTCCGCGGAGCGCAGGCCGAGCGCGGTGAGGCGGGCCATCGGCGGGGCGGCGTAGACGACCGTGGCGAGCACGGCGGCCGGGACGCCCATGCCGAAGACGAGGACGACCGGGAGCAGATACGCGTAGGCCGGAAGCACCTGCATGGTGTCGAGTACGGGGCGCAGGGCCCGGTACATGGTGTCGCTCAGGCCCGCGGCGAGGCCGAGGACGGCGCCGAGCAGCACGGAGACGAGCACGGCGATCACCATCAGCGCGAGCGTCTGCATGGTGGGCACCCACATGCCGAGAACGCCGCAGGCGAGGAACGCGACGACGGCGGACGCGGCGAGGCGCCAGCCGGCCACGCGCCAGGCGATGAGGCCGGCCGCCGCCGTCACGCCGGCCCAGCCCGCGGCGAGCAGGACCAGGTAGACGCCGCGCACGGAGAGGACGACCGCGTTGCTGATGTAGCCGAAGAAGTACAGGAACAGCGGGTGGCTGTCCCGGTTGTCGATCACCCAGTCCGTGGCGTTGCCGAGGGGCGTGGTGAGGTCGACGGTGAGGGCGTGCGGCCAGGTGCCGCTGGACCACTTGGCGTGGGCCAGCGGGACGAGGACCGCGGCGACGACGGCGAGCAGCACGATCTTGCCCAGGGCGCGGTTGCGCCACAGCGGACGGGACTGCTCAGCGGTACTGGTGGCCGGAGCGGCCGTTACGGCAGCAGCCATCAGACGGTCCCCTCGTCGGGGTCACCCGGGGTGGGGGCCTCCTCGTCGGCCGACTCAGGCAAATCAAGCCCCGCCGGCGATTGAGGCGCGGGGTCCGGGGCAGAGCCCCGCGGCGTAGGGACGGTGCCGGTGTCAGAGGAAACCCCCGCCACCACACCCAGCAGCAGCTCATGGTCGACCACGCCGACACACTCACCCCGCTCCACCACCCGCACCGCGAACCCGCTGGAAGCAACCGCCTCGATCGCCTCCGAAACCGTCGCATCCGCCTCGATCGACGGACCCCGGTCCGCCTCGTCCGCATCGGCGGGCCGCATGGCCCTGCGTACGGTCATGACCTGCTCGCGCGGCACGTCACGGACGAACTCGCGGACGTAGTCGTCGGCCGGCGCGCCCACGATCTCCTCGGGCGTGCCGAGCTGGACGACCTTGCCGTCGCGCATGAGCGCGATGCGGTCGCCGAGGCGCAGCGCCTCCTGGAGGTCGTGGGTGATGAAGACCATCGTGCGGCCCTCCTCGCGGTGCAGGCGCACGACCTCCTCCTGCATGTCCCGCCGGATGAGCGGGTCGAGCGCGCTGAACGGCTCGTCGAACAGGAGGACTTCGGGGTCGACGGCGAGCGCGCGCGCCAGGCCGACGCGCTGCTGCTGACCGCCGGACAGCTGCCCGGGGCGGCGCTGCTCCAGGCCGTCGAGGCCGACCTTCGCGACGACCTCCATGGCCTTCGCGCGGCGCTCGGCGCGGCCCACGCCCTGGATCTCCAGGCCGTACGCGACGTTGTCGAGGACCGTGCGGTGCGGCAGGAGCCCGAAGTGCTGGAAGACCATGGCCGCGCGGTGGCGGCGCAGTTCGCGCAGGCGGGACTTGTCCATGCCGAGGACGTCCTCGCCGTCGATCTCCAGCGTGCCGGAGGTCGGCTCGATGAGCCTGGTCAGGCAGCGTACGAGGGTCGACTTGCCGGAGCCCGACAGGCCCATGACAACGAAGACCTCGCCCCTCTTCACGTCGAACGAGACGTCGCGCACGGCGGCCGTGCAGCCGGTCTTCGCCCGCAGTTCGGCGGCGCTCAGATCGGCGAGGTCGGCCTGGTCCGGCACGCGTTCGGCCTTCGGCCCGAAGACCTTCCACAGATTGCGCACGGCGAACACGGTCTCGGACCCGGATTCGGTCCGCTTCTCGGCGCCCGCGGCGGACGCGGAAGACATGGTCGCGCTCATTACGCATCACCACCCAGCAACTCGGCGCACTTCTCCCCGACCATGAGCACCCCGATCATCGGGTTCACCGCGGGCATCGTCGGGAAGACGGACGCATCGGCGATACGGATGGAATTCAGCCCGCGGACCTTCAACTGGGGGTCTACCACGGCGAGTTCGTCGTCCGCAGCACCGATGCGGCAAGTTCCCGCGGGGTGGTAGACGGTGTGCGCGACCTTGCGCGCGTACTCGCTGAGCGCCTCGTCGTCCGTGACGTCGGGGCCGGGGCACACCTCGCGCTTGAGCCAGCCGGCCAGCGGCTCCGTCCTGGCGATCTCACGAGCGATCTTGATGCCGTCGACAAGGGTCTTGCCGTCGTAGTCGTCCTCGTCCGTGAAGTACTGGAAGTCGAGGGCGGGCTTGACCTCGGGGTCCGCGCTGGTCAGGTACACCCGTCCGCGGCTCTTCGGCTTCGGGATGTTCGGCGTCATGGACACCCCGTGCTCCGGCTGCACGTAGCCGAGGCGCTCCGGGTTGTCCGTGAACGGGATTTGGTAGAAGTGGAACATCAGGTCGGGCCCGGCCGCTTCCGGGTCCCGCTGGATGAACAGACCCGCGTCGGAGTCCATCGCGCTGTTCTCGGGGATCGGCCCGTTCGTCTCCCAGACGATGACCGACTCCGGGTGGTCGAGCAGATTCTCGCCGACGCCCGGCAGGTCGTGCAGGACCGGGATGCCGAGGGCCTCCAGGTCGGCCTTCGGGCCGATGCCGGAGTGCATCAGGAGGCGCGGCGTGTCGACGGCGCCGGCGCACACGAGGACCTCGGTGCGCGCGGATATGAGCTTCTCGACGCCGTCCTTGCCGCGCACGCGCACGCCGCGCGCGGTCAGGCCCTCCGCGCCCTCCTCGAACTCCAGCTTGTACGCCCAGGTCTCCAGGAGCAGCGTCAGGTTGGGACGGTCGCCCGCCTCCATGTGCGGGTGCAGGTACGCCACCGACGCGCTGGAGCGCTTGTTGTTCTCGGGGTGGTACGCCAGGTCGAAGAAGCCGACGCCGTCCTTGAACGGGCCCTTGTTGAAGCCCTCGACGCGCGGCACGCCCGTCGCGGCCTGCGCGGCCTCGACGAAGTCGCTCGCGATCGCGTTCCGGTCCTTGGCGTCGACCGGCACGATGTTGTTGCGCAGCTTGCCGAAGTACGGGTCCATCGCCTTGTGGTCCCAGCCCTCGGCGCCCGCGGCCGCCCACTCGTCCCAGTCGCCGGGCAGCGGCTTGAACGAGATGAGCGTGTTGTGCGACGAGCAGCCGCCCAGCACCTTGGCGCGGCTGTGCAGGATGTGCGAGTTGCCGCGCGGCTGCTCCGTCGTCGTGTAGCCGTAGTCCAGGTCGCCGCCGAGCAGGCCGAGCCAGCGGCGCAGCGTCAGCACGTCGTCGCGGTCGATGTCGCTGGGTCCGCCTTCGATGACGGCGACGGTGACGTCCGGGTTCTCGGTGAGCCGGGAAGCGATCACCGATCCCGCGGTGCCGCCACCGACGATGACGTAGTCGTAGGTGTTCTCAGACATTGCTCTGCTCAACTCCAAGGCGTTGCAAGGTGCTTCGCGTAATGGGGGACGTACGAGGACGGGTGGGGGGAGCGGTCAGCCCGCGAACCAGCGGACCGGCTTCGGCGCCAGGTTCTGGTACACGTGCTTGCTCTCGCGGTACTCGGCGAGCCCGGCGGGGCCGAGCTCCCGGCCGACACCGCTCTTTCCGAAGCCGCCCCACTCGGCCTGCGGCAGGTAGGGGTGGAAGTCGTTGATCCAGACGGTGCCGTGGCGCAGGCGGCGGGCCATGCGGCGGGCGCGGCCCGCGTCGGTGGTCCAGACGCCGCCGGCGAGGCCGTACTCGGTGTCGTTGGCGAGCTCGACGGCCTCGTCCTCGGTGCGGAACGTCTCGACGGTGAGGATCGGACCGAAGGTCTCCTCGCGGACGACACGCATCTCGCGGTGGCACTGGTCGAGGACGGTCGGCTCGTAGAAGTAGCCCTCGGCCGGGCGGACCTCGGACGGCTCGGGGCGCTTGCCGCCGCAGCGCAGCACGGCGCCCTCGGCGAGCGCGGACGCGACGTAGCCCTCGGTCTTGTCGCGCTGGGGCTCGCTGACGAGCGGGCCGCACTCGACGCCCTCCTCGGTGCCGCGGCCGAGGCGGATCTTCTCGGCGCGGCGGGCGAGTTCGGCGACGAAGCGCTCGCGCACGGACTCCTCGATGATGAGGCGGGACCCCGCGGAGCAGACCTGGCCGCTGTGGATGAAGGCGGCGTTGAGCGCCTGGTCGACGGCGGTGTCGAAGTCCTCGTCGGTCTCGCAGGCGTCCGCGAAGACCACGTTCGGGTTCTTGCCGCCGAGTTCGAGGGCGACCTTCTTGACGTCCGCGGCGGCGGCCTGCGCGACCTTGGTGCCGCTGACCAGGCCACCGGTGAAGGAGACGAGGTCGACGTCGGGGTGGTCGGCGAAGCGGGCGCCGACGGTGGCGCCGGGCCCGGTCACGATGTTGGCGACGCCCTGCGGGAGCCCGGCCTCGACCAGCAGCTCGACGAGGACGACCGTCGTCAGCGGCGTGATCTCGCTCGGCTTGATGACGAAGGTGTTGCCCGCGGCGAGCGCCGGGGCGATCTTCCAACTCGCCTGCAGGAGCGGGTAGTTCCACGGCGTGATCATCGAGCAGACGCCGATGGGCTCGTGCACGACGACGCTGTGGATGTCGTCGGAGCCGGCGTCGACGACGCGGCCCGCGCCCTCGCCGATGACGAGGTCCGCGAAGTAGCGGAAGGCGTCGGCGACGCAGTCGACGTCGACGCGACCCTCCTCGACGGTCTTGCCCGCGTCCCGGCTCTCCAGGAGGCCGATCTTCTCCCGGTCCCGGACGAGCAGGTCGGCGACGCGGCGCAGCAGCGCGGCGCGCTCGGCGACGGGCGTCGTCGGCCAGGGGCCCTCGTCGAAGGCCTTGCGGGCGGCGGCGATCGCGGCGTCCGCGTCCTCGGTGCCGCCCTCGGCGATCACGGCGAACGGCTTGGCATCCGCAGGGTCGAGGATCTCGCGCGTGGCCCCTGCTGCGGCCCCGCGCCACTCTCCGTCGACATGAATGGTGTTCTGCACTGACACGACCTGCTTCGCCTTCCGTTCCGGGAATGTCCCCCGACCACCGCAAACGCCCTTTCGGCGATCTCTACGGTGACGATGCAGGCCCCTGCCCTGGGCAGGGGAAAGCATGCGCGAACCCTGACCAAAAGTGCGCTGCATCACCGTAGACCCAGGGCAAAACGGACAAACGAAAGCGCCCGCGGCGGGTCGTGATCGACCCGCCACGGGCGGTTGCGGGCCCCGCGTCGAGCGGGGCTCAAGCGAGGGCTGAACTCAGATGAGGCCCAGGCCGCGCACGGCCTCGCGCTCGTCCACCAGCTCCTGCACGGACGCGTCGATGCGCGTGCGCGAGAACTCGTTGATCTCCAGGCCCTGGACGATCTCGTACTTGCCGTCCTTCGTGGTGACGGGGAAGGACGAGATGATGCCCTCCGGCACGCCGTACGAGCCGTCCGACGGGATGCCCATGGAGGTCCAGTCGCCCTCGGCCGTGCCGTTCACCCACGTGTGGACGTGGTCGATGGCGGCGTTGGCGGCGGAGGCGGCGGAGGACGCGCCACGGGCCTCGATGATCGCGGCACCGCGCTTGGCGACGGTCGGGATGAAGTCCTCGGCCAGCCACTTCTCGTCGTTGCCGATGGCCTCGATGGCGGGCTTGCCGGCGACCGTGGCCTGGAAGATGTCCGGGTACTGGGTCGCCGAGTGGTTGCCCCAGATGGTCAGGCGCTGGATGTCGGCGACGGTGGCGCCCGACTTCTTCGCGAGCTGGGTCAGCGCGCGGTTGTGGTCGAGGCGGGTCATCGCGGTGAAGCGCTCGGCCGGTACGTCCGGGGCGGCGGCCTGGGCGATCAGCGCGTTGGTGTTCGCCGGGTTGCCGACGACCAGGATCTTGACGTCGTCCGCGGCGTGGTCGTTGATGGCCTTGCCCTGCGGCTTGAAGATGCCGCCGTTGGCCTCGAGGAGGTCACCGCGCTCCATGCCCTTCGTGCGCGGGCGGGCACCGACGAGGAGACCGACGTTCGTGCCGTCGAAGGCGACGTTCGGGTCGTCGGTGATGTCGATGCCCTGAAGCAGCGGGAAGGCGCAGTCGTCGAGCTCCATGGCGGTGCCCTCGGCGGCCTTGAGCGCCGGGGTGATCTCCAGGAGACGCAGCTTGACCGGCACGTCCGCGCCGAGCAGCTGGCCGGAGGCGATGCGGAAGAGCAGTGCGTAGCCGATCTGGCCGGCGGCGCCGGTGACGGTGACGTTCACGGGAGTGCGGGTCATGGCGTTCTCCGTAGGACAGCAGGTCAATTTGATCGATCTCTTGGTATCAAGAGATCCGTTCGTCAGGCTATCGCGCCCCGCCCGCAGGGGAACCACAGGTACATGTGGCCCGGCCCACAGCCCACTCACCCGTGCCATCGTCCGAACACAGGGACGGCCGCCGAGTCCGGGAGAGAAAGACTCAGACGGCCGCCGTGGGGGTGCTCCTGCGCGCTCCCGTGGGGGTAGTGCTGCGCCTTCCCCGAAGCGGCGCGGCCATGCCCCGTTCGTTCGGAGCTACTTGGTGCAGCCCTTCTGCCCGCTCGCGAGCGTCGCGCACGCCTTGACGTCGGAGGCCGCGTCCACGGCCATCATCGGCGTGTACGCGTCCGTGTCCGAGGCGCTGACCGTGCCCTTCTTCGACGACGTCGTGCCCTTCTGGAGCCGCACTACGTCACCGGGGGCCGCGCCCTGGATCCGGGCCCAGGCCGCCTTGCACGTCTTGCTGTAGCGGACCTGGACGGTGACAGTGCCGATCACGGCCTCCGTCGAGTTCAGGGCGAGGTCGCCGCCGCAGTTCATGGCCTCCGGGTCCTTGCCGCCGCAGCCCGCGCCCACGCACTTGACGCCCGCGGGCAGTTGGGGCGCGCTCGCGCTCGGCGAGGGGGACTTCTTGGCCTCGGGCTCGCCCCCGGTCCCCTTGAGCACGAAGAAGCCGACGGCGATGATCAGGGCCGCGCCCAGGGCCCCGGCCCCGAACATCAGCAGCCTGCGGCGGGCGCCCCCGCCGCCCGGCACCGCGCCCCGCGGCGGCTCCTGCGGGGACAGCACGGGCGCGGGACCGAACTGGTCCACGCTCGGCGCCGCCGCCTGCGGCGGCACGGTCGGGCCCTTCGCCCTGCCCTGCCGGGCGGGCCCGGCCTGCTTGGCGGGCTTGGCCGGTTTCGTCTGCGTCGCCTGCGCGGGCCCCCCGAACTCGCCCAGCGCGGCCCGCGCCTGGGATATCCGGATGGCCTCCATGGTCATGTCGTGGCGCATCTCGGAGCGGCTCCACGCGCGCTCGGCGAGCTCCCACATCGTGGTCAGATGCACGGGATTGGTGCCGGTCACCTCGGCGAGCGCCACGATGGCGCCCTTGGGCGCGAGCAGCCGCCCGTTCAGATACCGCTCCCAGGACGTCTTGCTGTACCCGGTGCGGTCCGCGAGCGCGGCGATCCCCAGGCCGCTGCGGTCCACAAGCCGGCGCAGCTGTCCGGCGAACTCCCTGACCTGTGGGTCGAGTTCATCCGGAAGCGCCTTCCAACGAGGCATATCGCCCTTCCCCCTATTCCCCCCGCGAGCCCTGTTCCCCCCGCCGCGCTTCGCGCTTCGGCCCCCACTGGCTACCCATTGGGATGCGGGAAACCAGGATGTCAGTTCCCGGTCCGGGGGCGTATGGGGTCATTCGACAGCGTGCACCGGGCCCTGCGTGCGGAAAACCCCGAGAACGTGCCGGAGATCACCACAAAAGGAGGCGGGGCCTCCAACCTGGAGGCCCCGCCTGTCACTTGGGGTCGTCAGTGGCTCACCGACGGCTCACCGCACCGTGAAGTGGAGGGTGTCCTGAAGAAACGGAATCGTCAGCCACGGCTCGGGCTGCGCCATCATCGCCAGCAGCACGATGACGATGCCGAGGCCCGCACACGTGATCATGTCGGTGAAGCGCGAGCGCACCGCCAGCATCCCGACGTCCGGCAGCAGCCAGCGCAGCACGGCCCCGCCGACCAGCGCGATCCCCACCAGCATCGTGCCGACGCGGAACAGCCCGAAGGCCGTGAGCAACAGCCCGAGCGCGGTCACCGAGAGCACGGCGATCAGCGGCCACTGGCGGGCGGGCGCGGGCGCGTCCCCGCCGGCGGCCCGGCCGCCGCCCTCGGGGCGCGCGGTGTCGCGCGTGATCCGCGGGAAGCGGCGGCTGCCGGGCTTCTTCGCGTCGTCCGCGGCACCCTCGGCTGCGCCCATGGCAGCGCCCGCGGCGTCAGCCGACACCGTTCGCGTCCCGTTCGGCGGCCTCGACCACGTTCACGAGGAGCTGGGCGCGGGTCATCGGTCCGACGCCGCCCGGGTTCGGGGAGATCCAGCCGGCGACCTCGGCGACGCCGGGGTGCACATCGCCGACGATCTTGCCGTTCTCGTCGCGCGAGACACCGACGTCGAGCACGGCCGCGCCGGGCTTCACGTCCTCCGGCTTGACCAGGTGCGGCACGCCCGCGGCGGCCACGATGATGTCGGCCCGCTTGAGGTGCGAGGCCAGGTCGCGGGTGCCGGTGTGGCACTGCGTCACGGTCGCGTTCTCGGACTTGCGGGTGAGCAGCAGCGGCATCGGACGGCCGATGGTGACACCGCGGCCGACGACGACGACCTCCGCACCCTTGATCTCCACGCCGTGCTTGCGGAGCAGCGTGATGATGCCGTACGGGGTGCAGGGCAGCGGCGCCGGCTCGTTGAGGACGAGGCGGCCGAGGTTCATGGGGTGCAGGCCGTCGGCGTCCTTGTCCGGGTCCATCAGCTCCAGGACGCGGTTCTCGTCGATGCCCTTGGGCAGCGGGAGCTGGACGATGTAGCCGGTGCAGGCCGGGTCCTCGTTGAGCTCGCGGACGACGGCCTCGATCTCCTCCTGCGTGGCCGTCGCGGGCAGCTCGCGCTGGATCGACGCGATGCCGACCTGCGCACAGTCACGGTGCTTGCCCGCTACGTACTTCTGGCTTCCGGGGTCCTCCCCTACGAGGATCGTGCCGAGCCCCGGCGTGACCCCCTTCTCCTTCAGCGCCGCCACGCGGGCGGTCAGATCGGACTTGATCGCGGCTGCGGTGGCCTTGCCATCGAGAATCTGGGCGGTCATGGCGCCATTCTCGCAGGGCGGTGTGTCATGACCCAAGTTCGCCCCTGGCCGGTTCTCGTACCTTTGCTTGACACCGCACTCCTCCGGGCGTCCCACATTGCACTTGCACAACAAGTGCACCCTCCGGCTGGACAGTGTTCCCGCGCGCGCGGGAACATGGCCGGTGCATTGCCGCGGGGAGTGTCGGGGGCGGCGGCAGGGGGCAGCTCGGGGGAGTCCATTTACTCGCGCGGCCAGGTACCTGGCCCGTTCCTCTTCGCTGTCCGCGCCGTCCCCGCGTCAGCAACGGAGGAACACCCGCCATGAGTTTCGGCGACCCCAACAACCCTTACGGCCAGCAGCCCCAGCAGCCGCCGCAGAACAACCCGTACGGCCAGCAGCCGCCCCAGCCGGGCGGGTACCCCCAGCAGGCGCCGCAGGGCGTGCCGCCGCAGGGCTACGGCTACCCGCAGCAGCAGCCGCCCGGCCAGCCCTACGGGTACCCCCAGCAGCAGCCGGGTCAGCCGTACGGCGCGTACCCGCAGCAGGGCGGCCCGGGCGGCTACTTCCCGCAGTCGGGTCCTGGCGCCCCGGCCTCGATGGGCCGTCGCCTCGGCGCCCGCGCCATCGACGGCGCCCTGATCGGTGTCATCTACGGCATCGTCTCCGTCGTCGGCGTCGTCGGATCGGTGTCGTCGGTCAGCGACTGCGACCCGTACGCGTCGGACTACCAGTCCTGCGTGGACGACGCCTCGTCCAACGTGTTCGTCGCCATGCTCGCGGTCCTGGGTGTCCTCGCGGCGATCATGTTCCTCTACGAAGCGATCATGATCTCCACGGTCGGCGCCACCCTGGGCAAGCTCGCCGTCGGCGTCCGTGTCATCAACGCCGAGACCGGTGCCAAGCCGAGCTTCGGCGCGGCGCTCGTGCGCTACCTGATCCCGATGGTCGGCGCGTTCGTCTGCTACATCGGCGCGCTGCTCGTCTACCTGTCCCCGTTCTGGGACAAGTCGGGCCGCCTCCAGGGCTGGCACGACAAGGCCGCGAAGACGGCCGTCGTCACGAACTCCTGACGCGGTCCGCGAACGAAAGGGCCCGCCGGTCTCGACCGGCGGGCCCTTCGTCGTGCGATGCGTTGATCAGCGGCCGTGGATCGGCTGCCGTTGATCAGCTGCCGCGGATCAGTGGAAGAAGTGGCGCGTGCCCGTGAAGTACATGGTCACGCCCGCCTTCTTCGCGGCCTCGACGACCAGCTCGTCGCGGACCGAACCGCCGGGCTGGACCACGGCCTTGACGCCCGCGGCCGTCAGGATCTCCAGACCGTCCGGGAACGGGAAGAACGCGTCCGAGGCGGCGTAGGAGCCGCGCGCCCGCTCCTCGCCCGCCCGCTCGACGGCGAGCTTCGCGGAGTCGACGCGGTTGACCTGGCCCATGCCGACGCCGACGGAGGCGCCGTCCTTGGCGAGCAGGATCGCGTTGGACTTCACCGCGCGGCAGGCCTTCCAGGCGAACGCCAGCTCGTCCAGCTCGCCCTGGGAGAGGGCGTCGCCGGTCGCGAGGGTCCAGGAGGCGGGGTTGTCGCCGTCGGCCTGGAGGCGGTCGGTGACCTGGAGGAGCGCGCCGCCGTCGATCTGCTTCGTCTCGACCTTGGCGGACGGGCCGTTCGGGGCCCGCAGCACGCGGATGTTCTTCTTCTTGGTGAGGGCCTCGAGGGCGCCGTCCTCGTAGTCGGGCGCGACGATGACCTCGGTGAAGATCTCGGCGACCTGCTCCGCCATCTCCTTGGTGACCGGGCGGTTCACGGCGATGACGCCGCCGAACGCGGACAGCGGGTCACAGGCGTGGGCCTTGCGGTGCGCCTCCGCGACGTTCGAGGCGACGGCGATGCCGCACGGGTTCGCGTGCTTGATGATCGCGACACACGGGTCGGTGTGGTCGTACGCGGCACGGCGCGCGGCGTCCGTGTCCGTGAAGTTGTTGTACGACATCTCCTTGCCGTGCAGCTGCTCGGCCTCGGCGAGACCACGGGTGCCGTCGACGTAGAGGGCCGCGCCCTGGTGCGGGTTCTCGCCGTAGCGCAGGACGTTCTTGCGCTCGTACGTGGCACCGATGAAGTCCGGGAAGCCGGAGTCGTCGGCGGCGGCGTAGTCGTCGGCGAACCAGGAGGCAACCGCCACGTCGTACGCGGCGGTGTGCTGGAACGCCTCGGCGGCGAGCCGCTTGCGGGCGGTCAGGTCGAACCCGCCGTCCGCGACGGCGCTCAGCACGCTGCCGTACGCGGCCGGGTTCACGACGACCGCGACCGACGGGTGGTTCTTGGCGGCGGCGCGCACCATCGAGGGGCCGCCGATGTCGATCTGCTCGACGCACTCGTCGGGGGTCGCGCCGGAGGCGACGGTCTCCTTGAACGGGTACAGGTTCACGACCACGAGGTCGAAGGGCTTCACGCCGAGGTCGGCGAGCTGCTTCTGGTGGTCCTCCAGGCGCAGGTCGGCGAGGATGCCGGCGTGCACCTTCGGGTGCAGGGTCTTCACGCGGCCGTCGAGGCACTCGGGGAACCCGGTGAGCTCCTCGACCTTGGTGACCGGCACGCCCGCGCCGGCGATCTTCCCGGCGGTGGAGCCGGTGGAGACCAGCTCGACGCCCGCCTCGTGGAGCCCGCGCGCGAGCTCCTCCAGACCGGTCTTGTCGTAGACGCTCACCAGTGCACGGCGGATGGGCCGCTTGTTCTCGGCGCTCACGGGATAACTACCTTTCGTCCCTCAATGCTGAAGCCGTGACGGGCGAGCCGCCCCACGACATCGACGAGCAGCGTGCGCTCGACTTCCTTGATGCGCTCGTGCAGAGCGCTTTCGTCGTCCTCGTCCCGGATCTCGACCACGCCCTGGGCGATGATCGGGCCGGTGTCGACGCCGTCGTCGACGAAGTGGACGGTGCATCCGGTGACCCTGGCGCCGTACGCGAGCGCGTCCCGCACACCGTGCGCACCGGGAAAACTGGGCAGCAGGGCGGGGTGCGTGTTGACGACCCGCCCGCCGAAGCGGGCCAGGAACTCCTTGCCCACGATCTTCATGAACCCCGCCGACACGATCAGGTCCGGCTCGTACGCGGCGGTGGCCTCGGCCAGCGCGCGGTCCCACTCCTCGCGGGTGGCGTGGTCCTTCACGCGGCACACGAACGTGGGCAGGCCCGCGCGCTCGGCGCGCTCGAGCCCCGCGATGCCCTCGCGGTCGGCTCCGACCGCCACGATCTCGGCGCCGTACGCGTCGGTCCCCTGCGCCGCGATCGCGTCGAGGAGTGCCTGCAGATTCGTTCCTGATCCGGAGACCAGCACGACGAGGCGCTTGGCCTTGGCCACGACGGGGCCCTTTCTAGGGGAGCTACGGTGCGCGGTCGGCCTGTGGGGCAGCGTCTTTGTGCGTTCGCATGAACGCTTCGCCTTCCCCGATACGGGGAACCCTACGAAGCGGCCGACCGGCAGCAACGATACCGGCACTGCCGACGGCCCCCACGGGACGGGGGATCAGGAGGGGCGTTGCGAAGCAATTCTTTGGAAGGGCGGCGGTGGGCGGCGGGCGGGACGCCAGGTAGCGTCGGCGGAACGGAACGCTGAGCGGCCATCGGACGTTGACGTGAAGAACGTGCCAAGCCGAGCCGCGCCAGCGGTCCCGTGACCGACGACCTAGGGGAAGACGCACATCTGATGCCGGACCGAAGCCTTCGCCTCACGCTGCCCACCGGCGCCGTCCTGCCGCGCGAAGGCCGACCCACGCCGCCGTCGCCGCCGTCCAAGGAGTCGGACGAGCCCCGGGACAGCAATCCGTTCGCGCCGCCGGCCGAGGACGCGCCCGACAGGCCGTGGCAGCCGCGCCACCCGGAGGGCTCCGACTCCGACTCGGGATCCGGTTCCGGTTCCGGCCAGGGCGGGGGCAACTCGCCGTGGGGCGGCCAGTGGAGCGACCGTCAGCCGGGCCGCGCCCAGGGCGGCCGCTTCGGCGACCGCCCGGGCACCGGCGGGAACGGCGGACCCGAGGGGCAGAACGGCGGGCAGGGCCCGGGCCCCGGCGGCATGCGCTGGGACCCGACGGACCCGGCGCAGCGCCGAGCTCGCTACGCGCTGCTCTCCGGCATGTGGGGCTTCTTCTTCTCCCTGTTCAACTGGCCGTACGTGGCACTGCTGCTCGGCGCGCTCGCCCTGTACTGGGGCGTCAGCGCGCTGCGCATGAAGTCCCGCCCGGCGGACCCGGACGCCCCGGCGCCCGCGACGCCCCGCCCCGCGGGCCCGGAGGCCGCGCGCCCGCAGACGACGGCGGCGATCAGCGGCCTGGTCACGGGGGCGCTCGCGCTCGCGATGGTGGCGTCGCTGTTCACGGCGAAGCTGGTGTACTCCGACTATTACGAGTGCAAGGCGGATGCGTTGACCAGTGCGGCGCAGAAGTCCTGTGAGGATCTGTTGCCGAAGGAGCTGCGGCCGTTGCTCGGTGTGCGCTGAGGCGGGGGTGCGGTCGCGGGGCTCTGCCCCGGACCCCGCGCCTCAATCGCCGGCGGGGCTTGAAATACCGCCGGACGGGCTTGACGTGTGCGGCTCCTCGTCGAAGAAGTCGTAGAGGGCGAAGGACTCGTCCTTCTGTGCCGTCGTCGGTTCCGGGTGGGCCGGCGGTGTCCCGGGCTCGGGCTCGGGGCCGGGCTCGGTGGCCCGGTCCTCGCGGGTCCGCCACCACCACGCCGCCGACGCCACCGGCACCCCCACCACGCAGATCCACCCCGCGGCCACCGCCCCGGTCAGCCAGCCCACCGGCCCGAACTCCGCGAGCACCGAGCGGCCGAGCGCCCCGCCCGCGGCCCCCGCCAGGCACCCCATCGCCGCCCCGCACAGCGCGCCGGCCACGGCCACGCCGCCCGCGATCCGCCGCCACCCCCAGTCCGCCCCGCCGGACAGCACGAACCCGGCCACGACCACGCCCGCCACCACGGGAATCGCCCCCACGGCCCAGGTGAGCGGCGCCCCGTCCCCCGCCTTCGGCACCGCCACGAGCAGCGGGAACGCGGGCAGCATCGCCGCCCCCGAGCTCCCCAGCGGCCCCACGGTGTGCCCGACGCCGAGCACGACCCCGGGCCCGAGCGCGTACGCGGACCCCCAGATCGCGGCGTTCGGCACGAGCCCCGCGCACAGCAGCAGCACCGCGAGCCGCCCCGACCAGGCCCCCGTGAGCTGCAGGAACGACTCCCGCACCGCTTCCCCGTGCCAGACGAGCATCCCGGCCACCAGCAGCGCCCCGCCCGCGACCAGCGCGAGCACCCCGGCCACCGCCGCCCGCACGGCGACCGGCGCCACCTCCCGTACGAAGCCCTCCGGGACCAGCCCCGCCAGCCGGCCCGGCAGCGGCCCGTACGGCCGTCCGTGCGCCGTCCACACCCCGAAGCCCGCCGCGGCCGCCGCGAGCACGACCAGATGCGCCGCACAACTCACCCAGGAGGGGCGCAGTTCACCGCCCGCGCAGTAGTACGTCGCCGCGGCCGCCACCGACAGATAGCCGACCGCCACACCGGCCCAGACGCCCGCCACGGACTCGGACTCCTCCGCCGCGTCGCGCGCCGCCCGGTGCAGCAGCCACGCGGGCATCGCGAGCAGCAGCAGGGGACTGACTCCCAGCGGGACGGGCACCCCGGACAGGGTGTCCGTTCTGATCACCTCGGCGCCGTGCGCCAGGAGCCACAGCGCGGCGGCGGTGTGCAGGGCGCCGTCGGAGCCGCTGTCGGGGAACGGCGAGCTGATCCACAGCACCATCACGAGCACGGCGCACGCCCCGAGGCCGAGCCCCGCCGCGAGGGCCCCGCGCAGCGCGGCCCCGACGGGTCCCGGGGCCCGTTCCCGCAGCCGGGTCACGAGCAGGGGCAACGACAGTCCACGGCCGGTCATTTGGGTCACCGGCCCATGCTCCCAACGACACGCCCTTACCTCGCGCAACAGGCGAAGCCCGGATGTGTCGCACAAGATACGTTTATGTTCTTTTTCGCACGAAAGGGTGTGTGGAGTTCACGATGACTCAGGGCGCTGCCACCCCACTGCCGCCGCCCAAGGAGCGCCGCAGGCTCCGCGAGGGCGGCTCGCTCTCCCGTGACGAGGTCGCCGAGCGGGTCGGCGTGACCCGCGAGACCGTCCGCCGTTGGGAGGCCGGCCGCACCACTCCAAAGGGTCAGAAGCGGGAGGCGTACGCACAGCTGCTCGCGGAGCTGACCGCCGCGGAGGAGCCGTCCCCGACGACGGCGGCCGCTCCGATGACGGCGGGACCGGGCCTGACCGCCGCCACCGCGATACAAGAACCCGAGCCGCCGACGGCCGGGGCCACGGTCGTGGCCGTCGCGGAACGGGAGCCCGCTCCCCTGGCGGCGTCCCGTGCCCGTACCGCCGCCGAGGCCTTCGACGCGCTGTACACGCACGCCGCGCCGTTCCTCGTCCGGCAGACCTATCTGCTCACCGGCCGCCGGATCCTCGCCCGGGAGGCCGTCGAGCGCGCCTTCCAGCAGGCCTGGCAGCAGTGGCCCGAGGTGGCGGTCGACCCGGACCCGGCGGGCTGGGTGCGGGCGGCGGCGTACGAGTACGCGATGTCGCCCTGGCACGGCCTGCGCCCCGGCAAGCGTCAACCGGAGGCGCCGCCCGCCACCCCCGAGGACCGCGAGCTGCTCGGCGCGCTCCTCGACCTGCCGCCCGTCTACCGGCGCACGCTGCTGCTGTACGACGGGGTGGGCCTGGATCTGCCGGAGACCGCGGCGGAGACGGAGGCCAGCACGCCGGCCGCCGCCAACCGCATCCTGCACGCCCGGGAGGCCGTCGCCCAGCGGCTGCCCGACCTCGCCGTCCCCGAGCAGCTGCACCAGCGGCTCACGGAGCTGGCGGGCTCGGAACGCCTCGACGCGCCCGTGTCCACGGTGGTGCGCAGCGGCGGCGAGAAGCGCACCCGGTTCTGGACGCGGGCGGCCGTCGCGTTCACGGTCTTCATCATCGGCGCCACGGCGCTGACCGTGCGGGTGGCGCCCACGCACTACGAGCCGGTCCCCGCGCCGGGCTCCCCGATCGCGGGCGTGCCGCCGCTGACGGGCCCCGAACCGCTGACGCCCGCGGACCTGGAGCTGCGCAAGGAACTGCGGGAGAAGCTGAGCGGAGGCCCTGAGCGGCTCGCGCCCCGCACGGAGTAGCGCGATGACGAGGTAGCGCAAGGACAGTGGGCCCGCACCGTCACCGGTGCGGGCCCACTGCTGTGCGGAGTGCGGCTGGTTACGAGAGGATCTCGCGCGCCAGCTTCGCCGTCTCGGTCGGCGTCTTGCCGACCTTGACGCCGGCGGCCTCGAGGGCCTCCTTCTTCGCCTGCGCGGTGCCGGAGGAGCCGGAGACGATGGCGCCGGCGTGGCCCATGGTCTTGCCCTCGGGCGCCGTGAAGCCCGCGACGTAGCCGACGACCGGCTTCGTCACGTTGGCCTTGATGTAGTCGGCCGCGCGCTCCTCGGCGTCGCCGCCGATCTCGCCGATCATGACGATGAGGTCGGTCTCGGGGTCGGCCTCGAACGCGGCGAGCGCGTCGATGTGCGTCGTGCCGATGACCGGGTCGCCACCGATGCCGACGGCGGACGAGAAGCCGATGTCACGGAGCTCGTACATCATCTGGTACGTCAGCGTGCCGGACTTCGAGACCAGGCCGATGCGGCCCGGCTTCGTGATGTCGCCCGGGATGATGCCGGCGTTCGACTGGCCCGGCGTGATGAGGCCGGGGCAGTTCGGGCCGATGATGCGGGTCTTGTCGCCCTTCGACTTCGCGTACGCGTAGAACGCGGCGGAGTCGTGGACGGCGATGCCCTCGGTGATGACGACCGCGAGCGGGATCTCGGCGTCGATGGCCTCGACCACGGCGGCCTTCGAGAAGGCCGGCGGGACGAAGAGCACGGACACGTTGGCGCCCGTCTTCTCCATCGCCTCGGCGACGGAGCCGAAGACCGGGATGTCGTTGCCGTCGATGTCGACGGACGTACCGGCCTTGCGGGGGTTCACACCGCCGACGATGTTCGTGCCGTCGGCGAGCATGAGCTTGGTGTGCTTCATGCCCGTGGCACCGGTCATGCCCTGGACGATGACCTTGCTGTCCTTGTTGAGGAAGATAGCCATGGCTGTTTAGTCCTCGTCCTTACTTCGCGGCCGCGAGCTCGGCGGCCTTGTCGGCCGCGCCGTCCATGGTGTCCACGCGCTGCACCAGCGGGTGGTTGGCGTCGGAGAGGATCTTGCGACCCAGCTCGGCGTTGTTGCCGTCGAGGCGGACGACGAGCGGCTTCTCGACCTTCTCGCCCTTCTCCTCGAGCAGGGCGAGCGCCTGGACGATGCCGTTGGCGACCTCGTCGCAGGCGGTGATGCCGCCGAAGACGTTGACGAAGACCGACTTGACGTCGGAGTCGCCGAGGATGATCTCCAGGCCGTTCGCCATCACCTGGGCGGACGCGCCGCCACCGATGTCGAGGAAGTTGGCCGGCTTCACGCCGCCGTGGTTCTCACCGGCGTACGCGACGACGTCGAGCGTCGACATGACCAGACCGGCACCGTTGCCGATGATGCCGACCTCGCCGTCGAGCTTGACGTAGTTGAGGTCCTTCTCCTTGGCAGCGGCCTCGAGCGGGTCGGCCGCGTCCTTGTCCTGAAGGGCCTCGTGGTCGGGGTGCCGGAAGCCGGCGTTCTCGTCCAGGGACACCTTGCCGTCGAGGGCGATGACCTTGCCGGAGGCGACCTTCGCGAGCGGGTTGACCTCGACGAGGAGGGCGTCCTCCTCGATGAAGGTCTTCCACAGCGTCTGGAGGATCTCGGCGACCTGGTCGGCGACCTCGGCCGGGAACTTGGCGTCCGTGACGATCTTGCGGGCGACCTCGGGGGTCACGCCCTCATTGGCGTCGATCGGCGTCTTGGCGACGGCCTCCGGGCGGGTGGCCGCCACCTCCTCGATCTCCATGCCGCCCTCGACGGAGGCGATGGAGAGGAAGGTGCGGTTGGTGCGGTCCAGGAGGAAGGAGACGTAGTACTCCTCCACGATCTCCGGAGCCGTCTCGGCCATCATCACCTTGTGGACCGTGTGGCCCTTGATGTCCATGCCGAGGATGTTGGTCGCGTGCTGCACGGCCTCGTCGGGGGTGGCGGCCAGCTTCACGCCGCCGGCCTTGCCGCGGCCGCCGACCTTCACCTGCGCCTTGACGACGGACTTGCCGCCAAGACGCTCGGTCGCCTCGCGGGCCGCCTCAGGCGTGTCGATGACTTCACCGGCCAGCACCGGTACACCGTGCTTGGCGAAGAGGTCCCTCGCCTGGTACTCGAACAGGTCCACGCGCGTCCGTCCCTATCAGTGATCTCGCGGTTCGTTATCTGCGTGGGCGTGCCGCGAGGGGCAACGTGACTCCGCTGTCACACGTGACGGGCGCCGTCGCCGGCACCACTTGCTGTCACTAGGGAGGCGTACACGGTGACCGAGTACGCGGCATGTCCGTCTCGCAGGTTATCGCTGCTCAGCGACGGCTTCTAAATCGCAGATCACACCTGAGCGGTGATACCCATCACAGAGCGTCCCGTTTGCGGTGCTTTTTACGGTGCTGCCGAGGGCCCCGGGGAATGGGAACGGCCTCACCGGGCGGGGGTACGCCCAGTGAGGCCGCAGGTCAGCGGGTGGTCACGTCCCCAAGCGGACCACCCGCCGTCATACACGGAAAGCGACCCGAACCGGCCGACGGCTTTCGGCCGTCCGGGCACCGTCGCGTCGGTCAGACGCCGGGCAGGTAGCTGGGCGCGACCGAACCGGCGACACCCTGCACGCCGGTGACGGCGTTGCCCGCGAGCGGCTGGGCGTCGGCGCGCACCGTGCCGGTCAGGTCCTGGGCGAACGGGGCGACCTCGTGGGTCACGCCGCCGGCCAGCGGGGCGACGTTGTCGCCGACCAGGGTCTGCGCGAACGGGGCCACGTTGTCGCCGACCAGGCCCTGCGCGAGCGGCTGCACGTCGCCGGTGACACCCTGCGCCAGGCCCTGCGCGCTGGTGCCGACGCCGCCGACGACCGGCTGGACGTGGTCCACAACGGTCTGCACGAGCGGCTGGACCGCGTCCACGACGCCGCCCGCGAACGGGGTGACGTCGTTGCCGACCACGCTCTGCGCGAAGGGGGCGACGTTGTCGCCCGCCACGCCCTGGACCAGCGGCTGGACCTGGCCGGTGACACCGGCGGCGAACGGCGCGACGTTGTCGCCGACGAGGGTCTGCGCGAACGGCGTCACGTCGCCGACCGCACCGCCCGCGAGGGTGGTCACGTCGCCGACGGCCTGGCCCGCGACCGGGAGCACGCCCTGCACGGCGGTGTTCGCGACGGGCGGCAGCACGGCGTCGGCGGTCTCGCCGACGGCCGGGGCGGTGTTCGTGCGGACGTTGTCGACGGCGCCCTGGGCGGTGCCCTGCGCGTTGTCCTGCACGTAGGCGGGGGCCTGGGCGGCGGCCTGCGTCAGCTCCTGCTGGAGCTGCGGGGCGAAGGCGTCGAGCGGGCCGAACAGGTAGTCGACGCCCTCCTGGGCACGGCCCTGGACGTCGGCGACGTTCGGGGCCTGGACGTCGGGGGCCTGCACGTCCGGGGTCTGCACCTGCGGGGCCTTGGCCTTGGCGGCGGCCTGGTGGACCGTCGACTGCACCTGGGCCTTGGCGTGCTGAGCGGCGCCCTGGGCCTTGCCGGCGACCTGGGTGCCGGCGACCTTGTCGGTGACCTGGTTGTCGGCGACCTTGTCGGTCACCTTCGACGCCGTGTCCTGCACGTCGGACGTGGTGTTCTGCACGTCGGAGACCGTGTCACCGGCGAGGTCCGGAACGGACACCGAGTGCACGGGCAGCTCGTCGGCGCTGGCCACGGCGGAGCCGAGGGCCCAGGCACCGGAGACGCCGGCGGCTATGACGATGGAGCGGCGGATGTTCTTGTTCATGGGTACGTCAGTTCCTTCGAATTCACTTCAACGGGTTGGGCAGACCTGTTCCGCCCCCGCGCGGCAGGTCGCGAGCGGGGAAGGGCTGCCCTAGCCGGGGAATTCGGGAATGTCGCGCAGCCGGTCGACCACCGGCGAGGTGCCCGCGGAGGCGGTGCCGCCGACCGCGAGCAGAACGGGCGCACGGCCACCGAAGGCCGCCGCGTGCAGATCACCGTGGCGCGAGGAGCCGCCGTCGCCCGCGCTCGCGCCCGCCGACGGCACACCGTCGGGACGCTGCGGCACGACGGGTGCCGCGGGCCGCGCCTCGGCCCGCGCTCCCGCGTCCGCCTGCTGTACGTCGCCGAAGCGCTCGACGTCGTACGCCTGCGGGCCGCTCGCCGCGGCGTGGGAACGGTCCGCGGCCTGCGCGGCGGCAGGCCGCTCACCGTGCTCCCGCTCCGCCGGGGCGCTCGCCTCGGGCGGCTCGGTGGCGGCGGGCGGCTCCGGCCGGAGCTCGGCCGGGTCCACGATGTCCACGAGCCCGCCGAGGCCGACGTCCGTCAGCTGCCCCGGCACCACGTCGACGAGATCGGCGACGGCACGCGTCGCCAACTCCTCGACCGGACCGGTCAGCCGGTGCACCGTGGCACCGACCGGGGCGGTGAGGTACCGCACGGCGTCGACCGCGGCCCCCAGGCGCTCCCGCCCGTCACCGAGGGACTCGCCCCCGACGGACTCGAGGCGCTCCCGCAGTGATTCGGCGGACACCGAGACCTTGTGCCGCACGGCGTGCATGGCGTGCGCGGCGTGCCGTGCGTCGGCGGGGTTCGGTGCCGTCTCGGCGGACCGGATCGGCGCGGGGTCGGTGGCGGGGTCGGTGGCGGGGTCGGTGGCGGCGGATGCCGGGGCGGCGGCAGGTGTGGTCTGTCGCTCCGGCGTCGCGATGCGGTCCCTCGGGGGTGCGGGCGCCGTGGCGGGCGCGGGCGCCGCGGGGGACTTCGCGTGCATGTGCTCGGGCTCGGCGGCCGGTTGGGCGGGCCGCTCGGTGGCCGGGGCGGTGGCCTGCTCGCTGGCCGGGGCGGCGGGAGCCGATGCCTCGCGGGAGCCCGTCTCGCGCAACTTTCGCGCGGAGTCGGCCACATGCTCCCGTACGGCCACGTGACCCGCCCGGAGCGAATCCGCGCCGGCCGCACCGGCGTCCGACAGGCCGTCCGCCTGCGCCCGGCCGCCGCACAGGATCCCGAGGGCGAACAATCCGCCGAACAGCAGCGCCAGTTGCAGCGCACGCCGTCCTGCCGTCGCACGCACCAGGCGCGCGACGGGGGCGGGAAGTGCCATCGGGGAAGTCACGGTGGCCGAATCCTCGCATGGGGCGAGGGAGGCGGCGCAAGCCCCCTGTTCCCCCTGTTACCGATGGGTACTCATATCCGGTTCGCGGCGGGTGCACCCTTTTCCGATGCGGCGTCCGGTATCGGCAAAGGGCGTTTCTCGATGGCCGCGGCCATGACGTCGGGGAAGAGATCCGGGGTGCAGGCGAAGGCCGGCGCGCCGAGTCCGGCGAGCGCCGCGGCGTGCTCCCGGTCGTAGGCGGGCGCGCCCTCGTCCGAGAGCGCGAGCAGCGTCACGAACTGCACGCCGGACGCCTTCATCGCGGCGACCCGCTTCAGCATCTCGTTGCGAATGCCCCCTTCGTAGAGGTCTGAGATGAGGACGACGACGGTCTCGGCGGGCCGGGTGATCTGCGACTGGCAGTACGCGAGCGCCCGGTTGATGTCGGTGCCGCCGCCGAGCTGCGTGCCGAACAGGACGTCGACCGGGTCGTCCAGCTGGTCCGTCAGATCCACGACGGCCGTGTCGAAGACGACGAGCCGGGTCGAGATCGAGCGCATGGAGGCGAGCACCGCCCCGAAGACCGAGGCGTAGACGACGGACGCCGCCATCGAGCCCGACTGGTCGATGCAGAGGACGACCTCCTTCTTCACGGACTGCGCCGCCCGCCCGTACCCGATCAGCCGCTCGGGCACGATCGTGCGGTACTCGGGCAGGTAGTGCTTGAGGTTGGCCGCGATCGTGCGGTGCCAGTCGATGTCGTGGTGGCGCGGCCGCTGGATGCGGGCGCTGCGGTCGAGGGCGCCGGTGAGGGTGGCGCGGGTGCGCGTGGCGAGCTTCTTCTCGAGGTCCTCGACGACCTTGCGCACGACGGCGCGGGCCGTCTCCTTCGTTGTCTCGGGCATCGCCTTGTTGAGCGAGAGCAGCGTGCCGACCAGGTGCACGTCGGCGTCGACGGCCTCCAGCATCTCCGGTTCGAGCAGCATCGTGGCCAGCCCGAGCCGGTCGATGGCGTCCCGCTGCATGACCTGGACGACGGAGGACGGGAAGTAGGTCCGGATGTCGCCGAGCCAGCGGGCCACGGCGGGCGCGGACGCCCCGAGCCCCGCGCTCCGGCTGCCGCCGCCCTGCTGCTTGCCGCCACCCGATCCGTACAGCGCGGCGAGGGCGCCGTCCATCGCCGCGTCCTGCCCCGCGAGCCCGCACCCCGTGCCGTCCGCATCCGCCCCGCCGAGCACGAGCCGCCATCGCCGCAACCGCTCGTCCGTGCCGGTCCCGGTGCCGGTGCCGGTGCCGGTGCCGGTCAGGGTTTCGGGGGCCGTGCCGGTCTCGGTTTCGGTATCAGTGCTGGTCATGCCACCGCCCCCTCAAGGCTGTTGTCGCCCTCGCCGTTTCCGCTGCCCGCCTCCGCGCCTGCGCCCGCGCCGAGCAGGAGGCGCAGTACCGGCAGCACCGCGTCCGCCCGTTCCGTGTCCAGGTCCTCGCCGAAGCCGCGCGGGCCACCGGCGGCCGGGGACTGCCCGCCGCCGGAGGGCCCGCGCCGGACCAACTCGCCCAAGGTCCGCCGCACGCCGGGCTCGTACGCAGAGAACGTCCGCCGCAGCAGCGGCAGTACGTCCGTGAACGCGTCGCCCGACACCCCCGACAGCCACGCGTCGACCAGGCCCAGGAGCCGCTCGTCGTGCACCAGGAGCAGCCCGCCGCCCGAGCCGCCGCCGACGAATCCCTCGATCCACGCCGCCGCCTCCGCCGGCGCGGTGCCGGGCGAGAGGGCGAGGCTCATCAGCCGGGCCGCGTCCTCCTCATCGAGCACGCCCTCGTCGAGCAGCACCCGCGCGCACCGCCCGCGGATCACCCCGGCCACGCCGTCCCGCTCAGCGAGCACGCGCAGCACGGTCCGCCAGCGCTCGCGCACCCCGGCGTCCTCCAAGAGCGCGACGGCCGAGTGCACCGCGTCGACATGGCCGCGCATCTCCTCGGCAGCCTCCACGTCGAGCCCCGCGCACGCGGGCGGGAGGCCGACGAAGACCCGCTCGGCGAGGCCCGCCGCCACGTCGGCGAGGGCGCCGGTGTCGGTGCCGCGCACATCGCCGTAGCGCAGGGCGCGGACCAGGGCGGGCAGGGCGCCCGCAAGGTGTCCGACGTCCGCGTCGAGGGCGGCGCGGTCGGCGAGGATCCGCATCACCGTCGGCAGCGCGTCCGAAAGGCCCGCGAGCAGACAGGCCTCGGCGAGCGCCGTGACATCGGCGAGGGCCCTCGCGGCGACCGCGTCCGTCTCCGCCTTGGCGGTCGCGGCGGAGAGCACGGTGGTCCCCCACACCCCGGCCTCCGCGACCCGCACGGACAGCTCCGGCTCCCAGCGCAGCCGCCACGACTCGCGGAACGTGCCGGTGGAGCCGCGCGCCGACCTCGCCGGCTCGCCCCAGGCGACGCCGAGGAGCCGCAGCCGGTGCAGCAGGCGGCTGCGCGCGGCGTCGGTGTCGCCCCGCAGGTCGAGGTCCAACTCCTTCTCCGCCGCGGCCGGTTTGAGCCGCAGGGAACGCTGCTGCCGCGTGAGGTCGCGCTGCAGCGGCACCGCGGGCGCCGCCTCGGGCACCTCCCCCAGCACGTCCCCGACGACCAGCTTGTCGTGGATGAGCGACAGCGGTACGTCCGAGCCCTCGCACAGCACGGCCCGCACGGCGTCCGTGGTCTCGGTGAGCCCCGCGAGCGGCCGCCCGCGCATCACGGCGAGGGTCTCCGCGAGGCGCACGGCCTCGATGACATGGGCGGAGGACACGATGCGGTCCTCCTCCCGCAGCAGCCCCGCGACCTTGGTCAGCCAGCGCTCCACGGGCCGGTCGGGCGCGCTGAACAGGTGCCCGTACCAGCCGGGCGACTCGATCCCCGCCCCGTATCCGCTGACGCGGGCGAGCCGGCGGTGCGTCCACGGCACCCACGTCATGTCGACCTTCGCCTTCGGCAGGCCCTTGAGCAGGGCGCGGTCGGCCGCGACGGTCGTCTTCTGCCGCAGCGCGGGCACATGCCACGCCCCGCACACGACGGCCACGGCGTCCCCGAACTCACGCTGCGCCGCGCGCACTTGGAGCCGCATGTACGCCTCGCGCAGGAGATCCCGCTTGTGTCCCCCGTCCCCGCACGTCTCCCGCAGTGCGCCCATCGCCTCGCCCAGCGCGGCGAAGGCGTCGCCGTCGCGGTGCTCGACGACGTCCTCCCACCAGCGCTCCGCATCGTCGTACCCGGCGGTCTCGGCGAGGACCCGCAGGGGGTCGACGCGTACGGGGTCCCCCTCCCCCGCCTCCCCTTCCTGCCCGTCGCCGCCGTCCTCCTCGGCCCGCAGCGCGAGGCTGTGCGCGGCCGGCAGGTCGATGAAGCGCACCGGCACCTCGCGCGCCAACGCCCAGCGGATCGCGACCCATTCGGGCGAGAACTCGGCGAACGGCCAGAACGCCGACCTCCCCGGCTCGTCCACGACGTGCGCGAGCAGCGCGACCGGCGGCCGCATGCCGGCCTCGGCGGCGAGCGGCACGAGCCCGTCGGCCTCCGGCGGCCCTTCGATCAGTACGATCCTCGGCTGCGCGGCCTCGAGCGCGGTGCGCACGGCGCGCGCGGAGCCCGGCCCGTGGTGCCGCACACCCAGCAGCGCGGGGCCCGTGGCCGGTGCGGCCGCCGCGGTCGATGTCGTCATGCGCTCACCTCTCGGCAGGCCCGGTAGAAGTCCTTCCAGCCGTCACGCTCGCGCACCACGGCCTCCAGGTACTCCTGCCAGACGACGCGGTCCGCCGCCGGATCACGCACCACGGCCCCGAGGATTCCGGCGGCCACGTCGGAGGGTCGCAGCACGCCGTCCCCGAAGTGGGCGGACAACGCAAGGCCGTTGGTGACGACGGAGATCGCCTCGGCGGTCGACAGCGTGCCGCTCGGCGACTTCACCTTCGTGCGCCCGTCGGCCGTCACGCCGTCGCGCAGCTCGCGGAAGACGGTGACGACGCGGCGGATCTCGTCCATCCCGTCGGGCGCGCTGGGCAGCTCCAGGGAGCGGCCGACCTGGTCGACGCGGCGCGAGACGATGTCGACCTCGTCCTCCACGCTCGCGGGCAGCGGCAGCACGACCGTGTTGAAGCGGCGCCGCAGCGCGCTCGACAGATCGTTCACCCCGCGGTCGCGGTCATTGGCCGTGGCGATGAGGTTGAAGCCGCGCACGGCCTGCACCTCCTGCCCCAACTCCGGTATCGGCAGGGTCTTCTCGGACAGGATCGTGATCAGCGTGTCCTGCACATCGGCCGGAATGCGGGTCAGTTCCTCGACGCGCGCGGTCATCCCCTCCGCCATCGCCCGCATGACCGGGCTCGGCACGAGGGCGTCCCTGCTCGGGCCGTTGGCCAGCAGCTGCGCGTAGTTCCAGCCGTAGCGGATGGCCTCCTCCGGCGTCCCCGCCGTGCCCTGCACCAGCAGCGTCGAGTCCCCGCTCACGGCGGCCGCGAGATGCTCGGACACCCAGGTCTTGGCGGTGCCGGGCACGCCGAGCAGGAGCAGCGCCCGGTCCGTCGCCAGCGTCGTCACGGCGACCTCGACGATGCGGCGCGGGCCCACGTACTTCGGCGAGATCACCGTGCCGTCGGGCAGCGTGCCACCGAGCAGATACGTCGCGACGGCCCACGGCGAAAGGCGCCAGCGGGCCGGCCGCGGCCGGTCGTCCTGGGCGGCGAGCGCCTCGAGTTCCTCCGCGAACGCGTCCTCGGCGTGCGGCCGCAGCACCTCGTCCGCGACCTGGCCCCCGGCCCGATTCTCGGTCTGGCTCTCGACGGAAATGGTCATGGCTGTCCCCCTCCAACTCGCCCAACTCGAACCATCACGACGAGCCCTCGACCGCTCTCGCAGTCGCTCTCGTCGCGTGATGGGTTCCACGGTGCACCACGCCACTGACAATCGACCTCGGCGCCAACATCTGCGCAGGTCAGGACAGTTGCCGGGGCGATTGTCAGTGGCGGGATCTACCGTCGAGGACATGAATCAGCTGGGGGTGCGCTGGACGACGGATCAGGTGCTCGCACTGGCGCCTGACGCCGCGTCACGCAAGGCGGGAAGCAAGCTCGGGGGCCCGGGCCCGTGGTCGGGGACCGGAAGTTCCGCGGGCGCGGAGGATTCGGACGAGGGGGCGGTATGGGGACTGTGCAAGGGGAGCGGCAGCAAGCCGTACCAGACGATCGTGGACATCGGCGCAGGCGCCGCGGGGGCGAGCGGGCCCGGGTACAAGTGCAGTTGCCCGAGCCGCAAGTTTCCGTGCAAGCACGCGCTCGGACTGCTGCTGCTCTGGGCGGGAGGCGACGCGCAGGTGCCGGCGGGCCAGTCGCCGCCGGAGTGGGCCGAGCCCTGGCTGGCGGGGCGGCGGAAGCGGGGCGAGTCCCAGCAGCCAGCGGAGTCGGCGGGCGGCCCGGGCAGCGCCCCGGCGGACCCGGAGGCGGCCCGGCGCAGAGCCGAGCGCCGCGCCCAGCGGATCACGGCGGGGGCGACGGAGCTGGAGCAGCGCCTCACCGATCTCCTGCGCGGCGGCCTCGCGCAGGCGGAGCGGTCGGGATACGGGCTGTGGGAGGAGACGGCAGCGCGGATGGTCGACGCGCAGGCGCCCGGACTCGCGGCGCGCGTCCGCGAGTTGGGGGCGATCCCGGCGTCCGGGCCCGGCTGGCCGGTGCGGCTGCTTGAGGCCTGCGCGCTGCTCCACCTCCTCGACCAGGGCTGGCTGCGCCGCGACGCCCTGCCGGAGGACCTGGCGGCGACGGTCCGCTCACGCGTGGGCCTCCCCTCGCCGGACCGCGAACCTCCTGTGCGCGACCGCTGGCTGGTCCTCTCCCAGTACGACACGGCGGACGGCCACCTCACCACGCGCCGTATATGGCTGTACGGCACGCAGAGCGCGCGCACCGTACTGCTCCTCTCCTACGGGGCGGCGGGCCGCGCCCCGGCGCTCGCCCTGCCGACCGGGCGGGTGCTCGACGCCGCGGTGTCGGCGTACCCGGGAGCGGGGGCCCTCCGGGCGGAGCTGGGCGAGCAGTTCGGCTCGGCGGAATCGGACGCGATGCGCCCTGATGCCATTCGTCCCAAGGGAGTTGACGTCACCGCCGGCCTGTCCGCCTACGGAGCGGCGCTCACGGCCGACCCCTGGCTGGAGTCCTGGCCGGTGACGCTCGCGGAGGTGATACCGACCCGGGACCCGGACGGCCACTGGCAACTGGCGGACGCCGAGGGCAAGTCGGCGCTCCCCCTCACCGCACACGCGGCGGCGTCCCCCGGCCTGTGGCGCCTGGTCGCCGTCTCGGGCGGCGCGCCGATACCGGTCTTCGGCGAATGCGGCCCAGCGGGCTTCCGCCCCCTGGCCACATGGGAGACGACCCAGGGCCAACCCATCCCCTTGCACTGACGCCGACGAGCCAACCCACCCTCAATCGAGCCCCACGGCGGGTGGGCAATTCAAGCCCCTGCGACGGGTGGGCAAATCAAGCCCCGCCGGCGATTGAGGCGCGGGGTCCGGGGCAGAGCCCCGCGGCCGCAACGCCGGTGCCGGTGCCGGTGCACAACCCCGACCAACGAACACCGCGCGCACCACGGAGAGGACCATGACAACGACCACCGCCTGGGACGACCTGGTCAGCGCCGCCCTGCTCGGAACCGAGCGCCGCCCGGACCGCCCACCGCTCGCCCTCCTCGACGACGCCGCCGTGCACACCGTGCGCCGCCGCGCGGGTCTGCGCCCCGCCGCGGCGACCGCGCCGCCGGACCGCGCCGAGGACGACCCGCGCCCGCCACTGCCGGCCGCCGCGCGGCAGCGCCTCGCGCTGCTGCTCACCGACCGTTCCGGCGGCTCGGGGTCGCGCCGCGGCACCGCCCCCGACCTCCTCGAACTGCTCCCGCAGTGGCTGGCCACGGCCAACGCGCACGGGTACGCGCCCCCGCCCGAGCTGCTGCCCGCCCTGCTCGACGCGGCGCGCGGCCGCACCGATCTGCGCCCGCCGGCCCTCGCGTTCGCGGGACCGCGCGCGCGGTGGCTGGCCCGGCTCAACCCGGACTGGAAGTTCGCGCTGCGTGCCACGCCGGGCGTGGGCGCCGCACTGCCGGCGCCGGAGGACGGCGAGCAGGTCCGGCTGCGGTGGGAGGAGGGACTGTTCGCGGAGCGGGTGGCGCTGCTCGCCTCCGTACGGGCGCACGACCCGGACGCGGCGCGGGCGCTGCTTGCCGGGACATGGGGCACGGAGCGCGCCGAGGACCGGCTGATGTTCCTCGACTCGCTGCGCACGGGGCTCGGCGACGCGGACGAGCCGTTCCTCGAGCAGGCGCTGACCGACCGCAGCAAGAACGTGCGGGCGACGGCGGCCGAGCTGCTCTCCGCGCTCCCCCGCTCGGCGCTCGCCGCGCGGATGGCGGACCGGGCGTTGACCTGCGTGGCGCTCGACCGTGCGGACGGGACGATCGTCGTGGAGGCGCCGCACGAGTGCGACGCGGCGATGGAGCGGGACGGCGTCGTGCCGAAGCCGCCCGCGGGGCGTGGTGAACGGGCGTGGTGGTTCGGCCAGTTGGTGGAGGCCGCGCCGCTCGGCCGATGGCCGGACCGGTTCGGCGGCCGGGGGCCGGAGGAGATCGTGGCGTTGCCGGTCGCCGACGACTGGCGCGGGGAGCTGCACGCGGCGTGGTGCAGGGCGGCGGTCCGGCAGCGGGACATCGCGTGGTCCCGGGCACTGCTCGGGGCGCCGACGGCGGCGGACGCGGCGGGGCCCGGGGCGGTGTCGCTCGCCGAGCGGGCGAAGCTGCTCGCGGCGCTGCCGGGGGTGGAACGGGCGGAGTGGGTGGCGGAGTTCATCGCGGCGCACGGGCTGTCCGAGGCGTTCCAGCTGCTGGGGGTGTGCGGCACACCGTGGGCGCGGCCGCTCGGGCGGTCCGTGGTCGACGCGCTCAACATCGCGCGGGACGCGGGGAGTTACCCGTGGAGCTTCAGCGGGGTGATGGGGCTCGCGGAGCGGTGCCTGGACCCGGAGGAGGTCGTGCGGCTCGACGGGCTCACGGCGGCCGTGGAGGAGCCGGAGGGGTCGGCCCCCGGGGCCGGGGGGTACTGGACGGAGGCGTTCCAGCGCCTCGCCGGCACGTTGCGGCTGCGCCGGGCGATGCGGGACGAACTGGCTCCGTCGTGATGCGGGCCCGCGGCCCTGTTGCGCTGCACCGGCGTTGCGGCCTCGGGGCTCTGCCCCGGACCCCGCTGCTCAATCGCCGCAGGGGCTTGATCTTGCCCACCCATCCGCAGGGGCTTGATTTGCCCCCGCGGCGGGGAAGTGGGCGGTCAGCCGCCCGACGCCGCCGGCTGGCGGACGTTGGCGCGGACCCAGTCGACGATGGAGGCCGTCGTGGCGCCCGGGGTGAAGATCTCCGCGACGCCCTTCTCCTTCAGCGGCGCGATGTCCCCCTCGGGGATGATGCCGCCGCCGAAGACCTTGATGTCCGCGGCGTCGCGCTCGGCGAGGAGCTCGATGACGCGGGCGAAGAGCGTGTTGTGCGCGCCGGAGAGGATGGACAGACCGATCGCGTCGGCATCCTCCTGGATGGCGGTGTCCACGACCTGCTCGGGCGTCTGGTGCAGGCCCGTGTAAATGACCTCCATACCGGCGTCGCGCAGCGCCCGCGCGATCACCTTGGCCCCGCGATCGTGGCCGTCGAGTCCCGGCTTCGCGACGACCACGCGGATCGGCCCGGCTGCCACACCCATCACTGCCTCCCTGAAACGACTGCTCAAGCAAAAGTTGAAGCGACTGTTCAAAAGACTGATGCCCGAAGTGAACGAACGTTATCGACAGCATCCCGCAAGCCGCCGTTTCACGGTGCGGACCGAGGGGGAAATCACACGGTGGGACACATTCGCTGCGCGCCGCGACTGCCACAGGCGGGACTGACCGCCACATCCGGGACAGGCGCGAGGGAGCCGCTTCGAGGTCGCCGCGCCACCGCGCCGACAGCCGCACGGCACGGTGGCACGGTACTTCCGGCTGCCGTTCGGACCGATGAGTCGGCGCATCGGGCACGACCGGCGCCGCCAGGCCGCTTCGGCCGGCTCTCATGAGCGCACACGGGGGACAGAGGCGTCCTCCCGTGTGCCGACGGGAGGTTGACCGATGAAGGTCACGAGGACCTTGCCCTTTCGCCCCCTCTGCCACTTGCTGCCCACGAGACTGGCCGGTCTCTCGATCGCGCTCCTGAAGGCGACCGCTCTTGAGCTGGCGATTCTCGCGGGCCACCTGCTCCTCTATCCCTCGGGCATCCTCCCGGAACGAAGGCAGCCCCTGGCGCTGCCCCGCCACCCCTCGGCCCCGCCACCCCCGGAAACCCTGGACGCGCCGGCCGCACCGGGCGGCGTGAACATCGAGGCAGACCTGGACGACGACCCGGTGAGCGTGGCCGCGGACGCGCCGCGCCTTCCCACCCCCGCGAGGCCCCCGGTCCTCCTCCTGCACGGGTTCATCGACAACCGCTCGGTCTTCGTCCTGCTGCGCCGCTCCCTCGCGCAGCACGGCAGGCAGCACGTCGAATCACTCAACTACTCCCCTCTCACCTGCGACATCCGGGCCGCGGCCCGGCTCCTCGCGCGGCACGTGGAGGAGATATGCGAGCGGTCGGGCCGGGACCGGGTCGACATCGTGGGGCACAGCCTGGGCGGTCTGATAGCCCGCTACTACGTGCAGCGCCTCGGCGGCGACACGCGGGTGCGCACGCTCGTGACGCTCGGCACCCCGCACGGCGGCACGCGTGTCGCGCCGCTCGCCGACGCGCACCCGATCGTGCGGCAGATGCGGCCCGGTTCGTCGGTCGTCGAGGAGTTGAAGCGGCCGGCTCCTGGGTGTCGTACGCGCTTCGTGAGTTTCTGGAGCGACCTCGACCAGCTGATGCTGCCGCTCGAGACGGCGTGCGTGGACCATCCGGACCTGCTCGCGCAGAACGTGCGGGTCACGGGCATCGGTCATCTCGCGCTGCCGGTGCACCCGGCCGTCGCGACCGGGATCCGTCAGGCCCTCGACGCGGAGCCCGCGGACGGAGCCCGCGCCGCGGACAAGACGGGCGGCGGTCTGACGGTCGCCTGACCACCCGTTCGTCGAACGGGTCTCGAACTCAGGGCCAAGGAACTGTCCACAGTCCACCCAAAGGCGGCTGATTGCCCGTTTCCCGGGGCCCGGAAACCCGACGAAGATTGTCGTGCCCTCGTACCGACGGGTACAGTCACCGCACTGCTCTGGCAGCCCCTGTTGTCGAGGCGAAAGAGAAGTTGGTGAACGACCGCAATCCGTCGGGGACCGCGCCTTACGCGGCGTACGACGGTCACTCCGCGACCAGCTTCGCAAGCGACCCGCTCTTCGGCGACATGGCAGAGGACCCCTACGAACCGGGCTCCCACGCGACCGGCCAGTGGCACACGGCCCCCCAGCAGCAGTACGCCGACCCCTACACCTCCTCGTACTACGACACCGGCACCTACGACGTCGGCGCCTTCGCCGCCGGTTCGTACGACACCGGTTCCTATGACACGACCGGCGCCTGGGCGACCGGCGGGTACGGGCAGGCCGCCGACATCCCGGCGCAGCAGCCCCGGACGATGGCCGAGCAGCACACCACGGGCCAGTGGGACACCTCGGCGTACGAGACGCAGATGTACGCGGCTCAACACCCCGACACGCAGAGCTTCGAGGCCCCGTCCTTCGGGACGCAGACCTTCGAGGCGCCGTCCTTCGACGCGCAGACGCACACGCAGTCGTTCGACACGCAGTCCTTCGAGACGCAGAGCTTTGAGGCCCCGTCCTTCGAAACCCAGACCTTCGAGGCCCAGAGCTTTGAGACCCAGAGCTTTGAGTTCCAGGAGTTCGAGGCGCAGCACTTCGAGGCGCAGGGCTTTGAAACCCAGACCTTCGGGGCGCACGACACCCAGGGCTTCACGCACAGCTTCCAGGCGCCGGTCTTCGGTGCGACGACGTACGACACGGGCGCGTACGACGCCACGCAGTGGAACGCCGCCGAGTCCGTCGGCACGGCGGAGACCGGGACCGCGGCCGAGCCCGAGCCCGAGCCGGTCGCGGAGCCCGACCCCGAGGCGGAGCACGCGCACGGGCCCGTCCTCGATCTCGACGCCGCCCCCGAGCCCGCCCCCGCGGCCCCGCAGCCCACGACGCGCAGGGCCGGGAAGAACGTCTCCCGTGGTCGTGCCGGCCGCCGCCGCCCGGCGGCCAAGCGGTCCGCGCTCGTCACCGTCGTCGTGCCGTCGGTCTGTGTGGTCGGCGTCGCCGGGATCGCCGCGGCGAGCGTCGGTGTCGGCAGCGAGGACGACGGCAAGGAGACGCAGGCCGCGGCCGCGCCGGAGGCACAGGCCGTGAAGCCCGCCGTCGCCAACAACAAGCTGGACTCGCAGCTGAAGGACCTGTCCGCCGACGCGGGCGACTTCGCCGACCGGGCGAGCCGCACGCAGGAGCGGATCGACCTCAAGGCCAAGCAGGAGGCGGCGCGCAAGGAGGCCGCCGAGGAGGCCGCGCGCAAGGAGGCGGCGCGGCCCAAGTTCGTGCTGCCGGTGAAGCAGCACGGGCTGAGCGCCTTCTTCGGGCAGGCCGGCGTCAACTGGATGTCCCAGCACTCCGGCATCGACTTCCCCGTCTCGTACGGGACTCCGGTGATGGCCGCGACGGACGGCACAGTGAAGACGCAGTGGAACAGCGCGTACGGGAACATGGCCATCGTCACGGCCAAGGACGGCACGGAGACCTGGTACTGCCACCTGTCCTCGCACACCGTGATGAGCGGTCCGGTGAAGGCCGGTGACGTGATCGCGCGGTCCGGGAACTCCGGCAACTCGACGGGACCGCATCTGCACTTCGAGGTGCGGCCCGGCGGCAACGCGGCGATCGACCCGCTGCCGTGGCTGCGCAGCCACGGCCTCAACCCGAACTGAGCCGCCCCACCCCTGTGGGACGGCTACAGCTTCCGTAGAGCTACAGCTTCTCGACCGGCGCGTACCGCAGCAGCAGACGCTTCGGCTTCGGGTCGCCGAAGTCGATCGACGCCTCGGCCTTGTCGCCCGTGCCCGACACGCCCACCACCGTGCCGAGCCCGAACTGGTCGTGCGTGACGCGGTCGCCGATGGCGAGGGCCACCACCGGCTTGGAGTTCGCCCGGCTCGTGGCGAAGGCCGGCGTCGTACCCGTGCGGGAGCGCGAGGACGACAGGGAGGCCGCGATGCCGCCGCCGATGCTCTTGGTCGAGGCCGCCGGCGTGGACGGGCCGGTCCGCTTCCAGTCCAGGTGCCCGGCCGGGATCTCCTCCAGGAAGCGGGAGGGCGGGTTGTACGAGGGCTGGCCCCAGGCGCTGCGCATCGAGGCGCGGGTCAGATAGAGCCGCTGCCGCGCGCGCGTGATGCCCACGTACGCGAGGCGGCGCTCCTCCTCCAGCTCCTTGGCCTGGCCGAGGGAGCGCATGTGCGGGAAGACGCCGTCCTCGAGGCCGGTCAGGAAGACGACGGGGAACTCGAGGCCCTTGGCCGTGTGCAGCGTCATCAGCGTGATGACGCCGTCGCTGTTCTCCTCGTCGTCCGGGATCTGGTCGGAGTCGGCGACGAGGGCGACGCGCTCCAGGAAGTCGGAGAGCCCTCCGCCGCCCGTCTCGGACTCGCCCTCCTCGCCTGCCTCCTGCTCGAACTCCAGGGCCACGGCGGCGAGTTCCTGGAGGTTCTCGATCCGGGTCTCGTCCTGCGGGTCGGTGGAGGCCTGCAGTTCGGCGAGGTAGCCGGTGCGCTCCAGGATGGCCTCGAGGACCGTGGCCGGGCCGGCGCCCGACTCCACGATCGTGCGGAGGTCCTCCATCAGCGTGTTGAACCGCTTCACGGCGTTCGCCGAGCGGGCCGCCATCCCGTACGCCTCGTCGACGCGGCGCAGCGCCTGCGGGAAGGAGATCTTCTCGCGCTGGGAGAGCGCGTCGATCATCGCTTCGGCGCGGTCGCCGATGCCGCGCTTGGGCACGTTGAGGATGCGGCGCAGCGGCACCGAGTCCTCGGGGTTGGAGAGCACCCGCAGGTAGGCCAGGACGTCCCTGACCTCCTTGCGCTCGTAGAAGCGGACGCCGCCGACGACCTTGTAGGGCAGGCCGGTGCGGATGAAGATCTCTTCGAAGACACGGGACTGCGCGTTCGTCCGGTAGAAGACCGCGACGTCGCCCGCGAGCGCGTCGCCCGCGTCGGTGAGCCGGTCGATCTCGTCGGCGATGAACTGCGCCTCGTCGTGCTCGGTGTCCGCGACGTAGCCCGTGATCTGGGCGCCGGGGCCCTCGTTCGTCCACAGGTTCTTGGGGCGGCGCGACTCGTTGCGCTCGATCACCGCGTTCGCCGCGCTGAGGATCGTCTGCGTGGAGCGGTAGTTCTGCTCCAGCATGATCGTCGTCGCGTTCGTGTAGTCCTCTTCGAACTGCAGGATGTTGCGGATCGTGGCGCCGCGGAACGCGTAGATCGACTGGTCCGCGTCACCCACGACGCACAGCTCGGCCGGGTCGGCGCCCTCGCCCTCGGTGGGGCCGACCAGCTCGCGCACCAGCGCGTACTGCGCGTGGTTCGTGTCCTGGTACTCGTCGACGAGGACGTGGCGGAAGCGGCGGCGGTAGTGCTCGGCGACGTCCGGGAACGCGCGCAGCAGGTTCACCGTCGTCATGATCAGGTCGTCGAAGTCCAGCGCGTTCGCCTCGCGCAGGCGGGCCTGGTACATCGCGTAGGCCTGGGCGAGGGTCTTCTCGAAGCCGTCGGCGGCGGTCCCCGCGAAGTCCTCCTCGTCGATCAGCTCGTTCTTCAAGTTGCTGATCTTGGCGCTGAAGGACTTCGGCGGGAACTTCTTCGGGTCGAGGTCCAGGTCGCGGCAGACGAGCGCCATGAGCCGCTTGCTGTCGGCGGCGTCGTAGATCGAGAAGGAGGACGTGAAGCCCAGCTTCTTGCTCTCCCGGCGCAGGATGCGGACACAGGCGCTGTGGAAGGTGGACACCCACATCGCGTTCGCGCGCGGGCCGACCAGGTCCTCGACACGCTCCTTCATCTCGCCCGCGGCCTTGTTCGTGAACGTGATCGCGAGGATCTGGCCGGGGTGCACGCCGCGCTGGGCGAGCAGGTACGCGATGCGGTGCGTGAGGACGCGGGTCTTGCCCGATCCGGCGCCGGCGACGATGAGCAGGGGGGAGCCGCCGTGCACCACGGCCGCGCGCTGGTTCTCGTTCAGCCCCTCCAGGAGGGAGGCCGGGTCGAGGACCGGGCGCGGGGCGCCGTTCCGGTAGTGGGCGTCGCGCTCGGGGGGCACGCCGAACAGCCCGTCCGGCATCGGCTCCGGGGCCCCGTCGTCGTACTCGGGGTCCGGGGGCGGCGGCGGGGGTTCCTGCTCACCGCTCGGGGAGCCGGGCGCGCCCTTCTGGAGGCCGGTCAGGAAGCTGTCGTCAAAGAGGCTGCTCATCGCTCTACGAGTCTAGGCCGCCCCACTGACAACCCGTGGCTGCCTTCGGAACTCCAAGAGCCCTCCAGAGGGCAGATCACGAAAATGTATCGGGCATATCGAACATCAACCTTCACAGCAGCCACACGAGTTGGCTACGGTGCAGCCGGGCAGCCCGTCCCCCCGCCCGCGAATGTCGCGGCGAACGGGAAGCCCCCGCCGAGTCCCGTACGCCGCGAGGCAGGGAACCGGGGACCCAACCGACCTTGGGGTGAATCGGTCAGCCGACCGTAGGGCAGCCTTCCACGCCCGAACCCGACAGCTAACTCGGTAGGCGGACGACGGAAGGAGTCGCCTGCCTTGGCGTCGCACCGCAAGCCCCGCAGCCGTTCCCGGATGACCGGCGGTCTTCGCACGACCCCCGCGGTCGGGATCACGACCGCCGCCCTCACCTCCGTGGCCCTGCTCTCGCAGACGGCCCAGGCCGCGCCCGCGCAGCCGTCGTCCAAGCCGCGCCTGGAGGAGGTGCAGAAGAAGGTCGACTCCCTGTACCGGCAGGCCGAGGTCGCCACCCAGAAGTACAACGGGGCGAAGGAACGGACCGACGCCAAGAAGCGGCAGGTCGACAAGCTCCTCGACGATGTCGCGCAGCGCACCGAGGAGATGAACACGGCCCGCCAGAAGCTCGGCAGGTACGCCGCCGAGCAGTACCGCTCGGGCAGTGTGAGCGACACCGCGACCATGTTCCTCGCGGACGACCCGGAGGACTACTTCTCGCAGCGCCAGCTGATGAGCCGGCTGACCGAGGAGCAGAAGAAGTCGATCGACGACTATCAGAAGCAGACGCGCGAGACCGCGAAGAAGCGCACCGAGGCGCAGTCGAGCCTGGAGGACCTCACCGATTCGCAGACCGAGCTGAGGTCCACGAAGGAGACCGTGCAGACGAAGCTCTCCGACGCGCGTCAGCTGCTGTCCAAGCTGACCGCCGAGGAGAAGGCGCGGCTCGCCGCGATCGAGAAGGCCAAGGAGGAGGCCGCCCGCAAGAAGGCGGCGGAGCTGGCCGCCAAGCAGAAGGCCGAGGAAGCGGCGAAGCGGAAGGCGGCCGAGGCGGCGAAGGAGCAGTCGTCCGGCTCCTCGTCCGGTTCCTCGGGGTCGTCGTCCGGTTCCTCCGACGCCTCGTACGCGACGAAGGCCGCGCAGGCGCTCGCGTTCGCCAAGGCACAGGAGGGCAAGCCGTACGTGTGGGGCGCCACGGGCCCGGACTCGTACGACTGCTCGGGCCTGACGCAGGCGGCGTGGAAGTCCGCGGGGATCTCGCTGCCGCGGACGACCTGGGACCAGGTCGAGATCGGCAAGACGGTGCCGCTCTCCGACATCCAACCCGGTGACCTGGTGTTCTTCTACGACGACATCAGCCACGTGGGCCTCTACATGGGCGACGGCATGATGGTCCACGCGCCGAAGCCGGGCGCGGTCGTGCGCGAGGAGTCGATCTACTACGACGGCACGTCGTCGATCCACAGTGTGGTGCGGCCGGCCTGACGTACGTACGCGGAAGGGCCCGGCAGGTCACGGCCTGCCGGGCCCTTCCGTGTGCACGGCGCGTACGGCCTGTGCGCGGTCGCTCAGGTCCAGAGCACCGCGATGAAGATGTTGACGACGGTGAGCGCGCCGACGGTGATGAAGAGGCCCTTCTCCGCCTTCTCCTCGTCCCGCTTCACGTAGACGATGCCGAGGATCACGATCAGGAGCGCGAGCTTCACGCCGATCTTGATGTTGTTGACGGTGCTGCCGTCGGCCTGGTTGAGGCCGACCAGGGCGACGCCGGTCACCAGCATGGTCAGGGCGCCGTGCAGCATCGCCTTGTTGAAGCGGGCCGCGCCCTCCTTCATCGCCGACATCTGCGTGAGGAAGCCGCCGAGCAGCGAGGCGATGCCGATGATGTGCAGGCCGACGAAGAGGTGGATGAGTACGTCCATGGTTCGGAGCCTAACCGGACGCCCATGGGCCACTACGCGCACCCCTTTGCCACTCTGTTATCACTCTCCGCCACCATCCGTAACAAACAGACCAGTTGCGAACAATCCGGCACCAACCCGTTACGCAGAGGTTTAGCGTCCTTCCTCAGGTGACCGGCTCCCCACCGCCGCCCGGGCCAGGGGCGGCAGTCGGACACCACCGCCGAGAAAGGTCCGGCGGCGACCCGCTCCCCCTGTGCGGGCCGCCGCCGGACGCGCGACCGGGGTCCGTGCGTTTCGGACGGGCGGCCCCCAGAGGAGGACCTTGTGCCGGCAGCGCACCGCAAGCCCCGACCGCGTCCGCTCAGCGGCGGCAGGGCCCGCACCGCGGCCACCCTCGCCCTCGCCTCCGCCGCAGGCGTCACCGCCCTCGACGGCGGGGCGGCGCACGCGGAGCCCGAGCTCAGCCCGGCCCAGGTGAAGGCCAAGGTCGACAGGCTGTACCAGGAGGCGGAGGTCGCCACCCAGAAGTACAACGGCGCGAAGGAGAAGGCGGACGGCGCGCGGAAGAAGGTGGACGCCCTCCAGGACGAGGCGTCCCGGCGCACCGAGTCCCTCAACTCCGAGCGCGAGAAACTGGGTTCGGTCGCGGCGTCCCAGTACCGCACGGGCGGCGTGGACCCGTCGGTCCAGCTGCTCCTGTCCTCCTCCCCCGACGCCTACCTCGACAAGGCCTCCCTCACGGAGCGCATGGGGGCGCGGCAGGCCGCCGCGGTCACCCGCGTACGGGGTGAGCTGCGCGAGATCGACCAGCTGCGCGGCGACGCCGACAGCACGCTCTCCGAGCTGCGCGCCAAGAAGGCCGAGCTGGCGGACAACAAGAAGAAGGTGAAGCGAAAACTCTCGGAGGCCCGCCGCCTCCTCGACCGCCTCACCCCCGAAGAGCGCACCCCCACCGCCGCACAGAGCGGACACGCCTCACGCTCGGCGGAGCGCGCCGACCTCTCCGCAGCGCCCAACTCCCGCGCCAAAGCCGCGATCTCCTTCGCCTACGGCGCCCTCGGCAGCCCCTACGTCTGGGGCGCCACCGGCCCGTCCGCCTTCGACTGCTCGGGCCTGACGCAGGCCGCGTACAAGGCCGCCGGGGTCTCCATCCCCCGCACGACGTACTCCCAGATCGACGCGGGCCCCCGCATTCCGAAGTCCCGGCTCCAGCCGGGCGACCTGGTCTTCTTCTACTCCTCGATCAGCCACGTGGGCCTCTACATCGGCGGCGGCAAGATGATCCACGCCCCGAACCCGAGCGCGCCGGTCCGGGTGGCCCCGATCGACGAGATGCCGTTCGCGGGGGCGACGCGGGTGGCGTGACGCGCCCTTGAGTCAGGCCGGTCCGTCGCCCCGGTCGGTGTGCGCCGCGAGGGCGTCGATGAGCTGGGGCCACAGTTCGCGGGGGCGGTCGTGGCCCATGTCGGCGAGGAGCAGGAGTTCCGCATCCGGGACCAGTTCCGCCGTGCGGCGGCCGCCGCTGGGGTCGATCAGGGTGTCATCCAGGCCGTGGATCACCAGCGTCGGCACGGCGAGACCCCGCAGGGCGTCCGCGCGGGAGCCACTGAGGACCATGGCGCCGAGCTGTCGGCCGACGCCTGCCGGGTAGTAGGCACGGTCGTAGCCGCGCGCCGCCAGGTCGCGGAGGTACGCCGCGTCGCCGTAGCGCTTGGACGCCCAGAGCAGGGAGCGGTCCGCCGCCGCGACGTAGCCCTCCCGGTCGGCCGGCTTCGGCGCGAACAGGGCCGCCTGCGCCTCCGGCGACGACTGCCCGTACTCGGGCTCGCCCGTCGTCGACATCATCGAGGTCAGCGTCAGGACCCGCTCCGGCCGGGAGATCGCCATCGTCTGGGCGATCATGCCGCCCATGGACGCGCCGACCACGTGCGCCTCCTCGATGCCGAGCGCCGTGAGGAGGGCGAAGGCGTCGTCGGCCATGTCCTGGAGGCGGTACGGGATCATCGCGAGGGCGGCGGGGAGGTCGCCCCCGCTCACCGCGGCGATGAACTCGCCCATGTCCACAGGGTGTGCGTCGAACTTCGTCGACAGGCCGCTGTCCCGGTTGTCGAAGCGGATCACGTACCGGCCGCGGCCCGCGAGCTCCGCGCAGAAGTCCTCGTCCCAGGCGATCAGCTGCGCGCCGAAGCCCATCACGAGCAGCACCGCCGGGTCGGCGGGGTCGCCGAAGGTGTCGTAGGCGAGCGAGATCTCGGGCGATACGTCGATGGTCGGCATCACTCCGCCCTCCCCGTGAGCGCCACCGTCACGCCGAGGCCCACCATCGCAAGCCCGCCCGTGCCGCCGACCGCCGCGAGGCGGCGCGGGGAGCGGGCGAACCAGGTGCGGGCCGTGGACGCGGCGAGGCCCCAGAGGCTGTCCGAGGCGATCGCAATGATGTTGAACACCAGGCCGAGGAGCAGCATTTGGAGCACCGTGTGCCCCGCCTCCCGGTCGACGAACTGGGGCAGCACGGCCGCGAAGAAGACGATCGTCTTGGGGTTGGCCACGCCCACCGCGAAGCCCTCCCAGAGGGTGCGCAGCGTGCTGCCGCGGCCCGCCTCGCCGCGCTCCTCCGCGAACACCGCGCGCAGCGAGCGCCGCTGCCGGAACGCCTTGACGCCGAGGTAGATCAGATATGCCGCGCCGACCAGCTTCAGCGTCATGAAGATCGCCACCGAGCGCTCGACGAGCGAGCCGATGCCGAGGGCCACGGCGATCACGAGGACGTACGCCCCGAGCGTGTTTCCCGCGACCGTCGTCAGCGCGGCGCGGCGGCCCTGGGCGAGGGCGCGGCCGACGACGAAGATCACGCTCGGGCCCGGGATGACGATCAGCAGCAAGGACATCGCCGCGAAGGCGAGGAGGCGGTCGGCGGACATCATGGGGTCCATTGAGCCACGGCGGACGCCTCCCGCCCAAGCGGATTTCAGACCAGGCGCCGCGCCGTCGCCCACCGCGTCAGCTCGTGACGGTTGGAGAGCTGGAGCTTGCGCAGGACCGCCGAGACGTGGGACTCGACCGTCTTGACGGAGATGAAGAGCTGCTTGGCGATCTCCTTGTACGCGTACCCGCGCGCGATGAGCCGCAGCACCTCCCGCTCGCGCTGCGTGAGGCGGTCCAGGTCCTCGTCCACCGGGGGCGCGTCCGTCGAGGCGAAGGCGTCGAGGACGAAACCGGCGAGGCGCGGCGAGAACACCGCGTCGCCCTCCTGGACGCGGAAGATGGAGTCGACGAGGTCCGTGCCGGTGATCGTCTTCGTGACGTAGCCGCGGGCGCCGCCGCGGATCACGCCGATCACGTCCTCCGCCGCGTCCGAGACCGACAGCGCCAGGAAGCGCACCGGGTTCTCCGCGTCCGCCATCATCTGGGCGCTGCGGCGCAGCACTTCGACGCCTCCGCCGCCGGGGAGGTGCACGTCGAGGAGGACGACCTCGGGCCGCGTCGCCGTGATCACCGTGATCGCCTGGTCGACGTCGGCGGCCTCGCCGACCACCTCGACGCCCGTCTCCTCGGTGCGGCCGATCTCCGCCTGGACGCCGGTGCGGAACATCCGGTGGTCGTCGACCAGGACCACTCGTACCCGTCGTGTCTGAGCTGCCTCGTCGGTCATGACGTCCCTTCCGCCCTCTTCATGGTCAGTTCGACCTCCGTGCCGCCGTCCGGGACCGCCCGCAGCCGGGCCGTCCCGCCGTTGCGCTCCATCCGGCCGATGATCGATTCTCTTACGCCCATGCGGTCGGGCGGGATGGAATCGAGGTCGAAGCCCGGGCCCCGGTCGCGTACGGAGACGAAGACCATGTCCCCGTCGACGTCGCCCTCGACCTCCGCGTACACCTGGACTGCGCCGCCCCCGCCACCGTACTTGGCGGCGTTCACCATCGCTTCCCTCGCGGCCTGCATCTGCGCCGACAGCTGCTCGTCGAGCGGGGTGTCGCCCACCACCACGACCTCCAGTGGGACGCCGTGCTTGTCCTCGACCTCCGCCGCGTTGCGCTTGACCGCCTCCGCCACCGTCTCCGGCTCCTGCGGGTTCTCCGCGGCGGCCGGCTTGTAGAGCCACGCGCGCAGGTCGCGCTCCTGGGCGCGGGCGAGGCGGCGCACCTCGGCGGGGCTGTCCGCGTTGCGCTGGATCAGGGTGAGGGTGTGCAGCACCGAGTCGTGCACATGGGCCGCGACCTCCGCCCGCTCCTGGGCGCGGATGCGCATCAGGCGCTCCTCGGAGAGGTCCTGCGTCATCCGGATCAGATACGGGCCGGCGAGGAGCGCGATGCCCACGAGGACGGCGAGCGCCGCCTGGAGGATCGGACCGATGTGCTCGGTGGCGCCCTGCGTGACGAAGATGCCGGTGACTCCCACACCGACGAGCAGCACCCCGGAGGCCGCGCGGGCCAGGCTGAGCGTGCGCCGACGGCGGCCGACCTCCATCCAGCGGGCCCTGCGCGCGTTGTCCGCCTGGCGCCAGACGAGGGCGACGCCCGCCGCGACGAGCACGGTGGGGATCAGATACGCCTTGGTGTTCCCCGTCAGGTTCACGTTCTCCACGAAGATCATCGCTACGACGACCATCAGGAGCAGGGCGAGGATCTGGCCCTTGTCCGGCCTGCGCGTCACCAGCCTGCGGCGGCCGTCTGGCGACGTCTCCGTGCTGAGGACGGGCGGCCGGTCCGCGCCGACGCCGCCCACGCCCAGCGGCACGAAGAACCAGAACGCCGCGTACAGCAGCGCCCCCAGCCCGTCCGCCATGAACAGGCCGACGAAGACCAGGCGCACCCAGATCACCGGCAGCCCGAGATGCCCCGCGAGGCCCCGCGCCACTCCACCCAGCCAGCGTCCGTCACTGCTGCGGTAGAGCTTGCGCGGCGGCCGCGGGTCGTCTCGGTCTTCGGCGAGAGAGGCGGGCGCTGGTTCCGGCATGCCACCGATCGTCACATGCGGTAGGGGGCGGGGCATCAGGGTCGGCCCCGGATACTTCCCTGATCTTCGGGCCGGGCGCCGCGGCCGCGGCGGGCGCGGGCGGCTCAGGGACGATCTCAGGGTTCGGCCAGGGTTGTCCCGACTGCCGTCGGCGGGCCCCGGCCGTCACGATGTACGTATGACGGAGCAGCCTCTCGACGCACCCCCCGAAGACGCCCGGTCGCCGCGGCCGTTGCGCGGCTTCCGCAGGGACCGGCGGTACAAGACGCTGGGCGGGGTGTGCGCGGGGCTCGGCCGGCACTGCGACATGGACCCGGTGATCTTCCGCATCGGCCTGTCGGTGCTCTCGGTGACCGGCGGCGTCGGGCTGATCTTCTACGGCTTCGCGTGGCTGTTCGCGCCGTACGACGACGAGGAGGAGAACGAATTCCGCAAGCTCCTCACGGGGCGGGTGGACGGGCCCGGCCTCGCCGCGATCGTCACCGCGCTCGTCGGCTGCGGGGTGTTCCTCTCCATGCTCAACAACGGCGGCGCGCTGACCTTCGCCGTCGTGCTCGCCCTGCTGCTCGCCGGGGCCGGCTACTGGTCGCAGGCGCGGCGCACCGCCGATCCGGACCCGGTGGCGGCCCAGGCCGTCGCGGACGCGCCGCCGGAGGCGCAGGCGCCGCCGGTCGCGCGCGCTCCTTCCTGGTGGCGCGACCCGATCGTGAAGGACGGCACGCACGAGGGCGGCACCGGTTACCTCTGGGGCCCGCCGGGCGCCGAGGAGCGCCCCGCCGCGGCCCGGCACGGCTCCTGGCGCGGACCCGTCGCCGCCCGTCCGGCCGCGCCGCCGCAGCCGACCGGACCGCGCGGCATCGGCGCGCTGACGTTCCTCGGCGCGCTGATCGCGGGCGGCATCGGCACCGGTGTGACGTGGGACGAGCGCACGCTCGCCGAGAGCCTGCAGACCGGACTCGCCTGCGCGCTGGCCGTGTTCGGCCTGGGCATCGCGGTGAGCGCCTTCCGGGGCCGCACCGGGGTCGGCTCGATCCTCCTCGCGCTGATCACGGCGGGCCTGCTCACGGCGTCCGCCGCGCTGCCCGCGAACATCAGCACGCAGTGGGCCCGCACCGACTGGACGCCGGCGCGCGCCGCGGACGTGCGGCCGAACTACGAACTGGGCTCGGGCGTCGGCACGCTCGACCTCTCCAAGGTGTCGGTGGCCAAGGGCAGGACCCTCGCCACACATGTGGAGGTGGGCGCGGGCAAGGTGCGGATCGTGCTGCCCGCGGACGAGACGGCGCGGCTGCGCGCGGAGGTCGGCGTAGGGGACATCAAGCTGCCTGGCGACCCCAGCCGGGACGTGGACGTACGCCCGGACCAGCAGCAGACCGTCACGCTGGCGCCGCCGGGCGTCAAGGACGGCGCCAAGGCCTCCGGCACGATCGAGTTGCATGTCGAGGTCGGGCTCGGACAGGTGGAGGTGGACCGTGCGGCGTGAATTCCATCCGGGGCGGCTGGTCGCGGGTCTGGTCCTGATGGCGACGGCGGTCGTCTACTTCGGGGACGCGGTGGGCGAGTGGCGGGTGCCGTGGTTTGTCGGGGTTCCGTTGGTGTGCGGGGGGCTGTGCCTGGCGGCGGTCGTCGGGATGGTTCGGCGCATGACGGCGTTGCGCTCCCGGGGCGCTGCCCCGGACCCCGCTGCTCAATCGCCGCAGGGGCTCAAATGAACAACCCGCCGCCTCAATACTCGGACGCCCTGAACCTCCGGCCCCGCCACCAGGAATCGATCGACCACACCGCCGCCCCCGCCAAGACCAGTGGCAGCCACGCCATCAGGTACGCCAGATCGTTCCCGAGGTAGTACGGCTCCGTCGCCCAGCTGACCGTCAGCCACAGGCTCAGCGAGATCAGCGCGCCGCCGACCGCCGCGAGCCGCGCGAGGACGCCGAGCAGCGTGCCGATCCCGACCGCCAGCTCGCCGAAGGCGATCGCGTAGCCGAACCCGGCGGGCGACTTCAGGGCGAGGTCGACGAGCTCCGGGATCGCGGAGGTGTCCCGCACGCCCCGCATCTGGTCGCCGATCGAGCCGCCCCCACTGGCCTTGAAGAACGCGCTGTCGGTGAGCTTGTCGAGGGAGGCGTAGATGAACGTGACGCCGAGGAAGACGCGCAGCGGCACGAGCGCGTACCGCTGGGCGGTGTCGCGCCAGCCTCCCGTCGGGGGGCCGTAGTTCGTGGTCAGGTCGGATCGCATGCTGTGCGCCATAGCCGCTCCGCCGCCTCTCGCGCCTGGTGTCTTTACCTGACCATACGTACGAGAGCCCGCCCCGGCTCAGTACTGGGGCCGATCGGCCGCTTCAGTCGACCACGTCGATGCCGCACCGGTTCGTCTCGACGCCCGCCGCGGTGATCACCTGCACCTCGACCCGCCCCGGCTCCACGTCGACCGGGACCGGCACGGTGAGCAGCGCGTCGGTCGGGTTGGTGAAGCCGCCGGGCACCGGGACGAGCGGCACATGGACGTGGACCGGGCCGATGCGCACGGCGACCCGCGCGAGCTGGTCCACGGTGCTCGCGCCGGGCGGCACGAACCCGGAGCCGCGGATCTCGATGTCGTCGCCGGTGCGGATCGGCGCGTCCAGGTCGCCGGCCTCCCGCGCCCGCACCACGGAGAGGATCGCCGGCCGGCCGCCCTCGGCGTACTTGCCGGCGAGGTACGTCGCAGCGGAGACGGCCACCAGTACGGCGAGCGACCACGGCAGGTCCGGCAGCTGGTCGGGGCGGCGCGCGAGGCGGACGACCGCCCAGACGACGGCGGCCGCGCCCACGGCGACGTACTGGATGTCGGTGAAGCTGCCGCGCCCGGAGTCGTCGGTGAGCAGGTCGGCGGCGCGCGGCCGCGGCGCCCGCAGCTTCTGCAGCCGCTGCCCGCCGACACGGACCCCCACCACACGCCGCACCAGGACGGCCACCGCGCACACCACCGCGAGCACCGTCAACAGGCCCGCTCCGCGCGCGAGTTCGAGCCCGTCGATGAGCGCGTCACGCCGCGCGGGCCCCGAGGCGAGCGCCAGCTCACCGGCGAGGACGAGGACCGCGTACAGAGTCGGAAGGAGTACGGCGCATGCCACCGCGCGCGAGGTCGAGAGCCGGTTGTCCTCGCCGATCAGCGGCGCGAGAACGCCGCCGCGCGCCCGGTGCAGATATCCGGCGAGGCTGAGCGCCCCCGCCACCACCAGCGCGGCCACGAGTCCCGCCGTGCGGGCGGCGGTCCAGCCGGCGCCGATCGCGGTGAGCGACTGGCCGATGAGGAGCGCGCCCACGCCGCCCCACACCACGTACAGCGTGCGCGGCCACAGCGTGCTGAACCAGGCCACGCCCTCCTCGCGCCCGCGGTCGGCCATCGCCCGCGCGGACTGCGTGAGTTCGTCGGAGATCCACTGCCGGGACGCCCCGGCCGAGTGCGCGACGGCCGCGGGCAGACCCTGGCCCGCCGCCAACTCGTCGCGCTTCGCGGCGAATCGGGCGACGGCCCTGCGGTGCCCCTCGCGCGCCCCCCGCGGACAGTCGCCGCAGGTGCAGCCGCCCTCGTGCGCCGTCCGGTCGTTCCGCGCTTCCTGCACCGCCACCGCAGCCGCCCCACCCTCGTCAACTTCCGTGCCTTGAAGGCGAATTGTGCCGCACGCCGGGGGCGTGACGTCGCACGGGCTCACCCCTCCCGGGTGAATGGCTTTGACCTGCATTGACCGGAGTGTTGACGTCGCTGCGAGAATTTCCGTATGGCCGAGATCATCCAGCGTGACGGAACCTGGGCCTTCGACGGGACCACGGTCCGCATCACCCCAGGTCTGCACCGGTCGGTCGCCCTGCTGCGGCAGACGTACGGCGAGATCGACGTGCCGCTCACCGCCGTTTCCGGCGTGGCCTACGAGCCCGAGCGCAAGCGCGGCCGGCTCCGCCTCACCCTGCGCGAGGCCGCGGACCCGCTGCTCCAGGCCACCGGCGGCCGCCTCCCGGACACCGCAGACCCGTACCGGCTCACGGTCGACGCGGACCGCTCCGGCGTCGCCGAGTACGTCGCCGAGGAGATCCGCCAGGCCCTGCTGCTCGAACAACTCCCGCCGGGGCCCGCCGACTCGTACCTCGTCCCGGGCCCCGCCGTGCCGGTCTCGGTGCGCTCCAGCGACGGTCTCGTCTCGTTCGACGGCAGCCGGGTCCGCATCGACTGGAGCGAGACCTCGGACCGCGTGAAGCGCGCCACGGGCCCGCGCGTCATCGCGCTCGACGACCTCGACGAGGTGGAGTGGGTCCCCAACTCCGGCTACGAGGACGGGGTGCTGCGCTTCGTCCCCAAGGGCAGCCCGTACTCCAAGCTGCCGCCGGAGAAGGACCCGTACGCCCTCGACCTGTGGGGCAACTCCCGCAAGGACCTGCTGACCGCCCTCGTCGCCGCGGCGGTCACCGCCCGGCTCCCGCACCCCTCGGCGCCCCGCGGCACCCCGGCGCTGCTCCCCCGGCGGGCCGACCACGACGTCCTCCTGCGGCGGCTGCGGGAGCTGGGCGAGCTGCACCGCCAGGACGTGCTCACGGACGAGGAGTTCGCGATGACGAAGCGGGTGGTGCTGCGCGACTTCCGCTGATCATCCGCACATCAGGAGCCTCAGGACAGCAGCTCGGGCTCGCTGCGCGTGATGTCCTGCCACAGGCTCTGGTAGTTGATCCAGGCCACGAGGTCGGCGCCCGTCTGCTCGCGGGTCGCCAGCGCCTGACGCCGGTCGAGCAGCACCGGACGGCCCGCCGAGCGCGCCGCCAACTGCACCTCGCAGGCCCGCTCCAGGGCGATGAACCACCAGGCGGCCGCGTCCACCGAGTCGCCCACCGTGAGCAGCCCGTGGTTGCGCAGCACGAGCGCCTTGTTCGAGCCGAGGGCGACGGCGATCCGCTTGCCCTCCTCCGGGTCCACGCCGACGCCCGTGTACTCGTCGAGCAGCGCGTGGTCCTCGTAGAACGCGCAGGCCTCCTGCGTGATCGGCTCGACCAGCTCGCCGAGCGCGGCCACGGCACGGCCGTACGTGGAGTGGCAGTGCGCGACCGCGACCACCTCGGGGCGGGCCCGGTGCACCGCGACGTGCGTGGTGAAGGCGGCCTGGTTGACGTGGAAGCGGCCGTCCACGACCTGCCCGTCCCCGTTCGCGAGGACGAGATCGCTCACCGCGACGTGCTTGAAGGGCACGCCGAACGGGTTGACCCAGTAGCAGTCGTCGTACTCCGGGTCGCGGGCGGTGATGTGCCCGGAGACCCCTTCCTCGTAGCCGAACCGTCCGAAGACGCGCAGGGCGCCCGCCAGCCGCTCCTTGCGGTACCTGCGCTCGTCGGCGTGGTTGTCGTGCTGCGGCGGCATCGCGAACTGGAGCTGGTCGTGGGGTATCGGGGCGGGGTTCTGCGTCGACATGGTGCGGAAGGTACCTCCGTGACCCGCAAGGTGACAGGGCCGATGTGTGAAAAGAATGCGGCGAAACGCGCGGGGATACCGGACAGGAGACGTCGGGGTTGCGCGCGAGACTCGCTCCATGACGTCGACCGCGGCCACCTGGGCCGCCTTCACCGAAGCCGAACCGGACCTCGCCAAGACCGTCGAGGACCGCTTCGGGCAGCACACCCACCACGTCCTGGCCACACTCCGCAAGGACGGCTCGCCGCGCACCAGCGGCCTCGAGGTCCGGTTCCTGGACGGGGAGTTCTGGCTCGGCATGATGCCCGGCTCGCTCAAGGCCCGCGACCTGCTGCGCGATCCGCGGTTCGCGATCCAGGCGAACCCGGGCGAGGGCCAGACGATGGGCGGCGGCGACGTGCGCATCAGCGGCCGGGCGCACCTGGTCGAGGACCCGGCGACCGTCGCCCGCTACACCGACCGGGTCGAGGTCCCCGACCCGGGCTCCTTCCACCTGTTCCGCACGGAGATCACCGAGGTCACCAGGACGTACGTCGAGGACGACACGTACCTGGTGGTGCGCGTCTGGACGCCGGGCGAGGGGATCCGGGTCATGAAGCGCACGTGAGCGGAAGCGTGCGTACGCGAAAGTGCCGCCCACCCGAAGGCGGACGGCACTCTCACACGGTCACGGCGTGGGGACTACTCCCACTCGATGGTGCCCGGGGGCTTCGACGTCACGTCGAGCACGACCCGGTTGACGTCCTTGACCTCGTTCGTGATCCGCGTCGAGATCTTCGAGAGCACGTCGTACGGCATCCGTGTCCAGTCCGCCGTCATGGCGTCCTCGGAGGAGACGGGGCGCAGGACGATCGGGTGGCCGTACGTGCGGCCGTCGCCCTGGACGCCGACGCTGCGGACGTCCGCGAGCAGGACGACCGGGCACTGCCAGATCTCGCGGTCGAGGCCGGCCGTGGTCAGCTCCTCGCGGGCGATGGCGTCGGCCTCGCGGAGCAGGTCCAGGCGGTCCTTGGTGACCTCGCCGACGATGCGGATGCCGAGCCCGGGGCCGGGGAACGGCTGGCGCTGGACGATCTCGTCCGGCAGGCCGAGCTCGGCGCCGACGGCGCGAACCTCGTCCTTGAACAGCTGGCGCAGCGGCTCGACGAGCTCGAACTCGATGTCGTCGGGCAGACCGCCGACGTTGTGGTGCGACTTGATGTTCGCGGTGCCGGTGCCGCCGCCGGACTCGACGACGTCCGGGTAGAGCGTGCCCTGCACGAGGAACGCGACCTCGGGGCCGTCCTCCTGGAGGATCTCCAGCTGCGCCTGCTCGAAGACGCGGATGAACTCCCGGCCGATGATCTTGCGCTTCTCCTCGGGGTCGGAGACCCCGGCGAGCGCCTTCAGGAACCGCTCGCTCGCGTCGACGACCTTCAGCTTCGCGCCGGTCGCGGCGACGAAGTCCTTCTCGACCTGCTCGGTCTCGCCCTTGCGCATCAGGCCGTGGTCGACGTACACGCAGGTCAGCTGGGAGCCGATGGCCTTCTGCACGAGGGCAGCGGCGACCGCGGAGTCCACGCCGCCGGACAGACCGCAGATCGCGCGCTTGTCGCCGACCTGGGCGCGGATCGCGGCGACCTGCTCCTCGACGATGCTGCCGGTCGTCCAGCTCGGCTCGATGCCGGCGCCGCGGTACAGGAAGTGCTCCAGGACCTGCTGGCCGTGCGTCGAGTGCATGACCTCGGGGTGGTACTGGACCCCGTACAGCTTCTTCTCGTCGTTCTCGAAGGCGGCGACCGGTACGACGTCCGTGGACGCGGTGACGGTGAAGCCCTCGGGCGCCGCGGAGCAGGCGTCGCCGTGCGACATCCACACGGGCTGCTCGGCGGGCGTGCCCTCGAAGAGCGTCGAGTCGCCCTTCGACACGGTCAGCGGGGTGCGGCCGTACTCACGGGCGCCGTTGTCGTCGACGGTGCCGCCGAGGGCCGTGGCCATCAGCTGGAAGCCGTAGCACATGCCGAAGACGGGGACGCCGGCGTCGAAGATCGCGCGGTCCAGGCGCGGGGCGCCCTCCGCGTAGACCGACGAGGGGCCGCCGGAGAGGATGATCGCCGCCGGGTTCTTGGCGAGCATCTCCTCGACCGGCATGGTCGACGGGACGATCTCGCTGTAGACCCGGGCCTCACGGACGCGGCGGGCGATGAGCTGGGCGTACTGCGCACCGAAGTCGACGACCAGGACGGTGTCGGGGGCGGCGGCAGCGGAAGTCGCTGATGACACGGGTTGCCTTCCGGCGGCTTAGCAGGGGGTCGTGTGGCCGATTCTACCGGGTACGTCACCCGTGGTCGGCGTCGCGGGGCTCTGCCCCGGACCCCGCTGCTCAATCGCCGCAGGGGCTTGAATTGCCGGAACCGCTGATAAGGTGCGCCCCATGCTCACGCACACGACCTTCCGCTTTACCTATGGCAGCCGGCCCGCCGGATGCCATGGTCGTGCTGCTTGAGCCACTGACAAGCCACTTCACCAGGCGCCCCGGGCCGACAAGGTCCGGGGCGTCTGGCGTTTCCGGGGCTTGCCGGTCCGGGGCTCCCCCACCACACCGAGGAGCCCTCATGACCGCCACGACCGAGAACACCACCACCGAGGTCATCTCCGGCGCCCGCGAGCGCATCGACGCGCTCGACGACCGGATCATCGGCCTCGTCCAGGAACGGATGGCCGTCTCCGCCGTCGTGCAGGAGGCGCGGATCGCGTCGGGCGGGCGGCGGGTGAACCTCTCGCGCGAGAACGAGGTGCTCGGCCGCTACAGGGACGCCCTCGGCAAGCCCGGCACCTCCCTCGCCATGACGCTGCTCGAACTGTGCCGGGGCCGGGTCTGACCAGCGGTGTCTGCGGGGGCACCTCAGTTCGGTTGCGTCCTCACCCATACGGCGCGTGACCCGTTGGCACAGGCTTCGTTGGTCCCGGTGTCCGTGCCAGCCAGGGGCGGGCCAACCGAACCACGCGTGGCTCCGCTGGAGCGTTGAGACGTATCGGTCATGCCGTACGTCGTGGGACCTCGCTCCAGACAAGTGACCGGACGGCAGGGGACAGCAGCCCGGTCACACCAGAGAACGGTCGGCCTCGGGGACGCCCGGGGCCGACCGGCCTCAGTACAACCCTTTCTCGCCATCGCGGGTCACTTCAGCGGAATCTCCCAGCCTCTGAGGACCCGATGAAACTTCGACGCGCACTGGCGTCGGCGGCCGCGGCCGCCGCGCTCGCCCCGCTCGCCCTGTTGTCCGCCCCGGCCGCCTTCGCGGACGGGGCACCCATGGACACCACGACCGCCACCGAGACCGCCTCGCCGAGCCCTTCGGTGAGCGCGTCGCCGAGCACCTCGCCGAGCCCGTCCGCGTCGGCCACCACCGCACCGCCCGCCCCCGCCACGTCGACGCCCGAGGCTCCGCGGGCGAAGAAGGCGGACGGCGAGAAGACCGGTGGGACCGAGCCGACCGACGAGTGCACCGCGGGCGAGGACAGCCCCGGCACCCTCGCCGAGCTGCGCGGACTTCCGTCGAAGATCGTCGCGGGGTCCGGCTGGCACGACTTCACGTTCCGCGTCACGAACATGACCGACCAGCCCTTCGCCTCGTCCCGGGCGCAGGTGTACGCGTTCTCCTTCGCGTACGAGGACGAGTCGGACACCAGCCGGTATCTGCGCCTGCAGTGGTTCGACGGGACCGCGTGGCGGAACCTCGACAACAACGTCGAGCACGACGCGTCGTTCCCGGCCTCGGGGCCCCTCGCGCGTGGTGCGCACTCCGACGTGCGGCTGCGGATCTCGGTCGACGCGAAGACCCCGGCGGGCGCCGGTGCCGGGCTCGCCCTCGCGGTGAGCGTGGACCCCGAGGGCGTCTGCGGTTCCAGCGTGCCCGAGGACGCGTACTGGGACTTCGACATCCTCGCCGCCGGTGCCTCGCCGGGCCAGGTGCCGCCGGCCGGTGGTCACACGGGTTCCCCGACCGGTTCGCCGAAGCCCTCGGCCACGGCCTCCGCCTCCAGCGCCCCGTCGCCGCAGGCGAGCAGCACCCCGGTCGACGGATCGCTCGCCTCGACCGGGGCGGGCTCCACGCTTCCGGTGTTCGGCGCGGCCGCCGGTGTCGCCGTCGTGGCGGGCGGCGGGGTCATGTACGCCGTGCGTCGCCGCAAGGTGAGCAACGAGGCGTAGTCGTCCGTACGTACAAGAAGGGCCCGCACTCGGAGGGGGAGTGCGGGCCCTTCTCGTATCGCTCGTGCCACCGCGAGGGTCAGCTGGACTGCAGCGGCTCCTTCTTCGGCGGCACCTCGGGCACCGCCAGGAGCGGGAGCTTCAGGGCGCCGAAGGCCTCCGCCGGGACCGCCGGGTTCTTCGGCTCGACGGGCGCGAGCCGCCGGTACGCCGAGCCGATCTCCGGGCGGGTGTCCTCCTCGCCCTTGTTCGGCCAGTACGACAGGGCCCGCTCGGCCTGCGCCGTGATCGTCAGGGACGGGTTCACGCCGAGGTTGGCGGTGACGGAGGCGCCGTCGACGACCGAGATGCCGGGGTGGCCGTAGACCCGGTGGTAGGCGTCGATCACGCCGGTCTCGGCCGAGTCGCCGATCGGGCAGCCGCCCAGGAAGTGGGCGGTGAGCGGGGTGCCCACCAGTTCACCGATGTTGGAGCCCGCGAAGCCGTTGATCTCGGCCGCGATGGCCGACGCGCCCTCCGTCGCCGCCTTGATCTGCTTCGGGTTGGGGGCGCCGTGGCCCTGCCGCGCGGTGAGCAGTCCCTTGCCGACGCCGCCCGGCTTCAGGTACGTGGTCAGCGAGTTGTCGAGGGACTGCATGACGAGGCCGATGATGGTCTTCTCCGACCAGCGGCGGTTGGAGAGCGAGCGGGCCAGCTGGGTGGGGTGCTTGACCACGTTCGCCAGCCAGGCCGCCACCCTCGACGAACCCTCCACGTAGGGAACCTGGAGGATCGACAGGCCGCCCATCGAGTTCGAGCCCTTGCCGTAGCGGACCGGCTCGATGTGCGTGTTCTCGTCCGGGTGGATCGAGGACGTGATCGCGACGCCCTTGGTGAAGTCGACCTTCGCGACGCCGTGCTTTTGCTTGTAGCGCCGGTTCGTGGTCTGCGAGCCGACCAGGGCCTCGGAGTTGGTGCGGGTCAGCTCGCCCAACCGCTCGGACAGGTGCGGCAGTTGGCCGTTCGCCTTCATGCGGTGCAGGAGGGTCTGGGTGCCGTACGTACCGGCCGCGACGATGACCTTCGGCGCGGTGAAGGTGCGCCCCTTCGCCTTCTTGTCGTCCGTGGGCAGCGTCGCGACCGCGTAGCCGCCGCGCGAGTCGTCGGTCACCGAGACGACCGAGGTCAGCGGGTGGACGACCGCGCCCGCCTTTTCGGCGAGGTACAGGTAGTTCTCGTTGAGGGTGTTCTTCGCGCCGTGGCGGCAGCCCGTCATGCACTCGCCGCACTCGGTGCAGGCCTTGCGGGCGGGGCCCGCGCCGCCGAAGTACGGGTCCTCGACCTGTGTGCCGGGGGCCGCCCTCGACTCGCCCTCGGCGTCCTTGCCGTCGCCGAAGAAGACGCCGACCGGGGCGAGATGGAAGGTGTCGCCGATGCCCATCGACTGGGCCGCCGCCTTCAGGTGCACGTCGGCGGGGCTCATCGTCGGGTTGAGCCGGACGCCGAGCATGCGCTGGGCCTGGTCGTAGTACGGCTTCAGCTCGTCCTGCCAGTCCGTGATGTGCGCCCACTGCGGGTCGTCGAAGAACTGCTTCGGCGGCACGTAGAGGGTGTTGGCGTAGTTCAGCGAACCGCCGCCGACGCCCGCGCCTGCCAGGACCATGACATTCCCGAGCAGGTGGATGCGCTGGATGCCGTACATGCCGAGCTTGGGAGCCCAGAGGTAGTTCTTCAGGTCCCAGGAGTTCTTGGGGAGGGTCTCGGGGGTGAAGCGGCGACCCGCTTCGAGGACTCCGACCTTGTAGCCCTTCTCGGCCAGGCGGAGGGCGGACACGGATCCGCCGAAGCCGGAGCCGATGATCACCACGTCGTAGTCGTAGCCGTCCTGCGTCACGTGTGCGTTCTCCTTTGAACTTTGAACGGTGGGGCGGCCGTTGGCTACTTCAGGCGGAACTTCTTCATCACCGACAGGCTCACACTCATGAACTTCGCGTACGCCTCGTCGTCCATGCCGAAGGACGGGGCCATCGGCATGACGCGCTGGTGGGCGACCGTCTGGGCCTCGGTGTACTTGAGGATGCCCTCGGAGCCGTGCCGGCGGCCGAGCCCCGACTCCTTCATGCCGCCCATGGGCGACTGCACGCTGCCGTACGCGGGCGCGTACCCCTCGTTGATGTTGACGGTGCCGGTGCGCAGGCGGGCCGCGACCTCGTGGCCGCGCCTGGCGTTCTTCGTCCAGACCGAGGAGTTCAGGCCGTACGGCGTGGAGTTGGCGAGCGAGACCGCCTCGTCCTCGTCGCCGAAGCGGTAGATGGAGACGACCGGGCCGAAGGTCTCCTCGTTGCAGACCGCCATCGGGGCCTCGACGCCGTCCAGGATCGTCGGCTCGAAGAAGTACGGGCCGATGTCGGGGCGCGCGACGCCGCCCGCGACGAGCGTGGCGCCCTTCGCGACGGCCTCGTCGACGTGCCGCGTCACGGTCTCCAGCTGCCGCTCCCCGACGAGCGAGCCCATCTCCGCGCCGTACGCGAGGGAGCGGCCGAGCCGCATGCCCTTGGTGCGGGCGGCGAACCGGGCCACGAACTCGTCGGCGATCGACTCGTGGACGTAGAGCCGCTCGATGGAGATGCACAGCTGGCCCGCGGAGGAGAAGCAGGCGCGGACGGCGCCCGCCGCGGCCTTCTCCACGTCGGCGTCCTCCAGGACCAGCATCGCGTTCTTGCCACCGAGTTCGAGGGAGACCCCGACGAGGCGGGCGGCGGCGCCCTGCGCGACCTCGCGGCCTGTGCGGGTGGAGCCGGTGAACGAGACGTAGTCGGCGTGCTTGACCAGCTCGGGGCCGACGACCGGGCCCTCGCCGAGGACGACCTGGAAGACCTCGGACGGCAGGCCCGCCTCGATCAGCAGGTCGCGCGCCCACAGGGCGGTCAGGCAGGTCTCCGTGTCGGGCTTCATGACGACCGCGTTGCCCGCGACGAAGGCGGGGAGCGCGTCGCCGACGGAGAGTTCGAGCGGGTAGTTCCACGGCGCGATCTGGCCGACGACGCCGCGCGGCTGGCGCAGCTCCGTCACCTTGGTGAGCGTCGGCACCGCGCCCGTGTGCCCCTTGGGCTTCAGGTACGCGGGGGCCTTGCGGCCGTAGTGCCGGGAGGCGACCGCGACGGCCTGCACCTCCTCGTGCGCGTGCAGGCGGGCCTTGCCGGTCTCCAGCTGGATCAGGTCGAGCACCTCGGCCTGGCGGGCAAGCACCAGGTCGTGGAAGCGCAGCAGCACGGCGGCGCGCTTGCGGACCGGGGTCTTCGCCCAGACCTCCTGCGCGGCGCGGGCCCGCTCGAAGGCGGTGGCCACGTCCTCGGGCGTCGACTCCGGCAGATCGGCGAGCTTCTCACCGGTGAACGGCGTGTGGTTCGCCGTCCGACCCGAGCCGACCACGTCCTTCGTGAGGCGGGCGATGAGATCGGGCGTCACGACGTCGGCGGCCGTGCGGGCGCCCTCGGGGGCGGCCGCGACCGGGTTCGTGCGGGTCTTCTCTGCTGCGTGCTCGGGGGTGGCCTGCGACTGCGTCATGCGGCGAGCGTATGTCCGGGCGTCCGCTTTCGGTACCCGTCGGTAACAGGTTTCACCGACTGCACACACCGCGCCAGTGATCGCTGGCAGCAAAGCCGCTGATCAGGGCTTTGCCGCCAACGAACGCGAGTTCAGAGCTTCTTGAGCCCCAGGTTGGCGATGGCACCCTTGGCGACCTCGCGACCGCGCTCGGTGAAGTCGCCCTTGCCCGGATAGTCGACCCACAGCCGGTACATGTCCCCGGCCTTGGTCTTGTAGTAGAACGCCTTGGCCTCGCGCGGCACGTCCTTGTCGAAGTCCGTGCCGATGCTCCGCACGCCGTACGTGATCGTGTTCAGCGCGGCGTCGCGGTCCTGGTACGTGACGTTGGGGTCCGTCCTGCTGGTGCTCTCGGAGTCGCTCGACATCGACACCCCGGCGCCGCTGAACGTGCCGCCCTTGATGTCCTCGGAGTCCTTGGACGCCTCGGCATCGGCCGTGCTCGCGATGTCGGAGACCTCTTCCTTGTGGTCCCAGCGCGCCACGTTCACGGTGATCGCGCCGCTCGGGTCCGCGTACGTCATCACGGACTTGTCGTCCTCGTCCGGGATCGGGACGTACGAGGCCGGCAGTCCGACGGTCGCGTCCAGCGGCGCCCCCGCCTCGAACTCCTTCCAGCCGTCGGGCAGCGGGCCCGCGAACGGCTTCGCGAGGACCAGGTACGCCGCGACGGCCGCCACCACGACGCCCGCGCCGATGCCGAGCAGGGCCTTGCGGCCGAGCCGCAGACCGCCCTGCGCGGAGCCGATCCGGACGACCTGGGTGGGTGCCTGCACGGGCGGCTCGGCGGCCTTCTCGAGGAGGACGCGCACCTGCGCTGCGTTCGGCCTGTGCGCCGGGTCCTTCTGCAGCAGGCCGTTGATGGCGTCGGCCAGCGGGCCCTGCGCGGCGGCGGGCGCGGCCGGTGTCGCGTTGAGCACGGACTGGAGGGTTGCGGGCGTGTTGTTGCGGCGGAACGGGGACACGCCTTCGGTCGCCGCGTACAGGACGACGCCCAGCGACCACAGGTCGGACGCGGGGCCGGGGCGCTGGCCGAGGACCCGCTCCGGGGCGATGAACTCGGGCGAGCCGACGAAGCCGCCGGTGTCGGTCAGATTCGTCTCGCCCTCGATCTGGGCGATGCCGAAGTCCGTGAGGATCACGCGGTCGTGGCGGCCGAGCATCACGTTGTCCGGCTTCACGTCGCGGTGCAGGATCCCCGCGGCGTGCGCGGCCTCCAGGGCGCCGAGCACCTCCAGGCCGATGCGGGCGGCCTCGCGGACGCCGAGCGTGCCCTCCTGGAGGACGGCGCCGAGCGAGCGGCCCTGCACGAACTCCATGACGATCCACGGCCGACCGTCCTCCACGGCCACGTCGTGCACGTTCACGACCGACGGGTGGTCGAGCCGGGCCGCGGCGCGGGCCTCGCGGCGCATCCGCTCGAAGGCGTTGGCCCGCTCCCGCTCCGGCAGGTGGTCGGGCAGGCGCGGCTCCTTCACCGCCACCTCGCGGTCCACCGTCTCGTCCTTCGCCCGCCACACCGTGCCCATGCCGCCGTGGCCCAGCTTGCTCAGCAGCCGGTAGCGCCCGGCAACGAGGCGGCCGGCGCCCGGGTCCTGCTGCCGCTCGGTCGCGACCTGCGCGGGGCTCTGCGCGGGGCCTGCGTAGGGGTTGCCCGGGTGCGGCACGTGCGGCTGCTGCGGCGGCTGCAGGGCGAAGCTGGTGGGATCGTTCGGGCCGTGTGCGGGTCCCCCGTTGTCACTCATGGGTCCATCAGTACCGCGCGGGAGACGTGTGGTTCCACCGCGGTCACGGAGTTGTGACCACGCTGATGCTCACCGCCCGGCCACCGCGAAGGTGTCCACCGCCGCGTCGAAGTGGGCGCGTGCCCTCGCGGTGTCGCCGACGGGGGCCGAGACCCACACGTCGTACATCCGGCCGCCCTCCTCCCAGCACAGGTCGACGGTGCGCCGGGCGCCCTCCGCGGCGCTGAACCCGTCCCAGGTGAACTCCCACAGCGCGGCGTCGTGGCCGTTGTGCGAGGTGTCGGTGACCTTGGAGTCGCGGTAGCCCGGATTGTTCCTCGGCCCGGCGGCGTCGGAGCGCCGCTGCACGGCGCCGGGGCCGCCGCCGTCCGCGGCGTCCGTCCTGATCCCGATGCGGTAGGTCCCGCCGGGCGACATGTAGAAGATCCGCGGCCCGTCCACGGAGCGCGTGTACCCCTCGGGCACGGCGAGCCGGAAGCCCTCGGGGTCCGTGACCGTGCGATAGCCCTGCGGGGCCCCGGCGTCGGGTGTACGGGTGCCCGGCCGGGTCACGGTGACGGTCGAGGTCGGCGAGGCGGAGGGCGACGGCGTACGGGTCGAGGCGGAGACGGTGGTCGTCGGCGGTGGCGCGGGCGTCTTGCCGTTGTCCCCCGCCAGCAGCACCGCGGTGGCGATCCCGGCCCCCGCGAGCGCGGCCACGAGCGCCGCCGCGACGAGCAGTGCCCGGGTCGAGACGACCCGCCTGCGCCGCTCCGTCGGCACGTTGAGCTCCGTCGGCGTGTAGAGCACCCGTGGCACGAGCGGGAGGGGCGGCGCGGGCTGCGGCGTCGCCCCCGTGGCGATGTACGCGCGCAGCAGCCGCTCGGCCTCGTCCAGGTCCATCCGGCGCACGGGGTCCCGCTCCAGCAGGCCGCGGACCACCGGGAGCAGCGGCTCGGCCTCCTCGGGCGGTCTTATGTCCTCGTAGACGACGGCGTGCAGGATGCCGCCCAACGAGTCGCGGCGGAACGGGGACTCACCGCTCATCGCCGCGCACAGCAGCGCCCCGAGCGACCACAGGTCGGCCCCGGCCCCGGCCCGCTCCCCCGCCATCCGCTCCGGGGCCGTGTATTCCGGCGAGCCGACGAAGCCGCCGGTCTCGGTGAGCGTGGTGGCCCCCTCGACCTGGGCGATCCCGAAGTCGGTGAGGACGACACGGCCCGTCGAGCTCTCCAGGAGTACGTTCGCGGGCTTCAGGTCCCGGTGCAGCACGCCCGCGGCATGGGCGACGCGCAGCGCGCCGAGCAGCGCGAGCCCGATCCGCGCGGCCTCCAGCGGCTCGACGGGACCTTCCCTGGCGATCCGGTCGGCGAGCGAATCCCCATTGACCAGGTCCATCACTATGTACGGGTGCCCCTCGTACAGCACCACGTCGTGCACGACGATCACGTTCGCGTGCTGCAACTGGGCCACGGCCCGCGCCTCGCGCAGCATCCGCTCCCGCTGCTGCTGCGCCTCTTCGTCGGAGAGGGTCTCGTCGACGGCGAGCTCCTTGACGGCGACCTGCCGCCCGAGCAAGGTGTCGGAGGACCGCCAGACAACACCCATGCCCCCGCGACCAATTCTGGCCTCCAGCCGGTAACGCCCGGCGATCACCCGGGTGTTGTCCCCCTCGGTCCCCATGCGCCCCATCATGCCGCACGGGTGTACGGACCGAGTCCTCGCTTCCGGTCAGGGCGGTACCGGCGCAGGACTAGCTTCCTTCGATCATGTGCGCGTAGCCGCAGGCGTCGCCGACACCGTCGTACGTAACCGTGGTGCGCGCGGCAAGAGCTCTCTTCACTCGCATCAACGTCAGGCACCCCGTTTTCTCAGCTCGAAGCGCGCCCAACGGCTCGCCCGAGCGCACTCATGCGGTCGGCCACAAGGAGATCATTCGGGGGCCGTACGGGTCACAGACATGCGCAACCATGGCCTGATCTTCACGGTCGGGCGGCGGCGCTACTGTGCCTGCGGCTCCCGCCAGCCGCGCAGGATCGCGTTGAAGGTCTCACGGGTCCCGCTCCCGTTCCACTTCTCCGCCGGGACCGCCAGGTAGATCGCGTACTCCGTGCCGTCGTCGGCCCGGTAGGTCTCCTCCATGGCGTGCCGGGGGCCGGACGACGCGTCGTTCGTCCCGGCCCTCCAGGTGAACTCCCAGCGCGAACCGTGCTGGTCCCGGAACGTGTTGGCGTTCAGGCTCACCCGCTGATAGCCGGGCAGCGTGCGCCGCAGGGTCTTCTCCAGGTCCAGCTGGTGCTGGTACGAGTCCTGCCAGTCGGTCTGCTCGTCGATGGCGATGCGGACGAACGTCTGCCCGCCGTCCGGCGAGTAGTCGATCTGGTTGCTGTCCGCCTGCCGCTGCCAACCGGGCGGCAGCATCAGACTGAAGCCCTCGGCCCCGTCGACGCGCTTCCAATTGGCGGGAACGGAACCGGACTTGGCAGGCCCCGTCGACTCCTTGCCCGACCCGTCCTTGCCCGAGCCCTTCCGCTGCGCGCCGCCCTGGTCGTACGTGGCCTCCGTCCCGGTGCTGCGGTGCTCGGCGTAGTACAGCGCGGCGAACGCGCCTCCGCCACCGACGAGCGCGGCGGCGAGGACGACGGCGAGCGCCTTCGGCCAGCGCCGCGCCTTGGTGGTGGACGCGGGGGCCTGGGCGAAGCCCGGGGGTGTCACGGTCGTGGTGGCGGCCGTGCTCATCGGTGTCGGCGGAGGTGGTGTGAAGCCGGTCGGCTGGGCGGGGATGTGGACCTGGGTCGGGACGTAGGCCTGGGCCGCGTTCGCGCGGCGGCCCTCCGCCGCCTCGGCGAGCATCGCCTCCGCCGCGTCGGCGTCCGGGCGCGCGGCCGGGTCCTTGCTGAGCAGGGCGGATATGACGGGCCCGATCGCCCCGACGTTCTCCAGGGCCTCCGGCTCGTCCTCCACGACGGCCTGCATCGTGGCGATCGGCGACGTCCGCCGGAAGGGGGAGAGCCCCTCCACCGCGGTGTAGAGCGTCGCGCCCAACGCCCACAGGTCCGCCGCGGGCCCGAAGTCGGACCCCCGCACCCGCTCGGGCGCGAGGTAGTCCACGGAGCCGACTATCTCGCCGGTCCGCGTGATGGTGGTGTCGCCCTCGACCTGCGCGATGCCGAAGTCCGTCAGCTTCACCTGGCCGTTGCTCGCGAGCAGCACATTGCCCGGCTTCACGTCCCGATGCAGCACCCCCGCGGTGTGCGCGGCCCGCAGCGCCCGCAGCGTCCACAGGCCGATCCGGGCGGCCTCGGCGGGGTCGACGCGCCCGTCCTCCTTGACCGCGTCGGCGAGCGAGCGCCCCTCGACCAGCTCCATGACGATCCACGGCCGGTCGTCGTGTTCCAGCACGTCGTGCACGGTGACGACGGCGGGGTGGTTGATCCGGGCGGCGGCACGCGCCTCCGTCTGCGTACGGGCGAGCAGGACGGCCCGGTCGGCCTCGGCGACCCACTGGGCGGCCGTCAGCTCCTTCACGGCGACGACGCGGTGCAGCACCTCGTCGTGGGCGCGCCACACCCGGCCCATGCCGCCGCGCCCTATGGATTCACCGAGCCGATACCGGCCGGCGAGAACCTCGCCCTGCATCTGATTCACGTTTCCCCGCTAATGTGTCGACCCGGTTCACACTAGGGATCGGTCACCGCACACGGAACAGCCGGGGTGCCACAGAGACCGCACTGTGACGCTTTGTCGCGGGCTCAACCACCGTGGCGATAGGTCGAGTACGCCTGTTGGTACACCCGCGTGACCTCGTCCCGCTCGGCCTCGGGCCCGCGCACCTGCACCACGTGGTACTTGCCGCCGATCACCATCGCGAGATTGCGCACGTACATCTCGCGCCCGTCGTTCCCCTGCCAGGTGAACTGTCCCTCGGCCATGGCCCGTCCGCCGACGTCGATGCTCTTCATGCCGCTCGACGTGGCCCAGGTCGAGTCCCTGAACGGCTGCAACTCCCGCTCGTCCTCGCGCTGGTACTTCATCGGGTCCTTGCCGTACGTCGCCGTGGAGTCGCGGCCGGGGACGACGATCAGCTCGAAGGCGCCGTGCGCGTACACGACCTGGCCCCGCCCGTTCTTCCCCGTCCGCTGCCACCCCTTGGCGACGGCGACCTCGAACCCCGCGTCGTCCTCACGGAGCACGAAACCGGGGGCCACATCGGACTGCGGCTCGGTCGATGAGGGCGTCGAACTGCGCTTGCCGCCAGGCGATTTCGCGGGCTTCGACGGCTCCGGCGACGGATCGCCGCGCTGCTCGGACGAGGCGGAGGGCGCGGCGCCCGCCGCGTTCTCCTGCCGGGCGCCCGCCGCCCCGGTGCCCGTGCCCTGGCCCGCCTTCGGCATGAACATCATCGCGTACACCACCGCGCCCACGAGCCCGAGCAGGATCAGCACGAGGAGCCAGCGCCCGAGCGATCTGGGCCGCCGCTCACGGGGAGCGCGCGCGGGACGCGGCGCCCGCTGCACGGCCCGGCCCCGCTTGTGCCGGCCGTGCTGCCCCGAGGTGGCCGGAACCCGCACCCGGCGCTTGCGGACGAGCTCTCCCCTGCGGCGTACGACGGGCAGCCGGCCCGCGTCGAATGCGGGCGCGGGGATGACGTTCGCCCCGGCCTCCGGCTCCGGCGCGGAGCGCACCAACGACCGCAGCCAGCCGCGCAGTTCCTCGATGTCGAGCCGCTCGGTGGGGTCCTGGCGCAGCAGCGACTCGACGACGGGCCGCACGGGCCCGCACTCCTCGGCGAACGCGGGCGGCTCGGCGCACACCATCTGCACCAGCTCCGGCGTGGACTCCTCCGGGTACGGCGCGTGCCCCTGCACGGCGCGGAACAGCAGCGCGCCCAGCGCCCACAGATCGGTGGCGGGCCCGACGGGCGCCGCCAACTGCCAGTTCTCCTGCACCGGATGCGCCTGCTCGGGCGCCCACCGCTCGGTGACGGGCCCGACGACGGTCATCCTCACCTGCCGGGACCGCTCGGCAAATACAGCCCCGCCGGCGTTTGAGGCGCGGGGTCCGGGGCGGAGCCCCGAGTCGTGATCCCCATCGGCCTCGGGTATCAACTCCCGCCAGCGGGACGGCTGCACGGGCAACGCGGCACCCGACGGCGCCGCACGCCCCGCAACGGCGCCCGCACGATACGCCGCGACGGCCCCCGCACGGGCCGCCCGATAATCCCCCGCCCCCGGCACCGCCTCCACTTCCTCGACGAAGTCCTCCGACTCGTCGGGAAAGTCCGGCACCACGTCATACCCGCACAACGCCTCTTCCGCGGCCCCGACGGCAAGCCCGGTCAGCATGACCCGCCCGTCGTCGCAGACGAGCACGGTCCGCGCCGTGACGTTCCGGTGCACCCACCCGTGCGCGTGCAGCGCCCGCAGCGCGGTGAGCACGTCGGCGGCGACCTCGGCGGCCCGGTAGGGACTGAGCGGCCCACGGGCGAGGAGCGCCGACAGCGGCCGCGCCGCCACCAGTTCGCTCACGATCCACAGCGAGCCGCCCTCGGCGAACACGTCGAAGACCTGGTCGAGGCCGGGGTGGTCGGGGATGCGCGCGGCGGCCTGCACGGCCTCGACGGCCCGCGCCACGGACGGCTCCGCGGCCTCCCGCCCCACGTCTGCGCCGGGCCTGAATCCCTCCGGCAGCCCGTCGGCGTCAAGGACCTCCGCCTCGACGACCTCGGGCAACGGCACCTGCCGCACGAGGACTTCCTGCCCGCTGTACGTGTCGAAGGCCCGCGTCTCGGCCGAGGACTCGTACGCGTCGTAGGAGAGGACCGGCAGCCGGTACCGGCCGGCGAGCACCCGCCCCGCGTACTCGTCCACGACGCCTCCCCCTGTTCCACCGGCTCTGCCGAGCGACTGCGCACGGTCCGCAAGCATTCACGATACGTGCCGCACGGCTCACTGGTTCAGGACTTGGGCTTGAACGTCTGTGTGAATGTCTTCCAGGTCGTCTTGCGCTGCTTCCCGCCCCAGTCGGAGTCCTTGGCGGTGTACATCAGCCCGTATCCCAGCGAGCCGTTCACGACGGTCCCGCGGTCTATCGAGTGCCACTTCGTGCCGCCGTCGGCGTACGTGAACTCCCAGTCGGCCGTCTTCCAGTCCCGGTAGTCGACGGAGGCTATCCGCACCCGGTGGTACTGGGAGCGGGTCATGTACTTCTCCTGGCCGTACCAGTCCGCGACCGGATCGGACTTCGGCTGATTCGTCCAACCGATCAGCAGCCGCTGCCCGTCGGGCCCGGTGAAGCGCGCCCCTGCCCGCTCCGTCTTGGCGTACTTCCACCCCTTGGGCAGCCCGATCGAGAAGCCCTGGGAGTGCTTGTACGTCTCCTTGGCCGCCGCGCCCGGCTTGTCCCCGGCGTCACCGCTCGGCGAGGAGCTCGCGCTCTCGGACGGGGACGCGGAGTCGCTCGCCGACGCGCTCCCGGAGGGCTTCTCGCCGCCGGAGCCCTTGTCCTTGTCGGCGTCCTTGTCGCCGCCCGCGTTCTTGTCGTCCGCGCCGGCCGTGGCGCCGGACGACGCGCTCTTGTCGCCGCCCTTCGCGTCCGCGTCGTCGCCGTTGTTCAGGACGAGGGCCAGGATGCCCGCGAGCACGACGAGCGCGACGACGAGCGAACCGATGACGAGCGAGCGGCCCCGCAGCGCGTCCGCGAGGACGGCCGCGCCGCCGGGGCGCGCGCCACCCGCGGCCGGACCCGCGGGCGCGGTCGCCGCGGGCTCCTCCGACTTCCCCTTCGGGGCCGTCGCGGCGGCGGCCGCCTTGCGTACGTTCGTCAGGGCGCCGCGCATCTTCTCCGCGGCCTCTCCGCTCCTGGCGGCGACACCGGCCGCGGCGGAAGCGGCAGCGGCCTTGGCGGCGGCCGCCGAAGCGCCCTTCTCCCTGGGCTCCTTGCGCTTCTTCGGCGCGGGAGCGGGCGGCAGCGGCACCACCTTCGTGGCCTCGACCGGCTCCGGCTCGGGGGCCGGCTTGGGCTCCGGGGCGTGGATGACGTCGTTGAGCATCGCCCGCGCGGCCGCGTCGTCGAGCCGGTGGTCGGGGTCCTTCTCGAGCAGCCCGTAGATCACCGGCTCCAGGAGCCCGGCGTTCTTCGGCGGGTCCACGGGCTCGGTCATGACGGCGGTCAGCGTGGCGATGGCCGACCCCTTGTCGTACGGCGGGACGCCCTCCACGGCCGCGTACAGCAGACCGCCGAGCGACCACATGTCGGCGGCGGGTCCGGGCTTGTGGCCGCGGGCGCGCTCCGGCGAGATGTACGAGGGGGCGCCGACCAGCATGCCGGTGGACGTGATCGAGGGGTCGCCCTCGACCTGCGCGATGCCGAAGTCGGTGAGGACGACGCGGCCGTCCTCGGAGATCAGCACGTTGGAGGGCTTCACGTCGCGGTGCAGGATGCCCTCGCGGTGCGCGGAGCGCAGCACGTCGAGCACGGCGAGCCCGACCTCGGCGGCCCGCCGGGGTTCGAGCAGCCCGTTCTCCCGGATGGCCTCGGCGAGGGACATGCCCTCGACCAGCTCCATGACGATCCACGGCCGGTCGTCCTCGTCGACCACGTCGTAGACCGTCACCGCGCCGTTGTTGCGGATCCGCGCGATCGCCTTCGCCTCACGCAGCGTGCGCGTGATCAGACGGCGCTTCTCGTCCTCGTCGATGGCGTTCGGGAAGCGCAGCTCCTTCACCGCCACCGTGCGCCCGAGCGTCTCGTCCTTGGCCCGCCACACGGTGCCCATGCCGCCCCGGCCGAGCACGTCGCCGAGCCGGTACCGGCCGGCGAGCAGCCGGCCCTCCGGGGCCGTCACCGACGCCCCTTCGGCGTCCCGACCGGACGAATCCTGACGAGTGCCCTTGTCTTCACGGGCCTCGCCCGCCCGCTCCGCCTCCGACATGCGTCCCCTCTAGCAACCCGCCCTGACAGAGCCTTCATTGTCCCATCACTGGACCACCACTCCGCGCGCCGGGTCACCCCCACCCGACACGCACAGGAACGTCCCACAATGGTGGCCCGCGCCGCCGAAAGGGACCGTCGTTGCCCGCGTTCCGGACACTCCTGGCCATCCCTCTGACCATGGCCGTCCTGTGCCTCACCCAGGGCAGCGCATCGGTCCCGAAGGCACCCGCGGACGACACTCTTCCGCTGCTCGTGACGCGAGGCAAGGCCCCGTCGGCGGCGCTCCTGGCAACCGGGGGCTCCACGGGCCACTTCACCACCACCAGCCCCAGCCTCACCCGCGCCGATCACGTACGCGCGGGCAGCATCACCAAGTCCTTCATAGCGACCGTGGTCCTTCAACTGGCCGCGGAGAAGCGCCTGAAACTCTCCGCACGCGTCACCGCGTACCTCCCCTCCCTCACGGCCACCGGCCGGCTCACGGTCCGCTCGCTGCTCACCCAGACCAGCGGCCTCTACGACTTCACGGCCGCCACCCGCGGCCGCGTCGCGCTGGCCCCGAAGGCGGTCGCGGCGCTGTCCCTGTCCGAGCCACGGACGGCACGGCGCGGCACCTGGTCGTACTCCAACACCAATTACGTACTCCTGGGCATGATCATCCATCAGGTCACGGGCCATTCCTACGCCACGGAGGCCCGCCGCCGCATCATCGATCCGCTGCGCCTCACCGGCACCACGTTCCCCGGCGCCCGCACCACGGTGCCGAGCCCGCACGGCCCCGACGCGGTCCGCCTCGACCCGCGCACGGCCGGCGCCTCCGGCGAACTGATCTCCACGCTCCCCGACCTGAACCGCTTCTACGCGGCACTCCTGGAGGGCCGCCTGCTCCCGCCCGGCGCCCTCCGAACGATGCTCAACACCCGCCCCGCGGACGGCCATTACGGCATGGGCCTCTACCCGGAGAAACTCCCCTGCGGCACCACGGTCTGGGGCCACAACGGCCGCATAGCCCACACCTACGTCCGCGCGGCGGCGACACGGGACGGCTCACAGGTCGTCACCTACCGCACGACAAAGGCAACTTTGTCGGGCAACGGCACCCCCGAGCGCCGGATACTCACGGCCGAGTTCTGCAGGTAAGCCCCGCCTTTCGGACGAGAGGCAGCGGGGTCCGGGGCAGAGCCCCGCGACCGCAACCCCGACCCGGCGCAACAGAACGGTCAGAGCGGAACAATGTCCGGTGCCCCAAGACGCGCCGCATCGGCCGTGAGGTCGTCCGGCTGCCGCTGCGACTCCCGCTCCGCCTCCACCCGCTTCTCGTAGTGCTCGACCTCCCGCTCCACCTGATCCTTGTCCCACCCGAGCACGGGCGCCATCAGCTCCGCCGCCTCCCGCGCGCACCGCGTCCCCCGGTCGAACGTCTCGATGGAGATCCGGGTGCGCCGCGTCAGCACGTCGTCGATGTGCCGCGCCCCTTCGTGCGAGGCCGCGTACACGACCTCGGCCCGCAGATAGTCGTCGGCGCCGGTGAGGGGCGCGCCCAACGCCGGGTCCGCGGAGACCAGTTCGAGGAGCTCCTCGGCGAGCGCCCCGTACCGGTTCAACAGGTGCTCGACGCGCACCACGTGCAGTCCGGTGCTCGCGGCGATCCGCGCCCGCGCGTTCCACAGCGCCCTGTACCCCTCGGCGCCCACCAGCGGCACCTCCTCGGTCACGCACTCGGCGACCCGCTGGTCGAGCCCGTGCACGGCCTCGTCGACGGCGTCCTTCGCCATGACCCGGTACGTCGTGTACTTGCCGCCGGCCACCACGACGAGGCCCGGCGCCGGGTGCGCGACGGTATGCTCGCGCGACAGCTTGCTGGTGGCGTCGGACTCCCCGGCGAGCAACGGCCGAAGGCCCGCGTAGACGCCCTGCACGTCATCACGCGAAAGCGGGACCCCGAGCACGGAGTTGACGTGTTCGAGCAGGTAGTCGATGTCGGCGCTGGACGCGGCCGGGTGCGCCTTGTCGAGGTCCCAGTCCGTGTCGGTCGTCCCGATGATCCAGTGCCGCCCCCACGGGATCACGAAGAGGACACTCTTCTCGGTCCGCAGGATCAGCCCGGTCGTCGAATTGATCCGGTCCTTGGGCACGACCAGGTGAATCCCCTTGGACGCCCGTACGTGGAACTGCCCGCGCTCGCCGACCATGGCCTGTGTGTCGTCGGTCCACACGCCCGTCGCGTTCACGACCTGCTTGGCGCGGATCTCGTACTCGCCGCCGCCCTCGACGTCCTCCACGCGCGCACCGACGACCCGCTCGCCCTCCCGCAGGAACCCGGTGACCCGCGCGCGGTTGGCGGCCTTGGCCCCGTACATGGCGGCGGTGCGCACCAGGGTCGCCACGTACCGGGCGTCGTCCATCTGCGCGTCGTAGTACTGCAACGCGCCCACCAGCGCGTCCTTCTTGAGGCAGGGGGCGACCCGCAGCGCGTGCTTGCGCGTCAGATGCCGGTGCATCGGCAGGCCGCGCCCGTGCCCGCGCGCCATCGACATCGCGTCGTACAGCGCGACGCCCGAGCCGGCGTACACCCGCTCCCACGCCTTGTGCTGCAGCGGATACAGGAAGGGCACCGGCTTCACGAGATGCGGGGCGAGCCGCTCGAGCAGCAGTCCGCGCTCCTTCAGCGCCTCGCGGACGAGCGCGAAGTCCAGCATCTCCAGATACCTGAGCCCGCCGTGGATCAGCTTGCTGGACCGGCTCGACGTGCCGGAGGCCCAGTCCCGCGCCTCGACGATCCCCGTGGACAGGCCGCGGGTCACCGCGTCGAGCGCCGTGCCCGCGCCGACCACCCCTGCGCCCACCACGAGAATGTCCAGCTCGCGCTCGGCCATGGCCGCCAGGGCCTCCGCGCGCTGCTCGGGTCCCAGTGTCGCTGACTTCACTGCTGCCTCCCGCTGTCGTCGGCGTGGCTCACGCGTGTGGTGTGCCCGGCCTCATGTACCTCGAAGCACGCGCGTCATGTCCCGATTCTTCACCCACTGCCCGGTTCGGGCCACCAGCGGGCGTGCACCTGTGGACAACCTGCGGAGACTCGCGGCGCAACACTCGAAAAAGCATTGCGGCGCAATACCGCATATCGGTCATATTTACTCCTAGTCTGACAGTGCGCTCGCTCATCCTGTCCACAGGGCTTGCGCCCTCGTCCCGCTCCGGCTAATGACCGGGTCCGCTCCTCGGGAAAGGACGGCAACCGCCATGCCCGCAGACCTCGCCGTCATCGGCCTCGGCCACCTCGGCCTGCCCCTCGCGCAGGCCGCCGTGGCGGCCGGGATCGCGACCATCGGCCACGATCCGGCCCGTGCCCGGGATCTCGCCGCGGGCCGGCTGCCCGGCGGCGGCGACGCGGCGGCCCTCACCGCCGCCGACCTCCGCCGCATGCTCTCCGCGGGCTTCCGCCCCACGGCCAACCCCGCCGAACTCGCCCGCGTCCGCACCGCCGTGATCTGCGCCCCGACCCCGCAGGGCCCCGACGGGGCGCCGATGCTCACCCCCGTCGTGGAGGCGACCCGCGCCCTCGCCGCGCGGCTCCGCCCGCACACCACGGTGATCATCGAGTCGCCGGTGCCGCCGGGCACCACGCAGACGCTCCTGCTGCCCGTCCTCGAAGAGGGCTCGGGCCTGCGCGCGGGCCGCGACTTCCACCTCGCCCACGCCCCCGGCCGCGTCGACCCCGGCAACCGCCTGCACCCCTACACGTCGACCCCCAAGGTGATCGGCGGCCACACCCCCGCCTGCACCGAGTCGGCGGCCACCTTCTACGGCCGGCTCACCGACAAGGTGGTACGCGCGCGTGGTCCACGGGAGGCGGAGACCGTGCACCTCCTGGAGACCAACTACCGGCACGTCAACATCGCCCTGGTCAACGAGATGGCGGTGCTCTGCCACGACCTGGGCGTGGACCTGTGGGACGTCATCCGCTGCGCGGAGACGAAGCCCTTCGGGTTCCAGGCCTTCCGCCCGGGCCCCGGCGTCGGCGGCCACGCCCTCGCCCAGGACCTCTCGGGCCCGCACCTGCCCACCCGCCCCCTGCGGATGGTCGAACTGGCCCGCCAGGTCAACCACCACATGCCGAGCTACGTGGTCCAGCGCGCGGCCACCCTCCTCAACGAACACGGCAAGTCCGCCCGCGGCGCCCGCATCCTCCTGCTCGGCGTCACCTACAAGCCCGACCTCGCCGACCAGCAGGCCGCCCCCGCCGAGGAGATCGCCACCCGCCTCATGCAACTCGGCGCCGCCGTCAGCTACCACGACCCCTACGTCCCGTCCTGGAACGTCCTGGACCGCCCGGTCCCGCGCGCCGACTCCCTCTACGAGGCCGCGGCCGACGCCGACCTGACGATCCTGCTGCAACAGCACCGCACGTACGACCTCCAGGGCCTGGCGGTGAAGGCCCAGCTCCTCCTGGACACCAGGGGCGCCACTCCCGCGGGGGCCGCACACCGCCTCTGACTGCTACTGTGCGGCCACTCTGTGCACACCTGTGCCAGGCTTCACACTTCAGGGGGACCGCATGACCCAGCCGCCGCCGATACCCGAGGGCAACCCGTACGCCAAGGCTCCGCAGCAGCCGCCCCAGTACGGCTACCCGCCGCAGCAGCCCCCGGCCCCCGGCGTTCCCCCGCAGCCCCAGCAGCCGTACGCCCCGTTCCCGCAGCAGCAGGGCGGGCCCGGCGGCCCCGGCGGCTTCGTGCCGGTACCGCCGCCCGCCCCGGCGCGCGGCAACGTCGGCCTCGGCATCCTCGCGGGCTTCGTGGCGATGCTGGTCGTGGCGAGCGCCTACGGCGCCGTCATCGGCGCGACCAGGCACGAGATCGGCTACGCGGCGGTGGCCGTCGGCGTCGTCATCGGCTTCGCGGCGGGCAAGGTCGGCGGCAGCAACCCGGGCGTCCTCGTCGCGAGCCCGATCCTGTCGCTCGTCGGCGTCTACTTCGGGCAGCTGCTCGGCGAGGCGATCATCGGCTCCAAGGAGACCCCGCTGTCGGTTCCGGAGCTGTTCTTCGACCACTTCAGCCTGCTCAACGAGGTGTGGCAGCAGGACTCCGACGCCATGACCTTCCTCTTCTTCGCCCTGGCGGCGATCGCCTCCTTCGGGGCGGCGAAGAGGGCATCTGCCTAGACAAACAAAAACGGGTTGGGCCCCACCGAAAGGTGGGGCCCAACCCGTTTTCGGCTACGTCACCTCTTGTGCGTGGCGTCCGCCACCGTGACCTCGACCCGCTGGAACTCCTTGAGTTCGCTGTAGCCGGTCGTCGCCATGGCCCGCTTCAGGGCGCCGAAGAAGTTCATCGACCCGTCGGGCGTGTGCGAGGGGCCGGTCAGGACCTCCTCGGTCGTGCCGACCGTGCCGAGGTCGACCTTCTTGCCGCGCGGCACGTCCTCGTGGACGGCCTCCATGCCCCAGTGGTGACCGCGGCCCGGCGCGTCCGTGGCGCGCGCCAGCGGCGAGCCCATCATCACGGAGTCGGCGCCGCAGGCAATGGCCTTGGGCAGGTCGCCGGACCAGCCCACGCCGCCGTCGGCGATGACGTGCACGTAGCGGCCGCCGGACTCGTCCATGTAGTCGCGGCGCGCGGCGGCGACATCGGCGACGGCGGTGGCCATCGGCACCTGGATGCCCAGGACGTTCCGCGTCGTGTGGGCGGCGCCGCCACCGAAGCCGACGAGCACACCCGCGGCACCGGTCCGCATGAGGTGCAGCGCGGCGGTGTACGTGGCGCAGCCACCGACGATGACCGGGACGTCCAGCTCGTAGATGAACTGCTTCAGGTTCAGCGGCTCGGCGGCGCCGGAGACGTGCTCGGCGGAGACCGTGGTGCCGCGGATCACGAAGATGTCGACGCCCGCGTCCACGACCGCCTTGGAGAACTCGGCGGTGCGCTGCGGGGAGAGCGCGGCGGCGGTGACGACACCGGAGTCGCGCACCTCCTTGATGCGCTGCCCGATCAGGTCGGCCTGGATGGGCGCGGAGTAGATCTCCTGGAGGCGGCGGGTCGCGGCCTCGGGCGTCAGCTCGGCGATCTCGTCGAGCAGCGGCTGCGGGTCCTCGTAACGGGTCCACAGGCCCTCGAGGTTGAGGACGCCGAGTCCGCCCAGCTCACCGATGCGGATCGCGGTCTGCGGCGAGACGACGGAGTCCATGGGGGCGGCCAGGAACGGCAGCTCGAAGCGGTAGGCATCGATCTGCCAGGCGATCGAGACCTCCTTCGGGTCGCGGGTGCGCCGGCTCGGTACGACGGCGATGTCGTCGAAGGCGTACGCGCGGCGGCCGCGCTTGCCGCGCCCGATCTCGATCTCAGTCACGTTGGGGGGCGCCTTTCACATCTGGGTCCCACTTGTGGGCCTTGCTCGTCCAGTATCCCTGACACACGCGTGTGGGGCGGTCCCGGTGATCCCGGAACCGCCCCACCACGCCTGACCTGCTGTTACTTGCTGCGGCTGTAGTTCGGAGCCTCGACCGTCATCTGGATGTCGTGCGGGTGGCTCTCCTTGAGGCCCGCCGACGTGATCCGGACGAACCGGCCGTTGTCCTGCAGCTCCGGAACCGTGCGCCCGCCGACGTAGAACATCGACTGACGGAGGCCACCGGTGAGCTGGTGCACGACGGCCGACAGCGGGCCGCGGTAGGGCACCTGGCCCTCGATGCCCTCGGGCACGAGCTTCTCGTCGGAGGCGACGCCCTCCTGGAAGTACCGGTCCTTGGAGAAGGACTTCTGGTCGCCGCGCGTCTGCATCGCGCCGAGCGAGCCCATGCCGCGGTACGACTTGAACTGCTTGCCGTTGATGAAGAGCAGCTCGCCGGGCGACTCCTCGCAGCCCGCGAGGAGCGAGCCGAGCATCACGGTGTCGGCCCCGGCGACGAGCGCCTTGGCGATGTCACCGGAGTACTGCAGGCCGCCGTCGCCGATGACCGGGACGCCGGCCTCCTTGGCGGCGAGCGAGGCCTCGTAGATGGCGGTGACCTGCGGGACACCGATACCGGCAACCACGCGCGTGGTGCAGATGGAGCCCGGTCCGACACCGACCTTGATGCCGTCGACCCCGGAGTCGATGAGCGCCTTGGCGCCGTCACGGGTGGCGATGTTGCCGCCGATGACGTCGACGTGGCCCGCGTTCGACTTGATCTTGGCGACCATGTCGCCGACGAGGCGCGAGTGCCCGTGCGCGGTGTCGACGACGATGAAGTCGGCGCCCGCCTCGATCAGCGCCTGCGCGCGCTCGTAGGAGTCACCGGCGACGCCGACCGCGGCACCGACGAGCAGCCGGCCCTCGGAGTCCTTCGCCGCGTTCGGGTACTGCTCGGCCTTCTTGAAGTCCTTGACCGTGATGAGGCCCTTGAGGACGCCCGCGTCGTCGACCAGCGGCAGCTTCTCGATCTTGTGGCGGCGCAGCAGCTCCATGGCGTCGACGCCGGAGATGCCGACCTTGCCCGTGACGAGCGGCATCGGCGTCATGACCTCGCGGACCTGACGGCTGCGGTCGTTCTCGAACGCGATGTCGCGGTTGGTGACGATGCCGAGCAGCTTGCCGCCGCCGTCGGTCACCGGGACACCGGAGATGCGGAACTTGGCGCAGATCGCGTCGGCCTCGGCGAGCGTCGCGTCCGGGTGCACCGTGATCGGGTCGGTGACCATGCCGGACTCGGAGCGCTTCACGAGGTCCACCTGGTTCGCCTGGTCGGCGATCGACAGGTTGCGGTGCAGGACGCCCACGCCACCCTGCCGCGCCATGGCGATGGCCATGCGGGACTCGGTGACCTTGTCCATCGCGGCGGACAGCAGCGGGATGTTCACCCGCACGTTCCTCGAGACGTACGAGGCGGTGTCGATCTGGTCGGGCGCCATGTCCGACGCGCCCGGCAGCAGCAGCACGTCGTCGTAGGTCAGCCCGAGTGTCGCGAATTTCTCGGGCACTCCGTCGACGTTTGCAGTCATGACACCTTCCCCAAATGGCCTTGATCGGTGCGGATGTCCATGCTAACGGCCCGCAGGGGCGTCTCATTCCACGATCAAGATCATCGGGATTCTTTGGACGTTCACACGTGCGTGGCCGGGGCCGTGCGCTACTGCTCGGCGAGCGCGCGGAGCCGACTCAGGGCCCGGTGCTGTGCGACGCGCACGGCGCCGGGTGACATGCCCAACATCTGGCCGGTCTCCTCGGCGGTGAGCCCGACCGCGATGCGCAGCAGGAGCAGCTCCCGCTGGTTCTGCGGGAGGTTGGCGAGCAGCTTCTTGGCCCACGCGGCATCGCTGTTGAGCAGCGCCCGCTCCTCGGGGCCGAGGGAGTCGTCGGGCCGCTCCGGCATCTCGTCGGAGGGCACGGCCGTGGATCCGGGGCCGCGCATGGCGGCCCGCTGCAGATCGGCGACCTTGTGCGCGGCGATGGCGAAGACGAAGGCCTCGAAGGGGCGCCCGGTGTCCTTGTAGCGCGGCAGCGCGAGCAGCACCGCGACGCAGACCTCCTGGGCGAGATCCTCCACGAAGTGCCGCGCGTCGCCCGGGAGACGGGAAAGACGCGTGCGGCAGTAGCGGATCGCGAGGGGATGGACGTGCGCGAGCAGATCGTGCGTGGCCTGCTCGTCACCGTCCACGGCGCGGCCGACGAGCGTACCGATGACCCCCTGGGGAGTCGCTGCCTCGTCGTCACGCATCGGTCCATGGTGCCCCGACGCCTTTCGGTCCGTGACACCGTGCCCGTAGTTGTGCACCGAAGCGTTATGAGCAGGTGCGCCGGAACTCATCTCCTGCGCCCTCCCCTCTCGCTGACCCTGCTCGCCCGACTCGTCCCCGAGGAACTCCACACCCCCAAGGATGCGGCATCGCGCGCGAAGCGTCGAAAAGTCGCGGCGCGACGGGCCGGAGCGGCCTCCCTCACGGCGGGTCCACCGCGCCCCGGAGGGCGCGGGGGTGTGCCGATCAGCGGCTCGTCAGCGAACCAGGCCCCAGCGGAACCCGAGCGCCACCGCGTGCGCGCGGTCCGAGGCGCCGAGCTTCTTGAACAGGCGACGCGCGTGCGTCTTGACCGTGTCCTCGGAGAGGAACAGCTCACGCCCGATCTCGGCGTTGGACCGTCCGTGGCTCATGCCCTCGAGCACCTGGATCTCCCGCGCGGTGAGCGTGGGGGCGGCCCCCATCTCGGCCGAGCGCAGTCTGCGCGGCGCGAGCCGCCAGGTCGGGTCGGCGAGCGCCTGCGTCACCGTGGCCCGCAGCTCGGCGCGCGAGGCGTCCTTGTGCAGATACCCGCGAGCCCCTGCGGCGACCGCGAGGGCCACGCCGTCCAGGTCCTCGGCCACGGTGAGCATGATGATGCGCGCACCGGGATCGGCGGAGAGCAGCCGCCGCACTGTCTCGACGCCGCCCAGACCGGGCATGCGTACGTCCATCAGAATCAGGTCCGAGCGGTCGGCGCCCCAGCGGCGGAGGACTTCCTCGCCGTTGGCCGCGGTCGTCACGCGCTCGACGCCGGGGACGGTCGCAACCGCCCGACGGAGCGCCTCTCGGGCAAGCGGGGAGTCGTCGCAGACGAGGACGGATGTCATGACCGCCCTCCGCAGCTGATGCGCGTCACCTTGAGCCTCCAGGCTGTGTACGAATCGTCACCTGTGCGGTCGACACTCAACAAGGCAATCGGACACCTGCCCGAGCGCTTGTTCTTTCAACCGCCTCCGCACTCTCAACGACGGTCACTCGAAAGAGTTACGGGTCGGACGGCCTCCTTCGGCACTCTACGTGAGGGCGCGAACACGGTGCGGACAGCGCGGCGGACCCACAACGTTTCATCACAAGCTATGCCCCATTTGGAAGGTTTTCCTTCCTTTTGCTGGTGTCTGTAGCTAGATTCGCAATGAGTCATATTTTCATCTCCTTAGACAGTAGATGTACGGTCATGGGCACCGTATCCGCGTCTGAACGGCTACAAGGGGACACAGCAATGGCAGATTTCTCCCGCCTTCCCGGACCGAACGCCGATCTGTGGGACTGGCAGCTCCTCGCGGCCTGCCGCGGGGTGGACAGCTCGCTCTTCTTCCACCCGGAGGGCGAGCGTGGGGCGGCACGCAGCGCCCGTGAGAACTCGGCCAAGGAGGTCTGCATGAGGTGCCCGGTGCGCGCGGAGTGCGCTGCTCACGCCCTACAGGTGCGTGAGCCGTACGGCGTGTGGGGCGGCCTCACGGAGGACGAGCGCGAAGAACTCATGGGACGGGCGCGCAACCGGCTCGTCACGGCGTCGGCCCCGAGCGGAGGTCAGGCCGCCACAAGCGGCGCACGTCACTGAAGGAACGTTTCTGCAGGATTCGGGGACGTGGGCGCGCCGAGGTGCGCCCACCTCCGTGTTCAGCGTGTCGCGGCCTTCGCGAGGTGATCGAGGGTCGCGCCGACCGCGGGCACCTGGGCCAGGTCGGGCAGCGTGAGCGCGACGATCTCGCGGCGCACCGCGGGCTCGACGGTCACTGTGCGTGCACCCTTGGGCCGAACGGACTCGATGGCCAGTTCGGGCAGGACCGCCACGCCGAGGCCGGCGCCGACGAGACCCACCACCGCCGGGTAGTCGTCCGTCGCGAAGTCGATGCGCGGGGCGAAACCGGCGCCCTTGCACACCTCGACCAGCTGGCGGCGGCAGCGCGGGCAGCCCGCGATCCACGGCTCGTCCGCGAACGCGTCGATGGTGACCGAGCCCGCCCTGGCCAGCGGGTGCCCCTCGGGGACGAGCCCGACGAGCCGGTCGGCGAACAGTGTCCGTACGACGAGGTCGTCCCAGTCCTCGGCGGCGTGCGCGCCCTCGTAGCGAAAAGCGAGCGCTACGTCGCAGTCCCCCTCGCGCAGCATCTCGACGGAACGCGGGGGCTCCGCCTCGACCAGGGACACGCGCGTGCCGGGGTGTTCGGCGCGCAGGGCGGCGAGGGCGGTGGGGACGAGCGTCGAGCTGCCGCTCGGGAAGGACACGAGCCTGACGCGCCCCGCCCGCAGTCCCGCGATCGCGGCGATCTCCTCCTCGGCGGCGGTGAGCCCGGCGAGGATGCCCGACGCGTGCCGCACGAGGGCCTCGCCGGCCTGGGTCAGGCGCATCTCGCGGCCGGTGCGGATCAGCAGCGGGGTGCCGGCCGAGGACTCCAGGGCCTTCATCTGCTGGCTCACGGCGGGCTGGGTGCAGCCCAGCTCGCGGGCCGCCGCGGAGAAGGAGCCGGTGGCGGCGACGGCACGCAGGACACGGAGATGACGGGCCTCGATCACCCCTCAAGCATAAGCGACTCTTGGGGAATGCACCGGATAATGCGTGGCGGCTTTGGGTGGCGGTCCCGTAGCGTTCCGCGCATGAAGCTTCTGTCGCTGAACGTCGGCCGGCCCAAGGCCGTCGAGTACACGGACCAGCCCGAGGGCGTCACGGGCATCGACAAGCGCCCGGTCACCGGACCCGTGCGGGTGGCGGCGCCGGGGCCCGAGGGCGTCGGCGGGAGCGGGCTCGCCGGGGACGCGGTGTGCGACCTGCGGCATCACGGCGGGGACCATCAGGCGGTGTACGCGTACGCGCGTGAGGACCTGGACGCGTGGGGCAAGGAGCTGGACCGTGCGCTGCCCAGCGGCGCGTTCGGCGAGAACCTCACGACGGAGGGGGTCGACGTGTCGGGCGCGAAGATCGGCGAGCGCTGGCGGGTCGGGGCGGAGCTGGTCCTGGAGGTGACGTCCGGGCGCATTCCGTGCCGGACCTTCCAGGGGCATCTGGGCGAGCGGGGCTGGGTCAAGCGGTTCACGCAGGAGGGGGTGCCGGGGGCGTATCTGCGGGTGATCGAACCGGGCGAGATCCGGGCGGGCGACCCGATCGAGGTCGTGCACCGGCCGGAGCACGAGGTGACGGTGGCGTTGCAGTTCCGGGCGGTGACGACGGAGCGGGGGGCGTTGCCGAGGTTGCTTGTGGCGGGGGCCGCGTTGCACCCCGAGGCGTTGCGCTCCGCGCGGGAGTACGTCGAGAAGTACGGCTCGTAGTCCTTCGTCGCGGTCAGCCGTGCCTACGCCACGGGGCGCTGCCCCGGACCCCGCGCCTCAAGCGCCGGCGGGGCTTGATCATGCCGAACCGGCGTTACGGTCGCGGGGCTTGGGCCCCGCCGGGACTGATTCCATGGAACCGGCGTTGCGGTCTCGGGGCTCCGCGTGTCTCGTCCCAGAGCGGGGCTTGAGTTTGCCCGCCCACCCGCAAGCGATGGCCCCATCCTTGCCTCGCCTGTCTCCGCCGCCCAATTTCCCACCCACCCGCCCCCTCCGGGGGCGTCGGCCCCACGGGGTACCGCACCCGCCTGCGGCGACCCGCTGCCGGGCCCGATCACCCGCCTGTTGCGGCCACAGGCAACCGCCGGGCCCGCTCCCCCGCGCCTTGCGATCGACCGCACCCGACTTCGGCAACTGCCGCTGGTTCCGCCTCCCCACCCGTCGCGGTCGACCGCCACCGACTTGGGCAACTGCCGCTGGTTCCGCCTCCCCTCCCCATCCGTTGCGGTCAGCCGCACCCGCTTTGGGGTGACTGCCGCCGGGCCCGGCTTCCCACCCGTTGCGGCCACCCACCCCCACTCCGGGATAACCGCCGCCGGATCCGGCTTCCCACCCGTTGCGGTCGACCGTCACCACCTTGGGCAACTGCCGCGCGCCCGCCTCCCCACCCGTCGCGGTCGGGCCGCACCCGGCTTGGGCAATCTGCCGCCTGGGGCGGCAGGGTGGGCAAGGCGGCCCCCGGTGCCGCGCACCCTAAGGGCCGGGCGCAGCCCCGATGCAGCCCATAAGTCCCGTGCCGCGCAACGGCGATGTAGGGCCGAGCCCGGTCATCGGCGTCGCGTCACGGACACGACGAGCGCCGCCCCGGCACGACCCCGGGGGCACGGGGGCCAAGCCCCCGGAGGGGGCGGGCGGGTGGGGATGAGCGGGAACCGGAGCAAGACGCGGTGCCGCGGAAACCTCACGACAGGCGCCACCCCGGCAACACTCCGCGCCACCCTCACGACAGGCGTCAACCCCGACAAGGCGCCACCCCGGCCCCGCAACCCTCACGACAGGCGTCAACCCCGCACCGCGCAACGGGAACCGTGGCCTCCGCCCCGGGGGCGTGATCACCAGGACCGGGCCGGGCTCATAACCTTGGCGTATGACTACCGCCCTGATCACCGGATCCACCGCCGGCATCGGCGCCGCCTTCGCACGACGCCTCGCCGCCGACGGACACAACCTGGTGCTCGTCGCGCGCGACACCAAGCGGCTGCACGAGCAGGCGACCGAGCTGCACGACCGGCACGGCATCGAGGCCGAGGTGCTCACCGCCGACCTCGCCACGGAGGACGGAATCGCGGCGGTCGAGGCCCGGCTGACGGACCGTAGGGCGGCTGTCGACCTGCTCGTCAACAACGCCGGGTTCGGCAACAAGGGGCACTACCTGGAAGTCCCCATGGCCGACGAGCTGACGATGCTGAAGGTGCACTGCGAGGCCGTGCTGCGCCTGACCTCCGCCGCGGCCGGCGCGATGCGCGAACGCGGCCGCGGCGGCGTCGTGAACGTGGCGTCGGTCGCTGCCTTCGTGCCCCGCGGCACGTACGGCGCGTCGAAGGCGTGGGTCGTGCAGTTCACGCAGGGCGCGGCGAAGGACCTCGCGGGCAGCGGCGTGCGGCTGATGGCGCTGTGCCCCGGCTTCGTGCGCACCGAGTTCCACGAGCGCGCCGGCATGGGCACGGGCAACATCCCGAAGTGGATGTGGCTCGACGCGGACAAGCTGGTCGCGGCGGCGCTGCAGGACCTCGCGCGGGGTCGCACCCTCTCGATCCCGGACCCCCGGTACAAGGCACTGATGGGCGTCGTGAAGGTGACCCCGCGGGCCCTCCTCGGCGGCATCACGTCCCGCACGGGCCGCAAGTACGGTCCGCAGTAACGCTCCTACCCCCTTGCAAGGCAAACGCCGAGGCCCGGCCCCCCGCGACGGGGAGCCGGGCCTCGGTCGCTTCTGGCGAAGCGAAGTGGAGCGGGTCAGTGCGAGTGACCGTGCCCGTGGCCGGCGGCCTCGGGCTCCTCCTCCGCCGGCTTCTCGACGACCAGGGTCTCGGTCGTGAGCAGCAGGGAGGCGATGGACGCGGCGTTCTCCAGGGCGGAGCGCGTGACCTTGACCGGGTCGATGACGCCGGCCTTGACCAGGTCGACGTACTCGCCGGTCGCGGCGTTGTAGCCGTTGCCCTTGTCGAGGTCCTTGACCTTGGAGACGATCACGTAGCCCTCCTGGCCGGCGTTCTCGCCGATCCAGCGGAGCGGCTCGACGACGGCGCGGCGGACCACGGCGACACCGGTGGCCTCGTCGCCGTCCTTGCCGAGCGAACCGTCGAGCACCTTGGAGGCGTGCACCAGGGCGGAGCCACCACCGGAGACGATGCCCTCCTCGACCGCGGCGCGGGTCGCGGAGATGGCGTCCTCCAGACGGTGCTTCTTCTCCTTGAGCTCGACCTCGGTCGCGGCACCGACGCGGATGACGCAGACGCCGCCGGCCAGCTTGGCCAGGCGCTCCTGCAGCTTCTCGCGGTCCCAGTCCGAGTCCGTGTTCTCGATCTCGGCCTTGATCTGCGCGACGCGGCCCTGGACGTCCTCGGACTTGCCGCCACCGTCGACGATGGTGGTGTCGTCCTTGGTGATCGTCACGCGGCGCGCGGTGCCCAGCACCTCGAGACCGGCCTGGTCGAGCTTGAGGCCGACCTCCTCGGCGATGACGGTGGCACCGGTGAGGGTGGCCATGTCCTGCAGCATCGCCTTGCGGCGGTCACCGAAGCCGGGGGCCTTGACCGCGACGGCGTTGAACGTGCCGCGGATCTTGTTCACGACCAGGGTCGACAGGGCCTCGCCCTCGACGTCCTCGGCGATGATCAGGAGCGGCTTGGAACCACCGTTCTGGATGACCTTCTCCAGGAGCGGGAGCATGTCCTGGATCGAGCCGATCTTGCCCTGGTGGATCAGGATGTACGGGTCGTCGAGGACAGCCTCCATACGCTCCTGGTCGGTGACGAAGTACGGGGACAGGTAGCCCTTGTCGAAGGCCATGCCCTCGGTGAAGTCGAGCTCCAGGCCGAAGGTGTTGGACTCCTCGACGGTGATGACACCGTCCTTGCCGACCTTGTCCATCGCCTCGGCGATGAGCTCGCCGACCTGGTTGTCCTGGGCGGACAGACCGGCGACGGCGGCGATGTCGGACTTCTCGTCGATCGGGCGGGCGGTCGCGAGGAGGTCCTCGGACACGGCCTTGACCGCGGCGTCGATGCCCTTCTTCAGGGCGGCGGGGGAGGCACCGGCGGCGACGTTGCGCAGGCCTTCCTTGACCAGGGCCTGGGCGAGCACGGTGGCGGTGGTCGTACCGTCACCCGCGATGTCGTTGGTCTTGGTCGCCACCTCCTTCACCAGCTGCGCGCCGAGGTTCTCGTACGGGTCCTCGACCTCGACCTCACGGGCGATCGTGACGCCGTCGTTGGTGATGGTGGGGGCGCCGAACTTCTTGTCGATGACGACGTTGCGACCCTTGGGGCCGATCGTCACCTTGACCGTGTCGGCAAGCTTGTTGACGCCGCGCTCGAGGGCGCGACGGGCGTCCTCGTCGAACTTCAGGATCTTCGCCATGGAGCTGAGTCAGTCCTCTCGAAAAAGCGAACCGCGCCCCTCGCACCCGGCATTATCAGCGGGGGCCAGGGGCGCGGTTCAAAGCATTCTGCTTCAGTGAAGCTGGGAAAGCTTGGGTGAATTACTTCTCGACGATCGCGAGCACGTCGCGAGCCGAGAGGACGAGGTACTCGTCGCCGTTGTACTTCACCTCGGTGCCGCCGTACTTGCTGTAGAGCACGACATCGCCGACCTTGACGTCGAGCGGAAGGCGCTCGCCGTTCTCGAAGCGGCCGGGACCCACGGCGAGGACGGCGCCCTCCTGGGGCTTCTCCTTCGCGGTGTCCGGAATGACCAGGCCAGAGGCCGTGGTCTGCTCGGCGTCGAGCGGCTGGACCACAATGCGGTCCTCGAGCGGCTTGATGGCAACCTTGGAGCTGGAGGTCGTCACGATCCGGTCTCCCCCTTCGGAGATCTCACGGGGTTAACAGTCTGGGGTGGCGACCAGGTGGATCCGTCGTCGCGGGTGCCGGACCTGCCCGTCGCTGTTGGCACTCTCCACTGGTGAGTGCCAGAGCCGAGACTATGACCGCGATTAGCACTCGGTCAAGCGGACTGCTAATCGACGGCAGATCTTCGCCCCGGTCTTCGCTCCGGTCCTCGCTCCGGTCCTCGCTCCGGCTCGGCTCACAGATAGTCCTCCAGGGCCGCCACCTCGTACCCCTCGGCCGCGATGCGGCGCAGCAGGCGCGGGGTCGTCTCCGCCGTGGCCCCGAGGATGTCCCCGGGTCGCAGCGGGCCGCCCTCAGGCGCGCGCCACAGGACGATCGCGTCGACGCCGCACTCGGCCGCCGCCTGGAGCGTGTTCCCGTCGTACGCGCCCCGGGGCGGGTGGAGCAGTCGCGGGGCCGCCCCGAAGCGGGCCCGCACGCGGTCGCGCTGGCCGCAGATCTCGGCGTGCTGCTCCACGTATCCGAGACCGGGCAGCAGGGGCCTGGTGAGGGTGCGGTTCTGCACCCGGGCGCCCAGCGAGCCGAGTTCACCGAGGCCGTCCCCGCCGGGGCCCGCGAGGAACAGCGAGACCGGGAGGCGCCGGTCGCGGATCAGGTCGGCGAAACGGGGGTCACGTCCTGCCCCGTCCTCGTACGCGAGGAAGACCACCTTGTCGCCGGTCGGGACGCGGGAGACGACCGGCGGGACCGCCGCCCCGGCGCCCGGCGCGGGACGCGGCGGCGGGGCGGCCTCCCGCGCGCACCCGGCGAGCAGCACGGCGGCCAGGGCGCAGGCGGACAGCCGCGCCCACGGCCCGCGCGGTGTCACAGGTAGTCCTCCAGGCGCGCCACCGCGTACCCCCTGTCGGTGAGGTACTTCATGAGGTTGCGGATCATGTCGGGCATCGTGCCCTTCCAGTCCTTCCGGCCCCGGAAGTGCGTGAGCAGGATGTCGCCCGGATGGATGCTGCGGTCCCACTCGCGGTAGTCCATGCGGTCCACGAACGCCTCGGCGTTCCAGATCGGGGCGTACTCGATGCCGCAGGCCTTGGCGGCGCGCAGGGTGTCCCGGTTGTAGTCGCCGAAGGGCGGGCGGAAGAGCGTGGGCCGCTTGCCGTACTTCTTCTCGATGACGTCCTGCATCCCGCAGATCTCCTGCTTCTGCCGCGCGTACGAAAGCCCGGGCAGGAACGGGTGGTGGAGCGTGTGGTTGTTGAGGGTGACGCCGCGGGCCTGCATCTTCTTGAAGTAGCCGTACCGCGGCCTGACCTCGGCGTCGGTCAGGAAGGCCGTGTACGGGATCCGCAGCTCGCTCATCATCTTCAGGAACCGCGGGTCCTTCTCGGCGCCGTCGTCGATGGTGAGGAAGACGACCTTGTCCTTGGTCGGGATCGTCGTGAAGACGGGCGGCAGGCCGAGCTTCTTCTGGCCGTCGACCTCGAAGCCCTTGCGGGGCTCGATGGCCGGCTTCTTCGCGGGCGGGGGCGGAGCGGTCAGCGGTACGTCGGCGAGGCCCCAGCGCTTGCTCGCGGCGACGAGCGCGGCCCGCTGGGCGCGCAGCTTCGTCGCGTACGCGTCGAGGGCGCGGGCGGGGGCGCCCTGGAGGCCCTTGTGCGCCTGTTGGCCGGGGGCCGGTCGCGCGGGCTGGGTGTCGTCGCCGCCCGCGCATCCGGTGGCGAGGGCGGAGGCGGCGAGCAACGCGCCGAGGAAGCGGACGCCGAGAGCCCGGCCGGGGCTTCCACATCTCCTTCTGGCGAGCTTTCGGACACTTTCTTCGTTTTGTCGTACTAGTTGCATGGCGCCGGATCCTGGCAGCTCACGGGCCCGTTCCCGGGCCGACACCGCCGCCTGGCGTGCACCGTCGCCCGGCTGGCCCACAATGGGCCTGGTGAGCTCCTCCCTTTCGCCCGACGCCTTCTTCGCCCTCCTGTCCCCCGAGGGCCAGGCCCTGCTCGACGAACTCCGCGATCACGATCCGGCCCAGGAACTCGCCCTCGCCACGAAGCTGCGCCGCGAGCACCCGGCCGAGCTCGTCTCCGCCGCGCTCGGCCAGGCGCGGCTGCGGCAGCGGGCGGTGGCGAAGTTCGGCGCCGAGGACGCGGGCCGGATGTACTTCACGCCGAACGGGGTGGAGCAGGCGACGCGGACGAGCGTGGCGGCGTACCGGGCCGGCGCCTTCGAGCGGCTCGGCGTGCGGTCCGTCGCCGACCTGTGCTGCGGCATCGGCGGCGACGCGATCGCGCTCGCCCGCGCGGGGATCCGGGTCCTCGCGGTCGACCGGGACCCGCTGACGTGCGCGGTGGCGCGGGCGAACGCGGAGGCGCTGGGGCTCGCGGAGATGATCGAGGTGCGCGAGGCGGACGTCACCGAGGTGGACACAGCCGCGTACGACGCGGTGTTCGTGGATCCGGCGCGGCGGGGCGGCCGGGGGCGGATCTTCGACCCTGAGGCCTACTCGCCGCCGCTCTCCTGGGCCGTGTCCGCCGCGCTCAAGGCGCCGCGTGCCGCGCTGAAGATCGCTCCCGGCATCCCGCACGAGGCGATCCCGGCGGAGGCCGACGCGGAGTGGATCTCGGACGGGGGCGACGTGAAGGAGGCGGTGCTCTGGTTCGGGACCGCGCCCGGGCGGATGCGGGCGACGCTGCTGCCGGGGCCGCGGGAGCTGGTGAGCAAGGGGCTTCCGGATCCCGAAGTGCGGTCCGTCGGGCGGTACTTGTACGAGCCCGATGGCGCGGTCATCCGGGCGCATCTGGTCGCCGAGGTGGCGGAGGAGGTCGGCGGCGGACTGGTCGACGAGACGATCGCGTACGTGACGGGTGACGAGCTGCACGCCACGCCGTACGCCGCCGCGTACGAGATCACGGACCAACTCCCGTTCAACGTGAAGAAGTTGAAGGCGCTGCTGCGGGAGCGGGAGGTCGGCGTGCTGACGGTGAAGAAGCGGGGGTCGGCGGTCGAGCCGGAGGAGTTGCGGCGGAAGGCAATGCCGAAGCCCTTCGGGAAGCGGGCGGCGACGGTGTTTTTGACCCGTGTCGCCGGTGCGCCCACGATGCTCGTCGGCGCCCCCGTCATGGGTTGACGCCACGGGGTACGTACCTGGCCTTGAGCGGCAGGGTGGGCAAGGCGGCCCCCGGTGCGGCCAGCGCCCTCGACAGGGCCCGGCCCCGGAACCCGTGGCCGACGCCACGGGGCTCCGCCCCGGACCCCGCTGCTCAATCGCCGCAGGGGCTTGAAATACCGGATCCGGCCGCCGCACCGGGTGCCGGGTGCCGTACCGCCTTGGGCGGCAGGGTGGGCAAGGCGGCGCCCGGTGCCGCGCAGCGGGGAAGATGGGCGTATGCCGTTCGATCACAACGACCATTACCATCCGCTGCTGCTGCGCCAGTTGCCCGCCGGAGGTGGTCGCGGGGCGCTTGATGTCGGGTGCGGCACCGGGCGGTTCGCGCGGCGGCTCGTGGCGCGTGGGTACCGGGTCGACGCGGTCGACCCGGATCCGGGGACGCTGGCCCTCGCGGAGGCGGCCGGCGGTGGGCCGCGCTACCGCGTCGCCGACGCCGCGGAGGCCGAACTCCCGCCCGGCCACTACGCCGCGATCAGCTGCCTCGCGAGCCTGCACCACATGCCGTTCGAGACGCTGACCCGTTTCCGCGAGGCCCTCGCGCCCGGCGGCCGGCTGCTCGTGTTGGGCTGCTACGACGGCGTGACGCCCTGGGACGTGGTCGCGGCGCCGGCCAACGCCGTGGCACGCCTCGCCGTGTACGCGGGCGAGCGCGCCCGTGGCATCCGCACTCCCCCGCCGAAGCCACCCGTACGGCAGCCGGAGATGCCGCTCCCGGAGATCCGCCGGGAGGCCGCACGTCTGCTGCCCGGCAGCGAGGTGCGCCAACTGCTGTTCTGGCGCTACCTGTTGACGTACACGAAGGGGGACTAGGCCGTCTCGAAGCGCCAGCGGTGGACCGTGCGGGTCACCAAATCGCCTTCCGGCTCCGGGAGTTCGGGGACGTCCGCGTCGTACGCCGCGTCCCACCACGTGATGACGAGGACCCGGTCCCGCGGCGCGCGGAACGTCTCGCGGCGCTCCGGCTCCCGCTCCAGGACCTGCGCCTTCGCCCAGGCAAGGAGTTCCTCGCCGCGCCCCTCGACGGCGCGGGCCTCCCACATCAGCGCGACCGTCATGAGTACAGGTTCTCCTTGCTGACCTCGTGCACGTGGTCGTGATGGTGGTGGCCCGGCACGTGCGGCTCCGTCACCGGGAGCGAGGAGTCCGCCGGGAGGTCCCACGACGAGGGCAGCCGGTTGCGCGCCACCATTTCCGCGCCGAGCGCCGCGACCATCGCGCCGTTGTCCGTGCACAGCTTGGGGCGCGGCACGCGAAGGCGGATACCGGCCTTCTCGCAGCGCTCCTCGGCGAGGGCGCGCAGCCGTGAGTTGGCGGCGACGCCGCCGCCGATCATCAGGTGGTCGACGCCCTCGTCCTTGCAGGCCTTCACGGCCTTGCGCGTCAGCACGTCCACGACGGCCTCCTGGAAGGACGCCGACACGTCGCGCACCGGCACGTCCTCCCCCGCCGCCCGCTTGGCCTCGATCCAGCGGGCCACGGCGGTCTTCAGGCCGGAGAAGGAGAAGTCGTACGCCGGGTCGCGGGGGCCGGTCAGACCGCGCGGGAACGCGATCGCGTTCGGGTCGCCCTCCTTCGCGTACCGGTCGATGACGGGCCCGCCCGGGAAGCCGAGGTTCAGCACCCGCGCGATCTTGTCGAAGGCCTCGCCCGCCGCGTCGTCGATGGTCGCGCCCAGCGGACGTACGTCCGAGGTGATGTCCGTGGACAGCAGCAGCGAAGAGTGGCCGCCCGACACCAGCAGCGCCATCGTCGGCTCCGGCAGCGTGCCGTGCTCCAGCTGGTCGACGCAGATGTGCGAGGCGAGGTGGTTGACGCCGTAGAGCGGCTTGTCGAGCGCGTACGCGTACGCCTTGGCGGCAGAGACGCCGACCAGCAGGGCGCCCGCGAGGCCAGGACCGGCCGTGACCGAGATGCCGTCGAGGTCCTTCGCCGTGACGCCCGCGTCCTTCAGGGCGCGCTGGATCGTGGGGACCATCGCCTCCAGGTGCGCGCGGGAGGCGACCTCGGGGACGACGCCGCCGAAGCGGGCGTGTTCGTCGACGCTGGAGGCGACGGCGTCGGCGAGCAGGGTCGTGCCGCGGACGATGCCGACGCCGGTCTCGTCGCAGGAGGTCTCGATGCCGAGGACGAGCGGTTCGTCAGCCATGGTTCTTCTCTTCGTTCACAGTGTCGTTCACGGTGGTGGTGGTAAAGCGCATGACGAGCGCGTCGATGTTGCCCGGCTGGTAGTAGCCGCGCCGGAAGCCGATCGGTTCGAAGCCGAAGCGCTCGTACAGCTTCTGCGCCCGCGTGTTGTCGACGCGCACTTCGAGCATCACCTGCTCGACCTCGAAGGCCGTGGCGTGCCGCAGCAGTTCGGTGAGCAGCCGGGCGCCGAGGCCGGTGCCCCAGTGGTCGCGGGCGGCGGCGATGGTCTGGATGTCGGCGAGGTCCCCGGAGGCGGCGACGCCCCCGTACCCGACGAGCCGCTCGCCCTCGTACGCGACCACATAGCGCCGCGTGGAACCGACACCGCGGGCGTGCGCGAGCTCGGACCAGAACATGCCGCGCGACCAGGCGTCGTCCGGGAAGAGCTCCTTCTCCAGGGCGAGCACGGGGTCGATGTCCCACCAGCGCATCTCGCGCAGCGATACGTCCACGGGGGTCACTTGGGGGTGACCACCTTGTAGTTCTTGGGGACCTGCGCGTCGGGGCGGCGCAGGTAGAGGGGGCGCGGTTCGAGGAGCTCCTCGCCCGCGGCCAGCTTCTCGGCGGCGAGGGCGGCGAGCGCGGCGGCCGACACGTTCTCGGGGCCGCGCGCGTCCGGGAAGGTGTCCGGGTAGAGCCGCGCGCCGGCGCCGACGGCGGGCAGGTCCTTGACCAGCGACTCGATGTCGGCGGGCCGGTCGACGGCGGCCTCGGTGACCCTGGTCCGCGCGTTCTCGTACCGCGCCCAGTACACCTCCTTGCGCCGCGCGTCGGTGGCGACGACGAAGGGGCCCTCGACGTCCTCGGCCTCGTACGCGAGCCCGTCGAGCGTGCACACGCCGTGCACCGGCACGCCGAGCGCGAGGCCGAAGGTGTCGGCGGTCATGAGGCCGACGCGCAGCCCCGTGTACGGTCCCGGGCCCACGCCCACGACGATCCCGGTGACGGCGTCGAGCCGCAGTCCTGCCTCGGCGAGCACCCGGTCGACGGCGGGAAGCAGCAGTTCCCCGTGTCTGCGGGCGTCCACCTGACTCGACTCGGCTACGACGGATGTCCCGTCGTGCAGGGCGACGGTGACGGCGGGGGTGGCGGTATCCAGAGCGAGCAACAGCACGCGAACAGCCTACGACCACCTGAAGGCGGACACGTCCGTACTTCCCGCAAGGCCGGGCCGCGGGGCCTCCCCTGCTACCGTCACCCTGAGGTTCGTACTTGAGAGGCAGGCACCTGGTGGCACGGAGCAGCACCGGATTCGTGACCGCGCTCACGGCGGGATCACTCGTCGTGGTCGGCTTCCTCGCCTATCAGGCGTCGGCGAGCGCGCCCTCCGACCTCGCCGAGAAGAAGGAGGGCTCCTCGCCCTCCGCCTCGGCGTCGAAGACGCCCAAGAAGAAGACGGACCCGAAGGCGCTGCCCGCGGGCTCGGGCAAGGGCGAGCGTGTCGTGTACTCGCTGGGCGGGGACCGGGTGTGGCTGGTCGGCTCGGGCAACAAGCCGAAGTCGACGTTCCGGGTCACGCCCGGCACGGTGGACCCGGCGCCCGGCTCGTACTCGGTGACCTCCCGCTCCGGCTCGGTCACGGGCACGGACGGCGTGCCGATCGAGCACGTGGTCCGCTTCGCGAACACGAACGGTGTGGCGATCGGCTTCAGCGCGGCGGTCAACGGTTCGACGGCCGCCCCCGACCCCGGCAAGCAGACCGGCGGCATCCGCGAGTCCCGCGAGGACGCCGACGCGATGTGGCAGTTCGCGACGATCGGCGCCAAGGTCGTCGTCGTCAAGTAACGGCTGGCGCCGCTACCTCAAGCCCGCCGGCGAGCGAGGGCCAGCATTTCAAGCCCCGTCGGCGAGTATCGGTATATCAAGCCCCGCTCTTGGACGAGAGGCCGCGGGGTCCGGGGCAGCGCCCCGAGTCCGCAACGCCGTCGCGGCGCAACGAAGACTCACGCCGCGGCGGATTCGGCGGCGTAGAAACCGCTCGGGCCGCCGCACACGACGCCAAAAGATCCCGCATCGACACTGCGCGCACACCTTCACGTTCCGAAGTCGACATGATGCCTCCCGGCGGCGGTCGAGGGGACGTGGTTAGGTAGACCTAACCAGCACCGGCCTCCATGTGAACACGCCGAAGCCACGCCGCGCAAGAATTTGCCGACGCCCTGTCGGGATGTGTCCGGGATCCGGGGGTCAGCCCGCCAGCGACCCCAGGTCCGCCTCGGTCCACCGCTCGCCGATGCCGTTGAGCGTCACGACCCGCACCTCGTCCGTGGTGTCGCCCGTGGCCCGGTCGATGATCACGTGAAGCCGGTCCTCGGACAGCTCCTCCACCTTGCCGTCGCCCCACTCCACGACGACCACGGAGTCCGACAGGGACACGTCGAGGTCGAGGTCCTCCATCTCGTCGAGCCCGCCGCCGAGCCGGTACGCGTCGACGTGCACCAGGGCCGGGCCCTCGCCGAGCGGCGGATGCACACGGGCGATCACGAAGGTCGGCGAGGTCACCGCACCGCGTACGCCCATGCCCGCGCCGAGCCCGCGGGTCAGCGTCGTCTTGCCCGCACCCAGCTCGCCGGTGAGCATGACGAGGTCGCCGGGGCGCAGCTGTTTGGCCAGGGCGAGCCCCAACTCCCGCATCTCGTCCGGGGAGTTGACGGTGACGCTGACCGTGCTGAGGGGGGTGGCGGGCTCAGCCGCCGGGCTGTGCGGTGTTGCCGGTGTCTCCATAAATCCCCACGGTAGCGGCTGTCGGCACGGCTCCCGCACGCACCAAAAGGTCCGCGAGCCGGTCCGTGACGACCTCGGGGTGCTCCAGCATCACGAGGTGCCCGGCGTCCGGCACCAGTACGTACTCGGAGTCCGGCAGCAGCGCCGCGATCGCCTCGCTGTGGTCGCTCGGCGTGACCAGGTCGTGCTCCCCGGCCAGGACGAGCACGGGCAGGTCCGCGAAGCCCGCCAGGGCGTCCGCCTTGTCGTGGTCCTCGAACGCCGGGTAGAACTCCGCGACCACGTCGATCGGCGTCCCCTCGATCATCCGCTCGGCGAACCGGGCCACCGCCGGGTCGACGTCCCGCGAGGCGAACGAGTACCGCTTGATGATCCCGGCGAACAGGTCGGCCGTCGCCCGGCGCCCCTTCTCCACCAGGTCGGCGCGCTGTCCGAGCGCCTTCAGGACGCCGGGGAGCACCCGCCGCACCGCGTTCACCCCGGCCACCGGAAGCCCGTAGTTGACCTCGCCGAGCTTCCCCGACGACGTACCGACGAGGGCGACGCCCACGACCCGGTCGCGGATCAGCTCGGGGCACCGGTCGGCGAGCGCCATCACGGTCATGCCGCCCATGGAGTGGCCGACGAGGACGAGCGGCCCCTCGGGCGCGGCCGCGTCGACGACGGACTTCAGGTCGCCGCCGAGCCGGTCGATGGAGACCGGCACCCCGTCCTCGACCTGCTCGGCGCCGCGCCCCGAACGGCCGTGGCTGCGCTGGTCCCAGTACACGCAGCGGACGACGCCGCGCAGGGCCGCGCGCTGGAAGTGCCAGGAGTCCTGACTCAGGCAGTAGCCGTGGCTGAAGACGACGGTGACGGGCGCCGGGTTCTTGCGGCCGAACAGGCGGCGTCTGCGCGGCGACGTACCACCGGCCTCCGGGTCCGCCTCGTCGACCTCGTAGTACAGCTCCGTGCCGTCCTCCGCGTACGCCTTTCCGGGCACGCCGCGCAGCGATCCGTAGGGCCCCGACGCGTCGAGGGCGAGCCGCGCCTTCTTGCGCATGCCGCGGCCCACGGTCAGCCGCTCGATGGCGACGCCCGCGGCGGCACCCGCCGCGACCACGCCTATGGCGGCGCCCGCGAGGCCGGCCCGCCGCCAGTTCCCCGAGGCGGCCCGTTCCGCCGCTTCGACGACCGCCGCCGTGGCCGGTGCGCTGCTCTCGCTCACGTGCCGCTCCCCTGTTCCGCGTCCTGCCTGTCGCCCGGTGTCGGGTTACCCGTTCCGTTGCCGCTTCACATGGTGGCGGCTCGGACGGCCGTGCCGGTGGACCTTCAACCCGTGACGCCGGTCACGCGCGCGCGGCGCCCGCTTCGTCCACGTAGACGCGCGGCACGCGGGATCCGATGCGTGTGACGATCTCGTACGCGATGGTGCCCGCCGCGACCGCCCAGTCCTCGGCGGTCGGCTCGCCGCCGTCACCAGGCCCGAAGAGCACCGCCTCGTCCCCCGCGGCCGGCTCGTCGCCGCCGAGGTCGACGACGAACTGGTCCATGGCCACCCGGCCCGCGATCGTGCGCCGCTTGCCGCCGATCAGGACCGGGGCCGTGCCGGACGCGTGTCGCGGGATGCCGTCCGCGTAGCCGAGCGGGACGAGGCCGAGCGTCGTCTCGCCCGGTGTGACGTAGTGATGCCCGTAACTGATGCCGAGTCCACCCGGCGCGTGCTTCACGAGCGCGAGATTCGCCTTCAGCGTCATCACGGGGCGCAGACCGAAGTCGCCGGGCGCGCCGACCTCGGGGCTCGGAGAGATCCCGTACATCGCGATGCCGGGGCGCACGAGGTCGAAGTGCGTCTCGGGCAGGGTCAGCGTCCCCGGCGAGTTGGCGATGTGCCGGACCTCGGGGGTGACGCCCGCGGCCTCCGCCTGCGCGACCATCTCACGGAAGGCGGTCAGCTGGGCGGCGATGGAGGGGTGCCCCGGCTCGTCGGCGCACGCGAAGTGCGACCAGAGCCCCGTGACGTCCACGAACCCGTCCCGCTGCGCCTCCAGCGCCTCGCGCACGAGCTCGGGCCAGTCCGCGGGCAGGCATCCGTTCCGCCCGAGCCCCGTGTCGGCCTTGAGCTGGATGCGGGCGGTCCGGCCCGTCGCGCGCGCGGCGTCGACGACCTCGCGCAGCGCCCACATGCCGCTCACCGACATGTCGAGATCGGCCTCGATCCCCTCGCGCCAGGGCCCGCCCGGCACCCACAGCCAGCACATGATCCGCCCCGGCAGCCCCGCCGCGCGCAGTTCGAGCGCCTCCTCGGCGGTGGCGGCCCCCAGCCACTCGGCGCCCGCCTCCTTGGCGGCCCGGGCGACCGGGAGCATCCCGTGCCCGTACGCGTCCGCCTTCACCACGGCCATGAACGCGGCCCCCGGCGCGTGCGCGCGCAGGGTCCTCACGTTGGCCTTGAGCGCGGCCAGGTTGATCTCGGCGCGGGCGCGGAGCGGGGCAGTCACGTTCTCGTTCATGGTGAGGTCAGTGTCTCAGAGGGCTGTGACACTCAATCCGTTGGCCAATCCGGCACAAATCACTTCGGCCGGGGCGGCGTCCCTGAGGGACACTCGATGGCATGCGACTCGCCCACGACGTAGAGACGGTCAGGTCCGCCGAGCGCGCCCTCATGGCGCGGCTCCCCGAGGGCGCGCTGATGCAGCGCGCGGCGGCGAGCCTCGCCACCGCCTGCGCCGATCTGCTCGGCAAGGTGTACGGCTCCCGCGTCACGCTGCTCGTCGGCTCGGGGGACAACGGCGGCGACGCCCTGTACGCGGGCGCCCGCCTGGCCCGGCGCGGCGCGGGCGTCACGGCGCTGCTGCTCTCCCCCGACCGGGCGCACCCCGGCGGCCTCGCGGCGCTGCGCGCGGCGGGCGGCACGGACCTCGACGCGCAGGACGAGAGCGCCCCGGAGCGCGTGGGCCGCGCCGACCTCGTCGTCGACGGCATCGTGGGCATCGGCGGCAAGGGCGGCCTGCGCCCCCGCGCGGCCGAACTGGCCGCCGCGGCACGCGGCACCGTCGTGGCCGTCGACCTCCCGAGCGGCGTCGACGCCGACACCGGCGAGGTGCGCGGCGAAGCCGTCCGCGCGGACGCGACCGTCACCTTCGGAACGTACAAGCCGGGCCTGCTCGTCGACCCGGCTCGGGAGTACGCGGGCGCGCTCCGCCTCGTCGACATCGGCCTCGAACTCGCCCCTGCCGACACGGAGTTGGAGGCGCTCCAGTACGCGGATGTGGCGGCGCTGCTCCCCCGGCCGTCCGGCGAGAGCGACAAGTACCGGCGCGGCGTCGTCGGCATCGTCGCGGGCTCGGCGCGCTACCCCGGCGCGGCGGTCCTCGCGGTGGCGGGCGCGCTGCACGGCGGGGCCGGGGCCGTGCGGTACGTGGGTCCGGCGGCGGACGCGGTGCTGGCCCGCTTCCCGGAGACGCTCGTATCGGCAGGGCCACCGGCGAAGGCGGGCCGGGTCCAGGCCTGGGTGATCGGCCCCGGCCTCGGCGACGACACGTCCGGGCTGCACGACGTACTGGCCTCGGACGTCCCGGTCCTGATCGACGCGGACGGGCTGCGCCTCGCGGACCCGGCGACGGTCCGCGAGCGCACGGCGCCCACCGTCCTCACCCCGCACGCCGGGGAGGCGGCCGCGCTCCTCGGCGTGACGCGCGACGAGGTGGAGGCCGAACGCCTCGCGTCCGTACGGGAGTTGGCGTCCCGTTACGCCGCCACCGTCCTCCTGAAGGGCTCGACGACCCTGGTCGCGCCGCCGGACGGGGCCCGCCCCGCCCGCGTGAACCCCACCGGCACCCCGTGGCTCGCCACGGCCGGCAGCGGCGACGTCCTCTCCGGCCTGACCGGATCGCTGCTCGCGGCGGGCCTCGCCCCGCTGGACGCGGCCTCGGTCGGCGCCCATCTGCACGGGCTCGCGGCGCGGCACGCGGCGGACGGGGCGCCGATCTCGGCGCAGGACGTGGCGGGGGCGCTGCGCAGCGCCTGGCAGGACGTCGCGGAAAACCGCTTCGCCTGACGCCCGCCCCTTGCTACCGTCATCGACGACCGTGCAAGGCACAGCTGGGAGGTGAGACCCGTGAACGCAGTCACCCATGGGTGCTCCCTCAGCTCGTCACGGTCCGGCGGCTGACAGCAGGTGTCGCCGGGAGCGCCCCGAAGATCTCACGATCGATCGAGGGCTCCCGAGAGGAGACACCGATGAACACTGAACGCACCCGCCCCACAGCCCCACCCCCGCTCGTCGTCACCCGCGTGGCCGACCATCAATGGCACGCCCTGGAGAACGACGAGGTGATCGGCCGCGGCCACGCCGCGCACCGGCCCGACGGCCGCCTGTTCATCAGCGTCGACGCCTGGCACGACACCGCGTTCGCGGCCCTGGCCGGGACGCTGCTCGCGGACCTGCCGGGCCCGCTGCACACCGTCGTCGACGAGTCCGACACCGAACTGACGTCGAAATGGCGGGAGTTCGGCTTCACGGTCGGCCGCGGCGAGTGGGAGTACGCGGTCCCCACCGACCCCGCCGTCACGGGACTCGACACCGCGCGCCCGCCCGCGGGCGTCACCGTCGTCCCGTACGGGGCGGCGGACGAGGCACGGCTGCGCGTCCTCGACCGCACGGTCCGGGACGAGGTCGAGGCCACGGTCGGCTGGCGCACCATGCCGGCCGAGGTGCGGCCGCTGCCCCCGGGCGTCACGGTCGTCGACCCCACGAAGTACGCCGTCGCCGAGGCCCCGGACGGCGCCTACCTGGGCCTCCTGCGCCTGGCGACGGCCACCCGGCGCCCCCGCATCGGCCTGCTCGCGGTCCGCACGGACGCGCGCCGCCGCGGCATCGCGCGGGCCCTGCTCGCCGACGTCCTGCACACCCTGCACCGCACCGGCGTACGGACGGCGTCGGCCGAGGTGGACGAGGCGAACGAAGCGGCGAAGGACCTCTTCGACGGCATCGGCGCGCGGCGCGTGAACCGCGCACTGGAGCTGGTCCGATGAGTGAGGCGAGGAGGGCGGCGAAGAACACCGGAGGCGGCGTGCACGCCGAGGGCACCGTCGTCGAGTGCCTGCGCAGCGCCATGTTCACCGTGGAGCTCGACAACGGGCACCGGGTGCTCGCGCACGTCAGCGGCAAGATCCGCAAGAACTACATCAAGATCCTGCTGGCGGACCGGGTCCAGGTGGAGATCACTCCGTACGACCTGACCCGGGGCCGGATCGTGTTCCGCCACCGGTCGTAGGGCCCACCGGCCGAGGGGTTGCGGCCGCGGCCCTACCCCTCGGCCACCACCACCGCGGACGCGACGCCAGCGTCATGGCTCAGCGAGACGTGGAACCCCTTCACACCCAGCTCGGCCGCCCGCGCTGCCACCGTCCCGGTCACCCGGAGCCGGGGCTGTCCGCTGTCCTCGACCCACACCTCGGCGTCGGTCCAGCGCAGCCCCGCCGGCGCGCCGAGCGCCTTGGCGACGGCCTCCTTCGCGGCGAACCGGGCGGCGAGCGAGGCGATCCCGCGCCGCTCCCCGCTGGGCAGCAGTAGCTCGTCGTCCAGGAAGAGGCGCTCGGCCATGCTCGGCGTGCGCTCCAGCGACGCCGCGAACCGCTCGATCTCGGCCACGTCGATACCGACCCCGATGATGCTCATGCACCCGACCTTAGAGCCTGTGTCCGGGCCCCCGCCGGGACGGCCTCAGGCCGTCCAGCCCCGGTCGATCCGGTCGCGCGCGTCCCGCACGAGCGCCAGGTACTCGACCTCCTCGCAGCGCGGCTTGCTGCCGAGCCGGTAGAAGTCGAGGCAGTCGTCCAGATCCTCGACGATGTCCTCGTCGGGCAGTTCCAGCGCGAGTTCGCTGTGGACCTGGCTCGCCCAGTCGTCCATGGCCCAGTCGTCCACGGCGCGGCCGTCCACCGGCCGGCGACGGACGAATTTCGGCACACGAAGCGCGGTCATCACGGATCCCCTCCCGCCCCGCGGACAGCGTTGCGTCCCACGGGTGCACGGAATGTATCGCCACCCCCACGTACGGTCCATACCTGTGGCGAAGCTGTGACGAACGGGGTTCCCGAAACTCCCGGCGTGACACACCCCACCTGCCGCCGCGGGCCACACTGCCGTAACAATGGACTGTGATCTCTCCGGTCTCCGAGCCCAAGGCACAAGCGACCTCCCGGAGCACCCACCGGCAGAAGCCGGAGGTGACTCCCTACGTCGACCTCACCCGCACCGAATGGAGCGCACTGCGCGACAAGACGCCACTGCCGCTGACCGCGGAAGAGCTGGAGCGGTTGCGCGGCCTCGGTGACGTGATCGACCTGGACGAGGTCCGCGACATCTATCTGCCGCTGTCCCGACTGCTGAATCTGTACGTGGGCGCGACCGACGGCCTGCGCGGGGCGCTCAACACGTTCCTCGGCGAGACGAACAAGAAGGCCGCCCAGTCCGGCACGCCCTTCGTCATAGGAGTCGCCGGCTCCGTCGCGGTCGGCAAGTCGACCGTCGCCCGCCTCCTCCAGGCCCTGCTCTCCCGCTGGCCCGAGCACCCGCGCGTCGAGCGCGTCACGACCGACGGGTTCCTGCTCCCCACCAAGGAGCTCCAGGCCCGCGGCCTGATGTCCCGCAAGGGCTTCCCCGAGTCGTACGACCGCCGGGCCCTGACCCGCTTCGTCGCCGACATCAAGGCGGGCAAGGACGAGGTGACCGCCCCGGTCTACTCGCACCTGATCTACGACATCGTGCCCGGCGAGAAGCTCGTCGTGCGCCGCCCCGACATCCTCATCGTCGAGGGCCTGAACGTGCTGCAGCCCGCCCTGCCCGGCAAGGACGGCCGCACCCGCGTAGGACTCGCCGACTTCTTCGACTTCAGCGTGTACGTCGACGCGCGCGCCGAGGACATCGAGGCCTGGTACCTCAACCGCTTCCGCAAGCTGCGCGCGACGGCCTTCCAGGACCCGTCCTCGTACTTCAGGAAGTACACCCAGGTCTCCGAGGAGGAGGCCCTGGACTACGCGCGCACCACCTGGCGCACCATCAACAAGGTGAACCTCCTTGAGAACGTGGCGCCCACCCGCGGCCGCGCCGGGCTCGTCATCCGCAAGGGCCCCGACCACAAGGTGCAGCGGCTGCGTCTGCGCAAGCTGTAGCTGCTAGAAAGGCGCCATGCTGCATCTGCGCCTGATCACGCCGTCCGACACGACGGACGACGTGGTGCGCCTCATCGAGAAGACGACCGGCACCACGCACCTGGTGGTGTTCCCGGACGCCGCCCGCAACCCGTCCGGCGACGTCGTCATGTGCGACGTCGCCCGCGAGGCCGGTGACGAACTCATCGGCGGGCTGCGGAAGTTGGGCATCGACAGGTCGGGCTCGATCTCCGTCGAGAACATCGACCTGTCGCTGTCCCTGCGCGCCGACAAGGCGGAGGAGGACGCGCCGGGCGAGGGCGCGGACGCGGTGCTGTGGGAGCAGCTCTCGGACGCCACGCACGAGGAGTCCACGCTCACCATCACGTACGTGGCGTTCCTGGTGATCGCGACGATGATCGCGGCGTGCGGTGTCGTGCTCGACAACGCGATCCTGATCGTGGGCGCCATGGCGGTCGGCCCGGAGTTCGGCCCGCTCGCCGGGTTCTGCACGGCGCTGGTGCGGCGCTCGCCGCGCCTCGCGTGGCGCTCCCTGGTCGCCCTGCTCGTCGGCTTCGCGGTGGCGATGGCGGTGACGGTGGGCTTCAGCTACTTCATGGACGCCGTGAACCTGTTCAGCGAGGGCCAGTTGGAGGCGGACCGGCCGAACACCGGCTTCGTCTACGCGCCCGACTGGTTCTCGTTCGTGGTGGCCGTCCTCGCGGGCGCGGCCGGCACCCTCTCGCTCACCTCGGCGAAGTCCGGTGCGCTCGTGGGCGTCGCCATCTCGGTGACCACGGTCCCGGCGGCGGCGAACGCCGCGGTGGCGCTGAGCTACGGCGACATGAAGCAGACCTGGGGCTCGACCCAGCAGCTCCTGCTGAACCTGCTGGGCATCGTCCTCGCCGGTACGCTCACGCTCCTCGCCCAGAAGTACCTCTGGGCCAAGCAGCGCGAACGTACCGCCAGGCAACAGGCTTAACCCAGCGCCGACTTCACGACGTCGGCCAGGCGCTCCGCGACGGACCGGGCCTGCGCGATGTCCGCGGCCTCGACCATCACCCGCACCAGCGGCTCGGTACCGGAGGAGCGCAGCAACACCCGCCCGGTCGAGCCGAGTTCACGCTCGGCGTCGGCCACGGCCGCCTGCAGCTCCCCGGACGTGGTGACGCGGGACTTGTCGACGTCCGGGACGTTGATGAGCACCTGCGGCAGCCGCTCCATGACGCTCGCCAGGTCCTTCAGCGTCCGCCCGGTCTGCGCGACGCGCGCCGCGAGCAGCAGGCCCGTCAGCGTGCCGTCGCCGGTCGTCGCGTGGTCCAGGACGATGACGTGCCCGGACTGCTCGCCGCCCAGCGCGAACCCGTTCTCCTTCATGTTCTCCAGGACGTACCGGTCGCCGACGGCGGTCTGCACGAGGTTGATGCCCTCGCGCTCCATCGCCAGCTTCAGGCCCAGGTTCGACATGACGGTCGCGACCAGCGTGTCGTCGCGCAGCACGCCGCGCGCCTTCATGTCGAGCGCGAGGACGGCCATGATCTGGTCGCCGTCCACCTCGGAGCCGGTGTGGTCCACGGCCAGGCAGCGGTCGGCGTCCCCGTCGTGCGCGATGCCGAAGTCGGCCCCGTGCTCGACGACGGCGGCCTTCAGCAGGTCCAGGTGGGTCGAACCGCACCCGTCGTTGATGTTCAGCCCGTCCGGGTCCGCGCCGATCGTGACGATCTCGGCGCCGACGCGGGTGAAGGCCTCCGGGGAGACCCGCGAGGCCGCGCCGTGCGCCTCGTCGAGGACGATCTTCAGGCCCTCGAGCCGGTTCGGCAGCACGCCCGCGAGGTGCGCGATGTACTGGTCGAGGCCCTCGCCGTACGACTTCACGCGGCCGACGCCCGCGCCCGTCGGGCGGTTCCACGGGGCGCCGGTGCTGTGCTCCTCGTAGATCGCCTCGATGCGGTCCTCGAGCGCGTCGTCCAGCTTGTGGCCGCCGCGGGCGAGGAACTTGATGCCGTTGTCCGGCATGGCGTTGTGGCTCGCGGAGAGCATCACGCCGAGGTCGGCGCCCAGCGCGCCCGTGAGATACGCGACCGCGGGCGTGGGCAGCACGCCCACGCGCAGCACGTCGACTCCGGCGCTGGCCAGGCCGGCGACGACCGCGGCCTCCAGGAACTCGCCCGAGGCGCGCGGATCACGGCCGACCACGGCCACCGGACGATGGCCCTCAAAACTGCCTGCCTCGCCCAGAACATGTGCCGCCGCCACCGACAGACCGAGCGCGAGCTCCGCCGTCAGATCCGCGTTGGCGACGCCGCGCACGCCGTCCGTGCCGAAGAGTCGTCCCACCTTGATGTCCTCCGAACCAACACAATCGTCATAAGCCGAACGCCCCGGCGGCACGATACGTGCCGCCGGGGCGAACAGAAGTACAAGCAGGCAGCGGGATTTAGCGCTTGCTGTACTGCGGGGCCTTGCGGGCCTTCTTGAGACCGGCCTTCTTGCGCTCGACCGCACGGTCGTCGCGGCGGAGGTAGCCGGCCTTCTTGAGGGCGCCGCGGTTGTTGTCCACGTCGGCCTCGTTCAGCGCGCGGGCCACGCCGAGGCGCAGGGCGCCGGCCTGACCGGAGACGCCGCCACCCGAGATGCGGGCGATGACGTCGTAGCGGCCGTCGAGCTCGAGCACCTTGAAGGGCTCGTTGACTTCCTGCTGGTGCACCTTGTTCGGGAAGTAGTCCTCGAGCGTGCGCCCGTTGACCTTCCACTTGCCGGTGCCGGGCACGATGCGAACGCGCGCGATGGCGTTCTTGCGGCGGCCCAGGCCGGCGGCCGGCTGCGGGTCACCGAAGCGCGCCGGGTTGGACTCCGAGGTGTACTCGCCCTCGACGGGGGCGTCGGACTCGGTGGTGTAGCTCTCGACGTCGGCGATCTCTTCGACCGGCGTCTCGGCAGTGGTCTCGGCCACGATTCTCCTCAGATTCTTTTCTGTCTTAGGGGGTGTGGCCGGAACTACTGCGCGACCTGGGTGATCTCGAACGGCACCGGCTGCTGGGCAGCGTGCGGGTGCGTGTCGCCCGAGTAGACCTTCAGCTTCGAGAGCATCTGACGGCCGAGCGTGTTCTTGGGAAGCATGCCCTTGATGGCCTTCTCGACGGCCTTCTCGGGGTTCTTCTCCAGAAGCTCGTCGTAGCGCACGGAGCGCAGACCGCCCGGGTAACCGGAGTGGCGGTACGCCATCTTCTGGGTCTTCTTGTTGCCGGACAGGTGCACCTTGTCGGCGTTGATGATGACGACGAAGTCGCCCGCGTCGACGTGCGGCGCGTAGATCGGCTTGTGCTTGCCACGCAGAAGGGTGGCAGCGGTGGTCGCCAGACGGCCCAGGACAACGTCCTGAGCGTCAATGACGTGCCACTGGCGAGTGATGTCGCCGGGCTTGGGGCTGTACGTACGCACGGTCGTATGCCTTCGCTTCTTCAGTGAATGGGGTCCTGACACACGGCACCACTGAAGCGATCATGCAGCTGGGGCTCACAAAGGCCGGGGACGCTAACCCGTATGCGAGCCACTGGTAACTGCTCCAGGGAACCTACGTAAGGGCCCTTCGCGTGAGAACGACCAAGCCAATACGTATAACAAATGCCGAGGATACCCGCGCCGCCCCGTACGGGTCAAAACGCGTCGGCCCCGGTGAACCGGAGGCCCTGTATCCCACTGTGCCGTGTCCCTTCACGGTAACGCGACGGAAGCCCTCACACCTCCACCACGGGACGAGGCCCCTGCCACACAGGGGCGTACCTCTAAGATGCGCCCCATGAGTTTCGGGCAAGGGGGATCCCCGTGGGGGCCCAATGACGGCGGGTCGACCCCGGACTGGGCGTCGCTCGCGGAGGCATCAGAGGCACGCGCGCGCAAGAAGCGCTGGATGATGATCGGCGGCGCGATCGTGGCCACGCTCGCCGTCGGTTCGGCGGTCGCGTGGGGCATCGTCTCGACCAACAGCAAGAACGACGCCGCCAACAAACCGGCGGAACAGCTGCCGAGCACGGCGGACATCCCCAGCGAGGGCAAGTCGGGAGGGCCGTCCTTCGACGAGACGACCCCGCCGCCCCCGCTCGACCCGAACGACTTCATCAACAGCGCAGCGAAGGACAAGGCCCCGCTCACCGCGGACTCGCTCTTCCCCGGCAAGCAGTTCACCGCCGGTGACCGGGTGTACACGAAGGGCGCCACGGCCCGCACCACCGACTGCGCCTCGGCCGCGCAGAAGGGCCTGTCCGGGATCCTGAAGAGCAACGACTGCCAGCAGCTGATCCGCGCCACGTACTACAAGGGCAACTCCGCGGTCACCATCGGTGTCGCCGTCTTCAAGACGAAGGCGGAGGCGAACAAGGCCAAGGAGCAGTACGACTTCGACGGCACGGTGGCCTCGCTGCCGGGCTCCGGGGTGCCCACGTTCTGCCGCACCACGGTGTGCCGCCAGACCGCCAACTCGGTGGGCCGCTACACATACTTCACCAACGGCGGCCTCACCAACGGCCAGGACGCCACGAAGAAGGACACCATGGTGTTCTCCCTCGGCGACGACCTGCAGGAATTCACCTTCCAGCAGATCAAGCGGCGCGGCGAGGTCCAGGCGTCCGCGGCCGCGACCGCGGGCTGACCGCCGCCCCGGGCGCCGCTCTCAGCAGCAGCCGGCGCCCGGGAGCGTCCGCTTGTTGCGCGCCTCCTTGTTGCGCGCGGCGAGCAGCTCGTCGGCCGGGTAGCCGACCTCCTCGAGGGTCAGCCCGTGCGGCCGCACCACGTGCACGGCGGAGTCCCGCACACCGGCGGCGAGCACCTTGCCGGGCCAGTCGGCGGGCCGGTGCCCGTCCCCCACGAACAGCAGCGCCCCGATCAGGGACCGCACCATGTTGTGGCAGAAGGCGTCGGCCCGCACGGTCGCGGTGACGATCCCGTCCTCGCCGCGCACGAGGCTCAGCTCCTGCAGCGTACGAATGGTCGTCGCGCCCTCGCGCTTCTTGCAGTACGCGGCGAAGTCGTGCTCACCGAGCAGCCGCTCGGCCGCCTCGTTCATGGCGTCGACGTCCAGCGGCCAGTCGTGCCACAGCACGTGCCCGCGCAGCAGCGGGTCGACCCCGCCCGGGTGGTCCGTCACCCGGTACGCGTACCGCCGCCAGATCGCCGAGAAGCGCGCGTTGAAGCCGCTCGGCGCCTCGGCCACCGACCACACCCGCACATCCTTCGGCAGCCGCCCCGCGAGCCGCTTGAGCAGCTTCTCCCGGTGCTCGGCCCAGACCTCCGCCGGCAGGTCCACGTGGGCGACCTGGCCCCGCGCGTGCACCCCGGCATCCGTGCGCCCTGCGACCGTCAGGTCGTACGCCTGCGAGGACCGCGTCACCGTACGGAGCGCGTCCTCGATCTCCCCCTGCACGGTCCGCCGCCCGGAGGCCTGCTTGGCCCAGCCGGAGAAGTCCCTGCCGTCGTAGCTCACGTCGAGCCGCAGCCGGACGAAGCCGTCGGCCACCTCATCACTCACAACAAACAATCCTTAGGGAGAAACGGAAAGCGGGCCCGCCCCGGAAGGGCGGACCCGCTCACACACAAGGCGTCAGCCTCAGGCGTCCTTCGACTCCTCGGCGGCAGCCTCGGCCGGAGCCTCGGTCTGCGCCTCGGCGGCCTCGGCGTCCTTGGCGGCACGCTTGGTGGCGGCCTCGGCCTCACCGGTGGCCTGCTGCTGGACCGTCAGGGCCTCGACCAGCTCGATGACAGCCATGGGCGCGTTGTCGCCACGGCGGTTACCGATCTTGGTGATACGGGTGTAGCCACCCGGACGGTTCTCGTAGCGCGGGGCGATCTCGGTGAAGAGCGTGTGGACGACGCCCTTGTCCGTGATGACCTGGAGCACCTGACGGCGGTTGTGAAGGTCGCCCTTCTTCGCCTTGGTGACCAGACGCTCCGCGTACGGACGCAGACGACGGGCCTTGGCCTCGGTCGTCGTGATCTTGCCGTGCTCGAAGAGCGACTTCGCGAGGTTCGCGAGGAGCAGCTTCTCGTGCGCGGCGCTGCCGCCCAGACGGGCACCCTTGGCGGGCTTCGGCATGATGTTTCTCCTAGGTGTCTGCCCCGGCCGTATCAGGTACCGGGGTCAGTATCCGAGCAGGCGGTCGCCTGTCGGAGACCCGCGCCCCTTTTCAGGGGCGCGGGGAACTGCGCAACCGCAACCACGGTCCCGCAGCAAGTGATCCGTCCGCCGAAGCGGAGCGTCTCAGTACTGCTCGGTCTCGACGAACCCGGCGTCCGCGTCGTCGTCGGCGCCGAAGGCGTCGGCGGCGGCGGTCGGGTCGAATCCGGGCGGGCTGTCCTTGAGGGCCAGGCCCATGCCGGCCAGCTTCGCCTTGACCTCGTCGATCGACTTCGCACCGAAGTTGCGGATGTCGAGCAGGTCGGCCTCGGAGCGGGCGACGAGCTCACCCACGGAGTGGATGCCCTCGCGCTTGAGGCAGTTGTACGACCGAACGGTGAGCTCGAGCTCCTCGATCGGCAGCGCCAGATCGGCGGCGAGCGCGGCGTCCGTCGGGGACGGACCCATGTCGATGCCCTCGGCGTCGATGTTCAGCTCGCGGGCGAGACCGAACAGCTCGACCAGCGTCTTACCGGCGGAGGCCATGGCGTCACGGGGACGCATCGCCTGCTTGGTCTCGACGTCGACGATCAGCTTGTCGAAGTCGGTGCGCTGCTCGACACGCGTGGCCTCGACCTTGTACGTGACCTTGAGAACCGGCGAGTAGATCGAGTCGACCGGGATGCGCCCGATCTCCTGACCGACCTGCTTGTTCTGGACGGCGGAGACGTAGCCGCGACCGCGCTCGACGGTCAGCTCCATCTCCAGCTTGCCCTTGCCGTTGAGCGTGGCGAGGACGAGGTCGGGGTTGTGCACCTCGACACCGGCCGGGGGCGCGATGTCGGCGGCGGTGACCAGACCCGGGCCCTGCTTGCGCAGGTACATCACGACCGGCTCGTCGTGCTCCGAGGAGACGACCAGCTGCTTGATGTTCAGGATGAGGTCGGTGACGTCCTCCTTGACGCCCGGCACGGTGGTGAACTCGTGCAGGACACCGTCGATGCGGATGCTGGTGACAGCAGCGCCGGGGATCGACGAGAGGAGGGTGCGGCGGAGGGAGTTGCCGAGGGTGTAGCCGAAGCCCGGCTCCAGCGGCTCGATCACGAACCGGGAGCGGAATTCGTCGACGACCTCTTCGGTCAACGAGGGACGCTGAGCGATCAGCATGAAGTGATTCCTTCAGTCATGGGCACCCACTATTTGATGCCCGACCAGTACTGCAATGGTACGGGCGGCACGGCCTCGTACAAGAGACGAGAGCCGTACCGCCCGAAAACCTCAGACCAAGCGGCCTGCGACGACCCGGTGAGGGTCAGACGCGGCGGCGCTTGGGGGGACGGCAGCCGTTGTGCGGCGTCGGCGTGACGTCCTGGATCGAGCCGACCTCGAGGCCGGTCGCCTGCAGGGAGCGGATGGCGGTCTCACGACCGGAACCCGGGCCCTTGACGAAGACGTCGACCTTGCGCATGCCGTGCTCCTGCGCGCGACGGGCAGCCGACTCGGCGGCCATCTGCGCGGCGAACGGCGTGGACTTGCGGGAGCCCTTGAAGCCGACGTGGCCGGCGGAGGCCCACGAGATCACGTTGCCGGTCGGGTCCGTGATGGACACGATCGTGTTGTTGAACGTGCTCTTGATGTGCGCGTGGCCGTGAGCGACGTTCTTCTTTTCCTTGCGGCGCACCTTCTTGGCAGCGCCCTGACGACCCTTGGGGGGCATGTCGTTCTCCTACAGGGAGGTGGTCGGTCCTACAGCGAAGACCGCTGGTGAGCGTCCGCTGAGGACTACTTCTTGCCCGGCTTCTTCTTACCGGCGATGGCGCGACGCGGGCCCTTGCGGGTACGAGCGTTCGTGCTGGTGCGCTGACCGTGGACCGGCAGGCCGCGACGGTGACGCAGACCCTGGTAGCAGCCGATCTCGACCTTGCGGCGGATGTCGGCCTGAATCTCGCGACGGAGGTCACCCTCGGTCTGGAAGTTCTGGTCCACGTACTCACGGATCTTCACGAGGTCTTCCTCGGAGATGTCGCGAACGCGGATGTTGCGGTCGACACCGATGGCGTCCAGCGTCTGCTGGGCGCGCGTGCGGCCGATGCCGAACACGTAGGTGAGGGCGACCTCGATGCGCTTCTCGCGCGGGAGGTCAACACCTTCAACGCGTGCCATTCATGGCTCCTGTTGATTCTTCGGAGGTCTGCAGCAGAACCACTCCCAGCCGCCGTCCCCTTTGTTCCAAAGGGTTGGTACGAACTGAGTCCCCGGCCTCCGACCGAAGGTGTCGCCACGACGGGAACCGTCGCCGGCGGGCTCTGCATATGTACGTAATGTGCTGCGTCGCGCGAGATCTACGAACGAACTGCAGTGAACGGGTCTACGTCAGCCCTGGCGCTGCTTGTGGCGCGGGTTGTCGCAGATCACCATGACCCGACCGTGACGGCGGATCACCCTGCACTTGTCGCAGATCTTCTTGACGCTCGGCTTGACCTTCATGGGTGAGGTTCTCCGGGTCAGTTGCCGGCGGCCCACCGAGGCGGGACTAGGGCAAGATCTACTTGTACCGGTAGACGATCCGGCCACGCGTGAGGTCGTACGGAGACAGCTCCACCACGACCCGGTCGTCAGGGAGGATGCGGATGTAGTGCATGCGCATCTTGCCGCTGATGTGTGCCAGGACCTGGTGGCCGTTCTGGAGCTCGACCTTGAACATGGCGTTCGGCAGAGACTCGACGACAGTGCCCTCGATCTCGATGGCACCTTGCTTCTTGGCCACGCTTCGCCCTTCGAATCGACTACCTTGATCGACTTCCGTGCCCGCATGGAGACATGCGCATACACGAGAGCCGACGAGTCAGTCTACGTCAGTACCCCCGGAAAGACGAATCTCGTGATTCTGCCCCACCCCGGAGATCACTAAGCCCCGCGGCCCCGCAATCAGCCCAGCGGATCCGGCGCCGCCGTGACACCCAGTTCCGCGAGCTTGGCCTTGCCGCCGTCGGGGGATGTGAGGACGAGAGGGCCCTCCTCCGTGAGGGCGACCGAGTGCTCCCAGTGCGAGGACCACGTGCCGTCCGTCGTGATGACCGTCCAGTCGTCCGAGAGCGTCTCCGTCTTCGGCGTACCGAGGGAGACCATCGGCTCGATGGCGAGGCAGAAGCCGGGGACGAGCTTCGGGCCCTTGCCGCGGCGCCGCTCCACGTAGTTCAGCAGGTGCGGGTCCATGTGCATCTCGGTGCCGATGCCGTGGCCGCCGTAGTCCTCGACGATCCCGTACTTGCCGCCGCCCGGCTTCGGCTGGCGGCGGATGTACGACTCGATGGCGCGGGAGATGTCCACCAGCCGGTTGCCCTGCTTCATCGCCGCGAGCCCGGCCCACATGGACTCCTCGGTGACCCGGGACAGCTCGATCAGCTCCGGAGCGTGACCGGACCCCACGAAGGCCGTGTACGCCGCGTCGCCGTGCCAGCCGTCCACGATGGCGCCCGCGTCGATCGAGATGATGTCGCCGTCCTCCAGGACGACGTCGTCGCTCGGGATGCCGTGCACGACGACCTCGTTCTTCGAGGTGCAGATCGTCGCCGGGAAGCCGCCGTAGCCGAGGAAGTTCGACTTCGCCCCGTGCTCGGCGAGCACCTTGCGGGCCACCTCGTCCAGATCCTTGGTGGTCGCGCCCGGCACGGCCGCCTCACGGGTCGCCGCGTGGATCGCCGCGACGACAAGCCCCGCCTCCCGCATCTTGCGAATCTGGTCGGGGGTCTTGATCTGCACCATGGGGGCCTGCGCTCTCCGTCATCCGGTACGAGTACGAGGGTTACGTACGTCCAGTACCCACCAACACTAAGGCCGCGGCCCCCTCGACGGGGAACCGCGGCCTCAGGCACGTACGAAGGAAGCGCTCAGCGCTTCAGGGCCTCCATGGCCCGGCCCGTGACTTCCTCGACCTTGCCCAGGGCGGAGATCGTCACGACGAGCCCCTGCTCCCGGTAGTAGTCGATGATCGGCTCGGTCTGCGTGTGGTAGACCTCGAGCCGCTTGCGCACGGTCTCTTCCTTGTCGTCGTCACGCTGGTACAGCTCGCCGCCGCAGGTGTCGCAGACACCCTCGGTCTCGGGCTGCTTGTACGTGACGTGGAAGACGTGTGCCGAGTCGTTACGGCAGATGCGGCGGCCGGCGATGCGCTTGACCACCTCGTCCTCGGGGACCTCCAGGTCGAGGACCGCGTCCAGCGTGACGTCGTCGGCCTTGAGGGCGACGTCGAGCGCCTCGGCCTGCGAGACGTTGCGCGGGAAGCCATCGAGCAGGAAGCCGTTCACGGCGTCCGCCTGCTCCATGCGGTCCTTCGCCATCCCGATGGTGACCTCGTCCGGGACCAGCTGGCCGGCGTCCATGTAGGACTTGGCCTTCTTGCCCAGCTCCGTGCCCTGGCTGATGTTGGCACGGAAGAGGTCGCCCGTGGAGATGTGCGGAATCGACAGGTTCTTGGCCAGGAACGCGGCCTGCGTTCCCTTGCCAGCACCGGGCGGCCCGACGAGGACGATTCGCATCAGCGGAGGAACCCTTCGTAATTGCGCTGCTGGAGCTGGCTCTCGATCTGCTTCACCGTCTCCAGGCCGACACCCACGATGATCAGGATGCTCGTGCCACCGAACGGGAAGTTCTGGTTTGCCCCGAAACCAACCAACGCCATCGTCGGCACGAGAGCGATCAGGCCCAAGTACAGCGAACCCGGCCAGGTGATCCGGTTGAGCACGTACGAAAGGTACTCAGCGGTCGGTCGGCCAGCCCGGATGCCCGGGATGAAGCCACCATACTTCTTCATGTTGTCGGCGACTTCCTCGGGGTTGAACGAGATCGCCACGTAGAAGAACGCGAAGAAAACGATCAGGAGGAAGTACGTGACGATGTAAATCGGGTGATTTCCCTTGGTCAGGTGGTCGTCGATCCACACCTTCCACTGCGAATCTCCACCGGCGAACTGGGCGACCAGGGCCGGAATGTAGAGCAGCGAGGAGGCAAAGATGACAGGGATCACACCCGCCTGATTCACCTTGAGCGGGATGTACGTGGACGTACCGCCGTAGGAACGGCGGCCGATCATGCGCTTCGCGTACTGCACCGGGATACGGCGCTGGGCCTGCTCGACGAAGACGACCAGGGCGACCATGACGAGGCCGACGAGGATGACCGTGCCGAACTCGATCCAGCCGTCGGCCAGCGAGCCCTGCTTCTTGATGGCCCACAGGGCGGACGGGAAGGTGGCGGCGATCGAGATGAACATCAGGATCGACATGCCGTTGCCGATGCCCTTGTCGGTGACGAGCTCGCCGAGCCACATCATCACGCAGGTACCGGCGGTCATCGTGATGACCATCGTGATCGTGATGAAGATCGACTGGTCCGGGACGATCTCGCTGGCGACCGGGCAGCCCTGGAAGAGCGCGCCGGTGCGGGCGGTGGCGACGAGGCCGGTGCCCTGAAGGATGGCGAGCGCCACGGTCAGGTAGCGGGTGTACTGCGTGATCTTCGCCGTGCCGGCCTGACCCTCCTTCTTGAGGGCTTCCAGACGCGGGATCACCACGGTGAGCAGCTGCAGAATGATGCTCGCGGTGATGTACGGCATGATGCCGAGCGCGAAGACCGTGATCTGCAGCAGCGCGCCACCGCTGAACATGTTGACCAGACCGAACAGGCCGGAGCTGGAGTTGGCCTGGTTCATGCACGTTTGGACGTTCTGATAATCCACGCCGGGGATCGGGATGTGCGCCCCGAGCCGGTAGATCACGATGATGCCCAGCGTGAAGAGCAGCTTCTTGCGCAGGTCGGGCGTCTTGAACGCCCGGGCGAACGCGGTGAGCACGGTGCCTCCTGCGACCCCCGCGCGCGTGCGTCAGAGGTGACGGTCTTGAGGATTCGACAAATACGTAAACGGTCTAACGGCCAAGACCCGGGATTGGTGCCGGGGGCACACAAAGCCCGGAACTTAACAGCGGACGCCACCTTACCGGCGTAACTGCCCCCCTTGGAACGACCAACCGGGGATGCCCCATATGTGGGGCATCCCCGGTAGGGACGTTCACGTCATCAAGACGCCTGATTGGCTCAGACGAGCTCGGTGACCGTACCGCCCGCGGCGGTGATCTTCTCCTTGGCGGAGCCGGAGACGGAATCGACCGTCACCTGCAGCGCCACGGAGATCTCGCCCTGGCCCAGGACCTTGACGAGGCTGTTCTTGCGCACGGCACCCTTGGCCACGAGGCCCTCGACCGTGACCTCGCCACCCTCGGGGTAGAGCGAAGCCAGCTTGTCCAGGTTCACGACCTGGAACTCGGTCTTGAACGGGTTCTTGAAGCCCTTGAGCTTCGGGAGACGCATGTGGAGGGGCATCTGGCCACCCTCGAAGCGCTCCGGAACCTGGTAACGGGCCTTGGTGCCCTTGGTACCACGACCGGCCGTCTTACCCTTCGACGCCTCACCACGACCGACACGGGTCTTGGCGGTCTTGGCGCCGGGGGCCGGACGGAGGTTGTGGATCTTGAGCGGGTTCTGCTCACCCATGATCAGTCGACCTCCTCGACCGTCACGAGGTGGCGGACGGTCTGCACCATGCCGCGGAACTCGGGACGATCCTCCTTGACGACCTGCGTGTTGATGCCCTTGAGACCAAGGGAACGCAGGGTGTCACGGTGGTTCTGCTTGCTGCCGATGTACGACTTCGTCTGCGTGATCTTGAGCTGCGCCATTACGCACCAGCCCCGGCACGCGCACGCAGCAGGGCCGCGGGAGCGACGTCCTCGAGGGGCAGACCACGGCGAGCCGCGATCTCCTCGGGACGCTGCAGACCACGCAGGGCCTCCACCGTGGCGTGCACGATGTTGATCGCGTTGTCGGAGCCGAGCGACTTCGACAGGATGTCGTGAACGCCGGCGCACTCGAGCACGGCGCGCACCGGACCACCGGCGATAACACCGGTACCCGGGGACGCGGGCTTGAGCAGCACGACGCCGGCAGCCTTCTCACCCTGGATCGGGTGCGGGATGGTGCCCTGGATACGGGGGACCTTGAAGAAGTGCTTCTTGGCCTCCTCAACACCCTTGGCGATGGCGGCCGGCACCTCCTTGGCCTTGCCGTAACCGACACCCACGGTGCCGTCACCGTCGCCCACTACGACGAGCGCAGTGAAGCTGAAGCGACGACCACCCTTCACAACCTTGGCGACGCGGTTGATCGCGACAACGCGCTCAACGTACGCGGTCTTCTCGGCGGCGTTGCCACCGTCGCGACCCTTCCGGTCCCGCCGCTCGCCGCCACCGGCACCGCCACCGCGGCGCTGGGGTCCAGCCATTGGAATTACCTCTCTCTGTTTCCGCTAGCTACGCAGCATCAAAAAGCGCTGCGCGAACGGGCAAGACTCAGAACTTGAGTCCGGCTTCGCGGGCGGCGTCCGCCAGGGCAGCGATGCGCCCGGCGTACTGGTTACCACCACGGTCGAACACGACAGCCTCGACACCGGCGGCCTTGGCGCGCTCGGCGACCAGGGCGCCGACCGACTTGGCCTGCGCGGACTTGTCGCCCTCGCCGCCGCGGATCGACGTGTCCAGGGTCGACGCCGACGCGAGGGTGTGACCCTTAACGTCGTCGATGACCTGCGCCACGATGTTCCGGTTCGAGCGCGTCACGACCAGGCGCGGACGCTCGGCCGTACCCGACATGTTCTTGCGGATACGAATGTGGCGGCGCTTGATGGCCGCACGCTTGTAAGCGTCGCCCTTAGCGATCTTCTGACCGTATGCCATGGCTTACTTACCCGCCTTTCCGACCTTGCGGCGGATGACTTCGCCTTCGTACTTGACGCCCTTGGCCTTGTACGGGTCGGGCTTGCGCAGCTTGCGGATGTTGGCCGCAACCTCGCCGACCTTCTGCTTGTCGATGCCCTCGACCGAGAACTTGGTCGGACCCTCGACCTTGAACGAGATGCCCTCGGGCGCCTCGACCAGGATCGGGTGGCTGTAGCCGAGCGAGAACTCCAGGTTGGAGCCCTTCGCCAGGACGCGGTAACCGACACCGCTGATTTCGAGCTTCTTCACGTAACCCGTGGTCACGCCGGTGATCATGTTCGCCACCAGCGTGCGGGACAGGCCGTGGAGGGCCTTGTTCTGACGCTCGTCGTTCGGGCGGGTGACGGCCAGAACGCCGTCCTCACCCTTGGCGATCTCGATCGGCGCCGCAACGGTGTGGCTCAGGGAACCCTTGGGGCCCTTCACCGAGACCGTCTGGCCGTCGATGGTGACGTCCACGCCGGCGGGAACCGTGATGGGGAGCTTGCCAATACGCGACATAGCTGTTTCCTCCGATTCCTTCCGCTACCAGACGTAGGCGAGGACTTCCCCACCCACGCCCTTCTTGCCTGCCTGCTGGCCGGTCAGGAGACCGTGCGACGTGGAGATGATCGCCACGCCCAGGCCACCGAGGACCTTCGGCAGGTTGGTGGACTTCGCGTAAACACGCAGACCCGGCTTGGAGATGCGCTTGATGCCGGCGATCGAACGCTCACGGTTCGGGCCGAACTTCAGCTCCAGGACGAGGTTCTTGCCGACCTCGGCGTCCTCGACCTTCCAGCCGGTGATGAAACCCTCCTGCTGGAGGATCTCCGCGATGTGCGACTTGATCTTGCTGTGCGGCATCGACACGGAGTCGTGGTATGCCGAGTTCGCGTTCCGCAGACGCGTAAGCATGTCTGCGATCGGATCAGTCATGGTCATGAATTGGCCTTCGGCCTCTCTCGCCGGGGTTTCCTGTATGCGCCATCCCTCTCCCCACACAGGGGCGGGACGGGTGCGGCGCGGGGACCTACGGCGTAGTAAGTCGGTCAGGGCGGCAGAAGCGCCCAACCCTCCTAGCGTAAGCCATGAGAGCTGGGGCCTCTGCCGACCCTCTACTTACCGAGAGATCCGGGCAATCCCAATTAAGGGACTACCAGGAGCTCTTGGTCACGCCCGGCAGCTCGCCACGGTGAGCCATCTCACGAAGGCACACGCGGCAGAGGCCGAACTTGCGGTACACGGAGTGCGGGCGGCCGCAGCGCTGGCAGCGCGTGTAGCCCCGGACACCGAACTTCGGCTTACGAGCAGCCTTGGCAATAAGAGCCTTCTTCGCCATCTCGCTTACGCCTCCTTGAACGGGAAGCCGAGGTGACGCAGAAGGGCACGGCCCTCGTCGTCGTTGGTCGCCGTGGTGACCACGGTGATGTCCATACCCCGGACGCGGTCGATCTTGTCCTGGTCGATCTCGTGGAACATGACCTGCTCCGTGAGACCGAAGGTGTAGTTGCCACGGCCGTCGAACTGCTTGGGGGACAGGCCGCGGAAGTCGCGGATGCGCGGCAGCGCGAGCGACAGGGTGCGGTCCAGGAACTCCCACATGCGGTCGCCACGGAGCGTGACGTGGGCACCGATCGGCTGACCCTCACGCAGCTTGAACTGCGCGATGGACTTGCGAGCCTTGGTGATGGCCGGCTTCTGGCCGGTGATCGTCGTGAGGTCACGGACGGCACCGTCCATGAGCTTCGAGTCACGGGCGGCGTCGCCGACACCCATGTTCACGACGACCTTCACGAGACCGGGAATCTGCATGACGTTCTCGTACGAGAACTCCTCCTGCAGCTTCGCCGTGATCTCCTCGCGGTACTTCGTCTTGAGACGCGGAGTGGTGGTGGTCGTCATCAGATGTCCTCACCCGTCCGCTTGGCAACGCGGATCTTGTTGCCCTCGTCGTCGAAGCGGTAACCGACGCGCGTGACAACCTTGTTGCCGTCCTTCTCCACGACCAGCTGGACGTTGGAGACGTGGACGGGGGCCTCGGTGGTCACGATGCCGCCGGCCTGCGAGCCGCTGGCGGTCGGGCCGGCCTTCGTGTGCTTCTTGACCCGGTTGACACCCTCGACCAGGACGCGCTCGTCGCGCGGGTAAGCGGCAATGACCTTGCCCTGCTTGCCCTTGTCCTTACCGGTGATGACCTGGACCAGGTCGCCCTTCTTGATCTTCATGCTTACAGCACCTCCGGCGCGAGCGAGATGATCTTCATGAACTTCTTCTCGCGCAGCTCACGGCCCACCGGGCCGAAGATACGGGTGCCGCGAGGGTCGCCGTCGTTCTTCAGAATGACGGCGGCGTTCTCGTCGAAGCGGATGTACGAGCCGTCCGGACGGCGGCGCTCCTTGACGGTGCGAACGATGACCGCCTTGACGACGTCACCCTTCTTCACGTTGCCACCGGGGATCGCGTCCTTGACGGTGGCGACGATGACGTCACCGATGCCCGCGTAGCGGCGACCCGAGCCACCGAGAACACGGATGGTGAGAATTTCCTTCGCACCCGTGTTGTCGGCGACGCGCAGTCGCGACTCCTGCTGGATCACGTCTATCTCCTGTTTGTCTGCCGGTTCCCGGTGCAGAAGCGCTAGTGACTAGCGCTTCTGCACCGAGCCTGGCGGAACGAACTCTGAGGGATGCCTCAGAGAATTACTTGGCCTTCTCGAGGATCTCGACGATGCGCCAGCGCTTGCTCGCCGACAGCGGACGCGTCTCCATCAGGAGGACGCGGTCGCCGACACCGGCAGCGTTCTGCTCGTCGTGCGCCTTGAGCTTGTTCGTACGGCGGATGACCTTGCCGTACAGGGCGTGCTTGACGCGGTCCTCGACAGCGACGACGACGGTCTTGTCCATCTTGTCGCTGACAACAAGGCCCTCACGGGTCTTGCGGAAGCCGCGGGCGGCGGTCTCTTCAGTCACAGTCTTCTCGCTCATCAGGCGCTCTCCACCGTCTCGATGCCCAGCTCGCGCTCGCGCATGAGGGTGTAGATCCGCGCGATGTCCTTGCGGACGGCCTTGAGCCGGCCGTGGTTCTCGAGCTGACCCGTCGCCGCCTGGAAGCGGAGGTTGAACAGCTCTTCCTTGGCCTCGCGGAGCTTGGCGACAAGCTCCTCGTTGCCCAGCTCGCGCAGCTCAGACGCCTTGGTTCCGGCCGACATCACGCTTCACCTGCCTCGCGCTTGACGATCTTGCACTTCATCGGCAGCTTGTGAGCTGCACGAGTCAGCGCCTCGCGCGCGGTCTTCTCGTTGGGGTACGACAGCTCGAACATCACGCGTCCGGGCTTGACGTTGGCGACCCACCACTCCGGGGAACCCTTACCGGAACCCATGCGGGTCTCGGCAGGCTTCTTGGTGAGGGGGCGGTCCGGGTAGATGTTGATCCAGACCTTGCCGCCACGCTTGATGTGACGCGTCATGGCGATACGAGCGGCCTCGATCTGACGGTTCGTCACGTACGCCGGGGTGAGGGCCTGAATGCCGTACTCACCGAACGCAACCTGCGTGCCACCCTTGGACATACCGCTGCGCTTCGGGTGGTGCTGCTTGCGGTGCTTGACCCTACGGGGGATCAGCATTTCGGTCAGGCCTCCGTTCCGGTGCTCTCAGCCGGAGCAGCGGCGGGCGCCTCGGCCTTGGGGGCCTCGGCGGCCGGAGCCGACTGCTGCGGCTTGCGACCGCGACCGCCACGCTCGCCACCACGGCCACCACGGGCCGGGCGGTCGTTGCCGCCACGGGCCGGACGGTTGCCGGCGCGGGCTGCGGCGTTCTCGGCGCGAACCTCGGCGATGTTCTTGACGTCGCCCTTGTAGATCCAGACCTTCACGCCGATGCGGCCGAAGGTCGTCTTGGCCTCGAAGAAGCCGTAGTCCACGTTGGCGCGGAGCGTGTGCAGGGGCACGCGGCCCTCGCGGTAGAACTCCGAACGGGACATCTCGGCACCGCCGAGACGACCGCCACACTGGATCTTGATGCCCTTGGCGCCGGCCTTCATCGTGCCCTGCATGCTCTTGCGCATGGCACGACGGAAGGAGACGCGGGAGGACAGCTGCTCGGCAACGGCCTGGGCAACCAGCTGAGCGTCGGTCTCGGGGCTCTTGACCTCGAGGATGTTCAGCTGGACCTGCTTGCCCGTGAGCTTCTCGAGGTCACCGCGGATGCGGTCGGCCTCGGCGCCACGGCGGCCGATGACGATGCCGGGACGAGCGGTGTGGATGTCCACACGCACGCGGTCACGGGTGCGCTCGATCTCAACCTTCGAGATGCCGGCGCGCTCCATGCCGGACGTCATCATCCGACGGATGGCGACGTCTTCCTTGACGTAGTCCTTGTACAGCTTGTCGGCGTACCAACGCGACTTGAAGTCGGTCGTGACACCGAGCCGGAACCCGTGCGGGTTTACCTTCTGGCCCATTACCGGGTTCCTTCCTTGCTGCTGACGACCACGGTGATGTGGCTGGTCCGCTTACGGATCCGGTAGGCACGGCCCTGAGCACGCGGACGGAACCGCTTCAGGGTCGGGCCCTCGTCCACGTACGCCTCGCTGATGAACAGCGAAGAGGCGTCAGGGTGGTCGTAGTTGTGCGCGGCGTTGGCGATGGCGCTGTCGAGCACCTTGCCCACCGGCTGGCTAGCGGCCTGCGGGGCGAAACGCAGGACCGCCTGAGCCTCCGTGGCATCCATGCCACGGATGAGGTCCACCACGCGGCGGGCCTTCATGGGCGTGACGCGGATGTACCGCGCCTGGGCCCTGGCTTCCATGGTTGTCCCTTCGGTGTTAGTCATAGTCGATTCCACCCCGCCTTAGCGGCGCTTCGACTTCCGGTCGTCCTTGACGTGACCCCGGAAGGTGCGCGTCGGCGAGAACTCGCCGAGCTTGTGGCCGACCATCGACTCGGTGACGAACACCGGGATGTGGGTCTTGCCGTTGTGCACCGCGATCGTGTGACCCAGCATGCTGGGGATGATCATCGAGCGGCGGGACCAGGTCTTGATGACGTTCTTGGAACCGGCTTCGTTCTGAGCGTCCACCTTCTTCACGAGGTGGCCGTCGACGAAGGGTCCCTTCTTGAGACTGCGCGGCATCTAAACCCGCTCCTAGCGCTTCTTGTTCGACTTGCGGCGGCGGACGATGTACTTGTTGCTCGCCTTGTTGCGATCACGAGTACGACCCTCCTTCTGGCCCCACGGCGAGACCGGGTGGCGACCACCGGAGGTCTTGCCTTCACCACCACCGTGCGGGTGGTCGACCGGGTTCATGACGACACCACGCACGGTCGGGCGGACGCCCTTCCAGCGCATGCGGCCGGCCTTGCCCCAGTTGATGTTGCTCTGCTCGGCGTTGCCGACCTCGCCGACGGTGGCGCGGCAGCGCACGTCGACCAGGCGGATCTCGCCGGAGGGCATACGAAGGTGGGCCATCGAGCCCTCCTTCGCGAGCAGCTGCACGGAGGCACCCGCGGAGCGGGCGAACTTGGCGCCACCACCGGGACGGAGCTCGATCGCGTGGATCGTGGTACCGACCGGGATGTTGCGGAGCGCCAGGTTGTTACCGGGCTTGATGTCGGCAGCGGGGCCGTTCTCCACCTTGGCGCCCTGCGCGAGACCGCGCGGGGCCAGGATGTAGCGCTTCTCGCCGTCCGCGTAGTGCAGGAGCGCGATGCGCGCAGTGCGGTTCGGGTCGTACTCGATGTGAGCGACCTTCGCCGGCACGCCGTCCTTGTCGTGACGACGGAAGTCGATCACTCGGAAGGCGCGCTTGTGTCCGCCACCCTGGTGGCGAACGGTGATCCGACCGGCGTTGTTACGGCCGCCCTTGCTGTGCAGCGGGCGGACCAGCGACTTCTCCGGCGTGGACCGCGTTACCTCGACGAAGTCGGCGACGGAGGAGCCACGGCGGCCCGGCGTCGTCGGCTTGTACTTGCGGATTCCCATTTCTCAGTCCTCGTCCGATATTCGGACCAGGGTCTCCGTTAGGAGGCCTGGCCGAAGATGTCGATACGGTCGCCCTCAGCGAGGGTCACGATGGCGCGCTTGGTGTCGGCACGCTTGCCGAAACCGGTGCGCGTACGCTTCCGCTTGCCCTGACGGTTGATCGTGTTGACGCCGGTGACCTTGACCGAGAAGACCGCCTCGACGGCCTGCTTGATCTGGGTCTTGTTGGCGCCGGGGGCCACGACGAACGTGTACTTGCCCTCGTCGAGCAGCGCGTACGACTTCTCGGAGACGACCGGCTTGACGAGGACGTCGCGCGGGTCCGAGAAGGACTTGCTCAGCGGGGTCGGCTCAACGGCGACCTTGCCCTCGGTCGCGATGCGCTTCGCCTTGGCGACGCGCGCGGCCTTGGCGGCCTTCGCAGCCTTGGAGGCAATGCTCGGGTGACGCGTAGCCATCAGGCCTCGCTCCCTTCGGTGTCAGCGGCCTTGGGGCCAGACACGAAGGACTCGAAAGCGGCCTTGGTGAAGACCACGTCGTCCGAGACGAGAACGTCGTACGTGTTCAGCTGGCCCGGCTCCAGGATGTGGACCTGGGGCAGGTTGCGGGCGGAGAGCCACGCGGCCTCGTCGGCGCGGTCGGCGACCAGGAGCACGTTCTTGCGCTCCGAGATCTTGCCGAACAGCGTCTTGGCGGCCTTGGTGGAGACCTCGCCCTCGACCACGCCGGAGACGACGTGGATGCGAGCGTTGCGGGCCCGGTCGGTGAGGGCGTGACGCAGCGCGGCAGCCTTCATCTTCTTCGGGGTCCGCTGCGAGTAGTCACGCGGCACGGGGCCGTGGACGACGCCACCGCCGGCGAACTGCGGCGCACGGGTCGAGCCCTGACGGGCGCGGCCGGTGCCCTTCTGGCGGTACGGCTTCTTGCCACCGCCGCGGACTTCGCCACGGGTCTTGGTCTTGTGCGTGCCCTGACGGGCAGCGGCCAGCTGTGCGACGACGACCTGGTGGATCAGCGGAACGCTGATCTTCTCAACGTCGAAGATCTCCGCGGGGAGCTCGACGGACCCGGCCTTGTCGCCCGCCGGCGAAAGGATGTCAACAGTGCTCATCGGTTACCTCAGGCCCCCTTGGTCGCGGTACGGACCAGGACGAGGCCGCCGTTCGGACCAGGAACCGCGCCCTTGATGAGCAGCAGACCCTTCTCCGCGTCAACGGCGTGGACGGTCAGGTTCTGGGTGGTGACCCGCTCGTTGCCCATGCGGCCCGCCATGCGGGTGCCCTTGAACACACGGCCGGGGGTGGCGCAGCCGCCAATGGAGCCCGGCTTGCGGTGGATGCGGTGGGCACCGTGGGAGGCCTTGCCGCCCTTGAAGTTGTGCCGCTTCATGCCACCGGCGAAGCCCTTGCCCTTGCTCTGGCCGGTCACGTCCACCTTGACGCCGCCGTCGAACACCTCAGCGGTGATCTCCTGGCCGAGGGTGTACTCGGACGCGTCCGGCGTACGAATCTCGACGAGGTGGCGACGGGGGGTGACATCGGCCTTGGCGAAGTGGCCCTTGAGGGGCTTGTTCACCTTGCGCGGGTCGATCTCGCCGAAGGCGAGCTGGACGGAGTCGTAACCGTCGACGTCGTTGGTACGAACCTGGGTGATCACGTTCGGACCGGCCTTGACGACGGTGACCGGAACAACACGGTTGTTCTCGTCCCACACCTGCGTCATGCCGAGCTTCTCGCCCAGGATGCCCTTGATCTGCTTAGTCATCTTCAGATCACCGGCCCTCAGAGCTTGATCTCGATGTCGACGCCGGCCGGAAGGTCGAGTCGCATCAGGGAGTCAACGGTCTTCGGAGTCGGGTCGAGGATGTCGATGAGGCGCTTGTGCGTGCGCATCTCGAAGTGCTCGCGAGAGTCCTTGTACTTGTGCGGCGACTTGATGACGCAGTACACGTTCTTCTCGGTAGGCAGCGGCACCGGGCCCGCGACCGACGCACCAGTGCGGGTCACCGTCTCGACGATCTTCTTCGCCGAGGAGTCGATGACCTCGTGGTCGTAGGCCTTGAGCCGGATGCGGATCTTCTGTCCCGCCATGGCTACTTAGTAGTCCTGTCTCTCGTAACGCTCTGGAACCCGGGGGCCCTGTTTCACACTTCCTCCGCCCCACGCGGTCGGGCGTGTCGCAGTCCCGCTCACAGAAATATCCGCATGGATTTCCCTGCTAAGGGTCTGCGGCCGAAACCGCATGCACGGGGGAAGAAACCCACCGAGCGCCTGGTCGGGGAACCGCGCTGAGCTTCCCGGAAGATTCCCGTACGTCCGGCCGATTGCTACCCCGAGGGATAGATACAGCCGACGAGTACTGTGGGACTCGCTTCCGGTCCTCCCGGCGGGAGGCGCGCAGCATCGGCACTCAACCGAGCAACCCCGACAGTCTGCCACACAGGGCACGTCGGGGGCCAATCGAGCCGAAGAGAGTACCCCCTCAGTGACGAAGGTCAAACCAGGGGTGTCCGTGTCGCGCTGCCGCGTCCCCTCACCGTACGCCCCGCATTGGCCTGTACCAGCCCCTTGCTCCCGTTGCCCGTACGCCTCAAGCTCCCTTCATGGAGCTGGAGTTGCGGCATCTCAGGACGGTCCGGGCGATCGCCGATGCGGGCAGCCTCACCCGGGCGGCGACCGCGCTGGGGCTCGCGCAGCCCGCACTGAGCGCCCAGCTCAAGCGCATCGAACGAACACTCGGCGGAGAACTGTTCGAGCGCGGTCGGCACGGGGTGCGCGCCACCGCCCTCGGCGAGCTGGTCCTGGAGCGCGCCCGGATCGTACTGCCCGCCGTGTCCGGGCTGCAGCAGGAGGCGACCCGGTTCTCCCGCTCCCGGCGGGCCCATGAGCGGCTGCGGCTCGGCGGCACGCACGGCCCGCTGCTCGGCGCCCTGGTCGACCGGCTCGCCGAGGAGCTGCCGGACACCGCCGTGACCACTCGCGCCTCCTGGTCCGAGCGGGAGCTCGCGGACCACGTGGACCAGGGCCTGCTCGACTTCGCCCTGCTCGGCACCTGCGGCACCGCTCCCCCGCCGGGCCCCGCCCACCTGGAGTGGCGGGAGATCGCCCTGGACCCGGTCTGCGTGATGCTGCCTGACGGGCATCCGGCGGCGGACCGCGGCGAGGTCGAGCTCGCCGCGCTCGCCGTCGAGGCCTGGGCCTGTGTGCCGGGCGACGGCTGCTTCGCGGACTGCTTCACGGCGGCGTGCGCCCGCGCCGGCTTCACCCCGCGCCGCATGTACGAGACGGACACCGCGTCCTGCGCGCACCTGGTGCGGGTCGGCCGGGCGGTGGGCCTGTGCCGGGCCACGTTTCCGCCGACGCCGGGCATCACCGTGCGCCCGCTCGCCGGGACCCCGCTGCTGTGGCGGCATCTACTGGGGCTGCACCCCGGCGCCCAGCACCCGGACACCGCCGCGCTCCTGTTCGCGCAGGCACGGGCCGCGCACGCGGACGCCGCGCGCACCGCCGCGCGGCTTCCATAACGCCGGCCCCCGGGGTCGGCCGACGTCTTATGCGGCCCGGCCCCGACTCCTACGGTTTCGGCACCTCCCCACCGACACGACCGAAACCGAGGAGACGCCATGCTCCACAGACGCACCAGGGCCGTGTGCGCGGCCCTGACGACGTCGGCCGCGCTGATCGTCGCGGGGCTCGGCAGTTCCGCGACGGCCGCGCCCACGCCCCCGGCCGCCGAGACCCTCCGTACCGACGAGGCCCCGCCCGCCCTGCTGAACGCCATGCAGCGGGACCTCGACATCGACCGCGCGCAGGCCCGTGCGCGCCTGGCCAACGAGGCCGACGCGGGCGCCACCGCCGGGAAACTGCGGCTCGCGCTCGGCCGGGACTTCGCGGGTGCCTGGGTGCGCGGCGCCGAGTCCCAGCGGCTGACCGTCGCGACGACCGACGCGGCCGACGTCCCCCGTATCGAGGCGGCGGGCGCCCGCGCCGCCGTCGTGGCCCGCACGCTGTCCGCGCTCGACGCCGCCAAGGCCCGCGTCGACCGGGCCGCGAAGAGCCACGACACCACGAAGACACCGGTCTGGTACGTCGACGTGGCCTCCAACTCCCTTGTCGTGGAGGCGAGTCGGAGCGCTGCCGCGTCCGCGCTGCTGAAGGCCGCGGGGGTGGACCCCGGGCTCGTACGGGTCGTCGCGTCGAAGCAGCAGCCGAGGCCCCTGTACGACCTGCGCGGCGGCGACGCGTACTACATCAACAACTCAAGCCGCTGCTCGATCGGCTTCCCCGTCACCCGCGGCACCACGCAGGGCTTCGCCACGGCCGGGCACTGCGGGCGGGCGGGCAGCAGCACCACCGGGTCGAACCGGGTCGCGCAGGGCACCTTCCAGGCGTCGACCTTCCCGAGCAACGACATGGCGTGGGTGGCCGCCAACTCGTCCTGGACCGCGACCCCGTACGTGAACGGGTCGAGCGTCCAGGTCGCCGGCTCCACCCAGGCGCCGGTCGGCTCCTCCGTGTGCCGCTCAGGCTCCACGACCGGCTGGCACTGCGGCACGGTCCAGCAACTCAACACCAGCGTCACCTACCCCGAGGGCACGATCTCGGGCGTGACCCGCACCTCGGTGTGTGCCGAACCGGGCGACTCCGGCGGCTCGTTCATCTCCGGCAGCCAGGCCCAGGGCGTCACCTCGGGCGGCTCGGGCAACTGCACCAGCGGCGGCACCACGTTCTTCCAGCCGATCAACCCGCTGCTGCAGAACTACGGCCTGACGCTGAAGACCACGGGCGGCAGCGACCCGGGCGACCCCGGAGACCCCGGCGGCACCTGGGCCGCGGGCACCGTCTACCAGTCCGGCGCCACGGTGACGTACGGCGGAGCCACCTACCGCTGCCTCCAGGCCCACCAGGCCCAGCCCGGCTGGGAGCCGCCGAACGTACCCGCCCTCTGGCAGCGCGCATGACCGCGCCCTGAGGACACACCTCTCCGTCGGCGCCACGGGGGCCGGCGGCGAGGCACGCGCGGGAGCGTCCGGCAAAGGCCCGGTACAGAGACCGAGGTCACCGGAACCCGCGCATCCTGTTGCCCCTCTGTGGAGGTGAACCACCTGAACAGAGGCGAGCGCCCCACTCCCGAACGCTGCCTCGGCAGCGAACGGAGTGCACGCCACCGTGCGGGAAAGACCTGCAACACCCCAGCCGTACATATCCGTTGGGCGCGGCCCCGGCCGTCGCGGCGCCCTCGTCGGCGGCGCCGCGCTCGCCGCCGCGGGCGCCCTCTCCGCCTGTTCGCGCACCTCCCCCGCGCCGCCCCGCACCACCGTCCCCTCCCCCGCCACAGGACGCGCCGCCGCACAGGCCGAGCGCGCCCTGCTGCTCCAGGTCCTCGCCCACCCCGACGACGACCTGTACTTCATGAACCCGGACACCCGGCAGGCCCTCGACGCGGGCACCCCGGTCGTCTGCGTGTACGTCACCGCGGGCGAGGCGGACGGCCGCAACAAGACGCCCGCCGAACGCGACCCGGCCCCCGACAAGGCCGCCTACTCCTCGGCCCGCCACCAGGGCCTGCGCCAGTCGTACGCGACCCAGCTCGGCCTCCCCGCCTTCACCCGCTGGACCACGAACGCCGTCCGGCTCCCCGGCGGCTTCCAGGTCGAGGTCGACTCGCTCCAACACCGGGGCCGCAGCGTCGAGTTGGTGCACCTGAACCTCGGCATGCACACCCCCGAAGGGCACATGGGCGTCCCCGCGCTCTGGCGCGAACCGGGCCTCCTGCTGCGCACCCTCGTCCCCGTGGGCTCCCCACTCCGCGCCGTCCAGACGTACGACCGCGAGTCCCTGGTCGACGTCCTCGTCGCGCTCTTCGAGCGGTACCGCCCGACCGTCGTGCACACCCTCGACCCGGACCCCGACATCCAGCACAGCGACCGGCTCACGCGGATCCGCGACAGCGAGCAGCCGGGCTACTCCGACCACGCCGACCACACGGCCGTCGCCTGCTTCAGCTGGGCCGCGCTGATCCGCTGGTCGCAGCGGGCCAAGGGCGGTCCCCCGGCGTTCGCCGCCACCGCCTTCCGCGGCTACTACAACAACCACTGGCCGAAGAACCTGCCGCCCCAGGTCCTCGAGGAGAAGGCCGCCCAGCTCGTCCCGTACGGCGCCGCCCCCGACTGGAACTGCGGCAACCCGTCCGGCTGCGGCGACTACAACGTCGGCGGCGACCGCCCCCTCACCAACCGCAAGGGCTGGGTCCGCGCCACCCACTACCGGTATCCCGGGCCCCGGCTCGCCCTGGTCCCGGGCGCCGGCGGACGGCTCACCGCGTACGGGGTGCTGGGCCTGCGCGCCGTCCGGTACACCGAGAAGGACGGGGAGTTCGGGGACCCGGCCGACCTGGGCGGCGGCCCCCTCGCCCCCTCGCTCACGGCGCTCGCGCTCCCCGACGGCCGCCACCTCGTCATCGGTCTGCGCCTCGCGTCCGTCCAGGACGGCGACGACGTGCGCGAGATCGTGGCCCTGGAGCGGCAGGCGTGGAAGGGCCTCGGCAACCCGGAGAGCGATCCCGACCGCGGCCGCCGCATCGGCGTCCCGGTGGCCGTCGCCGCCCCGGACGGCCGCGTCCACCTCTTCGTACGCAATGCGGGGCAGGGCATCAGCACGCGGGTGCGGGACCTCTCCGGGGCCTGGTCCCCGTGGCGCGACCTCGACGGCGGACCGGTGCAGGACGGGCTCACGGCGGTCGTCCACGACGGGCAGGTGCACGTCTACGCCCCCGGGCGCGACACCGTCCACCACTGGGCCCCGGACGGGCCCGCGCCGCTGTCGGGGCTGCCCGCCCCGGCCGACGCGGTCGCCGTGTCCGGCGGCCGCCTCCACTACCGCCCACCGGCCTCCGCCGAGCTGCTGTCCCCCGGCGGCCCGCGCATCGACTTCCCCGGCTACGGGCCGGTGGTGGCCGCCGGCACGCACCTCCTCGGCCGGGACACGAGCGGCCGGATCCAGCTCCACCACGCGGGCCGCACCACCCGCCCGAGCACGGCACCGGTCACCCTGGACGGCCCCGCCCTGGCCCTGACCTCCCGCGGCCCGGCCGCGGCGGGCCTGTCCCCCGACACACGGCCGTGGCTGTGGCGGCCGACGCAGGTGCGCGCGTAACAGCGGGAGGACAGCAGAAAGGGCCCGTACGACCGAAGTCGTACGGGCCCTCTCAGGTGCTCTATGAGCAGGTGCTCCAGGAGCTACCAGGCATCAAGCCCAACAGGTAAGTGAGACTTACTTGTTGATCTTGGTGACCTGGCCGGCGCCCACGGTCCGGCCACCCTCACGGATGGCGAACTTCAGGCCCTCTTCCATGGCGACCGGCTGGATGAGCTGGACGGACATCTCGGTGTTGTCGCCCGGCATGACCATCTCGGTGCCCTCGGGGAGGGTCACAACGCCCGTCACGTCCGTCGTACGGAAGTAGAACTGCGGACGGTAGTTGTTGAAGAACGGCGTGTGGCGGCCACCCTCGTCCTTGGACAGGATGTAGGCCTGGGCCTCGAACTCGGTGTGCGGCGTGACCGAACCGGGCTTGATGATGACCTGGCCGCGCTCGACGTCCTCGCGCTTGATGCCACGGAGGAGGAGACCGACGTTCTCACCGGCCTGGCCCTCGTCGAGCAGCTTGCGGAACATCTCGATGCCGGTGACCGTGGTGGTGGTCTTCTCGGTCTTGATGCCGATGATGTCGACGGTCTCGTTGACCTTGAGGACACCACGCTCGATACGACCGGTGACGACCGTGCCACGACCGGTGATCGTGAAGACGTCCTCGATCGGCATCAGGAACGGCTTGTCGACGTCGCGCTCCGGGGCCGGGATGGCCTCGTCGACGGCGTGCATGAGCTTGAGGACCGAGTCGCCCCACTCCTTGTCGCCCTCGAGCGCCTTGAGCGCCGAGACCTTGACGACCGGAACGTCGTCGCCCGGGAACTCGTACTCGGAGAGGAGCTCACGGACCTCGAGCTCGACGAGCTCCAGGATCTCCTCGTCGTCCACCATGTCGGCCTTGTTCAGGGCGACGACGATGTACGGAACGCCGACCTGGCGGGCCAGGAGCACGTGCTCCTTGGTCTGCGGCATCGGGCCGTCGGTGGCGGCGACCACGAGGATGGCGCCGTCCATCTGCGCGGCACCCGTGATCATGTTCTTGATGTAGTCCGCGTGACCCGGGCAGTCGACGTGGGCGTAGTGACGCGCCTCGGTCTGGTACTCGACGTGCGCGATGGAGATCGTGATACCGCGCTGGCGCTCCTCAGGAGCCTTGTCGATCTGGTCGAAGGCCGAGGCCTCGTTCAGGTCGGGGTACGCGTCGTGCAGCACCTTGGTAATGGCGGCCGTGAGGGTCGTCTTACCGTGGTCAATGTGACCGATGGTGCCGATGTTGACGTGCGGCTTAGTCCGCTCGAACTTCGCCTTCGCCACTGGGTCCTCCTGTGGAGTGGTTCTGTACGCCTTGCTTCATCGGCGCCAGGTGATCTTTGCTGGAAAGCCGGGTTCCCGGGGCAATTCGCGGCTGTTGCCGCGAATTGCCCCAAGAGCTCCGGAGTCAAGCCTAAAGCGTGAACTCTAGTGAGTTACTCGCCCTTGGCCTTCGCGATGATCTCCTCGGCGACGTTCCGCGGAACCTCGGCGTAGGAGTCGAACTGCATCGAGTAGCTCGCGCGACCCGACGTCTTGCTGCGGAGGTCGCCGACGTAGCCGAACATCTCCGAAAGCGGGACCAGGCCCTTGACGAGGCGGGCGCCCATCCGCTCCTCCATGGCCTGAACCTGGCCACGACGGGAGTTGATGTCACCGATGACCTCGCCCATGTAGTCCTCGGGCGTGGTGACCTCGACGGCCATCATCGGCTCAAGGAGCACGGGACCGGCCTTGCGCGCGGCCTCCTTGAACGCCTGCGAACCGGCGATCTTGAAGGCGAGCTCGGAGGAGTCGACCTCGTGGAAGGCACCGTCGAGCAGCGTGATGCGAACACCGGTCATCTCGTAACCGGCGAGGATGCCGAACTGCATGGCCTCCTGGCAGCCGGCGTCGACCGAAGGGATGTACTCCTTCGGGATACGACCACCGGTGACCTTGTTCACGAACTCGTAGCTCGCGTCGCCACCCTCGATCGGCTCGATCGAGATCTGCACCTTGGCGAACTGGCCGGTACCACCAGTCTGCTTCTTGTGCGTGAAGTCGACCTTCTCGACCGTCTTGCGGATGGTCTCGCGGTACGCGACCTGCGGCTTGCCGACGTTGGCCTCGACCTTGAACTCGCGGCGCATGCGGTCGACGAGGACGTCGAGGTGGAGCTCACCCATACCACCGATGATGGTCTGGCCGGTCTCCTCGTCCGAGTGCACCTGGAAGGAGGGGTCCTCCTCCGCGAGACGCTGGATGGCGACACCCAGCTTCTCCTGGTCACCCTTGGACTTGGGCTCGATGGCGACCTGAATGACCGGCGCCGGGAAGTCCATGGACTCCAGGATGACCGGGTTCTTGTCGTCGGACAGCGTCTCACCGGTGGTGGTCTGCTTCAGGCCCATGACGGCGACGATGTCACCGGCGCCCACCGACGCGATCTCCTCACGCTTGTTCGCGTGCATGCGGTAGATCTTGCCGATGCGCTCCTTCTTGCCCTTGACGGAGTTCAGCACCGCGGTGCCGGCCTCCAGGCGACCCGAGTAAACCCGGATGAAGGTGAGCTTGCCCAGGTGCGGGTCGCTCGCGATCTTGAACGCGAGGGCCGCGAGCGGCTCCTCCTCGGACGGCTTGCGCGCGACGACCTTCTCCGGGTCCTTCACGTCGTGACCCTCGATGGAGTCGACGTCAAGGGGGGTCGGCAGGTAGCGCACGACCGCGTCGAGCAGGGGCTGAACGCCCTTGTTCTTGAACGCGGTACCGCAGAACACCGGGGTGACCGTGGTGTCGGCGGACTTGCCGGACGCGATGGTGATGCGACGGATCGCGGCGTACAGCTGCTCCACGGTGGGCTCGGTGCCCTCCAGGTACAGCTCCATCATGTCCTCGTCGTTCTCCGCGACGGCCTCGAGGAGCTTGCCGCGGTACTCGTCCGCAGCCTCCTTGTGCGTGTCGGGGATCTCGACGGTGTCGTAGGCCTCGCCCTTGGCGGCCTCGGCCGACCAGACGTACGCCTTCATCGTGACGAGGTCGACGACACCCTGGAAGTCGGCCTCGGCCCCGATGGGGAGCTGCATGACGAGCGGCTGGGCGCCCAGGCGGTCCGAGATCATGTCCACGCAGCGGTGGAACTCGGCGCCGGTACGGTCCAGCTTGTTGACGAAGCAGATGCGCGGCACGCCGTAACGGTCGGCCTGACGCCACACCGTCTCGGACTGCGGCTCGACACCGGCGACACCGTCGAACACCGTCACGGCACCATCGAGCACACGCAGGGAGCGCTCCACCTCAACGGTGAAGTCGACGTGCCCCGGGGTGTCGATGATGTTGATCGTGTAGTCGTTGTTCTCGAGCGGCCAGTGGCAGGTGGTGGCAGCAGACGTGATCGTGATGCCACGCTCCTGCTCCTGCTCCATCCAGTCCATCGTGGCGGCGCCGTCGTGGACCTCACCGATCTTGTACGAAACGCCGGTGTAGAACAGGATCCGCTCGGTGGTGGTCGTCTTGCCCGCGTCGATGTGGGCCATGATGCCGATGTTGCGCACCTTGGCCAGGTCAAGCGAAGTGGTAGCCATAAGGCTTCAGTCTTCTCTCGGTCTCGATGTGGGTTGCGACTACCAGCGGTAGTGCGCGAAGGCCTTGTTGGACTCGGCCATCTTGTGCGTGTCCTCGCGCTTCTTGACGGCAGCACCGAGGCCGTTCGAGGCGTCGAGCAGCTCGTTCGTCAGACGCTCGGTCATCGTCTTCTCGCGGCGAGCGCGCGAGTAGCCGACGAGCCAGCGGAGCGCGAGGGTGTTGGCGCGGCCGGGCTTGACCTCAACCGGCACCTGGTAGGTCGCGCCACCGACACGGCGGGACTTGACCTCGAGGGTCGGCTTGATGTTCTCAAGCGCGCGCTTCAGCGTGATGACCGGGTCGTTGCTGGTCTTCTCACGCAGGCCCTCCATGGCGCCGTACACAATGCGCTCGGCGGTGGAGCGCTTGCCGTTCAGCAGCACCTTGTTGATGAGGGAGGTCACCAGAGGAGAACCGTAGACCGGGTCGATGATGACCGGGCGCTTCGGGGCGGGGCCCTTACGAGGCATTCTTACTTCTCCTTCTTGGCGCCGTAGCGGCTGCGGGCCTGCTTGCGGTTCTTGACACCCTGGGTGTCGAGCGAACCGCGGATGATCTTGTAACGAACACCGGGCAGGTCCTTCACACGGCCGCCGCGCACGAGCACGATGGAGTGCTCCTGCAGGTTGTGTCCCTCACCCGGAATGTAGGCCGTGACCTCGATGCCGCTGGTCAGACGCACACGCGCGACCTTACGGAGGGCCGAGTTCGGCTTCTTCGGGGTGGTCGTGAACACACGCGTGCAGACGCCACGGCGCTGGGGCGAACCCTCGAGTGCGGGCGTCTTGTTCTTCTCGACCTTGTCCTGCCGGCCCTTCCGGACCAGCTGCTGGATCGTAGGCACTACTTCTCCGGTTTCTGTGTGCCGAGTAGTAAAGCTAACCTGGAACGTTTCCCGACCCACGCGGTCGGGTGTGTCGAATACTGCAGACCCCCACCGAAGGCGGGAAGGCGGCAGATTGCGGTGGCCATGATCGGACTCGCCGTGCGGCTGAAGACACGCACACGAGCCCAGGCACACCCCAGGCACAAGGTCTGAGCGTACCTATCTCATACGCTGTGGTCAAAACAAATACCCCGGAGCCAGGACACGCCGGGCGCGACCGCTCCTACTGGCCGGCCGCCGACACCACGGCCGCGACGATGATCAGCGTCCAGAAGGCCACGCCCAGCCAGCCGAGCACCAGCCCGGCCACCGCCATGCCGTCCCCGGTCTCGCCCCGCTCGCGGATCTCCTTGCGTGCCATGTGGCCCAGGACCACCGCGGGGATGCTGGAGGCCCCGGCACTGAAAATCGTGCCCACACCGCACACCAGGGCCCCGATCGCCTTGCCGTTGGTGGCCGGCGGGGGCGGCGGCAGAAACGTCCGCGGCACACCCGTCATCTGCATCTGCTGCTGCGGCGCGGGCCCCTGCGGCAGATCGGCGACGAGCATGCTCAGCTCCCCCACGGTGCGCGCCTGGTAGGCCCGCTCGATCCGCTTCTCGTACTCGCTCTGCTGCAGCCGCCCCTCGGCGAACCCGGCACGCAGCACATCGACGGCGCGCTCCCGGTCCGCGTGCGCGGCCAGCATCGACGGCTGATGACCCTGCTGGCCCGGCCACGGGACCGGCTGCCACGACGGATTCGACACGAGACCACTCCCCCGGGACCCGACTGCACAAGTCTTCTGCCCTCAATAATGCTTCAACGCCGATTATCCGCCACTGGTTCCCAAGTCAGTTCCACTACGGCTGATTGTTGCCAGTCTCTGCGCCGTGGCCCTCACGTACGTTGAATGGTTGCGAATCCAACATGGCTGATCACGGGGGCGGTGGATGTCGGCGGGGCGTACGCGCGCGTGGGACGACGACGGTTTCGATGACGGCGTGCCGTTCCTGGCCAGGCTGGAGAAGGAAGACCGCGCGGCCCTGTTGGAAGTGGGTCACCTCATGCGCTATCCGACGCGCAGTGTGCTCATGCACCAGGAAGAGCCATCCACCCATGTCCTGCTCCTGCTGCACGGCTGGACCAAGGTCACAGCCATCGCGGCGAACGGCTACGAGGCCCTGTTGGCGCTGCGCGGCCCCGGGGACATCATCGGGGAGGGCGCGGCGCTCAGTGGTCGGCACCGCTCGGCGACCGTGTCCACCCTGGAACCCGTCGAGGCGGTGGTGGTGGACGAGACGCGCTTCACCGCTTTCCTCGCCGCCAACCCGCACGTCGCGCTCCGTCTGTTGAGCCTGACCACCGACCGGCAGCGTGCGACCGACCGACGACGGCTCGAATGGGCGGCTCTGACGGTGCGCGAACGGCTCGCCGTCCTCCTGCTGGAGCTCGTCCGCACACACGGGCATCGCACCGCCGACGGCATCGAGCTCACGGTCCGGCTCAGTCAGCAGGAGTTCGCGGGCTCCGTCGGCTCCTCCCGTGAAGCAGTGGCTCGGCTCCTGAAGGAATTACGGGACAAGCGTGTAGTGGTCACACAGCGCCGCCGCATCGTCGTACTGCGGCCCGAGGTGTTGCGCCGCATCGTCGGCGAGCAGCCTGCCTGACCGCCGCGCAAGTTCTGTGCACACGGTCACAGTTCGTCAGTGTCATCGGTCCTCGGCCATTTCTCCTGGTCGCGCCATCGTGCTGCATACACGACAGCGACCCGCGAGAGGCAGACCATGACCGATCCCATGCACCGGACCATCCTGCTCTTCGACATCGAACGGTTCGGTTCCCGCGACGACGTGGAGCAGGGCATCCTGCGGCGGCTCCTGTACGAAGTCGTGGACTCCACGCTGCTCGCCGCCGGCATCCAGGAGTCCGCCTGTCTGCGGGCAGACCGTGGCGACTCAGTCATGGAACTGGTGGACGCGCAGGCCTCGGTGCCGGCACTGGTGAAGACGCTGCTGACCGAGACGCCGGCCCAGCTGCACAACAAGAACCGCTTGATGGCGGCAAGCGCGCAGATGCGTCTGCGCATCGTTCTCTCCGCCGGGTACGTCGCCATCGACGACCTGGACGGCTGGGTGGGCTCGGACCTCAACCATGCGGTGCGCCTGCTGAACTCCGACCCGCTGCGCGACGCGCTCAAGCGGAACGAGGACGCCAGTGCCCTGTGCGTGTCCGACGGCATCTACCAGGGCGTCGTACGTCACGGCCCGCTGGGCGTACGCCCGGACGACTTCCACCGGATCACAGTGGAGACGAAGGAGGGGCCGACGGTGGCCTGGCTGCATGGGCAGCCGAGTACATCGGAGGACGCCGCCGACTCGCGCACCGCGTCCCCCGCACCCGCACCCGCACCCGGTCAGACGCTGATCGGCGGCAACCAGTACGGGCAGGCCGGTGGGACCAACCACGGCGACATGACCTTCACCTTCGGTGACCGCGAACGGGGCGGGTCTCGGTGAGCCCGGCCGAGGCAACCGCCGCGGCGGACAATGCGCAGGACGGCGAGCAGAAGCAGGAAGAGGCGGCGGAGTCACAGGAACAGCAGCGCCAGAAGGCCTGGGCCGCACGTCAGGCACTCATCACGCACGGCCCCGACTTCATCTCCACCCTGGTCGGCGGAGATCAGTTCGGCCAGAGCGGGGGCATGCATTTCGGCGACACGATCCTGCACATCGGCGGCCGCTCGGAGGCTCCGCGTACGAGGTCGGGACCGATCCCGCAGGCACGCGTCGTGGAACTGGTCGATGTCTTCCGGGAGACCCCGGCCTTCCACAAGGCTCTGGCCCGCCTACGGACCGACCGGGTCGTCCTCCTCGTAGGCGGACGGGAAACAGGCCGCCGTGCCGCCGCCATGATGTTGCTGCACCAGCTGGGCATCGAGGGACTGCGTTCCCTCGCGCCTGGCATCGCCTTCGCGGCGCTGCCCGAGCACGTCGACGCGGCAGGCGGATACATCGCACGCGACCTGGCCGTCAGCAGGAACCGCCCGCTGCACGAAACGCATCTGCATGCCTTGCAAGAACAGTTGGACCGCACCGGCGCGTACCTGGTGATCACGGTCGAACCCTCCGCAGCCCTCAACGGCGTCCCGTGCGAACGCTGGGAACCGCCGGCAGCCGAGGACATGCTGCACGCGCACGTCACCGCGGCCGTCGGCCCGGCCGACTGGGACACGGTGTGCGGACGTGCACCGGTACGGGAATTCCTCGCTCGCCGTCCCTCACCGCGTGAGGTCAAGCAGTTCGCGCCGCGGCTCGTCGCTCTGCACCGTGGCGAGATGGACGAGGGTCAGCTCGCGGCATTCGGGGAGCAGGCCCTGACCGAGCGGGTCTCCCGCTGGCTCACCGAGGACAAGCCGATCCTGCGCGACAAGGCGTTCCTCGTGTCCATGGCCGTCTTCGACAAGGCGCCGTACGCGGTGACCGCCGAGTTGAGCGACGACCTGTTCGTCCTGCTGCAGGCGATCGAGGACCCTCGTGCGGCGCCGTGCATACCCGTCTTCGGCAGTCCCCGGGAAGAACGCATCCGCCTCGCAGACGCCGTGGGATCGGTGACCACGGTGGTCACCGAGTGGGGGCCGCTCCAGGGCCAGTTCGTCGCCGAGTTCCGCGACAAGGAGGCGGCGAACGCCCTGCTGACACAAGTCTGGAATCTCCACCCCTCCGCGCGCCCCGCCCTCGCGGAGTGGATCCGGCAGCTCGCCCAGGACCGCCGTCCGCTGGTGCGGACCCGAGCGGCCGCCGCGGTCGCCCAGCTCGCCACCGCCGACCTGACGTCCGCCATGGCCCACTTCGTCGAGCCGTGGGCCGACGCCAACGACGCGAACGCCTGGCTGACCGCGGCCAACGCCCTCACCATGGCCCAATTGCTGGGCGTGCCGACCATCCCCCAGATCCTGCACGGCTGGTGCACCGGCGAGCGCAAGGGCAGGCGCTGGACGGCCATCCGCACGTACGGCCTGCTGGGCCCCCTGTACCACAAGGAGGCTCTGGAAGCCCTCCTCGACGCCATTCACCAGCAGGTCTACGTGGACGGTGACCTGGCGGACACGGACGAGGAGGACACGAAGGAGGAGGCCAGCCAACTCGCCGACGCGCTGCAGCTGCTGCTCCTGGCGGTCGAGGGACCCGTGCTGACGGCCTTGGCCGAACGTCTCGACGACAAGAAGGTCCGCGCCCACGCGGTGTTCGCGTTCCTCCGGGCCTGTGGGCAAACGACCGAGGCCGGCGACCGGCCCTTTGTCCTGGACTGGTACGCGCGCGCCACAGAGACCGGGGACACCGAAGCCACCCGCGCCCTCACCACGTTCTGGCAGGCGGTGCTGAAGGACCGCGCCCGCACAGCGCAAGCTCTGCACGTACTGGGCAGCTGGGTGCTCACCGCCGACGTCGAACCGTGGGCCGAGTCCGCGCTCGCCGCCCTGCTGCCCAGCCTGGTCGGGACCGGCGACGGCACCGACTACCGACGCATCAGCCACCTGCTGCGTACGGTGCGCAACTCCGACGGCGAGCCCTCCCCCGCAGGCGACCGACTGCACGCCTGCCTCACCGCCCCATGACTCCCGCACCCCTTCCTTCTGCCGAGAATCCCGACGCGCCCAGGAGGCCCGTCATGGAACAGACCAACATCCCACCGGAAGATCTCCACTGGCTCCATCAGGAACGGCAATACCCGGCCACCCACGACGAGACCGGCGCCGATCCCGTGCAGCGGGTCTGGCAACTCCCGATGTTCCGCCTCGGCAGTCGCCGTTTCATCGGCCAGGCTGACCACGCCCTCGTCTTCATCACCCGCAAGGGCGCCTACGAGACGTTCCGGCCGCCCGCACGCCCCTTCAGCGTGCGGCGGTATGTCGCCCTGTACGAGGTGAACACCGACCCGCACACCTTCCAGCTGCGCGTTCCGCTGCCCAGTCGGATCGACAGCTTCGAGTTCGAGGTCACTGCCGACATCACCTGGCGGGTCATGGATCCAGAGGCATTCGTCAGGAGCCAGGAGCGCGATGTGCCGGGCTTCGTGACACGTCGGCTGCTGCCGCGCATGCAGACGGTCGGCCGCGAGCACCCCGCGGAAGCGAGTGCCGAGGCGGAGCGCGCCATGCAGCGTGCGGTGGACGAAGCCGCCCCGGTCGGAGAGGCGCAGGGCCTGGACGTCGCCTGCACCGTACGGCTCCGGCGCGACGCCGCCGCGCGTTCCCACCAGGCCCGCCTGCGCACGGCCCGGCACGAGGCGGAGGCCGCCGGGCCCGAGCACGAGGCGGCCCTGCTGCGGGAGAAGTACGAGACAGAGCGCAGGACCGAGAAGATCAGGTTCTACGAGAGCCAGCTGGCTCAGGGCGGCACCACCGCGCTGGCCCTGCACCTGGCCACCCACCCCGAGGACACGAAGCTCGTCCTGGACCACCTGCGAGACGAACAGCGCCAGATCGTGGCCCAACAGCTCCATCTGATCGACCATGTCCTGGACAGCGAGAAGCTGGAGAACTTCGAGCTCGAGGAGCCACACCGCCTGATCATCGAGCGGATGACTGCGATCCTCCGCGGCACGGCGGACCCAGCCAACAAGGTGCCACCGCCGTACCCGGAGCTGCCGGAGCCATCCACTCCTGCGGACCCACCGACTCCTCGCCTGCGCAAGGACCAGGAGCCCGGCACATGACCCCGCCGTCCCCAGCCACCGAAGACCCACGGCTGCAGGCCGGCGCCCAGCTCCTCGCTGATCTGCGGACGGAGATCGCCCGGGCCGACACCAAGGCGACGGTCCTGGTCGGAGCGCTGGGCATCGCGGCCGGAGGCATGAGCACACTGCTGACCAACCGTTGGACGCCCGGCGCCCTGGGGCCGACAGCCTCCCTGCTGCGGTGGTCGGGAGCGATCATGCTCGTCACCTCGCTGCTCTGCCTGCTCCTGGCCGTGGTGCCCCGCTACCGCAGGAGCTGGTCCCCGGGCCAACCCCTCACGTACTTCGGCGACATCCACCACGCGGTCCGGACAGCTCAACTCGCCACCGCACTCACGGACACCGGGCACGACCCCGCACACGGCCTGCTCCTCTCCCTCGCGGAAACGAGCCGCATCGCCACTCGCAAGCACTTCTGGATCCGAGCCGGCGTGACCGTCTTCGCAGGTGGGGCGGTCCTGCTCACCGGATCACTGTTGCTCGCCTGATCAGCGCCCTTCCCCTCACCGGCGGTCTGGAGACCGAGTCCCTGGAGGACCAGACATGTCCCTGCCGTACGACCCGACAGAACCCGAGAACCGACGGCGGCCCGGCTCCACCGGCCCGAGGCCGCGTGAGGACCTTCCGCACCGCACTGGCCGCATCCACATCAGGGCACGTCAGCGTGGAGCCGATGCCGCCGCACTGGCCCGGGTGGCACTCCATCTCCCGCACATGGCCGCGAGTCTGGTCGTGGTCTTCGTGCTCACGTACACCCTCGATCAGCTCGGTGGTCCACCCTGGTGGATACCGCTCGGCTGCTGGGCGACGAGCGGGGTCCTCGTCTTCCATCGGCCCTTCGAGCGCCTGATGGCACGCCTGCTCCTCGGCCTTCGCCACCCCGCCCCTGACGAGGCCAGGACTCTACGGTCCGTCTGGCATGAGGTGACCGCCCGAGCCGGAGTCGACGGCGACGCCTACCAGTTGTGGATCGAGGAGAGCCACAAGGTCAACGCGGCTGCGGTCGCCGGGCACATCGTGGCCGTGACCAGCCATTCCCTGGCCGCACTGCCGCCCACCCAGCTGGCGGGCGTACTCGCCCACGAGCTCGGGCATCACACGCGGGGACACGCATGGGCCACGCTGCTCGTCTTCTGGTACGCGCTGCCCGGGCGCCTCACCTGGCGACTGCTGCTGCGGCTGGCCTCTCGAGTCGACCGACTCTCCGCAGGAGCCACGGCAGCGGTCGTCGCCGTGGCGGCCGCCGCACTGATCACGCTGACCACCATCACGTACGGTCTCGTGTTCCTTCCGCTGGCCACTCCGTACCTGGCAGCGGCCCTGTCCCGACGTGCGGAGCTGCGAGCCGACGAGCATGCGGCGAGCCTCGGGTTCGCGAGTCAGCTGATGGCCGTACTGCAGCAGGAACACACCCACGAGACCGTCGGCAGGGCCGCTTCGCCGGCCGGCGTCCATTTCGAGAAGCAGGGAGTGATCACACGACTTCTCGACTCGCATCCAGACGTCCACACCCGGCTCCATCACCTTCAGGCGTTCCTGGAGAACAGGCGCTGAACACGCCGAAGGGCGGCCACCCCGAGGGGTGACCGCCCTTCAACTCAAGCGACTCGCTTACTGGTTGTACGGACCGTAGTCGTAGTCCTCCAGCGGGACGGCCTGGCCGGAACCGGTGCCGAACGGCGAGTAGTCGATGTCGTCGTAGCCGACGGCCGAGTACATCGCGGCCTTGGCCTCCTCGGTGGGCTCCACCCGGATGTTGCGGTAGCGGGACAGACCCGTACCGGCCGGGATGAGCTTACCGATGATGACGTTCTCCTTGAGGCCGATGAGGCTGTCGGACTTGGCGTTGATCGCCGCATCCGTCAGGACTCGGGTCGTCTCCTGGAAGGAGGCGGCCGACAGCCAGGACTCCGTCGCCAGCGAGGCCTTGGTGATACCCATCAGCTGCGGACGGCCGGAGGCGGGGTGACCGCCCTCGGTGACCACACGACGGTTCTCGCCCTCGAACTTCGAGCGCTCGACCAGCTCGCCGGGCAGCAGCTCGGCGTCGCCGGACTCGATGATCGTCACGCGGCGCAGCATCTGCCGGATGATGATCTCGATGTGCTTGTCGTGGATCGACACACCCTGCGAGTTGTAGACCTTCTGGACCTCGCCGACCAGGTGCACCTGAACCGCACGCTGGCCGAGGATGCGCAGCACGTCGTGCGGGTTGGTGGCACCCACGGTCAGCTTCTGGCCGACCTCGACGTGGTCGCCCTCGCCCACCAGGAGACGGGCACGCTTCGAGATCGGGAACGCCGTCTCGTCGCTGCCGTCGTCCGGGGTGACGACGAGCTTCTTGGTCTTCTCGGTCTCCTCGATGCGGACACGGCCCGCGGCCTCGGAGATCGGGGCGACACCCTTCGGCGTACGAGCCTCGAAGAGCTCGACGACACGGGGCAGACCCTGGGTGATGTCGTCACCCGCCACACCACCGGTGTGGAAGGTACGCATCGTCAGCTGGGTACCGGGCTCACCGATGGACTGGGCGGCGATGATGCCGACCGCCTCACCGATGTCGACCAGCTTGCCGGTGGCCAGCGAGCGGCCGTAGCAGAAGGCACAGGTGCCGACCGCGGACTCACAGGTGAGCACCGAGCGGGTCTTGACGATCTCGACGCCGTGGGCGACGAGCGCGTCGATGAGCACGTCACCGAGGTCGACGTTGGCCGGCGCGATGACCTTGCCGTCGACGACGATGTCCTCGGCGAGCATGCGGGCGTAGACGCTGGTCTCGACGTCCTCGGTCTTGCGCAGCACGCCGTCGGCGCCGCGCTCCGCGATCTGGAGCTTGAGGCCGCGGTCGGTGCCGCAGTCCTCCTCGCGAATGATGACGTCCTGCGAGACGTCCACCAGACGACGGGTCAGGTAACCCGAGTCGGCGGTACGCAGGGCGGTGTCAGCCAGACCCTTACGAGCACCGTGAGTCGAGATGAAGTACTCCAGCACCGACAGGCCCTCACGGAAGGAGGCCTTAATCGGACGCGGGATCGTCTCGTTCTTGGCGTTCGACACCAGACCACGCATACCCGCGATCTGACGCATCTGCATCATGTTTCCTCGGGCACCCGAGTCAACCATCATGAAGATGGGGTTGGTCTTCGGGAAGTTCGCGTTCATCGCCTCGGAGACCTCGTTGGTCGCCTTGGTCCAGATCGCGATGAGCTCCTGAGTGCGCTCTTCCTTCGTGATGAGACCGCGCTCGTACTGCTTCTGGACCTTCTCGTCCTGCGCCTCGTAGCCCGCGACGATTTCCTTCTTCGCCTCGGGAACGACGACGTCGGAGATGGCCACGGTGACGCCGGAGCGGGTGCCCCAGTAGAAGCCGGCCGCCTTCAGGTTGTCGAGCGTCGCCGCCACGATGACCTTGGGGTAGCGCTCCGCGAGGTCGTTGACGATCTCGCCGAGCTGCTTCTTGCCGACCGAGTAGTCGACGAACGGGTAGTCCTCGGGCAGCAGCTCGTTGAAGAGCGCGCGGCCCAGGGTCGTCCGCAGGCGGAAGCTGTCACCCGGCTGGTACTCGGGCTCACCCTCCTCGACGGGCGGCGGGGTCCAGCCGCGCGGCGGCATGGTGCCCACCGGGAAGCGGATGTCCACGGCCGACTGAAGAGCCAGCTCGCCGGCGTCGAACGCCATGGTCGCCTCGGCCGTCGAGCCGAACGCGCGGCCCTCGCCCTTGACGTCACGGAGCTCACCGTCGGTGGTGAGGAAGAACAGACCGAGGACCATGTCCTGGGTCGGCATCGTCACCGGACGGCCGTCGGCGGGCTTGAGGATGTTGTTCGAGGACAGCATCAGGATGCGGGCCTCGGCCTGCGCCTCCGCGGACAGCGGCAGGTGCACGGCCATCTGGTCACCGTCGAAGTCCGCGTTGAACGCGGTGCAGACGAGCGGGTGGATCTGAATGGCCTTGCCCTCGACCAGCTGCGGCTCGAAGGCCTGGATGCCGAGGCGGTGCAGGGTGGGAGCACGGTTCAGCAGAACCGGGTGCTCGGCGATGACCTCTTCGAGGACGTCGTACACGACCGTGCGGCCGCGCTCCACCATGCGCTTGGCGCTCTTGATGTTCTGCGCGTGGTTCAGGTCGACCAGACGCTTCATCACGAACGGCTTGAAGAGCTCCAGCGCCATGGCCTTCGGGAGACCACACTGGTGCAGCTTCAGCTGCGGACCGACGACGATCACGGAACGCGCGGAGTAGTCCACACGCTTACCGAGCAGGTTCTGACGGAAACGACCCTGTTTGCCCTTGAGCATGTCGCTCAGGGACTTCAGCGGACGGTTGCCGGGACCGGTGACCGGGCGACCACGACGGCCGTTGTCGAAGAGGGCGTCGACCGCCTCCTGGAGCATGCGCTTCTCGTTGTTCACGATGATCTCGGGCGCACCGAGGTCGAGAAGGCGCTTCAGGCGGTTGTTGCGGTTGATGACGCGGCGGTACAGGTCGTTCAGGTCGGAGGTCGCGAAGCGGCCACCGTCCAGCTGCACCATCGGACGCAGGTCCGGCGGGATGACCGGCACGCAGTCGAGCACCATGCCCTTGGGGCTGTTGCTGGTCTGCAGGAACGCGGAGACGACCTTGAGGCGCTTGAGCGCACGGGTCTTCTTCTGGCCCTTGCCGGTACGGATGATCTCGCGGAGGCGCTCGGCCTCCTCCTCGAGGTCGAAGGTCTCCAGGCGCTTCTGCAGCGCCGCGGCACCCATCGAACCGTCGAAGTACGTGCCGAAGCGGTCACGGAGCTCGCGGTAGAGCAGCTCGTCGCCCTCGAGGTCCTGGACCTTGAGGTTCTTGAAGCGCGACCAGACCTCGTCCAGACGGTCGATCTCGCGCTGCGCACGGTCGCGCAGCTGCTTCATCTCGCGCTCGGCACCCTCGCGCACCTTGCGGCGCACGTCGGCCTTGGCACCCTCGGCCTCGAGCTCGGCCAGGTCGGTCTCGAGCTTCTTGGCGCGGGCCTCGAGGTCCGAGTCGCGACGGTTCTCGATCTGCTGACGCTCGACCTGGACGTGCGCCTCGAGGGAGGGCAGGTCGCGGGTACGACGCTCCTCGTCGACGAACGTGATCATGTACGCCGCGAAGTAGATGACCTTCTCGAGGTCCTTCGGGGCGAGGTCGAGCAGGTAGCCCAGACGCGACGGAACGCCCTTGAAGTACCAGATGTGCGTGACGGGAGCGGCAAGCTCGATGTGACCCATCCGCTCACGGCGCACCTTGGCGCGCGTGACCTCGACGCCACAGCGCTCGCAGATGATGCCCTTGAAGCGGACACGCTTGTACTTGCCGCAGTAGCACTCCCAGTCCCGGGTCGGACCGAAGATCTTCTCGCAGAAGAGCCCGTCCTTTTCCGGCTTGAGCGTGCGGTAGTTGATGGTCTCGGGCTTCTTGACCTCGCCATGGCTCCACTGACGGATGTCGTCAGCGGTGGCCAGACCGATCCGGAGCTCATCGAAGAAGTTGACGTCGAGCACTATGCGTCAATCCCTCTCAGGGTTGTAAGTCTGTGGTCTGAAACGGGGGTCGAGGGGTCGGCGGGGGCCCGTTTCCGGGCCCCTACCGGACTCCCGTCAGACCTCTTCGACGCTGCTCGGCTCGCGCCGGGACAGGTCGATGCCGAGCTCCTCCGCTGCGCGGAAGACGTCCTCGTCGGTGTCGCGCATCTCGATGGACATGCCGTCCGAGGACAGCACCTCCACGTTGAGGCACAGGGACTGCATTTCCTTGATGAGCACCTTGAAGGACTCGGGAATGCCGGGCTCGGGGATGTTCTCGCCCTTGACGATGGCCTCGTAGACCTTCACGCGGCCCGTGACGTCGTCGGACTTGATCGTCAGCAGCTCCTGGAGGGCGTAAGCGGCGCCGTACGCCTCCAGCGCCCACACCTCCATCTCACCGAAGCGCTGACCACCGAACTGAGCCTTACCACCCAGCGGCTGCTGGGTGATCATCGAGTACGGACCGGTCGACCGGGCGTGCAGCTTGTCGTCGACCAGGTGGTGCAGCTTGAGGATGTACATGTACCCGACCGAGATCGGGTCCGGGAACGGCTCACCGGAGCGGCCGTCGAACAGCCGCGCCTTGCCGGACGGGAGGACCATGCGGTCGCCGTCGCGGTTCGGCCGGGCGTTCGCGAGCAGACCCGCGAGCTCGTCCTCACGCGCACCGTCGAAGACCGGGGTCGCGAGGTTCGTACGAGGCTCGACCTGGTCGGCGCCGATCGCCTGGAGGCTCTGGGCCCACTGCTCGCTCAGGCCGGAGACGTCCCAGCCCTGGCTGGCGAGCCAGCCGAGGTGGATCTCCAGGACCTGTCCCGGGTTCATTCGGGACGGCACACCCAGCGGGTTGAGGATGATGTCGACCGGGGTGCCGTCCTCCAGGAACGGCATGTCCTCGATCGGGTTGATCTTCGAGATGACGCCCTTGTTGCCGTGACGGCCGGCGAGCTTGTCACCATCGGTGATCTTGCGCTTCTGGGCCACGTAGACACGAACCAGCTGGTTCACGCCCGGCGGCAGCTCGTCGCCCTCTTCGCGGTCGAAGACGCGGACGCCGATGACCTTGCCGATCTCACCGTGCGGCACCTTCAGGGAGGTGTCGCGGACCTCGCGCGCCTTCTCACCGAAGATCGCGCGGAGCAGGCGCTCCTCCGGCGTCAGCTCGGTCTCACCCTTGGGCGTGACCTTGCCGACGAGGATGTCGCCGGCGACGACCTCGGCACCGATACGGATGATGCCGCGCTCGTCGAGGTCGGCGAGGACCTCCTCGGAGACGTTCGGGATGTCCCGGGTGATCTCCTCCGGGCCGAGCTTGGTGTCACGGGCGTCGACCTCGTGCTCCTCGATGTGGATCGAGGAGAGGACGTCGTCCTGCACGAGGCGCTGCGACAGGATGATCGCGTCCTCGTAGTTGTGACCCTCCCACGGCATGAACGCCACGAGCAGGTTCTTGCCGAGGGCCATCTCGCCCTCTTCGGTCGCGGGACCGTCGGCCAGGACCTGGCCGGTGATGATCCGCGCGCCCTCGTCCACGACGACCTTCTGGTTGACAGAAGTGCCCTGGTTCGAGCGGGAGAACTTGTGCAGGCGGTACGTGCTGTACGTGCCGTCGTCGTTGGCGGTCGTGATGTAGTCCGCGGAGACCTCCTGGACCACACCGTCCTTGTCGGCCTTGAGCACGTCGCCGGCGTCGGTGGCGCAGCGGTACTCCATGCCGGTGCCGACGAGCGGCGCCTCGGACTTAATCAGCGGCACGGCCTGACGCATCATGTTCGCGCCCATGAGGGCACGGTTGGCGTCGTCGTGCTCGAGGAACGGGATCATCGCGGTCGCGACCGACACCATCTGGCGCGGCGAGACGTCCATGTAGTCGACGTCGTCACCGGGGACGTAGTCGACCTCTCCGCCACGGCGGCGGACCAGGACGCGGGCCTCGGCGAACTGGAGCTCGTCCGTCAGCGGCGCGTTGGCCTGCGCGATGACGAAGCGGTCCTCCTCGTCGGCCGTCAGGTAGTCGACGTCGTCGGTGACGACGCCCTCGACGACCTTGCGGTACGGCGTCTCGATGAAGCCGAAGGGGTTGATCCGGCCGTACGAGGCGAGCGAGCCGATCAGCCCGATGTTCGGGCCTTCGGGGGTCTCGATCGGGCACATGCGGCCGTAGTGCGAGGGGTGCACGTCTCGGACCTCGAAGCCCGCCCGCTCACGGGACAGACCACCCGGGCCGAGGGCGTTCAGACGACGCTTGTGCGTCAGCCCCGACAGCGGGTTGTTCTGGTCCATGAACTGGGACAGCTGCGAGGTACCGAAGAACTCCTTGATCGACGCCACGACCGGGCGAATGTTGATCAGGGTCTGCGGCGTGATCGCCTCGACGTCCTGGGTCGTCATGCGCTCGCGCACGACGCGCTCCATACGGGCGAGACCCGTACGGACCTGGTTCTGGATGAGCTCGCCGACGTTACGGATACGACGGTTGCCGAAGTGGTCGATGTCGTCGGTCTCGACGACGATCTCCCGGCCCGACTCGCCCACCGTCTCCGTCTCGCCCGCGTGCAGCTTCACGAGGTACTTGATGGAGGCGATGATGTCGTCGGTCGTGAGCACGCCGGCGTCCAGCGGCTCCTCGGCACCGAGCTTCTTGTTCACCTTGTAGCGGCCGACCTTCGCGAGGTCGTAGCGCTTCGGGTTGAAGTAGAGGTTCTCGAGCAGCGTCTGCGCGGCCTCGCGCGTGGGCGGCTCGCCCGGACGCAGCTTGCGGTAGATGTCGAGCAGCGCGTCGTCCTGGCCCTGGGTGTGGTCCTTCTCCAGGGTGGCGCGCATGGACTCGTACTCGCCGAACTCCTCGAGGATCTGCTCGGTCGTCCAACCGAGAGCCTTCAGGAGAACGGTGACGGACTGCTTGCGCTTGCGGTCGATGCGGACACCGACCATGTCGCGCTTGTCGATCTCCATCTCCAGCCAGGCACCCCGGGACGGGATGATCTTGGCGGAGAAGATGTCCTTGTCGGACGTCTTGTCGATGGAGGAGTCGAAGTAGACACCCGGCGAGCGGACCAGCTGGGAGACAACGACACGCTCGGTGCCGTTGATGACGAAGGTGCCCTTGTTCGTCATGAGCGGGAAGTCGCCCATGAAGACCGTCTGGGACTTGATCTCGCCGGTCTCGTTGTTGGTGAATTCGGCGGTGACGAAGAGCGGAGCCGCGTACGTGAAGTCGCGCTCCTTGCACTCGTCGATGGAGTTCTTCGGCGGTTCGAAGCGGTGGTCGCGGAAGGTCAGGGACATCGACCCGGAGAAGTCCTCGATCGGGGAGATCTCCTCGAAGATCTCCTCCAGACCGGACTTCGTGGGGACGTCGTGACCCGACTCCAGAGCCTCCTCGACCCGACTCTGCCAAGCGGTGTTGCCGAGCAGCCAGTCAAAGCTCTCGGTCTGCAGCGCGAGCAGGTTCGGAACCTCGAGAGGCTCCTTGATCTTTGCAAAGGAGATGCGCAGCGGGGCGGTGCTGGCGCCGTTGTTCGTATTCGCGATCGAGGCGTTGCGCGAGGCGGCCAAGAGGGGGTCCTTCCGAGGGCTCGGACTCACTACGCGCGTACCGGTCCCAAGCCATACCCGGGACAGAGCCACTGATCTGGCGTATGGCCAGGTCAGAGCCGGTTCAATCCACGGTGCTGAGGCGAGGGCATGCCCCTGGTGACGGGCAGGGAGCAGCTAACAGGCAGCGCAAAGGGACAGTGTAGCCAGAAGGCCCACTGATGTCCAGTGCGGGTTTTTTGAGACCCTCGTTGTTCTCAACCGTTCACCGTCTGCGGCGTTCCCTGTGCGCTGAGCGCACATCCTTACTGCCCTCTTCGCCGTCGATCCATGCCTCGGATCCGGATCGTTGTGACGACGCGTCCTGAGAATTGCGCGCTGCGTGCTGTTCGTCAAGGCCCCCTCTTGGCCGAACAGGGGTGGCGCCAGGCACAACGAAGATCACCATACTCTGCACGCCCGACAGCGCAAGGCACCCTCGGCCAGCGATCCGGACAACGCCGAAGGGCGACCACCCAACTGGGTGATCGCCCTTCGGTACCTCGGCGTTACAGCTCCCGGGGGAGCAGTTTCACCGGAGAAGAGTCGGCAGACTCGAAGAGGTCTTACTTGACCTCGACGGCCGCGCCGGCGCCCTCGAGCTGCTCCTTGGCCTTCTCGGCAGCGTCCTTGGCGACCTTCTCGAGGACCGGCTTCGGGGTGCCGTCGACGAGGTCCTTGGCCTCCTTGAGGCCCAGGGAGGTGAGCTCGCGCACGACCTTGATGACCTGGATCTTCTTGTCACCGGCGCCGGTGAGGATGACGTCGAACTCGTCCTGCTCCTCGGCGGCCTCGGCGGCGGCGCCACCAGCGGCACCACCGGCGACGACGACCGGGGCGGCAGCGGCAGCCTCGACGTCGAACTTGTCCTCGAAGGCCTTCACGAACTCGGAGAGCTCGATGAGGGTCATCTCCTCGAACTGCGCAAGCAGCTCGTCCTGGGTGAGCTTCGCCATGATGGCGGTCCTTCCACTAAATCGGCAGGTGCCGTATGTACTGGGTGAGGCGGGCGTATGCCTGTCGGCATTACGTCGTAGACGTGCGGCCCGCTGCGATCCCTGCCGCCGTCTCAGGCGGTGGGGATCAAAAAGCGAGCCGAGTTACTCGGCACCGCCCTGCTCGTCCTGCTTGGCACGGAGCGCGTCCACGGTGCGGACGAGCTTCGTCGGCAGCGCGCTGAAGACGGAGGCAGCCTGCGACTGCTTCGCCTTGAAGGCACCGGCCAGCTTGGACAGCAGAACCTCGCGGGACTCGAGGTCCGCAAGCTTCTTGATCTCGTCGGCGGACAGCGCCTTGCCGTCAAGGACACCGCCCTTGATGACGAGGTTCGGGTTGTCCTTGGCGAAGTCACGAAGACCCTTCGCCGACTCCACCGGGTCACCGGTGACGAAGGCAACCGCCGTCGGACCGTTGAACAGGTCGTCGAGCGTGTTGATCCCGGCCTCGTTGGCCGCGATCTTGGTCAGCGTGTTCTTCACCACGGCGTACTCGGAGTTCTCACCGAGCGAACGGCGCAGCTGCTTGAGCTGGGCCACGGTGAGACCCCGGTACTCGGTCAGCACGGCGGCGCTCGAGCTGCGGAACTTGTCCGTGAGCTCGGCTACGGCGGCAGCCTTGTCGGGCGTCGGCATAGAGCGTCAGCCTCCTTCCGGGTGATGAGGACCGCTCGCAAGGAGGCTGGGAAAACGAAACGCCCCGGCGCAGGCGCACGGGGCGTGAGCTCGACCGGATCCCCGAGGGGTTCCAGGAGCACTTCCACAGTCACCTGCGCGGGTCGTCCGCAGTTTCAGCGGATCCTTCGGCCACCGAACTCTCTTGCGAGCGGACGGCAACGACCAGCGGTCTTTGGCTTCTGTGGAAGGTTACGTGAAACGGAGCGTGTCAAGCAAATCCGCTCAGACGCCGCTGTCGGCACCGGAGGAACCGGCGGTGCTACCTGCGCCGGAGGCCCCGCCGAGCTCCTTGAGCATCTGCATCATGTCGAAGGTCTGGCTCGCCGGCGGCACGTCGGCCTTCACGGGGGTGCCGTAGTCGGAGAACTTCTCGGACACCTCGACCGGACCCTGCTTGCTGTCCATCGTGACGTCGAGGCGGACCGGAAGGTCGTCCTTGTTGATCCACAGCTCGGTGTCGTACGTCTTGATACCGGCCTTCTTGACGCTCTGGAGCATCTGGTCGCGCTCGGACTTGCTGAGGACCTTCAGCGAGTCGTTCTTCGCCAGCATCTCGTCGACCGTCAGCTTGCCCTTGTAGTGCTCGGTCTCGGTGCCGTCCACCGTGGCCGAGCCGAGGTGCTTCAGGTTCGGCGAGTCGAGCAGGACCGCGATCTGCTTGGCCGGGTCCTGGTTCATGTTGTCCAGGCTGCCGGTCATCTGGCGCGCCATCTTCTCGTCGCCGGACTTCTTCGCCATGGCGGCGAGGTCCATCTTCATCCAGCGCTTGCCGTCCATGGACTTGGCCGCGTTCGCGCCCATGTCCATGTACATCACGTTGTCCCGCATGAGCATGCGGATGTTCTTGGGCGAGTCCGGGCCGCCGGCCGAGAGCGCGGCGCCCGACATCGTCATGTCCATGGTGGTCGGGTCCCAGCCCATGGTGCCGGACATCTTCATGTCGCCGCCGCCCTGCGCGGCCGTCGGCATCTTCATGGTCATGTCGACCTTCGCCGACTTGGCGTCGGAGGTCTTCTTGAACGCGGCCGACACGGCCTGCGCGACCGACTGGGACCCCGACCCGGAGGCCTTCTTCCCGCCCTTGTCGTCCCCGCCACCACAAGCGGCGACGGCGGAACACAGCAGCGCGGTGGCAGCGGCGGCGCCGACCACTCGTCGTACGGAAACAGTCATCTTGAATCCCACCCCTTGGTGCGTCTTGATCTGTCCGCACGATAGCGGACGCCTCGGACAGCCCGCCCACAGCTTCAGCCGGCCCCCGTGACCTCCGTGAAGTCGACGGTGTCCCGTGCTGCCGGGCGTTCGGCGGCCGCCGGGGCGCCGTAATCGCGGTAGTGGACGGTCACCGTGAAGTCGCCCACGTGCTGGGTGCGCCGCACCAGCCGCTGCCGGGCGTCGAGCCATACGTCGATGTGCCCGCGGCCCGACGTCCCCCGGTAGTGGGTGGCCCGCGTGCCGCGCACGGTCTCCCGTCCCACCCTGTGGACGTCCTCGGCCCCGATGAGCGCCTTGAGCGAGTCGGCCGGGGTGAGGTCGCCGCGGGTGTCGTACGGGCGGCGGATCCAGTGGCGGCCGCCCTGCAGCTCGGCGAACCGGTCGCTCATACGGGTGTACTGGGCGTCCGGGAGGAACCGCGTCTGGGACGGGTCGCCGCCCAACGCGCGCGTGGAGGCGGCCAGTTCACCGCCCGTGACCCGCACGGTCAGGGTGCCCTCGACACCGTCGGCCCAGCTGAGCGCGCCCGTGCTGCGTGAGGTCAGCCGCTTGCCCGTGGTCATCGTCGCGTCGACGCGTGCCGATCCCGCCGCGACGACCTTCTGCCTGGCCGTGCGCAGCGCCTCGCGGGCCTCGTCGGCCCCGTGCTCCTGTGTCCCGCCGCAGGCGGTCAGCAGGACGCCCACGACGGCCATGGTCACCACGCGCGCGTACCGCAGCATCCGCTCCCCCAGTCGGTCACCGCGAAGCTAGCGCAGCAGGCCCGCCCCGCGGACCGGAAAAGCGGAACGGGCCCCGCACCTCGAAAGGTGCGGGGCCCGTAGCGACTACAGCGAGCCTTGAGGGGCTCAGACCGCGGCCGGGTCCTCCTCGACGAGGAGGTTCCGGGTGCGGTTGGAGTCGAGCTGAATGCCGGGGCCCATCGTGGTGCTGATGGCGGCCTTCTTGATGTAGCGACCCTTGGCGGCGGACGGCTTCAGACGGAGGATCTCCTCCAGGGCCGCGCCGTAGTTCTCCACCAGCTTGGCGTCGTCGAAGGACACCTTGCCGATGATGAAGTGCAGGTTCGCGTGCTTGTCGACGCGGAACTCGATCTTGCCGCCCTTGATCTCGGTCACGGCCTTGGCCACGTCCGGGGTCACGGTGCCGGTCTTCGGGTTCGGCATCAGGCCACGCGGACCGAGCACGCGGCCGAGGCGGCCGACCTTGCCCATGAGGTCCGGGGTGGCGACAACGGCGTCGAACTCGTTCAGACGGTCACCCTTGGCGATCTCGGCGATGAGCTCGTCGGAGCCGACGATGTCGGCGCCGGCGGCTTCCGCGGCCGCAGCACGGTCACCGGTCGCGAAGACCAGGACCCGGGCGGTCTTACCGGTGCCGTGCGGGAGGTTCACGGTGCCACGGACCATCTGGTCGGCCTTGCGCGGGTCAACGCCCAGGCGGAAGGCGACCTCGACGGTGCCGTCGAACTTCGACGTGGAGGTCTCCTTGGCGAGACGGACGGCCTCGAGCGGGGCGTAGAGCTTGGCCCCGTCGACCTTGGCGTCCGCAGCGCGGAGAGACTTGCTGCGCTTGCTCACTTGCTTCTCCTGAGTTCTAGAGGAGTCGTGGTGCGGGCCGAGCAGGCCCTGCCACGGATGGATCTGCGAGGTGGAGGTCAGCCCTCGACCGTGACGCCCATGGAACGGGCGGTGCCGGCGATGATCTTGGACGCGGCGTCCAGGTCATTGGCGTTGAGGTCGGGCATCTTGGTGGTGGCGATCTCGCGGACCTGCGCCTCGGTGATCTTGGCGACCTTGGTCTTGTGCGGCTCGCCGGAGCCCTTCTCGACACCAGCGGCCTTGAGGATCATCTTCGCGGCCGGCGGGGTCTTGGTGATGAAGGTGAAGGAACGGTCCTCGTAGACCGTGATCTCCACCGGGATGACCCAACCGCGCTGCGACTCGGTCGCGGCGTTGTAGGCCTTGCAGAACTCCATGATGTTCACGCCGTGCTGGCCCAGCGCGGGGCCGACAGGCGGGGCCGGGTTGGCGGCGCCGGCCTGGATCTGGAGCTTGATGAGCCCCGTGACCTTCTTCTTCTTGGGAGGCATGTGCTCTCTCTCCGGGTCTTAGTGAGAGTGTTCAGCCGCCATCCTCATGAACGATCGTTGGGATCATCCGGATGGAGGCATACCGCACAACGATAACGGGTATCCATGCGCGGCTAAAAACCGAGCAGGTCAGACAGGCTTTGCAGCCCGTCTGACCTGTTCGGAAGCGTGTGCCCAGAAGGCGCCGGAAGGGCTAGTTCTTCTGGATCTGGTCGAAGCTCAGCTCGACCGGGGTCTCGCGGCCGAAGATCTCGACGAGGCCCTTGACCTTCTTCGAGTCGGCGTTGATCTCGTTGATCGTCGCCTGCAGCGTCGCGAACGGGCCGTCGGTGACGGTGACCGAGTCGCCGACCTCGAAGTCCAGGACCTCGACCGTGACCTTGCGGGCCGGAGCCGGCTTGCCCTCGGCCTCGGCGGCCTCCTTGGCGGCCTTCTCCTCGGCCTCCGGGGCGAGCATCTTGACGATCTCGTCCAGGGTCAGCGGGTACGGGTCGTAGGCGTTGCCCACGAAGCCGGTGACGCCGGGCGTGTTGCGGACGACGCCCCAGGACTCGTTCGTCAGGTCCATGCGGACGAGCACGTAACCGGGCAGCTTGTTCTGCCGGACGTTCTTGCGCTCGCCGTTCTTGATCTGGACGATCTCTTCCTCGGGGACTTCAGCCTGGTAGATGAATTCCTCGACGTTGAGCGAGACGGCGCGCTGCTCCAGGTTGGCCTTCACGCGCTTCTCGTAGCCCGCGTAGGTGTGGATGACGTACCAGTCACCGGGCAGGAACCGCAGCTCGTCGCGGAGCGCGGCGATCGGGTCGACCGGCTCCTCCTCGACGGCCTCGACGGCTTCCTCGGCCTCGGCCGGGGCGTCCTCCGCCTGGGCTTCCTCGGCCTCGGCGTCGGCGTCCGCCACGGTCTCGACCGCGGCTTCCTCGGCGGGCTCGCCGGCGGCGATGTCGGCAGCCTCGGCCTGGTCCGGGTCCTCGGCGTCCGCCGCCTCGACGATGTCGAGCTCGTCCTCAGCGGACTCGACCGGCTCGATCGCCTCGTTCAGGTTCGGGTCAGACACTGTGGCTGCTTCTTCCTGGATACATAGGGGTGGAACGCGCGAAAGGGGCGCCGGACACGGCGCCCTCCGCTTTTCGGCTCAGCCGAATACGTACTTGACAAGGTGGTTGAAGCCATAGTCAATCACGGTGACAAGACCGATCATGATGACGACGAACACAATCACCACTGTGGTGTACGTCGAGAGCTGACTGCGAGTCGGCCAGACGACCTTGCGGAGTTCCGCGACGATCTGGCGGTAGAAGAGCGCGAGACGGCCGAAGGGGCCCTTCTTGCCGCGCTTTCCGCCCTTGCGGGCCTTCTTGGACTCCGGTGCCTCGGCATCAGGCTTGTCGATGGAGCCCACGGCGTCCGTCACTCGTCCTCACCTGATTCCGGGTCGTGGCCGTGCCGCGCCCGGTGGAGCCGCACGGCGGTGCAATGCAGTACGTACATGCGCACACATCCTGGCGAAGGAGTGTGTAGCAGGGCCGGAGGGACTTGAACCCCCAACCGCTGGTTTTGGAGACCAGTGCTCTACCAATTGAGCTACGACCCTTTGTCTCCCCCAACGTACCGCATCCGCCCGGACGCACGGAGTGCAGTCGGAAGGCGCGGCCGTTGAAGGCCAACGAGCAGTGAGTGTACGTGTTCCTGGGCCCTCCGTCGAACGAGCAACATCCGCAAGTGGATCAAGAAGTGGATCAAGAGCGGTTTCTCGCTCTTCGAAACCCGTGTGCCCGGCGCCTTTCCGGTCTGGAACGATGGGGCCATGAGCGCTGCAACTCCTTCTCCGTCCGCAGGTTCCTCTCCCACCGAGCGCCGGGTGTCGGCCCGGGTCGGCTCGATCTCCGAGTCCGCGACCCTCGCCGTCGACGCCAAGGCCAAGGCCCTCAAGGCCGCCGGGCGCCCGGTGATCGGCTTCGGCGCCGGTGAGCCCGACTTCCCGACGCCGGACTACGTGGTCGAAGCGGCCATCGAGGCCTGCAAGAACCCGAAGTTCCACCGCTACACCCCCGCCGGCGGCCTGCCCGAGCTGAAGGCCGCGATCGCCGCGAAGACGCTGCGCGACTCCGGCTACGAGGTCGACGCCTCGCAGATCCTGGTGACGAACGGCGGCAAGCAGGCCATCTACGAGGCGTTCGCCGCGATCCTCGACCCGGGCGACGAGGTCATCGTCCCGGCCCCGTACTGGACCACGTACCCGGAGTCGATCCGCCTCGCGGGCGGTGTCCCGGTGGAGGTCGTCGCCGACGAGACGACCGGCTACCGCGTCTCCGTGGAGCAGCTGGAGGCCGCGCGCACCGAGCGCACCAAGGTCGTCCTGTTCGTGTCGCCCTCGAACCCGACGGGCGCCGTGTACAGCGAGGCCGACGCCGAGGCCATCGGCCGCTGGGCCGTGGAGCACGGCCTGTGGGTGATGACGGACGAGATCTACGAGCACCTCGTCTACGGAGACGCGAAGTTCACGTCGCTGCCCGCGCTCCTTCCGGAGCTGCGCGACAAGTGCATCGTGGTCAACGGCGTGGCGAAGACGTACGCGATGACCGGCTGGCGCGTCGGGTGGATCATCGGCCCGAAGGACGTCGTGAAGGCCGCGACGAACCTGCAGTCGCACGCGACGTCGAACGTCTCCAACGTGGCGCAGGCGGCCGCGCTCGCCGCCGTGTCCGGGGATCTGACGGCCGTGGAGAAGATGCGCGAGGCCTTCGACCGGCGTCGTAAGACGATCGTGCGGATGCTCAACGAGATCGACGGCTTCGTGTGCCCGGAGCCCGAGGGCGCGTTCTACGCGTACCCGTCGGTGAAGGGCCTGCTCGGCAAGGAGATCCGCGGCAAGCGTCCGCAGAGCTCCGTCGAGCTCGCCGCGCTCATCCTGGAGGAGGCCGAGGTCGCGGTGGTGCCGGGCGAGGCCTTCGGTACGCCGGGTTACCTGCGTCTGTCGTACGCGCTCGGTGACGAGGACCTCGTCGAGGGTGTCTCGCGCATCCAGAAGCTGCTCGCCGAGGCGCGCGACTGAGCTTCCTGAACGTCTCGCGAGCGGGCCGCCTCCTTAAGGAGGCGGCCCGCTTGTTCGTTCGGGCGGGGCCCCGAAGGTGGAAAGGCGCTACCGGTACGACAGGTGTGTACGGCAGGATCTTGGGATGGAGCGTGTAGGACGTGATGTACGTCAATTGCCCAAGGCCCACCTGCATCTGCACTTCACCGGGTCGATGCGGCCCACGACCCTGCTGGAACTCGCCGACAAGTACGGAGTGCGGCTCCCCGAGGCGCTGACCGGGGCGGAACCGCCGAAGCTGCGGGCGACGGACGAGCGCGGCTGGTTCCGCTTCCAGCGGCTCTACGATGCGGCGCGTTCCTGCCTGCGGGCCCCCGAGGACATTCAGCGTCTGGTGCGGGAGGCCGCGGAGGAGGACATCGCGGACGGCGGCGGCTGGCTGGAGATCCAGGTCGACCCGACGTCGTACGCGCCGATGCTGGGCGGTCTCATCCCGGCCCTTGAGGTCATCCTCGACGCCGTCGACAGCGCCTCGCGCGAGACCGGGCTCGGGATGCGCGTCCTGGTCGCCGCGAACCGCATGAAGCATCCGCTGGACGCCCGCACGCTGGCGCGGCTCGCGGTGCGGTACGCGGACCGGGGCATCGTCGGCTTCGGGCTCTCCAACGACGAACGGCGCGGCATGGCCCGGGACTTCGACCGGGCCTTCCACATCGCGCGCGAGGGCGGGCTGTTGAGCGCTCCGCACGGCGGCGAGCTGACCGGGCCCTCGTCCGTGCGCGACTGCCTCGACGACCTGGACGCCACGCGGGTCGGCCACGGTGTGCGGGCCGCCGAGGACCCGCGGCTCCTGAAGCGTCTCGCGGACGGGGGCGTGACCTGCGAGGTGTGCCCGGCTTCGAACGTCGCCCTGGGCGTCTACGAGAAGCCCGAGGACGTGCCGCTGCGCACGCTGTACGACGCCGGGGTGCCGATGGCGCTGGGCGCCGACGACCCGCTCCTGTTCGGCTCTCGGCTGGCCGCCCAGTACGACATCGCGCGCCGCCACCACGGCTTCACGGACGCCGAACTGGCCGAGCTGGCCCGCCAGTCGGTGCGCGGCTCCGCTGCCCCGCACGACACCAAGGAGAAGCTCCTGGGCGGCATCGAGGAGTGGCTGGCCGCCTGACCCGCCGGAGGGCTCAGGCGATTCCGCGCAGCAGGGTGCGCGCGATGTGGGCCGCGAACTCGTCCACCGGCTGGGGCGGCTTGCCGTCCGGGGACATCTCGTAGGCGAAGGCGCGTTGTGAACACGCGCCGAGCAGGAGCGAGGCGGCGGCGTACGTGTCGACTTCGGCACCGATGCGTCCGGCCTTCTGTTCGGCCCGCAAGTAGGCGTCCAGGCCCTGGATCGGCTTGTGCGGCCCTGTGCCCAGTTCGCGCATCACCTCTTCGTGGCGGCGCTTGAGCTTGGGCTCCGCGTACAGGGACGCGGCCATCGGGAACGTCTGCTCATAGAAGAGCGCCGCTTCGTGGGCGATGTCGGTGAGGTTCTGCTCGACCGTGCGGTCGGGGTCCCCAGCGCCCTCCTTGAGGAGCCTGCCGAGCAGGGAACCCAGCTTCGGGAGGCGCTCGCCCAGCACCGTCACGAAGAGCTCCTCCTTGTTGGCGAAGTACTTGTAGAGCGCCGCTTCGGAGCAGCCCGCCGCCTTGGCGATCTCCTTGGTGGTCGTCCTGGCGAGGCCGATGCTCAGCATGAGTTCGTGGGCCGCGTCGACGATGCGGACACGGGCCGGCTTCTGATCCATGCAGGCTCCAACAATGCTTGACGCGGGGGTGAGTACTCACTCACTCTAAGGGTCAACGGGGGTGAGTGAGTACTCACCCACCATGCGACGCACACCTGGAGGCACGCCATGAAGCTCACGGTTTTCGGTGCGACGGGCGGAATCGGACAGGAGATCGTCAAGCAGGCCCTGGAAGCGGGGCACGAGGTGACGGCGGTGGTCCGCGACCCCGCGCGGCTCACGGTGACCGGCGAGCGCCTGGAGGTGGTCCGCGCCGACCTGAAGGACCCCGAGTCGCTGCGTCCGGCGGTCGCGGGCCGGGACGCCGTACTGTCCGGCCTGGGCGCTCGCAAGAAGGCGGACGCGGGCATCGCCACGGAGCTGACGCGGTCGGTCCTGAAGGCGATGGAGGCGGAGGGCGTGCGCAGGCTGGTGGTGGTCAGCGCGGCGCCGGTGGGCCCGCAGCCCGCGGACTCGCCGCTCGCCGACCGGCTGATGCTCAAGGTCGTCGGCGCGTTCCTCAAGGACGTCTACGTCGATCTGGCCGCCATGGAGGCCGAGTTGGCGCGCAGCGCGACGGACTGGACCTCGGTGCGGCCGCCCCGCCTCCAGGACAAGCCGGTCACCGGGTCCTACCGCACGGTCGTGGGCGGCTTCCCGCGCGCGGGGCGCTTCGCCGGCCGCGCGGACGTGGCGCACGCGATGCTGGCGACGGTGGACGACCCGGCGACGGTGAAGCAGGGCGTCGGGGTCGCCTACTAGGGCCGGGGCCGCGGGCGGCTCAGAGGCTGACGCCGACCGTCACCGGCTCGTTGACCAGCGTCACGCCGAAGACGTCCCTGACCCCGGCGACGACCTCGCGGGCGAGCGCGAGCAGGTCCTCCGTGGTGGCCTCGCCGCGGTTGGTCAGGGCGAGGGTGTGCTTGGTGGAGATGCGGGCGGGGCCGCTCCCGTACCCCTTGGTGAAGCCCGCCTTGTCGATGAGCCAGGCCGCCGAGGTCTTGGTGAGGCCCTCACCGGCGGGGAACGCGGGGGCCTTCGCGTCCGCCCCCAGACGCTCGACCACGCGCGCGTGGAAGGCCGCGAACTCCGCATCCGTGAGGATCGGGTTGGTGAAGAACGAGCCCGCCGACCAGGTGTCGTGGTCCTCCGGGTCCAGCACCATGCCCTTGCCGCCGCGCAGCTTCAGGACGGTCTCGCGCGCGAGGACGGCCGGGACCCGCTCGCCCGCCTCGACACCGAGGGCGCGCGCGGTCTCCGGGTACTTCAGGGGCGCGCTGAGCCCGCCCGCGTCCTCCAGCTCGAACCGCACGCGCAGCACTACGTAGCGGTCAGGTTCGGCCTTGAAGCGGCTGTGCCGGTACGAGAAGGCGCACTCGGCGTTCGGGATCGTGACGGTCTCGCCGGCCGTGCGGTCGTAGGCGACCACCTCGGTGATCGTGGCGGAGACCTCCTGGCCGTACGCCCCCACGTTCTGGATCGGCGTCGCGCCCGCGGAGCCGGGGATCCCGGCGAGGCACTCGACGCCCGCGAGCCCGGCTTCGACGGTGCGTTCGACGGCGTCGGTCCAGACCTCGCCGGCCGCCAGCTCCAGCTTCGTACCGTCGAGTTCGAAGCCCTTGGTGGCGATGCGCAGGGCGGTGCCCGCGAAGCCCTTGTCGCCGATGACGAGGTTGCTGCCGCCGCCGATGATCAGCAGCGGCGTACCGGAGGCGTCGGCCTCGCGCACCGCTTCGATCACCTCGGCGTCGGTGGTCGCGGTGAGCAGCCGGGTGGCGGGCCCGCCGAGCCGGAAGGTGGTCAGGGGGGCGAGAGGGGCGTCGTGGAGTTCCTGCACGCGCTCAAGGGTACGAGAACGGCCCCGCCGCTCGGACGGGGCCGTTGCTGCCGTGGCCGGGCTCACTCGAAGCGCGACAGGACGTCCTTCCAGTGGAGCGGCAGCTCGTCGGTCGACGCCTTCCAGGTGAGGAAGGTCGAGTCCTTCATCTGTGCCCGCAGGCCCGCGGAGATCCCCGCGTGCGGCGCGGTGGCCGCGAAGTCCCGCAGGGCCTTGGGCGACTCCCAGACGGACAGGGTCCAGAAGGTGCGCCGCAGGGGCGTCGCCTTCAGGGTCGCTCCGTAGGCGCCCGGTGCCCGCCCCACCTGTCGCCAGATGGCGGGCGTGCGGGCGAAGAACTTCAGGGCGCCCCACAGCGTGCGGGTCTCGAAGCGGGAGGCGAAGACATGGGCCTCCACGCGCGCGGGCGGGGTGTTCGGGGTGGTCCAGGGCAGGGTCGGCATGGCGTTCCTCCCGGATGGGCTGCGGTGATCAGGCGTTTTCCAGGACAGGGGCGGGATCGGCATCGTGCGTGACGGGCGTCGTGCGCCCCGCCCGTGGGATGAACAGGGCGGCGACACCGGCCACGGCCACGATCCCGGCGCCCACCCACAGCGCGGGCTCGATCCCGTTCACGAAGTGCTGCGCGGAGTCGTAGCCGCCCTGGGCCGAGAAGACCGACGACATGACCGCGATGCCGAGCGCGCCGCCGACCTCGCGCAGTGCGTTGTTGGCGCCGGAGGCGATGCCCTGCTCCTGGGGCAGGACGCTGGACATGACCAGGTTGGCGGCCGGGGCGAAGTAGAGGGCCATGCCGATGCCGCTGACGATCAGGGCGGGCAGTTGAGCGGCGTACGAGACGTCGGCGGAGACCACGGCGGCGAACCAGCCGAGCCCGACCGCCTGGAGGAAGAGCCCCGCCGCGACGACGGGCCGGCCGCCGATGCGGTCCGAGAGGATCCCGGCGATCGGCGCGACGAGCATCGGCATGCCGGTCCAGGGCAGCATCCTGAGGCCCGCCTCGGTCGGCGAGTAGCCGAGCACGCCCTGCAGGAACTGGCTGAGCAGGAAGATCGAGCCGAACATCCCGAGGAACATCAGCAGGCTCGCGGCGTTGATCCCGGCGAAGGCGCGGGAGCGGAAGAGCCGCATGGGCAGCATGGAGTGCTCGTTGCGGATCCCGTGGCGCACGAACCCGACGAGCAGCGCCGTGCCCGCGAACAGACCGATCAGCACGAGGGTGTCGGTCCAGCCGACGACGGGCGCGCGCACCAGGCCGTACACGATGCCGAACAGACCGCCGCTGGCGAGCAGGGTGCCCACGATGTCGAGGCGGGCGCCGGCGCCGTACGACTCCTTCAGGCGCAGCCGGGCGAGGGGCAGCAGGGCGAGGCCCAGCGGAACGTTCAGCCAGAAGATCCAGTGCCAGGAGACGTGCTCGGTGAGGCTGCCGCCGATGAGCGGTCCGGAGGCGACCGCGAGCCCGTTGACCGCGCCCCAAATGCCGTACGCCAGGCCGCGCTTGGCCGCCGGGACGGCCGCGGTGAGCAGGGTCAGCGTGAGCGGCATCATGATCGCGGCGCCGACGCCCTGCACGGCGCGGGCGGCGATCAGCGAGTCGATGCCGGTGGCCAGGGCCGCGGCCGCGGAGGACCCGGTGAAGATCGCGAGCCCGACCAGGAAGAGCCGCCTGCGCCCGAAGCGGTCCCCCAGCGCCGCACCGAACATCAGCAGGACGGCGAAGGTGAGCGTGTAGGCGCTGACCGTCCACTCCAGGTCGTCGAGCGCGCCGCCGAGGTCCTGGCGGATGGACGGCAGGGCCGTCGTGACGACGAGGTTGTCGAGGGCCGCCATGAATCCGGCGACGCTGGTGATGAGGAGCGCCCAGAGGGCTCCTCCGCGCTGTGCTGGTGCTGTTGTCCGTGCCATTGCTTCCCCCAGCGATCGCTTGGTTAGTTATTGATGACTAACTTGCGCGGGCAAAAAAAACACCTCTGCGCCGCGCGGTCTCACTTCTCCTCCGCCGCCTGCGCCTGCGTCGCCTCGTGGAACCCGGCCCAGACCCGGTGGTCCGGCTTGAAGCCCATGGACACCAGGACATTGATCAGCATCCCGAAGGCGAGGAACTGCGTCGTCTCGCCGGCGTCCGCCCCCATCGCCAGGTTGGCCACGTCGTACATCTCCATCCAGGAAGCGCGAAGCGACTCCCCGAACTCCCGGTCCCCCGCCGCTTCGGCGGCGGCCACGGCGACGTAGATCTGCATCTGCATGAGCAGCTTCTCGGGATCCTCGGCGATCAGTGCCTGGTACGCGTCCCCCATGCACTGCAACGCCTCCTCCCCCTCGGCACCCTCGGACGCCCGCTGGAAGACCTTGGTGATGTCCTGACAGCAGCGCTGGGCGGCCGCGAGAAAGATGGCCTGCTTGCCCGGGAAGAGCCGGAAGAGATACGGCTGCGAGACACCGACCCGCTTGGCGATCGCCTCGGTGGACGTGCCGTTGTAGCCGCCGCGGGCGAACTCCGTGATCGCCGCGCGGACGACGCTCTCGCGCCGCTCCTCCGCACTCATCCTGACCATGCGACCAAGTTAGTGGCCAATCACTACCTACGTCAACCCCTTCGGGAGCCGGCACGCGTAAGGGGCGCCCCACCATGGAGGACGCCCCTTACACACAGCTACGTAGGCAGCGCTCAGACCAGCTGAACGACCGCCCGCGACATCCCGAGCACCTTCTGCCCAGCGCTCGTCGCGACCAGGTCGACCCGTACGCGGTTGTCGTCGAGCTTGGCCGCGACCTTGGCGCCGACCTCGATCTCGGCACCCTTGTCGTCGTTCGGGACCACGACCGGCTTGGTGAAGCGGACGCCGTACTCGACGACGGCGGCCGGGTCGCCGGCCCAGTCGGTGACGACGCGGATCGCCTCGGCCATCGTGAACATGCCGTGCGCAATCACGTCCGGCAGACCGACCTCGACCGCGAACTTCTCGTTCCAGTGGATCGGGTTGAAGTCACCGGAGGCGCCCGCGTACTGCACCAGCGTGGCGCGGCTCACAGGGAAGGTCTGCGCGGGCAGCTCGGTGCCGACCTCGACGTCGGCGTACTTGATGGTCGTCGCCATGGCGATCAGGCCTCCTCAGCGGCGCGCGAGACGAGCTTGGTCCAGGCGGTCACGACGTGCTCACCGGCCTCGTCGTGCACCTCGCCCCGCACGTCGATGATGTCGTTGCCCGCGAGCGACTTGATGCCCTCGATGGTCGAGGTCACGGTCAGCCGGTCACCGGCGCGCACCGGACGCGTGTAGGCGAACTTCTGGTCGCCGTGCACGACGCGGCTGTAGTCCAGACCCAGCTCCGGGTCGTGGATCACCTCACCCGCGGCCTTGAAAGTGATCGCGAACACAAAGGTCGGTGGGGCGATCACATCGGGGTGGCCGAGCTCCTCGGCGGCGGCGCGGTCGAGGTATGCGGGATTCGCGTCCCCCACGGCCTCCGCGAACTCACGGATCTTCTCCCGGCCGACCTCGTACGGGGCGGTGGGCGGATAGGTCCGCCCCACGAAGGACTGGTCGAGCGCCATGGGCTCGGCACCTCCTGGAAGTGTTCTCGATCTGCCTGATCTACGAAACGACACGAGGCCGCCCCCGAAGTGGGGACGGCCTCGTGTACGAGCCTGATTTATCGCGTTTCGCGGTGCGCGGTGTGCGCGTTGCAACGCGGGCAGTGCTTCTTCATCTCAAGACGGTCCGGGTTGTTACGCCGGTTCTTCTTGGTGATGTAGTTCCGCTCCTTGCACTCCACGCAGGCCAGCGTGATCTTCGGGCGGACGTCGGTGGCAGCCACGTGAGTGCTCCTTGACGAACGGATGGGACAAAAGGTTTAACACATAGAAGAGTAGCCGATCGAAGGACCGACCCCACAATCGGCTACTGTCAGTAGCGGTGACCGGACTTGAACCGGTGACACAGCGATTATGAGCCGCTTGCTCTACCGACTGAGCTACACCGCTGTGATGCAAGCGACGCGAACGACGTCTGCACCAGAGCCCCAATGCGGAATCGAACCGCAGACCTTCTCCTTACCATGGAGACGCTCTACCGACTGAGCTATTGGGGCGAGCGAGGAAGACATTACACGGTTGCGCGCCGATCGCCCAAATCCGTTTCGCGCCCCCGCCCGCCGGGAACGACGCCGCCTTCTCGCGCCAGGCACATGAGCCTCTCGGACCCCACCAGTACGACTATTTCGGCGGTCCTCGAAGCGGCCCTGTCGCGGTCCTAGGCTCGACGCGCCCTGCGTGATCTTGTTCCGTGCGACCCGCGTCCACGCGATCCGCGTCCCCGCCGAGCCCTCAGGAGCGCGATGCCCCACAGCCCCTCGCAGCAGCCACCGTCACCCGGCGTGCCCGAGGGCTCCGGGCTGCTGCTGAGCGGAGCCCGGCTCACCGACGGCAGGGTCGTGGACGTGCGGCTCGGCGGCGGGCGGATCGAGGCGGTCGGCACGGCCGGCAGCCTCACCGCGCACGGCTCGCGCCTGGACCTCACCGGCTGCCTGCTGCTCCCGGCCCCCGTGGAGGCGCACGCGCACGGCGACACGGCCCTGTCGGCCGACTGCGAGGGCCCCGTCCCGTGCGACCCGGAGGACGTCCAGCGCCGGGCCACCGAGAGCGCCCTGCTGCAGCTCGGCCACGGGGCCACCGCCCTGCGCACCCACGTGCGGATCGGCGACATGGAGGGGCTCGGTTCGATGGAGGCGGTGCTCCAGGCGAGGCGTTCGCTGGTGGGGCTCGCGGATCTGCGCACGGTGGCGATGCCCCGGCTGCTGACCGGGCTCGCCGGGGCCGACGGGCTCGCCATGTTGCGCGACGCCGTCAAGATGGGCGCCTCCGTAGTGGGCGGCTGCCCCGACCTGGACCCCGACCCAACGGGCTACGTGGAGGCGGTGGTCGAGGTCGCCGCCGAGCACGGGTGCCCGGTCGACCTGCACACGGACGGGGCCGATCCGGCACGGCTCGGGCGGCTCGCGGCGGCGGTCGGCGGGCTGCGCACGGGCGTCACCGTCGGGCCGCTGGGCGGGCTCTCCCGGCTTCCTGAGGAGGCGGCGCGGCCCGCCGTTGACCGGCTCGCGGCCGCGGGCGTGACGGTGATGTGCCTGCCGCAGGGCGGGTGCGCCGGGGTGGACGAGCGGGGCGTCGCGCCGGTGCGGCTGCTGCGGGCGGCCGGGGTGCCGGTCGCGGCGGGCAGCGGCGCGCTGCGCGACGTGTCCAACCCGGTGGGGCGCGGCGACCCGCTGGAGGCCGCCTACCTGTTGGCATCGCTCCACGGGATGCGCCCCGAGGACGCCTACGAGGCGGTCGGTTCGACGGCCAGGGCGGCGCTCGGTCTGCCGGAGGTGCGCGTGGAGGCGGGGTTCCCCGCGGAGCTGCTCGCGGTGCGGGGCGACCGGCTCGCGGGGGCGCTCTCCCTCGCATACAGCCGGATCGTCGTGCACCGGGGGCGTGTGGTGGCGCGGACCAGCGCCGTGCGGGAGTACTGCGACTCCGCCGCGGCGGTCGCCCTCGACCTGCCGCGGCAGGGGCGGGCGGCCAAGTACGGGGGCGGCGGCCCCGCTTGAGCGACCGGACGAGTGTCCGGGTGAGTGCCCGGGTGAGTGCCCGGATCGAACGGGTGGACGCTGCCGGGGCACGCTTGGTTGCACGGTGAACCGTCCGCCTCGGGCGTACCGTCGAAGGCATGCGCATTGTCATCGCTGGGGGTCATGGTCAGATCGCGCTGCGGCTCGAGCGGCTGCTCTCCGCGCGCGGGGACGAAGTCGCGGGCATCATCCGCAGGTCGGAGCAGGGTGACGCCCTGCGCTCCGCCGGTGCGGAACCCGTCCTGTGCGACCTGGAGTCCGCGTCCGTGGAGGAGGTCGCGGCGCATCTGCAGGGTGCGGACGCGGCCGTGTTCGCGGCGGGCGCGGGGCCGGGCAGCGGAGCCGGCCGGAAGGACACCGTGGACCGGGACGCCGCCGTGCTGTTCGCGGACGCCGCGGAGCGGGCCAAGGTGCGCCGCTACGTCGTGGTGTCGGCGATGGCCGCGGACGCCGCGCACCAGGGCGACGAGGTCTTCGACGTGTACCTGCGGGCCAAGGGCGCGGCCGACGACGACGTACGGCGCCGTACCGGGCTCGACTGGACGATCCTGCGGCCCGGTCAGCTGACGAACGACGCGGGCAACGGGCTCGTCCGTCTGGAGGCCTCGACCGGGCGCGGGCCGGTGCCGCGCGACGACGTGGCGGCCGTCCTCGCGGAACTGGTGGACACGCCCGCCACGGCAGGGCTGACGCTGGAGCTGATCTCCGGCTCCACGCCGGTCACCGTCGCCGTGAAGTCGGTCGCGGGCAACTGAGCCGCGTACGCCCGCAGAACGGCGGCGCCGTTCAGAACGGCGTCGTTCAGAGCAGCGCCGTTCAGAACAGCGGCATCTGGCCCGGCACGTGCGGGACCACGTAGCCGTCGAGCGCGTCCTGGACGGCGCCGAGCTGGGCGGGGCGGCGTGAGCCGGGGCAGGAGACCAGCTCTCCCGCGGCGCGGGAGCCGGGAGGATCGTGGCGGGCGAAGCGGCCCGCCACGACCGCGATGTCGCGGCGGCATTCGGGGCAGTTTCGGCGGCGGGTTGTCGTCGGCATGGGTTCAGTCTGCGTCGTGATCGTCGCGGGCACACGGTGAAACCCCCTCAGGAAGGACCCTGAGCGGGCTTCTCGCGGTGCGACACGGCGTCAGATGTCCACTGTCAGATGCCCATGCACGGCACGGGCCAGCGGCGCATCCGTGGGGGCAGCGCCACCGCCCATCCGTCCACGATCAGCGCGAGCCCTTCCTCCGTCAGATGGCGGGCCGCCTCCTGGTGGGCGGGGACGAGCGTGTCGAGCGGGGTGGCGTCGCTCAGCGTGTCGAAGGCGGCGAGCAGGTCGGGGTGGTCGAGCGTGAATCGCGCCGATGCGGGGCGCTCCCGGCGGTCCATGACGGTGACGAAGCCGGGGCCGCGGCGGTGGTAGAGCATCCCGTAGGTGTGCGTGGCGCGCCAGGTCGTCAACTCGCCCGGTTCCTCGGCCTGTTGGGAGGGGGGCGGGAGGTGGTGCAGGGTGCGGAGGTCATACGTATGACGCTCGGCGGTGACGGCCGCACCTGCCGTGTCCGCTTCCCAGTGGGTGCGCAGCCCCGAGGCCTGGCACTCACGCAGGAACTGGACCGCGCGCGTGGTGGTGCGGCCGTCGCCGTGCAGGGGCAGCGGCTCGGTCACGCGGACACGGGTGCCGATGACGCGGTGCGGGACGAGGGCGGGGAGCGCGGTCATCCGGAGGCCGCCGGGGCGGAAGGGCTCGAGGGCGGGTCCTCGACGCGGATCGGTGCGGTGCGGGTGGGCAGCGACACGTAGGTGCCGGTGTCCCGGAAGAGGAGGCCGAACATGACGGCCTGCGCGACCCACTCCCCCAGCTCCTCAGCCGGTACGTCGTGCCCCGCGGCAGCGAGTTTGCGCTGCAGGGCGGCTTCGCTGCCGCCCTCCTCCAGGATGCGCAGGGCGGCCGCCTCCCAGCCGTTGAACCAGTAGGTGCGGCGCGGCCAGCCCTCGCGGCGGTCCCGTACGAGGAGCGTGTTCTCGTCCTCGCCCGCCTGTTCCATGACGAGGGTCGACGTGGCGTGCTGCGCGCGCCATTGCGCCACGGCCCGCAGCAGCCGGTCCTCCGTGTCGCCGCCGATGCCGGCGTCCTCGGTGTCGAACAGGTAGACCAGGTCGGCGAGTTCGGCCTCCGGGAGCTCGTACACGTGCTGGTACATGTCGGCGGGGCGTCGCTTGCCGAAGCCCAGGGCGGGGTCGGTGAAGTGCGGGCTGAAGCGCTCCAGCTGGATGCGGAAGGCGCCGCTCGGCGGCTGGAGGTGCACGAGGGCGGGCAGTTGGTCGAGCACGCGCGCGTAGTCGCGCACGGTCTCGCCGGGGAATCCGTAGAGGTAGTTCCAGGTGCAGGTGATCTCGTGGTTGTCGAACTCGCGCAGCGTGCGGATGTTGCGCGCGCCGGTGACGCCCTTGTCCATCAGGTCGAGGACGCGGTTGCTGAGGCTCTCGATGCCGGGCTGGATGAGGACGACGCCCGCGGCGGCGAGCGCGGCGATCTGCTCCCGGTTGAGGTTGGACTTCACTTCGTAGTGGATCCGCAGGTCCCAGCCGCTGTCGGCGGCGAGCGGCAGGAAGTCCTTGAAGTACGCCATGTCGATGATGTTGTCGACGGTGACGATGTCGAGGATGCGGTGGCGGCGCACGAGGCGTTCGATCTCGCTCCACAGCCGCTCGCCGGGCTTGGCGCGAAACGCCATGGTGCTGCCGTTGAGGCCGCAGAAAGTGCAGTGGTGCTTCTCGCCCCACCAGCAGCCGCGGGCCCCCTCGACGACCAGCTTGGGGTACACGTACTCGAGGACCGACGACGCCTCGATCTCGGCCTGCCACTGGTCGTAATCGGGCGAGGGTATGTGGGCCGGAGCCACAGTGCGCTGCGGCTCGGTGTTGACCCGCGAGACGCCGTCGTCCCACCAGCAGAGCCCGGGAACGTCGTCGGGGGCTGTGCCCGCGTCCAGGTGGGCGAGGAGCGCCGGGAAGGCGTACTCCCCTTCGCCGCGCACGACATGGTCCACGTAGGGGTGGTTGCGGTGCAGGGCGTGCCCCATGGGGCCCTCGCAGTTGCTGCCGCCGAAAACGACGGTCAACTCCGGCCGCCGGAGCTTGAGTTCCTTGGCGAGTGCGAGGGAGGGCACGTTCTGCATGAACGTGCTCGTGAACCCGACGAGGTCGGGCTCGTGCGCCAGCACCTCGGTCGCGCAGCTCTCGATGTACGCGGCGGCGTGGCGGCGCATCTCGAAGGCGGTGTCGAGGGTGTCGCCGGGCACGCCGCGCTCGCGGGCGTACGACCGCAGCTGGGCGGCGCCCCAGTCCTCGTCGCCGTAGAGGACTCCGGAGAACACCCAGTCACCGATCCCGTGGAAGATCGAGTCGCTGCCGATCGCCTCGTAGTCACTGGGGCTCAGCCGGCCGCCCGAACGTTCGAGCAACAGCTCCGCCCAGCGCAGCGAGCCGTGGAACTCGCGCACCTCGTCCGCCGGGCGTACGTCCCGGAGCAGCTGGTGCAGCAGGCCCACCTGGAGGGAGGGCAGGTCGATCGGATGCCAGGGCATGGTCACCAGCCCAACACGCATGCCGCCCCGCCTCTTCTTGCCGCTGCTCTCCGCGATGTGCCCCGCCGCGCAGTGCCGCGTACCGTCACTCGCGGCTGCCCGCGGCGCCCAAGACCGCCTCGCCACCGCCCGCTCCCGGGCCGTAACCGAGTCACAAGGCGGTTCACCATATGGGCGCCCCATCCCCCACACAAGGGTGTTCCGGCGGCCTACAGGGGATCGCCACATGTGCGGGCGACTACTACCCCGGCGACCTGCTGGGAGCCGTGCTGCAGGTACCGACGGGCTTCTGGACACAACGCGGGTAACTGGCGTCCGAAGCCGAACGGACCGCCTCCGGGAGTGGCACGGCTAGGCCGTCCCCGGGGGACGCCTGGGGGACACGCGTGACTCAGGCCTGGGACTCGCCCGAGGCGGGGTGAGACAGGTCACGCGCTCCCGGCCACTCGTCGGAGATCAGCGCGCAAACAAAAAGAAGACCCCTCCGGACTACGTTTCCGCAGTTCGGAGGGGACTTTCCCAAGTGTGGCGGCGCCAGGATTCGAACCTGGGAAGGCTGAGCCGGCAGATTTACAGTCACCTAAAGATCAGGCATGGGCAAGCATTCTGACCTGCGTAGATACCCAACCGGCGCAAGTGACAGGTACCGCCGTCCACACGTCGTCCATAGCCGCGCGCTGCGTGGGCCTCACGCCCGCAGGGTGGGGCGCCCGAATACAGCCCAACTCCTGATGCTGGACCGGTCGAGACGGAGGCCTGTCCCCACCGCAGTCATAGTTCACCGAAGGTCAACCATGAAGTGTGGAGCAAGCCGCGATCACAGTAGCCCGTCACCACACGCCCAAAAACCAGGTGCACAACCCCATTGAGCCGCGCGCACCCGCGCAGGCACCCATCCCGTCCACCTGCCCGTCGACATCACCGCCGCCGGGCAGTACCTCTACGCCACCCAGCCCGCTCCCCCGGCCGCCCCGCAGCAGGCCCCGCTCGTAGCCCCGGCCCTGGGGCGCCTACATCGCCGGCGGCTGCCTCTGCATCGTCGCCCTCGCGATCCTGGCCGTCATCTGCATGGCCCTGCTCTTCGGCTTCGCCATGCTGGCCTCCGTACTCACCCTCGTAGCCGTCGCGTTGACCATCTGCGTGCTCGTGCTGCGGGGAATGTGGCAGGAGAGTCGGTCCGAAGCGCGAGACCGGTAGGGCCTGAATGTCCTCGCGGGGGAACACCTCTGGCTCCGTGCGGTCTTGTTGCCCCCATGTGATCCAGCCAGGATGTGATCGCTTGTCGATGTGCATGCCGAGGAGGGGCTGGGACTGTGAAACTGCTGATGCCACCCGCGCGAATCGCATGGTATGCCCTGGCTGTCATCGTGACCGTTCTGGTCGCCGCGACCCCGTTCCTCTTGCGGTGGGCCGCGCCCAGCGGCATGGACTGGGGCAAGCTCAGCGATATCAGCCAGACCTACGGCGGTCTGGGGGTGCTCTTTTCAGGCGTAGCGCTCATTGGGATCGTCGTATCCATCCGTCAGCAGAACCTCCAATCGCAGGTAGCACTCGCTGAGGCCCAGAGGACGACACATCGCGAAACCACGTTCGCGGTCATCAATCAGCCGGAACTCATACCGTGCATGGAGCCGGTTTACAGGGGCGTATCGGAAACACGCTGGAAGCAACTGATGTTCACGAACCTGCACCTGTCCACGTTTCGCACTGACTACGTCTTGGGCCGATCCAACGACGCCGCTATGCGGGTCCTCATCGAATTCCACTTCAGGGGTGAGATCGCCCGCCAGCACTGGCAGTACAGCCGCACCCAATGGATAGCGCTCGGTGAGGCAGAGGGGCAGGCTGGAGCCAGGTTCGCTGCTCTGGTCGACGAGGAGTACGCGCGTGCGGTTCGAACGAGACCGCCTGTGCCAGCGGACGCCTACGTCGTTCCGGAAACCTGACCTCGTGAAGCAGCGGAGCCGAGGCGCCACTCGCACCCGGACGCACCATGGGCAAGACGGATGACCCCGTGCGCGAGAAGTAGTACGGCACCAAGGTCGTGGTCACCGTCCAGCGCGGGGCAACCAGCGATCGCAGCGCCATCCGCTGTTTCATTCGGCGCCGAGGAAACATCTCAGTACCGGGGACGAGCAAGCGGTGGCAGCCGCCTATACGTGAGGTCGAGAGCCAATACGTTGAGCTGCGCGCGCTGCATCCCCTACACCAGCGGGTTGCGTTACTCGTCGCCTGGCTCCTGATCGTCTTCGCAGCGTCCTCGCTCCCCACTTCGGCCCTCGCTGACCGGATGCGGGTACGCGAAGCGCTTGACGCTCTCACAAAGAAGTTGGACGGCACGACTGCCGCGGCTTCCTCCATCCGCCGCAAGCGCGCAATCTTCCACAACGCGCTCGTCTATGCGGTCGACGCCGGGCTTCTGAACGACAACCCGCTCCCCCAAGTCCGGTGGAAATTGCCGGAGCAGGTCGAAGAGGAGGTGGACCCGGAATGCGTGCCGGACCCCGAGCAGGGTGCGGCACTCCTGACGGCTGTGCGCGAACAGAGTCCTCGGGGACGCCGACTCGTGGCGTTCTTCGGGTGCATCTACTACGGGGCGACGCGGCCGGCCGAAGTCATCGGCCTACGTGAGCAGGACTGCGAACTTCCGCGCCGAGGCTGGGGAACCCTGCGGTTGCGGGAAACACGCCCGCGCTCAGGGTCGGCGTGGACGGACAGTGGCGAGGCTCACGAAAAGCGGGGCCTGAAGCACCGCCCGCGAAAGGCGATGCGGGCCGTCCCCATCCCACCAGAGTTGGTCGCGCTACTGCGCTGGCACATCACGGCATACGGCACCGCGCCCGATGGTCGCCTGTTCCGTACGAGCCGCGGCGGCCTGATCCAGGACACCGGGTACGGGGAGGTCTGGGCAGAGGCCCGTAGGCGGGCTCTCACGGCCGCGCAACAGAAGTCCACTCTCGCCAAACGCCCGTATGACCTTCGCCATGCGGCAGTCTCCACCTGGCTGAGCTCTGGCGTGGAGCCTCAGCTAGTGGCCAAGCGGGCCGGACACAGCGTCGCAGTGCTGTGTCCAGGTGTACGCGAAGTTCCTCAGCGACGGAGACGAGGCCGCGAATGCCAAGATCTCCGCACGACTCAACCGCAGGTAGTGCCTATCTCCGACGAGTAGGAAAGGGCGAAGGCTGCGACGTGATGCTGGCCCTGGCCGCGTCCTCGAACGCGGTCAGGGCTCGCTTGTGAGCGTCGTGGTAGCTCTGCCAGTCGACGTCCTCTTCCTCGTCTAGCTCCATGCCGGCACGCTCGGCAACGTGGTACTCGAGATGAGAAACGATCTTCCGGGCGAGTTCATCATGCGCTTGGCCCTCAGCCTCCAGTGCACGCGTGAGTGGTAGTTCGATCAGGGCAAGTTGAGCGCGAGCTACTTTCCAATCATCGCCAGCCTGGACAGCTCCGACACGAGCAGCGATAGACCAAACGTGGGCGCTGATGGCTTTCTTCTTCTCTTCGGGCGACAACTCAGAGCTCAGATCAGGGACTGGGCTCTTGTACGTCTCCGCTATCCACTGGCCAACAAGCTGTTTGACCCGACGGGTGGCCTCCAGCGCGTCCACGCAGGCAGCTGCCTTGCGTTCGCGCAGCCAGCGGACATGTTCTAGGTCTCCCTGATCGAAGACCTGCTGTCGCTGAGCGCGGGCGCTCAGCCGCGCGGCAAGGAGTGTTCCTCCGACACCCGCAATGGCGATCACACCCGTCACAGCTGAGGAGACGACAGCTGCTACCCCCTGGTCCATGACGCCATGGTGACAGTGGATTCGTCTCGCCGAGGAGCCGATGTGCATGGCGATCTTGCCGTGAAGCAAGTGCGCCCGAGACGAGGCGCTCGCTCAGGCTTCCACCGGCTCCTGGAGGCCGTGCCGACGATGCCCGCTATGACTTCCATCACCCAAGGGCTCTGAGTGCCGCGTGGCACCTAACTCGAACGCAGCCAGATAGAAGCGGCACCATCGCCGGGAGGCGTCGAGAGTCGACTGAGATCCCGTCCACACCCCGTCCACACACTCTGAGACGGAGCGTTCGAACCCGAGAAAGAGTGAGACAGTCCAACCCCGCTCAGAGCACACACCAAAAAGGCCCCTGGCCTGCTGTTTCAGCAGGCCAGGGGCCTTTTTGCTTCCAAGTGGCGGCGCCAGGATTCGAACCTGGGAAGGCTGAGCCGGCAGATTTACAGTCTGCTCCCTTTGGCCGCTCGGGCACACCGCCTTGGGTTCGCTGCCTCGGGCCCCGCTTTGCGGCGGTGCTCGCTGGCAACGACGTAAACAATACCTGATGCACGGGGGTGCTTCGCCACCCGATTGATCGGCGGCCGGGCACGGCACGGTGGCTAGGCTGCTCTCGGCGCGGCTTCCCCAGTGCGCAACCCGGTCGGAAGCCGAGCAGTACCCGATCCACCCCCGATACAAGGAGCCACAGGACATGGCCGACTCCAGTTTCGACATCGTCTCGAAGGTCGAGCGGCAGGAGGTCGACAACGCCCTCAACCAGGCCGCCAAGGAGATCTCGCAGCGCTACGACTTCAAGAACGTGGGCGCATCCATCTCCTGGTCCGGCGAGAAGATCCTGATGGAGGCCAACGGCGAGGAGCGGGTCAAGGCCATCCTCGACATCTTCCAGACCAAGCTGGTCAAGCGCGGGATCTCGCTGAAGTCGCTGGACGCGGGCGAGCCGCAGCTCTCCGGCAAGGAGTACAAGATCTTCGCCTCCATCGAGGAGGGCATCTCCCAGGAGAACGCCAAGAAGGTCGCGAAGACGATCCGCGACGAGGGCCCCAAGGGCGTCAAGGCGCAGGTGCAGGGCGACGAGCTGCGCGTCAGCTCGAAGAGCCGTGACGACCTGCAGAGCGTCCAGCAGCTGCTCAAGGGCAAGGACTTCGACTTCGCGCTGCAGTTCGTGAACTACCGGTAGGACCGGAGCGCGCAAGCGAAAGGGGCGGCACCCGGCGGGTGCCGCCCCTTCCTGCTGCCGGCTGCAGCTCAGCGGCGACTGCGCGAGTCGCCGAAGAAGATGCGGTAGGCGATCAGCAGGACGAGGGCGCCGCCGATCGCGGCGACCCAGGTGGCCCCGTCGTAGAAGTCCGTGGATATGGGGCGATCCAGCCAACGGGACGATATCCAGCCGCCGATGAAGGAACCCGCGACACCGATGAGGGTGGTGCCGATCAGGCCGCCCGGATCCCGGCCGGGCAACAGGAACTTGGCGATGGCACCGGCCAGCAGTCCAAGGATGATCCAGCCGATGATGCCCATGCCGCGTTCTGCCCTTCTGTAGTGCTGTGGCGCCGACTGCCTTGCTGTGGCGCCTCGTTGCTCGTTCTCGCCGGGCGCCCTGTGCGTCACCGTCGTGGCCCCCTGCTGCCCAGAAGGACGACGGGTAGGCCTGGTGCGGTTGCACGCGCCCTTTAGGGTGCGGCGCATGACACAGTCGGGGACTCCCCTTCGCCGGGCACTGGGTGTGCGGGACGCCGTGGTCGTCGGGCTCGGGTCGATGATCGGGGCGGGCGTCTTCGCGGCGCTCGGTCCCGCCGCGCGGGCGGCCGGCACGGGGGTGCTGTACGCGCTCGCGATGGCGGCCGTGGTGGCCTACTGCAACGCGATGTCTTCGGCACGGCTCGCGGCCGTGTATCCGGTGTCCGGAGGCACGTACGTGTACGGCCGGGAGCGGCTCGGGCCCTTCTGGGGGTATCTGGCGGGCTGGGCGTTCGTCGTCGGCAAGTCCGCCTCGTGCGCGGCGATGGCGCTGACCGTGGGGACGTACGTGTGGCCGGGGCAGGCGCACGCGGTGGCGGTCACGGCCGTGGTGGCGCTGACGGCCGTGAACTGCTTCGGCGTGGAGAAGTCGGCCTGGCTGACGCGGATCGTCGTCGCGGTCGTGCTCGCCGTCCTGGCGGCCGTCGTGGTGGCCTGTGCGGGCTCGGGGAGCGCCGAGGGGGCCCGGCTCACTCCCGGGCTCTCGGAGGGCGTGAGCGGCGTGCTCAGCGGCGCCGGGCTGCTGTTCTTCGCGTTCGCGGGGTACGCGCGCGTGGCGACGCTCGGCGAAGAGGTGCGGGACCCGGCGCGGACCATCCCGCGGGCGATCCCGGTCGCGCTCGGGATCACCCTGGTCGTGTACGCGGCCGTGGGCGCCGCGGCCGTCGCCGTGCTCGGCACGGACGGGCTCGCGCGGGCTTCGGCCCCGCTGGCGGACGCCGTACGGGCGGCGGGCGGCGACGCCCTCGTGCCGGTGGTGCGGGCGGGGGCGGCGGTGGCGGCGCTCGGTTCGCTGCTGGCACTGATCCTGGGGGTGTCCCGGACGACGCTCGCGATGGCGCGGGACCGGCATCTGCCGGGCGCCCTGGCGGCCGTGCACCCGCGCTTCCAGGTGCCGCGGCGGGCCGAGCTCACGGTGGGGGCCGTGGTGGCCGTCGTGGCGGCCCTCGGCGACGTACGCGGGGCGATCGGGTTCTCGTCGTTCGGCGTTCTGGTGTACTACGCGATCGCCAACGCCTCGGCGTGGACGCTGAGTTCCGCGGTACGCGCGCGGGTGCTGCCTGCGCTCGGGGTCGCGGGGTGCCTGGCGCTGGCGTGCTCGCTGCCCCTGTCGTCCGTCGCGGCGGGGGCGGGTGTCGTCGCCCTGGGGGCGCTCGCCTACGTGGTCCGGCTACGCGCGCGTGGTGCGGGGTTTGAGTAAAGCCCTAGCGGGGCCCTAGCGCGCCGCGAACGGCTGGTCCGTGGGCACGATCTCGCGGCCGAGCGGCAGCAGCGAGATCGGGATCATCTTGAAGTTCGCGATGCCGAACGGGATCCCGATGATCGTCACGCACAGGGCGAGGCCCGTGACGATGTGCGCCAGGGCGAGCCACCAGCCCGCGAGGATCAGCCACAGGACGTTGCCGACGCAGGAGGGCGCGCCCGCGTCCCTGCGCTCGACCGTCGTCTGCCCGAAGGGCCACAGGGCGTACAGGCCGATCCTGAAGGAGGCGATGCCGAACGGGATGCCGATGATGGTGATGCACAACAGAAGACCGGCCAGAACGTAGCCGAGGAACAGCCAGAAACCGCTCAGGATCAGCCAGATGACGTTGAGGATTGTCTTCACTGTTGGCGACCTGCCATCTGCTCGAGCCGGGAAATGCGCTCCGCCATCGGCGGGTGCGTGGAGAACATCTTCGACATTCCCTGGCCGGGTCGGAAGGGATTGGCGATCATCATGTGGCTCGCCGTCTCGATGCGCGGCTCGGGCGGCAGGGGCAGCTGCTTCGTGCCCGCCTCGAGCTTGCGCAGGGCGCTCGCAAGGGCCAGCGGGTCGCCGGTCAGCTGGGCGCCCGAGGCATCGGCCTCGTACTCGCGGGACCGGCTGATGGCGAGCTGGATCAGGGACGCCGCGAGCGGTCCAAGGATCATGATCAGGAGCATGCCGAAGATGCCGGGTCCGTCGTCGTCGTTCGAGCGGCCGACCGGGATCAGCCACGCGAAGTTGACCAGGAACATGATCACGGAGGCGAGGGCGCCGGCGACCGAGGAGATCAGGATGTCGCGGTTGTAGACATGGCTGAGCTCGTGCCCGATGACGCCGCGCAGCTCTCGCTCGTCCAGGATGCGCAGGATTCCCTCGGTGCAGCACACCGCGGCGTTGCGCGGGTTGCGGCCCGTCGCGAACGCGTTCGGCGCCTCCGTGGGCGAGATGTACAGGCGCGGCATCGGCTGACGCGCCTGCGTGGAGAGCTCGCGCACCATCCGGTACAGCGCCGGTGCCTCGAACTCGCTCACCGGGCGGGCGCGCATCGCGCGCAGGGCCAGCTTGTCGCTGTTCCAGTACGCGTACGCGTTCGTCCCCAGGGCGATGACGAGTCCGACGATGAGCCCCGTACGGCCGAAGAAGCTGCCGATGACGAGGATGAGGGCGGACAGGCCTCCGAGGAGTACGGCGGTCTTCAACCCGTTGTGCCGGCGGTGCACGGTACGTCCTCCTGATGGTGCGGCAGGGGAACCCACTGCTTGCTTGACTGCTGCTTCCACTGGGTCTGGAGCCTGTGCGTGTTTCCACGTCCAGTGGACCCTCCCTGACTGGTCAACGCCAGACGAGGAGGACGAGTTCCCTTGGCCGCCCGGGGCGGACCCGTGCGGGTGTGTAGGCCGACCGGGTCAGCGCTGCTGCGGCAGACCCGCCAGTTCCAGGGCCTCCGGGTCCGGCTCGATCTCGCTCGTGCAGTGCGCGCAGCGCGTGGCGACGCCGGGGATCTGGGTGTAGCAGCGCGGGCAGTCGCGCAGGGCCGCCTTGATGTCGACGGGCTTGCCGCGGTCCAGGCGCGCCTGGAGCTTCATCATCGGGACGACGATGCAGAAGTAGAGCACCGCGGCGGTGATCAGGAAGGCGATGATCGCGCTGACGAACTTGCCGTACGGGAAGTCGGTGCCCTCGACCGTGAAGTGTGCCTCGCTGAAGTCACCGGTCGACCGCGTGGCGATACCGATGAGCGGCGCGATGAACGCCGTGCTGAGTGCGGTGACCACAGCCGTGAACGCGGTTCCGACCGCGAGGCCGATGGCCATCGTGATGATGTTTCCGCGAAGGATGAAGTCCTTGAACCCGCTCAGCACGACGCCTGTCTCCTTGATGTGGGGCTGTGATCGTTGACGTGGGGCCTGTGGGGCGGCCCGTACGTGTGGTGCCGTACGAGGGTGCCTAGAAGAGGCCCGTCGAGGCAAAACGCAGGGCCATCTGGGGTGCGCCGGAGAGCGCCACCGCGATGACCGCGGTGAGGACGATCGCCGCCGTGAGGGGCCTGGAGGCGCGGTGGGCGGCCGGTTCGCCTTCAGGGGCGCGGAAGAGGGTCGCGGTCCACTGGAGGTAGTAGAAGAGCGCGATCACGACGTTCACGGCCATGACGACGGCCAGCCAGCCGAGCCCCGCGTCGACGGCCGCCGAGAAGACCGTGACCTTCGCGAACAGGCCGATGATGCCGGGCGGCAGCCCCGCGAGGCACAGCAGGAAGAAGCCCAGGGCGAGCGCGGCGAGCGGGTGCGAGGCGTACAGCCCCCGGTAGTCGCTGATGCGGTTCAGCGGCTTCGTACGGGCGACCAGGGCGGCCACGGCGAAGGCGCCGAGGTTCACCGCGGCGTACATGAGGGCGTACGCGAGCGTGGAGCCGATCGACTTCTGGGGGTCGTCGGAGTAGGCGGCCGCGGCGATCGGCACCAGGAGGTAGCCGGCCTGGCCGACGGAGGACCAGGCGAGCAGGCGGACGGCGCTGTACGCGCGCGTGGCCTGTTGGCGCAGGGCCGCCGCGTTCCCGAGGGTCATGGTCAGCGCGGCGAGCACGGCGAGGGCCGGACCCCACACGTCGGCGTACGAGGGGAACGCGACGACCGTGACGAGGATGAGGCCGGAGAAGCCGACCGCCTTGCCGATGACCGACAAGTAGGCGGCGATCGGCAACGGCGCGCCTACGTAGGTGTCGGGTACCCAGAAGTGGAACGGCACGGCGGCCGTCTTGAAGGCGAAGCCCACCAGGGTGAGCGCGACGCCGGTCTGGGCCAGGGTGTGGAGCTGTCCGTCCACGTGGGTGAGCTCGGTGGCGACCCTGGTGAGGTGCAGGCTGCCCGTGGCGGCGTAGACGAAGCTCACGCCGAGCAGGGTGACGGCGGTCGCGGTGACCGAGGAGAGGAAGAACTTCAGGGCCGCGTCGGAGGAGCGCCTGTCGCCCTGCTTGAGGCCCACGAGGGCGAAGGCGGGCAGCGAGGCGACTTCCAGGGCGACGACGAGCGTGGCCAGGTCGCGGGACGCGGGCAGCAGGGCCGCGCCCGCCGCCGAGGACAGCAGGAGGAACCAGAACTCCCCTTCGGGGAAGGGCCTGCCCGCGTTCTTGGCGTCCTTCAGGGAGCCGATCGAGAGCAGCGCGGTGAGCAGGGCACCGGCCAGGACCAGGAACTGGACGACGAGCGTGAAGCGGTCCGCCGTGTAGCTGCAGGCGTCGTACGGCACACCCTTGAGGCAGAACGTGGAGCGCTCGTCCCCGATCAGCGGCAGCAGCGCGAGCGCCGCGGCGGCCAGCCCCGCGACGGAGATCCAGCCCAGGAGCGGCTTGCGGCGCTCCGCCAGGAACAGGTCGGCGACCAGCACGACGAGGGCCACGACCGCCGCGATCGTGGGCGGCGCGATGGCGACCCAGTCGACGGACTGGACGAGGGACGCCACGGAGGGCGCGGCGACGGCGATCACTGGAGGCCTCCTGCGAGGAGCTTCTGCACGGCCGGGTTCGTGAGGCCGAGCAGGGCGGCGGGCCACAGGCCCGCGAGCACGGTGAGGGCGACGAGCGGGGTCCAGGTGGCGAACTCGTAGCCGCGCACATCGACGAGGACGGGCGCCTCCGGAGCCGCCGGGGCCTCCTTGGGGCGGGGGCCCATGCAGACGCGGCGGACCAGGATCAGCATGTACGCGGCAGTGAGCAGCGTGCCGAAGGCCGCGATCGACATGAAGACGAGGAACGCCGGGCGGCTGAGGTCGTCGGCGGGCTTGAACGCGCCGAACAGGGCGAGCATTTCACCCCAGAATCCGGCGAGCCCCGGCAGGCCGAGCGAGGCGACCGCCGCGAAGGCGAGGAGGCCGCCGAGGCGCGGCGCCTTGCCGTACAGGGCCATGCCGCCCTGGTCGGCAAGGGCGTCGAGGTCGCTGGTACCGGCCCGGTCCTTGAGCGCGCCGACGAGGAAGAAGAGCAGGCCGGTGATGAGGCCGTGGGCGATGTTGGCGAACAGCGCGCCGTTCACGCCGGTCGGGCTCATCGACGCGATGCCGAGCAGCACGAAGCCCATGTGGCCGACGGAGGAGTACGCGATGAGGCGCTTGAGGTCGCCCTTCGCGCCCTGCTTGGCCAGGTTCAGGCAGGCCAGGGACCCGTAGATGATGCCGATGACGGCGAGTGCGGCGAGATAGGGCGCGAAGGTCCGCATCCCGTCGGGCGCGATGGGGAGCAGGATCCGGACGAACCCGTACGTACCCATCTTCAGCAGGACGCCGGCGAGGAGCACCGAGCCGACGGTCGGGGCGGCGGTGTGGGCGTCGGGCAGCCAGCTGTGCAGCGGCCACATCGGGGTCTTCACCGCGAGCCCGATCCCGATCGCCAGAACGGCGATGACCTGCACGGATGCGGTCAGTCCCCGGCCGTTGTCAGTGGCGAGTGCCATCATGTCGAACGTGCCCGACTTAACGCCGATAAGGAGGAGACCCAGCAGCATCACGACCGAGCCGAGCAGCGTGAACAGGATGAACTTCCAGGCCGCCTGCGCCCGTTGCTCGCCGCCCCAGCGGGCGATGAGGAAGTACATCGGGATGAGGACCATCTCGAACGCGAGGAAGAAAAGGAGCAGGTCGAGGACGGCGAACGTCGCGAGCGTGCCCGATTCCAGGACGAGGATCAGGGCGACGAACGCCTTGGGGGACGGCCCGGCCGGCATGTGGAAGTAGGAGTACAGCGCGCACAGGAACGTGAGCAGTGCGGTCAGGACCAGGAGGGGGAGGGAGATGCCGTCGATGCCGAGGTGGATACGCACGTCGAGCGCGGGGATCCAGCTGATGTCGGTCGTGGCCTGCATCCTCGACGGCTGGTCGTGGTCGAAGCCGAGCGCGAGGACGATCGCGGCGATGAGGATCACGCCGGTCACGAGCACGCCGTGGCGGAGCACGGCCTGGTCGGGCGACTTCCCCTTCAGCCCGGGCGGGGCGGGGAGAAGAGCGGTGACGGCGCCGATGAGCGGGCCGACGACGATCAATGCGAGAAGAAGCTGCATCACGGATTCGCTGATATCGATCACGGCTGCTCACGCTCCGGCGGTGGCGAAGAGGACGACGGCGACCACCAGGACGACGGTGCCTGCGAGCAGTGCGCTGAGGTAGGTCTGCACGTTGCCGGTCTGGGCCCTGCGCACGGCCCAGCCCAACGCCTTGGGGGCTTCGGCCGCTCCGCGTACGTAGGTGTCGACGACGGCGCGGTCGAGGAAGCGGACCAGCGTGGCGCCGGCCTGCACCGGGCGGACGAAGAGCGCCGCGTAGACGGCGTCGAGGTGGAAGCCGACGGCCGCGTGGCGGTGCAGCGGGCCGAGCAGCAGACGGCCGGGGTCGGCCGGGTCGGGGGCGCTCGCGACATCGCCGTACGCGGGGGCGTGCGTCGCGATGGCCTCGGCCTCGACCAGGCCCGCGTCGCCGGACCCGGTGTCGACGGCGACGGCGCCGATCGGGGTGCGGCGGGCGGCCATCGCGGTGGTGTGCCGCCAGGCCGCGTACGTGACCAGGCCGCCGACGAGCGCGAAGCCGGTGCCGAGGACGGAGGTGGTCAGTGTCGGAGTGAGGGAGCGTCCGTCGAACCAGTCGGGGAGCACGCCCGCGAGCAGTCCGAAGCCGAGGGAGGGGATCGCCAGGACCCACAGGACGACGTTCATCGCGACCGGCTGCCTGCCGTGGTCAGGGGCCTCGCCGCCCCGGCCGTTGAACGCGAGGAGCCACAGGCGGGTCGCATAGGCGGCGGTGAGCACGGCGGTGAGCAGGCCCGCGACGAGGACGATCCAGCCGGACGCGGCGGGGGCGGCCAGGGGGCCGCTGTCCTCGCCGATGGCGGTGTGCTCGGCGGCGCCGAGGACGGCCTCCTTGGAGAAGAAGCCGCTGAAGGGCGGGATCGCGGCGAGCGCGAGCAGCGCCACGGTCATCGTCCAGAAGGCGTCGGGCACGCGGTCGCGCAGGTTCTTCATGCGGGACATCGCGGCCAGCGAGTTGGTGCCGGCGGCGTGGATGATCACGCCCGCCGCGAGGAACAGCAGCGCCTTGAAGGCGCCGTGCGACAGGAGGTGGAAGACGGCGGCGTCGCGGTTGCCGACGGCGAGGGAGCCGGTCATGTAGCCGAGTTGGCCGACGGTCGAGTACGCGAGGACGCGCTTGATGTCGTCCTGGGCGAGCGCGGCGAGGGCCGAGCCGAGCATCGTCACGGCGGCCATGACCGCGAGCACGATCAGCGCTGCCTGGGAGGCGGCGAAGACCGGGAGGAGGCGGGCGACGAAGTAGACGCCGGCGGCGACCATCGTCGCGGCGTGGATCAGTGCGGAGACGGGCGTGGGGCCCGCCATCGCGTCGGGCAGCCAGGTGTGCAGCGGGAACTGCGCGGACTTGCCCGCCACACCGGCGAGGAGCAGGAGGGCGATCAGCGTCGGGTGGTCGAGGCCCGCGTCGCTGGTGACCTTGCCCAGGATCGTCGTGATGCGGAACGAGCCCGTGTCGACGGCGAGCGCGAACAGGCCGATGAGGAAGGGGACGTCGCCGAGCTTCGTGACCAGGAATGCCTTGAGGGAGGCGGCCCGCGCCTCGGGGGTCTCCCAGTAGTGGCCGACGAGGAAGTACGAGCAGATGCCCATGACTTCCCAGCCGACCAGCAGGACCATCAGGTCGCCCGAGTAGACGACCAGGAGCATCGCGGAGGTGAAGAGCGAGACGAGCGCGGCGTACGAGGGGTAGCGCGGGTCGTCGCGCAGATAGCCCGTCGAGTAGATCTGCACGCAGGTAGCGACCAGGCCGACGAGGACGGCGACGAGGGCGGCGAAGCCGTCGATGTGCAGGGCGAGTTCGATCGGCACGGAGCCGGTCGGGGCGAGCTGGGTGTGCGCGTCGAGGGCGGCTGTGCCATTGCCCGTGCCGCCGCCCTGGTCGAGGGCGACCACGACGGCGAGGGCCAGCGCGGCCAGCGTCGGCAGGACGGCCAGCGGTCGGACGAAGCCGGGGGCCGTGCGGCCGAGGAGCAGTCCCGCGACGGCGCCGAGGAACGGCAGGAGGGGGACGAGGACGGCGAGGGTCGTCGTGGTCACGCGGTGGCCTCGGCCTTCTCGTCCGTGGTGCCGGCGGTGGCGGCCGCCGGGGTCTCGGACGGGTCGTGCGGGTCGTCGTCCGGGTCGTGGGGCTCGGCGGAGTCGCGGAGCTTGTCGATGTCCGACGTGCCGCGACCCCGGTAGACGGCCAGGACGATCGCCAGGCCGATGCCGATCTCGGCGGCGGCGATGGCGATGGTGAACAGGGTGAGGGCCTGGCCCGCGTGGAGGGTGTCGCGCAGCCAGACGTCGAAGGCGACGAGGTTCAGGTTGACGGCGTTGAGCATCAGCTCGACCGACATCAGGACCAGGATCGCGTTGCGGCGGGCCAGTACGCCGTACAGGCCCGTGCAGAAGAGAAGGGAGGAGAGGACTGCGGGGTAGGCGAGGTGCATCAGCGGGTCGCCTCACCTTCGGGCGCGCCGGGCGCGTCGGCCGCCGGGGCGGCGTCGGCGTTCTTCTTGCGGGACAGGACGATCGCGCCGACCAGGGCGGCCAGCAGCAGGACCGAGAGCGCCTCGAACGGCAGGACCCAGTGCTTGAAGAGGATCGAGCCGGTGACGTCCGTGCTGCCCTGCACCTCGTCGAGGTCGATCCAGGTCGTGCGGAACGCGTCGACGACGACCCAGACCAGGGCGGCGGCGGAGGCGACGGCCACGGTCAGGGCGGCCCAGCGGTTGGGGCTGTCCGCGTCCGGGGAGCGGCCGATGGGCGCGCGGGTCAGCATCAGGCCGAACAGGAGGAGGACCACGACGGAACCGACGTAGATGAGGACCTGCACCCAGGCGATGAACTCGGCGGTGAGCAGGAGGTACTCGACGGCGAGGCCGCCGAGGGCGACGACGAGCCAGAGGGCTGCGTGCACCAGTTGCTTCGTGGTGACGGTGACGATCGCGGCGGCGAAGGTCACCAGGCCCACGAGCACGAAGGCGATCTCGACGCCCGACGGGGAGAGGAACCCGGGGCTGTCGGCCGCCGCTGCCGTGGCGACGGACGCCGGTACGGCGAGGGTCATGCGGAGGGCTCCTCTCCGGGATCGCGGGGGGTGGCCTTCGGACCGGCCGGGGGCGCCTCGGCCGGGGGCTCCTGGGCGGCCGCGAGCTTGTCCGCTGCCTTGCGGGCCGCCGTGAGTTCCTTGGGGTCCTCGGCCGCGGGGTCGAGGGCGGGCGGGGACGGGACGGTCCACATCCACTCGCGGAGCTTGTCGCGCTCGTGGGTGAGCTCGCGGATGTCGGTCTCGGCGTACTCGAACTCCGGGGACCAGAACAGCGCGTCGAAGGGGCACACCTCGATGCAGATACCGCAGTACATGCAGAGGGAGAAGTCGATGGCGAAACGGTCGAGGACGTTGCGGCTGCGCTCGCGGCCACCGGGTGCGGCGGGCGGCACCGTCTCCTTGTGGGAGTCGATGTAGATGCACCAGTCGGGGCACTCGCGGGCGCACAGCATGCAGACCGTGCAGTTCTCCTCGAACAGGCCGATCACGCCGCGGGTGCGGGGCGGGAGTTCGGGCTGGGCCTCGGGGTACTGCTCGGTGACGGTCTTGCGCGTCATGGTGCGGAGGGTGACGGCGAGGCCCTTGGCCAGGCCGGACCCGGGGAAGTTCGCGGGCATCAGTTGATCGCCACCTTCACGATTCCGGTGAGCGCGATCTGCGCGAGGGCAAGGGGGACGAGGGTGGTCCAGGCGAGCTTCTGCAGCTGGTCCTCGCGCAGTCGGGGGTACGTGACGCGGAGCCAGATCACGATGAACGCGAGGACCGCCGTCTTGAGCAGGGTCCACACCCAGCCCAGACCGTCCGCGCCCCACGGTCCGTGCCATCCACCGAGGAAGAGCACCGTGGTCAGGCCGCAGAGCACCACGATGCCCGCGTACTCGGCGAGCAGGAACAGGGCGAAGCGCAGGCCCGTGTACTCGGTGTAGGCGCCGAAGATGATCTCGGAGTCGGCGACCGGCATGTCGAAGGGAGGGCGCTGAAGTTCGGCGAGACCCGCCACGAAGAAGACGAGCGCGCCCACGATCTGCCAGGGCAGCCACCACCACTCGAAGGCGTCGAGGATGCCGGGAAGGGAGACCGTTCCCGCGGCCATGGCCACGGAGGCCGCCGCGAGCAGCATCGGGAGTTCGTACGCCAGGAGTTGGGCGGCCGTGCGCAGGCCGCCCAGGAGGGAGAACTTGTTGGCGCTCGCCCAGCCCGCCATCAGCGAGCCGAGGACACCGACACCCATCACCGCGAGGACGAAGAAGATGCCCGCGTCGATGACGGTGCCGACCGCGCCGTCGCCAGGGCCGATCGGGATGGCCACCAGGACGAGGAGGTAGGGAAGGAGGGCAATCGCGGGGGCGAGTTGGAAGACGCGACGGTCGGCGTCGGCCGGGACCACGTCCTCCTTCTGCGCGAACTTGACGCCGTCGGCGACCAGTTGCGCCCAGCCGTGGAAACCGCCCGCGTACATGGGGCCGAGGCGGCCCTGCATGTGGGCCATGACCTTGTGTTCGGTCTGGCCGACGATCAGGGGCAGCACCAGGAAGGCGACGAAGACGACGACGAGGCGCAGGGCGACGTCGAGGGCGTCGGTCACGCGTTGCCTCCGTTGGTGTCTGTCGGATTCTCGTCCGGAGCGGAATCAGGGGTGGCTCCGGGAGCGGCCTCCGGAGCGGCTTCCGGCTTCTTCGGTTCCTCGTCGAACGCGGGCTTGGCGTGGTGCCAGGGCGCGTCGCTCGAACGTGGTGCCGTCTCCGGAGCCGGGGTCGGCTCTTGGGCCTCGGCGGGCGTGGCGCGTTGTTGCGAGGCCGAGCCCTGGGACGCGCTGCGGGAGCGCCGCACCGGACGCGGCGTCGCCTCCGGGGCCTGCGCTTCCGGGGCCTGCGAGGCTTCACCCGCTTCGGTCGCAGGCGTGGCCGCCTGGCTCGCCGAGCCCTGGCTCACGGACCTGGTGCGCCGCGCGGGCCTCTCCCCCGCGGCACCCGCCGCACCGGCGCCGGCTCCGGCGCCCGCGGCTCGCGCGCCGCGGGCGGGCCGCGCCGGGGCGGGCGGCAACTGCCCCTTCAGCGGCCCCCATTCGTTCGGGTCGGGGACGCCGGGCGGCAGCATCTGGCGCCGCTTGGGGCCGCCGTGCTCGGACTCACCCGGCTCCTTCGCGCCGGGCCACGCCTTCGCGACGCGGGCCGCGAGCACGAAGTCCTTGCGCAGCGGGTGCCCTTCGAAGCCGTCGGGCAACAGGAGCGGGTCGAGGCCAGGGTGGTCGGTGAAGTCGACGCCGAACATCTCGTGCGTCTCGCGCTCGTGCCAGGCCGCGCCCGCGTACACCTCGACCGCCGAAGCGAGCACGGGGGCCGCGTGCGGAACGGTCGTGCGCAGCAGCAGGCGGCGTACGGAACCGGGGGCGACGGCCGCGACGTGCGCGCACACCCGGAAGCCGTCCGCCGGCTCGTCGACGGCGCTCAGCCAGTCGAAATAGCTGCACCCCAGGGTCGTACGGGCCGTCTCCAGGGCCTGGATCCACTGCGCGGCGGGGACGTCGACCGTGAGCAGGTCGTACGCCTCCTCGACCGTCGCGTCCGCTCCGAACAGCTCGTCGACGGGTGCCGGGAGCCAGCTCATCGCTCACCTCCGGACGAACTCACGGACGAGCTTCCGGAAGGCGCCGGCGGCTGGACGAGGCCGCTGCTCAGCGCCGCCGCCGAGGGCCGGCCCGCCGCCGCGTCGGCGGACGCGTACCGCTCGCCGAGCGACTCGCGGGCGATCTTCTCCTGGAGCTTGAGGATGCCCTGGAGCAGTGCCTCCGGACGGGGCGGGCAGCCGGGCACGTAGACGTCGACGGGGATGATCTGGTCGACGCCCTTGGTCACCGAGTACGAATCCCAGTACGGGCCGCCGCAGTTGGAGCAGGCGCCGAACGAGATGACGTACTTCGGCTCGGGCATCTGCTCGTAGAGCCGCTTCACGGCGGGCGCCATCTTGTCGGTCACCGTGCCGGACACGACCATCAGGTCGGCCTGGCGCGGGCCCGGCGCGAACGGGATCACGCCGAGCCGGATGAAGTCGTGGCGCGCCATGGACGCGGCGATGAACTCGATGGCGCAGCAGGCGAGGCCGAAGTTGAAGACCCACAAGCTGTAGCGGCGGCCCCAGTTGAGGACCACCTTCATCGGCTCGGGGGCGAGCCGCGAGAGCACGCCCAGCTTCTTCGGCCCGATCGGGTCCGGCAGGTCCACGGGGGCGGAGGTCCCGGTGGCAGGGGTCTCGGGAGCAGGAGTCACGGCGCTCACGTCCACGTAAGGACGCCCTTCTTGTATGCGTACAGCAGGCCCACGGTGAGGAAGCCGAGGAAGACGAACATCTCGACGAGGGTCGTCGCGCCGTATCCCGGCGCGGCGAAGACCGTGGCCCAGGGGAAGAGGAAGATCGAGTCGACCGCGAAGATCACGTAGAGGAAGGCGTACACGTAGTAGCGGACCTGGGTGTGGGCCCAGCCGTCCCCGACGGGGTCGACGCCGCATTCGTACGTGAGGAACTTTTCCCTGGTGGGGACCACCGGGCGCAGCAACCTGCCCGAGCCGAAGGCGACGGCGACGAAGAGCACGCCGACGACGGCGAGCAGTCCGACGACCGAGTACGACTGGAAGTAGTCCGCCGCGATGACGGTCCCGTCCGATCCCGTCACGTACCTGCGCCCCTCGCGAGTTCGTTGTGTTCGACGATCTGTACGCACGGGAGTCTAGGCCCTGTTAAAGGGACGGTAAGCAGCCCGGGGCCGAGGGGCTTGGGCGCGGCCGGGTTCGCGGTGGGGCCCGTGGTGGGGTTAACCCCCGCTGAAGTTGGCGGCCGTCCTCATGGCGCCCCGCCCCGGGCCAGGGCACTCTTGCCGCTATGACCGAGCCACTCGACACTCCCGAAGACCACCCGGTGCTGCCCCCGCCTCGACTCGGGTACGACAGCGCCACGTGGAAGGAGATCGCCTATCTCCTGAGCAGCTTCCCGCTGTCCATCTTCGGATTCGTCTACGCCGTCACGATGGTGGCGCTCGGCGCGGGGCTCACGGTCACGGTGATCGGGCTTCCGCTGATCGCCGCCGGGCTCAGGGGCGCGCGGCTGCTCGGCAAGGCGGAGCGCGGGCGGGCCCGGGCGCTGCTCGGCGTGCGCATCGAGGAGCCGAGCCCGCTGCCGGTGCGGCGCGCGGGCGGCTTCTTCGGCTGGCTGTGGACCGGACTCAAGGACCCGGTGGGCTGGCGCACGGTGCTGTACGAGGTGATCCGGTTGCCGTGGGCCGTGCTGACGTTCGCGATCACGCTGGTCGGCCTCTTCGTGCTGTGGCCGGTGCTGCCGTTCATCGCACGGGGGCTGGGCAACGCGGACCGGGCGATGGTGCGGGCACTGCTCTCCCCCTCCGACGAGTTGGAGCGGCGGATCGCGCAGCTGGAGTCGGACCGCGGCGTCGTCGTCGACACGGCGGCCGCCGACCTGCGGCGCATCGAGCGGGATCTGCACGACGGGGCGCAGGCCCGCCTGGTCAATCTGGCCATGGGGCTCGGCCTCGCGAAGGAGAAGCTCCTGGAGGGCCAGGCCGACGACGCGGTGGCGGCGATGGTCGACGAGGCGCACGGCGAGGTCAAGCTCGCCCTGCAGGAACTGCGGGACCTGGCGCGCGGCATCCATCCGGCGGTCCTCACCGACCGGGGGCTCGACGCGGCGCTGTCCTCCGTGGCCTCGCGCTGCACGGTGCCGGTGAAGGTGACGGCCGAGCTGCCGGGCCGGCCCGCGGAGGCGATCGAGGGCATCGCCTACTTCACGGTCTCCGAGCTGCTCCAGAACGTGAGCAAGCACAGCGGCGCGCGCTCGGCCTCGGTGGACGTGTGGCGGTCGCGGGACCGGCTGCTCATACAGGTGTGGGACGACGGCCGGGGCGGCGCGAGCCTGGACAAGGGGACCGGCATGTCGGGCCTCGCGGAGCGGCTCGACGCGGTGGACGGACTGTTCGTCGTGGACTCGCCGGAGGGCGGACCGACCACGATCACGGCGGAGCTGCCGTGGCGCGATCGGACCGAGCCGATACCGCAGAGGTAGGGAAAACCCCCGGTCGAAGACGCCGACCCGCCGCATGGTCGCGGACCCGCCCCGCGAGGAGGCTTGAAGCAGCACCACCGCACCCCGGCAGACCCGAGCAGAACGGACGGACACCGATGGCCACGCACCAGTACGGATACGGCGAGGAACGTGACACGTACGCGTCCCCGTCACCGTCCTCGTACGCCTATGAAGAGGACCGTCGCGGCGGCGGTCCGCGGCAGCCGCGCGGGCTGAACCGGCTGCCGGCCGGGCTGCGGGCGCCGATCGAGGGGCGGACGTGGCGGGAGTTCGGGTATCTGATGCTCAGCCTGCCGCTCAGCATCATCGGGTTCGTGTGGGCCGTGACGATGACCTCGCTCGGTGTGGGCCTGCTGATCACGTTCATCGGGGTTCCGGTGCTCGCGGCGGCGCTCGCCGGGGCGCGCGGGCTCGGGGCGCTGGAGCGGGTGCGGGCGCGCGGGCTGCTCGGCGTCGAGGTCGGCACGCCGGAGCCGCTGCGGCCGCGCACGGGCGGGCCGATGGGGTGGATCGGGGCGACGCTCAAGAGCGGCGTCTCGTGGCGGCATCTGCTGTACGGGGTGCTGCACATGCCGTGGGCGGTGTTCGGGTTCGCCGTGGGGCTGAGCTTCTGGGCGACCGGCTGGACGATGCTCACGTATCCGCTGTGGCGCTGGGTGTTCCCCACGTACGTGGGGCAGGACGGCATTCAGTTGTACGGGGACTCCGGCCACGCCGTGTACCTGGACAACCCGTTCGAGATCGCGGTGACCGCGGGGCTCGGGCTGCTCGTCACGCTGGCCACGCCGTGGGTGATCCGGGCGCTGACGACGGTGGACCGGCTGATGGTGGTGGGGCTGCTCGGCCCCTCGCGGCTCGCGTCGCGCGTGGTGGAGCTGGAGTCGGACCGGGGCGTCGTGGCCGACACGGCGGCGGCCGACCTGCGGCGCATCGAGCGCGATCTGCACGACGGGGCGCAGGCCCGCCTGGTCAGCCTGGCCATGGACCTCGGTGTGGCCAAGGAGAAGCTGAGCGAGGACCCGGCGACGGCGGCGCGCATGGTGGACGAGGCGCACGGCGAGGTGAAGACGGCGCTTCAGGAGCTGCGGGACCTGGCGCGCGGGATCCATCCGGCGGTGCTGACCGACCGGGGGCTCGACGCGGCGCTGTCCGCGGTGGCCTCGCGGTGCGCGGTGCCGGTGCAGGTGGAGGTCGACCTGGCGGAGCGGCCCGCGCCGGCCATCGAGGGCATCGCCTACTTCACGGTCTCCGAGCTCCTGCAGAACGTGAGCGAGCACAGCGGGGCGACGCGGGCGGAGGTCGATGTGTGGCGGGCGCAGGACCGGTTGATGGTGCAGGTGTACGACAACGGGGGCGGCGGAGCGGTGGCCTCCGGCGGGTCCGGGTTGGCGGCGCTGGCCGGGCGTCTCGATGCGGTCGACGGGATTCTGGTGGTCGAGTCGCCCGCGGGTGGGCCCACCCGGGTGACGGCGGAGCTGCCGTGGCGGCGGGCGTGACACCGGGGTGAGCCGGGGGTGCGGTTGCGCGGCGCCGCGCCTTCCCCGGCCGGCCCGTGGCCGGGGCCCTCTTCCCGTTGCGCGGCACTGCCCCTCCTCCGGCCCACCCGTGGCCGGGCCCCCTCAACCGTTGCGCCGCACCGGGGTGCCGCCTTGCCCACCCTGCCGCCCAAGGCGGCAGATTGCCCAAGGCAGCGGCAGCCGACCGCAGCGGGAGGGGAGCCGTGGTTGGTGGCGGACCACGCAAGTCCGTGACGGCACCCGATACCCCGCGAGGCCGACGCCCCCGGAGGGGGTGGGTGGGAGATGGGCGGGGTGCGGGCGGAGCCCCGAGAGCGTAACGCCGGTTCGGCAAATTCAGCCCCGCCGGCGATTGAGGCGCGGGGTCCGGGGCAGAGCCCCGAGGCCGCCACGCCGGTGCCCGCAAACCGAACCCGCCCCGCGGCTGAGCCGCCCGCGATCCCCCACCTCCAGGCCCCACCCCCAGGCCCCACCCCAAGACCCGCCCCCCGAACCCGCCCACCCCCACCCCCCGATCCTGGGATGCTGAAGGCATCAGGATCGATCGATCCCGGCGCGCACCGCGTCGGGACGCTCGTGCGCTGGGGGGCCTAAGAACGTGGAGGACAAGGTGCGGGTCGTCATCGCCGAGGATTCAGTGCTGCTCAGGGAGGGCCTGACCCGGTTGCTCACGGACCGCGGGCACGAGGTCGTCGCGGGTGTCGGCGACGGGGAAGCGCTGGTCAAGACCATCATCGAGCTGGGGGCGCAGGAGCAGCTGCCGGACGTGGTCGTCGCGGACGTTCGGATGCCGCCCACGCACACGGACGAGGGCGTGCGCGCGGCGGTGCGTCTGCGGGCCCGGTTCCCCGACCTCGGGGTGCTGGTCCTTTCGCAGTACGTGGAGGAGCAGTACGCGACCGAACTGCTCGCCGGGTCGAGCCGTGGCGTCGGGTACCTGCTCAAGGACCGGGTCGCGGAGGTGCGGGAGTTCGTGGACGCGGTGGTGCGGGTCGCCGAGGGCGGCACGGCGCTCGACCCCGAGGTGGTCGCGCAGCTGCTCGGGCGCAGCCGCAAGCAGGACGTGCTGGCGAACCTCACGCCGCGCGAGCGCGAGGTGCTGGGGCTGATGGCGGAGGGGCGTACGAACTCGGCCATCGCCCGGCAGCTCGTGGTGAGCGACGGCGCGGTCGAGAAGCACGTCAGCAACATCTTCCTGAAGCTGGGGCTTTCCCAGAGTGACGGGGATCACCGCCGCGTACTGGCCGTCCTGACCTACCTGAACTCCTGATTACCTGACACCCTGTCAGATATGGCGGGCATCGAGGGCCACTGAGGAACCACCGACGAGCAGCGAAGAACCACCGACCGATCGAGCGCGTCCTCCACAAACACAGGGGAATCACCGTACAAATCGGGGCGACCCGCCGTCTCATTTGGCGGTCCACCATGCGAATCGCCTCAGGAAGGCGACCCTTACAGACGTAGGGTGGGCCGTGGGTGGGCCGGTGGGACGGCCGTGCCCGCACAGCCGCCTCGAGGGAGGTCCAGTTCAGTGACCAGCCAGGTCAGTAGCACCACCGAGCAGGCCGACGGAACCGACAGCGCTGTCGTCGGCGGGCAGCGCACTTCGGCCGGTGAATCGAGCAAGGACGTACGGCGCGTGGACCGGGTGATCATCCGGTTCGCGGGTGACTCCGGTGACGGCATGCAGCTCACGGGGGACCGCTTCACTTCGGAGACCGCGTCGTTCGGCAACGATCTGTCCACGCTGCCGAACTTCCCGGCCGAGATCCGCGCCCCAGCAGGGACGCTGCCGGGCGTGTCCTCCTTCCAGTTGCACTTCGCCGACCACGACATCCTCACGCCGGGCGACGCGCCGAACGTGCTGGTGGCGATGAACCCGGCCGCGTTGAAGGCGAACATCGGGGACGTGCCGCGCGGCGCCGAAGTCATCGTCAACACCGATGAGTTCACCAAGCGGGCGATGCAGAAGGTCGGTTACGACACCAGCCCGCTCGAGGACGGCTCGCTCGACGGGTATCACGTGCACCCCGTGCCGCTGACGACGCTCACCGTCGAGGCGCTGAAGGAGTTCGAACTCTCGCGCAAGGACGCGGGGCGCTCCAAGAACATGTTCGCGCTCGGCCTGCTGTCGTGGATGTACCACCGGCCGACCGAGGGTACGGAGAAGTTCCTCAAGGCCAAGTTCGCCAAGAAGCCCGAGATCATGAAGGCGAACCTGGCGGCGTTCCACGCGGGCTGGAACTTCGGCGAGACGACCGAGGACTTCGCGGTCTCCTACGAGGTCGCCCCCGCCGCCACCGCCTTCCCCACCGGCACGTACCGCAACATCTCCGGGAACCTGGCCCTGTCGTACGGGCTGATCGCCGCCTCGAAGCAGGCGGATCTCCCGCTCTACCTGGGCTCGTACCCGATCACGCCGGCGAGCGACATCCTGCACGAGCTGAGCAAGCACAAGAACTTCGGCGTGCGGACCTTCCAGGCCGAGGACGAGATCGCCGGGATCGGCGCCGCGCTCGGCGCGGCCTTCGGCGGCAGCCTGGGCGTCACCACCACCTCCGGCCCCGGCGTCGCGCTCAAGTCCGAGACCATCGGCCTCGCCGTCAGCCTCGAACTGCCGCTGCTCGTCATCGACATCCAGCGCGGCGGCCCCTCGACCGGCCTGCCGACCAAGACCGAACAGGCGGACCTGCTCCAGGCCATGTACGGGCGCAACGGCGAGGCACCCGTGCCGGTCGTCGCGCCCCGCACCCCCGCCGACTGCTTCGACGCCGCGCTGGAGGCCGCCCGGATCGCGGTCACCTACCGCACGCCGGTCGTGCTGCTCTCGGACGGCTACCTGGCCAACGGCTCGGAGCCGTGGCGCATCCCGGAGGTCGACGAACTCCCGGACCTGCGCGTCCAGTTCGCCTCCGGCCCGAACCACACCACCGAGGACGGCGCCGAGGTCTTCTGGCCGTACAAGCGCGATCCGCAGACCCTCGCCCGCCCCTGGGCGATCCCCGGCACGCCGGGCCTCGAACACCGCATCGGCGGCATCGAGAAGCAGGACGGCACGGGCAACATCTCGTACGACCCGGCCAACCACGACTTCATGGTCCGCACCCGGCAGGCGAAGATCGACGGCATCGACGTGCCCGACATCGAGGTCGACGACGCCACCGGCGAGGCCCGCACGCTCGTCCTCGGCTGGGGTTCGACGTACGGACCGATCACGGCCGCGGTGCGCCGCCTGCGCGCCGCCGGTGAGCACATCGCGCAGGCCCATCTGCGCCACCTCAACCCGTTCCCCCGGAATCTGGGCGAGGTCCTGAAGCGTTACGACAAGGTGGTGATCCCCGAGATGAACCTCGGTCAGCTCGCCACGCTCGTACGGGCGAAGTACCTGGTGGACGCGCACAGCTACAACCAGGTCAACGGAATGCCGTTCAAGGCTGAGCAGCTCGCCACCGCTCTCAAGGAGGCCATCGATGGCTGACACGCAGACCAGGGAATCCCGGGAGGCCGGCGGCCACGCGGCGGAAGAGGCCGCGGGAGACGCCGGGGACGGCGCGGAGACGCTTCTGTCGCTGGTCCCCAAGGCCGAGGCCAAGCAGTCCATGAAGGACTTCAAGTCCGACCAGGAAGTGCGCTGGTGCCCCGGCTGCGGCGACTACGCGGTCCTCGCCGCCGTGCAGGGCTTCATGCCCGAGCTCGGACTGGCGAAGGAGAACATCGTCTTCGTCTCCGGCATCGGCTGCTCGTCCCGCTTCCCGTACTACATGAACACGTACGGGATGCACTCCATCCACGGCCGCGCCCCGGCCATCGCCACCGGACTCGCCTCCTCCAGGCGGGACCTGAGCGTATGGGTCGTGACCGGTGACGGCGACGCGCTGTCCATCGGCGGCAACCACCTCATCCACGCGCTGCGCCGCAATGTGAACCTGAAGATCCTGCTGTTCAACAACCGGATCTACGGGCTCACCAAGGGCCAGTACTCGCCCACCTCCGAGGTCGGCAAGATCACCAAGTCGACGCCGATGGGCTCGCTCGACGCACCCTTCAACCCGGTGTCGCTCGCCATCGGCGCCGAGGCCTCCTTCGTGGCCCGCACCGTCGACTCCGACCGCAAGCACCTCACCTCGGTACTCCGGGCGGCCGCCGACCACCAGGGCACGGCGCTCGTCGAGATCTACCAGAACTGCAACATCTTCAACGACGGCGCCTTCGAGGTCCTCAAGGACAAGCAGCAGGCCGAGGAGGCGGTCATCCGCCTCGAACACGGGCAGCCGATCACCTTCGGGTCCGAGGCCTCGAAGGGCGTCGTGCGCGACCCGGCCACCGGCGACCTCAGGATCGTGCCGGTCACGGAGGACAACAAGGCGGACATCCTGGTCCACGACGCCCACGCGACGTCCCCGACCACCGCCTTCGCGCTCTCCCGGCTCGCCGACCCCGACACCCTGCACCACACCCCCATCGGCGTCCTGCGCGACGTCGTGCGCCCGGTCTACGACGTACAGATGAGCGACCAGCTCGACGCCGCGATCGAGCGGGACGGCAAGGGCGACCTCGGCGCGCTGCTGGCCGGGGGCGACACCTGGACCGTGGTGGGCTGACCCCTTCACCGGACACCGCACGGCCGTCAGGACCGTATGGCGATACGGGCATGACGGAGTGGGCCCGGCGGCGCTACCTTCGTGGTGGCCGCCGCCGGGCTGCCGTGTGTCACGAGGAGGGGTCATGCAGGACAGGGCCGGGGCGGCGCCGGGGCTGCGGGGGCAGGGGAAGAACGAGGGGCGAATCGGCCTCCTCAACGGTTTCGCGGCGTACGGGATGTGGGGCCTCGTCCCGCTGTTCTGGCCACTGCTCAAGCCCGCCGGATCGGCGGAGATCCTGGCCCACCGGATGGTGTGGTCCCTGGCCTTCGTGGGCATCGGCCTGCTCTTCATACGGAGATGGGGCTGGGCGAAGGAGCTGCTGCGCCAGCCCAAGCGGCTCGGGCTCGTCACCGTCGCCGCGGCCGTCATCACCGTCAACTGGGGCGTCTACATCTGGTCGGTGAACTCCGGCCATGTCGTCGAGGCCTCGCTCGGCTACTTCATCAACCCGCTCGTCTCGATCGCGCTCGGCGTGCTGCTCCTGAAGGAGCGGCTGCGGCCCGCGCAGTGGGCGGCCGTCGGCACCGGCCTCGCCGCCGTCCTCGTGCTCGCCATCGGATACGGGCAGCCGCCGTGGATCTCGCTCGTGCTCGCGTTCTCCTTCGGCACGTACGGGCTCGTGAAGAAGAAGGTGAACCTGAGCGGGCTCGAATCGCTCGCCGCCGAGACCGCCGTGCAGTTCCTGCCCGCGCTCGCCTATCTGCTGTGGCTCGGGGCGCAGGGCCGGTCGACGTTCGGGGCGGAGGGCGTCGGGCACGGCGTGCTGCTCGCGTCGGCCGGGCTGATCACGGCGATCCCGCTGGTCTGCTTCGGGGCGGCGGCGATCCGGGTGCCGCTGTCGACGCTGGGGCTGCTGCAGTACCTGGCGCCGGTCTTCCAGTTCCTGCTGGGCATCTGGTACTTCCACGAGGCGATGCCGCCCGAGCGGTGGGCCGGGTTCGCGCTTGTCTGGCTGGCGCTGATCCTGCTGACGTGGGACGCGCTGCGCACCGCGCGGATCAACCGGGCCCGCCTTGCCAGGGCCGAGGCGGAGGCCGCCGCCCATGTCCCGAATTCCGCACACACGGGCGAGGTTCGACCTATAACTGGTGCATGACACTGCACTGGAAGCTCGTCGTGGACGCCGCCGACCCGCACGCGCAGGCCGAGTTCTGGGGAGCCACCCTCGGCTACGAGATCGAGGACAACGCCGCGCTGATCGAGCGGCTCCTCGGCTTCGGCGCGGTGAGCGAGGCGGAGACCGTGTCGCGCTGGGGCCGCCGGGCCTTCCGCGACCTGGTCGCCGTGCGCCACCCGGACGACCCGGTGGACGCGGACACCGGCACGGGGCTCGGCCGCCGGATCCTGTTCCAGCGGGTGCCCGAGGCCAAGAGCGGCAAGAACCGGCTGCACATCGACGTGCACGCCGAGGCCGGGCAGCGGGCGGCCGAGGCCGAGCGGCTCACCGGCCTCGGCGCGCGCGTGCTGAACGAGGTCAAGGCGCAGGGCGGCGAGTGGCTGGTGATGGCCGACCCCGAGGGGAACGAGTTCTGCGTGCAGTGACCCGGCGCGGGGTCGGGTGACCCACCATTGCGAACGCGGCGCGGGGTCGGATCCCCCACCATCGCGAACGCGGCGCGGGGTCGGATCCCCCACCATTCCGACCCGGCGCGCGGTCGGTCACCAACTCTTCGCGGAATCACCCCTGTTCACCACTCTGCGCTCCTCCTAACCGTCGGTAACCTGTGTGCGACCGTCCGGGCGGTCGATGCCGATCCCGCGTCCCGCCCGCGCCTTGCCACTCGTTCTGCTCCTGGAGGAGCCTTGACCTACGGACGCCTCCTGGGCGCCTGCGCCGGACCGCGCCCGGAACACGGGGGCGGTGCGTGATGGGGGCCCTCAACGACGGACTCACCGTCTCCCTGCTGCTGTTCCTGCTCTTCATCGGCGCCTGCCTGTTCCTGTCGATGTGGGCCAGCCCCGACCTCCGCGTCGGCGACGAGTTCTTCCGCGTCGGCGAGAACAACCGGCTCGGGGCCCGCCTGATCGGGCTCGCCTACGCCGGTGACATCGCGAACGCCGCCGCGGTCATGTTCCTCGTCGGGGTCGTGGCCGTGGCCGGCGGGGACGGGATCGCCGTCGCCACGTGCGCCGCACTGTCACCGCTCCTGATGCGGCAGTGGCTGGCGAAGCGCCTCGCGGGCATCGGCGGACGGTCGTTCGGCGAGACCGTCACCCGTCATCTGCCCCCGGGACCCGGCCGCCGTGCCGCCGGCGTCGCCCTGCTCACCGCGACGGTGCCGCTGATCACCGCCCAGTTGCAGCCCATCGGCGACACGGCCCGGATGGTCGGCATCGACGACCTCGCGACCCGGCAGATCCTCATCGTGCTGATGGGCGCCCTGATCGTCGCCTGCGCGGCGATCGGCGCCACCCGGGGCGCGACCGTGCTGCAACTCGTCAAGATCGGCGGGCTGATGCTCATCGCCCCGATCCTCGCCCTCCTGGTCGTGATCAGGTTCGGCGGGGACTTCGGCGCGCTCGTCCACGCCGCCGACCAGCACCGGACCGGCTCGGTGGGCTTCCTGGAGATGGGCCAGCTCTTCGGCAACGGCCCCATCGGATTCATCGACCTCGCCGCGTTCTGCTCCTGCGTACTGACGGGCGCGGCCTTCATGCCGTACCTCATCGCGCGCTTCACCGACGCCCCGCATCCGCGCGCCGCCCGCCGCGTCGCGGGCGTGGGCTTCGCCGTCATCGCCCCGCTGTGCGCCCTGGCGGCCCTCATCGGCTTCGGCGCGGCGGCCCTCGTGCCCGAAAAGGACCTCGTGTCCCAGGGGCAGTTCGGCGGAAACATCATCACCCGCCTCGCCATCGCACTGGACGGCTCGGAGGACGGGCTCGGCAAGTGGCTGCTGTTCGGGCTCTGCACCACCTTCCTGACGGTCCTCGCGGCCGCCTCCGTCCTCCTGCTGTCCACGGCCGCCTCCGTCGTCCGCGACCTCGGCGCCGGCGGCCCTGTGGCCAAGCCGCAAGGACTCAAGGCCGACGGCACGACGAGCGTCAGCGCGGGCCGCGCCCGCCTCACCATGAGCATCGTCGGCGGGGTGAGCATCCTGCTCGCCGCCCTCACTCCCGACGTCAGCCCGATGTTCTGGCTGGTCCTGTCCTACACGGTGACCACGTCGTCGGTCCTCCCGCTCGTGATCCACTCGCTGCGCAGCGACCGTCCCATGTCCGCGGCGGCCATGAAGCGCTGCGTCTACGGGAGCACGGCGGCGATCCTGCTCGCCACCTTCTTCTCCCCGTCGGTCTCGGGAAACCCGTACGCGGTCTTCCCCGACCTGGACTGGAGCTTCTGGCCGTTCTACTCCTCGGTCCTGGTGAGCGCCCCCGTCGGCTTCCTGCTCGCCCGGCCCCGCCGCGGCGACCACCCGACCCGGGGCGCCGGCGCGGCCCAGGGCCGCAGCGAGGCCCCGGCGGGGTTCATGCGGTGATGTCCTTCGCCGTGAACCGCGCCCACGCCGCCGAGCCGAACACCGCCGCGTACAGGGCCTGCAGTTCGAGGTTCTCGACCACGTCGTCCCAGTAGACCGGCGCCCGCATCAGGTCGGCGAACGACAGCCACTGATGTGAGAAGAGGTAGGGCTGGATCCCGTGCAGCTGCGGGATCTGGTCGAGGATCTGGACGGTGATCAGCAGGCCCACGGTCGTCGCCATCGCCGCGATGCCGCTGCCGGTCAGCGTCGAGATGAAGAGCCCGACGGCGGCGATGCCGACCAGGGACGCCGCGACCACGAGCGCGATCAGGAACGCCCGCCACAGCCCCTCGCCGAAACCGATCCGGGTGCCGGAGATGGTGACCAGGTCGCCGAGCGGGAACAGCAGCGCCCCGGTGAGGAGCGCCGAGACCGCCACCACGAGCGTCGCGAGCAGGCAGAAGGCGAGCACGGTGGCGTACTTGGTCACCAGCAGACGGGTCCGGCCCGCGGGGGCGACCAGCAGATAGCGCAGCGTCCCCGCGTTCGCCTCGCCGGCCACCGCGTCGCCCGCGACGACGCCGACCGACATGGGCAGGAAGAACGGGAGCGTCGCGGCGAGCGCGGTGAACACCAGGAACAGGCCGTTGTTCGTGATCTGCGCGATGAACGCGGGTCCGCCGCCCCCGCCCGCCGCCTCGTCCCCGCTCGTCTCGATCTTCACGGCGACGCCGATCAGGACCGGCACGCCGGCGAGGACCGCGAGCAGCGCGAGGGTGCGCCAGCGGCGCAGGGTCACGGTCAGCTCGCTGCGCAGCAGGCCGAGGGTCCACAGGGGGTTCGGCCTGGGGGCCGCCGCCTTGTCCGCCGTCTCCACCGTGTCCGCCGTCTCCGCCGTCTCAGCCGTCTCAGCCGTCTCCGCCGTCTCAGCCCGCGACATCGAAGCCCTCCCCCGTCAGCGCGACGAACGCGTCCTCCAGCGAGGCCCGCTCGACGCCGAAGCCGCGCACGCGCACGCCCGCGGTGACCAGTGCCGTGTTGAGATCCGCCAGATCCGTCTCGGGCGGCGGTGGTTCGGCCGTGACGCGCTCGTCCTCCGTGCCGAGGACGGTCAGCCCGTGCTCCTTGAGGACGCGGGCGGCGTCGGCCGGATCCGGAGTGGTGACGGCGAGCTTTCCGCGCACGCCCGAGGCCAGTTCGGCGACCGGTCCCTGGGTGAGGAGACGGCCCTTCGCCATGACCGCGGCGTGCGAGCAGACCTGCTCGATCTCGTCGAGGAGGTGCGAGGAGAGGAAGACGGTGGTGCCGTCGGAGGCCAGCTCCCGCACCAGGGTCCTGATCTCGCGCATGCCCTGCGGGTCCAGTCCGTTCGTCGGCTCGTCCAGGACGAGCAGGCGGCGCGGTGTGAGCAGGGCGGCGGCCAGGCCGAGCCGCTGCTTCATGCCGAGCGAGTACGCCTTGGCCTTCTTGCCCGCCGCGGCCGTCAGGCCCACCCGGTCGAGCGCCTGTCCGACCCGTTCCTTGCGGGTGCGGGGATCGGCGGTCGGATCGGCGGCGTCGTAGCGCAGCAGGTTGTCCCTGCCGGTGAGGAAGCCGTACAGGGCGGGCCCCTCGATCAGCGCTCCCACCTGCGGCAGCACGGTCCGTACCGCGCGCGGCATGGAGTGGCCGAGCACCCGGGCGGACCCCGAGCTCGGCTCGATCAGGCCCATCAGCATCCGGATGGTGGTGGTCTTTCCGGAGCCGTTCGGCCCGAGGAAGCCGAAGACGGCGCCGCGCGGGACGCTCAGACTGAGCCCGTCGACGGCCAGTTGCCCGCCCCGGTACCGCTTGCTGAGCTCCCGCGTCTCGATGACCGGCTGCTCCTCCATGCCCCTCCTACGCATACGGGTGAGGGGGTGGTGCGCACCACCCCCTCACCGTGAACCACCGCTGACTCAGCCCGCGTTCGCCGCCTTCACCAGCGCGTCCTTGGTGACCGCACCTGCGTACGCCTTCCCGTCCTCGGTGACCAGGACGTTCACGAGGCGGGTCGAGTAGACGGTGCCCGAGCCGAACTCGCCCTTCACCCGGTCGCCCAGGGAGCTCAGGAACTTCTGCGCGTCGGGCGGCATCTCGGCCGAGCCCTTGCCCGCCGCCAGGCCCGCGGCCTCCTTCGGCAGCTTCAGCTCGGCGACCGAGGTCCAGCCCTTGCCGATGACGTTCAGGCCGTCGAGACCGCCGGCCTTCAGGTCCTCGGGCTTGGCGACGCCCTCGTGCCGCTGCGCCTTCTTCAGCTCGCCGGACTTCATCCCACCGGACTTCATCTCGTCCGCCTCGGTGACCTTCGTGCCCTTCGACGGCTTGAAGTCGAAGGTGGAGGCCGCCGGCTTCGCGAAGTCGACCTTGGTGAAGCCCGCGTCGACGACGGCCGCGCCGCCGCCCGCCGGGGTGAGGCTGAACTTGAGCGGCGTACCGGTCTTCGCGTCCACGGACACGGTGATCGCGCCGACCGTCGAACCGGACTGCTTCGGCTTGATCTGCAGCCGGTACGCGTCCCGGCCCGCGACCTGCGAGGTGCCGTCGACCGAGAACGACGTGGTGTCGCCGCCCGCCTTGAGGATCTCGTCCGTGAGCTCCTTGGGCGTGGCCGGAACTCCCTTCGGAGCCTTCTGCTCGTGGTCGTCGGAGCCCGCGCCCTGCTTCTGCTTCGCGTGGTACGCCTCGTCCGACTTGCTGTCGTAGGCCCACACGTCGTCGCCGTTGTGGATCACGCTGTACTCGGACGTGTCGTCGAGGACCGACAGCTTCTGCTTGTCCGGGCCGTCCGCCGCGACGCGCAGCGTGTGCGAGCCGGTGGCCAGCTCGGTCAGCTTCGACTGCGGGTCGGCCGAGGACTTGCCGCCCTCGTGCTCCCCGCCGCCCATGAGTCCGCCGCCCGCGGCGCCGCCCACCGAGGGCAGGCCCAGGTCCGTCGAGATCTTCACGGTGCCGGAGAGCTGCTCGGTGTCCGACTTCGCGATCTTCTCGATGAGCTGACGTGCGGTGATGTCGGGAAGGTCCGGGTCGCCGGAGCTGGCGAGCGCCGGAACGAGCCCGATGGTCGCCGCGGCCACCCCCACCACGGCGACGGGGACCGCGTAGCGCACGGCCTTGCGGCGGCGCGTGCCGCTCTCGCTGTCTTCGGATGCGTACGGTGCCATCTTCTTGCCCTACCTCCGTGATCGGCGGCGGCTTACCGTCCTGTGCACTCGTCCAGTCTGCGTCCACCCCGAGCCGCCATTCTCACCCGGATTGGTCTGGAGTGGTGTACCCAATCTGACCAAACCGGCCACGAGGAAGCGTCAGACCCCGGGATCAACTCCGCGTACACCTACGGGATGACACACCACGGCGGCGCCGCCCCCGACCCGTAGGGGGCGACGCCGCCGATCGCGGTACGCGGACCTGGTGCGCTCAGCCGTTCACGAACACGTAGTCCGCCTTGTAGGGCACGCCCACGATCGCCCCGGGGTCACAGCTGCCCGAAGGGGCCACTCCGCCCACGGTGTTGAGGCGCAGGATCTCGGCGGTGCCCGCGAGCAGTCCGCGCGACTTCCCTGACTGGGTGGCCTTGAGGTCCAGTTCGGCGATGTTGTCCGCACCGTTCGGCGTACGGGAGACGACCGCGCCGGTCACGGCGCTGCCGTCGGGTGCCACCCACTGCGGCACGCCGGAATCGGGCGCGGTGAACGAGTGCCGGATGTGCCCCGCGAGCACGGCGCTCACATCGCGCTGCGCGAAGGCGGCCTTGCCGGTGGCGGGGTCCACCTTGCACTCGTAGATCTGCCGGCCGCGCACGACGGACGCCTGGAAGTTGTCGAGGGCGCGGCCGAAGTCGGTCGGCTCGGTGACCCGGTGGAGCTGCCCGCGGACGGCGCCGTCGGGGAAGGCGGCCGTGTGCAGATTGGCGTAGAACGCTCCCGGGTCGCTGGTCAGCCGGTCCAGGAGCGCGGCGTCCTCGACGGTGACGGAGCCGGTGGCGCGGTGGCCCTTGGCGCCGCCGAGCACCTTGGTGAAGTCGACCCGTACGCCGCCGTTCGCGCCCTTGGCGCCCTCGTGCAGGTGCAGGGCGGTCGGCTTCCCGACGCCCCGCCACTTCACGGCGACGGACACCTGATCGCCCTTGACCTGGACGAACTCCAGGGCGGCACCGTCCTTGTCCCCGCCGCCCACTTCATTGGCCCCGTTGAGGCTGGTGGCGAGGACGACCTCGCCGGAATCCGCGGCGAAGGCCTGCGGCGCGGCGAGCCCGGTGACAGCCGCGGCACCGACGGCCGCGGCGACCGCGATCGTGCGTGTACCCAAAGTCCCCATGTTCAGTTCTCCCCCTGTCACCCCGACGCCCCCTGCGCCGGGCTTCGGGGGTGGGTACGGCCGGGCCGGGGGCAGCACTCACCCCAGAAAGGTGACCTGCGTCATACACTCAGCCCAATTCAAGCCCCGCTCTTGGACGAGAGCCCGCGGGGTCCGGGGCGGAGCCCCGAGACCGGAGGACGGTCAACCCGCCCGATGCACCACCGCGTCACACAGCTCCACCAACGCCGCCTTCGCCTCACACTCCACCAGAGGCACGAGCGCCGCCCTCGCCTCCTCCGCGAAGCGCACCGTGTCCCGCCGAGCCTGCTCCAACGCAGGATGCGCCCGCAGCCGCGCGACCGCCTCGGCGAGCCGCTCGTCGTCCCCGAGGTCCGAGTCCAGGAGCTCGACCAGCTCCTTGTCCTCCGCGAGCCCGAGCCGCTCGGCCCGCTCCCGCAGCCGCAGGACCGGCAGCGTGGCGATGCCCTCGCGCAGGTCCGTGCCGGGCGTCTTGCCGGACTCGTGCGAGTCGGAGGCGATGTCGAGGACGTCGTCGGCCAGCTGGAAGGCGACGCCGAGCCGCTCCCCGTACTGGGTGAGGACGTCGACGACCGTCTCGTCCGCGCCGGACATCATCGCGCCGAAGCGGCAGGCCACGGCGATCAGCGAACCGGTCTTGCCGCTGAGCACGTCGAGGTAGTGGTCGACCGGGTCCCGCCCGTCGGCAGGCCCCGCCGTCTCCAGGATCTGGCCCGTGACCAGCCGCTCGAACGCCTCCGCCTGGATCCGTACGGCGTCCGGGCCGAGGTCGGCCAGTATGTGCGAGGCGCGGGCGAACAGGAAGTCACCGGTGAGCACGGCCACCGAGTTGCCCCAGCGCTGGTTGGCGCTCGGCACCCCGCGCCGCACGTCCGCCTCGTCCATCACGTCGTCGTGGTAGAGCGTCGCGAGATGCGTCAGCTCGACGACGACGGCCGAGGGCACGATGCCCGGGGCGTACGGGTCGCCGAACTGGGCCGCGAGGGTCACGAGCAGCGGCCTGAACCGCTTGCCGCCGGCCCGCACCAGGTGCTGGGCGGCCTCCGTGATGAAGGGAACCTCGCTCTTGGTGGCCTCGAGCAGTCCCTCCTCGACAGCCGTCAATCCGGCCTGGACATCGGCTTCGAGAGCCTGGTCCCGCACGCTAAGACCGAAAGTCCCGACGACGGTCACGAGTGGGTCTCCTGTCTGCTGACGATCACATGGCGAACTCGGTCGATCATTCGGTCGATGACACGGTTTGTCGATGTGTCGCTGCCATCACTCAAGTCAGCGTATCCGGTCGCGTTTCGATCACAGGTGGCGCCCGCCCGAACACCCTGGACCAGGCGGCTTCGCGACACCACCGGTATGTTCTTGATCAGCACAGACGACCTGGAGTACGCACTTTGTCCCGCACCGAGAACGACACGGGCAGCGCACCGCCCCCTGGTGACGACACGGCCTTCTTCGGCCAGCCGAGGGGCCTGCTCACCCTTTCCGGCCTGGAGGTCTGGGAACGGTTCTCGTTCCTCGGCATGCAGGCCATCCTCGTCCTGTACTTCGCCGACACCGTCGCGCACGGCGGCATGGGCATGGACCCGGGCAACGCGGCCTCGGTCTCGGCGGCGTACGGCACGCTCGTCTACCTCGTCTCGGTCGCGGGCGGCTGGCTCGCCGACCGGATCCTCGGCTCGTACCGCGCCGTCCTGTGGGGCGGCATCCTCATCGCCTGCGGACATTACTCGATGGCGGTCCCCACACCCACGATGACGTGGGTCGGGCTCGGCCTGATCAGCGCCGGTACCGGCCTGCTCAAGCCGAATGTCGCCTCGATGGTCGGCAAGCTGTACCGGACCGCCGACGAGCGCCGCGACGCCGGCTTCGCGCTCTACTACATGGGCATCAACATCGGCGCCTTCGCCGGACCGCTGATCACCGGCTGGCTCGGCGACCACAAGGGCTGGCACTGGGGCTTCTCGGCCGCCGCCATCGGCATGACGCTCGGCCTGATCCAGTACGTCGCCGGGCGCCGTCACCTGGCCGGGCGCACGGACGCCGCCGAGTACGCGCTGCCGCCCGAGGGGATGCGCAGGGCGGTGCGGCTGATGGTCGTGGGCGCGGTCGTGGTGGCCGCCGTCGCGGTCGCCCTGGCCCTCGCCGGGTGGCTGACCATGGGCCGCTTCGTCGACCTCCTCACGTACATCTCGGTGATCGCGCCGGTCGTGTACTTCGTGGTGATGTTCAAGAGCCCCCGGGTGACGGCGGAGGAGCGCGGCCGCCTCAAGCCCTACCTGGTGCTCTTCATCGCCTCGGTCGCCTTCAACTTCATCCTGTTCCAGGCGTACTCGACGATGATCCTGCTGGCCTCGACGAACGCCGAGACGACCATCCTCGGCTTCGACTTCCCGGCCGGCTGGTACGCCTCCGCGCTCGGCGCCTTCGAGGTGGCGCTCGCGCCCGTCGTGGCCGCCGTCTGGGCGCGGATGGGCCCGCGCCAGCCGCACGCCTCCAACAAGATCGCGTTCGGCGTGGTCCTGGGCGGTCTGTCGTTCCTCCTGATGGTGCTGCCGACGTCCGGGCACAGCGACGACACGTACAAGATGGCGGTCTGGTGGATCGTCGGCTCGTACCTGCTGCTCGGCCTCGGCGACATCCTCGTGGAGACGTCCGGCATGTCCGCGACGACCAAGCTCGCCCCGCAGGCCTTCGCCAGCCAGACCATGGCCCTGTGGTTCCTCTCGCTCGCACTTGCGAACGGGATCCAGGCCCAGGTCGTCAAGCTCTACGGCGAGGTCTCGAACCCCGCCTACTTCGGCGTCAACGGCGCCATCGCGGTCGCGGTCGGTATCGCCGTGATCGCTCTGGCGCCCTGGCTGCGCCGCACCATGCACCCCGTTCACTGAGGTTCTCCCATGACGACGACTCCCACCATCCGGACCGAGTTCCCCTTCGGAACGGTCCGCGAGGACATCCGCGTACCCCTGTCCGACGGGACGACGCTCTTCGCCCGCGTGTGGCGTCCGGTGACCGAGGAACCGGTGCCGGTGCTCCTCGAATACCTCCCCTACCGGCTCTCCGACTGGACGGCGCCCCGCGACTGGCAGCGCCACCCCTGGTACGCGGGCCACGGCTACGCCTCCGTGCGCGTGGACGTGCGCGGCCACGGCAACTCCGAGGGCATGCCCACCGACGAGTACTCCGAGACGGAGCTGGCCGACGGCGTCGAGGTCGTGAACTGGCTCGCGGCGCAGCCCTGGTCGTCCGGCAAGGTCGGCATGTTCGGCATCTCCTGGGGCGGCTTCAACTCGCTGCAGATCGCGGCCCTGGCCCCCGAGCCGCTGAAGGCGATCGTGACCGTCTGCTCGGCGGACGACCGCTACGACAACGACGTGCACTACATGGGCGGCTCCGTGCTCGCCGTGGACATGCACGCCTGGGCGGCGACGATGCTCGCGTTCGTGTCCCGCCCGCCGGACCCGCAGTTCGTGGGCGACGGCTGGAAGGACATGTGGACGGAGCGACTGGAGGCCGTCGACCCGTTCATCCACACGTGGCTCGACCACCAGACCCGCGACGACTACTGGCGGCACGGCAGCGTCTGCGAGGACTACTCCGCGATCAAGGCGGGCGTGCTCGCGGTCGGCGGCTGGCACGACCCGTACCGGGACACGGTGCTGCGCCTCGCCGAGCACCTCCCGGACGGGCAGATGCGCGGCATCATCGGCCCCTGGTCGCACCAGTACCCGGACCGCGGCCTGCCGCCGGGCCCGGCCATCGGCTTCCTCCAGGAGACGCTGCGCTGGTGGGACCACTGGCTCAAGGGCGCCGACACGGGCGTGATGGCGGAGCCGAAGCTGCGCTCCTGGATCAGCGACTCGCACCCTCCGGCGACCGTGTACCCGCAGCTGCCGGGCCGCTGGGTCGGCGACCCGTCGTGGCCGTCGCCGAACGTCGCTCCCGTCTCGTACGCGCTCCAGGGCCCGCCGCAGATCGTGCGCTCCCCGCAGCACACGGGCCTCGACGCGGGCCGCTTCTTCCCGTTCGGGAACGACGCGGACCTGCCGCCCGACCAGCGCGAGGAGGACGCGAAGTCGGCGTGCTTCGAGTTCGAGGTGCCCGACGAGGTGCGGGTGCTCGGCAGACCGCGCGTGACGCTGCGGCTCACGTGTCCGGTGGAGCGTGGGCAGGTCGTGGCGCGGCTGTGCGACGTGGCCCCTGACGGCTCCTCGACGCTGGTGACGCGGGGCGTCCTCAACCTGTCCTCCCGGCACGGCCGTTCCGAGAACGTGCCGTGGACCCCGGACGCGACCGAGGACGTCACCTTTGAGCTGAACGGCATCGGCCACGCCTTCCCGACCGGCCACCGCATCCGGCTCGCGGTCTCGTCCGCGTACTGGCCGTGGATCTGGCCGCAGGCCGGTTCGGAGGCCGGGTTCACGCTCGACCCGGTGGGCAGCGCGCTCGAACTCCCGGTGCGGGGGCCGGCGACCGACGCGGCGATCTCCTTCGCCGAGCCGGAGCAGTCGGAGCCGCTGGGCGTCGTCTACCCGGAGACGCTGGAGGGCCCGCGGCCCGAGCGCCTCGTCGTACGGGACGTGGCCAAGGGCGAATGGCGCCTGGAGGTCGACCCGCGCTACGGCGGCACGCGCCTGTACCCGGACGGCCTGGAGTTCACCGAGGACGCGCTGGAGACGTACGTCATCGACGAGGCCGACCCGCTGTCGGCCCGCACCCGCTCCGACTGGACGATCCGCCTGCACCGCCCGGACCTGGCCTGGGACGCCCGCGTCGAAACCCGCTCCGAAATCACCTGCACGGCCACGGAGTTCCTCACGTCGAGCGAGGTGGTGTGCCGGGACGGGGACGAGGTGGTCTTCCACCGGACGTGGGAGAAGCGAATCCCGAGGACAGCAGGGTAATTTCAAACCGCCCTGCCGAGGGGGGGCTTGCTCAAGCCCCCCCCTCGGCAGGGCTTGAGCAGCCCCCCTCGGCAGGGCTTGAGCAAGCCCCTCGGCGGCGGGTGAGCAAATCAAGCCCCTGCGGCGATTGAGCAGCGGGGTCCGGGGCGGAGCCCCGAGGCGTAGGGACGGACTACCGGAAGAGGCGGTCAAGGACGACCGCCACCCCGTCCTCCTCGTTCGACGAAGTCACCTCGTCGGCGACCGCCTTGAGCTCAGGGTGCGCATTGGCCACCGCCACCCCGCACCCCGCCCACTCGAACATCGGCACATCGTTCGGCATGTCGCCGAAGGCAATCGTGTCGGCGGCCCCCGCCCCGAGCCGCTCCGCCGCGAGGCTGAGCCCGGTCGCCTTGGTCACGCCGCGCGGCTGCAGCTCCACCGTCCCGGGCCCCGACATGGTGACCGTGGCGAGCGGCCCCACCGCGGCTCTCGCCACCGCGGCCAACTCGTCGTCGGACAGCGACGGATGGCGCAGCAGCACCTTGCTGATGGGCCGCTCCCACAGCGCGGCCCGCCCCTGGACCCGTACGGCGGGCAGCGTCGGATGCGGCATGAGGTAGCCGGGCTCGATGAGCGTGAGGCCCTCCACCCCGTCCTGGTCGACGGCCGCGTACAGCTGACCGATCTCGGCCTCGATCTTCCCGATGGCCTGCTCGGCGAGTTCCCGGTCGAGGGTGAGCGACCACAGCAACCGGTCGCGCACGCCGTCGTACAACTGCGCCCCCTGCGCGCACACGGCGAGCCCGCTCCCGCCCAGCTCGTCGAGGATCGGCTTCACGCGGGGCGCGGGCCGCCCCGTCACCACGATGTGCCGGGCGCCCGCGGCGACGGCCGCCGCCAGCGCGGCGCGGGTCCGGTCGGAGACCGTGTCGTCGCCGCGCAGCAGCGTGCCGTCCAGGTCGGTGGCGATAAGTGCATATGCGGGTGCGGGCATGATCCGAAGAATACGGACCGGCCGTGCCCGGGACCCGTCGAGTACCGGCCGCCCTGGCGAGGTACGGCCGGTCACGACGGGGGTGATGTCATCTGTTCGGGTTACCTCCCCAGTCGGTCAACCGCGTTGAACCCACCGGTGGTTACCGAGGCCTCCTGGTCAATCGGTCAGCCGTGCGCCGCCGCCAGATGCCGGGCGAGCCGCGGCGAGGCGAACTCCGTGCCGCAGACGAAGCGCATGACAGGACCGTACGAGGACCCGCCCAGCATGCCCGTGAAGTACAGGCCGGGGACGGACGACACATAGCCGGCGCCGAGCCGCGGCGTGCCCCGGCTGGTGGCGAGCCGCGTGCGCAGCCCCTCCCCCAGGAACGGCATCGCCGCCAGGTCCACCCGGTACCCGGTCGCCGCGATGACGTGGTCCGCGGACAGCTGGTCGGCGCGGCCGCCGAGCGTGCGCACGCCCAGGACGGGCGCGCCCCCGGACACCGCCACCCGCTCGATCCCCGCGACGTCGCGCACCGCGACCTTGCCCTCGAACCGGTCCTTCAGCCACCACGCGCCGAGCGGCCCGAGCACCCGCCTGACCAGGAAGTGCCGCGCCTGCGGCGGGAGATGACGGTACGGGTGCGGGTAGTACGTCAGCGCGTAGAGCGACCACGCATTACCGAACGGGGTCTCCGGGCGGAACCTCGGCTGCTGCCACGGCGGCGCCCCGAAGCGCACCCGGCCCGCGCCGCGCGCGACCACCGTCACGCCCGCGCCGGCCTCCGCCGCGAGCGCCGCCGTCTCGAGCGCGGACTGGCCCGCGCCGACGACGATCAGCTCCTTGCCCGCGAACCGGGACAGATCGTGGTGCTGCGCGCTGTGCGAGACCGGGCCCGTGGGGGCGGGTCCGTCCGGCACGGCCGCTGCGAACTCCTCCGGCAGATGCTCAAGACCGGACAGGCCGGTGGCGACGACCACCGCCCGCGCCGTGAACTGCTCGCCCGAGTCCAGCTTCAGCTCGAAGCCCTCCCGGCCGCGCCGGTCCACGGAGACGACCGCCACCCGCTCAAGATCGGGCACCAGCTTCTTCTGGAACCAGTCCCCGTACGCGACGAACGTCTCGGCCGATATCAGGTCCTCGTCCGTGACGAGCCGCTTGATCCCCGCCACGTCGCAGTAGTCGACCAGGTTGTGCCCGCGCTGCGGCGCGTCGATGTTCGACGCGGACGGCACGGACTTGAGGATCATGCCTTCGGGCATGTGCGAGCGCCAGCTCACCATGGGTTCCCCGAAGACCCTGACGGGTATCCCGCGCGCCCTCAAGTGCGCCGCGGTGGACAGGCCGTAGGGGCCCGCCCCAATGACAGCTACCGGATGATTCACGAAGCCCCTCCCCAGGACGACGTCGCGTCATCAACTTCGCCTGCCGCGGCGGCCGCTCCGCCACAGCTGGTACAGATGCTTCGCCCCCGGCCGCACGAACCGGGCGAGCATCGTGAAGAACGGCCGCGGATCGTCGGCCGCCCACCACGCGAGCTCCGTCCCGCTGGCTCGGGACGGGGCGTGCGGGGTCGTATAGCCGCTGCGCCGGTACGCCAGCAGGGCCGGCAGGTCGATGTTCTCCACGACGTAACGGTGTCCCGCCCGCTGTTCCCCCTCCGGAACGGTGCGGCCGGTGAGTGCGAGGTGCATGGCGCGGACGACGTCGATCCCCGCCTCGTTCTCGAAGAGGCGGAACTGGGCGCCCATCCGCGGATTGAAGTCGAGCAGCTTGTACTGGCCGTCGCGCCGGTCGAAGCGCAGGTCGAGGTCGATGATTCCGGTGAAGCCGATCTGTTTGATGAAACGCGCGGCGACGTCCGCGAGTTCCGGATTGTCGACCACGTACGCGTTCGCCGTCATGCCCGCGTGCGGCGGCCAGGAGCGGACCTTGACCCCGGTGAACATCGCGAGCGGCGTGGAGTCCTGGTCGAAGTACGCGTGCACGATCCAGTCCTCGGCCTCCTCGCGCGGCAGATACTCCTGGAGGATCACGCCGGGCCGCTCGCCCCAGTCGAGCGCGAGGCGGCGCAGCCCCTCCGGGGTCGCGATCCTCGTCGTCCCGTTGACGGCGGGCCGCGAGCGGCGCGTGAACGCCTCCCGGTTCTTCGCCACGACCGGAAACCGGGCCTTCGCCGCGAACTCCTCGATGTCCGCCGGGCTTTCGGGAAAGGCCGCCGTCGGCGACGGGATGCCGTGCTCCACGCACAGCTCGTGCAGCCCCTGTTTGCTGGCGAGGCGGCGCGGCAACTCCCGCTCCACGCGCGGGAAGAGCAGCCCCGCGGCGGCGAGCGGGTCCTGGTGCTCGGCGATGAGGACGGCGGCCTCCTCGTCCGTCGGGATCAGCACCGCAGGCCGGCCGATCCGGCGGGCGACCCGCAGCAGCCCGTCGACGAGCCGCTCCGGCTCCTCCGTCCCCGTCGTGCGCCAGGGAAAGGCGCGGCGCAGATAGCGCGAGGCCGCGGCGGGCGTGTACCGGTCCTCGGTGATCGCGTACATCGGCACGCCGAGGCGCCCGAGACTGCGGATCGCGCCCACCCCGCCGTGGTGCAGCGGGTAGTCGCCGAACTTCACGATCAGGCCCGGGACATCACGGTCCACGGCGAACGGCACGCTTCCGGCACTGCTGACACTCCCGGCGCTCCTGGCCACGGGTCCCCCCACGTGTCCCCCCTTGGACCCGGACCTTGAATACGGGGTCCAGCCCCGTCCGTGCCCACCGGACAATGACGCTAAGCCGGAACCCACCACTCCATCAACGGGTCATTCGGACATTGCGAACTCTTTAGACACTGCCGCGAACCGCCGCCTCCCACGTAACGTGTGGCGCACCCGAATGGAAAGTGAGGCCCGCAGGCATGGCACCCGCAGCCACCTCCGAGTCCGCGTCCGAGCACACCCCGCTCGACCGTCTCGACCCACTCGACCTTCCCGAAGGCCACCCCTTCGGCCCGCACAACCTTCCGTACGGAGTCTTCTCCCTCGCCTCGTCCGAGAGCGCCGAGCGCCGCGTGGGCGTCCGGATAGGGGACCACGTCCTGGACGCGGGCGCCGCCGCCGCGGCCCTCGGCTCCCCCTACGTCTCGGTCCTGGCCCGCCCGAACCTCAACTCCCTGCTTGCGGCGGGTCGTACGACCTGGTCGGACGTGCGCCGCGCGCTGACGGCCTGGGTCACGGTCCCGGCCCACCGCGAGGTCGTCCGCCCCTTCCTGCACCCCCTGTCCTCGGTCACGCTGCACCTCCCCTTCGAGGTCGCGGACTACGTCGACTTCTACGCCTCCGAGAACCACGCCTCGAACCTCGGCCGGCTCTTCCGCCCCGACGAGGAGCCCCTCAAGCCCAACTGGAAGCACCTCCCGGTGGGTTACCACGGCCGCTCCGGCACGGTCGTCGTCTCCGGCACGGACGTGGTGCGCCCCTCGGGCCAGCGCAAGGCCCCGGCCGACCCGGCCCCGGTCTTCGGCCCCTCCGTCCGCCTCGACATCGAGACGGAGGTCGGCTACGTGGTCGGCGTCCCGTCACGACAGGGCACTCCGGTCCCGCTCTCCTCCTACCGGGACCACGTCTTCGGCATCTGCCTCCTCAACGACTGGTCGGCGCGCGACATCCAGAACTGGGAGACGGTGCCGCTCGGCCCGCACCTCGGCAAGTCGTTCGCCACGTCGATCTCCGCGTGGATCACCCCCCTTGAGGCCCTGGACGCGGCCCGCGTGGGCCCGCCGGAGCGGACGGTGCCGCTGCTCCCCTACCTGGACGACAGCGGCCCCGAGGCGGCCGCCGACCCGGCCGGCTACGACCTGCGCATCACAGTCACCCTCAACGGCCAGGTCATCTCCGAACCCCCCTTCTCCGGCATGTACTGGACGGGCGCCCAGATGCTCGCCCATATGACGGTCAACGGCGCCTCCCTGCGCACCGGCGACCTCTACGGCTCCGGCACGATCAGCGGCCCCGAGGACAACGAACGCGGCTCCCTGATCGAGATCACCTGGAACGGGCAGCAGCCACTCGACCTCCCCGACGGCAAGCGCGGCTTCCTGGAGGACGGCGACGTGGTCACCCTCTCCGCCTGGGCCCCCGGCCCGGACGGCGCGAGGGTCCAACTGGGCGAGGTCACGGGGCGGATCGTGCCGTCGGCATCGTGAGCTCATTAAGCCCCGCCGGCGATTGAGGCGCGGGGTCCGGGGCAGAGCCCCGAGACCGCAACGCCGTGCTACCAGTCAACATCCTCCGGCACCGGCTCATCCTCCGGCGGCGGCTCCTGGCCCACATAGTCGGGCCAGGGCTCGTCGTCCCGCCCCGCCCCGGAGGACCCGGTCGCCCCGGAGGACTCGCCTCTCAGGCCCGCCAGCACACCGAGGACGCCCTCGCCCCACGTCGCCAACTTCTTCTCACCGACCCCACCGATCGACCCCAACTGCGCCAGAGACGTGGGCTGTTGCTGCGCGATCTCGGCCAGCGTCGTGTTCTGGAAGATGACGTACGCCGGCACCCCGTGCTCCTTCGCCTGCGCGCCGCGCCAGGACCGCAGCGCCTCGAAGACCGGCGCCACCTCCGGCGGAAGCTCGACCGCGGGCGACTTCGCCCTGCGCTCACGGGCCGCCGCCGCACGGGGCGCCGGCTTCGGCTCCTTGCGCAGCCGCACCTCCCGCTGCCGCGCAAGGACGGAGCCGCTCTCCTCGGTGAGCACAAGCGTCCCGTACTCGCCCTCGACCGCGACTAGCCCCTGCGCCAGCAACTGCCGCACCACGCCCCGCCATTCGACCTCGGCCAGCTCCTCGCCGATCCCGAACACGGAGAGCTGGTCGTGGTCGAACTGGATGACCTTGGCGCTGCGCCTGCCCAGCAGGATGTCGATGATCTGGCCCGCGCCGAACTTCTGCCGCCGCTCCCGCTCCAGGCGCACCACCGTCGACAGGATCTTCTGCGCGGCGACCGTGCCGTCCCACGTCTCGGGCGGCGACAGGCACGTGTCGCAGTTGCCGCAGGACTCGGCGCCCTCCTGCCCGAAGTACGTGAGCAGCTGGGCCCGGCGGCACTGCGCCGTCTCGCACAGCGCCAGCATCGAGTCGAGGTGGGCGGAGGCGCGGCGCCGGAACGCCTCGTCCCCCTCCCCCATGTTGATCAGCTTCCGCTGCTGCACCACGTCCTGCAGCCCGTACGCCATCCACGCCGTCGACGGCAGTCCGTCACGCCCGGCGCGGCCCGTCTCCTGGTAGTAGCCCTCGACGGACTTCGGCAGGTCGAGGTGGGCGACGAACCGTACGTCCGGCTTGTCGATGCCCATGCCGAACGCGATGGTCGCGCAGACGACGAGGCCCTCCTCGCGCAGAAACCGCGACTGGTGCGCCGCACGCGTCCCCGCGTCCAGGCCCGCGTGGTACGGCACCGCCTCGATCCCGTTCTTGCTGAGGAACTCGGCCGTCGCCTCCACGGACTTGCGGGACAGGCAGTAGACGATGCCCGCGTCGCCCTCGTGCTCCTGCTTGAGGAAGCTCAGGAGCTGCTTCTTCGGGTCGGCCTTGCCGACGATCCGGTACTGGATGTTGGGCCGGTCGAAGCTCGCCACGAAGTGCTTGGCGTCCGGCATGCCGAGGCGCTGGGTGATCTCCTGGTGCGTGGCGTGCGTCGCCGTCGCGGTCAGGGCGATGCGCGGCACGTCCGGCCAGTTCTGCCCGAGCACGGAGAGCGTCAGATAGTCCGGGCGGAAGTCGTGGCCCCACTGCGCCACGCAGTGCGCCTCGTCGATCGCGAAGAGGGAGATCTTGCCGCGCGACAGCAGCCCGAGCGTGGAGTCGAGGCGCAGCCGCTCCGGCGCCAGATAGAGCAGGTCGAGCTCGCCCGCGAGGAACTCCGCCTCCACCAGGCGGCGCTCCTCGAAGTCCTGCGTCGAGTTCATGAACCCGGCGCGCACGCCGAGCGCCCGCAGCGCGTCCACCTGGTCCTGCATCAGCGCGATCAGGGGCGAGACGACGATCCCCGTACCGGCTCTGACCAGCGCCGGGATCTGGTAGCAGAGCGACTTGCCGCCGCCGGTCGGCATGAGCACGACGGCGTCCCCACCGCCCACCACGTGCTCGATGATCGCTTCCTGCTCACCGCGGAAGGCGTCGTACCCGAAGACCCGGTGGAGCGTGGCTAGCGCCTCGCTCCCGGTCACCTCGCTCATACTCTGTGTCCCGTCCATCGCCCTGCCCCCGTGCGTCCAGCTCGTCTCGACTTCTCCAGTAACGATAGGGGTCCGGACCGACACCCCGGAAAGTTATCCACAGGCTGGGGGCATCCCGCACGCACGGAGGCCCGGCCCCCTCCCAGGGACCGGGCCTCCACCACGCGCGACGGCGGCGGTACCGCTACCGCACGAACACCCCGGCCTGGCTCGCCAGGTCGAGGAAGTACTGCGGCGCGAGGCCGAGCACGATCGTGACGGCCACGCCCACGCCGATCGTCGTCATGGTCAGCGGCGACGGCACGGCCACGGTCGGCCCGTCCGTCTTCGGCTCACTGAAGAACATGAGAACGATCACGCGGATGTAGAAGAACGCGGCGATCGCCGAGGACACGACACCGACCACGACGAGCACACCCGCGCCGCCCTCCGCCGCCGCCTTGAACACGGCGAACTTCCCCGCGAACCCGGAGGTCAGCGGGATGCCGGCGAAGGCGAGCAGGAACACCGCGAAGACCGCGGCGACCAGCGGCGACCTGCGCCCGAGCCCCGCCCACTTCGACAGGTGCGTCGCCTCGCCGCCCGCGTCGCGCACCAGCGTCACCACGGCGAAGGCGCCGATGGTCACGAAGGAGTACGCGGCCAGGTAGAAGAGGACGGACGAGATCCCGTCGGGCGTCGTCGCGATGACACCGGCCAGGATGAAGCCGGCGTGCGCGATCGAGGAGTAGGCGAGGAGCCGCTTGATGTCGGTCTGCGTGATCGCGACGATCGCGCCGCCCAGCATCGTGACGATGGCGATGGCCCACATGACCGGACGCCAGTCCCAGCGCATGCCCGGCAGGACGACGTACAGCAGGCGCAGCAGCGCGCCGAAGGCCGCGACCTTCGTGGCGGCCGCCATGAAGCCGGTCACCGGCGTCGGAGCGCCCTGGTACACGTCCGGCGTCCACATGTGGAAGGGGACGGCGCCGACCTTGAACAGCAGGCCCATGACGACCAGCGCCATGCCGATGAGCAGCAGCGCGTCGTTGCCCATGGTGTCGGCGAGGGCCGGGTCCACGTTCTGGATCGAGCCGTCGACGACGCTCGCGATCGTGGCGTACGAGACGGAGCCCGCGTAGCCGTACAGGAGCGCGATGCCGAACAGGGTGAAGGCGGACGCGAAGGCGCCGAGCAGGAAGTACTTGACCGCGGCCTCCTGCGACATGAGCCGCTTGCGGCGGGCCACGGCGCACAGCAGGTACAGCGGAAGCGAGAAGACCTCGAGCGCGATGAACAGCGTCAGCAGGTCGTTCGCCGCGGGGAAGACCAGCATTCCGGCGATCGCGAACAGCGCCAGCGGGAACACCTCGGTGGTGGTGAACCCGGCCTTTATGGCCGCCTTCTCGCCGTCGCTGCCGGGCACGGAGGCGGCCTGCGCGGCGAACGAATCGACGCGGTTGCCGTGCGCCTCCGGGTCGAGCCGCCGCTCGGCGAACGTGAAGATCGCGACGAGACCGGACAGCAGGATGACGCCCTGGAGGAACAGCGCCGGGCCGTCGACGGCGATCGCGCCCATGGCCGCGATGTGCGCCTTCGTCGTCCCGTACCCGCCCGCCGCGAGCCCCACGACCGCCGCGAAGGCGGCCGCGAGCGCGACGACAGAGAGGAACACCTGCACGTAGTAGCGGGACCGGCGCGGCACCAGGGCCTCGACCAGGATCCCCAGGACGGCGGCACCGATGACGATCAAGGTCGGCGACAATTGCGCGTACTCGATCTTCGGTGCGTCGATCTTGGAGATCGGGTCGGCGGCAGTTGTCCACAGACTGTGGACGGCTGACGTAGTCACTTGTGAGCCGCCTCCACTTCCGGCTTCGGGTCCTTCTTGTGGACGTCGGACAGGGTGTGCTTGACCGCCGGGTTCACCAGCTCGGTGACCGGCTTCGGATACACACCGAGGAAGATCAGTACGCCGATCAGCGGGACCACGACCGCGAGCTCACGCACCTTGAGGTCCGCGATGCCCTCGGTCGACGGCTTCACCGGGCCCGTCATGGTGCGCTGGTAGAGGACCAGCGTGTAGAGCGCGGCGAGCACGATGCCGAACGTGGCGATGATGCCGATCACCGGATAGCGCGTGAACGTGCCGACCAGGACCAGGAATTCACTGACGAAGGGCGCGAGCCCCGGCAGCGAGAGGGTGGCGAGGCTTCCGACGAGGAAGGTCCCCGCCAGCACCGGGGCGACCTTCTGCACGCCCCCGTAGTCCGCGATGAGCCGCGAGCCGCGCCGCGAGATCAGGAAGCCGGCGACCAGCATCAGCGCCGCCGTCGAGATCCCGTGGTTGACCATGTAGAGCGTCGCACCGGACTGGCCCTGGCTGGTCATCGCGAAGATGCCCATGATGATGAAGCCGAAGTGCGAGATCGACGCGTAGGCGACCAGGCGCTTGATGTCGCGCTGGCCGACCGCGACAAGCGCCCCGTAGACGATGCTGATCAGGGCGAGCACCAGGATCGCCGGCGTCGCCCACTTGCTCGCCTCCGGGAAGAGCTGGAGGCAGAAGCGGAGCATCGCGAACGTGCCGACCTTGTCGACAACTGCCGTGATCAGTACGGCGACCGGGGCCGTGGCCTCCCCCATCGCGTTCGGCAGCCAGGTGTGCAGCGGCCACAGCGGGGCCTTCACCGCAAAGGCGAAGAAGAAGCCCAGGAAGAGCAGCCGCTCGGTGTTGGTCGCCATGTCGAGCGAACCGCTCGCGCGGGCCTCGGCGATCTCCGAGAGCGAGAAGCTCCCGGCGACGACGTAGAGGCCGATGACGGCCGCCAGCATGATGAGGCCGCCGACGAGGTTGTAGAGGAGGAACTTGACCGCCGCGTACGAGCGTTGGGTCGCGGCCTCCTTCTCGCCGTGCGGGCCCGCCCGGTCGCCGAAGCCGCCGATGAGGAAGTACATCGGGATGAGCATGGCTTCGAAGAAGATGTAGAAGAGGAAGACGTCGGTGGCCTCGAAGGAGATGATCACCATCGCCTCGACGAGGAGGATCAGGGCGAAGAAGCCCTGGGTCGGCCGCCACCTCGTGTTCCCCGTCTCCTGCGGGTCGGCGTCGTGCCAGCCCGCGAGGATCACGAACGGGATCAGCAGCGCGGTCAGCGCGATGAGCGCCACCCCGATGCCGTCCACGCCCAGCTCGTAACGGACCCCGAAGTCGGCGATCCACGCGTGGGACTCGGTGAGTTGGAAGCGTCCGCCGCCCGGGTCGAAGCGGACCGTGACCACCGCCGCGAGGACCAGAGTGGCGAGCGAGAACAGCAGCGCGAGCCACTTGGCCGCGGTGCGCTGCTTCGCCGGCACGGCGGCCGTGGCGATCGCGCCCACGGCCGGCAGTACCGCCGTCGCTGTCAGCAGAGGAAAGGACATCGGTATCAGACCGCCCTCATCAGCAGGGTCACCGCGGCGATGACCGCCGCGCCGCCGAACATCGAGACGGCGTACGAGCGCACGTAGCCGTTCTGGAGTTTGCGCAGCCGACCGGAGAGGCCTCCGACCGAGGCCGCCGTCCCGTTGACCACCCCGTCGACCAGGGTGTGGTCGACGTACACGAGGGAGCGCGTCAGGTGCTCGCCGCCGCGCACCAGGACCACGTGGTTGAAGTCGTCCTGGAGCAGGTCGCGCCGGGCGGCGCGGGTGAGCAGCGAGCCGCGCGGGGCGACGACGGGAACCTCGCGGCGTCCGTACTGGACCCAGGCGAGCCCCACACCGATGAGCAGGCACACCATGGTGGCTCCGGTGACCACGCCCGCGCTGATGGGCGCGTGCCCGTGGTCGTGCCCGGTGACCGGCTCCAGCCAGTGCAGGAAGCGGTCCCCGATGGAGAAGAAGCCACCGGCGAAGACGGAGCCGACCGCGAGCAGGATCATCGGGATCGTCATCGAGGACGGGGACTCGTGCGGGTGCGGCTCATGGCCTTCCGCGTCCGGCTGCCAGCGCTTCTCGCCGAAGAAGGTCATGATCATCACGCGGGTCATGTAGAACGCGGTGATGGCCGCGCCCAGCAGGGCCACACCGCCGAGGATCCAGCCCTCGGTGCCACCCTTGGCGAACGCCGCCTCGATGATCTTGTCCTTGGAGAAGAAGCCGGACAGTCCCGGGAAGCCGATGATGGCCAGATACCCGAGGCCGAACGTCACGAAGGTGACCGGCATGTACTTCCGCAGGCCGCCGAACTTCCGCATGTCGACCTCGTCGTTCATGCCGTGCATGACCGAACCGGCGCCCAGGAACAGGCCCGCCTTGAAGAAGCCGTGCGTCACCAGGTGCATGATCGCGAAGACATAGCCGATGGGGCCGAGGCCCGCGGCGAGGATCATGTAGCCGATCTGCGACATCGTCGAGCCGGCCAGCGCCTTCTTGATGTCGTCCTTGGCGCAACCGACGATCGCACCGAACAGCAGCGTGACCGCGCCGACGATGGTGACCACCAACTGCGCGTCCGGCGCCGCGTTGAAGATCGCGCCGGACCGGACGATCAGGTAGACGCCCGCGGTGACCATGGTCGCGGCGTGGATGAGGGCCGAGACCGGGGTCGGGCCCTCCATCGCGTCCCCGAGCCAGGACTGCAGCGGCACCTGGGCCGACTTGCCGCACGCGGCGAGCAGCAGCATCAGGCCGATGGCGGTGAGCTTGCCCTCGCTGGTGTCACCGGTGGCCTCCAGGACAGGACCGAAGGCGAACGTCCCGAACGTCGTGAACATCAGCATGATCGCGATGGACAGGCCCATGTCGCCGACGCGGTTGACCAGGAAGGCCTTCTTCGCCGCCGTGGCCGCGCTGGGCTTGTGTTGCCAGAAGCCGATCAGCAGGTACGAGGCGAGGCCCACGCCCTCCCAACCGACGTACAGCAGCAGGTAGTTGTCGGCGAGGACCAGGAGGAGCATCGCCGCGAGGAAGAGGTTCAGATAGCCGAAGAAGCGGCGGCGCCGCTCGTCGTGCTCCATGTACCCGATCGAGTACAGGTGGATCAGCGTGCCCACACCGGAGATCAGCAGTACGAACGTCATCGACAACTGGTCGAGATGGAACGCGACGTCCGCCTGGAAGCCCTCGACTGGGATCCAGCTGAACAGGTGCTGGCTGAGCGTGCGGTCCTCCGGGCCCTTTCCGAGCAGGTCGGAGAAGAGCACGACGGCGATCACGAAGGAGACGGCCGCGAGCAGCGTGCCGAGCAGATGGCCCACCCGGTCCAACGCCCGCCCGCCGCACAGCAGTACGGCCGCTCCGAGCAGGGGCGCCGCTACCAGCAGCGCAATGAGATTCTCCACTGGTTACGACCCCTTACAGCTTCATCAGGCTGGCGTCGTCGACCGAGGCCGAGTGGCGGGAACGGAACAGCGACACGATGATCGCGAGCCCCACCACGACCTCGGCGGCGGCGACGACCATCGTGAAGAACGCGATGATCTGGCCGTCGAGATTGCCGTGCATGCGGGAGAACGCGACGAACGCGAGGTTGCACGCGTTCAGCATCAGCTCGATGCACATGAACACGACGATCGCGTTCCGCCTGATGAGCACGCCGGTGGCGCCGATCGTGAACAACAGGGCGGCGAGATACAGGTAGTTGACCGGATTCACTTCGACGCCTCCTCGGCCCGGTCGCGGTCCGAGCGCTCCAGGCGGTCGGACGACCGCTGCTCGAGAGCCTTCAGATCGCTCATCGCCTCACCGGAGACATCCCGGATCTGACCGCGCTCACGGAGCGTCTGCATGACCGTGAGCTCCGACGGGGTGCCGTCGGGCAGCAGACCCGCGATGTCCACCGCGTTGTGCCGGGCGTAGACACCCGGGGCGGGCAGCGGCGGCAGGTGCTTGCCCTCGCGCACGCGCTCCTCGGCCAACTCGCGCTGGGTCTTGGCCCGCTCGGTGCGCTCGCGGTGCGTGAGCACCATCGCGCCGACCGTGGCCGTGATCAGCAGGGCGCCGGTGATCTCGAAGGCGAAGACGTACTTGGTGAAGATGAGGGACGCAAGGCCCTCCACGTTCCCCCCGGCGTTCGCCTTGCCGAGGCCGTTGAACTGCTTCAGCGAGGCGTTGCCGATCCCCGCGATGAGCAGCACCCCGAAGCCGAGCCCGCACAGGGCGGCCAGCCAGCGCTGCCCCTTGATGGTCTCCGTCAGGGAGTCGGCCGCGGTGACGCCGACGAGCATCACCACGAAGAGGAACAGCATCATGATCGCGCCGGTGTAGACGACGATCTGCACGATGCCCAGGAAGTACGCCCCGTTGGCCAGGTAGAAGACCGCCAGGATGATCATGGTGCCGGCCAGGCACAGGGCGCTGTGCACGGCCTTCTTCATCAGGATCGTGCACAGGGCGCCGATGACGGCGACCGTGCCGAGGATCCAGAACTGGAAGGCCTCGCCGGTGGAGGTGTTCGCGGCCAGCGTCGTCGCGAGCTGCGCGCTCATGCGTCCACCTCCGCCTCGTCATCGGAGACCGCCTCGTCGGGCTTCTCGCCCTTGGAGACGGCCACTTGGCGCTCCGTGCCGGGCGCGGCCTCGGTGACGAGCCCCCGGTAGTAGTCCTGCTCGTCCATGCCGGGGAAGATCGAGTGCGGTGACTCGACCATGCCCTCCTCCAGACCGGCGAGCAGCTGCTCCTTGGTGTAGATGAGGTTGGCGCGGCTGCTGTCCGCCAGCTCGAACTCGTTCGTCATCGTCAGCGCGCGCGTAGGGCACGCCTCGATGCACAGGCCGCACAGAATGCAGCGCGCGTAGTTGATCTGGTAGACGCGGCCGTAGCGCTCACCCGGTGAGTAGCGCTCCTCCTCGGTGTTGTCCGCGCCCTCCACGTAGATCGCGTCCGCCGGGCAGGCCCAGGCGCACAACTCGCAGCCGACGCACTTCTCCAGGCCGTCCGGATGGCGGTTGAGCTGGTGCCTGCCGTGGAAGCGGGGAGCAGTGGTCTTCGGTTGCTCCGGGTACTGCTCGGTCAGCCGCTTCTTGAACATGGCCTTGAAGGTCACGCCGAAGCCGGCGACGGGGTTCTGGAACCCCGGCTCGGTGTCCTTCTGCTGGCCGGAGCCGGTCTCGTCAGCCATCGGACGCCTCCTTTCCTTCGCGAGATCCGCCAAGCGACTCGTCACTCTGAGTATCGGGGCCGCCACTGACAATCAGCTCCCGCTCCCGGCGGGACCGCCTGCGCGGCACGGGCGGCAGCGTCTGTCCGGGCAGCGGGGGCACGGGGAATCCGCCCGCCATCGGGTCGAAGGCGGCGGGCTCTTCGGCGGCCTCGCGCTGCTTGGCCCCGCGGTCGCGGAAGATGTCCACGACGAACGACAGGAGCAGGACCACAAGGATCGCGGCCCCGACGTACAGGGCGATGGAGGCGAAGTCGTAGTTCTCGTTGCGCAGCGTCCGTACGGTCGCCACCAGCATCAGCCACACCACGGAGACCGGGATGAGGACCTTCCAGCCGAGCTTCATCAGCTGGTCGTAGCGCACTCGCGGGAGCGTGCCGCGCAGCCAGATGAAGAAGAACAGCAGCAGCTGGACCTTGATGACGAACCAGAGCATCGGCCACCAGCCGTGGTTCGCGCCCTCCCAGAACGTGGAGACCGGCCACGGTGCGCGCCAGCCGCCCAGGAAGAGCGTCACGGACACCGCGGAGACCGTCACCATGTTCACGTACTCGGCGAGCATGAACATCGCGAACTTGATGGACGAGTACTCGGTGTTGAAGCCGCCGACGAGGTCGCCCTCGGACTCCGGCATGTCGAACGGGGCGCGGTTGGTCTCGCCGACCATCGTCACGATGTAGATCAGGAACGAGACCGGCAGCAGCACGATGTACCAGCGGTCGTGCTGCTGGGCGACGATCTCCGAGGTCGACATCGAGCCCGAGTAGAGGAACACCGAGGCGAAGGCCGCGCCCATCGCGATCTCGTACGAGATCATCTGCGCGCAGGAGCGCAGGCCGCCGAGGAGCGGATACGTCGACCCGGACGACCAGCCCGCGAGGACGATGCCGTAGATGCCGACGGAGGCGACCGCGAGGATGTAGAGCATCGCGATCGGCAGGTCGGTGAGCTGCATCGTCGTGCGCTGGCCGAAGATCGAGATCTCGTTGCCCGCGGGGCCGAACGGGATCACGGCGATCGCCATGAAGGCGGGGATCGCCGCGACGATCGGCGCAAGGATGTAGACCACCTTGTCCGCGCGCTTGACGATCACGTCTTCCTTGAGCATCAGCTTGATGCCGTCGGCGAGCGACTGGAGCATGCCCCAGGGGCCGTGCCGGTTCGGGCCGATGCGCAGCTGCATCCAGGCGACGACCTTGCGCTCCCACACGATGGAGAACAGCACGGTCACCATCAGGAAGGCGAAGCAGAAGACCGCCTTGACGACGACGAGCCACCAGGGGTCGCGCCCGAACATCGAGAGATCCTCGGCGGCCAGGGGGCTCAGCGCCACCTGGCTCATTCCCAGTGAGTTCATGACTGCACCTCCGGGGCTCCGGCGGCGACGGCCGGGCCGATCTTCACCAGGTCGCCGGGGACGGCCCCCGTGTCCGAAGCGACGCCGCCGCCCTCGGAGTTGAGCGGCAGCCACACGACGCGGTCGGGCATCTCGGTGACCTGGAGCGGGAACGCGACGCTACCCAGGGCCCCGGTGACCGTCAGTACGTCGCCGTCCTTGACGCCCGCCTCGGCGGCGGTCGCAGCGGACACGCGCGCGTGGGCGGCGTGCCGGGTCCCGGCGAGCGCTTCGTCGCCCTCCTGGAGGCGGCCCAGGTCGAGCAGCAGCCGGTGCCCGGCGAGGACGGCCTCTCCGGAGGAGGGGCGCGGCAGCTGACCTGACGTCTCCAGCGGCTCGGTCGCGTGCGGCCCGTCCCAGTTGCCCAGCCGGTCCAACTCGCCGCGCAGCGACCGCAGATCCGGCAGCCCCAGGTGGACGTCCATGGCGTCCGCCACCATCTGCAGCACGCGCGCGTCCGTGGGCGCGACCTGCCGCGTCATCTGGTCGGGCTTCAGCGCGGCCTCGAACATCCGGGCGCGTCCCTCCCAGTTGAGGAACGTGCCCGCCTTCTCGGCGACCGCGGCCACCGGAAGGACGACGTCGGCGTGGTCGGTGACCTCGCTGGGCCGCTGCTCCATGGAGATCAGGAAGCCCACCTCGTGAAGGGCTTCACGCGCGCGTGCCGGGGACGGCAGGTCGGCGACCTCGACGCCGGCGACCACCAGGGCCCCCAGTTCGCCGGTGGCCGCGGCCTCCACGATCTGCCCGGTGTCCCGCCCGAAGCGGTGCGGCAGCTCGGCCACACCCCAGGCGGCGGCGACCTGGTCCCGCGCGCGCGGGTCGGTCGCGGGCCTGCCGCCCGGCAGCAGCGACGGCAACGCGCCCGCCTCGACGGCGCCGCGCTCACCGGCCCTGCGCGGGATCCACACCAGCTCGGCCCCGGTCGCGGAAGCGGCCCGTACGGCGGCGGTGAGACCACCGGACACGGCCGCGACCCGCTCGCCGACGACGATCACGGCGCCTTCGCCGCGCAGCGCCTGCGCGGCGTCCGCTCCCCCGCCTTCGAGGCCGACACCGGAGGCGAGCGCGTCCAGCCACTCGGGCTCGGTGCCGGGAGCGGCCGGCAGCAGCATGCCGCCCGCCTTCTCCAGGCCGCGCGTCTCGTGCGTGGCCAGCGAGTAGACCTTCTGCCCGTGCCCCCGCCAGGCCTTGCGGAGCTTGAGGAAGACGCCGGGCGCCTCCTCCTCCGACTCGAACCCGACGAGGAGAACGGCCGGGGCCTTCTCCAGCTTCGTGTACGTGACGCCGCTGCCGTCCAGATCGCGACCGCGACCGGCGACGCGCGCCGCAAGGAAGTCCGCTTCCTCGCTGCTGTGCACGCGCGCGCGGAAGTCGATGTCGTTCGTGTCGAGGGCGACGCGCGCGAACTTGCTGTACGCGTAGGCGTCCTCGACGGTGAGACGGCCACCGGTGAGCACCCCGGCCCGGCCGCGGGCGGCGGCGAGCCCGCGCGCGGCGGTCTCCAGCGCCTCCGGCCAGGCAGCGGGCCGCAGTTCACCGCTCTCCGCGTCCCGTACGAGAGGGTGGGTGAGCCGGTCGGGCTTCTGCGCGTACCGGAAGCCGAAGCGGCCCTTGTCGCAGATCCACTCCTCGTTGACCTCGGGGTCGTTGGCCGCGAGGCGGCGCATGACCTTGCCGCGCCGGTGGTCCGTGCGGGTCGCGCAGCCGCCGGCGCAGTGCTCGCACACGCTCGGCGACGACACGAGGTCGAAGGGCCGGGAGCGGAACCGGTACGCCGCCGAGGTCAGCGCGCCGACCGGACAGATCTGGATCGTGTTCCCGGAGAAGTACGACTCGAAGGGGTCGCCCTCACCCGTGCCGACCTGCTGGAGCGCGCCGCGCTCGATCAGCTCGATCATCGGGTCGCCCGCGATCTGGTTGGAGAACCGGGTGCAGCGCGCGCACAGCACGCACCGCTCGCGGTCGAGCAGCACCTGCTTGGAGATCGGGACCGGCTTCTCGTAGGTCCGCTTCTTGCCCTCGAAGCGCGAGTCGGCCTGGCCGTGCGACATCGCCTGGTTCTGCAGCGGGCACTCGCCGCCCTTGTCGCAGACCGGGCAGTCGAGGGGGTGGTTGATGAGCAGCAGCTCCATGACCCCCTTCTGCGCCTTCTCGGCGACCGGGGAGGAGAGCTGGCTCTTGACCACCATGCCGTCGGTGCAGGTGATGGTGCAGGACGCCATCGGCTTGCGCTGGCCCTCCACCTCCACGATGCACTGCCGGCAGGCGCCCGCCGGGTCGAGCAGCGGGTGGTCGCAGAAGCGCGGGATCTCGATGCCGAGCATCTCGGCGGCCCGGATGACCAGGGTCCCCTTGGGGACGCTGATCTCGATGCCGTCGATCGTCAACGACACGAGGTCCTCGGGCGGAACCGCCGCCTCGCCGCCCCCGGAGGGAGCGCTAGCGGTCACAGTCATGCGTTCACCTCCGTGCGGTGCTTGTCGGCCCGGTCCGCCCAGAGCGTGGACCTGGCCGGGTCGAAGGGGCAGGCCTTGCCCGTGATGTGCTGCTCGTACTCCTCGCGGAAGTACTTGAGCGAGGAGAAGATCGGCGAGGCGGCGCCGTCGCCTAGGGCGCAGAACGACTTGCCGTTGATGTTGTCGGCGATGTCGTTGAGCTTGTCGAGGTCGGACATCGTGCCCTTGCCGGCCTCGATGTCGCGGAGCAACTGGACGAGCCAGTACGTTCCTTCACGGCACGGCGTGCACTTGCCGCAGGACTCGTGGGCGTAGAACTCGGTCCACCTCGTGACCGCGCGCACGACGCAGGTCGTCTCGTCGAAGCACTGCAGCGCCTTGGTGCCGAGCATCGATCCGGCGGCGCCGACACCCTCGTAGTCGAGGGGTACGTCGAGGTGCTCCTCGGTGAACATCGGCGTCGAACTGCCGCCCGGGGTCCAGAACTTGAGGCGGTGGCCCGGGCGCATGCCGCCGCTCATGTCGAGCAGCTGGCGCAGCGTGATGCCGAGCGGCGCCTCGTACTGGCCGGGGCTCGCGACGTGGCCGCTGAGCGAGTACAGCGTGAAGCCCGGGGACTTCTCGCTGCCCATCGATTTGAACCAGTCCTTGCCCCGATTGATGATGGCGGGAACCGACGCGATGGACTCGACGTTGTTCACCACAGTGGGGCAGGCGTAGAGGCCCGCGACGGCAGGGAAGGGGGGACGGAGTCGCGGCTGACCACGGCGGCCTTCGAGCGAGTCCAGGAGTGCGGTCTCCTCACCACAGATGTACGCGCCCGCGCCGGCGTGCACGGTGAGTTCGAGATTGAGCCCGCTGCCCAGGATGTTCTGCCCGAGATACCCCGCGGCGTAGGCCTCGCGCACGGCCTCGTGCAGGCGCCGCAGTACGGGGACCACTTCACCCCGAAGGTAGATGAACGCGTGCTCGGAACGGATCGCGTAACAGGCGATCACGATGCCCTCGATGAGGCTGTGCGGGTTCGCGAAGAGGAGCGGGATGTCCTTGCAGGTCCCCGGCTCCGATTCGTCGGCGTTGACAACTAGATAGTGCGGCTTGCCGTCTCCCTGCGGGATGAACTGCCACTTCATCCCCGTCGGGAACCCGGCGCCACCACGCCCGCGGAGCCCCGCGTCCTTCACATACGCGATCAGGTCGTCCGGTGCCATGGCGAGGGCCTTGCGCAGCCCCTCGTATCCCTCGTGCCGGCGGTACACATCCAAAGACCAGGACTTGTCCTGGTCCCAGAAGGCCGACAGGACCGGAGAGAGCAGCTTCTCCGGGCTGGTGTCGTTGTTCTCGATCTCGGCTGCCAAGGTCATCACTCCCCCTCCTCGGCGGTCGGTCCCGCTGGGTGCTGCGGGTCGGAGGCCGACGTGTCCTGCGGCGCGTCGTGCGAGCTCAAGTGCTCGGTGGGCGACGGGTCGTGGGGCGGCTCGCCCTCGATGCCCTCGCCGCGCGGGTGGACCACGCGCGCGGGCTCCGTCTCGCCCTTGGCCAGGCGGAGCCCGATCAGCGAGGCGGGCCCCGCGCTGCCGCCGGCCTCGACGGCCCCCGCGCGCTCGTCGGGGAACCCGGCCAGGATGCGCGCGGTCTCCTTGAAGGTGCACAAGGGAGCGCCGCGCGTGGGCGTCACCTCGGCGCCCGAGCGCAGGTCGTCGACGAGCTGCTTGGCGGTCTCGGGCGTCTGGTTGTCGAAGAACTCCCAGTTGACCATCACCACGGGAGCGAAATCACAAGCGGCGTTGCACTCGATGTGCTCCAGCGTGATCTTGCCGTCGTCCGTCGTCCCGTTGTTGCCGACCTCGAGGTGCTCCTGGAGCGACTCGAAGATGGCGTCACCGCCCATGACGGCGCACAAGGTATTGGTGCAGACACCCACCTGGTAGTCGCCGCTCGGCTTCCTTCGGTACATCGTGTAGAAGGTCGCGACGGCCGTGACCTCGGCGGTGGTCAGGCCGAGCATGTCCGCGCAGAACTGCATGCCGGTGCGCGTGACATGGCCTTCCTCCGACTGCACGAGGTGCAGCAGCGGAAGCAGCGCCGAGCGGGAGCCGGGGTAGCGGGAGATGATCTCCTTCGCGTCGGCCTCCAGGCGGGTTCGGACGTCGTCCGGGTACGCGGGCGCGGGCAGCTGTGGCATGCCCAGACTCACGCCCTGCTCCGAAGAACTGGTGGTCACCGGTCGACGCCTCCCATCACGGGGTCGATGGACGCGACGGCGACGATGACGTCGGCGACCTGGCCGCCCTCGCACATCGCCGCCATGGCCTGAAGGTTGGTGAAGGACGGGTCGCGGAAGTGGACCCGGAACGGGCGGGTGCCGCCGTCGGACACGGCGTGCACACCCAGCTCGCCCTTGGGCGACTCCACGGCCGCGTAGGTCTGTCCCGGCGGGACGCGGAAGCCCTCGGTCACCAGCTTGAAGTGGTGGATGAGGGCCTCCATGGAGGTGCCCATGATGTTCTTGATGTGGTCCAGCGAGTTGCCGAGACCGTCCGGGCCGAGGGCCAGCTGGGCGGGCCAGGCGATCTTCTTGTCGCCGACCATGACCGGGCCCGGCTCCAGGCGGTCCAGGCACTGCTCGACGATGCGCAGCGACTGGCGCATCTCCTCCAGGCGGATCAGGAAGCGTCCGTAGGAGTCGCAGGTGTCGGCGGTCGGGATCTCGAAGTCGTAGTTCTCGTAGCCGCAGTAGGGCTGCGCCTTGCGCAGGTCGTGCGGCAGGCCTGCGGAGCGCAGGATCGGTCCTGTGGCGCCGAGGGCCATGCAGCCCGCGAGGTCGAGGTAGCCGACGTCCTGCATACGGGCCTTGAAGATGGGGTTCCCGGTGGCGAGCTTGTCGTACTCGGGAAGGTTCTTCTTCATCTTCTTCACGAACTCGCGGAGCTGGTCCACCGCGCCGGGCGGCAGGTCCTGGGCGAGCCCGCCGGGCCGGATGTACGCGTGGTTCATGCGCAGGCCGGTGATCAACTCGTAGATGTCGAGAACGAGTTCACGATCGCGGAATCCGTAGATCATGATCGTGGTCGCGCCGAGCTCCATGCCGCCGGTGGCGATGGCCACCAGGTGCGAGGACATCCGGTTCAGCTCCATGAGGAGCACGCGGATGATGTTGGCGCGGTCCGGGACCTCGTCCTCGATGCCGAGGAGCTTCTCGACGGCGAGGCAGTACGCCGTCTCGTTGTAGAAGGGCGTCAGGTAGTCCATGCGCGTCACGAACGTGGTGCCCTGGGTCCACGTGCGGTACTCGAGGTTCTTCTCGATGCCGGTGTGGAGGTAGCCGATGCCGCAGCGGGCCTCGGTGACCGTCTCGCCGTCGATCTCCAGGATCAGGCGCAACACCCCGTGCGTGGAGGGGTGCTGGGGACCCATGTTGACGATGATGCGCTCGTCGTCGGACTTGGCGGCCGCCTCGGCGACCTCGTCCCAGTCACCTCCGGTGACCGTGTAGACGGTGCCTTCGGTGGTCTCGCGCGGGGAGGCAGAAGAAGTGGTCATCAGGAGTACGACCTCCGCTGGTCCGGAGCCGGGATCTGGGCGCCCTTGTACTCGACGGGGATGCCGCCGAGGGGGTAGTCCTTGCGCTGCGGGAAGCCCTGCCAGTCGTCCGGCATCATGATCCGAGTCAGCGCGGGGTGGCCGTCGAAGACGAGCCCGAAGAAGTCGTACGCCTCACGCTCGTGCCAGTCGTTCGTCGGATACACCGGGACCAGGGACGGAATGTGCGGGTCCGCGTCGGGCGCGGAGACCTCGAGGCGGATCAGCCGGTTGTGGGTGATCGAGCGCAGGTGGTAGACGGCGTGCAGCTCGCGGCCCTTGTCCTCGGGGTAGTGCACCGCCGAGACCCCCGTGCACAGTTCGAAGCGCAGGGCCGGGTCGTCGCGCAGCGTGCGGGCGACGCGGACCAGGTGCTCGCGCTCGATGTGGAAGGTGAGCTCGTCGCGGTCGACGACCGTCTTGTCGATGGCGTTCTCGGGGACGAGGCCCTGTTCCTCCAGGGCGCCCTCCAGCTCGTCCGCCACCTCGTCGAACCAGCCGCCGTAGGGGCGGGAGGATTCTCCGGGCAGCCGGATGGAGCGGACGAGGCCGCCGTAGCCGGAAGTGTCACCGCCGTTGTTGGCGCCGAACATGCCGCGCTGGACGCGGATCTCCTCGCCCTGATCGCCGCGCTGCCCCGGAAGGTTGGAAGCGCTGAGGTCCTTTTCGGGGTTGACCCCGTTCGATCCCTTGTCGCCGTGCGCGTCGCTCACCGCAGCAGCCCCTTCATCTCGATCGTCGGGAGCGCCTTGCGCGCCGCTTCCTCCGCCTCACGGGCCGCCTCCTCGGCGTTCACGCCGAGCTTGCCGCCCTGCACCTTCTCGTGGAGCTTGAGGATCGCGTCCATCAGCATCTCGGGCCGGGGCGGGCAGCCGGGCAGATAGATGTCGACCGGAACGACGTGGTCGACGCCCTGCACGATCGCGTAGTTGTTGAACATCCCGCCGGACGAGGCGCAGACGCCCATGGAGATGACCCACTTGGGGTTCGGCATCTGGTCGTAGACCTGGCGGAGGACAGGCGCCATCTTCTGGCTCACCCGCCCGGCCACGATCATCAGGTCCGCCTGGCGGGGCGATCCGCGGAAGACCTCCATGCCGAACCGCGCCAGGTCGTAGCGGCCCGCGCCCGTCGTCATCATCTCGATGGCGCAACAGGCGAGTCCGAACGTGGCGGGGAACATGGACGACTTGCGCACCCAGCCCGCGGCCTGTTCGACGGTGGTCAACAGGAATCCGCTCGGCAGCTTTTCTTCGAGTCCCATTGGTCTGTGGCTCCTGGTCTCCCCTATACGGGGCTCAGTCCCATTCCAGGCCGCCGCGCCGCCATACGTACGCGTACGCGACGAAGACGGTGAGCACGAAGAGCAGCATCTCTACGAGCCCGAACACCCCGAGGGCGTCGAAGGTGACGGCCCAGGGGTAGAGAAAGACGATCTCGATGTCGAAGACGATGAAGAGCATCGCCGTCAGGTAGTACTTGATGGGGAAGCGCCCGCCACCGGCCGGCGTGGGGGTCGGCTCGATCCCGCACTCGTAGGCTTCCAGCTTGGCCCGGTTGTACCGCTTTGGACCGACAAGCGTGGCCATGACCACGGAGAAGATCGCAAAGCCTGCCCCGAGGGCTCCCAGTACGAGGATGGGCGCATAAGCGTTCACCGCTCCTCGCTCCTCTCAGTCGGCATTGACTGCTGGCGGTTGCATGAACCCGCGCCCCGCACCCCACGTCCTGCGAACGGTCGAAGATCGCCTACATGTGAAGCGGGTCACAAGCCCAACTTGCCCCGCATCCTATGCCTGCAACTCTGTGATCTGCGACACGGGGTGCGCCAACTACTTTGTGATCTCCACCACCTGACGAAGGATCATGAAGTCGGATGAGCGGTGATCTTCACACGCGAAGCACCTGAGTGATCACCAGTGGTGACAACTTGGCGCGTTACCCCTGGTCGGGGCGGTGCGTCCACTATCAAGAGGTGGCGCATGCAAGCAAATTGGTGCTGGACGGGGTTGGCTGATAGTGGACGCCGTTCACACGTTGGAGGGATGGGTGTGAATGGAAGTGGACGCGAGATGTGTTCATCGCGTGTGCACCGCACCCCCTAGGGGTCCACTTGTGACCTGCATCACGTGGTAGTCACACCGTCAGAAACCGGGCTTGGCCAACGGCCTCAACGGGTGGTAAGCGTCGGGCAATTCGGGCGTATTGCTGAAAACCCGTGCTCAGCGCGGTGCGAAGGCTTGTCCAATATGCCCGTTACGGCGTCAATAAAGCCTGTCGGGCGCCGGTTTCGGCTCTCCGCTCCACAACTGTGGCGCACCACACGTTTCTTGAAGGGATCGGGGAGGCCCTGATACCGGTTGGTCTCATGTCCCACACCGCTCACATACCCAGCCACCGGAAGCCCCGTCGCAGCGCCTCGAAGATGGCCCTGCGCGCCGGAGTTACCGGTGGCGTCCTCAGCACCCTGGCAGTCGCTGGTGCGGCTGGTTCGGCCAACGCCGCCGAGCCGGTGACGCAGACCATCGAGATGCCCACGCTCACCACCGACCTCTCTTCCCAGGTCGCCCAGTCCGCGGACGCCACCCAGCAGGCCGCGGCCAACTACCAGGTCCAGGCCGAGCGCGACGCCGCGTTCGACAAGGCCGCGACCCAGGCGAAGAAGGACCAGGTCGCCGCCGAGAAGAAGGCCGAGGCCCAGAAGAAGGCCGAAGCGAAGGCCAAGGCCGAGGCCGAGGCGAAGCGCCAGGCCGAGGCGAAGGCCGAGGCCTCCCGCTCCAGCGAGCGCACCACGCTGGCGTCCACCGCCGCGTCGTCCTCCTCGTCGGAGGCCCCCGCGCCGGCCAGCGGCTCCGCCGCCGCCATCGTGTCGTTCGTGAAGTCGCACATCGGCGACGCCTACGTCTCCGGTGGCACGGGCCCCAGCTCGTGGGACTGCTCGGGCCTGGTGCAGGCCGCGTACAAGCAGGCCGGTGTCGACCTGCCGCGCGTCTCGCAGGACCAGTCGACGCAGGGCACCCAGGTCGGCCTCGACAACCTGCAGCCCGGCGACATCCTCTACTGGGGCAGCGCGGGCAGCGCCTACCACGTGGCGATCTACGTCGGCGGCGGCAACTTCGTGGGCGCGCAGAACTCCTCGACCGGTGTCGTCGAGAAGCCGCTCTCCTACGACCAGCCGACCGGCGCGGTGCGCGTGCTCTGAGCGCTCCCCGAGCGTTCTGCGAGGTTTCTGTGAACCTCAGGGCCCCCGGGGCCCCGCGGCCGACTGAGGGCCGCACACGGCCGCCTGACGCCCCTTGAGGGACGAAGGCGACAAACAGTGGCATACGGCGAAGGCCGCCGCTCCCCTCGTGGGGTGCGGCGGCCTTCGGCGTCTGCGAATCCGGACTACTGGGCCAGTTCGCCCATTTCACCCCAACCCGAGTTCGGGATGTCGGCGTTGATGATCTCCGGGGTGGAGGCGATGAGCGGCTTCATGGTCTCGAGGCCCGCCTTGAAGTGGTCGGACCCCACGTGCGCGGCCCCGGCGTCGCCGTCCCGGAAGCCCTCCAGGAGCACGAACTGGTGGGGGTCCTCGACGCTGCGGGACCAGTCGAAGAAGAGGTTGCCCTCCTCGGCGCGGGTGGCCGCGGTGAACGCGGCGGTCTTCTCCAGCCACGAGTCGGCGTGCTCGGGGCGGACGGTGAACTTCACGGCGATGAAAATCATGGGTCCACCCTCCCCCGAGCCGCCCGGCCCGGCAAAGCCGGGGCCGGACGGAAACCCTGGTGAGCAGGCCTGGGTCAGGCCTTCGGGGCGACCTTGCTCAGCCCGTTGATGACCCGGTCCATCGCGTCGCCGCCGGTCGGGTCCGTCAGGTTCGCGAGCATCTTCAGCGTGAACTTCATCAGCATCGGGTGGGTCAGACCCCGCTGCGTCGCGATCTTCATGATCTTCGGGTTGCCGATGAGCTTCACGAAGGCGCGGCCCATCGTGTAGTAGCCGCCGTAGGTGTCCTTGAGAACCTTCGGGTAGCGCTGCAGGGCCAGTTCGCGCTGGGCGTCGGTCGCGCGCGCGTGGGCCTGCACGATGACGTCGGCCGCGATCTGGCCGGACTCCATGGCGTACGCGATGCCCTCACCGTTGAACGGGTTGACCAGGCCGCCCGCGTCGCCGACCAGGAGCAGGCCCTTGGTGTAGTGCGGCTGGCGGTTGAAGGCCATGGGGAGGGCGGCGCCGCGGATCGGCATCGTCATGTTGTCCGGGGTGTACCCCCAGTCCTCGGGCATCGACGCGCACCAGGCCTTGAGGACCTCGCGCCAGTCCAACTCGCGGAAGGCCTTCGAGGAGTTGAGGATGCCCAGGCCGACGTTGGACGTGCCGTCGCCCATGCCGAAGATCCAGCCGTAGCCGGGAAGCAGCCGGTCCTCGGCGCCGCGCCGGTCCCACAGCTCCAGCCAGGACTCCAGGTAGTCGTCGTCGTGTCGGGGCGAGGTGAAGTACGTACGGACGGCGACGCCCATCGGGCGGTCCTCACGGCGGTGCAGGCCCATCGCGAGCGAGAGCCGCGTGGAGTTGCCGTCGGCCGCGACGACCAGCGGGGCGTGGAAGGTGACCGGGGTCTTCTCCTCGCCCAGCTTGGCGTGCACGCCGGTCATGCGGCCGGTGCGCTCGTCGGTGATCGGGGCGCCGACGTTGCACCGCTCGTAGAGCCGCGCGCCCGCCTTCTGCGCCTGGCGCGCGAGCTGCTCGTCGAAGTCGTCGCGCTTGCGAACGAGTCCGTAGTCCGGGTACGAGGCGAGGTCGGGCCAGTCGAGCTGGAGGCGGACGCCGCCGCCGATGATGCGCAGGCCCTTGTTGCGCAGCCAGCCGGCCTCCTCGGAGATGTCGATCCCCATGGAGACGAGCTGTTTCGTGGCACGGGGGGTGAGGCCGTCGCCGCACACCTTCTCGCGCGGGAAGGCCGTCTTCTCCAGCAACAGGACGTCGAGGCCGGCCTTGGCGAGGTAGTAGGCGGTCGTCGAACCGGCGGGTCCGGCCCCGACGACGATCACGTCCGCGCTGTGCTCGGAGAGGGGCTTGGGCTGCTCGGTCACGGCGGGTTCTCCCCAGGCTCGAAAACGGTGTGCCGTCCGGCACGGACATGGGCAGTCTATTCAGCGACTGAGATCACCCAGCCGAAGGGCCAGCCCATGAGTCGAGTTCTGCCCGCCGTGGATCTGCGCGTCCCCACCCATGAGGACGCGCTCGCCTGGCACGGGGTGTTCGACCACCCCGAGGTCATGGAGTTCCACGGAGGCGCGTCGGCGGAGCTCTCCGTGTACGAGGAGCTGACCGCGCGGCAGCGCAGGCACGAGGCGGAGCACGGGTTCTGCCTGTGGACGATGACCGACGGGGAAGGCGACGTCATCGGGTTCACGGGCGCGCAGCCCTGGGAGCGGGAGTGGGGGCCGACCGGCGAGATCGAGATCGGCTGGCGGCTCGGGCGCGCGTACTGGGGGCAGGGGTACGCGACGACGGCCGCGCAGCTGACCCTTGAGCGGGTCCGGGCGGCGGGCATACCGAGCGTCGTCGCGATGGTCGACGCCCGCAACGAGCGCTCGATCGCGGTGACCCGGCGCCTCGGCATGGAACTGGCCGAGACGTTCGTGACGCCGACCGGGAGGCAGGGGCACTGCTTCCGCCTGGAGCTCTGACCCCGCGCGCGGGAGCGCTGACCGGACCTTCCGGACACCACGCCCCAGGAGCTACCCTTCCGGTACCTCCTGGGGGTGACATCTGTGGTGAAGACACCCAAGACGCCCAAGACACCGGATGCCGGGCCGCCGGACGTGCCCGTGCCGAAGCTCGTCGGCCTGATGGCGGTCGATGCGCGGCAGGCGGCCCGTGAGCAGGGCGTGCTGATCGTGGCGGCGGACCGGGACGACGTCGACCGGGTGGTGGTGGAGTACGTGGTGCGCCAGTACCCGCTGCCCGGCGTCGAGGTGCCGCGGGACGCGGTCGTCACGGTCTGGTTCGACCTCGGTGAGGGCGAGGGCGGTGGCGGCGGGGCCGGTGTGCGCGTGCCGCGGGCGCCGGGGCCACGGGGTGGCGGCATGCGCAGGGAGCTCGGCGAGCCGGACGAGCCGCCGGCGCGCGCCGGGTCGTTCAGTCCGTGTCCGTGAGGGGCTTGTCCGGGTCGCCGGGCTCGCAATGGGTTTGCCGTCAGGGGCGGTTGAACCGTTACGCGGGCGTGCTCACGTACGCGCGCGTGCTCACGCCTTCTTGTAGCCGCGGTGCAGCGTGACGATGCCGCCGGTGAGGTTCCGCCAGGCCACCCGCTGCCAGCCGGCGTCCTGCATCAGCGCGGCCAGCTCGGGCTGCGTGGGCCAGGCGCGGATGGACTCGGCGAGATAGACGTACGCGTCCGGGTTCGAGGACACCGCGCGCGCGACCGGCGGCAGGGCGCGCATCAGGTACTCGGTGTAGACGGTGCGGAAGGGGGCCCACGTCGGGTGGCTGAACTCGCAGATGACGACGCGGCCGCCGGGCTTGGTGACGCGGTGCAGCTCGCTCAGCGCGGCCTCGGTCTCCTGGATGTTGCGCAGCCCGAAGGAGATCGTCACGGCGTCGAACGTGTCGTCCTTGAACGGCAGCTTCGTGCCGTCGCCAGCGGTGAACGGCATCCACGGGTGGCGCTGCTTGCCCACGCGCAGCATGCCGAGGGAGAAGTCGCAGGGGACGACGTAGGCGCCGGCCTGGGCGAAGGGCTGCGAGGAGGTGGCGGTGCCGGCGGCGAGGTCGAGGACCTTCTGTGCGGGGCGGGCGTCGACGGCCTTGGCGACCTCCTTGCGCCACAGGCGGGTCTGCCCGAGCGACAGCACGTCGTTCGTGAGGTCGTACTTCTCCGCCACGTCGTCGAACATCGAGGCGACTTCGTGGGGCTGCTTGTCCAGGGATGCACGGGTCACCGCGCCATTGTGTCAGGCGGCGTGGGGCCTCCGGCGGTGACCCGTGCCGGGGCGGGGGCCGCGGTGAGGGTTCCGGGGGCCGGGGTGGCGCCTTGTCGGGGTTGACGCCTGTCGTGAGGGTGGCGCGGGGCCGGGGCGGCGCCATTGCCGGGGTCGACGCCTGTCGTGAGGGTTCCGGGAGCCGGGATGGCGCGTAGTCGGGGTCGACGTCTGTCGTGAGGGTCGCATGGAGCCGGGGTGGTGCGTAGTCGGGGTTGGCACTCACCGCGAGGGTTGCGCCGGGCCGGGGGTGGCGCCTTGCCGGGGCCCGCCCGTCGCGAGAGTCGCGCGGAGCGTTTCCCCGGGGTGGCGCCTGTCGTGAGGTTTGCGCGGCACCGCCTTTTGCTCCGGTTCCCGCTCATCTCCCGCCCACCCGCCCCCTCCGGGGGCTCGGCCCCCGTGGCCCCGGGGCCGTGCCGGGGCGGCGCTCGTCGTGTCCGTGACGCGGCGCCGAAGACGGGGCTCGGCCCCGCATCACCGTTGCGCGGCACCGAGCTGATGGGCTGTACCGGGGCGTGGTCCGTCGTCCCTGTTGCGCGGCACCGGGGGCCGCCTTGCCCACCCTGCCGCCCCAGGCGGCAGATTGCCCAAGGTGGGGGGGGCGGGCAACCGCAACGGTGGGGAAGCGAGCCCCCGCGGCAGTTGCCAGCGGCGGGGCAACTGCCGAGCGCGATGGGCGGGAACCGGGCCTGGCTGCGGTTCGTAGTAGGCGGGGCGACACCGCGTGTGGCCGACGCCCCTGGAGGGGGCGGGTGGGTGGGAGATGGGCGGCGGCACGAGGCCGTAGTGCCGGTGCCGGTGGCGATTCGCGGCCCGGGGCCGGTTCGGGTCCGGGGCCGGTTCGAGTCCGGGGCCGGTTCGAGTCCGGGGCCGGTTCGAGTCCGGGGCCGGTTCGGGGCCGGGTTCGAGTCCGGGTCCGTGTCCGGGCCGCGAACGCCTGCCGCGGGTGGGCAAATCAAGCCCCGCCGGCGATTGAGGCGCGGGGTCCGGGGCGGAGCCCCGTGGCCGGAACGCCGGTGCCGGTGCCGGTGCCGGTGCCGGAACGCCGGTACCGGTAGACGAAACCCCGCCCCCCGACCGCCCCGTCAATGGGCCCGGTACACCAACCGCCCGCCGACCACCGTCGCCACGCACGTGGTCGCCCCCTGGGCCACAAGGTCCGCGCGGTCCGTCACGTCGAAGATCGCGAAGCGGGCCGGGCCGTCGACCGTCAGGGGCGGGAGCAGGACCATGGGCCGCGGGGACAGTGACACCGGGCCCGGCAGCCGCTCCGGGCGGGCGCCGAACGCGAGGCCGGAGCGGCGCGCCACCTCGAGGACCGCCTTGGAGCGGAGCTCCCCCGCGAGCGCCACCGTCCCGTGCGCGAACAGCCGTTGCACACCGCGCCGGGCACTCGCGCCGAGCCGGGACGGGTCCCCGCGGAAGATCTCCCGCGCCCGCTCCCCGCCGATCGGCGCCGTCCCGTACGTGTCCGCCTCACGCGAATCCGGGTGGTACGTGTGCTCGAGGATCTCGGGACCGTACGGGTTGAGGAGGCCGGGCGTCAGGATGCCGGGCCAGCGCCGCACCCGCGCCTGCGACGAGGCCTCAAGCGCGGCCAACTCCTCGTACGGGCCCAGCGCCTTGATCGTCTCGCCCTCGACGAGGACGGCCGAACCGTCCGCCTCGGTGACGTGAAGTGTCGCCAAGGCGGGCTCAGTTGGTGGAGACGAGCTTCAGCTCGGGGTGAGCCGTCCCGCCGTCGATCGCGGTCGACGAGATGTGCGAGGTGACGCGGTCGTCGACCGGGTCGTTCGCCGGGTCGTCGTGCACGACGAGGTGCTCGTACGTCGTGGCGCGCTGCGCCGGCACGCGGCCCGCCTTGCGGATCAGCTCGATGATCTCCATGCGGTTGGAGCGGTGCTTGGCACCGGCCGAGGAGACCACGTTCTCCTCCAGCATGATCGAGCCGAGGTCGTCGGCACCGTAGTGGAGCGACAGCTGACCGACCTCCTTGCCGGTCGTCAGCCACGAGCCCTGGATGTGCTGGACGTTGTCCAGGAAGATCCGGGCGATCGCGATCATCCGCAGGTACTCGAAGAGCGTCGCCTGCGTGCGGCCCTTCAGGTGGTTGTTCTCCGGCTGGTACGTGTACGGGATGAAGGCGCGGAAGCCACCCGTCTTGTCCTGCGTGTCACGGATCATGCGCAGGTGCTCGATGCGCTCGGCGTTGGTCTCGCCCGTGCCCATGAGCATCGTGGACGTCGACTCGACGCCCAGCCGGTGCGCCGTCTCCATGATCTCCAGCCAGCGCTCGCCGGACTCCTTGAGAGGGGCGATCGCCTTGCGGGGACGCGCCGGGAGGAGTTCCGCACCCGCGCCCGCGAAGGAGTCGAGCCCGGCGGCATGGATCCGCTGGATCGCCTCCTCGACCGACACCTTGGAGATGCGGGCCATGTGCTCGACCTCCGAAGCGCCGAGGCTGTGGATGACGAGCTCGGGGTACTCCTTCTTGATGGCCCCGAAGTGCTCCTCGTAGTACTCGACGCCGTAGTCCGGGTGGTGGCCGCCCTGGAACATGATCTGCGTGCCGCCCAGCTCGATCGTCTCCGCGCAGCGCCGCAGGATGTCGTCGAGGTCGCGGGACCAGCCCTTCTTGGTGTCCTTGGGGGCCGCGTAGAAGGCGCAGAACTTGCACGCCGTGACGCACACGTTCGTGTAGTTGATGTTCCGCTCGATGATGTACGTCGCGATGTGCTCGATGCCCGCGTACTTGCGGCGGCGGATCGCGTCGGCGGCGGCGCCGAGCGCGTGCAGCGGGGCGTCGCGGTAGAGGGCGACGGCCTCCTCGGGGGTGATCCGCCCACCGTCGGCGGCGCGGTCGAGGACGGACTGAAGCGCGGCCTTCTCGGTCACCGGGCGAGCCCCTTTCGGAGGATTCTGACGAGTCCGAGCTGGAATCTCGACGAGTCTGAGCTGAAATCTCAGCGTACGTCAGGCCCCCGCTCCCCTTACACGTCAGGCCCCCGCTCTCCCCGCGCGTCAGGCCCCCAGGCCGCCCAGCAGAACCCCCGCGAGGGCGCCCAGAATCATGAAGGGCCCGAAGGGGATCTCGGTCCCCTTCCCGGCCCGCCGCGTCACCACGAGGACCAGGGCGTACAGGCCGTTGAACAGCACTCCGGCGAACGCCCCCAGGAACAGCACGCCCCACCCGTACCAGCCGAGCGCCGCGCCGAGCCCCACCGCGAGCTTCACGTCCCCGAAGCCCATGCCCTTCGGGTACGCGAGGAGCAGGAGCAGATATCCGGCGCCGAGGCCGAGCGCGCCCCACAGTGCGCCGCTCCACGCCCCGCCCGCCTCCGGCAGCAGCGCCGCCGCGCCGAGCGCCAGCAGGGCGAGCCCGGCGAGCGGCAGCGTGAGCACGTCGGGCAGCCGCTTCACCGCGAAGTCGACGGTGGCCAGGAGCACGCCGAGCGGCGCGAGCAGCAGCCAGGCGCCCAGTTCGGGGCGGGTGCCTGTGGTGGTGGCGAGCAGCGCGCAGACGAGCGCGGTGACGGCGGCGAGCCCTGCGGCCCTGGGCCCGGGGCGGGCCCCCAGCCAGCCGCGGGCCGGACGCCACGGCTCGCCGGGTTCGACGGACAGCCGGTACGCGGGCCGCGGCAGCAGCAGCCCGCAGGCCGCGCCCCACACCGCGGCGAGCACGACCAGCGCGACCGGCGCTCCCGCCTCGGTGGCGATCAGCGGCCCCCCTTGCACCACGCCTCCCTCTCCCCCTGCCTCAGCCGCTCTTGACCCGGTCGAGGTCCGCCGTCGGGTCACCGGCGGCCGGGTACCGCGAGGTGTACTTGAGGGAGGCGCCCTCCCGGGTGAGGCGCACGGTGTGCGGGCCCTTCGCGCAGGTGCCCGGGTTGCCGGGGGCGGCCCGGCCCGCGGCGACCAGCGCCTTCCCGTCGGCGGACGTCAGGGTCAGTACGTCGACGCACTGGATGCCCAGCGGGTCCGTCGACGTCACCTTGCCGACCTGCTTGCCGGCCTCGGCCTGCTTGAGGTCGACGCGGAAGGTGCCGAAGGAGATCCCCGCCTGTTTCGCCGGGCCGTCCCACGAGCCCAGGTAGAACTTCGGCACGCCCGGCGCGCTCGGCGTCCTCGGCGCGGCGGACGAGGCGGGCCCGGCATCGCTCGCGCTGCCCTGGTCGCTGCCGCCGCCCTCGCTCGGCAGCACACTGAACAGGACCACTCCGCCGACGGTCACCGCCGCGAACGCTCCGGCCACGGCGAGCGCCACCGTGCAACTGACGCGGCGGCCCCTGCCGTTCGGCTTGTCGGGGGTCGAGCTCGCCGTCACGGACATCGACAGGCGCCCCGGCGCGGCGTCCTGCTTCGGCCCCTCGGTGGGCGGCTCCTGGGTACGGGGCGTGGGCACGGGCGCGTACGAGGGATCCGGCGGTCCGAAGACGCCCGCGGGCCCCGACCCCCCGGGGACGGCGGGGCTGCTGAACTCCATGGGCCCCGAGTGCGGGACGTCGGCGGGCGCGCCCTCCAGGTCCAGGAGCCGCACCGCGTCGCGCGAGACCTCCTCCACCATCGGGCCGGGCAGCCATCCCGCCTGGACGAGCCGCGCAGCTCCGTCCGGGGCGAGGCGCCGGGCGATCTCCCCGGGAGCGGGGCGCGCGGCCGGGTCCTTCGCGAGGCAGGCCGCGGCGACCTCGCGCAGCTCGCCGGTCAGCGAGCCGAGTTCGGGCTCCTCGTGGACGACCTTGTAGAGCAGCGCGGCGGACGAGTCACCGGGGAAGGGGGACGACCCCACGGCCGCGTACACGAGGACCGCGCCGAGCGAGAAGACGTCGGCGGCGCCCGTGACGCCCTTGCCGAGGATCTGTTCGGGCGACATGTAGCCGGGCGAGCCGATGGAAACGCCGGTGGAGGTGAGGGAGGCCGTGCCGTCGGTGGCGCGGGCGATGCCGAAGTCGATGAGCCGCGGCCCGTCGAGGGTCAGCAGCACGTTCGAGGGCTTGACGTCGCGGTGCACGAGACCCAGGCCGTGCACCGCGGCGAGCGCCTCGGCGAGGCCGGCGCCCAGGACCCGTACGGAGTGCTCGGGCAGTCCCGCGCCCTCGCTCGCGGCCTGGGTGAGCGAGGGGCCCGCGACGTATCCCGTCGCCACCCACGGCACCTCGGCGTCCGGGTCGGCGTCGAGCACCGGCGCCGTCCAGGCGCCGCCCACCCGGCGGGCCGCCTGCACCTCGCGCTTGAAACGCGCCCGGAATTCGTCGTCGAGCGCGAAGTGCGGGTGCACGATCTTCACGGCGACGGTGCGTCCCCCGACGCTGCGGCCCAGATAGACCCGGCCCATGCCGCCCGAACCGATCCTGCCGAGCAACCGGTAGGGCCCCACCGCCGTGGGTTCCCCGGTCTGAAGCGGCTGCATGATGCGGACCTCCCCCGTGTGCACGCACGCATCAGCAGCGTAGCCCCGCGCCTCACCCGCGCACATGCCTCTCGAACGCACCGGAGCACATCCGGAACGCACCCGGGAACACATACGGAACGCATCGGGAGCACACGGGAGAGCGGAGCGGATCACCGCGAATTCATGCCGAATTCACCCCACCGGTGCGGAATTCCCGTACAAGGTTCCGGAAATCCCGCGCCGGAGAACGCCCGCGACCCACGGGCCACGGGCGCGTACAGGGGAATTCACGACATCAGCAGCTCGACCCGTACATCCGCGGGAAATCCCGTCGTGGGTCCGACCCTGCGCGCGAACTCCGTGACGCCTTCCAGCTGCGCGGGACCGAAGCGGAAGTCGAGCGTCGTGAAGTACTCCTCGAGGACCTTCTCGTCGAAGACCTCCCAGCGGGCCGCCTGCTCGGCGACCTTGGCGACCTCTTCGAGGGACAGATCGCGCGAGGCGAGGAACGCCTCGTGCACCTTCTGCGTGATCTGCGGCTCGCGCTCCACGTACTCCTTGCGCGCCGCCCACACCGCGAAGACGAACGGGAGACCCGTCCACTCCTTCCACAGCGCGCCCAGGTCGTGCACCTCCAGGCCGAGCCGCGGGGCGTCGTGCAGGTTGGCCCGCAGCGCCGCGTCCCCGATCAGTACGGCCGCCTCCGCGTCCTGCATCATCAGACCCAGGTCGGGCGGGCACGTGTAGTAGTCGGGCCGGACGCCGAAGCGCTCGGCCAGCAGCAGCTGCGCGAGCCGCACCGACGTGCGGGAGGTGGACCCGAGGGCGACACGCCGGCCGTCCAACTGGTCGAGGGGGACCTGCGAGACGATCACGCAGGACATCACGGGGCCGTCGCAGCCCACCGCGAGATTGGGGAACGCGACGAGGTCGTCGGCCGCCTTGAGGAACTCGACGAGGGTGATGGGACCGATGTCGAGGTCACCGTTCACCAGCTGCTCGCTCAGCTTCTCCGGCGTGTCCTTCGTCAGCTCGAAGTCCAGGAGCGAGCCCGTCCTGGCAAGTCCCCAGTACAGGGGCATGCAGTTCAGGAACTGGATGTGGCCCACTCGCGGACGAGTGCGCCGCGCGGCCTTCAGGGTCTCGGGAGAATTGTCCACATCGCGAGACTAAACCCAGTGCGGTACGGTGCAGGATCCGGGTCCGGCGCGGCCCCGGGTCAACCCCCACGGGAACCAGATCAAACCTGAGGGTGAAGTGATCTTGCCCTCTATTGCATTCGGCTGCCTGCGTGCTAGGCTCGCCGCAAGTTGCAGTTTGGTTTCCCTTGCAGTACAGAGCCTGCGGAGCATGTGACCGCGGGCTCTCGTCGTTTTCAGACTTTTGCAGTTGTTCGCAAGCGCATTTGCAGGTTCTGGAGCAGGGCAACCCTTTGGCCCATGGGAGGGCTTATGGCTACCGGAACCGTGAAGTGGTTCAACGCTGAAAAGGGCTTTGGCTTCATCGCCCAGGAAGGCGGCGGCCCGGACGTTTTCGTCCACTACTCCGCGATCAACGCAAGCGGCTTCCGCTCCCTCGAGGAGAACCAGGCCGTGTCCTTCGACGTCACGCAGGGCCCGAAGGGCCCGCAGGCGGAGAACGTCACCCCCGTCTGATCCCCTTCGTGATCACACGGTGGTTGCCGTGATCTGATCCGGAACCTAGTGCAGTACCCAAGGAGCCCCGCGCCTTACGGCAGCGGGGCTCCTGCCTTTTCTCCGTGAATTTCTACGTGAGCGCGGCGCGGGCCGCGACGGCGTCCGCCGGGTCCCAGCCCCTGCCCGGCACCGAGGCGAGCAGCAGCTTTGTGTACGGGTCGGTGGGCTCGCTCAGGACGCGGCGCGTGGGCCCCTGCTCGACCACTCGGCCCCGCCGCATCACCAGGACCTCGTCCGTGACGTGCTGGACGACCGCCAGGTCGTGGCTGACGAAGACCAGGGCCACCGCGGTGTCCCGGCGGATCTCGTCGAGGAGCCGCAGGATCTGCGCCTGGATGGAGACGTCGAGCGCGGCGACCGCCTCGTCGAGGACCAGGATGCGGGGGTCGACGGCGAGGGCGCGGGCGATGGCCAGGCGCTGGCGCTGGCCGCCGGAGAGGTGGCGGGGCAGGGCCGTGGCCTCGCGTGCGCCGAGGCCCACCTGGTCGAGGAGCGCGGACGCGGTGGATTCGTCGCGGCCGTGCAGGCGCAGGGCGGAGCGCAGGCACTGTTCGGCGGTGAGGCGGGGGTCGAGGGAGACGTACGGGTCCTGGAACACCATCTGGATCTGGCGGGCCCTGGCGAGGCGGGGGGCCTTGCCGCGCGGGGGTTTCGCGGGTCTCGGGGTGCCGTCGACCTTGATGGTGCCGTGGTCGGGGCGGACGAGGCCGACGAGCATGCGGGCGACGGTGGTCTTGCCGGAGCCGGATTCGCCGACGATGCCGAGGGCTCCGCCGGGGGTGAGGGTGAAGGTGATGGCGTCCGCGGCGGTGTGGCTGCCGCCGGTCGGCAGGGGGTACGTCTTGCGGAGGTCCGTGACCTCCAGGAGTGGTGGTTGCGTGGTCACTTGGGGCCTGCCCCCTCTTTCTCGTTGCGCGGCACCGGGGGCTGTGCCCACCCGTCCCGCCGTGCGGGACGCCTGCCCACAGCGATGCACATCGCCGAACCGTCGTCCACCTCGTGTGCCTGGGGTGTCCATGTGTGGCAGTCGGGCTCCGCGTCCGGGCAGCGGTCCGCGAACGGGCAGCCCGGGAACGTGTCCGACAAGGACGGGGGCCTGCCCGGGATCGGGGTCAGGGTGCTGGACTCGCCCAGGGTCGGGGAGCAGGTGAGGAGGCCGCGGGTGTACGGGTGGGCCGGGGTCGTGAACAGGGCGTCCGCCGTGCGGTGTTCGACGACGCGGCCCGCGTACATGACGTGGACGCGGTCGCAGTAGGCCGCTGCCAGGTGCAGGTCGTGCGTGATGAAGAGGAGGCCGGCGCCCCGGGACTCACGGGCCTCGCGGAGTTGCGTGAGGATCTCCGCCTGGGTCGTCACGTCGAGCGCGCTGGTCGCCTCGTCGGCGAGGAGGAGCCGGGGGCGGGCCGCCAGGGCTCCCGCGATGACGACGCGTTGGAGCATGCCGCCGGAGAGTTCGTGCGGGCGCTGGCGCAGGTGGCGGGCGGGGGCGGGCAGGCCGACCGCGGCGAGCAGGTCGAGCGCCTCGTCCTTCGTCGCGCCGCGTTCGGTGAGGAAGTCGCCGATGCGGCGGACGGGGTTGAGGGCGGCGCGCGGGTCCTGGTGGATCATCGCGACGGTGTCCGACCTGTGCCTTCGCAATTCCTCTCCGCGCAGGGACAGGACGTCCGCGCCCTCGACCTGGACCGTTCCCGTGGTCGTGGCCCCGTCCGGCAGCAGGCCGAGCGCGGCCTTCGCCGTCGTCGACTTGCCCGAGCCGGACTCCCCCACCAGGCCGACGACCTCGCCCTCGGCGACGTTCAGGGAGACCTGGTCGAGGAGGGGGCGGGCGGCGCCGGGGACCGTGACCGTGAGGTTCTCGATCGAGAGCAGCGTCTTCGTGGTGGTGTTCATCGTCGTGGTCATCAGTTCTGCCTTCCGAGGCGGTCGGCGGCCCAGACCCCGACGACGTTGAAGGAGACGACGACCAGGGCGATGGCCGTGCCGGGGACGAGGGCGGGCAGGAGCGCGCCCTGGACGATCGCGGCCTGGCCCTCCTGGACCATCAGGCCCCAGTCGGAGGACGGCGGTTGAGCGCCGAAGCCCAGGTAGGAGAGGGTCGCGAGCGACATCAGGGCCTCGCCGAAGAGGACGACCACGTAGCCGAGGATCGACCGGCCCAGGTTCGGGACCAGGTGCAGCGCGCAGATCCGGGCGCCGCCCATGCCCTGCACGCGGTACGCGTCGACGTACGGCTTGCGGGCCTCGGACAGGGCGAGGGAGCGGGTGTACTTGGCGATGGTCGGGGTGAAGGCGAGGCCGAGGGCGAGGATCGCCGTCGTCATGCCCGCGCCGAACACGGCGATGATCAGGACCGTGAAGAGCAGCCCGGGGAAGGCGTACATCACGTCGGTGAGGCGGGAGACGAACGTGTCCACCCAGCCGCCGCGCCAGGCGGCGAGCACGCCGAGCGTCACCCCGAGGGCCGCCGCGACCGCGAGCAGCGCGACCGGTGCGACGAGGCTGGACCGGGCGCCGTAGAGCACGCGCGAGAGCAGGTCCTGGCCCGAGGAGTCGGTGCCGAGGAGGTGCTCGGCGCCGGTGCCGACGAGGGAGGCGGAGAGGTCGATGGCGTCGGGGGCGTAGGGCGCGAGCAGGGGTGCGGCGAGGGCCGCGAGGACGACGAGGGCGAGCACCGCCGCGGCGAGGGTGACGCCGAGGGGGCGTCGCGTGGTCCTGACGGGGGTCAGGGTGAGGGCCGCCGTCATGCGTGGGCCTCCTTCACTCTCGGGTCGAGGAGGGGGTGGGCCAGGTCGACGAGCGTCGTCACGACCACGTAGCCGGTGACCATCAGGAGGAGGACCGCCTGGGCGACCGGGAAGTCATGGGTGTTGATGGCGTTGACCAGCAGGGAGCCGATGCCGCTGATGCCGAACGCCGTCTCGACGACGACGGTGCCGGCGAGCATGCCCGCCATGACGAGGCCGCACATGGTGACGATGGGGCCGAGGGCGTTGCGCAGGACATGGCGGCGGACGATGTCGCGTTCCGGGACGCCGGAGGCGCGGGCCGCCTCGACGTGGTCGGAGGCGGCGGCGTCCGCCATGGCCTGCCGGGTGACGCGGCTGATGATGGCGAGCGCGCCGAGGGCGAGGGAGACGGCGGGCAGGGTGAGGTGGTGGACGGTGCCGGCGAAGCCGTCGCCCGCCCCGGTCACCGGGAACCAGCCGAGCTGGACGCCGAACAGCGAGACCAGCGCGATCGCGGCCACGAACGAGGGGACGGACGCGGCGAGGGTCGTGCCGCCGACCACCGCCGAGTCGACCCAGGTGGAGCGCCGTACGGCCGCGAGGATCCCGGCGCCGACGCCGAGGATCACGTACAACACCGTTGCGTACGCGACGAGTTCGAGGGTGGTGGCGAGGCGGGAGGAGATGAGGTCCGCGACCTGGTCGCCGTACTTGAAGGAGCGGCCGAGGTCGAGGTGGACGGTGTCCCACAGCCAGCGGCCGTACTGGACGGCGAGCGGTTCGTCGAGGTGGTACTGGGCGCGGACCTGGGCGAGCCGTTCGGGGGTCAGCTTGTCGCGGCCGCCCGCGAGGAAGACGGCGGGGTCGCCGGGCGCCGCGTACACGGCGGCGAAGATGACGAACGAGGCGGCGACGAGGGTCGCGACCAGACCGGCGATGCGGCGCGAGAGGAGTGTCACCGCGCGCAGGGGCAGCGTCTTCACTGGTGGCCCCCTCGCGCGCCGAGCCCGGCGGCCCACGGGTAGTAGAGGTAGGACTGCGAGGCCGTCGGCCCGGTCAGCTTCTTGTTCAGGACGAGGATCGTGGGGACCTGCGCCACCGGGATCCACACCGCGTTCTCGACGAAGGTGCGCTGGACGGTGGTGGCGAGCTTCGCTCGGGCCGCGTCGTCGAGGGTGCCGAGGGCCTGCTTGACCTGCCGGTCGTACGTGGCGTCCTTGAAGCCGACCCAGTTGTTCGGGGAGTCGGAGAGCCCGTTGTCGTAGAACCCCATGGGGTCGGCCTTGGAGATGTACCAGTCGCCCACGAGTACGTCGATGTCGGCGCGGGCCGTCGGGTCGCTGTAGAACTCCTCGAACTGGGCCGTCGGCACGGTCTTGATCTCCGCGCGGACGCCGACGCGCTGGAGGGCGGCGCGGGTGGCGTTCGCGATGACGGTGCGGCCCTGGCTGGCGTCGGTGCCGATGACGACGGGTTCTGTGGGGGCGCCGGCCTCCTTGACGAGCTTCTTGGCGCGGGCGAGGTCGGACGCGGTGGGCGAGGCGGGGGCGAGGCGCGTCAACTTCTTCTGCGCGGCGGCGAACGCGGCCTTCTCGTAGCCCCAGGCGCCCGAGCCGACCGGGGACGCCCACGGCTGGACCAGGCCGCCGTAGCCGGAGTCGGCGATGCCCGTGCGGTCGAGGGAGAGCGAGAGCGCGCGGCGGATCCGCGGGTCGGTGAGGCCGCCGCGGTCGGTGGAGATGAGGGCGAGCGATGCGGTGGAGGGGCCGTAGTACTGCGCCAGGTCCTTGTCCGCGCGCAGCGCCGCCGCCGTGTTCGGGGACTCCGCGTACGCGCCGTCGGCCGCGCCCGTCTTGAGCGCGTTGACCAGGGCGCTGTCGGAGGCCCAGCGGAAGACGACTTCGCGGGTGAGGGGCTTCTTGCCCCAGTAGTCGTCGTACGCGCGGATGGCTATCGAGTCGCCGGACTTCCAGCGGGCGAGTTCGTACGGTCCCGAGCAGGCGTCCGGCTGTCCGGGTGTGCCGAACTCCTTTCCGGAATCGGTGACTTGCCTCTTGTTCCAGACGATGCCGGCGTCGCCTGCCATGGCCTTGAGGAACATGGCGTCGGGCGCCTTGAAGGTGACGGTGACGCGGTGGGGTGCCGTCTTCGTCATCGAGGTGACGTTCTCGAACTCGTCGGACTGCTCCATGTCCTTGGCGGCGTGCCGCTTCAGGGACCACAGCACGTCGTCGGCGGTGAGCTTCGTGCCGTCGTGGAACGTGACGTCGTCGCGGACGGTGAAGGTCAGCTTGCGGCCGCCGTCGGAGGTCTCGGCCTTCTCGGCGAGCAGCGGCTTCGTCGTCATGTCGGGCTGGAGCTGGTAGAGGCGCTCGCAGACGTTGGTGAGGACGACGCGGCCCGCGCTGGTGCCCTGCGCGTCCAGGTCGAGGGAGTCCGGCTCGTCCTCCAGGAGCCAGTTCGCCTTCTTCACCGGGCCTTTGGCGGCGGGCGTGGTCGCGTCCAGCTTCAGGTCGGCGGCCGGGGTGCCGGCGCCCTGGCCCTCGGGGCGGTCGGCGCCCGCGCAGGCGGTGGCGGCGAGGAGGGTGGCCGTGGCGAGCAGGGCCGCGGCCGGCACTCTTCGGGACTTCGTCGTCGCCAAGGGCAGTCTCATCGGGCGTCTCATCGGGCGTCTCCGTACGGGCCGTCGTAGAGGTTCCAGGGCAGGTGCTGGTAGTCGCGGTCGCAGGGGGTGCCCGCGGTGACGTGGTAGTCGCCGCTGGTCAGGTCGACGCAGGACGAGACGAGCGTCATCCAGTGCTTGACCTCGGGCTCGCGGGCGTCGGGGTGGGTGCACAGGGACTCGGGCAGGCCGAGGTGGTCCGACATCGCCTCCTTGATGAGCTTGCGGGACGCGTCGGGGTCGGCGGATCCCCGCAGCGCGGCGAGGCCCTGTTCGGCGCGCGGGACGCGGACCAGGGAGTCGGAGGACATCGGCCGGTAGTCGGCGGCGAGAGCCGCGGGGACACCGGCCTGGTAGTGGTTGCCGTGCACGAGCAGGCCGCCCGTCGGGTACAGCCAGCCGATGCCCGCGGGCGTCGTCTCCAGGTCGACGGCGAAGCCCTCGCGGCAGGTCAGCAGGGCGTTGCTGGCGATGTGGGCGCGGGTGCGGCACAGCACGTCGAGGGCGTCGGTGACGGTGTGGGTGTCGAGGACGCTGCGGCGGACGACCGTCTGCGGGAGGCCGATCGCGTCGTTGAAGCGGCCGCCGAGGCCGTTGGCGTTGAGGGCGATTCCGGCGGAGTTGGCGCCCTGGCGGCCGATCTGGCCCGCCTCCACCTGCATGATCACGGTGGGCTTGGGCGGCTGCACGATCCGGATCATGACGACGGTGTCGGCGACGCCGGCCCGCCAGTCCCAGTTCTGGCCCGCCCAGACGTGGCCGTCGCCGCTGGCCTCGCCGAAGGCGGCGAACGAGGTGCAGCCCTCGGCGGGTTCCTCCTCCCGCTCGGCCGCCATGTCCTTGAACGAGCGGTCGTAGATGACCTCGCCGCGGGCGTTGAGCGCGAGGACGTCGAGCACGTCGACACCCGCCCCGTCGGCGATCCCCCGCATCTCGTCGAGGAGTTCGGGGGCGTACGCGCGCACCGGCTCCAGCCAGCGGGCGGCGCGGGCGGTGACCCGGTCCCAGGTCAGACCGGCCGACTGGCCGAAGGCCTGCTCGTAGTAGCCGATGGCGGCGTGCAGTTGGGGCCTGACGGCCTCGCCGTACTGGCGGCCGCGGTCCAGAGGGGCGCCGCTGATCTCGACGACCGGGAGGGTTCGGGGTGCGGTGGTGCGGGGTGCCATTGTTCTCCTCGCCACGGAGAGGGTCCGTGCGGGCCCGGAGGGGTCCGCCTCCCGAAACCGTGCTGTAACGTCGATTACGAGATGCTCTCCACTTGGAATGCGTTGCCCAGGAGAGTAACGGCCGTCACACGAGAGTCAATAGCTGTAATGGAAATTACCGATGGGGTCGCCAGACTGCGCGGCGCCGTGCGCGAGCACTGGGACGAACTGTCCGCGTCCGAACGGGCCGTGGCCCAGTACCTGGTGAGCGCGCCCGCCGAATCACTCCTCTTCGCCTCCGCGCAGGAGCTGGGGGCGGCGAGCGGCACCAGCAACGCGAGCGTGGTGCGGACGCTGCAGCGGCTCGGGTACGCGGGGCTGCCCGCGCTCAAGCGGGAGCTGGCCTCGGACCTCACGTCCGCGGTGGCCCCCGAGGTGCGGCTGAAGCAGCGCATCGACCACGTCGGCCGGGACCTGGACGCGATCTGGGGCGAGGTCTTCGACGAGGCCGCGGAGCGCATCGAGCACGCCCGGCGGCTGACGCCCGGCGACGCGCTGCGGGCGGCGGTGGGCTTCCTCGCGGAGGCCGGCGAGATCCACTGCTACGGGGTCGCCGCCTCCGAACTCGCCGCGCGGCACCTGGCGTTGGCGCTCGGCAGGGTCGGACGCCGGGCACAGTACATCGGCTCCACGGGCTTCGCCCTCGCGGACCAGCTGCTGCGGCTGCGCCGGGGCGACGCGGTCGTCATCTTCCAACCCGGCCGCGATCTGCCCGAGTTGACGGTCCTCATCGACCGGGCGCGGGCGGTGGGCGCGCGGGTCGTCCTGGTCACGGACGAACTGGCCGAGCGGTACGGGGAGCGGGTCGACGCGGTCCTCACCGCCCCGCACACCCCCACGGGAATCACCGCGGAGGCCCTGACGGCCCTCGTGGTGGCGGACGCCCTGCTGCTGGCGATGACGACGCTGGACGAGGGGCTCGCCGTGGAGACGTCGCACCAGCTCACGATGGTGCGGGAGCAGTTGCTCAACCACCGCAAGAAGTAGGCCCGCCCGCGAAGGCCCCGCGACCGCCTACGTGTGCTGCATCACCAGCACGCAGGTCGTCCCCGGCTCCAGCGCCCGGCACGTGTGGGACACGTCGCCGGGGTACGAGAGGTAGTCGCCGGGGGCGAGTTCGACGGGGTCCTCCGTCGGGCCCGCGAGGACCCGGCCCGTCGCGACGATCAGGTGCTCCGTGGTGCCGGGCATGTGCGCGTCCGAGTCGCGCGGGCTGCCCGGCTCGACCTGGAGGAAGTACAGGTCACGACGGGCGCCCGGCGGGCTCGCGGAGAGCAGCGCCGCGCTGTAGTTGGCCACCTCGGAGGGGACGGCCGGGCCCTGGCCCGCGCGGATGACGTGGACCGCGGTGCGCGGCGGGTCGAGGAGCACGCTCGGCGGGACCTCCAGGGCGACGCTCAGCGCCCACATGGTCTCCAGGCCCGGCTTGCCGTGCGCGGCCTCCAGCTGGGACAGCGTGGACTTCGCGATGCCGGCGCGCTTGGCCAGTTCGGAGAGGGAGAGCCCGGCGCGGGTGCGTTCGCGGCGGAGCGCCGCGGCGATGCGGTCGAGCGGGAGGCGGGCGGAGGTGGCGGCAGGGGCGGGTGCGGAGGCGGGGGCGCCCCCACCGGTCGGCTCGGTCATGCGTGCGCTCCCGTCGTTGCCCGGCGTCCGTGCGGTTCGGACTGTCGTTCGCTGCAGCAAGCCTATCGTTCGGCTTGACGAACACCCAAGGATGCGCGCATGCTCCTGCCATGCGTTCGCCGGACCGAACACTCAGCCCGCCACACCGAACACTGTCGGGTCGCGCACCCGCCATCGACCCCCGCCTGCTCCGCGACTGCGCCCTCGTCTGGCTCGCCGACGCGGTCGTCGGCCTCTCCTTCGGCGCCGTCTCGGTCGCGAGCGGGCTGCCGGTGTGGCTGCCCGTCGCGATGTCGCTGCTCGTGTTCGCGGGATCCGCGCAGTTCAGCGCGGTGGGAGTGTTCGCCGCCGGGGGCGGTCCTCTCGCCGCGGCCGCGACCGGTCTGCTCCTGAACACCCGGACCGCCGCCTTCAGCCTGGCCATCTCCGACGCGCTCGGGACGTCCTGGTTCGCACGGCTCGTCGGCGCGCACCTCGTCACCGACGAGACGGCCGCGTTCGTGATGGCGGAGAAGGACCCGGCCCGCAGGCGCACCGCCTTCTGGCTCTCCGGCCTCGGCCTCTTCGCCGCCTGGAACGTGAGCGTCCTCGCCGGGGCGCTCGCCGGAACCGCGCTCGGGGACACCGACCGGTTCGGGCTCGACGCGGCGTTCCCCGCGGTGCTGCTCGCCCTGGTGCTGCCCGCGCTGCGGGACGGCCACGGGGTGCGGCGGGCCGCGGCGGCGGGCGCCGTGATCGCGGTCGCCGCCACCCCGTTCCTGCCCGCGGGCGTGCCCGTACTGCTCGCCCTGGCCGGGCTGCTGTTCGCCAAGAGTCCGGCCGGGAGGCCCGCGTGAACGCCCAGTTGATCGCCGTCCTCGCACTCGCGGCGGGAACCTACGCCTTCCGACTCGCGGGCCCACTGCTGCACGGCCGGGTCCAACTCCCCGTACGCGTACAGGAGTTGCTCACCGACGGCGCGACCGTCCTGCTCGTCGCGCTGCTCGCCACCGGCGCCCTCATGGCGGGCCAGGAGTTCGCCGGCTGGGCGCGGCCCGCCGGGGTGCTGGTCGGCGGGGTCCTGGCGTGGCGCCGGGCACCGTTCGCGGTGGTGGTCGTGGGTGCGGCGGCGGTCACCGGGCTGTTGCGGCTCGCCGGGCTCCCGTAGAACCCTCACCGGTGCATACGCGCGCCCTTCAGCACCTTGTCCACCGCGTTCTTCGGCCCGTGCACCGCGAGGCCCACCAGATCCAACTCGGCCGTGGTGACGGCTCGTACCGCCGCCCTGTTGTCGGTGTCGTTGCCGGTGGTGAAGAGGTCGGACGTGAAGACGGCGCGGGGCACGGCGCGGCGCAGGGCGCGTTCGTGGGCGGTCTTCAGGAGGGCCTTGTCGCCCTCGAAGACCAGCACCGGCTGGCGGAGCATCGGCAGGTACGGGGTGCCGTCCGCGTCCTCGTAGGGCTCGCCGATCACCTCGGGCAGCTCGGTGCCGAGGCCGCTGACCAGGAAGGCCGTCACGTTCAGGCGCTGCCAGGTCTCCAGGTCGTCCCGGAGCAGGACGGCGATCTTGGTGTCGAAGCGGACGGGGGCCGGGGCGGGGGTCTCGGTGCTCATGCCTTGAGACTGCCGTCCGCCCCCGCGCCCGGTCTTGTACGTTTTTTGCATGCCCAGCGGCAGTGACAGCGAGCAGATCACCGCGTGGAAGCCCCGCGTACCGGGGGTCGCGGAGGTCTTCCACGCCCACTTCACGCGGCACGCCTATCCGATGCACGTCCACGACACCTGGACGCTGCTCATCGTCGACGAGGGCGCGGTCCGCTACGACCTGGAGCGGCACGAGCACGGGACGCCGCTCGGCACCGTCTCGCTGCTGCCGCCGCAGGTCCCGCACAACGGGCAGGCCGCGACGCCGGAGGGGTTCCGCAAGCGGGTGCTGTATCTGGACGCCGCCGGTGACGGGCCGCTCGACCCCTCGTTCATCGGGGCCGCCGCGGACAGCCCCGACCTGGTGGATCCGCTGCTGCGGCGGCGGATCGGGCAGCTGCACGCCGCGCTCGCGCAGCCCGGCGACGAGCTGGAGGCCGCGGCCCGGCTCGCGCTCGTCGGGGAGCGACTGCGGGAGCGGTTGCGTCCTGCGCTCGCCGAGGACCGCAGGCCCCCGCCGGACCGGCGGGTCGCGGCCTCGTTGCGGGAGCTGCTCGACGCGCGGGTGACCGAGGGCGTCGGGCTCAAGGAGGCCGCCTCCCTGGTGCACGCGCACCCGGCGCATCTGGTGCGGTCGTTCGGTGCCGCGTACGGGATCGCGCCGCATCAGTACGTGATGTCACGGCGGGTGGACCGGGCGCGGGGGTTGCTGCTCGGCGGGCGGGCACCGGTCGAGGTGGCGGAGGCGTGCGGGTTCTATGACCAGGCGCATTTGTCGCGGTGCTTCAAGCGGGTGGTGGGGGTTCCGCCGGGGCGCTATGCGCGCGGCGGTCGGCGTGATGGTGCGGTCCACCGGGGTTGACGTCTCGGGGCTCCGCCCCGGGCCCCGCGCCTCAATCGCCGGCGGGGCTTGATGGGGTCGCCTTGCGCAGCAAGGTTCCACTCAGGGCCGCTGTCGCCACCAGCAGCACCCCCGCCACCACCAGGCTCACCCGCATCCCGGTCAGGGAGAACGTTCCCTCGCCCTGGCCCGCCAGCAAGGTGCCGAACAGGGCCACCGCCAGGGCGCCGCCCGTTTGGCGGAGGGCGTTGAGGAGGCCGGAGGCCGTGCCCACGCGCGGGCCCGGGACCGCGTCCATCAGCATCGCCGTCACCGCGGGGATCGCGAAGGCGCCGCCGAGGCCCGTCGGGACGAGCAGCGTCAGGAGCAGCCACGTGGGCGTGTGCGCCGTCAGCGGGAGCAGCGCGAACATCGCGAGGGCAAGCACCAGTTGACCGATGACGACGACCGGGCGCCGACCGAAGCGTTCGGCGACGCGGGGCGAGATCAGGTTCGTGCCGGTGATCAGTACGGCCAGCGGGACGAAGACCAGGCCCGCCGCCGTCGCCGTCATGCCGCGCAGTTGCTGGAGGTACAGGCCGAGCAGGAACACCACCCCGTAGAAGCCGACGTTGATGGCGAAGCCGACCGCGAGGGACACCGAGACCGTGCGGTCGCGCAGCATGCTCAGCGGGACCATCGGGGCGCGGTGGCGCCGCTCCGTGACGTAGAAGGTGATGGCCGAGACGACCGCGACGGCCAGTGCCGCGAGGCCCGCGCCGCCGCCCTCGATGACCGCGAAGGTCAGGCCCGCCAGCGTGAGGACCGCGGTGATCTGGCCGGGAACGTCGAGGGGTGCCAGGCGGCGCGGGGACGGGGCGACTCTCGTCAGGAGGGCCAGGATCGCCGCGCCGACGGGCAGGTTCAGGAAGAACACCGCACGCCAGCCGACGTGTTCGGTGACTACGCCGCCGAGCACCGGGCCCGCCGCCATCGCCACCGAACCGCCGACCGTCCACAGGGCGATCGCCCGCGCCCGCCTCCGCGCGTCGTCGTACGCCTCCCGGATCAGCGCGAGCGACGCGGGCATCAGCACGGCGGCCGCCCCGCCCTGGACGACGCGCGCCGCGATCAGCGCACCGAGTCCGGGTGCGAGTGCGCAGGCCAGCGACGCGAGGGTGAACAGAGCCGTGCCGAGGACGTAGGCGCGGCGGGCGCCCGTGCGGTCGGAGAGGGCCCCGGCCGACAGCATCAGCCCCGCGAACATCAGCGTGTACGCGTCCGCCACCCACTGCAGCCCGGTCATCCCACCGTGCAGATCGTCCCGGATGCCCGGCAGCGCGATGTTCACGGCCGACACGTCGATGGTGATCACGGCGAAGCCGAGCAGCGCGGCGAGCAGGGCGGCGGTCCGGCCGCCGCGGCCGGGTGCGGCCGCCTCGGTGTCGAGTACGGGTCGCGTACGAGTACGGGTACGGGCTCTGGCGGCGACGGTGGTCACGCTGTCCTCCTGGGGCGGTGTTCGAAGTGCGGGTGGGCGGCAGGCACGGGCCGCGGCCCTGTGACATGCACTCCCTGGGCCCGGGCCCCTCGAAGGAAGGGCCCTTGCCTGCCGGCCACCCGCAGCGAGGACAACTCTGCGGCCGCGCTGCGAAAGGTGGCAGGCCGCGCTCCACCGGGGTGCCGCGTTCCTGGCCCTGACACGGCCCCCCACCGCACTCGACGACCGTGGACAATGCACGTATGGCTGAGACCACGGAACTGGGCCGCTACCTGCGGGCCCGCAGGGGGCAGGTGACACCGGCCGACGCGGGCCTGCCCGCGGGCACGGGCCTGCGGCGCACGCCCGGGCTGCGCCGCGAGGAGCTCGCGACGCTCGCCGGGGTGAGCGTCGACTACTACACACGCCTGGAGCGGGGCCGCGAGACCAACCCGTCCCCCGCCGTGATCGACGCCATCGCCCACGCGCTGCGGCTGCGCGGCGACGCCCACGAACGCCTCCACGACCTGGCCGAGATGGCCTCGGGCCGGCACACCGAGCCCCGCCCCACCACCGACGACACGGTCCGCGAGTCCGTGCTCCGGATGCTGGAGGCGCTGCGGCCGCTGCCCGCGTACGTGGTCAGCCGCTTCAACTACGTGCTCGCGGCGAACCCGGCGGGCCGCCGCCTGCTGCCCGGCCTGTGGGACCTGCCCGCCGAGCAGCGCAACATCACCCGCTACCTCTTCCTGCACCCCGTCGGGCGGGCCCTGTACGTGCCGTGGGAGGAGACGGTGACCGCGTCGGTCGCCCATCTGCGGGCCATCGGCGGCACGGAGGCGGACGACCCGAGGATGGCGGCGCTGGTCGGCGAACTCCTCCTGAAGTCACCGGACTTCGCGCGGATCTGGAACCGGTACGACGTGCACGAGCGCAGCGGCGGCACGAAGTCCTTCGACCATCCGAAGGTGGGCGCGATGACGCTCACCTTCGAGGTGATGCAGCTTGCCCGTACGGGTGGGCAGCGGATGGTCGTTTACCAGGCGCCTGCGGGGTCGGCGGACGAGGAAGCGGTGCTGAAGTTGGACCCGGCTTCCTCGCCCTGAACCGGGGGTGACGTCTCGGGGCTCTGCCCCGGACCCCGCTGCTCAATCGCCGCAGGGGCTTGAACAACTCAGGCGCGCTCCAGGATGGCCGTGACGCCCTGGCCGCCCGCCGCGCAGATCGAGATCAGGCCGCGGCCCGGGCCGCCGCGGTCCGCCAGCAGCTTCGCCAGGGTCGCGACGATCCGCGCCCCCGTCGCCGCGAACGGGTGACCGGTCGCGAGGGACGAACCCGCCACGTTCAACCGGTCCCGGTCGACCGGCGCGAGCCCCGCCTTCTCCCACGCCGCGAGCGTGGCCAGAACCTGCGAGGCGAACGCCTCGTGCACCTCGAACAGGTCGAAGTCCTCGACCCCGAGCCCGGCCCGCTCCAGCATCCGCGGCACGGCGTACGCGGGCGCCATCAGCAGCCCGTCGCCCTCGCCGCCCTTGACGTCACCGTCGACGAAGTCCACCGCCGCCGTCTCGTAAGCGGTCAGATACGCCAGCGGTTCGAGGCCCCGCGCGGCCGCCCACTCCTCGCTCGCGAGCAGCACCACCGCCGCGCCGTCCGTGAGCGGAGTCGAGTTCCCGGCGGTCATGGTCGGGTTCTCGCCCTTGACCCCGAACACCGGCTTCAGCGTGCCGAGTTTCTCGACCGTCGAGCCCGGCCGCAGGTTCTGGTCGCGCTCAAGCCCCCGGTACGGCACGACGAGTTCGTCCAGGAGGCCGCGCTCGTACGCCGCCGCCAGCCGCTGATGACTGGTGGCGGCCAGTTCGTCCTGGGCCTCGCGGGCGATGCCCCACGCGCGCGCGGTGACGGCCGCGTGCTCACCCATGGACAGGCGGGTGCGCGGCTCGGCGTTGCGGGGGATGTCGGGGATCAGATGGCCCGGCCTGACCTTGGCCAGCGCCTTGAGCCTGGCGCCCGCCGACTTGGCCCGCCGCGCCTCCAGGAGGATCTTGCGCAGCTCGTCGTTGACGCCGAGCGGGGCGTCGCTCGCGGTGTCGGAGCCGCCCGCGATCGCGCTCTCGGTCTGACCCAGCGCGATCTTGTTGGCGGCGGCGATCACGGCCTGCAGACCGGTGCCGCACGCCTGCTGGATGTCGTACGCGGGCGTGCGCGCGTCCAGCATCGAACCGAGGACGGTCTCGCGCGCGAGGTTGAAGTCGCGGCTGTGCTTGAGCACGGCGCCCGCCACGAACTCGCCGACGGCGCCCGGCTCGTGGAGCTTCGCCCGCCCGACGAGGCCGTCGAGCGCGGCGGTCAGCATGTCCTGGTTGGACGCGGTCGCGTACGGGCCGTCGGAGCGCGCGAACGGGATGCGGCTGCCGGCGACGACGGCGACGCGGCGCGGAGCGTTCCCTGCAACGGGAGCGGCGGGGGCAGCGGGGGCCTTCGGGGTTCGCGCCATGTTCGGCAGCTCCTGAGCTCTCGACAAGTACTGACCATTGAGTAACCTTACTCTCTAGTAAATTTACGACCGAGCTGGGAGCTGGACAATGGCCGACCGCTACCTGAACTTCACCGGCACGGCCCCGGGCCGGTTCCTGACCCGCCGCCTCGGCCTGCCACAGCCCGCACCGCTGCACCGCTTCAGCCCCGAACACCCGCGCCTCGACGGGCAGTTGCTGCACCTCACGGCGGGCGAGTCCGTCCACAGGGACGAGCTCGCCACGCTGCTGGCCGGCACCGGACTCGACGTCGCGTCCTCAGCTTCGTCCGCCGAGCGGCCCGCCGCCGCCGTCGTGGACGCCACCGCCGTGACCGGCCTCGACTCCCTCGCCGACGTGCACGCCGCGCTACACCCGGTCGTCCGCTCCCTCGCGCCCGGCGGGCGCGTGATCGTCCTCGGCGCGCCGCCGTCGCCCGAGGACCACCACCAGGCGGCCGTGCAGCAGGGCCTCGAAGGCTTCGTGCGCTCGCTCGGCAAGGAGATCGGGCGCGGCCGCACCGTGAACCTGGTGCGCGTCGCGGGCCCGGTGGCCGCCGCTGAGTCGACCCTGCGCTTCCTGCTGTCACCGAAGTCGGCGTACGTGAGCGGGCAGGTGATCCAAGTGGGCGCCACGGAAGGCGAGTTGACGCTCCCCGAGAACTGGGACCGGCCGCTCGCCGAGCGCACCGCGCTCGTCACCGGCGCCGCCCGCGGCATCGGCGAGGCCGTCGCCGAGACCCTCGTACGGGACGGGGCCGAGGTCGTCCTGCTCGACGTGCCGTCCGCCGAGGCCGACCTCGCGAAGGTGGCGGAGCGGCTCGGCGGGCGCGCGCTGCCGCTGGACATCACGGCCGACGACGCGGGTGAGCGGATCGCCGAGTTCACCGCCGACTCCGGCCTCGACGTCCTCGTGCACAACGCGGGCATCACGCGTGACCGGCGCCTCGCCAACATGCCCGCCGAGCGCTGGAGTTCGGTCCTGGACGTCAACCTCGCGAGCGTGCTGCGGACGACGGACTCGCTGCTCAAGGCGGGGGCCGTGCGGCGCGGCGGGTCGATCGTCGCCACCGCCTCCATCGCCGGGATCGCGGGCAACGCCGGGCAGACCAACTACGCGGCGAGCAAGGCGGGCATCGTCGGCCTCGTCCGGTCCCTGGCGCCGCGGGCCGCCGCGGAGCACGGGGTCACGGTGAACGCGGTGGCCCCCGGGTTCATCGAGACCAAGATGACGGCGGCCGTTCCGCTCTTCATCCGGGAGGCCGGGCGGCGCATGAACTCCCTCGCGCAGGGCGGGCTTCCGGTGGACGTGGCGGAGACGACGTCCTGGTTCGCGTCCCCGGGGTCGGGGGCGGTGAACGGGCAGGTGGTACGGGTGTGCGGGCAGTCCTTGCTCGGAGCGTAAGCCCTCCGGGCGCGGCGGGACGGGTGGGCGGGCCGACTGGTCCGCCCGACCGTCCGCCGGCCTCGGGGCTCCGCCCCGGACCCCGCGCCTCAATCGCCGGCGGGGCTTGGTCATGCCGACCGAGCCTTGATCATGCCGGTCGAGCCCGGATCATGCCGACCGAGCCTTGGGCAATCTGCCGCCTTGGGCGGCAGGGTGGGCAAGGCGGCCCCCGGTGCAGCGCACCCATCGCCACGGCCCCAGCCACGCCCCCGCAACACACCCGCACCGCACGCCCCTCCCCGAGGACCGCAATGACCCACACCGTCACCCTCGACGCCGCCCCCTCCCTGCTCCCCCTCATGCTCCGCGGCGCCGCGCTCTCCCCCCTCAAGCGGCCGCGGCACGACGCTCCGGTGCCCGACACGCGGCTCACCGTCCCCGGCCTCCGGATCACGCAGAGCCACCTCACCGCGTACGAACGCGCCTGCGGATTCGCCACCGAGCGGCCCGAGGTGCCCGTCACGTACCCGCACGTACTGGGATTCCCGCTGGCCATGCGGCTGATGTCGGAGCGCGCGTTCCCGCTGCCGCTGCTCGGCCTCGTCCACACGTCGATCGCCATCACGCAGCAGCGCGACCTGACCCCCACGGAGACGTTCGAACTGGCCGTCCACGTACGGGAGTTGCAGCCGCACCGCCGCGGCACCGAGGCCGTCGTCGTCACCGAACTGCACGCCGAGGGGACACCGGTGTGGCAGTCGACCAGCACGTATCTGGCACGGCACAGGACATCGACGTCGACGTCCGAGCCCGCCACCGAGCAGCCGCAGGAGGACACCCCCGCCCAAGCCGCCGAACCGCTCCCCGAACTCGCCCGCTGGCGCCTCGGCGACGACCTCGGCCGCCGCTACGCCGCCGCGTCCGGCGACCGCAACCCCATCCACCTGCACCCGCTGACGGCCCGCCTCTTCGGCTTCCCGCGCGCCATCGCGCACGGCATGTGGACGGTCGCCCGCTGCCTGGCGGAGCACAAGACGCACGGCCCCGTCCACGTACAGGCCCGCTTCAAGGCGCCGGTGCTGCTGCCGGGCGAGGTGGTGTACGCGGCGCAGGGCCCGGCCTTCGAACTGCGGGCCGCCAAGGGCGACCGGGTGCACCTCACCGGCGAGGTGCACGGGCTGACCGGCTAACGGGCCGACCAGCGCTCCCCGGCCATCAGGTTGCCGAGGCCGGACCACGCGAAGTTCATCATCGTCGTGGCGGCCTCCTTCGCGGACACGGACGCGTCGCCGTTCGCCCAGCCGGCCAGCGCCTCCGCCGCGCCGACCAGGGCCTGGGCGAGGCCCGCGACCTCCCGCTCGGCCAGCTCCGGATTGTCGTGCGCCTCGCGCGCGGCCTCCACGATCAGATGCGTCACGAACGCCACGATCTCCTCGCGCATCGCGACGACCTCGGCGACGAACGGATCGCCGCCGGAGCGGGCCTGGCTGTGCAGCACTGCCCAGCCGTCGGGACGCTCGGCGGTGTGCGCGAAGAAGGCGGTGAGGCCCTCCCAGAGCTGCCGGTCGGCGGCCACGTCCGTGCGTACGCCGGCCCGGATCGCCTCGACGAGCGCCGCCGCCTCACGCCGGATGCAGGCGCTGAACAGGTCTTCCTTCGAGTTCAGATACAGGTACACCAACGGCTTGGACACACCCGCCAGTTCGGCGATCTCGTCCATGGACGCGGCCCGGTACCCCCGCTTCCCGAACACCCGCACCGCGGCATCCATCATCTGCCGCTCCCGCTCGGCCCGCGGCATCCTCTTCTGCCGCACCTCGCCACCCACCCCAGCCACCTTTCCTCGCCCGCTCTCCACACATCAGCGTACGCAGTCCGCCCCACGCCACCGCTCCCCACCGCGAACGCACGACTCCCGCCCCCGGGGATCCGGAAGCGGGAGTCGTGTGCGGGACGAGCCGGGGGACGTCAGGCGGCGGCCGTCACGGCCACCTCCTGCGGCTCGTCCACCGGGGAGGACGTCGCACTGTTGTAGGCGTCGCGGTCGAGGATCTTCTCGCGGGCGGAGACGATCACCGGGACGAGGGCCTGGCCCGCGACGTTCGTCGCCGTCCTCATCATGTCCAGGATCGGGTCGATCGCGAGGAGCAGGCCGACGCCCTCCATCGGGAGGCCGAGCGTCGACAGGGTCAGCGTCAGCATGACCGTGGCGCCCGTCAGGCCGGCCGTGGCGGCGGAGCCGATCACCGAGACGAAGGCGATGAGCAGGTAGTCACCGACGTTGAGGTCGATGCCGAAGATCTGCGCGACGAAGATCGCGGCGATCGCCGGGTAGATCGAGGCGCAGCCGTCCATCTTGGTCGTCGAGCCGAACGGCACGGAGAAGGAGGCGTACTCCTTCGGGACGCCGAGGCGCTCGGTGACCCGCTGCGTCAGCGGCATGGTGCCGACGGAGGAGCGGGAGACGAAGGCCAGCTGGATCGCGGGCCAGGCGCCCTTGAAGAACTGCAGCGGGCTGAGCTTGGCGACCGTGGCGAGCAGGAGCGGGTAGACGCCGAAGAGGACCAGGGCGCAACCGACGTAGATGTCGGCGGTGAACGTCGCGTACTTGCTGATGAGGTTCCAGCCGTACGTGGCGATGGCGTTGCCGATGAGGCCGATGGTGCCGATCGGGGCGAGCTTGATGACCCACCACAGGGCCTTCTGGAGGAGTTCCAGGACGGACTCGGAGAGGGTGAGGATCGGCTGGGCCTTCTCGCCGACCTTCAGGATGGCGATGCCGGCGACGGCGGCCATGAAGACGATCTGCAGCACGTTCAGCTCGGTGAACGGCGTGATGATGTCCGTCGGGATGATGCCGGTGAGGAAGTCGATCCAGGAGCCGGCCTCTTCGGGCTTGGCGCCGTCCTTCGGGGTCAGTCCGGTGCCGGCGCCCGGGTTGGTGAGCAGCCCGATGGCGAGGCCGATGACGACCGCGATCAGCGACGTGACCATGAACCAGATCAGCGTGCGCGAGGCGAGCCGGGCGGCGTTGTTGACCTTGCGGAGGTTGGTGATCGACACCAGGATCGCGAAGAAGACGAGCGGGGCGACGGCCAGCTTCAGGAGCTGGATGAAGGTGTCGCCGACCTTCTGCAGGGTGGTGACGAGCCAGGATATGTCCTGGCTGCGGGCCAGCCAGCCGAGCAGCACACCCAGGACGAGGCCGCCGAGGATCTGCGCCCAGAACGGGATCTTGGGTATGCGGAAGCCGGACTTCTGTTCGGCTGCGGGGGTGTTCGCGGACACGGAGGCACTCCAGTGATGACGCGCGGGGTTTCGGGGCAACGTGCGGGAGCGGCCACCGCTGGATCCTCGGATCCGGTCAACGGCGCCGCTGCAGTACTTCGGAATTTCGCGATCAGACGCGACACGCCGCGGACATGCAGCGGCAGAGATCGACATGCAGGCGCTCCACGAGCGGGACGCTCATGGCCTTCTGGTGCGCTGCTGATGTCTTCATGACAGGAACGTTAACACTGCACCTTTGAGTACATCAAAGGGCTTCTTTGGGGAAGACGAGGCACGCGTACGCCCCCAAAGCGGGATTTACCTTGAAAACGCAGGCGACCCCGGCACCAGATCCGGTACCGGGGTCGTGCGAGGTGTGAGGAAGCTTACGAGGCCGACTGCGTGCGGGCGGCGTCGTCCGCCTCGTCCTCCATGGTGCGGTTGGCCGTCATGTTCGCCTTGGCGCGGTCCACGCGGGCGACGACCTTCTCGGAGGCGCGGTCGCGCTCACCGCGCAGCACGATGTAGCTGATGGGGGCGGAGATCACGAGGCCGAGCAGTGCGATCCAGAGCCAGTAGGAGCCGCCGATGCCAGCGGGCACGATGCCGGTGGCGACGAGACCCCAGACGACGAGGAAGCAGCCCACGAAGATTCCGAGCCGCATCAGCGTGTAGCGGAGCATGTCAATCCACTCTTCCGTTCCGAAATGGTGCCCTTACAGGACGAGCGCCCCTCCAGTGAAGCACGGGGAGGGGCGTCCGATTTCGGCGGGGGTTCGTGGAGCCGAGTCCCGGTGTCAGACCAGCCAGCGGTTCTTGCGGACGGCGGGCAGCTGGGCCCACACCCCGCCGAGGCCGTAGTAGCGGCCGGCGCCGGTCGCCGCGGTGACGATCAGGACGAGGGCGATCATCCAGTGGTCGTCCATGAACGGGTTGCTGTCGGGCCACAGGGTGACGAGCCACATGAAGGCCATCATCAGCGTGCCGGCGGCGGCCGCGATCCGCATGCCGATGCCGAGGACCATGGCGAGGCCGACGCCGAGCAGGCCGAGCATGAAGACCAGGTCGAGCCACCAGGCGCCGGCCACGGCGTCAAACATGTGGGCGAAGGGCCCGGTCGTGCCGTGCAGCAGGAAGCCCTCGGTGGGGCTGCCGCCGTTGAGCCAGCTTCCGCCGGAGGGCGTCGCCCTGCCGAGGCCGAAGGTCTTGTCGAGGAAGGCCCACAGGAAGTAGAAGCCGACGAGCACGCGGGACGCGGCGAGGACCTTGCGGGCGGCGGGCGCGCGGACGAGCACGTCGTCCTGGCTGCCGGCGTCGCGGCGCGGGGCGCCCGTGGCGCCGTGTCGGGCGGGACTGTCCGATGCGTGGAGAGCCATGGCCGTTGCCTTCTTCCTTGGGCACCCTGCGGTGCGATCCGCTCGTGAATACATTCACAAGCTACGCCCGGTGCTTAGCCCGCCCCTACGGCCGAAGGTCCCGATCCCGGCATACGAACGTCCCGACCTCACCGGGAATCCCGTGGTTACGCTCGCTCACATGTCCCTCCGCTTCACCCTCGACCCCGCGGTCGACCCCGCCCTGCGCGACGGGCTCCTCGCGCTGTGGTCCGATGTCACGAACGCGGGCGGCGCGGTCGGCTTCGTGCCGCCGGTCACGCCCGACGACATACGCCCCGAACTGGTCAAGCGCCTCGCCGATCTCGCGGAGGGCCGGACCCGGCTGCTCGTGGGCCACGACGAGGACGGGGAGATCGCGGCGTCGGCCTTCCTCGCGTACAACCAGCACCGGCTGATGAAGCACCATCTGTGGCTCTACACGGTGATGGTCCATCCGCGGCACCAGGGCAAGGGCTACGGCCGCGCTTTGATGTCGGCGGCCGCCGACGCGGCCCGCACCTTCGAGGGCATCGAGGCCATCCGCCTCACGTGCCGCGGCGGCACGGGCGCGGACGCCTTCTACGCGGCCTGCGACTACAAGGAGGTCGGCCGCGTCCCCGGCGCGATCCGCGTCTCCCCGGGCGACGACCGCGACGACGTCCACATGATGCTGCCCATTGGAAGCCCCGCCGGCGATTGAGGCGCGGGGCCCGGGGCAGAGCCCCGCGACCCAGGCAACCGCCTACCGCAACAGAACTCAGACCCGCATCGGCTGCGGCTCATCCCGCCGCCCCGGGTCGGCCCCGTCATACTCACGGATGATCTCGTACCGCGTATTCCGCTCCACCGGCCGGAACCCCGCGTCACGAATGAGGTCGAGCAGATCCTCACGCGTCATCTTGTTCGGCGTCCCGTAGTTGTCCGCGTCATGCGTGATCTTGTACTCGACGACCGAGCCGTCCATGTCGTCCGCCCCGTGCTGCAGCGCGAGCTGCGTGGTCTGCAGGCCGTGCATGACCCAGAAGCACTTCACGTGCGGCACGTTGTCGAACAGGAGGCGGGACACGGCGAAGGTCTTCAGCGCCTCCGCGCCCGTTGCCATCGTCGTCCGCGCCTGCAGCTTGTTGCGGACCTTGCCGTCCTGCATGTCGACGAAGTCGTGCTGGTAGCGCAGCGGGATGAAGACCTGGAAGCCGTTGGTCTCGTCCTGCAGTTCGCGCAGGCGCAGCACGTGGTCGACGCGGTGCCGGGGCTCCTCGATGTGCCCGTACAGCATGGTGGAGGGCGTCTTGAGGCCCTTCTCGTGTGCGAGCCGGTGGATCCGCGACCAGTCCTCCCAGTGGGTGTCGTGGTCGACGATGTGCTGGCGGATCTCCCAGTCGAAGATCTCGGCGCCGCCGCCGGTGAGGGACTCGAGGCCGGCCTCGATCAGCTCGTCGAGGATCTCGCTCGCGCCCATCCCGGAGATCTTCTCGAAGTGGTGGATCTCGGTGGCGGTGAAGGCCTTGAGCCCGACGTTCGGCAGGGCCTCCTTGAGGGCCTTGAGCGAGCGCGGGTAGTAGCGCCACGGGAGGTTCGGGTGCAGCCCGTTGACGATATGGAGTTCGGTGAGGTTCTCCGACTCCATCTCCTTGGCGAGCTTGACGGCCTCCTCGATGCGCATCGTGTAGGCGTCCTTCTCGCCGGGCTTGCGCTGGAAGGAGCAGTAGGCGCACGACGCGGTGCACACGTTCGTCATGTTCAGATGACGGTTGACGTTGAAGTGCACGACGTCGCCGTTCTTGCGCGTGCGCACCTCGTGGGCGAGGCCGCCGAGCCAGGCCAGGTCGTCCGACTCGTAGAGCGCGATGCCGTCCTCGCGGGACAGCCGCTCACCGTCCCTGACCTTCTGCTCCAGCTCGCGCTTGAGCCCTGCGTCCATGCCCGTACCTCTCCTCGCTCAAAGACCGGTCCCAACCGTACGCCGTCACACTTCCTCGGGAAGTTCCCCCACCCGGTTCTCCCACTTGGTGGAGAGAATGATGGTGGTGCGCGTGCGGGACACGCCCTTCGTGCCGCTGAGGCGGCGGATCGTGCGCTCCAGGCTGTCGACGTCGCCCGCGCGGACCTTGAGCATGTACGAGTCGTCGCCCGCGATGAACCAGCAGTCCTCGATCTCGTGCAGGTCGCGCAGGCGGGCCGCCACGTCCTCGTGGTCGGCCGCGTCGGAGAGCGAGATGCCGATGAGGGCGGTGACACCGAGGCCGAGCGAGGCGGAGTCGACGGTGGCGCGGTAGCCGGTGATCACGCCGGCCGCCTCGAGGCGGTTGATGCGGTCCGTGACGCTGGGTCCGGACAGGCCGACGAGCCGGCCCAACTCCGCATACGAGGCGCGGCCGTTCTCGCGCAGGGCCTGGATGAGCTGCCTGTCCACGGCGTCCATAAGGTCCAATGCCTTTCATTATTCAGCGTTGACGCGAGCTTATGTGTACGATCGAAGGCGCGCTAGGGTTTATCCCCGCAAAATCTAAAGTCCATCCCTTGGATCAGCGAAGATCCATCGGATATCGAACCCCCAGGAGAGTGTCAGCGTGTTCACGATCGAGATGGCGTACGCCCGCATGCGCGAGATGCAGGCCGAGGCCATTCGTTCGCGTGCCGAGCAGCCCGCCCCCGCGCGCCGCGCGAAGGGCCGGCACGCCGCCCGCCCCGCCAAGAAGCGCTGAGCGGCGCCGGGTCACTCCGCATCACGGGAGCCTCCCCCGAGCTCTCCCTCCCAGCGGCGGTACAGCGTGTGCGGCACCCCCGCCGCGTCCAGCGTCCGCCCCGCGACGAAGTCCACCAGGTCCTGGATGTGCGTCGCCCCCGCGTAGAACGCCGGTGAGGCGGGCAGCACCACGGCGCCCGCCTCGTCGAGCGCGACCAGGTGCTTGAGCGTCTGCCCGTTCAGCGGCGTCTCGCGTACGGCGACGATCAGCGGCCGCCGCTCCTTGAGCGTCACACTCGCCGCGCGCTGCAGCAGGTCCTTCGAGAGCCCGAGCGCGACACCGGCCACGCATGCCGTCGAGGCGGGCACGATGATCATGCCCTTGACCGGGTACGAGCCGGAGGAGGGCCCGGCGGCGAGATCGCCCGCGGGCCAGTACCGCACGTCGTCGAGGCCGATCCCGCCGAACGTGTCCGGCTTGCCGTCGGCGCCGCGCGCCAGCCACTCCGCCAGGTCCTCGCGCCAGTGCGCGTCCCGCAGCGGGATCCCCGTCTCGTCGAGCAGCGTGAGCCGCGAGGCCCGCGAGACGACGAGGTCGACCGATTCGCCCGCCGCGAGCAGGGCCCGCAGCACGGAAGCGGCGTACGGGGTACCCGACGCTCCGGACACCCCGACGACCCAGGGCCTGCGGCTGCTTGCTTTGACGTGCTCCACACCACGAGCCTATCCGGCGGCCCGGCGGGGGAACTTGAGCAGGGGCGGCGAGCGTTCCTTCGATGACGGGCGGGGGGGGCTGGGATGACGTACGAGGACGGACCGGTCGGGTCGGGCCGGGCGGCGCCGCGGCGGCGGCCTGCGCGCGAGCGGGCGCCGGCGGCGGGCAAGGTGATGCTCGCCTGGGTGGCCCTGCTGTGGCTGCTCGAAGCGGTCGACATGGCGTCCGGCAACGCCCTGGACACCTTCGGCATCCAGCCGCGCGACCCGTCCGAACTGGTCGACGTGGTCCCGGCGTCCTTCATCCACTTCGGCTTCGCCCACGTCGCGGCGAACTCGATACCCCTGCTGGTCCTCGGCTTCGTCGCGGCGCTCGGCGGGCTGCGCCGCTTCTTCCTGGCCTGCGCCCTGATCGTCGTCGCGGACGGCCTCGGGGTGTGGCTGGTGGCCCCGGCCCATACGAACACGGCGGGCGCATCGGGGCTGATATTCGGCCTGTTCGCCTTCGTCGTCCTGTCCGGCTTCGTGGAGCGCCGCCCGCTCGGCATCGTCGTCGGCGTACTGATAGCCGCGTACTGGGGCACGTCGTTCCTGGCGGGCCTCTCCCCCACGAACGACGGGGTGAGCTGGCAGGGCCACCTGATCGGCCTCGCGGCGGGCGTGGCGGCGGCGTTCGTGTTCCGCCGCCGCCCGTCGGACTGATGCCCTGAGGGCTTGAGGGCCTGGCCTGTCCTAGACCGACAGTCCCCGCACCAGCAGGTCGAGCAGCGCGCACACGAAGAGGGCGATGCCGATGAAGCCGTTGACCTGGAAGAAGGCCCGGTTGAGGCGGGACAGGTCGTGGGGCTTCACGATCGTGTGCTCGTAGAGGAACGCGCCCGCGACGATCACGAGGCCGACCCAGAAGAAGGTGCCCGCGTCGGTGGCGAGGGCGTACCAGACGAACAGGGCGGTCGTGATCGTGTGGCAGGCGCGGGCGCCCCAGATCGCGCCGGGGATGCCGAAGCGCGCCGGGACCGACTTCACGCCGACCTCGCGGTCCGTCTCCACGTCCTGGCAGGCGTAGATCAGGTCGAAGCCGCCGATCCAGATGCCGACCGCGAGGCCGAGGATCACCGCGGTCCAGGACCACTCGCCCGTGATCGCGATCCACGCGCCGATCGGGCCCATCGCCTGGGCGAGGCCGAGGATCGCCTGCGGGAAGTTCGTGAACCGCTTGCCGTACGGGTAGACGACCATCGGGATCACCGCGATGGGCGCGAGCGCCAGGCAGAGCGGGTTCAGGAGCGCCGCCGCGCCGAGGAAGACGACGAGCGCGACCAGCGCGCCGGTCCACGCGGTCTTCACCGACATCGCGCCGGTGACGAGTTCGCGGTGGGCCGTGCGCGGATTGCGTGCGTCGATCTCCCGGTCGATGATCCGGTTCGCCGCCATCGCGAACGTACGCAGGCCGACCATCGCGACGGTGACCAGGAGCAGGCGCCCCCAGTGGATGTTCCCGTCCAGCTCGAACATGGCCGTCAGCGCGGCGATGTAGGCGAAGGGCAGCGCGAAGACCGAGTGCTCGATCATGACCAGGCGCAGAAACGCCCTGGTCCGTCCCGGCTGCTGCGGGATTGCTGCTGAAGCGCTGGTCACTAGAGTCCGTACTCCTTCCAACGGCGGTCCACCAGGGCCGCCGTACGGGGGTCGGAGACGACCATCTCGGGCCAGCCTCCGTCCCTCGTGTAGCCCTCCTCGGGCCACTTCTTCGTCGCGTCGATGCCCGCCTTGCCGCCCCAGAACTGCTGGTACGAGGCGTGGTCGAGGTGGTCGACCGGGCCTTCGGTGACCATCAGGTCGCGGGCGTAGTCCGTGTTGCCGAGGGCCCGCCACGAGACTTCATGAAGGTCGTGGACGTCGCAATCGGAGTCGACGACGACGATGAGCTTCGTCAGCGACATCATGTGCGCGCCCCAGATCGCGGACATGACCTTCTGGGCGTGCTTCGGGTACTTCTTGTCGATCGAGACGATCGCGCAGTTGTGGAAGCCGCCGGACTCCGGCAGGTGGTAGTCCACGATGTCCGGGACGATCACCTTGAGCAGCGGCAGGAAGAAGCGCTCCGTGGCGCGGCCCAGCGGACCGTCCTCCGTCGGCGGGCGCCCCACCACGATCGACTGGAGCAGCGGGCGCTTCCGCATCGTCACGCAGTCGATCTTCAGCGCGGGGAACGGCTCCTGCGGCGTGTAGAAACCGGTGTGGTCGCCGAACGGCCCCTCGGGGAGCATCTCGCCGGGCTCGAGCCAGCCCTCGATGACGACTTCCGCGTTGGCCGGGACCTGCAGCGGCACCGTCTTGCAGTCGACCATCTCGACGCGCTTGCCCTGGATGAACCCGGCCAGCATGTACTCGTCCATGTCGCCGGGCAGCGGGGCCGACGACGCGTACGTCACGGCGGGCGGACACCCGAAGGCGATCGCGACCGGGAGCTTCTCGCCCTTGCGGGCGGCCACCTGGTAGTGGTTCCGGCTGTCCTTGTGGATCTGCCAGTGCATGCCGATGGTGCGCTTGTCGTGGCGCTGGAGGCGGTAGAGCCCGAGGTTGCGGACGCCCGTCTCGGGGTCCTTGGTGTGGGTGAGCCCCAGGTTGAAGAAGGAGCCGCCGTCCTCGGGCCACGTGAACAGCGCGGGCAGCTTGTCGAGGTCGACGTCCTCGCCGTGCAGCACCACTTCCTGCACGGGCGCGTCGTCCGACTTCACCTTCTTCGGCGGTACGTGCGTCATCGCGCCGAGCTTGCCGAACGCCTCGCGGATGCCGACGAACCCGTGCGGCAGCTCCGGCTTGAGGAGGCCGCCGATCTTCTCGCTGATGTCGTCGTACGACTTGAGGCCGAGCGCCTTGAGCAGCCGGCGGTCGGTGCCGTACACGTTCATCGCGAGGGGCATCGACGAGCCCTTCACGTTCTCGAAGAGGAGCGCGGGGCCGCCGGCCTTGTTCACCCGGTCGACGATCTCACCGACCTCCAAGTACGGGTCGACCTCGGCCTTGATGCGCTTCAGGTCGCCCTCGCGGTCCAGAGCCCTGAGCAGGGAGCGAAGATCGTCGTAAGCCATGCGTTCCAGTATCCGGCAACCGTTACCCTGGCCCGGTCACCGGGGGCCCGATGGGCCCCGTTCCGCTCCGTGGGGGATCTCGACCCGATGCTGCGCTACTTGCCCTTTCTGCTGGTCCTGGCGCTCTGGATCTACACCTTCATCGACTGCCTGAACACCCCGGAGAAAGAGGTGCGCAAGCTGCCCAAGGTGGTCTGGGTCATCATCATCCTGCTGTTCGGCGAGGTGCTCCTCGGACCGATCGCCTGGCTGGCGGTGGGCAGGCCGCGGCGCGCCCCCGCGGGCGGCGGCGGCACACGGTTCGTCGCGCCCGACGACAATCCCGAGTTCCTGCGGTCCCTGAGGGACGACGACAAGAAGGACGAATGAGCACCATGGATCTCGACCTCGCCCGCACCTGGCTCGCCACCGCCGTGGCGGAGGCCAGGGCAGGGCTCGCCGAGGGCGGCATCCCGATCGGCGCCGCCCTCTACTCCGCCGACGGCGAGGTCCTCGGCCGCGGCCACAACCGGCGTGTACAGGACGCCGACCCGTCCGTGCACGGGGAGACCGACGCGTTCCGCAGGGCGGGCCGGCAGCGCACGTACCAGGGCACCACGATGGTGACCACGCTCAGCCCCTGCTGGTACTGCTCGGGCCTGGTGCGGCAGTTCGGCATCTCGCGGGTCGTCATCGGCGAGGCGCGCACCTTCCACGGCGGGCACGACTGGCTCGCCGAGCACGGCGTGGAGATCGTCCTGCTCGACGACCCCGAGTGCGCCGGCCTGATGGCGGACTTCATCGCGGCGAAGCCGGAGCTGTGGCACGAAGACATCGGGGACATCGGCGAGTGAGCCGGTGAGCTCGTAACCGGCGGCGCCGAGCGGACCCCCGTGCCGCTCGACGCCCCCGGGCCTGAGGTTCCCCCCTCGGGCCGTACGTGGAGTTCAGTGTGGCTCAGCACCTTACTGAACTGGAGTGAATTTCTAGAAATTCACTATAGAAACACAGCCCCGAAGCGGTGCCTTACGCTGGTCGTCGACATGAGCCCCAAACAACTGCGCGGCGCCGAGACCGTCGACCGACTGCTCGATGCCGCGCTGCGCGTGTACGCGGAATCGGGCGAACAGGGCGTCACCGTCAGCGCCCTGACGGGCACGAGCGGGGCCAGCCCGGGCAGCCTCTACCACCACTTCGGCAGCGTCGACGGACTGATGCGGGAGCTGCTGCTGCGCTGGCTCGGCCGGCTCCTCGGCGAACTCACCACCGCCCTGGGTCACTCGCGCACCCCGCACACCGGGATCCGCGCGATCGTCGAGGCGTACCTCGGCTTCATCGAGGAACACCCGGACGCCGCCCGCCTGTTGCACTCCTCCTACGCCGACCGGCTCACGATGGAGCACGCCCGGCAACTGCGCGACGCGCAGGAGGCCCGGCTCTCGCCGCTCACCGAGTGGATGCGGCGGCACGTGGAGTCCGGCGCCGTCGCCCCGCTGCCCGCCCCGCTCATCGAGGCGCTCGTCCTCGGCCCGGTCATCGCCGTCGCCCGCAGCTGGCTCGCCGGGGTGGGCGACATCGACCTCGCCGAGGCCGCGCGCACCCTGCCGGACCGGATCTGGCGCTCGCTGGCGCCCTGAACACGCCGAAGGCCGGCCCCGCCGCGCGGGACCGGCCTTCTTCTCGCTTCGGAGTCACACCCCGGCGTACGAGTGCTTTCCGGTGACGAAGATGTTCACGCCGTAGTAGTTGAAGATCCAGCAGCCGAACGCGATCAGCGCCAGGTAGGCGGCCTTGCGGCCCTTCCAGCCGGCCGTCGCGCGGGCGTGCAGGTACGCCGCGTAGGCGACCCAGGTGATGAACGACCAGGTCTCCTTGGGGTCCCAGCCCCAGTAGCGGCCCCACGCGTCGCCCGCCCAGATGGCGCCCGCGATGATCGTGAACGTCCACAGCGGGAAGACGGCCGCGTTCACGCGGTAGGAGAACTTGTCCAGGGACTGCGAGGCGGGCAGCCGCTCCATGACGGACGTCGCGAAGCGGCCGGGCTGGCCGCCGGACGCGAGCTTGTTCTCGTAGGAGTCCTTGAAGAGGTACAGGATCGTGCCGACCGCGCCGACGTAGAAGACCGCGCCGCAGAAGATCGCCGTCGAGACGTGGATGTACAGCCAGTACGAGTGCAGCGCCGGGACCAGCTGGTCGCTGGAGGTGTAGAGCACCGTGGTGGCGAGGCCGAGGTCGAGCAGGACCGTGATGACCAGCGGCAGGCCGAGCCAGCGCACGTTCTTCTTCAGCGCGAGCAGCACCAGGTAGATGCCGACGGCCACGGTGGAGAAGGTGATGGAGAACTCGTACATGTTGCCCCACGGGGCCCGCTCCACCGAGAGCGCGCGCGTGAGCACGCCGCCGAACTCGATGATGAACGCGAGGGCCGTGAGCGAGATGGCGATGCGCCCGTACAGGTCGCCCTGCACGTCACCGGCGGCGGCACCGGGACCGTCCGGCACGTCGCGCGCGCCGGCGGCGGCGCGGGTGACGACCTTCGGCCGGTCGAGGACGGCCGTGCCGCCCTCCTTCTTCTTGACCGTGACGGCGGGCGCGGCGGCCGCCGCCTTCGTCTCGGCCTTGCCGGTCAGCGCGGCGGCGGTACGGCCGACCTTGCTGCGGCTGCCGAAGATCCACTCGGCCATGTTCGCGAAGAACGCGAGCAGGTACACGGCCATCGACGAGTAGATGAGGACGTTACTGGTGTGAGCCAGGTTCTCGTTGACTGCGGCGGCGAGATTCACTTCTCAGCCCCTTCGGCGGCAGGAACAGCAGTAGGTGATTCGGTGGATTCGGGGGTCTCGGGCGCGCTCGGCGCCTCGCTGTGCAGCTGGTCGACCAGGGAGCCGAGCTCCTCCGGCAGCTTCGCGGACTCGCTGCGGCCGAGGCCCGCGAGTTCGACGACGGTCACCCCGTCGGGGCCCGCCTCGGCGCGCACCCAGACGCGGCGGCGCTGGATGAACAGGGAGCCGGCCAGACCGCCGATCGCGGCGATGGCACCGCCGAGTGCCCAGGTGTCACCGGGCTGGTGGGAGATCTGGAAGGTGACCCATTCCTTGATGTCCTTGTCGAACGTGATGGAGCCCGCCCCGTTCGGCAGCTTCATCGTCTCGCCGGGCAGCAGCCGCTGCTTGAGCGCCTTGCCCTTGGAGTCCTTGAAGGCCTTCATGTGCGAGGTGTCCAGCTGGTACACGTTCTGCGGCAGGCCCGCGTCCACGCCGAGGTCGCCGTGCGTCGCGTTCAGCGCGAGGACGGGGAAGTCGAGCGCCGGGAACTGGGAGAGCATCGTGCCCTTGCCCGCGCCCGCGAACGTCGGCACGAACCAGGCGGCGAAGCCCAGCTGTTCCTTCTTGCCCTGCGCGTTCTTGTAGCCGTCCATCACCTTGATGGCGCCCTGCGAGGAGATGTTGGAGTCGATCGGCAGCATCGGCACGGTCTGCTGCGAGACGACCTTGCCCTTGCCGTCCCGGACCGTGACGGGGACCGCGTAACCGTGCCCGTTGAGGAAGATCTTGGTGCCGTCGATGTCCAGCGGGTGGTTGGACTCGATCTTGCCCTGCTTCGTCTTGTCGCCGGAGCCCTCGGTGTAGCTGACGTTCGCGCGGAACGTGCGCGGGGTCCCCTTCTCGGGTCCCGTGCGCTCGTACGTGGCCGTGAACTTGTCGAGGGTGAAGCTGAACGGCGACAGGTCGTGGTCGCTGTCGAAGAGGTTGCCCGACTTGAAGTCGTCGTACTGGGTGAGCGTGTTGGCGAAGCCGTCGCCCTCGGTGACGAGCTTGCCGCCCTCGAACTTGAACAGCTGGCCCCAGGCGAAGGAGACGAGCATCACGATCAGCGCGATGTGGAAGACGAGGTTGCCGACCTCGCGCAGATAGCCCTTCTCGGCGGCGACCGCGGTCCCGGTGACGTGTGCGCGGTAGCGGCGCTTCTTCATCATCGCGAGGGCGGCGGCGCGCACCTGCTCGGGGTCCGCCTCGGTGCGCCACGTCGCGTACGCGGGCAGCCGGGTGAGCCGCTTGGGCGCGCCCGGCGGCCGGCCGCGGAGCTGGCCGACGAACTGCCAGGTGCGCGGCACGATGCAGCCGATGAGGGAGACGAAGAGGAGCAGGTAGATCGCGGAGAACCACACCGAGCTGTAGACGTGGAAGAAGCCGATCTTGTCGTAGAGCGGCGCGAGCACGTCGTGTGCCTTGCGGAAGTCCTCGACCTTGGTCGGGTCGGTGCCCTGCTGCGGGATCAGGGAGCCGGGGATGGCGCCGAGGGAGAGCAGGAACAGCAGGATCAGGGCGACCCGCATGGAGGTGAGCTGCCGCCAGAACCAGCGGACCCAGCCGATGACACCGAGCTTGGGCAGGTTGGGCGCACGGTCCTCCTGGGGAGCCGTGCTCAGCTGGGACGCGGCCTCGGCCTCAGTGGTCTCGCCACCGGTCGTCGGCAGGTCGTCGGTCGTGTTGCTCATGGATCAGATTCCCACCTGGAAGCCGGTGGACCAGGTCCGCATCTGCCCGACAAGGGCGTCCCACGCGCCCGTGAGCAGAAGAACTCCGGTCAGGATCATCATGATGCCGCCGATGCGCATCACCCACGTGTAGTGCTGCTTGACCCAGCCGAACGCGCCGAGCGCCTTGCGGAAGGCGATGGCGGCGAGCACGAAGGGCACGCCGAGGCCGAGGCAGTACGCGATGGTCAGTATGGCTCCGCGGCCGGCGGTGCTCTGCACCGAGGAGAGGCCGATCACGGAGGCGAGGGTCGGGCCGATGCAGGGGGTCCAGCCGATGCCGAACAGCGCGCCGAGGACCGGGGCTCCGGCGAGCCCGGCGGCGGGCTTCCGGTGGAAGCGGAACTCCCGCTGCGTCATCCAGGGCATGAAGCCCATGAAGAAGACGCCCATCAGGATCATCAGTCCGCCGAGCACCTTGGTCAGTACGGGCTGGTACTCCTGGAGCGTCTGGCCGAAGAAGCCGAACAGGGCGCCGCCGGAGACGAAGACCGCGGTGAACCCGAGGACGAACAGGCTGGCGCCCGCCGCCATCCGGCCCCGCCGCTGTTCCATCAGGTCGGTGCCGGTGATGCCGGTCACGTACGACAGATAGCCGGGTACGAGGGGCAGCACGCACGGCGAGAAGAAGGAGACGAGGCCGCCGAGCAGGGCGATGGGGACGGCGAGGAGCAGCGCGCCGTCCGTGACGGTGTCACCGGCGGCGAGCGCGACGAGGGAGGAGCTCACCGTCGCTCACTTCTCCGCGACGACCGGCGCGACCATCTTGCGCAGGGCCTTCTCGCTGAGCGGCTTGAGGGAACGCGCCGCGATCTTCCCCTCGCGGTCGACGACGATCGTCGAGGGGATGGCCTGCGGGTTGAGCGTGCCCTTCTCGAACTTGAGGAGCAGCCGGCCGGTCGGGTCGTAGAAGCTCGGGTACGGGACCCCGTAGGACTCCTCGAACTTCTTGGCCGGGTTGGTGCTGGTGTCGCGGGTGTTGATGCCGAGGAACTGGACGCCCTGCTTCTCGGTGTCCTTGGCCACCTTCACGAAGTTCGGCGCCTCGGCGCGGCACGGCGGGCACCAGGAGCCCCAGACGTTGAGGACGACGACCTTGCCCTTGTAGTCGGACATGTGGAGCGTCTTGCCCTCGAGGTCCTTGCCGCTCAGGTCGGGGGCGTTGTGGCGCTCGCCCTTCTTGACCGTGGCGATGCCGCCGGACCCGGTGACGAAGTTGGTGTTGTTGCCGCCGCCGGACGTGCCGCCGGAGCCGCAGGCCGTCAGCGCGAGGGCCGCCACGGCGGCTCCTACGGTCAGCTTGGCGGCGCGGCGCTTCGTCGCGGTGGTGCGGGGGGCGCGGGAGGCGGCACTCATGTGAAAAGTTTCGCATGTCTGTTTAGGGGATCTTCCGCACCCCCCTCGCGGTGGGAAAAGCCCACTTCAGGAGGGGTTTGCGAGGAACTTGCGCCAGCCTTCGGAGGGCTGCTGTCCCACGTCGAGCGTACGCAGCTTCGCGAGCGTTTTCGGGTCCTGCGCGTCGAGCCAGTCGACGAACTGCCGGAAGGAGACGAGCCGCACGTCATCGTGCTTGTCGGCGGTGGCCGCGATGTGTTTCAGCGCGTCCTCGACGGCGTCCATGTAGATGCCGCCGTTCCACTCCTCGAAGTGGTTGCCGATGAAGAACGGCGCCCGGTTCGTCTCGTATGCCCGCTTGAATCCCTGGATGTACGCCTGCGTCGACTGCTTGCGCCAGCCCGGGTAGTTGTAGGCGGGCGCGCGCGTGGAGTTGAGGGACTGGTTGGCCAGCATGTTGTAGTCCATCGACAGGACCTCGAAGCTCCGGCCGGGGAACGGGACGGCCTGCAGCGGCAGGTCCCACACCCCGAGCCGCTTGTCGGGCCAGCGCTGGACGCCGCCGGGCGAGGATGCGTCGTAGCGCCAGCCGAGGTCGCGGGCGGCGGGCAGCAGGTTCTCCTGGCCGAGCAGGCAGGGCGTACGGCCGCCGACGAGTTCCTTGTCGTAGTCGAAGGGCAGCGCGGGCAGGTCGTCGCGGCCCGTGTGCGTGCGCCACTTCTTCACGAAGGACGTCGCCTGGTCGATCTCGTCGCACCACTGCGCGGGCGTCCAGTTGGCGACGGTGCCGGGGCCCGCGCAGAAGTGCCCGTTGAAGTGCGTGCCGATCTCGTGCCCTTCGAGCCAGGCCCGGCGGACGTACTTCAGCGTCTCCTCGATGTGCGCGTCGGTCAGATAGCCGATGTCGGAGGCGCCGACCGGGTTGTTCGGCGGGCGGTAGAGCCGCTTCTTCGACTCGGGCAGCAGGTACAGGCCCGAGAGGAAGAAGGTCATGTGCGCGCCGTGGTCCTCGGCGAGCTTCAGGAAGCGGGGGAAGAGGCCGTTGCCCACCTCGCCCGCGCCGTCCCACGAGAAGACGACGAACTGCGGCGGCTTCTGCCCCGGTTCGAGCCGCTCGGGCCTGGCCGGCTGATGCGGCTGCTTCCCGGTGTACGCCGTCGAGCCGTCGCCGATGGGCCTCAGCCGCCGGGCGGGCGGGCCCGCCTTGCCGTGCCCCTGCGAGGTGACCGTCCGGCCACCGCCCGTACCGCACCCCGCGAGCAGCGCCCCGCTCGCCGCGCCCGCACCGAGCCCGAGCAGTCCCCTGCGACTCACGTCCCGCATTCCGTCGTCCCCATTCCTCACGCCACCCCATTCACAGGGGCGCCCGGGAAGAGGGATCGAGGAACACGCGGGTTCCGGTAAACGGTCCGCTTTTGCGGCGATTTGAAGAGGTACGCGAAAGGCCGCCGGGTTGACGGCGGCCTCTCAGCGAAACGATTGCGCGGGATCAGGCCCCGAAGGCCTTGTCCTTCCCCTTCACGGGCTTGGCGCCCGCGAGGAGATGCGCGGGAACGAGATCGCGGGCGGGCTCGGTGTAGCCCACGGACACGATCTTGTCGCCCTGGTACGTGAACGTCGTCAGCGAGGCCAGCGTGCACTGCCGCTTGCGCGGGTCGTGCCACAGCCGCCGCTTCTCCACGTAGGAGCGGACGATCCAGATGGGCAGCTGGTGGCTGACGCACACCGCCTCGTGCCCGCGCGCCGCGTCCTTCGCCGCGTCGAGCGCGCCCATCATCCGCACGACCTGGTCGATGTACGGCTCGCCCCAGGACGGCTTGAACGGGTTGACCAGGTGCTTCCAGTTCTCCGGGTTCTTCAGCGCGCCGTCGCCGACGCCGAAGGTCTTGCCCTGGAAGACGTTGCCCGCCTCGATCAGCCGCTCGTCACTGTCCAGGTCCAGGCCGTGCGCCTTCGCGATCGGCGTCGCCGTCTCCTGCGCACGGTCCAGCGGGGACGCCACGACGTGCGTGATGTCGCGCGCCGAGAGGTGCTCGGCGACCCGGTCGGCCATCCGCCGGCCGAGCTCGGACAGGTGGTAGTCGGGCAGGCGCCCGTACAGGATCCCGTCCGGGTTGTGCACCTCGCCGTGGCGCATCAGATGGACGACGGTGATGTCGTCGCCCGACTTCGGGGCGCTCATGCCGTGGCCTCCGCGGCGGCGCGGGCGGCGGCCGGAAACGCCGCCGCGATCCGCTCGATCGCCCGCTCGTCGTGCGCGGTCGACACGAACCAGGACTCGAACGCCGACGGCGGCAGGTACACGCCCTGCTCCAGCATCGAGTGGAAGAACGGACCGAAGCGGAAGGCGTCCTGGCCCTTCGCGTCCTCGTAGTTCGTCACCTCGTTCTCCGTGAAGAACACGGTGAACATGTTCGTCGCGTTCTGCACGCGGTGCGCGACGCCCTCCTTGGTGAGCGCCTCGGAGACCAGGCCGCGCAGCTGCTCGCTGGTCGCGTCGACCTTCGCGTACGCCGCGTCGTCGAGCAGCCGCAGCTGGGCGACGCCCGCGGCGGTGGCGACGGGGTTACCGGACAGCGTGCCCGCCTGGTACACGGGACCGGCCGGTGCGAGGTACGCCATCACGTCGGCGCGGCCACCGAACGCGGCGGCCGGGAAGCCACCGCCCATGACCTTGCCGAACGTCATCAGGTCGGGCACCACACCGTCGACGCCGAACCAGCCGGCCTTCGAGGTACGGAAGCCGGTCATCACCTCGTCGGAGATGAACAGCGCGCCGTTCTCCGCGCACACGTCCTTCAGCCCCTGGTTGAAGCCCGCCTTCGGCGGCACGACGCCCATGTTGCCGGGCGAGGCCTCCGTGATCACGCAGGCGATCTGGCCGGGGTGCGCGGCGAACGCGGCCCGCACGGCCTCGATGTCGTTGTACGGCAGCACGATCGTGTCGCCGGCCTGCGCGCCCGTGACACCCGGGGTGTCCGGCAGGCCGAGCGTCGCGACGCCCGAACCGGCGGCGGCGAGCAGCGCGTCGACGTGCCCGTGGTAGCAGCCCGCGAACTTGATGACCTTCGCCCGGCCGGTGAAACCGCGCGCCAGCCGGATCGCCGACATGGTCGCCTCGGTGCCGGAGGACACCAGACGCACCTGCTCGACCGGGTCGATCCGCCGGACGATCTCCTCGGCCAGCTCGACCTCGCCCGCGCCCGGCGTACCGAAGGAGGTGCCGCGCGAGACGGCCTCCTGCACCGCCGCGATCACCTCGGGGTGGGAATGGCCGAGGATCATCGGCCCCCACGAGCACACGAGGTCGACATACTCGCGCCCGTCGGCATCGGTGAGATACGGACCGTTACCGGACACCATGAACCGGGGCGTTCCGCCCACCGCACGAAATGCGCGCACGGGCGAGTTCACGCCACCGGGCGTCACCGCTTCCGCACGGTCGAAAAGCCCCTGCGACGCGGGTGCCTCATAGGGATAGGGAGTGTTGTTCGCCTCTGCCATACCTCTCAGCGTACGGCCCACCCTCGCGCGCCCCAGCGCGCGGACCCGCGGGACTCTAGACTCTGCATCGCGCCACGGCGCGCCGACACGTTTCGGCGGGGGACCGTGGGGGAGGTCACTGACACGATGATCGGGTTGCGCGCAGGCGGTCGCGCGGCCTACAAAAGGGCTTGCGCGGCCCGGGGAACAGCAGTCGGGTGGAGATATGCATCGCGGTGGCGGACTGGGCGAGGGGACCGGCGACCTGGGCCCCCGGCGTGCCCGGCGGGGGAAGCACCGACGCGAAGAGGGCGAAGAGGCCCGGGACATCAGGGACGGGGACATCGGGAATGGTGGCCGGGTGGGGGTGACCTACAAATACTTCGGCGCGCCCGACGGCGCGACCGCCGCCCGCGTCCCGATCTCCATGCGCCCCGAGGAGCTCGGCGGTGACGAGCTGGGCATGGGCGGCATGTTCACCAAGATCAAGCCGGAGACGATGGCCGCGATGGTTCTCACCGGCATAGAGGGCATACCCCTGCACAAGGTTCCGCCCCTGGAGCTCGTCGTCCTGCACCCCGACTACGCGGTGGTCAAGCTCCCCATGACGGTCGTCGACCCGCTGCGCGGGGTCGGCGAGGAGTCCGTCGGCGCCGCGGCGTTCATCTGGTCCACGGTCCCCGACCGCGGCGGCCCGCGCGACGCGTTCAACGTGTACCAACTGCTGCACGAGTGGCAGGACTTCAGCCACCGGCTGCACGACGCGGGGCATCAGGCGTACTGCCTGGTCTGGCCCTGACCCCGGGCCCTACAGCACCGGCGGCCCCGCCTCGATCCTGCGCAGCACCGCCTCGTACGAGTCGATCGACCCGCCCGTCTGCAACTGCCGCTCGTCCCACCACGTCGCCCCCGCGTCCGCCAGCGGCCCCACGATGTCGAGCGCGGCCGCCTTGCCGGGCGGCGTGAGCCCGCCGACGACGAACTCGAAGGGGCCCTCGGCCGACTCCCGGTGCTCGGTCACGTACCGGACGACCTCCGCGAACCGGTCCGGGCGCGGCGGCACACCGTGCAGCGCGTCGGCGAACAAGGGGGCCGCGCCGTCCCAGCGGGCCGCGCGGCGCATCGGCCGCCGGGCGGGCCAGAAGCCGCCGATCCAGACGGGCGGGCGGGGCCGCTGGACGGTCGCGGGCAGCAGCTGCGTCTCCCGTACGCGGAAGTGGGCGCCGTCGTGGTCCACGTCCTCCCCCGACCAGTACCGGGCGAGCAACTCCAGGCCCTCGTCGAGGCGTTCGGCGTGCACGACCCGGTCGACGGTGTCGCCGAAGCTCCCGAACTCGTCATCCGCGGGGCCGCCCAGACCCGCGCCGAACACGACCCGGCCGCCGCTGAGCGCGTCCAATGTGGCGACCTGGCGAGCGAGTTGCTCGGGCCGGTAGCGGGGCACGGCCGCGACCAGCGTGCCCAGCTTGATCCGGGACGTGGCCAGGGCCGCCGCCGTGAGCAGCATCCACGGGTCACCGAAGGGCTTCCCGCGCTGCTCCTTCTTGTCGTGCACGACGTGGTCCCACAGCAACAGGCCGTCCCAGCCCGCCTGTTCGGCGGCCTGAGCCGTGCGGGCGACGGTGCGGGCGTCGGCGAAGTCACCGAAGTTCGGGATGTTGACCGAGAAGCGCATGACGCCATGATGGCGGCCGGGGCGGCCGCCCGACAGGGCCGCGGCCCGACGGAGGGTCCCCTGTTCGGTGGTCGGCCGAAGGGCTTCTTCCCCGGATCTCACCCGCGGCGCGCGCCCGGCGGGGAACACATGCGCCATGAAGATCGCGTTCCTGCTGCACAACGTGTACGCCGTCGGCGGCACGGCGCGCACCACGCTGAACCTCGCCACCGCGCTCATCGAGCACGGCGGCCACGAGGTGGAGATCGTGTCGGCGTCCCGGCACCGGGAGGACCCCCGGTTCCCGGTCGACCCGCGGATCGGCCTCGTACCGCTGGTGGACCTGCGGCCGGGGACGGCCGACACGCTGAAGTCCGCGTACGGAAAGCGGGCCCGGGTCTACCCCGCCGCCGACAAGCGGCACCGGCAGTACACGCTGCTGCACGACCTGCGCGTACGCGAGTACCTCCAGGAGCGCTGCGAAGCCGACGTCGTCATCGGGACGCGGCCCGGGCTCAATGTCTGCCTCGCCCAGTGGGGGCCGAAGCGGGCACTGCGGATCGCGCAGGAACACCTGCGGCACGACGCACACAGCACCAGGCTGCTCAGGACCCTCGCCCGGCGCTACCGGACGCTGGACGCGCTCGTCACGGTCACACGGGAGGACGCGGAGGTGTACCGGGCGCGGATGCGGCTGCCCGGCGTGCGGATCCTCTCCGTGCCGAACATCGTGCCGCCGGTCGATGTGCCGCCGTCGGACGGCACCTCGAAGATCATCGCCGCGGCCGGGCGGCTCTCCCCCGGCAAGCGCTACGACCTGCTCCTGGAGGCGTTCACCGCGGTGTCGGCGCGCCACCCCGACTGGGAGCTGCGGATCTACGGGGGCGGGCGGCAGGAACCGCGGCTGCGGGCGCTCGTGGACGAGCTCGGGCTGCGCGGGCGGGCCCGCCTCATGGGGACGGTGTCGCCGATCGAGCCGGAGTTCGCGCGGGCGTCGATCGTGGTGAGCGCCTCCGACGCGGAGTCCTTCGGGATGACGCTGGTCGAGGCGATGCGGTGCGGGGTACCGGTCGTCTCCACGGACGCGCCGCTCGGTCCCGCCGAGATCATCACGGACGGCGTCGACGGGCGGCTCGTGCCGGTGGGCAACGCGAGTGCGCTCGCCGAGGCGGTCCTCGACCTCATCGAGGACGGGCCGGGGCGGAGGAGGATGGGGGTGGCGGCGAGGGCGGCCGCGCGGCGGTACGACCCGGAGCCGATCGTGCGGCGGTACGAGGCGCTCTTCGAGGACCTGGGGGCGTCTCGGCGGCGGCGGGCGTGGCGGAGGATCGGGGGGCGGCTGCGGCCGGGGGACGGGTGACATCGACGCCACCCGGTCCCCGGCCACGGGGCTGTCCTTGCCGAACCGGCGTTGCGCTCTCGGGGCTCCGCCCCGGACCCCGCTGCTCAATCGCCGCAGGGGCTTGATTTACCTGCCCGCACCGCCCCACCAGGCCACTGTTCCCCGGCCCGTTCCCTCCAGGGGTGTCGGCCCCACGGGGTGACGCCCCCACTCAGGGCGAGCCGCCGCATGCCCGGCTCCCCACCCGTCGCGGTCGGCCGCAACCGCCTTGGGCAATCTGCCGCCACCACGGCTCCCCACCCGTGACGGCCGGCCGTCACCGCCTTGGGCAATCTGCCGCCTTGGGCGGCAGGGTGGGCAAGGCGGCGCCCCGGTGCCGCGCGATGGGCACCGGGACGCCGGCCACGGGTCAGCCGACCCGCAATGCCTCCAGGCGTTCCGCGAACGGGGTGACCTCGAAGCCGTCCGCCGGGTCCACCGAGGTGACCGCTCCGTGCAGGGAGCGCGGGGCGATCGCCGCGGAGGTGTCGACGTCGGGGGCCGCGGCCGACGGGACCATCAGACGGGCAAGCTCACCGCCCGCCCGGGCGATACGGGACGCCAGGCCCTCGTCGCCCCAGTCCTCCGACGCCGCGTAGACCGCCGTGGGAAGGACGACCGCCCGCAGATACGTGAACAGCGGGCGCAGCGCATGCTCGGTCACCAGCGAGTGGCGGGCCGTACCGCCCGTCGCCCCGACCAGCACCGGCTTCCCGGTCAGCGCGTCCTTGTCGATCAGGTCGAAGAACGACTTGAACAGGCCGCTGTAGGAGCCCGAGAAGACCGGCGTGACCGCGATCAGACCGTCCGCCGCCGCCACCGCGTCCAGCGCGGCGGCGAGCCGGGCCGGCGGAAACCCGGTGACGAAGTGCTGGGCGATCTCCGTGGCGTAGTCACGCAGCTCAAGCACCTCGACCTCCGCGTCCACGCGCTCCGTGGTCGCGACGGCCAACCGGTCGGCCAGCAGCCGAGTGGACGACGGGGAGCTCAGCCCCGCCGACACGACGACGAGCTTCATGCGCTCTTGACCTCCTCGTTCTTCGCCGCGACGCGCGCCGCGTGGGTGGGCGCGTCCGGCACGTTCGCAGGACGCTTGTTCGCGAACTCCTTGCGCAGCACCGGCACGACCTCCTCGCCCAGCAGGTCGAGCTGCTCCAGGACCGTCTTGAGCGGCAGCCCCGCGTGGTCCATGAGGAACAGCTGGCGCTGGTAGTCGCCCACATGGTCACGGAACGACAGGGTCCGCTCGATGACCTCCTGCGGCGAGCCCACGGTCAGCGGCGTCTGCGAGGTGAACTCCTCCAGGGACGGACCGTGGCCGTACACCGGCGCGTTGTCGAAGTACGGGCGGAACTCCCGCACCGCGTCCTGCGAGTTCTTCCGCATGAACACCTGGCCGCCGAGCCCGACGATCGCCTGCTCCGGCGTGCCGTGCCCGTAGTGGGCGTAGCGCTGCCGGTAGAGGTTCACCATCTGCTTGGTGTGGCTCATGGGCCAGAAGATGTTGTTGTGGAAGAAACCGTCGCCGTAGTACGCGGCCTGCTCGGCGATCTCCGGCGAGCGGATCGAGCCGTGCCAGACGAACGGCGCGACGCCGTCCAGCGGGCGCGGCGTGGACGTGAAGGACTGCAGCGGCGTGCGGAACTTGCCCTTCCACGACACCACGTCCTCGTCCCACAGGCGCCGCAGCAGCGCGTAGTTCTCGATGGCGAGGTCGATGCCGTCACGGATGTCCTTGCCGAACCACGGGTAGACCGGGCCGGTGTTGCCGCGGCCCATCATCAGGTCGACCCGGCCGTCCGCGACGTGCTGGAGCATCGCGAAGTCCTCGGCGATCTTCACCGGGTCGTTCGTCGTGATCAGCGTCGTCGACGTGGACAGGATCAGGTTCTCGGTGCGCGCCGCGATGTGGCCGAGCATCGTCGTCGGCGAGGACGGGACGAACGGCGGGTTGTGGTGCTCACCGGTGGCGAAGACGTCGAGCCCGACCTCCTCGGCCTTCCGCGCGATGGCGAGCATCGCCTTGATGCGCTCGTGCTCGCTCGGCGCGCGTCCGGTCGTCGGGTCGACGGTGACGTCACCGACGGTGAAGATCCCGAACTGCATGCTGCTCACCTTGCTCACCTTCCGCAGGTTGTTGACGCTTCAACTATACCTGCCGAACGGTGCGCCGTCGCGAGCTATTCCCGCCCCCCGGGCCTGCCCCTCCCTCCTGCCCCTCCACTCCCCTACTCCCCGTACGGGTCCCGGCCCGTGGCGGCGAGCATCCGCGCGAACGGATCCGCGTCCGCACCCACCGGCACCGCCGCCCCGAACGCCCCCATCTCCCGGCCCGTCGGCGCAAGCCGCTCCACCACTCCCGTGAGCTCCGCGACCACCGCCGGATCGGCCCCGTACTCCTGACCGGTCGCCCGCGCCAGATCCCACGCGTGCGCGGTCAGATCCAGCAGCGCCATCCCGCCCACGGTCCGCGCCGGCATGTTCAGCGCCCCGGTCGTCCCCTCCTCGGCGCCGGGCGTCGACCACGCCTCTACCAGCGCGTCCGCCTCGCTAGCGAACCGCTCACGCCAGCCGCCCTCCGCCACGTAGTCCGGCGGCGAGGAGAAGTCGGAGTCCCGCTTCACCGCCAGCTTCTGGAACTCGACGACCACGTGCAGAAGGTGATTCACCAGCGTCCGCACGTCGTAGTCCGCACACGGCGTCGGGGCGTCGAGGTCCTTGTCCTCGACACCCGCGACCACCGGGACGGCACGGGAGGCGGCCGCGGCGAGCAGCCCGCCCAGAGGCTTCATGTCCGTCTGCTTCTCGTTCGTGTCCATACCTCGACGCTACGAGCGCGCGGACCGCCCGGCTTGAAGAAACACGACGCCCGACGCCACGGCCACTGTCAGTGCCCCGCTCTACGCTCGCCTCATGTCACAGGACCGCCGCCGTCCCGACACCCGCGGGATCGTCGAACCGACCGCGCTGCTCACGCGCGTGCGGCTGCGCCGGCACGAGCCCGCCGAGCCGCTGCGCCCGCACGTCGAGCACTACTGGTTCATCGACTGGGACCTGCCGGAGCCCTACGCCTCGCACGTACTGCCCCACCCGTCCGTGCACCTCACCTTCCAGCAGGACGACATCGACCAGCCGCCGTACGGGGAGCTGACCGGCGTCGCCGCGCCCGGGCTCTACGTCCGCAAGATCCACGGACGGGGAAAGGTGTGCGGGGTGAAGTTCCGGCCGGGGGCGTTCCGCCCGTTCGCGCCGGACGCGCCGGTCTCGCAGTGGACGGGCCGCGTCCTGCCCTACGAGGAGATCTTCCCGGCCACGGACCCGGCGGCCGTCCTCTCCCCCGCCGACGACGCGGGCCGGATCGCCGCCCTCGACGCGTACCTGCTGCCGCTGGCCCCCGCCGAACCCGACCCGCAGGCCGAACTCGCGATCGGACTGGTCGACCGCATACGGGCCGACCGAGGAGTCCGCCGCGTGGCCGACTTCGCACAGGCCGAGGGCATGACGGTCCGCTCGCTCCAGCGCCTCTTCCACGCGTACGTCGGCGTCAGCCCCAAGTGGTGCATCCTGCGCTTCCGCATCCACGAGGCCGTGGAGACGGCCGCGGCCCGCCGCGACATCGACTGGGCCGCCCTCGCAGCCGACCTCGGCTACGCGGACCAGGCCCACCTCGTCCGGGACTTCACGGCGACGGTGGGCGTGCCACCGACGGCGTACGCGGGCTGAGACCAGCCGCGCTAATTGGCGTGCTTGATCGCGTAAATCATCACGAACGCGACGATGTGAATCCCGAACAGGAAGTACCCCAGGTACCACCACATGTACCGCTCGCCGCGCTTCTCCTCCGCACGCCGCCGCTCGTCGTACTCCCGCTGCAACGCGTCCAGCGGATCGGGCGAGCCCGGCTGCTCAGGACTGGTCGGACTGCTCACGATGCACCTTCGTATTGGACGCCTGCGCACGCGGCCGCACCACCAGCAGGTCGATGTTCACGTGCGGCGGCCGGGTCACGGCCCAGCCGATCGTGTCGGCGACGTCGTCCGCGCTCAGCGGCTCCGCCACGCCCTGGTACACCTTGGCGGCCTTCGCCTCGTCCCCGCCGAACCGGGTCAGCGCGAACTCGTCGGTCTTCACCATCCCCGGCGCGACCTCGATGACCCGCACGGGCGTCCCGACGATCTCAAGCCGCAACGTCTCCGCGAGCACATGCTCCCCATGCTTGGCAGCGACGTACCCGCCCCCACCTTCATAGGTCCCGTGCCCCGCGGTCGACGACAGCACGACCACAGTCCCATCCCCACTCGCCGTGAGGGCGGGCAGCAGCGCCTGGGTGACATTGAGCGTGCCGATGACGTTCGTCTCGTACATCTGCCGCCACTGATCCGGATCCCCGGTGGCAACGGGATCGGCCCCGAGCGCACCACCGGCATTGTTGACGAGAACCCCAATGGTCTTGAACGCCGAAGCGAACTCATCAACGGCAGCCCGATCGGTCACATCCAGCGCGTACGCGACGGCATCGTGCCCGGCAGCCGTGATCTCCTTGGCGACCGCCTCGATCCGGTCCTCCCGACGAGCGGTGAGCACCACGCGATACCCCTCGGCCGCGAGCCGCCGAGCAGTGGCAGCACCAATGCCACTGCTCGCGCCCGTGACGACGGCAATACGAGATGCGGGGGCGGGAGCCATGGCCTTGCCCTACCTTTCGGCGACGATCCACTGAACCGAAGCCCAGGGTACGCGCGGCCCGAGCAGGTCAGCCCTTCACGCAGACGACCTGCTTGAGCTTGGCCACGACCTCCACCAGGTCCCGCTGCTGCTCGATGACCTGCTCGATCGGCTTGTACGCGCCCGGGATCTCGTCCACGACGCCGGAGTCCTTGCGGCACTCCACGCCCCGCGTCTGCTCCTCCAGGTCGCGCGTCGAGAAGCGCTTCTTCGCGGCGTTCCGGCTCATCTTCCGGCCGGCGCCGTGCGACGCGGAGTTGAAGGACGCCGCGTTGCCGAGGCCCTTCACGATGTACGAGCCCGTGCCCATGGAGCCGGGGATGATCCCGTACTCGCCGGAGCCCGCCCGGATCGCTCCCTTGCGGGTGACCAGCAGGTCCATGCCGTCGTAGCGCTCCTCGCTCACGTAGTTGTGGTGAGCGCTGATCTCCGGCTCGAACGTCGGCTTCGCCTTCTTGAACTCCTTGCGGATCACGTCCTTGAAGAGCGCCATCATGATCGAGCGGTTGTACTTTGCGTACTCCTGCGCCCAGAACAGGTCGTTCCGGTACGCCGCCATCTGCGGGGTCTCCGCGATGAACACGGCGAGGTCGCGGTCGACGAGGTTCTGGTTGTGCGACAGGCCCTGCGCGACGCCGATGTGATGGTCCGCCAGCTCCTTGCCGATGTTCCGGGAACCGGAGTGCAGCATGAGCCAAACCGCACCCTCTGAATCGAACGTAAGTTCGAGGAAGTGGTTGCCCCCGCCGAGCGTCCCCATCTGCTTCACGGCCCGCCCCTCCCGGAACTTCACCGCATCGGCGACCCCGCCGAACCGTCCCCAGAAGTCGTCCCACCCCGCCGTGGCGAAGCCGTGCAGCCGCCCCGGATCCACCGGATCGTCGTGCATCCCCCGCCCCACCGGAATCGCCTGCTCGATCTTCGAGCGGAGGCGCGACAGGTCGCCCGGGAGGTCGTTCGCCGTCAGGGACGTCTTCACCGCGCTCATGCCGCAGCCGATGTCGACGCCGACCGCCGCCGGGCAGACCGCGCCCTGCATCGCGATCACCGAGCCGACCGTGGCGCCCTTTCCGTAGTGGACGTCGGGCATGACGGCCAGGCCCTTGATCCAGGGCAGCGTCGCCACGTTCTGGAGCTGCTGCAGCGCGCCCGGGTCCACCTTGGCCGGGTCGGTCCACATGCGGATCGGGACCTTGGCTCCCGGAACCTCTACGTATGACATGAAATCCCCCGAGGATCGGATGAGTTGGTCGTAAGGGTTGAAACAAGTGAAGTGGATGTAGCGCAAATACCTGCGCCAGGGCGGCAAATCGGATGCCGGACCGGCGTCCACGGCGGCGCGTGCGATAGACATAGTGCCCATTGGCCGCCCCGCCGCGGCAACCGATTAACCAGGCGCAAGGCGCCGAGAGGAGCCTCAGGGTGCAGCGGAAGTCGTACGCGTTCGTACCGGGTGTCGCCGTGCTCCTTGCGGCCGTGCTCGCCGGCTGCACCAGCGGCTCCGACGACGACGGCGGGGCCGACGACTCGAAGCCCGGTGAGCCGAGCGCCACCGCGTCGACCGCGGAACCGGGCAAGTACCGGACGCTGCCCGAGCCGTGCAGCCAGCCCGGCCAGGACACGCTGAACGAGATGCTCCCCGGCATCAAGCGGCTCCCGGACGCGGAGCAGCGCGAGAAGGCGTACGAGGGCACGGCCACGGTCACGTACGACACGGACCGTCGGGTCGGGTGCCGGTGGAAGGACGATTCGGCCCGGGGCGGCACGCATCGGCTGAGCCTCGATTTCGAGCGGGTGGTGTCGTACGACACGGCGGTGAGCGACGACGACCGCGCGGCGGCGGTGTTCGCGTCGAAGGCGGAGGCGGCTGATCTGCCGGATCCGCTGTCGTCGGAGGCGTCGGCCTCGGCCTCGACGGAGGCCGAGAAGGAGGCTTCGGAGCCCGCGTCGTCCTCCCCGTCCGACAAGGCGTCCGGGAAGGCGTCCGGCAAGGCGTCCGACGAGCCGTCGGACGGCGCCTCCGGCTCCCCGTCCGCGTCCGCGTCCTCCGTCGATGATCTTCAGCCGCGGCTGCTCGACGACCTCGGCGACGAGGCGTTCGTGGATGACGTGCTGGCGGGTCCGACGACCGGTCGGCACCGCACGGTGACTGTGGCGTTCCGCACGTCGAACGTGTTGGTGACCGTCCAGTACGAGGTGCAGACGGCGACCGCCGAGAAGGTGCCGGACAGCAAGGAAATGCAGGACACAGCCCGGAATCTGGCCGGGAACCTGGTCGGCAAGTTCGGCGATTAGGGGCATTCGGGCACAGCCCGATGGCATGGTGAAGGCGAGACGCACGCGTCGGGCACGGCGTACGGTGACCCATCGAGCCCCACTCGTGAAGGTCGAATGGTCGTCACGTGGCGGGGCCGTGGCCCTGTCAGCGTCCTAGTGAAGGAACCATGCACCGTCCGACCAAGCGACTCACCCGCACCCTTGTCTGCGCGGCCGCCGTGCCTGCGGTTCTCGTCGTAGCCGGCTGCTCGTCCTCCGGTTCCGACAGCGCGAAGGACGACTCGCAGGCGAAGGCCTCGGCCTCGACCTCGGGCGCCAAGGCGAAGAAGGTCGCGCCCGCGACGTACAAGGAGCTTCCGCAGGCCTGCTCGTCGTTCTCGAAGAGCACGCTGGGCGACCTGGTCCCGAAGGCCGAGAGCAAGGCCGGCGCGTCCGACGACGAGTCGACGCGTGCGAGCTGCTCCTGGTCGAGCCTGGACAACAACGGCGTGAAGGGCTCGCAGTTCCGCTGGCTCAATGTGTCGTTGGTCCGTTTCGACTCGGATGTGAACCGGGGCAGCGGCGACAAGCTGGCCGAGGCGTACTACGCGAAGCAGATCGAGGACGCCAAGGCGACCAAGGGCGCGAAGGACGTCAAGACGACGCCGGTGTCCAAGACGGGCGACGCGGCGACGCAGATCAGCTACGACCGTAAGTACAAGGACAAAAAGGACGACGTCACGTCCAAGCAGCAGACGATCGTCTCGCGCGTGGACAACGTCGTGGTGACGGTGGACTACAACGGTTCGGGTCTCGCGGGCGAGGACGCCCCGGCCGCGGGCTCGCTGTCGAAGGACGCGCAGAAGGCGGCGAAGGAAGCGGTGGCGAAGGTCATCGAGTCCGCCAAGGGCGGCGACGCGGGCGGTTCGGCGAAGCCGTCGGCCTCCTCCCCGGAGTCCAAGGAGTCCAAGGAGTCGAAGAAGGGCGCGTGAGCGCAGCCCGCTGACCTCCTGCTGGAAGCCCGGTTCCCCCTTGGGGAGCCGGGCTTCCGCGCGTACCGGCCCGCGCCCCGGCCCGTGCATGTGCCAGTCTGTTGGCCGCAACAGCCGGAACTGGGAGGGGAAGTGGAGTGGCCGCGCCACTGAAGCTGACACGGACGCACCGGATACTCGTGGGGGTGGTGATCGCCGGAGCGGTGGTCATCGCGGCCATCGGGTTCGCCGGTTCGTACGCCGCCGTGCGGGAGTTGGCCCTGCAAAAGGGCTTCGGCAACTTCTCGTACGTCTTCCCGATCGGTATCGACGCCGGTATCTGTGTGCTCCTCGCGCTGGATCTGCTGCTGACGTGGATCCGGATTCCGTTCCCGTTGCTGCGGCAGACGGCGTGGCTGCTGACGGCGGCGACGATTGCCTTCAACGGCGCGGCGGCCTGGCCGGATCCACTGGGCACCGGTATGCACGCGGTGATCCCGGTGCTGTTCGTGGTGGCCGTGGAGGCGGCGCGGCACGCGATCGGGCGGATCGCGGACATCACCGCGGACAAGCACATGGAGGGTGTGCGGATCACGCGTTGGCTGCTGTCTCCGGGGCCGACGTTTCTGTTGTGGCGGCGGATGAAGCTGTGGGAGCTGCGTTCGTACGACGAGGTCATCAAGCTGGAGCAGGAGCGGCTGGTGTATCAGGCGCGGCTGCGTTCGCGGTTCGGGCGGGCGTGGCGGCGGAAGGCTCCGGTGGAGTCGCTGATGCCGTTGCGCCTGGCGCGGTACGGGGTGCCGTTGGCGCAGACGGCTCCGGAGGGGCTTGCGGCGGCTGGGATCGAGGCGCCGTTGTTGCCGCCTGCTCCGCGGGTGGCGGCGCCGGAGCTGGAGCGGGGGCCTGTGGAGCGTCCGCCGGTGGCGGAGGACGCGCCGAGCCAGTGGTTCGCCGAGCCGCGGCCGAAGGAGTACCGCGGGGACTACGACCCGTCGTTCGAGCCGCAGCCGCAGCCGCACCCGGAGCCCGATCCGGAACCGGAACCGCAGCCTCAGCCGCAGGCGGCTCAGCAGCAGCCCGCGCAGCAGCAGTTCCCCGTGCCGGCGCCGCGCGCGCCCGAGCCGGAGCCGGTCGCCGAGCCCGAGCCCGACTTCCCTGTGCCGAACGGTGCGGGCGGTACGCGGCCGTTGGGCGACGGTGTGCCGACGGTCGCGGAGGACCCCACGGACGACGAGCTCTACCAGGTGTTCCGCAGCTCGATAGCGGGCGAGGGGCTGCCGACGCCGCGCGCGTTCGCGGCGAACGTGGAGGCGCAGTACGGGCACCGGATGTCGACGGACGACGCGAACCGGTATCTGAGCCAGTTCGCGGTGCGCTTCGACCAGGACCTGATGGGCGACTACGCGTAACCCGGCGTGAAGAGGGGCGGCACCGGATCGGATCCGGTGCCGCCCCTCTTTCGTGTCCGGTTACGCCCCGAGCAGCTTGCGCACGCGGTCCGCGCCGACGGCGAGGAGCAGCGTGGGCAGTCGCGGCCCGGTGTCACGGCCGACGAGCAGGTGGTAGAGCAGCGCGAAGAAGGAGCGCTGGGCGGTCTTGATCTCCGCCGGGAGCTCCTTCGCCGTGGCGTCGGCCGGGAAGCCGGCCTGCACCTTGGGAACGCCGTAGACGTGGTGGGTCAGTCCGTCGAGCGACCAGTGCTCGTCCAGGCCCTCCAGGAGGAGGCGGATGGACTCGCGGCCCTGTTCGTCGAGCGCGGCGAGCGCCTCGGTGTCGGGCTCGGTGCGCACGATGGTGCGGGACTCGGCGGGCACGTACTTGGTGATCCAGGCCTCGGCCTTGTCGAGCCGGGGTCGGACGGTGTCGAGGTCGGTGACCGGGTTCGCCGGGTCGAGCTCGGAGAGGATGCGCTGGGTCTGCTCCTCGTCGCCGGCCGTGACGTCGGCGACGGACGCCAGCGTGCGGTACGGAAGCGGGCGCGGCGTGCGGGGCAGCTCGCGGCCCGCGACGCCGACGGCGCGGCTGTACGCGGCGGCGTCGGCGGGCAGCACCGTGCCGTCGGCGACCTTGGCGCCGAGCTTGTCCCACTCGTCGTAGAGCCGCTGGATCTCCTGGTCGAAGGCGATCTTGAACGACTGGTTGGGCTTGCGGCGGGCGTAGAGCCAGCGCAGCAGCTGCGGCTCCATGATCTGGAGCGCGTCGCCGGGGGTCGGGACCCCGCCCTTCGACGAGGACATCTTGGCCATGCCGGAGATGCCGACGAAGGCGTACATCGGGCCGATGGGCTGCTTGCCGCCGAAGATCTTGCCGACGATCTGGCCGCCGACCTGGAACGACGAACCGGGCGAGGAGTGGTCGACACCCGAGGGCTCGAAGATGACGCCCTCGAAGGCCCAGCGCATCGGCCAGTCGACCTTCCAGACCAGCTTGCCGCGGTTGAACTCCGACAGCAGGACGGTCTCGGTGAAGCCGTCGAGCGTGCAGGTGTAGGACAGCTCGGTGGTCTCGTCGTCGTAGGAGGTGACCGTCGTGAGGTCCTTGCCGCACTGGCCGCAGAACGGCTTGTACGGGAAGTAGCCGGCCGAGCCGCTGGAACCGTCGTCCTCGGACGCGGCGCCGGAGCCCTCGGCGGCCTCCAGCTCGGCCTCGTCGACCGGCTTCTGGTTCTGCTGCTTCTTGGCCGGGGCCTTCTTGGTGCGGTACTGGTCGAGGATCGCGTCGATGTCGCCGCGGTGCTTCATCGCGTGCAGGATCTGCTCGCGGTACGTACCGGCCTGGTACTGCTCGGTCTGGCTGATGCCGTCGAACTCGACGCCGAGGTCGGCGAGCGCCTGGACCATGGCGGCCTTGAAGTGCTCCGCCCAGTTCGGGTACGCCGAGCCTGCCGGGGCCGGGACGCTGGTCAGCGGCTTGCCGATGTGCTCGGCCCAGGACTCGTCGGTGCCGGGGACGCCGGCCGGGACCTTGCGGTAGCGGTCGAAGTCGTCCCAGGAGATCAGGTGCCGCACGGTGTACCCGCGGCGGCGGATCTCGTCGGCGACCAGGTGCGGGGTCATGACCTCGCGGAGGTTGCCGAGGTGGATCGGGCCCGACGGGGAGAGGCCTGAGGCGACGACGACCGGTTTGCCCGGGGCACGACGCTCGGACTCGGCGATGACATCGTCCGCGTATCGGGAGACCCAGTCCTGGGTCTCCGCGCCTGTGCTCTGGGCCACGATCGGTTGTCCCTCTCTTCGAATCCGGGGTGGGGCTGCACCTCTGCCCACCCCATTCTCCCAGCTTCCCGGTGCGGAACGAAAACGCGTTACGGCTTCGCCGCGCGGCTCTGGGATACTGGCGGTGCATTCCAGCCCACCCCGACCAGAACGGCAGCCCCTACATGGCCCCGGTCAAGTCCATCACCGCCAACGTCAACGCACGCCTCGCCGACGCCCTGACTTCCGCCCTGCCGGAGGCCGGCGGCGCGGACCCGTTGCTGCGACGTAGCGACCGGGCCGACTTCCAGGCCAACGGGATCCTGGCCCTCGCCAAGAAGGCGAAGGCGAACCCGCGGGAGCTGGCGACGCAGGTCGTCGAGAAGATCACGAGCGGCGAGCTGATCGCCGACGTCGAGGTCTCGGGCCCCGGCTTCCTGAACGTGACGGTCACCGACAGGGCGATCACCGACACGCTCGCGGCGCGCGCCGCCGACACGGACCGGCTCGGCGTGCCGCTGAAGGACGTCCCCGGTACGACGGTCATCGACTACGCGCAGCCGAACGTGGCGAAGGAGATGCACGTCGGCCACCTGCGGTCCGCCGTGATCGGTGACGCGCTGCGCGGCATGCTCGACTTCACGGGCGAGAAGACGATCGGCCGGCACCACATCGGTGACTGGGGCACCCAGTTCGGCATGCTCATCCAGTACGTGATCGAGCACCCGGACGAGCTGCCGGCGGCCGGTGCGGACGCGGACGGCGAGCAGGCGATGTCGACGCTGAACCGGATCTACAAGGCCTCGCGCGCGGTCTTCGACGCGGACGAGGACTTCAAGGGGCGGGCCCGCAAGCGGGTCGTGGACCTCCAGTCCGGCGACAAGGAGACCCTCGCCCTGTGGCAGCGGTTCGTCGACGAGTCGAAGGTCTACTTCTACTCGGTCTTCGAGAAGCTCGACATGGAGATCCGGGACGACGAGATCGTCGGCGAGTCCGCGTACAACGACGGGATGCCGGAGACGGCCCGCCTCCTGGAGGAGATGGGCGTCGCGGTCCGCTCCGAGGGCGCGCTCGTGGTCTTCTTCGACGACATCAAGGGCAAGGACGACCAGCCGGTGCCGCTGATCGTGCAGAAGGCGGACGGCGGCTTCGGCTACGCGGCGTCCGACCTGACGGCGATCCGCAACCGTGTGCAGGACCTGGACGCGACGTCGCTGCTGTACGTCGTGGACGTGCGGCAGTCGCTGCACTTCAAGATGGTCTTCGAGACGGCGCGGCGCGCGGGCTGGCTGTCCGACGAGGTGAGTGCGCACAACATGGCGTACGGCACGGTGCTCGGCGCGGACGGCAAGCCGTTCAAGACACGTGCGGGTGAGACGGTGCGCCTTGAGGACCTGCTCGACGAGGCGGTGCAGCGTGCCGCCGAGGTCGTGCGGGAGAAGGCGCGCGACCTGACCGAGGAGGAGATCCAGGAGCGGGCCGCGCAGGTCGGCATCGGCGCCGTGAAGTACGCGGACCTGTCGACGTCGCCGAGCCGCGACTACAAGTTCGACCTGGACCAGATGGTGTCGCTGAACGGCGACACGTCGGTGTACCTGCAGTACGCGTACGCCCGTATCCAGTCGATCCTGCGCAAGGCGGGCGAGGCGAAGCCGACCGCGCACGCCGAGCTGGAGCTGGCTCCGGCGGAGCGGGCGCTCGGCCTGCACCTGGACGCGTTCGGTGACACGGTCTTCGAGGCCGCCGCCGAGTACGCCCCGCACAAGCTGGCCGCGTACCTGTACCAGCTGGCGTCGCTGTACACGTCGTTCTACGACAAGTGCCCGGTCCTGAAGGCGGATTCGGCGGAGCAGGTGGAGAACCGGCTGTTCCTCTGCGACCTGACGGCGCGGACGCTGCACCGGGGCATGGCGCTGCTCGGCATCCGCACGCCCGAGAAGCTCTGACACATCACAAACGGGGGGCCTCATGGCACTGTTCGGCAACGCTCATCCGATCGACCCGGCCAAGGCCGCGCACGACTACGCGCGGCTGCTCGGCCAGGGTGAGCAGATATTCGGCGCCTATCAGTTGATCAGGGACGCGATCCTGCTCACGGACCGGCGCATGACCTCATCGACAAGCAGGGGATGACGGGCAAGAAGGTCGAGTACCACTCGGTGCCGTACCGCAGCATCTCGCACTTCGCGGTGGAGACGGCCGGGCACTTCGACCTGGACGCCGAGCTCAAGATCTGGATCTCGGGGAACTCGGTGCCGATCGAGAAGACCTTCACCAAGGGCGTCGACATCTATGAGGTGCAGGCGATCCTGACGCAGTTCGTCGCGCGCTGACGGCGGGGGACGTCAAGGGCGGCGTGCGGCCCGCAACTCGCCCTTGACCACCTTCCCGCTCGCGTTGCGCGGGAGTTCCGTCATGAACTCGACGGACCTGGGGACTTTGTAGTTCGCCATCTCGCGCCGCGCCCAGGCGATGAGGTCGTCCTCGGTGAGGACGCCGCCGGACCTGCGGACGACGTACGCCCTGCCGACCTCGCCGAGGCGGCCGTCGGGGACGCCGACGACGGCGACGTCGGCAACCGCCGGGTGCAGGCCGAGGAGTTGCTCGATCTCGGCCGGGTAGGCGTTGAAGCCGCCGACGATGAACATGTCCTTGATGCGGTCGGTGATCCGGAGGTTGCCGGCCGCGTCCATGATCCCGACGTCGCCGGTCCGCAGCCAGCCGTCCGCGGTGATGGTCTCGGCGGTGGCGGCGGGGTCCTCGAAGTACTCGCGCATGACGTTGAAGCCGCGGACCAGGACCTCGCCCGGCTCGCCGGGGGCGGCGGACTCGACGCGGACCTCAGTGCCCGGTATCGCCCGCCCGGAGGTCTCGGCGATCACCTCGGCCGGGTCGCCGCGGCGGCACATGGTGGCGATGCCGCTGGCCTCGGAGAGCCCGTACGCGGTGAGGACCGTGGCCACGCCGAGTTCGCCGCGCAGCCGTTCCACGAGGCGCAGCGGGACGACCGCGGCGCCCGTCACGACGAGCCGCAGCGCCGACAGGTCGTGGGAGTCGCGCGAGGGGTGGTCGAGCAGCGACTGGTGGAGCGTGGGCGGGCCGGGGAGCACGGAGATCCGCTCGGAGGCGATGTTGGCGAGGGCCGTGTCCACGTTGAAGACGGGCTGCGGCACCATCGTCGCGCCGCGCATCAGGCAGGCGAGGACTCCGGCCTTGTAGCCGAAGGTGTGGAAGAACGGGTTCACGATCAGATAGCGGTCGCCCTCGCGCAGGCCCGCGAGTTCGGCCCAGATCTCGTAGCCGCGCAGGGTCTGGGCGTGGGTGATGACGGCGCCCTTGGGGCGGCCCGTCGTGCCGGAGGTGAAGATGATGTCCGAGGGTTCGGTGGGGTCGACGGCGGCGGAGCGTGCGCGGACCTCGGCGGCCGTGATCTTGTCGCCGGCGGCCAGGAACTCCTTCCAGCTCCGGTAGCCGGGGGCCTCGGGCGTGCCGTCGCCGAACACCACCACCTGTTCCAGGTCGGGCAGTTCGGCGCCCGCCTCCTGCGCGCGGCGCAGTGACGCCACGTAGGACGTGCCGAGGAAGGTGCCCGTGACGAACAGCAGGCGGGCCCGGGAGCGGGCCAGGATGTCGGCGGCCTCGCCGCCCTTGAAGCGGGTGTTGAGCGGTACGAGGACGGCTCCCGCGCTGACGGCGCCGAGCGCGGAGACGATCCAGTCCAGGGTGTTGGGCGCCCAGACGGCGATCCGGTCCCCTGTCTCGACGCCTGCCGCCATGCACGCGGCGGCGGCCCGCTCGACGCGTTCGCCGAGTTCCGCGTAAGAGATCCGGGCGCGGCCCTCGACGACGGCCTCGCGCTCGCCGTACCGTTCGGCGGCATCCCGCACCAGCTCCGGGACCGTTCCCCACTCGCCATCCGTACGCATCGAACGACCTCCCACAACGCCGTAGCTGACTATCCGTCAGATTAGCTGTAGCCTGACGCGCTGTCAGCAGATGGAACCGGCGGCAGACGGAACCAGGTGGGGTGTGCCCATGGCGGGACTCAAGGACGCGACGGCCATCGTCGGCATCGGACAGACGGCCTTCGCGAAGCAACTCCCGGAATCCGAGAAGACATTGGCGTGCCGGGCGATCGTCGACGCGCTCGACGACGCGGGGATATCCCCGTCCGAGGTCGACGCCTTCGCCTCCTACACGATGGAGGAGACCGACGAGGTCGAGGTGGCCAAGGCCATCGGGGCCGGCGACGTCACCTTCTTCTCCAAGGTCGGCTACGGGGGCGGCGGTTCGTGCGCGACCGTCGCGCATCTCGTCGCCGCGATAGCCACCGGACAGGCGAGCGTCGGCATCGCCTGGCGCTCCCGCAAGCGCGGCTCGGGGCCCCGCCCCTGGAAGAACACCACCGTCCAACTCCCCACGCCCGCCCAGTGGACGCGGCCGTACGGGCTGCTCCGTCCGGCCGACGAGATCGGCATGCTGGCCCGCCGCTACATGCACGAGTACGGCGCCACGCGGGACCACCTCTTCAACGTCGCGCTCGCCTGCCGCAACCGGGCCAACCAGAACCCCGCCGCGATGATGTACGAGCGCCCCATGACCCGCGACAGCTACATGACCTCGCGGTGGATCAGCGAGCCGCTCTGCCTCTTCGACAACTGCCTGGAGACGGACGGCGCCCTGGCCTGCGTCATCGTGTCCGCCGAGCGGGCCCGCGACTGCCGGCAGAAGCCCGTGTACGTCCACTCCGCCGCGCAGGGGCTGCCCGCGCAGCACCACGGCATGGTCAACTACTGGAACGACGACCCGCTGACCGGTCCCGCGTGGACGGCGGCCCGCCACCTGTGGAAGAACGCGGACGTCACCCCCGAGGACGTCGACGTCGCCCAGATCTACGACGCGTTCACCCCGCTCATCCCGCTCTCCCTTGAGGGATACGGGTTCTGCGGGCGCGGCGAGGGCGCGGCGTTCACGGAGGGCGGGGCGCTCGAGATCGGCGGACGGCTCCCCATCAACACGGGCGGCGGCGGCCTCTCGGAGGCGTACGTCCACGGCTTCAACCTCATCAACGAGGGCGTGAAGCAGTTGCGGGGGGTCAGCACGGCGCAGGTACCGGACGCGGAAACCTGCCTGGTGACGGCGGGTGAGGGAGTCCCGACGTCGGCGCTGCTGCTGCGCAGCTAATTCAAGCCCCTGCGGCGATTGAGCAGCGGGGTCCGGGGCAGAGCCCCGAGACCGCAACCCCTCTTGAGCGAAGGACGACCTCATGACGGAAGCGACGACGACCTCCCAACTCCTCACCCCCACCCCCGACGACGACGGCGCCCCCTTCTGGGAGTACGCCGCCCGCGGTGAACTGCGCGTACAGGCCTGCGCCGACCCCGACTGCGGAGAGCTCCGGTTCCCGCCCCGGCCCTGCTGCCCGCACTGCCAGTCCTTCGACAGCGAGTGGCGCCGGATGAGTGGCCGCGGACGGGTCTGGTCGTACGTGATCCCGCACCCGCCGCTGCTCCCGGCCTACGCCGCCCAGGCCCCGTACAACGCGATCGTCGTCGAGCTGGCGGAGGCGCCCCGGATCCGGCTCGTCGGCAATCTGGTCTCCGCCGCCGACGCCCCGCTGAACTCCGTCGACCCCGACCGCATCAAGATCGGCGCGCGGGTGCAGGTGGTGTTCGCGGAGGTCGACGGGGTGACCGTGCCGCGCTGGGTGCTGGAGCGCTCATGACGGTGCGCACGGAGATCGACAAGGGCACGGGCGTCGCCACCGTCACCCTCGACCGTCCGCACCGCCACAACGCCCTCGACCAGGAGACGGTCGCCCAACTGGCCGCCGCCTGGCGGGAGTTCCGTTTCGACGACACCGTGCGGGCGGTCGTCCTCACCGGGGCCGGCGAGCGGGCGTTCTGCACGGGCATCGACCGCGGGTGGGACCTGCCGCAGCCGGACTCCCCGTACTCGGCGGACGATCCGCTGCCCACGGTCGGCCCGAAGGCCAACGACCTGTGGAAGCCGGTGATCGCCGCGGTCAACGGGATGGCGTGCGGCGGCGCGTTCTACCTGATCGGCGAATCGGAGTTCGTGGTCGCGGACGAGACGGCGACCTTCTTCGACCCGCACACCACCTACGGCATGGTCAACGCCTTCGAGTCGATCCATCTGGCCCAGCGGATGCCGCCCGGCGAGGTGGCCCGGCTCGCGCTGATGGGCTCGGCGGAGCGGATGTCGGCGCGGCGCGCGTACGAGGTGGGCCTGGTGTCGGAAGTCACGGGCCCCGGTGGGGCGTTGGAGGCGGCGCTGCGGTGCGCCGCCTCCATCGCCTCGTATCCGACGGAGGCGGTCCAGGGCACGGTCAAGGCGGTCTGGGCGGCCACGGAGGCCGCCCGGGGTCACGCCTTCACGCGGGCCCCGGACCTGATCAAGCTGGGCAACCTGCCGCCGGAGCGGCAGGCCGAGCTCTTCAACTCCCGTACGCAGAACCGGGAGTTCAGGGTGCGCTGAGGGCCCGGGTCAGCGCTGCACGAGGGCTTCGCGGGCGATGTCGCAGTGGTCGACCTTCGCGGCGAGGTCCTTGCCGCCGACCGGCACCTTGGCGGTCACCGTGCCGTTCGCCGGCACGTCCACCTTGTGGAAGAGGGAGCTCACGTTCGTGCCGCGGGTGTCGCGGAAGGAGGCGTGGACGTCGAACCGCGCGCGCCTGCTGTTGGGGTTGGTGACCTGCACGGTGGCGTACGCCTGCCGTGCGTCCGCGCACTTGATGAGCCGGACGGTGCCGTCCCGCAGGCTCGTCGAGGATGCGGACGAGGTGGTCCTGGGTGTGCTGTGCCTGGTGTGCCGGGTGTAGCCGCTGCCGCCCTTGGAGAGGCCGGACGACGAGTCGTGCTTCTGCGAGGAGCTGCTGCACCCGCCCCCGCTGCCGCCCCGGCTCTTGGAATGTCCGTGGCCCCGGCCGGTGGTGAACCCCGTGAGGGCCACCACCACCATCGTCGCCACCGCTGTCAGTTTCAGTCCCCGTTTCATCACGCGGGGCACCCTATCGGCGGCAGCGGCCCCGGACACCGGGAACCCCACTACCGGCTGGTACCCGTCCCCTTCTCCGCGTCGAGCGCGTACACGCAGCGGTCCTTGCTGCACGCGTAGACGACGCCGTCCTTGACGACCGGGGTGCCGGTGATCTCGCCGCCGGTGGCGAGCTTCCAGCGCAGCCGGCCGTCGTCGGCCTTCAGCGTGTAGAGCAGGTGGTCCGTGGAGCCGAAGTGGATCCGCTCGTCCGCGACCACGGGCGCCCCGACGATCTCGCCGCCTGCCTGGAAGCGCCACTTCGGGGTGCCGGTCACGGCGTCCAGGGTGTAGAGCCCCTGGCCGCTGCCGACGTGCACGTGGCCCTGCGCGACCAGGACCGGGTCGACCGACGAGGGCCGGGCCTCGGTCGCGATGCGCCAGCGGTCGCGGCCGTCGGTGGCGTCGAGCGCGTACACGGTGCCGAGGTGGTCGACGAGGTACACGCCGCCGCCGGTGACCGCGGGTCCTGGGGCGAAGGCGGGCGGCGACAGGAATACGGCGGGCGCCTCGAAGTGCCAGCGGACGTGGCCGGACGCGACGTCGATGGCGAGGACGCGGGTGCCCGCCGCGACGTACACATAGCCGTCGGCCGCGGGCGTCAGGCGCATCGGGACGCCGCCGCAGGAGCCCGCGTCGCCGATCGGGTAGGACCAGCGCTCGTCCCCCGTGCGGGCGTCGAGGGCGCGCAGGCGGGCGTCCTGCCACACGTAGACCGTGCCTTCGTGCACGACGGGTCCGGCCTCGGTGGCCTCGAAGTCGGTCTGGCAGCCGGTGATCTCCCACAGCAGGTCGCCGCTGACGGCCTCGCGGGCCTGGACGCCGCCGCCGCGCGTCGCGGTGACGACGGTGCCGCGGTCGGCCTGGAGCGCGTACACCCAGGCGTCGGTCTGGATCCGCCACAGGTCGCCGCCGTCGCGGGCGTCGAGCGCCCACAGGGTGGGGCCGTCGGAGGCGTGGATGCGGCCGTCGGCCACGGCCATGGACCAGGCGACGTCGCGGGTCTTGAAGCGGCGCCGCCCGGTGGCCACGTCCAGGACGTGCACCTCGAACGACGTGACGTAGACGAGGTCGCCGGCGACGGCGGGCGTGCCCCACACGTCGTTCGACATGCGGAACCGCCAGGGCCGCCAGGCGGCGCCCTCGGCGACGGACGGCGCGGGCACGACCGGTTCGTGCGAGCCGTTCACGGCGGGCTTGGAGCGGGACCAGGAGCCGGCGAGGCCCGATTCGGCGGGCGGCGCCTTCACGGCGGCGGCGCGGGCGTCGGCGACACGCGGTCCGGGGCCGATCGGCACCTGCGCGCCCGCGAGGTGCACGGGCCCGTCGGCGACGAGGCTCTGGCCCGCGGGCACGGGCGAGTGCCGCCAGCCGTCCGTGGCCACGGGGTGCGGGGCGGGGGCCATCGGCGGGGCGGGCGGCTGCGAGGGCATGGCGGGGATGGGCCCGCCGTGGCCGTTGGGCGCGGCGTGCGCGCCGGGGCCCGGCGGCCGGGTCGCGGGGGCCTTGGGTGCGGGGCGGCCGCCGCGGCGCGACTCGATCAGGGCGACGGAGCGCTCGGGCAGCCAGGCGGACGCGGTGCCGCTGTCGTCGCTGCCCGCGCCGAACAGGTGCGGGGCGAGCTGGGCCTGGAGGTCGGCCGGGGAGGGCCGCTGGCCCGCCTCCATCTGCATGCACGCCTCGAGCAGCGGCCGCAGCTCCTCCGGGAGGCCCTCCAGGTCCGGGCCCTCGCGCAGCAGCATGAACACGGTCTCGACGGGGTTCGCGCCGTGGAACGGGGCGTGCCCGGTCGCCGCGAACACGAGCGTCGAGCCGAGCGAGAAGACGTCGGAGGCCCCGGTCACGCTGCGGGAGTCCTTCGCCTGCTCGGGCGACATGTACGCGGGCGTGCCCACCGCCACGTTCGTCATCGTCAGGCGCGTGTTCGAGACGCCGGACGCGATGCCGAAGTCGATGACGCGCGGGCCGTCCTCGACGACCAGGACGTTCGACGGCTTGAGGTCGCGGTGCACCAGGCCCGCGCCGTGGATGGACTGCAGGGCCTCGGCGACGCCCGCGGCCAGCCAGCGGACGGCCTGGGCGGGCAGCGGCCCGGTCTCGTTCACTATTTCTTCGAGGGAGGGCGCCGGTACGTACGCGGTGGCGAGCCAGGGCACGGCCGCGCGCGGGTCGGCGTCGACGACGGCGGCCGTGTAGAAGCCGGACACCGCCCGTGCCGCCTCGACCTCGCGCGTGAAGCGGACCCGGAACAGCTGGTCCTCGGCGAGCTCCGTACGCACCGTCTTGATCGCCACGCGTCGGCCCGAGGCCGAGCGCGCCAGATAGACCAGGCCCATGCCGCCCGCGCCGAGCCGTCCAAGGACCTCGAACGGACCGATCCGCCTCGGATCGTGCTGCGTCAGCTGATCCATCACTTGCCTGCCACCTCCCCGTGCGGGCCACCGCACTCACGGCCCCCGTCAGCGTCTCACCACCGAAGCGCCACGGCGGCACGCACCCCGATTCTTCCTGTCTCGGCCCTCAGTTGCGAACCTCGGGTCAAAACGGGGTGTCTCGGAGCATTCGGGGCCTCTTACGCCTGCTCGCACACCGCGAACACCGCCCCTTGATCATCCTCGATCACGGCGGCACTTCCGTACGCCGTCGGGTGCGGCCCCTTCCGCACCCGCCCGCCGAGGCGGACCGCGGCCGCCGCTGTGGCCTCGACGTCGGCGCAGCCGAAGTGGAGCAGGAACCTGCCGGGCCCTTCGGTGACGACCCTACGGCGGACCGCCGCCCCGAAGTCCCCCTCTTCGAATACGGACCCGTAGAAGGAATCGCTCAGCGCGGCGTCGGGTGTGAGCAGTTCCGCGCCGCAGAACGCGCCGGCCCCGCCCACCCGCTCGAAACCCCGGTGGCTCCCCGCCTGGCGCAGCACGAACGCCGCCCCCTCGGGCCCCCTCGCGAGCGCCACGGTCGCCTCCGTCCCGCCGGACAGCGGTCCCGCCACGATGTGCCCGCCCGCCGCGAAGACCCGTTCGGCGGCGGCGTACGCGTCGCGCACGGCCAGGTGCACCCGCCATTCGACGCCCAGGTTCGCCGGGGCGAGGGCGGCGACGGAGCGGTCCTCGCTGTAGGCCGCCGTGTAGTAGCCGCGCTCGGCGCCCGCGCCCTCGTCGAAGGTCCAGCCGAGGAGATCGCCGTAGAACCGTTTTCCCGCCTCGACGTCCGCGAGCCGGGCGTCGGCCCAGCACGGGGACCCTTCGGGAAATTCGGGGACGGCGAGCTCGTCGCGGCGTGCGGGGCGCATGAGCGTCACGCTAACCAGGCCGAACGGGCCGATGCGCTTTAAATTCGAACGTTTGGCCAATTCTGCTCGCTCGCGGCGCGTCATTTGACCGGAGGTCATGACGGCCAACCCCATTTGCAGTCGGCCAGATCGCGCTCCGATCACCCCTCGGTAAGCTGACGGCATGACAGGACAAGTACGGACCGTCGACGGCCGCGTGGCCGGACGGCGTGGTCAGGCAACACGTCAGAAGCTGCTCGACTGCCTCGGCGAGATGCTCAGCTCCTCGCCCTACCGGGACGTCAAAGTCATTGATGTCGCGCGAAAGGCGGGCACTTCGCCCGCGACCTTCTACCAGTATTTCCCGGACGTCGAGGGCGCCGTCCTGGAGATCGCCGAGCAAATGGCCACCGAGGGAGCGGGGTTGACCGAACTGGTCGCCGACCGCTCCTGGGTCGGCAAGGCCGGCTGGGCCACCGCGCAGGAACTCGTGGACGGCTTCTTCGAGTTCTGGCGCAAGAACGACGCGATCCTGCGCGTCGTCGACCTCGGCGCGGCCGAGGGCGACAAGCGCTTCTACAAGCTCCGCATGAAGATCCTGAACTCCGTGAACAACTCCCTCACGGACGCGGTCAAGGACCTTCAGGACAAGGGCAAGGTCGACAAGGACGTGAGCCCGGCCGCCGTCGCCGGTTCGCTGGTCGCGATGCTCGCGGCGGTCGCCTCGCACCAGAAGGGCTTCCAGACCTGGGGCGTCAAGCAGGCCGAACTCAAGCCGAACCTCGCGCTGTTGGTGCACCTCGGCGTGACCGGAAAGAAGCCCGTCAAGTAACTCTTCTGGTCCTGTCGTGCAGCGGCGGTTCGCGTGGTGCAACGTGAGCCGCCGCTGTTGCAGTTCCCGGCCCGCCGCTCAGCGGCGCTCCAGGCGGAACAGCCGGATCTCCCGCTCCACCCGCCGCTGGTACGTGGCGTAGGGCGGCCAGAACTTCAGCGCCGCCGCCCAGGCCTCCTCCCGCTCGCTCCCCGCGAGGAGCCGGGCCGTCACCGGGACGTCCTTCCCGCGCCAGTTGATCTCGGCGTCCGGATGCGCGAGCAGATTCGCGGTCCAGGCGGGATGGCCCGCCCGCCCGAAGTTCGACCCGATGAGCAGCCAGGTCCCCCGCTCCTCCTCGGGCATGCACGCGAGTGGAGTACGCCGCTCGATCCCGCTCTTCGCGCCGCGCACGCAGAGGATCACGCCCGGCAGCATCTGCGCGCTGAGCAGCACCTTTCCGCGGGTGAGCCGGTGCACGGCGCGGTCGAGGGCGGGGATGACGTGCGGCGCGAGGCGGCCGAACGTCCGCGTCGACGACACCTTCTGCACCAGCTTGATGCCCGGCGGTGCCATCAGACCGCCACCTCCAGGCCGGGACCCGGCGCGAACAGCTCGGCGGCCTGCGCGGCCCGGTCCCGCAGCAGATGCACCGGGCCGAACAGCAGCTCGTCGCCGGTGGCCCGCTTCAGGTACAGGTGCGCCTCGTGCTCCCAGGTGAAGCCGATGCCGCCGTGCAGCTGCACGGCCTCCCCGGCCCCGGTCCGCAGCGCTTCGAGGGCCTGGGCGAGCGCGAGCCCGCCGACGGGCGCCTCGTCGTCGGTGCTCGCGGCCCACGCGGCGTAGTAGGCGGCCGAGCGCGCCGCCTGCACCTGTACGTAGACGTCGGCGAGCCGGTGCTTCACGGCCTGGAAGGAGCCGACGGGCCGGCCGAACTGCTCCCGTTCCTTGACGTAGTCGACGGTCCGCTCGAGCGCCCGGTCGGCGGCGCCGACGGCCTCGGCGGCGAGCAGGGTGGCGACGGTGTCCCCGACGGCGGCCAGCGCCCCGGTCACATCGCCGTCCTCCTCGCCCAGCAACTCGGCCTCGACGTCGCGGAGTTCGATGCGCGCCTGCGGCCGCGTCTCGTCCATCGCGGTCTGGCGTACGCGGACGAGCCCGGGGGCGTCCGCGCGCACGAGGAACAGGAGCGTGCGGGAGCGGGCGAAGCCTCCGGTGTGCGCGGCGACGAGCAGCAGCCCGGCGCTGTGGCCGTCGAGCACCTGCTCGGCCTGTCCGTAGAGCCGCCAGCCGTTCTCCTGCCGGGCGGCCTGCACGCCGCCGGCCCGGCCGCCGCCCGCCCAGTCCCCCGCGTTGTCGGCGACGAGCCCGAGGGCGGTGGCGAGCCCCGTGCCGGGCACGGCGAGCGTCGCGGTCAGGTCGCCCTCGGCGATCCTGGGCAGCAGCGCGGAGCGCTGGGCCCCGGTGCCGAGGGCGGAGATCAGCGGGGCCGCGAGCCCGCTGGTCGCGAGGAGCGGCGTGGGCGCGAGGGCGCGCCCCAACTCCTCTGCCGCGAGCGCGAGTTCCACGAAGGATCCGCCCACGCCCCCGCACTCCTCCGGGAGCGCGAGCCCCGGCAGGCCGAGGTCGGCGCTGAGGGTGCCCCACAGGGCGAGGTCATGGCCGGCCGGCGTGCGGGTGGCGGCCTTGACGTCGTCCGGGGTGCAGCGCTTGGTGGCGAGTTCGCGCAGGGTACGGCGGATCTCTTGCTGTTCCTCGGTGAACCTGGCGTCCATGTGGGCCCCTTTCTGACGGGGCGTCATGTTAGGACGCCGACCGCCGGATGCCCAGAGGCGCGCACACTCCCACGCACACTCCTCCGCACCCCCGTATCTGATGTACCGTCAGATTCATGACTCAGACCGGAAGCAAGGTCGCCATCACGGGCATCGCCCTCTCCGACTGCGGCCGCGTCGACGAAGCCACTCCCTACGCCCTGCACGCCCAGGCCGCCCGCCGGGCGCTCGCCGACGCGGGGCTCACCCCCGACGTCGTCGACGGCTTCGCGAGCGCGGGCCTCGGCACCCTCGCGCCGGTCGAGGTCGCCGAGTACCTGGGCCTCAAACCCCGCTGGGTCGACTCCACTTCGGTCGGCGGCTCCACCTGGGAGGTCATGGCGGCGCACGCGGCGGACGCGATACGGGCGGGCCACGCGCGCGCCGTCCTGCTCGTCTACGGCTCCACGGCCCGCGCCGACATCAAGGCGAAGCGGCGCACCTCCAACCTGTCCTTCGGGGCGCGCGGCCCGCTCCAGTTCGAGGTGCCGTACGGCCACTCGCTGATCGCCAAGTACGCGATGGCGGCCCGCCGCCACATGCACGAGTACGGCACAACCTTGGAGCAGCTGGCCCAGGTCGCCGTCCAGGCCCGCGCCAACGCGTCCCGCAACCCGGACGCCATGTTCCGCGACCCGATCACGGTCGACGAGGTCCTGGACGGGCCGATGATCGCCGACCCGTTCACCAAACTGCACTGCTGCATCCGCTCGGACGGCGGCGCGGCGGTGCTGCTCGTGGCCGAGGACCTGGTGCGCGACTGCGCGAAGCCGCCGGTGTGGGTGCTGGGTTCGGGCGAGCACGTGTCGCACACCACGATGTCCGAGTGGGACGACTTCACGGTCTCCCCGGCGGCGGTGAGCGGCCGACTGGCGTTCGAGCGGGCGGGGGTGAGTCCGTCCGAGATCGACATCGCGGAGATCTACGACGCCTTCACGTACATGACGCTCGTGACCCTGGAGGACCTCGGCTTCTGCGCCAAGGGGGAGGGCGGCGCCTTCGTCGAGAAGGGCCGCCTCCTGCACGACGGCGAACTCCCCACGAACACCGACGGTGGCGGCCTCTCCGCCCAGCACCCCGGCATGCGCGGCCTGTTCCTCCTGGTGGAGGCGGCACGACAGCTGCGCGGGGAGGCGGGCGGCCACCAGGTCCGGCGCCCGGACGGTTCACTGCCGCGCCTCGCGGTGGCGTCGGGAACGGGCGGGTGGTTCTGCTCGGCGGGGACGGTGGTGCTGGGGCGGGACTGAGGGGCGGGGACGGAGGTGCTGGGGCAGGACTGAGGTGCAGGGACGGTGGTGCTGGGGCGGGACTGAGGGGCGGGGCAGGGCGGGACCGAGGGGCGGCGGGGCGAGAATCGGGGGATGGAACCGGAATCCGACTCCCCCGACCTGGACGCCCTCCTGCGCTCCCTGCGCGTCTGGGACACCGAGCTGCCCGCATTCGACCCCGAGGACACCCCCGCCGCTCCCCTCCCGCTGTTCACCCGGTGGTTCGCCGCGGCCGTGGCGGCGGGCCAGCCCGAACCGCACACCCCGTCGCTCGCGACGACGGACGCCGAGGGCCGCGCCGATGTCCGTACGGTGATGCTGCACGGCGCCGACGAGGCGCACGGCTGGCACTTCGCCTCGCACGCGGGCAGCGCCAAGGGCCGCCAGCTCGCCGCGCGCCCGTACGCGGCGCTCGGCTTCTACTGGCCCGCGCAGGGCCGCCAGATCCGGGTCCGCGGCCCCGTCCGCACGGCGGGCCCCGAGGCCGCCCACGCCGATCTGCACGCCCGCTCGACCGGCGCGCTCGCCTCCGCCCTCGTCGGCCACCAGAGCGAACCGCTCGGCTCCTACGAGGAGTTGGAGCGCGCCTCCGACGCCGCGTGGGAGCGCGCGCAGCGCGAACCGGACGCCGCCGCCCCGTCCTGGACCGTCTACGAGCTGGCCCCGGACGAGGTGGAGTTCTTCCAGGGCGACGCGCGACGCCGCCACGTGCGCCTCCGGTACCGGCGCACGGCGGACGGCTGGGTCAAGGAGCTGCTGTGGCCGTGAACTCCCACACCGCGAACTCCCGGACCGGGCGGTAGCCAAGGCGCTGGTAGAGGGCATTGCTCGTCGGGTTGGCCAGGTCGGTGAAGAGCAGCACCTCTTCCGCCCCCTCGGCCCGCGCGGCCCGGCTGACCTCGGCGGTGACGGCGGCAGCGTAGCCGCGGCCGCGTACCGCGGGCGGCGTGTAGACGGGGGCGACCCGGACGGTGGCCAGCGAGCCGCGGGTGAGGCCCGCCATCGAGACGGGTGTGCCGTCGGCGTCCTCCCAGAGCGTGATGCCGCCGTAGGCGATGCGCTCGTCGGCCCAGGCGTCGGCCCGTTCGCGCGACGGGGCGTCGCGCGGGTGTGCCTCCGCGTCGAAGGCCATGTGCCAGTCAGCGAGGAGGCCCCGGTCGGCCTCGCCCGCGATCCGGGGTCCGCCCGCGGGCAGGCTCTTCGGCGGCGTCAGCTCGCCGAGCCGGAACAGCCGCTGCCGCATCACGCGCTCGGCCCGCGCGCCGGGACGCCGCTCGAGCCAGGCCTCGGCGAGAGCGGACGTCGACTCCAGTGCGCCGTTCGCGCCGTCTACGGGCAGTTCGGCGAGGGCATCGACCAGGGTGCCGGCCGCCTCCTTGCGGCCCGCCTCCTCGCCGGGCAGCGCCACGTACAGGAAGTGGGGCGGCGTCCAGAAGAAGTAGCCGGCCACCCGACCGCCGGGCCCCGTCCACACGCCGAAGCGCGCGCCGTCCACCATCCAGCCGGACGCCCGCATGCGCGCGGTGACGCTGAGCGCCACCGTATGCAGGGTCGGGTCGGAGGCCAGCAACTCCCTTGTGCGTTCGGTGAATTCGTCGAGGTCCGACGTCAGCAGCCACTCGCCCGTGCGTGCCCGTGAGGTCGTCATCGGGCCATGATGGCCGCACCCGCGGAGGCCCGGCCACCGGATTACGGCGTCGGCCACCGCACGGTCATCGCGCGGGCCGGAACACCGGCACCGCGAAGCCGCCCCCGCCCTCCCGGAAGTCGACCGTCAGCTCCATCCCCATCCGCAGGTCGGCCTCCGCGCACTCCACGATCTCCGTCATCATCCGCGGCCCCTCGGCGAGGTCGACGACGGCGGCGGTGTACGGGGTGCGGGCCCCGAAGGGCGGCAGGTCGTTGCGGTGCACGACGGACCACGTGTAGAGCGTGGCCCGGCCGCTCGCGTCCCGCCACCCGCCGTTCTCGCTCCAGCAGAACGGGCAGAACTCCCGCGGGTAGTGGTGGTCCCGCCCGCAGTCCGCGCAGTGCCTGAGCAGCAGCCGCCCCCCGGCGGCCGCGTCCCAGTAGGGCCGCGTGAAGGCGTCGGGTTCGGGAACATCGAAACGTACGTCGGCGGAAGCAGCGCTCACGAGAACAGTCCGATCGCGTGGTCGAGGGACCAGGCCTGCCAGGACATGGCGAACAGCGCGACGAGCGAGATCAGGCCCATCATCGCGTTCTGCCCCTGCTCGGCCCAGTCGTGGATCATCAGCGTGAAGTAGAGGAGGTTGAGCAGCAGCCCGCCGACCAGCGCGATCGGCGTGAGGAATCCGAGGATCAGCCCGACCCCCAGCGCGAGTTCGGCGTACACCACGACGTACGCCATCGTCTTCGGCCGCGGTTTCACGACGACCTCGAAGCCGCTGCGCACCGCGTTCCACTTGTGCTTGCCCGCCACGTCCGCGGCCCACGCGATGCCGGTGCCGCGCTCGAACCAGCCCTTCTTGTCCTTGTGCCGCCAGCTCTCCAGCCACCACAGGCCGAGCCCGATGCGCAGCACGGCGAGCCACTCGGCGCCGCTGAGCCCTATCGCGTCCATGAAGTCCGGCCCCTCTCCCACTTTCTGACGGTACGTCAGTTACTCGGGCAGACCAGTTCAACGCATCCGGCACCGCCTCCGCAAGGGCCCCGCACTCACCAACGACCGACCGCCCGAGCCCCGGCCCGTGATCAATTCGCAACCGGTTTCCGTCTTGACCGGTCCCGCTCAATCCGGCGACCGGAATACGCTCCGTGCATGGCCGACTCCCCACAAGCACCGGCACGCAGTCACGAACGTCCGCCCGTGTACGTCATCGGGGGCGGCCCCGGCGGACTCGCCGCGGCCGTCGGACTGAAGGCGCACGGCGTCCGGCCCGTCGTCCTGGAGAAGTCCGACCGCGTCGGCACCTCCTGGCGCGGCCATTACGACCGCCTCCACCTGCACACCACGCGCCGCCTCTCGGGCCTGCCCGGCCTGCCGATGCCGCGCCGCTTCGGCCGCTGGGTCGCCCGCGACGACGTCGTGCGCTACCTGGAGAAGTACGCCGAGCACCACGACCTGGAGGTCGTCACCGGCGTCGAGGTCACCCGCGTCGAGCGGACCCCCGACGACTCGGGGTGGCTCCTGCGGGCGACCGGCGGCCGCGAGCTGACCTCGACCGCCGTCGTCGTCGCCACCGGCTACAACCACACCCCGCACCTGCCCGACTGGCCCGGCACCGCCACGTACACCGGGAAGCTGCTGCACGCGGGCGAGTACCGCAATCCGGCCCCCTTCACCGGCCAGGACGTCCTCGTCGTCGGCGCGGGCAACACCGGCACCGAGATCGCCGTCGACCTGATCGAGGGCGGCGCCGCGCGCGTCCGCATCGCCGTGCGCACCACGCCGCACATCGTGCGCCGCACCACGCTCGGCTGGCCCGCCCAGCGCACCGGCATCCTCTGCCGGCGCCTGCCGGTCGGCATGGTGGACCGGCTCGCCGCGCCGCTCGGCAGGGCGAGCGTGCCCGACCTGTCGGCGCAGGGCCTGCCCCGCCCCGACACCGGCCTCTACTCGCGGGCACGCCAGGGCGCCATCCCGGTGCAGGACGTCGGCTTCGTCGACGCCGTACGGTCCGGGAAGGTCGAGCCCGTCGCCGCCGTCACCTCCTTCGACTCGGACGCGGTGGTCCTCTCCGACGACACCCGGGTCACCCCGGACGCCGTGATCGCGGCCACCGGATACCGGCAGGGCCTGGAGGACCTGGTGGGCCACCTGAACGTCCTGGACCCCGCCACGGGGCGACCCCTCGGGACCTCTTCGGCGCCCGGCCTCCACTTCACCGGCTACACCAACCCGATCTCCGGCATGCTCCGCGAACTGGCCCTGGACGCGGGCCGCATCGGCAAGAAGGTGGCGGCACAACTACCCGCGTGACCGCCTCCCGGGCACCCGCCCGAGCACCCGTGCGAGCACGCCCCTCGGAACATTCGCCCCATCTCTTTGCCTGCAGCCCTGTTCCTGACACAGTGTCAGTTCAGTAATCTGACTATGCGTCAGTTATCCCTCGGGGGGACTTCGAGGCACTGCACAGGCAAGAGATGTCGCTGACACACAGGAGCGGGCGGACCGATGCTTGGATCGACGTATGGCACCCTGACCACCGACTCCCGCCGGGCCCGCGTGATCGCCTGCGGTGAGCAGCCCGGACCCGCCGTGCACGGGCGGGCCGGTACCGAAGAGCTGGACGTCAGCGGGCGCCCGCTGCACTCCGACGTCCCCGATCTCGACCGGTTCTTCCGGCCCGAGTCCGTCGCCGTCGTCGGCGCGTCCGACGCGGAGGGCCGGCCGAACACGGGCATCACACGGCAGCTCATGAACTGGGCGGAGCGGGTCGGCGCGCGCCTGTATCCGGTGCACCCCACCCGCGAGACCGTCTTCGGCCTCCCCTGCTCCCCCTCCGTCGCCGAGCTGCCCGAGCAGGTCGACCTCGCCGTGCTGCTCGTCGCCGATCCGCTGCCCGTCATCGAGCAACTCGCGGACACCAAGGTGAAGTTCGCCGTCGCTTTCGCCTCGGGGTTCGCCGAGACGGGCGACGAAGGCGCCGCGGCGCAGACCCGGCTGTCGTCGGCCGTGGAACGCTCCGGCATGCGGCTGCTCGGCCCCAACACCAACCTCAACGCCTTCGAGCGGTTCCGCGACGACCTCGAGGGTCCCGCCATCGCGCTGATCACCCAGTCCGGCCATCAGGGCCGCCCCGTCTTCTCCCTCCAGGAGCTGGGCATCCGCCTCTCCCACTGGGCGCCGACCGGCAACGAGGCCGACCTGGAGACCGCCGACTTCATCTCCTACTTCTCCCAGCGCCCCGAGGTCGGCGCCATCGCCTGCTATGTCGAGGGCCTCAAGGACGGCCGCTCCTTCCTCCTGGCCGCCGACCGGGCCGCGCGCGAGGGCGTGCCGGTCGTCGCGGTGAAGGTGGGGCGGACCGAGACGGGCGCCCGCACCGCGGCCTCGCACACCGGCAAACTCACCGGCGCGGACACCGTCGTGGACGCCGCCATGCGGCAGTTCGGCGTCATCCGCGTCGACGGGCTCGACGAGCTGCAGGACACCTCCGCCCTGCTCGCCCGCGCCCGGCCGCCGCAGGCCGACGGCGTCGTCGTGTACTCGATCTCCGGCGGAACGGGCGCCCACTTCGCGGACCTGGCGACGGAAGCGGGCCTCGACCTGCCGACCCTCCCCCAGGAGAAGCAGGACGAACTGCACCAGTGGATACCCGACTATCTGAGCGTGGCGAACCCGGTCGACAACGGTGGCCACCCGGTCGGCGACTGGCGCGGCCGCAAGATCATCGACGCGATCCTCGCCGACCCCTCCGTCGGCGTCCTGATCTGCCCGATCACCGGCCCCTTCCCGCCCATGAGCGACAAGCTGGCCCAGGACCTGGTGGACGCGGCGGAACAGACGGACAAACTGGTGTGCGTGGTGTGGGGCTCGCCGGTGGGCACGGAGGAGGCCTACCGCACGACGCTCCTCGGCTCCTCCCGCGTGGCCACCTTCCGCACCTTCGCCAACTGCATCACCGCGGTCCGCTCCTACCTGGACCACCACCGCTTCACGGCCTCGTACGTCTCGCCCTTCGACGAGGCGCCGCGCACGCCCTCCCCGTCCTTCCGCAAGGCGCAGGCCCTGATGCGCCCCGGCCACCAGCTGAGCGAGCACGCGGCGAAGCAGCTGCTGCGGGCGTACGGGATCCGGGTGCCGCGCGAGCAGCTGGTGACGAGCGCGGCGGCGGCGGTGCGGGCGGCGTCCCTCGTCGGCTACCCCGTCGTCATGAAGGCGTCGGCCCCGCAACTGGCCCACAAGTCCGAACTCGGCCTGGTCAAGGTCGAGTTGACCTCCGCCAGCCAGGTACGGGACGCGTACCGCGAACTCACCGACATCGCCCGCTACGAGGGCATCGAGCTCGACGGCGTCCTCGTCTGCCAGATGGTCGAGCGGGGCGTCGAGATGGTCGTCGGCGTCACGCGCGACGACCTGTTCGGCCCCACCGTCACCGTCGGCCTCGGCGGCGTACTGGTGGAGGTCCTGCGCGACACCGCCGTCGCCGTACCGCCCTTCGGCGAGACCCAGGCGCGGGCGGTCCTCGACCAACTCCGCGGGCGGGCCCTGCTCGACGGGGTCAGGGGGGCGCCGCCCGTCGACATCGACGCACTGGTCGAGGTGATCCTGCGGGTGCAGCGCATGGCACTCGAACTCGGCGACGACCTCGCCGAACTGGACATCAACCCGCTGATGGTGCTGCCGCGCGGCCAGGGCGCAGTCGCCCTCGACGCGCTCGCGGTGTGCCGCTGACCCGGCCGCCGCCACCGACCTTCTCCCGAGACGGAGCTCCCCCATGACCCAGCCCTCCCCCGACGAGTCCTTGCACTCATTGGTACTGCACGCCACTGACAACGGCGTCTCGTGGATCACCCTCAACCGGCCCGAAGCCATGAACGCCGTCACCTGGGACCAGCGCGAACGCGTCATCGCGCTGCTCGCCGAGGCCTCCGCCGACCCGGACGTACGGGCCGTGGTGATCACCGCGACGGGCAAGGGTTTCTGCGCGGGCGCGGATCTGCGGGGCGGGAGCGCGGACGCCGGGGAACGGGTCGTGGGGGACGTCGCCCGCATGATCCGCCTCGGGGCGCACCGGTTGATCGCCGCGGTCCAGGACTGCGAGAAGCCGGTGATCGCGGCGGTCAACGGGACGGCGGCCGGCATCGGCGCGCACCTCGCGCTCGCCTGCGACCTGGTCCTGGCCGCCGAATCGGCGCGCTTCATCGAGGTGTTCGCCCGCCGCGGCCTCGTCCCGGACGGCGGAGGCGCCTACCTCCTCCCCCGCCTGATCGGCCCGCAACGCGCCAAGGAACTCATGTTCTTCGGCGACGCGGTCCCCGCCGCCGACGCGGAACGCCTCGGCCTGGTCAACCGGGTCGTCCCGGACGACGAACTCCCGAAACTGACCCGCGACTGGTCGGAACGCCTCGCATCGGGCCCGACGCGCGCGCTGGCGCTGACCAAGTCCCTGATCAACGCCTCCCTGGATTCGGACCGCACCACAGCCTTCGCGGCAGAGGCGACAGCCCAGGAGCTGAACATGACCACCCACGACGCGAACGAGGGCGTAGCAAGCTTCGTGGAACGCCGGAGGCCGGAGTTCCGGGGCCGCTGAGGCGATTGAGGCGGCTGAGGCGGCTGAGCGTCTGACTGTGGCGGGAAATGACAGCCCAGTGGCCATCTCCCGTCACAGTCGCCCGTTGCGTGGTTCTCGGGAGAACTCCCAAATACCCACCCGCCCGCGCAAATCCGGGACGAGGGTGCGCCACGCGGGAGCAAAAGGCAGCCACGCGTCGGCGATCAGCCGGGGTGCGGACCAATCAGCGTAGGTACGGATGTCCATCCGTAGCGCTGCGGCGGCAGTGGTGCGTACGCGTCGCGCCTTGGCGTGTGCCAGGACCAGACGGATGCCGTCCAGACCGTCCGCGCCGCCCCCGTCGTGCAGGTGGCGCTGGTCGTGCGGAACGTCGGGCATCAGCGCGGTCGGCCGCTGCGGCGGATTGACCGCCAGAACGTCCGCGGCCATCGGGCCGAGCTGCCGCCAGTCGGCTTCCCACAACGAAAGGCGCTCGCACGCCTTGGGGCCGAGGATCCGCGTGACATTGCGCATCGTGTCGTTGAGCGCGGCCGGGTCGTAGTCCTGTGCCACGACATGGCGGGCGCCGCTTGATAGGGCCGCGATGGTGACGAGCCCTGCGCCGCACCCCACGTCGACCACGACCTGATCCTGGGTATCCAGCACATTGGCCGCCAGGAACGCGGAGAAGACGGAGGGGCGGTGCACCCTCGGGCCGACGTCGAGGTCCTGGGCCATGCCAACCCATGAGTCGATCCGCCTCGCACCCGCGGCGTCATCGCGTTCCGCTGCCTCCACCCCATGCCTCACACTCCCCGGACCGGCTCACTGCGACGCACGGCCAACCGCCGGAGAAGGTGGTCCCGTACGGCGTTCCACTCGGTTCTCACCACGGAGTACATGGCGGAGTCCCTGAGCTTGCCGGTCTCTCCCGGCGCCCAGGACGGCGACCAGTTCCTCAGCACGCCCTCGTAGGAGGCTCCGAGGTTCTCGATCGCCTTGCGTGACTGCTGGTTGCGGGCGTCGGTCTTGAGGTCGACCCGTTCCACGCGCAGGCGCTCGAAGGCGTGCCGCATCAGCAGCATCTTGGCCTCGGTGTTGATGCCGCATCCTTGCGCACGGGCGCCGAGCCAGGTGAAGCCGATCTCCACGGCTCGCAGGTCCCTGCTTCCCGGCCAGTGGCGCGGGTCCCAGTACGCCGTGCATCCGACGGCCCGCCCGTCGCTCTGCCGGATCTGCGCGAACGGGACGAGTCCCTGTTCCACGCGCTCGAATTGGGCCTCCAGATAGCCGACGACCCCCTCGGCGCGGGGGACGAGCGTGAAGGCGTACGTGCTGCGGTCCTCCTCCGCCGCCAGAGCGAGATCCTCGGCGTGGTCGAGGGACAGTGCCTCGAGCCGGACCAGGGAGCCGTTGAGCGTGGGTACGTCGAACCAAGGTCGCATGCGGTGCCGCTCCTCATCGTTCCTGGCGTTGGCACCTTGCTGTCGCAGGTTGCCGGACCGTCACGGGGCCAGGTCCCTCAAGTCCTCTGGATGAACGCGGCTGATCCTTGCCGTCGCGGGCGTCTCGGTCAAGGTGATTTGTGAGGAACGGTGCCGATCAACGCACTCCTGCTACTTGGCGCGCGGCTTCGGGGGCGGGCCGAAGGGCTCGTTCTTGGCGAGTTCCGGGCCGTCGTCGTCGACGAAGGTGCCCAGCCCGTGCTCCATCCTCAGGAGGCCGGCGTCGCGGAGTTGGTAGAGGGCCTTCTGCCCGGTACTCGTGGACACGTCGAACTCGGCAGCGACGTCCGCGACCGAGGGGAATCGCTTCCCCAGCGGGTACTCCTCGGTCGCGATGCGGTGCGCCAGTACGGCGGCGATCTGACGCCAGACGATGCGGGTGCGGTCAATCTCGTAGTCCACGCAGTGACCGTATTCCTTCACCTCTGCGCATGCACCTGCACATATATGATCACCTCCAGGATTTGACCACACCTGTGCGCAGGTCTGCATAGAGTTGGCGCGTCAGCCGAAGACTGACCCCCGCGACCGCTGCAACCGGCCCGGGGGCATGGTCAACGCCACGTAGGAGGCGCCGACATGCTGGACCTTATCGTTCGAATCCTGACCTGGGTGCTGAGTCTCTGTACCCCACCACCCCCAGGCCGCCACCGACTCATCGTCCTCACGCCCGCCATTCCGGCGCCACCACCCCGCCACACCGAACCGCTCGACGCCGCGGCGCACGCTCTCGTACGCCCCTACGTCCTGACACCCGAGGAACATCGCCGCCAACGCGAACGCCGCCGGGCCCTCTACCTCGCCACATTAGGCATCGACACCGGCCCCCGGCACATCCACGGCGTCCGCGTCCCGGTGGCGGGAGGCGTGCGATGAGCGCGCGGCTTCTGCCCTGGCCGGGCGAGAACGGGTGCGCCGCGTACCTGGTGACGGACAACCCGGACGGCTACCTTTCGCGGTTGGCGGACCGGATCGAGTACGAGCAACTGGTGGACGCGCGGGAGGTGTTGGCGTTGTCCAGCGGATTGCTGGTCGACGTGGACGTGGCGGCGGTCGAACTCCGCTTCATCGCACGCCGGTTGACCGAATCCCTGACGCAGACCCTGCGCATCGCCGACTCCCGAGGCGCGCGCCTCCCGTAACCCCCACCTCGCCTTCGGCCCTGGGTACCTCATTCTCGCCCAGGGCCGAAGCGTGGGAAATTGAGCGGCGGAGTCATGCGGCCCGGCAGCGGGCCGCCTGGTGGGCCGGCGCAGGCAGGTAGATCAAGCCCCGCACCGGGACGAGAGCCAGCGGGGTCCGGGGCGGAGCCCCGAGGCGTAAGGACAGGTGGCTGCGCGCTCCGGCGAGGCGGTGCGCGACCGCACCCCGGCGGACCGGGAGCCCCCGGAGGGGGCGGGCGGGTGGGAGAAGGGCGAAGCCCGAGGCGTAAGGGCGGGTGGCGGCGGAGCCAAAGGGGCCAGGCAGCGGGCTGCCTGGTGGGCCGGCGCAGGCAGGTGGATCAAGCCCCGCACCGGGACGAGAGCCAGCAGGGTCCGGGGCGGAGACCCGTGGCGTAAGGACGGGTGGTCGGTGGGGGCCGCGCCTCACCCCGGCACCCCCGCCCGGAACGTCCTCCGGTACGCCGTCGGCGTCACCCCCACCGCCGCGTGGAAGTGCTGGCGCAAGGACTGGGCTGTGCCGAAGCCGGACTGGTGGGCCACCTCGTCCATGGATGCCGGCGACGTTTCCAGCAAGTGGCGGGCCCGCTCCACCCGTTGGGCCGTCAGCCACTGGCCGGGGCTCGCGCCGACCTCCTCGCGGAAGCGGCGCGTGAACGTGCGGACGGAGAGGGACTCGCGGGCCGCCAGGTCGCGGAGCTGGATGGGCTCGCCCAGGTGCTCGAGGGCCCACGCGCGGGCGCGCGCGGTGGACGCCAACCGGGGCTCGGGCAGCGGGCGTTCGATGTACTGGGCCTGGCCGCCGTCCCGGTGCGGCGGCACCACCGTGCGGCGCGCCACATCGTTGGCGACCGCCGCCCCGTGGTCGCGCCGCACCAGGTGCAGGCACAGGTCGATACCGGCCGCGACGCCCGCCGATGACAGCACGTCGCCGTCGTCGATGAACAGGACGTTCGGGTCGACCTTGATGTGCGGGAAGAGGCTCTGGAAGTGGTCCGCGTCCGCCCAGTGCGTGGTCGCGGGCCTGCCCTCCAGCAACCCCGCCGCGGCGAGGACGTAGCTGCCGGTGCAGATGGACACCATGCGCGTACCGGGGCGGATCCAGGCGAGCGCTGCCGCCAACTCCGGTGTGAGGATGCCCTCTTCGTACACCGGGCCCATCTCGTACGACGCCGGGACGATCACCGTGTCCGCCGACCCCAGCACCTCCGGGCCGTGCTCGACGTGGATCGCGTAGTCGGCGTCGGTCTGCACGCGGCCCGGCTCACGGACCGCGCAGGTCACCACCTCGTACAGCCGCCGCCCCGCCGCGTCACGGGCGCGGCCGAAGATGCGCTGGGGGATGCCGAACTCGAAGGGGATGAGGCCGTCGAGCGCGAGCACCGCGACGCGGTGCGGGGCGTGCCGTTCACTGCGGGAGGCCATGGCCCGATCCTAGCGAACAATGGCATTCGGGCCACTCGTTCCGCGGGAGGAGATCCCCGAAGCTGCTCGTGTGACCGATACGCAGACGCAGCCCCAGCCGCAGCCGGACGCGCGGCCCGGCACCCGCCCGAGACGCCGCCCGCACCGGGCCTGGGCCGTCGCCGCCGTCACCTTCGTGACGATCGTCGGCGCCGCCGCCTTCGCCTCCCTGCCGGGGCTGCTCATCGAGCCGCTGCACGACCCCGACACCGGTTTCGGCTGGTCGCGCGGCACCATCGGCTTCGCCGTGTCCGTGAATCTCGCGCTGTACGGGGTCACCGCCCCGTTCGCCGCCGCGCTCATGGACCGGTTCGGGATACGGAAGGTCGTGGCGGTGGCGCTGAGCGTCATCGCGGGCGGCTCGCTGCTCACCGTGTGGATGACCGCCGCCTGGCAGCTCGTCATGTTCTGGGGTGTGCTCGTGGGGCTCGGCAGCGGCTCGATGGCGCTGGCCTTCGCCGCCACCGTCACCAACCGCTGGTTCGTCGCCCGGCGCGGGCTCGTGACCGGGGTGCTGACCGCCGCCGGGGCCTCCGGACAGCTGGTGTTCCTGCCGCTCCTGTCCTGGATCGTCGACCGGCACGGCTGGCGGCCCGCCGCCGTGACCGTGGCCCTCTCCGCGCTCGCCGTCGTCCCACTGGTCTGGCTGCTGCTGCGCGACCACCCCGCCGACGTGGGCGTCGAGCCGTACGGGGCAAAGGAGTTCGTACCGAAGCCCGCGCCCGTACGGGGAGCGGGGAACCGCGCCGTGACCGTCCTCGTGAAGGCCGCACGCACCGGGCCGTTCTGGCTGCTCGCCGGGACCTTCGCGATCTGCGGCGCCTCCACGAACGGCCTGGTCAAGACGCACTTCGTGCCCGCGGCCCACGACCACCACATGCCCATCACCACGGCCGCGTCACTGCTCGCCGTGATCGGCGTCTTCGACGTCGTCGGGACCGTCGCGTCGGGCTGGTTCACGGACCGGATCGAGGCGCGCCGGCTGCTCGCGGTGTACTACGCGCTGCGCGGCGTCTCGCTGCTGTTCCTGCCGATGCTGCTGGCTCCTGATGTTCGGCCGCCCATGCTGTTCTTCATCGTTTTCTACGGGCTCGACTGGGTCGCCACCGTGCCGCCGACCATCGCGCTGTGCCGTGAGCACTACGGCGAGGACAGCGCGATCGTCTTCGGCTGGGTGCTCGCCTCGCACCAGGTCGGGGCCGCGGTCGTGGCCTTCCTGGGCGGTGTCGCGCGGGACGTCTTCGGGTCGTACGACGTCGTCTGGTACGCCTCGGGCGCGCTGTGCGCCGCGGCGGCGCTGATGTCGCTGATCATCCGGCGCGGCCGTGCGGACACCCCGGTCGCCGCGCCCTCAGTCGCGTAGACCGGAGAACGTGCCCTGGTGGAACACCAGCGGCCCCGCCCCGTTCCCCTCCGCGCCCAGCGCCGTCACCCGGCCGACCACGATGAGGTGGTCGCCGCCCGTGTGCACCGCGTGGATCACGCAGTCGATCCACGCGGCCACCCCGTCGATGCGCGGCGCCCCCGACACGGGCGCCGCGTCGTACCGCACGCCCGCGAACTTGTCCGCCCCGCTCACCGCGAAGCCCCGGCACAGCTCGCCCTGGCCGTCCGCGAGCACGTTCACGCAGAACGACCCGGCGCGCGCGATCCGCGGCCAGGTCGTCGACGTACGCGCCACCATGAACGCCACCAGCGGCGGGTCGAGGGACAGGGACGCGAAGGACTGGCAGGCGAATCCGGCCGCGCCCGACTCCGGGTCGTCCGCCGTCACCACGGTCACGCCGCTCGCGAACTCGCCCAGTACGCGCCGGAATTCGGCCGGGTCGACGGGCACCCGCTCGTCGTCGCCGACCGCCCGGAGATCGGGGCGCGGCAGCACGTCCACGGGAGGCGGCTCCGCCGTGGGAGCACCGACGGACCTGAGGTAGCGGACGACGGTGGCCGCCATCCCTGCGTGTCCCATCATGCACACCATTGAAGCTGACGGTGCGTCAGATTGGAAGGGGTGCGGCAGCCGTCGCACCCCTCCGCTCGCGGGCCTCAGAAAGTCAGCACTCCCCGCGCCACCTTCCCCGCCTCCGCGTCCGCGACCGCCGCCCCGAACTCCTCCACCGGGTACGTACGCGTCACCAGCTCGTCGAGCAGCAGCCGGCCCTGCGCGTACAGGTCCGCGTACAGCCTGATGTCGCGCTGCGGGCGCGAGGAGCCGTAGCGGCAGCCGAGGACGGACTTGTCGAGGAAGAGTTCGGCGGGCACGAAGCTCGCCTCCGCCTTCGCCGCCGGCATCCCGAGGATCACCGCCTGCCCGTGCCGGTCGAGGAGGTCGATCGCGGCCCGGATCAGCTCGACCCGGCCCACGCACTCGAAGACGTGGTCCGCGCCGTCCGGCAGCACGTCCCGTACGGCGCCGACGTCGGTGAGGAAGTCCGTCGCGCCGAACTGCCGTGCCACCTCCTCCTTCGCGGGGTTCGTGTCGACCGCGACGATCCGCAGCGCGCCCGCCACGCGCGCGCCCTGGAGCACGTTCAGCCCGACCCCGCCCGTGCCGATCACGACGACCGTGTCGCCGCGGTCGACCCGCGCCCGGTTCAGGACCGCGCCCACACCCGTGAGGACACCGCAGCCGATCAGCGCCGCCGAGGTCAGCGGGATCTCCTTGGGGATCTTCACGGCCTGCACGGCCTTCACCACGGTCCGCTCGGCGAACGCCGAGTTCGAGGCGAACTGGTAGAGGTCCTTGCCGCCCCGCGAGAACGGCTTCTGCGGCATCCCGATCGCCTTGCGGCACATCGTCGGCCGCCCCCGGTCGCACTCCGCGCAGGCCCCGCAGTTGGCGAGCGTGGACAGCGACACATGGTCACCGGGCACCACGTGGGTGACGCCCGCGCCCACCGCCTCCACCACGCCCGCGCCCTCGTGCCCGAGGACCACCGGGCGCGGGAACGGGATCGTGCCGTCGATCACCGACAGGTCGCTGTGGCACAGGCCCGCCGCGGCGACGCCGACGAGCACCTCGCCCGGGCCCGGGTCCCGTATCTCCAAGTCGTCGACGACGACGGCCTCTTGGCCGTCGAACACAACACCCCTCACGTGGCCTCCCTGGGCAGGCCGAGCACCCGCTCGGCGATGATGGTGCGCTGGATCTCGTCCGAGCCGCCGTAGATCGTGTCGGCCCGGCTGAAGAGGAACAGCCGTTGCTGTTCGTCGAGTTCGTACGGGGCTTCGGGCGTCCAGTCCGCGGGGCCGACGGCCGCCCGGGCGCCGCGCACCCGCAGGGCCAGCTCGCCGAGCCGCTGGTGCCAGCCGCCCCACAGCAGTTTGGCGACGCTCGGCGCGCCCGCGTCGGGCGCGCCGCCGAGGGTGCGCAGCGCGTTCCACCGCATGGTCCGCAGCTCGGCCCACAGGCGGACGAGCCCGGCGCGTACGAGCGGGTCCTCGATCGCGCCGCCCACGACAGCCGCCCGCACGACGGCCCGCAACTCCTCGACGAAGCCGACCTGTTGGGCCAGCGTGGACACGCCGCGCTCGAAGGCGAGCAGCCCCATGGCGACCTTCCAGCCCTCGCCCTCGCCGCCGACGACCTCCTCGGCGACGGCGCCGTCGAAGAACACCTCGTTGAACTCGCTCGTCCCGGTGAGCTGCCGGATCGGCCGTACGTCGATGTGCTCCGGCTGGTCCATGGGGACGAGGAGGAAGGAGATGCCCTTGTGACGGCGCTCGCGGCCCGCGTCCGGGTCGGTGCGGGCCAGCACGAAGCACCAGTCGGCCTCGTGCGCGAGCGACGTCCACACCTTCTGGCCGCTCACCCGCCAGCGGCCGTCCTTGCCGCGCACCGCCGATGTCCGCAGGGAGGCCAGGTCGGAGCCCGCCCCCGGCTCGCTGTAGCCCTGGCACCACAGCTCCTCGCCGCGCGCGATCGGCGGCAGGAAGCGGCGCTGCTGCTCCTCGGTGCCGTACGCGAGGAGGGTGGGGGCGAGGAGGTTCTCGCCGATGTGGCCGTAGCGGCCCGGCGCCCGTACGCGCGCGTACTCCTCCGCCCAGACGACCTGCTGGGTGAGCGTGGCGACCCGGTTGCCGAAGCCCTCGCGGCCCCAGCCGATGCCGATCCAGCCGCCCGTCCCCAGCTCCTGCTCCCAGGCGCGCCGTTCGGCGCCGCCCTCGTGCTCACTGCCCGGGCCGCCGCGCCCCACGGCGGCCGTGAACCGCTCGTCCAGATGTTTCTCGAGCCACTCCCGGACCTCGCCGCGGAAGGACTCGTCCGCCTTGTCGAAGCCGAACTCCACGCGCCACCACCCCCGTTACTGGTTGGGCCGTTCCTTGGCGGCCGCCGCCCGCGCCATCTCCTGCAGCTGTTCGAGCATCGGCATGGGGTCGGTGCCGACCGTCCCCGGCAGGAAGTCCGCGATCTTCTCCGGCGTCCAGGGGCCGCCGTCCGCGTACCCGGCGCGCAGCTCGCGCGGCTGCGCCCACACGGCGATCTTCGGCCCGGCCACCGTGTAGACCTGCCCGGTGATCTTCTCCTCGCGGGCCCGCTCGCTGAGCAGATAGACGACGAAGGCGGCGACGTCCTCCGGCTCCCCGATCTCCTTCAGCTCCATCGGCACGTTCGCCGACATCCGGGTACGGGCCACGGGCGCGACGGCGTTCGCGGTGACGCCGTACTTGTTGAGGCCGAGGGCGGCGCTGCGCACGAGCGAGATGATGCCGCCCTTGGCGGAGCTGTAGTTGGCCTGCGCCACCGAGCCCTGGTGGTTTCCGCTGGTGAAGCCGATGAGCGTGCCCGTCTTCTGCTTGCGCATGACGGCGGACGCGGCACGGAAGACGGTGAACGTGCCCTTGAGGTGGGTCTGGACGACCGGGTCCCACTCGTCCTCGGACATGTTGAACAACATCCGCTCACGGAGGATCCCGGCGACGCACACCACCCCGTCGATCCGCCCGTACTCGTTCACGGCCGTGTCCACGATCCGCTGCCCGCCCGCCATGGTGGACACGTCGTCGGCGACCGCGACCGCGGTGCCGCCCGCCGCCTCGATCTCCTTGACGACGCCCTGCGCCACGTCCGAGGTGGGCTCGCCGCCCTCGATGGACACCCCGTAGTCGTTGACGACGACCTTCGCGCCCTCGGCGGCGCACGCGAGCGCCACCGCCCGTCCGATGCCTCGCCCCGCTCCCGTGACGGCGACGACCTTGCCTGCCAAGAAGTTCCCCATGCCCGGCCCCTTCCCGCGGTTTCTGACGGTCCGTTAGATTTGCGGTCCGGTCGGAGTGTACGACCTGCCATCCACCGGAACACAAGACCCGGGAGGACCCGATGCCCCTGCCCGCCGAGTTCCATGACATCGCCAAACGCGTGAACAACTGGGGGCGTTGGGGGGAGGCCGACGAGATCGGCACCCTGAATCTCGTCACCGACGACGTCGTGCGCGAGGCCGCCACGGAGGTCCGCACGGGCCGCCGCGTCCCCCTCGCGCTGCCGCTGAAGGAGGACGGCGTGCAGTCGGGGCTCATCCCCGGCCGCATCAACCCGTTCCACACCATGGTGCAGATCAACCAGGAGATCTTCGGCCCGGAAACCGTCGCCACCAGCGACGACGCGGTGACGATGGGCCTCCAGGCGGCCACCCACTGGGACGCCCTGACCCATGTCTCGCACTCCGGCAAGCTCTACAACGGCCGCCCCGCCGACACCATCACGGCGCACCACGGCGCCCAGTTCAGCGGCATCGACAAGGCGCCGTACGTCGTCTCGCGCGGCGTGCTCCTCGACGTCGCGGCGGCGAAGGGCCTCGACCGGCTGCCCGGGGACCACGCGGTCACCCCGGAAGACCTCGACGAGGCGGCGGAGTTCGGCCGGGTGACGGTCCGGGCCGGCGACATCGTGCTCGTACGCACCGGGCAGATCCAGGTGTATCTCGCGGGCGACAAGCACGGCTACGGCTATCCGTCACCGGGCCTCTCGGTCCGTACGCCCGAGTGGTTCCACGCGCGGGACGTGGCGGCGGTCGCCAACGACACCCTGACCTTCGAGATCTTTCCGCCGGAGATCGAGAACCTGTGGCTGCCCGTGCACGCGCTCGACCTCGTCGAGATGGGGATGCTCCAGGGCCAGAACTGGAATCTGGAATCCCTGTCCACAGCCTGTGGAGAAGCGGGGCGCCACTCGTTCCTGCTGTCGGCGATGCCGGAGCCCTTCAAGGGCGGCACGGGGACGCCGGTGGCCCCGGTCGCCGTCTTCTGACGGGGCACAGGAAGCGGCGCGGACCCCGCCGGGACCCGCGCCGCTCCACAACCGCTCACACCGCTTCGAACGTCACACCCTGGAACGCGCCGCTCGTCGCGACCGCGCACTGGTCGATCTCGCACCAGATGGCCTTGCCCGCCCCCTCGGGGCGCCAGCCCCAGCGGTCCGCGAGCCCGTCGACGAGTTCGAGCCCCCGCCCGTTCGTCTCCTCGCCGTCCGCGTGCCGGGGCGTCGGCGGTCGCTCGCAGGTGTCGGCGACCTCGACGCGGACGGTGCCGAGGCACGCGGCGGGGACGCCGCTGGGCAGCGCCATGCGCAGCACGGCGGGATGTCCCGTGTGCACCACGGCGTTGGTGACCAGCTCCGAGACGATCAGAATCAGCGTCTCGGCCAAGGACTCATCGGCCTCTATGCCCGAACCGGCGAGACGCGAACGCGCCCACCTGCGGGCCCGCCCCACCTCCGCGGGGTCGGCCCCGACCTCCAGTTGAACCTGAAGCACCTGCACCGCTCACACCATCCGAATCCGGCGGGACCCCTGGAGTACTGCCTCGCGCCACTTACCGTGCTGTCCAGTGAGAGGGATCACGGAACGTGAACCCCTTGAGGTACAGCATGGTTGACGTTCAGTCACCCCAACAAGCGCTTCGGGCATATTCCAGCGCGAAGGAGTACGCGTGCGGCATACTGTGCGACGCGTCCCGCCGGGGCTCGAACAGACGGGGGCAGAACCCCGCCCTGCGCTGCGAGCGGCGCACATCCGGAGCCCCGGAGCCGCCTCGGAGGCAACACCGGAGCCGTCGCTCGGGTTCAGCACCACTCGCATCTGCCACAAGGTACCGGAGCGGGACGCCGACTCCGCGCCGTGACGAGCCCCGCGCAGGACACAACCCGATAACCACGCACGGTCACTGTGCGTGCACCCTTGCTCAGGCTCTCCGCTCAGACAGCCGCACGTTCGCTTTCCGGACGCGCGGCCGTCTTCGTACGGGGTCAGAGCGCGGCCGCGAGCACCTCTTCGGCGTCCCTGGCGCTGCCCGCCAACTCGGCCCGCACCCACGCCCGCTTCAGATACAGATGGACGTCTGCCTCCCAGGTGAAGCCCATGCCGCCGTGCACCTGGAGGCAGTCACGGGCGCCCTGTACGGCGGCCTCGTCGGCGAGCAGCCGGGCCGCCGCGACCTCGACCGGATCGGCGGTGACGGCCGCCGCGTACACGGCGGCGCGGGCCACCTCCACGCGTACGAGCATCTCGGCGCAGAGGTGTTTCACCGCCTGGAACGAGCCGATCGGCTGCCCGAACTGCTCGCGCTCCCGGGCGTGTTGGACCGCCATGTCGAGCGTGCGGCCGGCCGAGCCGAGCTGTTCGGCGGCGTACAGGAGGGTCGCCTCCAGGGGGACGGGGGCGGGCCCGGGGAGGGCGTGCAGGGGGGTGAGCGGGTCCGCGGAGGCGATCGGGCGGGCGCCGGACGCGTCGCCGCGCACCACGTCCGCCTCGTCCCGCCACGGCAGCAGCGGCCCGTACGGCGCGGTCACCACCGCCTCGCCGCTCACGGCGCCGGGCACCTCGCCCGCCGCGAGGAAGGTGGCCACGAGCGGTCCCGGCACAAGGGCCCGCCCCACCTCCTCGAACACGACGACCGCGTCGGGCAGGCCGAGTCCGACCCCGCCCTCCGCCTCCGGCAGGCACAGCGAGAAGAGGCCCGCCCCGCCCAGTTCGCGCCACAGCTCCCGGTCGATCGCCAGCGCGTCCACGGCGGCCCGCAGCGCGTCCCGCCCGAACCGCCCGGCGAGCAGTTCGCGCGTACCGTCGCGCAACGCCCGCTGTTCCTCGGTCAGTTGGAAGTGCACGTCTACCGTCCCCCCTTCGCGGACTTCGGCAGCCCGAGGATCCGCTCGGCGACGATGTTCCGCTGGATCTGCGAGGTGCCCGCGGCGATCGTGTACGACAGCGAGGAGAGCCGGTCGAGCGTCCACTCCTGGTCGGTGTCGAGGGCGCCCGCGCCGCCGAGGACCTTGGCGGCGGCGTCGTAGAGCCGCTGCCGGGCGTGCGAGTACCGCAGCTTGAACACGGACCCGCCCACCCCCGGCACACCGCCGGAGGCCTGCGCCTCGCTCACGTTCCACTGGGTGAGCCGCCACAGGGCGCTGAACTCGGCCGACAGCAGGGCGAGTTCGCGGCGGAGCACGACGTCGTCCCAGCGTCCGGTCTTCTTCGCGTGGGCGGCCAGCTCGCCGAGGGTGCGGCGGCAGGCGACGACCTCGCCGACGAACGCGGTGCCGCGCTCGAAGGACAGCGTCACCATGGTCACGCGCCAGCCGTCGTTCTCCTCGCCGACCCGGTTGCCGACCGGCACCCGCACGTCGTCGAGGAACATCTCGGCGAACTCGGTCGACCCGGCGAGCGTGCGCAGCGGCCGCACCGTGATGCCGGGGGCGTCCATCGGCATGGCGAGCCAGGTGATGCCGCGGTGCTTGGCCGCCGAGGGGTCGGTGCGCACGAGCAGTTCGCACCAGTCGGCGACCTCGGCGTGCGAGGTCCAGATCTTCGAGCCGCTGATCACGTACTCGTCGCCCTCGCGCCGGGCCTTCGTACGCAGCGCCGCCAGGTCGGACCCGGCGTCGGGTTCGCTGAACCCCTGGCACCACACCTCGTCGCCGCGCAGGATCGGCGCGAGCCAGCGGTCGCGCTGGCCGGGGCTGCCCTCGGCGGCGATGGTCGGCCCGGCGTGCAGCAGCCCGACGAAGTTCGCGCCCACGTAGGGGGCGCCGGCCCTTTCGGTCTCCTCCAGGAAGATGAGCCGCTTCGTGGGCGAGGCGTCCCAGTGCACGTCCCCGTACCCGGCGTCGTACAGGCGCCGCTGCCAGCCCATGTCGTACGCGCGTCTGCCCGGCCAGTCGCCGGGCGACGGCTTCGGCGGCAGCGTGGGCAGCACGCCGCCCAGCCACTCCCGCAGCCGCGCCCGGAACCCCTCTTCTTCGTCCGTGTACGTGAGGTCCATACCGGACCCCTACTTGTCGAGGTCGAGATCGAGCATGCGGATGGCGTTGCCGCGCATCAGCTTGTAGATCGTCTCGTCGTCGAGGCCCTTCACATGGTCGAGCGCGACCTCCTTGGTGTTCGGGAAGGTCGAGTCGACGTGCGGATAGTCCGTCTCGAACGTCGCGTTGTCCCGGCCGACGGTGTCGAGGGACGCGACCCCGTGCTTGTCGCGGAAGAAGCAGCAGAAGATCTGCCGGTAGTAGTACGTGGACGGCGGCTCGGGGATCAGGTCCCGGACGCCGCCCCACGCGCGGTGCTCCTCCCACACGTCGTCGGCGCGCTCCAGGGCGTACGGAATCCAGCCCATCTGGCCCTCGCTGTACGCGAGCTTGAGCCGCGGGAACTTCACGAGGACGCCGCTGAACAGGAAGTCCATCATCGAGGCCATCGCGTTGTTGAAGCTGAGCGAGGCCTGGACGGCGGGCGGCGCGTCCGGGGACGCGGCCGGCATCTGGGACGAGGACCCGATGTGCATGTTGACGACGGTCCCGGTCTCCTGGCACACGGCGAAGAACGGGTCCCAGTAGCCGGAGTGGATGGACGGCAGACCCAGGTGGGTGGGGATCTCGGAGAACGTCACGGCCTTGACGCCCCGCGCGGCGTTGCGCCGGATCTCCGCGACGGCCAGCTCGACGTCCCACAGGGGGATGATGCACAGCGGGATCAGCCGGCCGCCGCTGTCGCCGCACCACTCCTCGACCATCCAGTCGTTGTAGGCGCGCACGCAGGCGAGCGCGACCTCCTTGTCGTGCGCCTCCGCGAAGGTCTGCCCGCAGAAGCGCGGGAAGGTCGGGAAGCAGAGCGACGCCTCGACGTGGTTGAGGTCCATGTCCGCGAGCCGTGCCTTGGGGTCCCAGCACCCGCGCCGCATCTCGGCCCGCGTGATCCCTTCCAGGGTCATGTCGTCGCGGTCGAAGCCGACGGCCGCGATATTGCGCTTGTACGGGAACTTGAGGTCCTCGTAGATCCACCAGTCCGTCGGCGGCCCCGCCGGATCCATCGTGATCTGGTACTTGCCCGCCACGTAGGCGAGTTCGCCGATTCCCTCGGTCAGCGGCTTCGGCCCCTTGTCCCGGTACTTGGCGGGCAGCCAGGTCTCGAAGAGATGGGCCGGTTCGATCACATGGTCGTCGACGCTGACGATGCGCGGCAGTTCCGTCATGAGTGTTCAGCCCCTCGCCGTATCTGATGACCCGTCAGAAAGCAGGCTAGCCCCGCACCTCTGGACCGACAAGGAGCGCGGACTTACGCTCTCGGTCAGATCTGACAACCCGTCAGGTGACGGCACCGGCCGTGAAGGGGTATGGAGATGACCGACACCGCACACGCCCTGGGCGCCTCCCGCACGCTCTGGGAGCTGGTCGAGCGCCGCGCCGCCCTCACCCCCGACCACCCGGTGCTGCTCCAGGGCGAACGCACCCTGACCTTCGGCGCCCTGCGCGAGCGCGGCGAACGCGTGGCGGCGGGCCTGTACGACCTCGGCATCCGGCCCGGCACCGTGGTCGCCTGGCAGCTCCCCACCCGCATCGAGACGGCCCTGCTCTCCTTCGCGCTCGCCCGCATCGGAGCGGTGCAGTCGCCGATCATCCCCTTCTACCGGGACCGCGAAGTCGGCTTCGCGCTACGGGAGTCCAAGGCCGACTTCTTTGCCACACCGGGCGTGTGGCGCGGCTTCGACCACACCGACATGGCGCGGCGGCTCGGCGCGCGCGGCATCTTCGAGGCGTACGAGAACCTGCCGGAGGGCGACCCGGCCGTCCTGCCCCCGCCGCCCGCCTCCGGGACGGACGTCCGGTGGATCTACTGGACCTCGGGCACGACCTCCGACCCCAAGGGCGTGCTGCACACGGACCGTTCGCTCATCGCGGGCGGCTCCTGCCTCGCCCACGCGCTGCACCTGTCGTCCTCCGACGTCGGCTCGATGGCCTTCCCGTTCGCGCACATAGCGGGCCCCGACTACACGGTGATGCTGCTCCTGTACGGCTTCCCGGCGGCGATGTTCGAGCACTTCGCGATGCCGGACTCACTGGACGAGTACCGCAGGCACGGGGTGACGGTCGCAGGCGGCTCGACGGCCTTCTACTCGATGTTCCTGACCGAACAGCGCAAGCAGCCGGACGAGAAGTTGATCCCGACGCTGCGCCTCCTCGCGGGCGGCGGCGCCCCGAAGCCGCCGGAGGTCTACCACTCGGTCGTCCGCGAGATGGACGTCCAGCTCACCCACGGCTACGGCATGACCGAAGTCCCGATGATCACGATGGGCGCCCCGGACGACACGGCGGAGAACCTGGCGACGACGGAGGGCCGACCGCCCGAGGGCATGGAGATCCGCATCGTCGACGCCGACGGCAAGCAGGTGCCGCCCGGCGTCGACGGCGACGTACGGCTGCGCGGCGAGGCCGTCTGCCAGGGCTACCTCGACCCGCGCCAGACCGCGGACGCCTTCGACGCGGACGGCTTCCTGATCACCGGCGACCTGGGCCACGTCCTGCCCGAGGGCCACCTGGTCCTCACAGGACGCGCCAAGGACGTCATCATCCGCAAGGGCGAGAACATCTCGGCGAAGGAGATCGAGGACCTGCTCCACGAACACCCCGCGATCCAGGACGCGGCGATCATCGGCCTCCCGGACGCGGAACGCGGGGAACGGGTGTGCGCGGTCCTCGAACTACGCCCGGACCAGCCCCCGTTGACCCTGCCCACCCTCACGACGTACCTGCGCGACCAGGGCCTGTCCACATTCAAACTGCCGGAACAACTGGAGCTTCTGGATGCCTTGCCGCGCAACGAGACGCTACGAAAGGTCCTCAAGTACAAACTCCGCGAGCGCTTCAGCCAATGAGGCCCCGGCGCGGGTGAGCCATTCAAGCCCCTGCGGCGATTGAGCAGCGGGGTCCGGGGCAGAGCCCCGCGACCGCAACGCCGATACGGCTATTCCGGGACGGTGAAGTACCGCGCAAAGGCCCGCACGGCCACATCCTCCGAGATCCGCCCATCGCCATCCGCACCAAGCGCATCAACCGCCGCCCGCGCCACATCCGCCTCCACCCCGAACACAACAAGCACGCGCCGCGCGGTGTCCGGCTCGATCCCGGCCTCATCCGCACCGGCCACCGCGAACGCACCCCGCAGGAACGGACGGGCGATCTCGGCGAACCGGTCGGGGTTGTCCCGCAACCGCTTCACGGCCCCGGTCACGAACTCCTCCCGGGTCACCCGCTGGTCCCCGTCGACGTCCGCGATCCCCGCCATGCCCTGCCAGAACGCCTCGGCCCCGGCGAACAGCGACTGTCCCTCACCGGAGCGCGCCGTGACGCCGAACTCGGCGAGCAGCGCCTTCGCGGCGACGTAGAAGTCCTCGCGGTCGATGTATCCGTTGCCGTCCTGGTCGAAGCCGGCGAACCGGGCCGCGATCCTCCGCTCGTCCATGCTCATGGGCCGCCTCTCGGGTCGTTGGGTCTTACGCAACGGAGCGTACGACGGTCCCGTGCGCGCACGCCCCGAACTGCGGCGATTGTGTCAAGGCCGGTGAAAATCCGGTACAAGCCGTTACGCCGACATGGGGGCCGCGTCCTCGTCCACCGCCGAGGCGACGTCCGGGTAGACGTCGAAGAGGCGGCGCACGCCGAGGGCGCCGAGCACCCGGTTCACGTGGGAGCCGTCGACCGCGCCCTGGGCGGGCAGGATCAGTCGCAGCCGGCCCTGGCAGGAGCGCATGAGCCGACGCGAGGCGATCAGCACACCGACCCCGCTGGAATCACAGAACAGCACGTCGGAAAGGTCGAGGACCACGCTGCGGCGGCCGTCCGCCACCGCTTCGTGCACCTGCTGACGCAGCGCCGGGGAGGTCACCAGGTCCATCTCGCCCGACACGCACACGACGGCCCAGTCGCCCTGCCCTGACTCGGTCACCTTGAGCGCCACGCGCCACGCCTCTCGTTCGGGAATATCGACGATCCGGAATCTGTCCCTACGTTTCTTCTGCGCGGCTGCCCTGCCGCACCGGGATGAAACACTCCCGCAGACCTATCACATATGGCCTGGTTAAGCCCTGGCCGGTCACATGTGAACCAAATCGCTCAGCCCGTTTCAGGTGGCGGATGGTCTTTACCACCTGCTGCTCCCCGGGGGCGCACAATGCGGCAAAGGGGCGTGCGCTGTCGGCGCCGACAGTTACATTCGAGGAGAAGGCAAGTAGTTCGGGCAGTCGGTGAGGGGGCCCCATGCCCAAGGACACCCCGTCCCGCTGGGACCGCAGGATGCAGCAGCGCCTGGCCCACGGGGAGGCGGCGGCGCTCGGCGAGCTCTACGACCGGTTCGCCTCGCTGGTGCACGGCCTGGCGCACCGCGTGCTCGACGACGAGACGGCGGCCGACCAGATCACCCGTGACGTGTTCACACAGATCTGGGAGAATCCGGAGTCCTACGACCCCAAGCAGGGCCCGCTGCGCTCCTTCATCGCCACCCTGACCCACCGGCACGCGGTGCAGCGCCTGCGCCAGACCGAGTCCGCCGCCCTCGTGCGCACCGGACTGGGCACCACCGAGGACCTGGAGCGCAAGGTGCGTCACGCCTCCGCAGCGGCCCGCGCCGACTACATCGTGACGTCCATGCCCGCGCCCCTGCGCGACGCGCTCAATCTCGCGTACTTCCAGCGCCGTGACTACCGCCAGACCGCGGCCGACCTGGGCGTCACCGAGGACGAGGCCCGCCGCAGGCTCCGCCTCGGCCTGCAGCTCCTGTCGACGGCCCACAACACGGGCACACCTCCCGGCCGCGGTTACGGGAGGCCCGCGTGAGCGCGGCGAACGGACCGGACCGGTTCGACCCCTACGAGGAGGAGCCCGAGGGGACCGGCGGCCCGGCGGACCGGCCGTGGATACCCACGCCCCGCGCCTCCGTCGAGGACACCGGCCGCCCGCTGCCGGACGTACCGGCTGCGGAGCCGCCCGTACTGGAGCACCGCGTCCTCAAGTCGCTGCTCGGCGCCTGGGCGTTGGCCGCCTGCTCCCCCGAGGAGGCGGCCGCCGTCGACGTCCATCTGGGCGGCTGCGGCACCTGCGCCGAGGAGGCGCTGCGGCTGCGCGACGCGGTCGGGCTGCTGCACGCCGAGGAGAGCCTCGACCTCGACCCGATGCTGCGCTCCCGCGTCCTGGAGGGCTGCCTCACCCGGCGCCCCGCCCGCATCCCCGTCCCCGGCTGGGCCACCCCGTACGACGCGGAGACCGCGCGGCTCGACGCGCTGCTCCAGGACATCGGCGACGGCGAATGGCACGCGCCGGTGCGGCTGCGCTGGTTCGAGGGCGCGGAGCAGATCGGCAAGAAGACCACGGTGGCCGGGGTGATCTCCCACCTGACCAGCGTCGACGGCCTGGTCGCGCGGGCCCTCGGCCTGGAGGACCCGGCACCGCAGGCCCTCGACCCCACCGCGCGCACCAAGGCGTACTGGAAGGCGTCCTACTTCCCGCCCACGCGCGCGGTGCGGGCGCCCTGGCGCGAGCAGTCGCACTCCGTGATCCGCACGGTGTCGTTCGCGGGCTCGGACGCGGGCGGCTCCGGAGGCTCCGGTCAACTCCCGGTCTCGTACGGCAACTTCGAGCTCGCGCTGCGCGACGCCATGATCGACCGGGCCTTCGAGTGCTGGATCCACGCCGGTGACATCGCGGACGCGGTCGACTACCCCTACGAGGCGCCGGCCCCGCGCCACCTCAACCGGATGATCGACCTCGCCGCGCGGCTGCTCCCCGGCTCCCTGGCCTCGCGCCGCCGGTCCGGCCTCGCGGCCCCGGCCAAGGAACTCGTCGGGGCGGGGCGGCCGGGCCGCAGCCTGCGCCTGGAGGTCGAGGGGGCGGGCGGCGGCGAGTGGCTGATCGCCCTCGACTCCCCCGCGGCGGGTGGCTCCGCCGAGCGGGAGGTGGCGCATGTCGCCCTCGACGGCGTCGAATTCTGCCGCCTCGCCGCGGGCCATGTCCTCCCGGAGGAAGCCGCGGCGGGCCAGGTCGGCGACCGCGAGGCCATCCGCGACGTCCTGTCCGCGACGGCCGGCCTGAGCCGCTTGTGATTCGACCCCGGCTCCGGTGCCATCAAGCCCGGTTCGGCAAATCAAGCCCCTGCGGCGATTGAGCAGCGGGGTCCGGGGCAGAGCCCCGAGACGTCAACCCCGACGGGGCGAAAGATCGGGGCTCTGCCCCGGACCCCGCGCCTCAATCGCCGGCGGGGCTTGATTTGCCCACCCGCCTCAATCGCCGCGGGGGCTTGATCAAGCGAAGACGACCGTACGGCGACCGTTCAAGAGAATCCGCCGCTCCGCGTGCCACTTGACGGCCCGCGCCAGCGCCTGGCACTCCACGTCACGACCGATCGCCACCAACTGGTCGGGCGTGACGTCATGCCCGACCCGCTCGACCTCCTGCTCGATGATCGGCCCCTCGTCGAGGTCGGCCGTCACATAGTGCGCGGTCGCCCCGATCAGCTTCACACCCCGCGCATGCGCCTGGTGGTACGGCTTCGCACCCTTGAAGCTCGGCAGGAACGAGTGGTGGATGTTGATGATCCGCCCGCTGAGCTGCTTGCACAGGTCGTCCGACAGCACCTGCATGTACCGCGCGAGCACGACCAGCTCGACGCCCTCGGCCCGCACCAGATCCAGCACCTGCTGCTCGGCCTGCGCCTTCGTCTCCTTCGTCACCGGAATGTGGTGGAAGGGAATGTCGTACGAGGCGACCAGCTCGGCGAAGTCCGTGTGGTTGGAGACGACCGCCGCGATGTCGACCGGCAGCGCGCCGATCCGCGCCCGGAACAGCAGGTCGTTGAGGCAGTGGCCGAACTTGCTGACCATGAGCACGACCTTCATGCGGTCGGACGCCCGGTGGATCTGCCAGTCCATCTGGAACGAGTCGCCGATCGCGGCGAAGCTGGCGCGCAGCTTCTCCACGCTCACAGGGGCGTCCGCGCTGAAGTGGACGCGCATGAAGAACAGACCTGTGTCGTGGTCGCCGAACTGCTGGCTGTCCTCGATGTTGCAGCCGGTCATGAAGAGGTAGCTCGACACGGCGTGCACGATGCCCTGCTTGTCGGGGCAGGAGAGGGTGAGGACGTACTGCTCGGGACCGGTGGCGGCGGACTGCGCGTTCATGCGCCAAGCCTAAACGCCCGGCACGACGCGCTAGGCCGCCCGCGTCATGATCCGCAGCACCTCGAGGGTCTGCGGGGCCGTCTCCGGGTCCTCGCCGTCGCTCGTGGCGAGCCTCACATGGGCGTCGCGGGCCGCGTGCACCGCCTCCGGCCAGCCCTCGTGGTTCAGATACGCGGCGACCGGGGCGTCGGGGCCCACCTGGTGCATGATCCGCAGCACCCGGAGCACGGCCGCGTCGACGAGCGCCGCCTCCTGCGAGTCCCGGAAGATCGTCCCGACGTATTTCTCGGCCGACCAGTTGTCCAGCCAGGTGTCCTCGACCAGGCGGTAGACGGCGTCGGTCACATCTCCGTATCCGTCGACGCCCGCCTGCCAGACGTCCCGCTGGAACGACGGGTCGGAGAGCATGTGCAGCGCGGAACGCACGTTGCTGCGCCAGCGCCACCACGGCATGTCGTTGAGTGGCATGCCGCCCATCTTCGTGGAGCGACGGCCGCGACGGGAAGACTTGTCCGAGGTTTGCACGGTCATCGATCGTACGTCCCGGCCCCCCGGGCCCCGCACGACCCCCGCAATTCACCTCATCGTCACCATGCGTTGCCTGCGGGTCACACGACCGTTGGCGGTGCGGCGGAATCGTGGCGGCACATGACCGGCACGCGCCCCAGCACCCGTAACCGCATCCCCCGAAGCCACGCGCGCACCGCGGCCGTGCTCCTGAGCTCCGTACTGGTCGCCGGGTGCGGGCTCGTACCGGGCGGCGACGCCAAGAGCGTGGGGAAACAGCCGGTGACCGTCATGACCTGGGCGCCCGAGAAGACCCAGGCGACGAACATGCCGGGCATGCCCGCGATGGCCCGGGCCTACGCCCGCTGGATCAACGCCCACGGCGGCCTCGGCGGCCGCCCCCTGAAGGTCCTCACCTGCAACGACCACAACGACAGCGTGGACGCCGCCCGGTGCGCCCGCTCCGCCGTCGAGCACAAGGCCGTCGCCGTCGTCGGCTCGTACAGCCAGCACTCGAACGCCTTCCTGCCCCCGCTGGAGTCCGCGGGCATCCCCTACATAGGCGGCTACGGCGCCACCGAGGCCGAGTTCACCAGCCCGCTGTCGTACCCGGTCAACGGCGGCCAGGCCGCGCTCCTCGCGGGCAACGGGCGCCAGCTGTCCGAGGACTGCGCCCGCACCGTCCTGGTCCGCCCCGACTCCATCGCGGGCGACCAGCTCGCGCCGCTCCTCGACGCCGGCCTCACGCTGCACCAGCGCCCCCGCGCCGTCGACATGCTCGCTGCCGACGACGCCACCGACTACGCCGACCAGGCCCGCCGCGCCCTCGACACCGCGAGCAAGGCCCCGCAGGGCGAAGGCTGCGTCGCGGCGGTCCTCGGAGAGCGCACGAACACGTTCTTCGACTCGTTCCGGCGACTGCGCGACGAGTACCCCTCGGTGCACACCGCCACCGTCCTCGGCAGCGTCGACCAGACCGCCGTCGACCGCACGGGCGGCGCCAAGAGCCCGTACGAAGGGGCGTACGTCACCAGCTGGTACCCGGCGTCGGGCGACGCGCGCTGGGCCCCCATGAAGCGGGCGATCAACGAGCAGGCCTTCGGCGACAACCGGATCGAACCGGCGGACGCGGGCGTGCAGACCACCTGGATCGCGTACGAGGTGCTGCGGCAGGTCGTCGAGTCCCTGGGCGACGGCGAGGTCACCGCCCGCACCGTGCGCACCGCCCTCGACGACGATCTGAAGGTCACGACGGGCGGCCTCACCCCGCCGCTGCGCTGGGGCTACGACCGCATGTCGACCGTCGGCGACTTCCCGCGCCTGGTCAACGCGCGGGTGACCTTCCAGAAGGTCGTCTCCGGGCGGCTCAAGGCGACCCGGAAGTCCTCGGTGGACGTGACGGACACGCTGGCCAGGCTTCCCTGACCGCCACGTCCCGGGAGGGACCGCTCAGAGCTGGACGGCCGAGCGCTGGGTCAGCCCGTACTTGCTCGCGATCTGGTTCCACAGCTTCGAGGCCTGCTGCTTCTCCTTGGACGCCGTGCCGCTCGCCGCGTCGCCTGCCCTGCGCTCCGACGTCGGCTTGGCGTGGCCCTTCTTGCACAGCGCGCGCTTCTTGGCGGCGACCTGGTCGCCCCACTTCGCGTAGTGGCTGTCCGCCGAAGCCGACGCCTTCCAGGCGCTGGTCAGCGCGGCCGTGAGACGCGCGTGCTCAGGCAGCTGGTCCACCTGCAGCGAGCCGAGGCGCGTCACCAGGTCGTTGCGCTGGTTCGCCGCGCCGCGGAGGTCCTTCGATGCCTGCGGAAGCGCCTTGCAGCCGCCGATGTTCGCGACCGAACGCACCACGGCGGAGCGGCTGTTGTTGGAGTCGCCGAGCAGCTTGTCGAGCTCGACGGCCTGCGCCTTGGCCGGGTCCACGGACGGCGAGGGCGACTCGGACGCGGGCGCCGAGTCCGACACGTTCTTCGTCGCGTCCGTCTTCTTGTCGTCGTCCCCGCCGCTGAGCATGGCGCCCGCGCCGACACCCACGACGAGAATGGCCACGCCGACCGCGGCGATCAGCGGCACCTTGGACCCGGTGCGGGTCTTGCCGCCGCGCGGGGGCTCGGGCGCGTACCCGTACTGCTGCGGGGGCGGCGTCATGCCCGGCATGCCCGGTCCTGCGGGCCCGGGCGGCGGCGTCTGCGGGTCGAAGCGCGGCATCTGCTGCGTCGCCCCGGCGCCGCCCTCCGGCTCCGTGCGGAACAGGGCGTCGAACTCGGCCGGCGGCTGGCGGTCACCGGGAGCCCCGGGACGCACGCCGTACCCCTGGTCCTGCGGGGGCATCGCCTGGCCCGGCATCGGCTGGCCGGGCACCGGCGGGATGTACTGCGTGGCCTCGCTGTCGGAACCCGCGTGGCCGGGCGGCGCCGCGTCGGGCATCGGCTGCGCGAGCCCCAGGAACTGCGTGGCGTCCGGAGCGGGTGCCTCCGGCGGCAGCCCGGGGCCCGCCGCGTACTGGGCGGCCTGCTGGGCGGCCGGGGGTATGTACTGCGTGGCGTCCCCGTCGTACGCGCCGGGGGCGGGCCCCGCGGGAGCGGCGGGCGGCAGCGGCCCCGCCTCCGCGTACTGCTGCGGCAGCGCCTGCGCGTGCGGCTGCTGGGGCAGGGCGCCCCCGTACGACTGGGGCGGCAGCGCCCCGGCGTCCTGCGGCGGCGCGGGCGGCATCGGCGCGGAGCCCTGCGGCTGTCCCCACTCGTAGGTGGGCATGGACCCGTCGTAGGTCGGCATCGGCCCGGCGTTGTGCGCCTGCTGGGACTCGGGCCCCCACGGCTGCCCCCACGGGCTCGCGCCCGCGGGACCCGCCTGGTCGCCGTACGTGCCCGGCAACAGGGGCTCACCGCCGTCGGCGGGCAGCACGACACCTTCGTGTGCCTGCCGCGCCTGCGGAAGGTGCGGGCGTTCGCCCTGCCCGCTCTGCCCGCTCTGCTCCGTCACCGTAAGACTCCTACGTAGGGGGTCGGAATCGTCGGCTCACGCTACCGGGTCTTCGCACGCCCTTGCTACGCACCTCAAACCCCGGAAGCCTCCCCAGTGACGCGACTAACAAAACCGGCTGCCGGCTTGCCCGTTATGACACAGCTCACGCCGCCTGGAGCTCCATGCGGGCCCCGAACTCCCGCACCACGGGCTCCTCCCGGAACGGGTCGAGGCGCTCCCTGAGGTCGTCCAGATATTCCGCTCCCCGGTTCGAACGCACCGTTCCGAGCAGCTCGACGGCCCGAAGTCCGGTGTGACAGGCCTGTTCCACTTCGCGCTGCTGCACCTGCGCCGTCGCCAGGAGCACGAGGCCGATCGCGCGCCGGCGCGCACGCGACTCCGGGTGCCCGTCCAACGACTCCTGCGCGCACCGCGCCGCGTCCCGGGACTGGCCCAAGTCACGGTGGCAGTGCGCCAGTTCGTCCGCCAGATAGGCATGGTCGAAGTGGGCGATCCACACCGGGTCGTCACCGGAGCCGGTCCGTCCGTCGGCCTGCTCCATGGCGGCGACCGCGCGCGAGGAGGAGGACTGCGCCGACCGCGCATCCCCGAGAAGTGCGTGGCCGCGCGCTTCGGCGGCGTGGAACATCGCCTCAGCGCGCGGCGTCACACGCCCGCGCGCCCCCTCCTGAGCCGCGCGGGCGAGCTGTGCGATCTCGCGCGGATTGCCGAGCTGGGCCGCCAGGTGACTCATGGACGCGGCCAGTACGTACCCGCCGTAGCCACGGTCGCCGGCCGCCTGCGCGAGGCGCAGCGCCTGGATGTAGTACCGCTGGGCGAGCCCGGGCTGCCCGGTGTCGATCGCCATGTACCCGGCGAGCTCCGTCAACCGCGCGACGGCGGAGAACAGTTCGCGCCCCACCGCCTCCCGGTACGAGCCCGCGAGCAGCCCGCTCACCACACTGTTCAGGTAGTGCACGACCACCGGGCGGACATGCCCGCTCCCGTACTGGTGGTCGAGGTCGGTCAGCGCCTGCGTCATCGCCCGCACCGCCGCCACGTCCGAGGGCCCGACCCGCGGCCCGGCCGTCCGCGCCACCTGCGAGTCCGGCACGGAGATCAGCCAGTCGCGGCTCGGCTCGACGAGCGCCGACGACGCGACGGACGAGCCGGACAGGAAGTCCCTGCGCCCCACGTCGCTCCGCCACAGCTCGCAGACCTGCTCGATGGCGCCGAGCACGGTGGGCGAGAACTGGAGCCCGACACCGGAGGCCAGGTTCTTCCCGTTGGCCATCCCGATCTCGTCGATCGTCACCGTGCGCCCGAGCTTGCGGCCCAGCGCCTCCGCGATGATCCCCGGCGCCCTGCCGCGCGGCTGCTGCCCGCGCAGCCAGCGCGCCACCGACGTCTTGTCGTAGCGCAGGTCGAGCGCGTGCTCCGCCCCGCACATGTTGACCCGGCGTGCGAGCCCCGCGTTCGAACAGCCCGCTTCCTGGATGAGCGCCTGCAGCCGTTCATTGGGCTGTCGCGCGACGAGCGGCCGTGCGGCCATGACGTACCCCCTGCTGTGCCCGTCCGGGTGTCCGACTGCCGGTCAACAGCCGGTCGTTGGATCATCACTGCCCTGGGTGGAAACGGAAGATGCACCACAAACGGGTGGCAACCACCCGCCCTTGTGACGCCACCCCGCAGCGCTGTCGTGCGCGTTGTCGTGCGCGTCGCCGTTCTCGCTATCTCCCCGCACTACCCACGACCCGGGGCCTCCTCGCCCGCGCGCCCCCACCCATGCACCCATGCGCCCCACATGCGGGAACGATGCTCCCGCCCCGCCCGCACGTGCGCCCGTAACCCTCCGTGGCGGCGGGAGTTGAGAACGACGTGGAAGAGACCATCGCAGGCACCTCGGACGTCAGCCCACCCGTCACCGCCGCCGGACAGATCCCGCAGCAGCGCGGCGACTCGCTCCTGGACACCGCCGTCCGCTACGCGGAGGAGCGGCACTGGGACGTGTTCCCGGGCACCTGGCTGGAGATCGGCGACGGCGTCCAGCGCTGCTCGTGCGGCTCCCCCCAGTGCCCCGCCCCCGGCGCGCACCCCGCGCGCCCCGACTGGGCGAACCAGGCGACCGGCAGCGCGACCGTGGCCCGCCGCCTGTGGTCGAAGCAGCCGAACGCGTCGATCCTCCTCCCCACCGGACGCACCTTCGACGCGATCGACGTGCCGGAGACCGCCGGCTTCCTCGCCCTCGCCCGCATGGAGCGCATGGAGCTCACCCTCGGCCCCGTGACCTGCACCCCGGACCGCCGCATGCAGTTCTTCGTGCTGCCCGGCGCCACCGTCAAGGTCCCCGACCTCGTCCGCAAGCTCGGCTGGCCCCCGGCCTCCCTCGACCTGCTCGCGCTCGGCGAGGGCCAGTACGTCGCCGCACCCCCGACCCGCTTCGGCAGCCGCGGCGCCGCCCAGTGGGCCTGCCGCCCGACCGCCGCGAACCGCTGGCTCCCGGACGCGGAGGAGCTCATCTCCCCCCTGGCGTACGCGTGCGGACGCGAGGGCCGACGCGGATAGGCCGACGCGGACAGCACGTCCCGGTGGCCCGCCCCCGCCCGACGTATCGTGCCCGGACGGACGAAGACGACGAAGGGCGGGCACAGTTGACCTCGGCCGAGGAAACCGCAGCCGTACGCGTACACGACCTATGGAAGTCGTTCGGTCAGCAGACCGCCGTGGCCGGCATCGAACTCGCTCTCCCCGCAGGACGGTTCATCGGCCTCGTCGGGCCGAACGGAGCGGGCAAGACCACCACGCTCTCCATGGTCACCGGCCTGCTCCGCCCCGACCAGGGCACCGTGCACGTCGCAGGCCACGACGTCTGGGCCGACCCCGCCGAGGTCAAGGCACGCATCGGCGTCCTCCCCGAGGGCCTGCGCCTCTTCGAACGCCTCTCCGGCCACGAACTCCTCGCGTACACCGGCAGATTGCGCGGACTGCCCGGCGCGGAGGTCGACAAACGCGCCGCGCAGCTCCTCGACGTACTGGACCTCGCCGGGGCCGCCAACAAACTCGTCGTCGACTACTCGACCGGCATGCGCAAGAAGATCGGCCTCGCCGCTGCCCTCCTCCACAACCCCGAAGTCCTCTTCCTGGACGAACCGTTCGAGGGCGTCGACCCCGTCTCCGCACAGACCATCCGCGGCGTCCTGGAGCGCTACACGCACTCCGGCGCGACGGTCGTCTTCTCCTCCCACGTCATGGAACTCGTCGAATCACTCTGCGACTGGGTCGCGGTGATGGCGGCGGGCCGCATCCGGGCGCAGGGGCCGCTGGCAGAGGTCCGCGGCGAGGCACCCTCCTTGCAGGAGGCATTCCTGAACCTGGTGGGAGCGCAGGGCCGGGACGGCGGGGGAACGCTGGACTGGCTGGGAAACATCCAAGCGAATCAAGTCTCGCCGGCACATCAAGCCCCGCTCTTGGACGAGAGCCCGCGGGGTCCGGGGCAGAGCCCCGAGTCCGCACCGCCGTCGCAGCCCACCGACACCGGACGGCACCCGTGACCACGACCCTGGTCCAACTCAAACTCGCGCTGCTCCGCAACGGCCTCCGCCAATCCGCCGGCCGCCGCGCCGCCTACATCGCCTCACTCCTCGCCGCAGCCCTCGTCGCCGCGCTCCAGCTCCTCGGCCTGATCCTCCTCCACGGCAGCCCGCACGCCGCGACGATCGGCATCCCCCTCACCACCCTCCTCGCCCTCGGCTGGGCCGTCCTCCCGCTCTTCTTCCCCAGCGGCGACGAGACCCTCGACCCCACCCGCCTCGCGATGCTCCCGCTGCGCCCCGACCCACTGGTCCGGGGCCTGCTCGTGGCGTCGCTCGTCGGCATCGGCCCGCTGTTCACGCTCTGCCTCGCGTTCGGCGCGGCATACGCGGTGGCACACGGAGCCGCCGCCGCAGCCGTCGCGGTACTGGCGGTCCCCCTCACCGTCCTCACCTGCGTCGCCCTCGCCCGCACCGTGGCCGCGGCCAACATCCGCCTGCTCACCAGCCGCAAGGGCCGCGACCTCGCCGTCCTGAGCGGTCTCGTCATCGCGGTCGGCGCGCAGCTCGTGAACTTCGGGGTGCAGCGGCTCGGCGCGGCCGGCGGGGTGGACGCGCTCGACCCGGTGGCGAAGGTCCTGGGCTGGATCCCGCCGGCCTCGGCGATCGCTGCGGTCGACGCGACGAGCAAGGGCTCGTACGGCACGGCGCTCGCCCAGACCGCCCTCTGCGCAGCCGCGCTGCTCACCCTCCTGACGCTCTGGCGACGCGCCCTGACCCGCCTGATGACCGCGCCGGACGGCTCCACCATCGAGGCAGCGACCCCGGGACGCCGCCGCACCACCACCCGGCGACGCCTCCTCCCGGAGGGCCGCACCGGGACCGTCATGGAGCGCAGCCTGCGCTACGTATGGCGCGACCCGAAGACCAAGGCGGCCTGGGTCACCTCCCTGGCGATCGGCCTGATCGTCCCCGTCTTCAACGCCCTCCAGGGCACCGGCACCGTCTACTTCGCGTGCTTCGCCTCCGGGATGCTCGGCATCCAGATGTACAACCAGTTCGGCCAGGACACCTCGGCGTTCTGGATGGTGGCGATGACGATCGCGTCCCCGAAGGACGCCTACGCCGAACTACGCGCGCGTGCGTACGCCCTGCTCCTGATCACGCTCCCGTACGCCACGCTCGTCACGGTCGTCACCACGGCGATGCTGGACGCCTGGCCCGACCTCCCCGAAGTCCTCGGCCTCTCCTACGCCCTGCTCGGCGCGATGCTCGCGACCGGCGCGTGGACCTCGGCGCGCTTCCCGTACTCGATCCCGCAGGAGGGCTACAAGAACGTGGCGCCGGGTCAGGCGGGTCTGGCGTGGATCTCCATCTTCGGCGGCATGGTCGCCGCAGCCCTGCTGTGCGCCCCGGTCCTGGCCCTGACGATCACCCTGCACGCGACGGGCTCGGCCTCCTGGAGCTGGATCCTGCTGCCCGTCGGCGCGGCGTACGGGGCGGGGGCGACGCTCCTCGGCCTGCGCCTGGCGGCCCCGCGCACGGCGGACCGGCTGCCGGAGATCCTGCTGGCGGTGAGCAAGGGCTGAGAACGCAGACGACCCGCGAGCCTGGGTTCCTCCCGTACGAGACGGTCGGAAGCCGGCCGGACGTACCGGCGGCCCGCGGGTCGGGTGACTGCTTGGGATTGGGCCGGCTGCACGCACATATCGCGCGCTGGTCCGGCGCCGAATTCGAAATGCGACGTCGGGCCGCTAGCCCGCAGTCACCTCAACTGTCCGGCGTACATACATTCTCCGAACCACCTCCCTTCATGTCGTGCCATGCAGACTAGGAACCCTCACGGCAGGTCTCAACCGATTTTCCGAGACATTGACGCACCGGCTTCCTGGCGACTGCTGTACGCATAGCCGTCCGCCCTTTGCAGCACACGCAGGTGGAGGTACGAGACGTTGATGCGGCCGCTTGGCGTGGTGAGACTGTGCTGGCCACGGGCCCGGACCGAGATGCGGCCCGTCCAGACGCCCGCCCACTTGCCCCTCGGGATCTCGGCTCGCACCAGGTCCCCGGTGACGTATCCGAAGTGCTGTTTCCTCCGCTCGCGCCGGAGCCGGGGGAATCCGAAGCGGTCCGGTGTCGTACGCGCGTAGGAGCCTCGGCCGGTTGCTTCGAGCACCAGTAAGCGGTCCGGGACACGGACGATGGTGTCGCCCCTGTCCTGATCGAGAGGTTCGACGGCGAGGGCGTCGAGGGTGTGGGTCTTGCTCAGGCCGACCGCCGCACGGTTGTCGCTGGTCGTCCGGCTCGGCCATGACCGGATGGTCACCGCGAGGCTGTCCAGTGCGCGAAGCAGCTTGGGCTGCACGGCGTTCATGGCTGCGGCGTCGCGCAGTGAGGGCTTGAGCGGAGCGATGATCTCGGCCAGCCGCTCGGGACTCCCGGCCAGGAACATCGTCACGGGGGGCCGTTCGTCGCGCCGCAGTATGCACAGGCGCGGGACCACCTTTCGCGGAGATGGCTGCGCGCGTCGGTACCAGCGAGTGTTCCCTGCTGGTACTCGGTGCCGTACAACTGCCTCCCCGCGCTCAAGGAGTGGGTGTCGAACGCCGTTTCCTCGACGTGGACTTCGGTGACGGGGGCGTAGCGGCAGATGCGGGTCGTGACGGAGACGGTGGTGTCCACGCGATGCCGCAACGAGGGCGGCAGCCAGTCCGTCGAGTGTGTGCGGTTGGCTGATCTGGGCGCGCGGTAGCGGAGGTTGGCCGAGCGACGTCGGCGGCGGTATCCGGCGCGTTGTTGCATGGTGTGGCGGATTCGGTCGCCGCGATGCCGGAGTTCGGCGCTGATCAAACCCCGTCGAACGATGGCGAGAACGCCCTGCCCCCGCACCTCCCGCTTCTCGTCGGTGAGCGCCAGTCCTGTGCCCCTGGAGCCCGGATCGATGCGCAGCTGCACCCCATCGACCACGGATTCGGCCCGCTTCCGGTCCTTCAACCGGATGACGAAGGGAGCCTGTCGCGCCACGACGGCCCGTCCCTTGCGGAGGAGTTCGCGTGCGCGGGCAGGGTGGCAGGGCATGAGTGGATGCCCGTCCTTGGCCAACACGAAGACTCTGCCCGCTCCGTAGCCGCCTTCGTAGTTCTGGGGTGTGGGAGCGTCACCGCTCCCGTTCTCTGCCTGATCGGCGTGACGCCGACGGGCCTGGGTGCCGTGCCCGTCGGTCTCCCCTCGCCCATGTTCCCGGCCGGTGCCGCGCCGCTGGGCGGCGTGGTGTCCGTGAGCCGTTTCGTCCCTGCTCCCAGGGTTGTCTGCTCCCACGGATTCCAGGGCCCGGCGCTGAGGAAGCACGCCGGGGTAGGTCTTCTCGCCTGCCGGAAACGTAGCCATCGAAGGGGCATCTCCTTCGTGACGATGACTGGGGCTGGCCGCCCATCGGCTGTTCGGCCGGGGAACAGGCGGCCTCCCTTCTGATGTGTGGCAGTGACGCTACGGGCCCGGATCCAGCGGCGACGGGCAACGTGGATGCCGCCCCCGAATACGTGAATTCAAGGAAATGTCAGTGCTGGATTCTGAAGGAGACGCTATGCGTGGAAGGCGCGACTTCTCCTACGCCCCCGCCGTCCCGTCGATCGCCTCGCGGAGCAGGTCCGCGTGGCCGTTGTGGCGGGCGTATTCCTCGATCAGGTGGGTGAGGATCCAGCGGAGGGAGACCTTGGGGTCGCCGGTGAAGGCGGCTTCCGCCGGGGAGAGGGTGCCGGTGGCGTCCAGGGGGGCGGTCGCGGTGAGTTCGCGGGAGCGGGCGATCTGCGTGCGCCACTGGGCCAGGGCGTCGGGCAGGGTGCGGTCCTCGGTGAGGGTGAAGGCGTTCGGGCCCCCCGTCTCGTACACCGGTGGGGTGTCGGGGGCGCCGGCGAAGACCCGCTGGAACCAGTTGCGTTCGACCTCTGCCAGGTGCTGGACCAGGCCGAGGAGGGTGAGTGACGACGAGGGGATCGCACGCGCGCGTGCCTGTGCGTCCGTCAGGTTCGCGCACTTGACGGCCAGTGTCTCGCGGTGGAAGTCCAACCAGCCTTCGAGGGTGGAGCGTTCGTCGGAGGCCGGGGGCGGGACGGGGCGGCCGTCGGGCAGTGTCGTCATAGGTTGCATGGTGGTTGTATGTGCTCTTCCGTTTCTCCGAACTTCCGTGAAGTCCGTGTGGGATGCGTCACGTTCGAGTTGAATGATCTGGAGCGGTACGAGGAATTCGTCGCGCCGACACAGCCTGCAGGGGGTTCCAGGTGAGTGCTTCCCGGCGTAGTGGGACCACTGACGCGCTCGGGCCCGAGGAGCCGGAGCCGGACGGGGCCGATCTGCTGGCCGCGTTGTTGGACGGCATGGACGCCGCGTTGTGCGCCTTCGACGCCGATGGGGTCGTGACCCATTGGAACCGGGAGGCCGAGCGGGTGCTCGGCTGGTCGGCCGAGGAGGCCGTGGGGCGCCAGGGGTTCGCGGGGTGGGCCGTGCGGCCCGCGGACGCGGAGGAGGTGCAGGGGCGGCTGCTCGCCTCGATGCACGCTCCGGGGCGGCAGGTGAACGAGTTCGCGCTGCTCACCAAGGAAGGCGGCCGGGTGCTCGTGCGGACGCAGTCCGCGGCCGTGCGGGGGGCCGACGGGAAGCCCGCCGGGGTGTACTGCGCCTTCAGCGAGGTGCACGCACAGATCGATCTGGAGCGGTCCATCGCGCTGAGCGAGGCCCTGTTCGAGGACGCCGCGTGGGGTGTCGTGCTTGTCGACGCGGATCTGCGTCCCGCCGTGATGAACGGGCATGCGGCGCGGGCCATGGGCACCGGCCGTACGGCCGCGCTGGGGCGGCCGCTCGGGGATCTGGTCGGGCAGGGCGTGGAGGAGCTGGAGAGCGCGCTGGCCCATGTGCTCGCCGAGGGCGCGCCGCCGTCCCCTACGGAGGTGTGGGTGACGCTGCGGCGGCCCGGCGAGGGCGGTGGGCGTACGGAGCGGCGGTGCTGGCGCAGCGGTTTCGTGCGGCTGGCGTCGCCGCTGGCGGAGGAGCCGGTGCCGTTGGGCGTCGGGTGGCTGTTCCAGGACGTGACCGAGGCGAAGCAGAACGAGCAGGAGGCGGCGCAGCTGCGCTTCCGGTCGCAGCAGTTGCATCGTGCGGCGCGGGCGGCGGCCGAGTGCGAGAACCCGGCCGAGGCGGCGACCGTGCATCTGGACTTCGCGCTGGCGGGTTTCGCGGATCACGCGGTGATCGATCTGGTGGCGAGCGAGGAGCCGCTGCGGCTCGTGCGGGCGGCGGCCACGCCTTCGGGGGCTCCGGGGCCGAGCCTGCTGGTGTCGCGGGGTGCGCTGCCGGTGCGGTACGCGGCGGGGCATCCGGCGTTGCAGTGCGTGGAGCGGACGGGTTCGGTGCGGGCCGCGGCGGAGGGTGGCGTGGTCCGTGGGGACTGGGCGTTGGACCGGCAGTGGCCGGAGGGCACGGTGTTCGCGTTGTGCGCGGTGCTGCGCAGCCGGGGCAGGACGGTCGGCGTGGTGACGTTCCTGCGGGGTGCCAGCAGGGCCGGGTTCGAGCGCGGGGACGCCGTGTACGCGGAGAGCGTGGCGGCCCGGATCGCCGGTGCGGTGGATCTGGCGTGGGCGCTGGCGGCCGAGCGGTAGGGCCGCCGGGCGGCCCGGTTTCAGCGCCGGTAGTAGATCCGGTCCCCGTACTCGTCGAACACCCGCGCGTTCCACTCCAGGCCGCCGTCGACGTTCCCCGAGCGCAGCAGCGGGGGCTGGATGCCGCGGTCGGCGAGGGTCGCGGCGCAGGTCGCGAGGGTCGCCTGCATGAGGGCGCTGGCGGTGACGGTGGAGGCGGGCGCGAAGGGGGTGTCGACGCCTTCGTGGGTGAGCTCGGCGTCGCCGATCGAGATCTTGGAGTCGAGGACGACGTCGCAGTGGTCGCGCAGGTAGCTGCCGGAGGCGTGGCGGGAGGTGGGGGCGTCGGGCCCGGTCGCGTACGACAGGGAGGTGACGCCGATGACCTTGATGCCTGCGGCGCGGGCGCTGAGGGCCATCTCCACGGGGAGCGCGTTGCGCCCGGACAGGGAGATGATGATCAGCGCGTCGCCCGCGCGCGCGGGGCTGGCCTCGAGGACCGCCGCCGCGAGCCCGTCGACCCGTTCGAGGGCGGAGCCGAGCGTCGCGGGCATGACGTCGATGCCGACGGTGCCGGGTACCGACAGCAGGTTCATCAGGGCGAGGCCGCCCGCCCGGTAGACGACGTCCTGCGCGGCGAGCCCGGAGTGGCCCGCGCCGAAGGCGAAGAGGCGGCCGCCGTCGGCGACGGTGTCGGCGAGGAGGGTGCCTGCGGCCGCGATGTTGTCGGCCTCCTCGTCACGGATCCTGGTGAGGAGCCCGATGGAGGCGTCGAGGTACTGCGCGGCCGGCCTGCTCTCGCTCATCGACGTGCCCCTTGGGTCCTGGTGAGTCGGTCGGATCTCGGTGGTGCGTGGCTCGTTCGCGGATCACGGTGCGGTCTGGACCAGTGCTCTGTCAATACGCTTCCCGGCCCCGCGTGGCCGGGTGTTTCCCTGGCGCGTCACGGTTGTCAGCGGTATGCGTCAGAATTGAGTTCTGGGTTCCAGGGCCCTTCTGACGGATCAGGTTGGATACGGGAGGCCGCGACATTCGGCTCCGCGAGCGGGGGCTGGTGTGTGCAGCTGCAAGGCGGAGGAGGGCGTCAACGCGAAGCGTTGGCAACCGACGACAACGCCGCAGATGCGCGTGCCAGGGCCCGCGACTCCAGCAGGATCCGTCAGAAGGGCCCTGGGGCCGGCGCACATGCTGCGCGGTCAGCCAGCGGAGCTGTCGCGAAGCTAGAGAGCTACACGAGGGGCACGTATGTCCGGACTGATCGACACCACGGAGATGTACCTCCGCACCATCCTCGAGCTGGAGGAGGAAGGTGTGGTCCCCATGCGCGCCCGGATCGCCGAGCGGCTCGACCAGAGCGGGCCGACGGTGAGCCAGACCGTGGCCCGCATGGAGCGGGACGGCCTGGTCGCCGTGGCCGCCGACCGGCACCTGGAGCTGACCGACGAGGGCCGGCGCCTCGCGACGCGCGTGATGCGCAAGCACCGGCTCGCGGAGTGTCTGCTCGTGGACGTGATCGGCCTGGAGTGGGAGCAGGTGCACGCGGAGGCCTGTCGCTGGGAGCACGTGATGAGCGAGGCGGTGGAGCGCCGCGTGCTGGAGCTGCTCCGCCACCCGACGGAGTCGCCGTACGGGAACCCGATTCCGGGTCTGGAGGAGCTGGGCGAGAAGGACGGGGCGAACCCGTTCCTGGACGAGGGCATGGTCTCGCTGTCCGACCTCGACCCGGGTGCCGACGGCAAGACGGTCGTGGTGCGCCGCATCGGCGAGCCGATCCAGACGGACGCGCAGCTCATGTACACGCTGCGCCGGGCGGGCGTGCAGCCCGGTTCGGTGGTCAGCGTGACGCAGTCGCCGGGCGGGGTGCTCGTCGGCAGCAGCGGTGAGGCGGCGGAGCTGGAGGCGGAGATCGCCTCGCACGTCTTCGTGGCGAAGCGCTGAGCCGAGCGCCCCCTTCTGGGCCGGGCGTCAACTTCCGTGTCGTGCGGTTAAGTTGACTTGTATCCGCACATGCTGCACTTCCGCGCAGAAAACAAGATTCACTGTGCGGAACCGCAGCGATCGGACGCTCGGCGTGCAAGGCTGTCGCGTGAGGCATATGACCAGAGGGGGCCGCATGGACCGGCCGATCGGGGCGCGACGGGCCTGGGGGGCACGGGGTGCACCGGAGGCGGCGTCGAACGCCGCGCCACAGACAGAGGGCCCCGGCGCCTTGCGGCGCCGGGGCCTGTCCTCCCCTGTTCCGACCCGGAGCCCCGAGCTCCCAGGGTCGATCCCCTCGGACCGATTTCCCCGAGCGGTCCGCCTCCCGCTGAAGAGATCCCCTCGACAGCGCCGGTCATTCCTTGAGTTCCGTCACTCAAATGAGGGGTGTTGTCCGAGAGCGACGCGCTTTCGAAAACAGGTTCGATAGCGTGCGCGGGTACGCGACTGCAGGCGCGACCACAAGGGGGTGCCAGGGCCTATGGCACGGCGCATCGACGTGACCGGAGCGGGCGGGATTCACCTGGCCGCCTGGGAATTCGCCGACCCGCCCAAGTCGGGCGAGGTCGGCCACAACCCCGGAGTACTGCTGCTGCACGGGCTCATGGGGCGGGCGTCCCACTGGGCGGGGACGACGCGGTGGCTGGCCGAGCGGCATCGCGCGGTCGCCCTGGACCAGCGCGGGCACGGACAGAGCGACAAGCCGCCGCAGGGCCCGTTCGACCGGGAGGCGTACGTCCTGGACGCGGAGGCGGCGCTCGTCCAGCTGGGGCTGGAACCGGCCGTTCTCATCGGGCACTCCATGGGAGCGCTCACGGCGTGGCAGCTCGCAGCCCGCCGGCCCGATCTCGTCCGCGGCCTGATCATCTGCGACATGCGGGCCTCGGCCCTCGGGGCGGCCTCCCAGCGGGAGTGGGAGGACTGGTTCAAGTCGTGGCCGCTGCCGTTCGCGACGCTCGCGGACGTACGGAAGTGGTTCGGGGAGGACGACCCCTGGGTCGAGCGGCCCAACCCCGCGCGCGGGGAGTTCTACGCCGAGGTGATGACGGAGACGGCGGACGGCTGGCGGCCGGTGTTCTCCCGGCGGCAGATGCTCGAGGCGCGCTCCACGTGGGTCTACGACGCGCACTGGGAGGAGCTGGCGGCGGTCCAGTGCCCGGCGCTCGTGCTGCGCGGGCTCGACGGGGAGCTGGGGCGGGCGGAGGCGCAGGAGATGGTTCGGGTGTTGCCGCGGGGGGTGTACGGGGAGGTGGCCGATGCGGGGCATCTCGTGCATTACGACCAGCCGGAGGCGTGGCGCTCCGCGGTTGAGCCGTTTCTTGACGGGGTGCTGGCGGAGTTGTGACCGGGGGGCGGGGTTGACGTCGCGGGGCTCTGCCCCGGGCCCCGCGCCTCAATCGCCGGCGGGGCTTGAATGGCTCACCCGTCAGGGGCTCAGCCGCTCGACGAGCCACGCGGTCGCCTCCCGGACGTAGCGCAGGCGGTCGTGGAGGCGGTTTTCGCGGCCCTGCCAGAATTCGATGGACTGCGGGGTGATGCGGTAGCCGCCCCAGTGCGGGGGGACCGGGACCTCGGTGCCCTCGGGGTAGCGGGCGGACAGGCCCGCGTAGTGGGCGTCGAGTTCCTCGCGGGAGGCGACCACGGAGGACTGCGCGCTGGTCCAGGCGCCGAGCTGGGAGCCGTGCGGGCGCGTGTGGAAGTACGCCTCGGTCTCGGCCCGCGACGTACGCTCCGCCGTGCCCGTCACCAGGACCTGGCGGCCCATCGGGTGCCAGGGGAAGAGCAGCGCGACGTGCGGGTTCGCGGCGAGGTCGCGTGCCTTGCGGGAGCCGTAGTTGGTGTAGAAGACGAAGCCCGCGTCGTCGTACGACTTGAGCAGCACCGTGCGGGAGCTGGGGCGGCCCTCGGCGTCGGCGGTGGAGACGACCATGGCGTTGGGTTCGGGCAGCGGGGAGTCCGGGGCCGCCGCCTGTTTGAACCAGCGCGTGAACTGTTCCATCGGGTGCGGGGCGAGGTCGCCCTCCAGCAGGCCGCCGTCCTGGGCGCGGTACTGCTCGCGCATGTCGGCGAGGTCGAGTTCGGGATCGTCGTGGGCACTCACGGCGTCATCCTGCCGGACGGAACGGTACGGACGCACTCAGGGTGAAACATGGCACTGAGTGCCGCGAGCTATCGCCAACTGTGGCACCGAGGGTTATCTTCCAGGGACCGAAACGGTTCAGCCGCCTGCCGTACGGGGCATCACGGGTGTACCCCCGTCCAGACCACGGGTGATCCAGCACCCGGACCCGCCCACGCATCCAGAGGAGCCGCCCGATGTCCGACCTGACCCCCGGCTTTGTTCCAGGCCTCGAAGGTGTCGTCGCGTTCGAGACCGAGATCGCCGAACCGGACAAGGAAGGCGGCGCCCTTCGCTATCGGGGCGTCGACATCGAGGATCTGGTCGGCCACGTGTCGTTCGGGAACGTGTGGGGGCTGCTGGTCGACGGCGCCTTCAACCCGGGCCTGCCGCCGGCCGAGCCGTTCCCGATCCCCGTCCACTCCGGTGACATCCGCGTCGACGTGCAGTCGGCGCTCGCCATGCTGGCGCCCGTATGGGGCCTGAAGCCCCTGCTGGACATCGACGAGCAGCGGGCCCGCGACGACCTCGCGCGCGCCGCCGTCATGGCGCTGTCGTACGTCGCGCAGTCCGCGCGCGGGCAGGGCCTGCCGATGGTGCCGCAGCGGGAGATCGACAAGGCGGACACCGTCGTCGAGCGGTTCATGAAGCGCTGGCGCGGGGAGCCGGACCCGAAGCATGTCGCGGCCGTCGACGCGTACTGGACGTCGGCCGCCGAGCACGGCATGAACGCGTCTACGTTCACGGCCCGCGTCATCGCGTCCACCGGGGCGGATGTGGCGGCGGCGCTGTCCGGGGCGGTCGGGGCGATGTCCGGGCCGCTGCACGGCGGGGCGCCCTCCCGGGTCCTCGGGATGATCGAGGAGATCGAGCGGACCGGGGACGCGGACGCGTACGTTCGGCGGGCGCTGGACAAGGGCGAGCGGCTGATGGGGTTCGGGCACCGGGTGTACCGGGCGGAGGATCCGCGTGCGCGGGTGCTGCGGCGGACGGCCCGGGAGCTGGGGGCGCCGCGGTTCGAGGTGGCGGAGGCGTTGGAGAAGGCGGCGCTGGCGGAGTTGCATGCGCGGCGGCCGGATCGGGTGCTGGCCACGAACGTGGAGTTCTGGGCGGCGATCGTGCTGGACTTCGCGGAGGTGCCGGCGCACATGTTCACGTCGATGTTCACGTGTGCGAGGACCGCGGGTTGGAGCGCGCACATTCTTGAGCAGAAGCGGACGGGTCGGCTGGTCCGCCCTTCGGCCCGCTACACGGGTCCGGCGTCCCGTCCTCCGCAGGAGATCGGCGGCTACGGGGACATCGCCCGGTAGCCGACCCGTGGCCGGGGCCCGGTGTCCGTTTGGCGGCACCGGGCGCCGCCTTGCCCACCCTGCCGCCCAAGGCGGCAGATTGCCCAAGGCGTGGGCGCGGCACCCCGTGGGGCCTACGCCCCTGGAGGGGGCGGTGGGTGGGAAATTGGGCGGGGGAACGGGCCGGGCAACGGGGGCCTGGCGGGGCGGTGCGGGCAGGTATTTCAAGCCCCTGCGGCGATTGAGCAGCGGGGTCCGGGGCGGAGCCCCGTGGCGTCGGCCGCGGCTCCCGGGGCCGGGCCCTGCCGAGGGCGCCGGCCGCGCCGGGGGCCGCCTTGCCCACCCTGCCGCCCAAGGCGGCAGATTGCCCAAGGCTCAGTCGACCGGATCAAGCCCCAAGGTGCGGTCGACCAGGGACCCCCATTCCGCCACCACCCGGTCGCGGCGCGCCCTGTCGTCTGTGAGGAGGTTCGCGAGGCCCAGGCCGCGGGCCATGTCGAGGAGGCCCTGGACGACCTCCCGCACCCCGGGGACCGACTCGTCCGCCCCGAGGAGCTCCACCGCGATCCGGTGGGTCTCACGCCCGACCCGCGCCTCCAGCTCGGTCACCCGTCCCCCCAGTTGCGGCTCGTTCGACGCGGCCACCCACAGGTGCAGCGCCGCCCGGAACAACGGCCCCGTGTAGAGGTCGACGAGCGCCGCCACCGCCTCCGCACGCCCCTGCGGACGCAGCCCGCGCAGAGCGGTGGAGCGCTCCTCCGCGACGTACTCGACGGCCGCCGTGAACAGGTCCTCGCGGGTCGGAAAGTGATGCTGGGCGGCGCCCCGCGAAACACCCGCGTGCTCGGCGACGACGGAGACCGTGGACCCGGCCCAGCCGTGCGCGGCGAGGCAGGCGACCGCGGACTCCAGGAGCCGCTGCCGCGTCACCCGCGAGCGGTCCTGCTTCGGCAGCGTCACAACACCCATGCGGCATCCCGTCGTTCAAGAAAGGCGGTCATGCCCTCGCGGGCCTGCGCGGAGCCGAACAGCCGCGCGGACAGCGCCGTCAGGGACTCCGCGTCCCGGTCGAAGGCCTCCAGGACCTTAACCGTGAGCAGCCGCTTCGTCTCGGCCAGGGCCTCGGGGGACGCCTTCCGCAAGCCTGCGAGCAGCGGTTCAAGGGCCGCGTCCACGTCGTCGCCCGCCACCGTCACGAGCCCGATCCGTGCCGCCTCCGCCGCGTCGAACCGCTCCCCCGTCAGGTAGTAGCGGCCCACCGCGCGCGGATCGAGCCGCGGCAGCAGCGGCATGGAGATCACGGCGGGCGCGACCCCGATGCGTACCTCGGTGAAGGCGAAGGACGAGGCCGGGGAGGCCGCCGCCATGTCGCACGCGCCCAGCAGGCCGAGGCCACCGGCCCGTACGTGCCCGTCGACGCGCGCCACGACCGGCTTGCCGAGCTCCACGAGCTGCCGCAGGAGCCCCACCAGCGCGTCCGGGTCCGGCGGATCGCGCAGGTCGGCGCCCGCGCAGAAGGTGCCGCCTGTGTGGGTGAGGACGACCGCGCGTACGCCGTCGTCCTTCTCGGCATCGCGCAGCCGCTCCCCCAGCTCGCCGACGAGGGCCGCCGACAGGGCGTTGCGGTTGGCGGGCGAGTCGAGGGCGAGGGTGGTCACGCCGCGCTCGTGGGCGTGCGCCACCAGGTTCCCGGGCGCGTTCTCGACAGCCATCAACTCTCCCTCAGTTCGCGGCGCAGGATCTTCCCCGAGGCCGCGCGCGGCACCCCTTCGATGAACACGACGCGGCGGATCTTCTTGTACGGGGCGACGCGTTCGGCGACGTACGTCGTCACGTCGTCGGCGCCGAGCGCGGGGTCGGCGCGGACGACGAACGCCTTCGGTATCTCGTTGCCGTCCTCGTCGAGGACGCCGACGACGGCCGCGTCGGCGATGCCCTCGTGCGTGAGCAGCAGCGCCTCCAGGTCGGCGGGGGCGACCTGGAAGCCCTTGTACTTGATGAGTTCCTTGACCCGGTCGACGACGAACAGCCAGCCGTCCGCGTCGACGCGCCCCACGTCCCCGGTGCGCAGCCAGCCGTCGCAGTCGATCATGTCGGCGGTGGCGTCGGGGCGGCCCAGGTAGCCCTTCATGACCTGCGGCCCGCGGATCAGGACCTCACCGGGCTCGCCGGGCGCCGCGTCCTTCGCCGGGTCGTCGAGGGACACGATCCGCATCTCTGTCGAGGGGATGAGCCTGCCCACCGCGCCGGGAGGTGGGTTCTTCGCGTCGTACGGGACGGCGTGCGTGCCGGGCGAGAGCTCCGTCATGCCGTAGGCCTGACCGACGGGCGGCAGGCCGAGGCGGCGGGCGCAGGCGAGGGCGAGTTCGCCGTCGAGGGGCGCGGCGGCGCTGACGACGTGCCGCAGCGACGACAGGTCGTAGCCCTCCACGGCCGGGTGCTTGGCGAGGGCGAGGACGATCGGCGGGGCGACGTACAGGTGGGTGATGCGGTGCTTCTCGATCGCCGCGAGGAACGTGTCGAGTTCGAAGCGGGGCAGCACGACGACGGTGGAGCCCTGCCGCAGCGGGCCGTTCATGAGCGCCGTGAGGCCGTAGATGTGGAAGAACGGCAGGACGGCGAGGATGCGGTCGCCGGGGCCCGTCGGAAGGACGGGCTGGAGCTGTTCGAGGTTGGTGGCGATGTTGCGGTGGGTGAGCATGACGCCCTTGGGCGTGCCGGTGGTGCCCGAGGAGTACGGGAGCGCGGCCACGTCCTCGGCCGGGTCGATGGCGACGCGCGGCTCGGGCGCCCCGGTGCCGAGCATGTCCATGAGCGAGCGGTGCCCGGAGTCCCCCGCCGGGTCGCAGACGAAGATCTCCCGTATGCCGCCCGCGAGTTCGGCCGCCGCGCGGGCCGCCTCGATGAAGGGCGTGATGGTGACGATCCAGCCGGCGCCCGCGTCGCGCAGTTGCCGCGCGAACTCCTGGGGCGTCGACAGCGGGTGCACGGTGGTCACGGAGGCGCCCGCGCGCGTGGCGCCGTAGAACGCCACCGGGTACGCGATCGTGTTGGGGCTGTGCAGCGCCACCACGTCGCCCTTGCGCACGCCCGCCTCGGCGAGCCCGGCCGCCACCTTGCGGTGGAGGACGTCGAGCTGGGCGTACGAGAGGGTGGTGCCGGCCACCCCGTCGACGAGTGCGGGGGCGTCGCCGCGGGCGGCCGCGCCCCCGAGCACGGCGTCGTGGATGGGCTCGTCGACGATTGCGACGTCCGCGTACTCACTCACGTACACCATGCCGAACTCCTCACTGAAACACGCCAGTTGGGGTCAGTACGACTTGGGCAGGCCCAAGCTCTGGTGGGACACGTAGTTGAGGATCATCTCCCGGCTGACCGGGGCGATGCGCGCCACCCGGGATCCTGTGATGAGGGAGGCGAGGCCGAACTCGCGGGTCAGGCCGTTGCCGCCGAGCGTGTGCACGGCCTGGTCGACGGCGCGCACACAGGCCTCGGCGGCGGCGTACTTGGCCATGTTCGCGGCCTCCCCGGCGCCCATGTCGTCGCCCGCGTCGTACAGCCGGGCCGCCTTCTGCATCATCAGGCGGGCCAGCTCCAGCTCGATGTGGACCTGTGCGAGCGGGTGGGCGACGGCCTGGTGGGAGCCGATGGGGGCCTGCCACACGGTGCGCTCCTTGGCGTACTCGACGGCGCGCCTCAGCGCGTAGCGGCCCATGCCGATGGCGAAGGCGGCGGTCATGACGCGCTCCGGGTTGAGCCCGGCGAAGAGCTGGAGCAGTCCTGCGTCCTCGTCACCCACGAGAGCGTCCGCGGGAAGCCGTACGTCGTCAAGGGTCAGTTCGAACTGCTTCTCCGGAGCCTGGAGTTCCATGTCGATCCGGCGTCGCTCGAAGCCGGGGGCGTCGCGCGGGACGATGAACAGGCAGGGCTTGAGCTTTCCGGTGCGGGCGTCGGAGGTGCGGCCGACGATCAGCGTCGCGTCCGCGATGTCGACGCCGGAGACGAACACCTTGCGCCCGTTCAGCACCCACGAGCCGTCGTCGTCCTTGCGGGCGGTGGTGGTGATGCGGTGCGAGTTGGACCCGGCGTCGGGTTCGGTGATGCCGAAGGCCATGGTGCGGCCGCCGTCGGCGAGGCCGGGGAGCCAGGCCCGCTTCTGCTCCTCGGTGCCGAAGCGGGAGATGACCGTGCCGCAGATCGCGGGCGAGACGACCATCATCAGCAGCGGTGACCCGGCCGCCCCCAACTCCTCCAGGACGATGGAAAGTTCGGCTATGCCGCCGCCTCCTCCGCCGTACTCCTCGGGCAGGTTGACGCCGAGGTAGCCGAGCTTGGCGGCCTCCGCCCACAGCTCCTCGGGGTGGCCCTCGGCGGCGGTGACGCGGGTCATGTAGTCGCGGCCGAACCGCTTGCCGAGGGCGGCGACGGCGGCGCGCAGGGCCTGGTGCTCCTCGGTTTCGAGAACGGGAGCGGCGGGAGCGGCTTGAGCGTTCACGACTGTTCCTCCTGGACTACGGCGAGCAGCGCGCCGACCTCGACCTGGTGGCCGACGGCGGCGTGCAGGGCGGTGAGCGTTCCGGAGGCGGGGGCGAGGATGCGGTGCTCCATCTTCATCGCCTCCAGCCAGATCAGGGGCTGTCCTGCGGTGACGGCGGCGCCTTCGGTCAGCCCCTCGGCGACGCGGACGACGGTGCCGGGCATGGGCGCGAGCAGGGAACCGGGGGCGCGCTGCTCGCTGGGGTCGGTGAAGCGGGGCAGGGCGGTGAGGGCGGCGCCGTTCACGTACACGCGGTCGCCGTAGGCGGCGACGGCGTACTTCCGCCGTACGCCGCCCACTTCGAGGACGACCCGGTCGGGTGCGGCGTGCACCACCCGCACCCCGTCGGCCTCGAGGCCTTCGCGGGTGTGCCGGTAGCGGACCTCGTGCTCGGTGCCGTCGGGTTCGGTGCGGTAGCGCTTGGACTGGGGCGCGGAAGGCACGTTGCGGAAGCCGCCGAAGCGGTGGCGGCGGGTGTCGGCCAGGGCGGCGGCGAGCGGCGCGTACGGGTCGGGGTCGGGGGCCGTCAGGTCGGCGAGGTGCCGCTCGTAGAATCCGGTGTCCATGCGGGCGCCGGTGAACTCGGGGTGCCGCAGGGACCGGACGAGCAGGTCCCGGTTGGTGACCGGGCCGTGCACCTCGGCGCGTTCCAGGGCCCCGGCGAGGGCGCGGACGGCGGCGGCGCGGGTGGGCGCGTGCGCGACGACCTTGGCGAGCATGGCGTCGTAGTGGACGCCGATGGTGTCGCCGTCGGTGTACCCGGTGTCGAGGCGGACGCCCGCTGGGACGGAGAGGCGGTGCAGGGTGCCGGTCTGCGGGGCGAAGGAGGCGGCCGGGTCCTCGGCGTAGAGGCGGGCCTCGACGGCGTGGCCGCGCGGGACCGGGGGCTCGGGGTCGAGCGCCTCGCCCTCGGCGATCCGGAGCTGGAGCGCGACGAGGTCGATCCCGAACACGGCCTCGGTGACCGGGTGTTCCACCTGGAGGCGGGTGTTCATCTCCAGGAAGTGCGCGGTGTCGCCGTCGACGAGGAACTCGACGGTTCCGGCACCGACGTATCCGGTGGACCGGCAGGCCCGCTCCGCCATCTCGTATATGAGATCTGATACGCCGTGCATCAGATCCGGCGCGGGTGCCTCCTCGACGACCTTCTGGTGGCGGCGCTGGAGCGAGCAGTCGCGTGTGCCGAGCGTCCATACGGTGCCGTGCGCGTCGGCGAGCACCTGCACCTCGACGTGGCGACCGCCCTCCACGTACGGCTCGACGAAGACCTCGCCGTCACCGAAGGCGGATCGCGCCTCGGCCCCGGCAGCGACGATCTCCTGTGCCAGATCGCCGAGTTCGCGTACGACCCGCATGCCGCGCCCGCCGCCGCCCGCGTCCGCCTTCACGAGCACGGGCAGGTCGGCCGCCGTGATCTCCGTAAGCGGCGCGACACCCAGCAGCTCCTTGGCCCGCGTCTTCGACGCCATCGCCTCGATCGCCTCGGGCGGCGGCCCGATCCAGACGAGCCCGGCGTCGGTGACGGCGCGCGCGAACGCCGCGTTCTCCGAGAGGAAGCCGTAGCCGGGGTGCACGGCGTCGGCGCCCGCGTCGAGGGCGGCCTTCACGACGAGGTCGGCGCGCAGATACGTCTCGGCGGGCGTGGCGCCCGGGAGGCGTACGGCGAGGTCGGCCTCGCGGACGTGCAGGGCGTCGGCGTCCGGGTCCGAGTGCAGGGCGACCGTACGGATGCCGAGGTCACGGCAGGTGCGGAAGACGCGGCAGGCGATCTCGCCGCGGTTGGCGACAAGAACACTGGTGATCATCAGAGCCTCACATCCGGAAGACGCCGAAGCCGCCGCGGGCGCCCTCGTACGGTGCGGTGTGGATCGCGGACAGGCAGATCCCGAGGACGGTCCGGGTGTCACGGGGGTCGATGACCCCGTCGTCGTAGAGCCGCCCGGACAGGAACATCGGCAGCGACTCGGCCTCGATCTGCTGCTCGACCATGGCGCGCAGGCCGGCGTCGGCCTCCTCGTCGTACGGCTGCCCCTTCGCGGCGGCGGACTGCCGGGCGACGATCGAGAGTACGCCCGCGAGCTGCTGCGGCCCCATGACGGCGGACTTGGCGCTGGGCCAGGCGAAGAGGAAACGGGGGTCGTAGGCGCGCCCGCACATGCCGTAGTGCCCGGCGCCGTAGGAGGCGCCCATCAGCACGGAGAGGTGCGGGACACGGGAGTTGGAGACGGCGTTGATCATCATCGCGCCGTGCTTGATGATGCCGCCCTGCTCGTACTCCTTGCCGACCATGTAACCGGTGGTGTTGTGCAGGAAGAGCAGCGGGATGTCGCGCTGGTTGGCGAGCTGGATGAATTGGGCGGCCTTCTGCGACTCCTCGCTGAACAGGACGCCCTGCGCGTTGGCGAGGATGCCGACCGGATAGCCGTGGAGTTCGGCCCAGCCGGTGACCAGCGAGGCCCCGTACAGCGGCTTGAACTCGTCGAAGTCCGAGCCGTCGACGAGCCGGGCGATCACCTCGCGCGGGTCGAAGGGCTCCTTCAGGTCGTCGGGGACGATGCCGAGGAGCTCCTCGGGGTCGTACTTCGGCGGCTCCACAGGCTGTGGATCGGCGTACGCCTTGCGGTGGTTGAGGCGGGCGACGACGCGGCGGGCCTGGCGGATCGCGTCCTGCTCGTCGAGCGCGAAGTAGTCGGCGAGCCCGGAGGTGCGGGCGTGCATCTCGGCGCCGCCCAGCGACTCGTCGTCGCTCTCCTCGCCGGTCGCCATCTTGACCAGCGGCGGACCGCCGAGGAAGACCTTCGCCTTCTCCTTCACCATGATCACGTGGTCGGACATGCCGGGGATGTACGCGCCTCCGGCGGTGGAGTTGCCGAAGACGACGGCGACGGTGGGGATCCCGGCGGCCGAGAGCCGCGTGATGTCGCGGAAGATCCCGCCGCCGGGGATGAAGATCTCCTTCTGGGAGGGGAGATCGGCGCCGCCTGACTCGACGAGCGAGATCGCCGGGAGCCGGTTGGCGTGGGCGATCTCGTTCGCCCGCAGCGCCTTCTTCAGCGACCACGGGTTGCTCGCGCCGCCGCGCACGGTCGGGTCGTTGGCGGTGATCAGGCACTCGACGCCCTCGACGACGCCGATGCCGGTGACCAGCGAGCCGCCCACCGCGTAGTCGCTGCCCCAGGCGGCGAGCGGCGACAGTTCGAGGAACGGGGTGTCCGGGTCGACGAGCAGCTCGATGCGTTCGCGGGCGAGGAGCTTTCCGCGCCGCCGGTGCCGTTCGACGTACTTCTCGCCGCCGCCCGCGACGGCCTTCGCGTGCTCGGTGTCGAGGGCGGTGAGTTTGTCGAGGAGGGCGGCGCGGCGGCCGGCGTAGTCGTCGGACCGGGTGTCCAGGGCGCTGGCCAGGACGGTCACAGCAGTGCCTCCGGTATGTCGAGGTGGCGCGAGCGGAGCCATTCGGCGAGGCCCTTGCCCTGCGGGTCGAACCGGTGTTGTGCGGCGACGCCGTCGCCGAGGATTCCGGTGATGTGGAAGTTGAGGGCGCGGAGGGTGGGGAGCGGGTGTCTTGTTACGGGGAGCGGGGTTGCGGTCGCGGGGCGCTGCCCCGGCCCCCGCGGGCTCTCGTCCAAGAGCGGGGCTTGATTTGGGTGGGCTTGATTGCCCACTTCAGGGAGCAACTCGCAGAAGCGCTCCACCGTCAGCGTGTGGACCAGCCAGCGCCACGCCGCATCGCTCTCCACCCACACCCCCACATTCGCGTCGCCCCCCTTGTCCCCGCTGCGGGCGCCCGCGATCAGGCCGAGGGGCGCGCGGCGCGTCGGGCCCGGTGGGAGGGGTGGCGGGAGAGGTGGGTCGGCCACCGGCGCCAGGGAGCCCGCGGGGCCCGACGGCGCGGGGATCCGCCTCCGCTCCCCGTCCGGCAGCACCGCCACGTGCGGGACCTCGGAGCGCTCCACGTACGCCGCCTCGAACACCCCGTACGGGGAGCCCTTGCCGGGCGGTGCCGTGACGTGGAAGCCGGGGTAGGAGGCGAGCGCGAGCTCCACCGCGGCGCCGCTCAGTGCGCGCCCGACGGCCTCCTCGCTCTGGTCGCGCACGACGAGGCGGAGCAGCGCGCTCGCCGTCTCCTCGGTGTCGGCGTCGGCCCGGTCGGTGCGGGACAGCTCCCAACGGATGTGCGCGGGTGCCGGCTTGGCGGTCCGCAGCGCGTCGTCCATCTGTCGCCGCACCAGGTCCGCCTTGGCCTCGATGTCCAGGCCGGTGAGGACGAAGACGACCTCGTTCCGGAAGCCGCCGAGCCGGTTGAGGCCGACCTTGAGGGTGGGCGGCGGGGCCTCGCCGCGTACGCCGTGGATGCGCACGCGGTTGGGCCCGTCCGGTTCCAGGCGGACGGTGTCGAGGCGGGCGGTGACGTCGGGGCCCGCGTACCGGGCGCCCCCGGTCTCGTACAGGAGCTGCTCGGTGACGGTGCCGGGTTCGACGAAGCCGCCGGTGCCGGGGTGCTTGGTGATGACGGCCGAGCCGTCCTCGTGGATCTCGGCGAGGGGGAAGCCAGGGCGCGTCAGCTGGTGGGCGCGGTCGGCGAACCGGGAGTAGTTGCCGCCGGTCGCCTGCGTCCCGCACTCCAGGACGTGCCCGGCGACCACCGCCCCCGCGAGCCGGTCGTAATCGTCGCCCGCCCACCCGAAGTGCCAGGCCGCGGGCCCGGTCACCAGCGCGGCGTCCGTGACACGGCCCGTGACCACGACATTCGCGCCCGCGTCGAGGCAGGCGGCGATGCCCGCGCCGCCGAGGTAGGCGTTGGCGGTGAGGGCGCCGGGGAAGCGTCCGGTGCCGAGCAGGTCGTCGCCCTCGACGTGGGCGACCCGGACGGGCACGTCGAGGCGGGCCGCCAACTCCCGTATCCTCGACGCCAGTCCGGCCGGGTTCAGGCCGCCCGCGTTGGACACGATGCGTACGCCGCGCTCCACCGCGAGCCCGAGGCAGTCCTCCAACTGGCGCAGGAACGTGCGGGCGTAGCCGCGCTCCGCGTTCTTCATGCGGTCGCGGCCGAGGATGAGCATGGTCAGCTCGGCGAGGTAGTCGCCGGTGAGGACGTCGAGTTCGCCGCCGGTCAGCATCTCCCGCATGGCGTCGAACCGGTCGCCGTAGAACCCGGACGCGTTGCCGATCCGCAGCGGCGGCCTGCTCACCGGGCCTCCTTCGGCGCGCGCCCCTTCCCCGGTGGTCCGGCGAAGGCCTGCGCGATGTCGAGCCAGCGGTCCGCGTCGGGGCCCTCGGCGCGTACGTCGAGGTCGGCGCGGTGCGCGCGCTGGGTGACGAGCAGGCAGAAGTCGAGCGCGGTGCCGGTGACGCGCTGCGCTGCGTCCTCGGGGCCGTACGTCCACAACTCTCCGCCAGGGGCCGTGAGTTCGACGCGGAACTCGTCGTCGGGCGCAGTGACCCCGTGCACGTCGAAGGCGAACTTCCGGGCGCGTACGCCGATCCGTGCGACGTGCCGGAGCCGGTCGGTGGGTTCCCGCACGACACCGAGCGCGTCCGCCACGTCCTGGCCGTGCGCCCAGGTCTCCATCAGCCGTCCCGTCGCCATGGAGGCGGCGGACATCGGCGGCCCGTACCAGGGGAACCGGGTCCTGTCGGCCGCTGCGGCGCGCAACACCTTCTGCAGCTGCTCGCGCCCCTCCCGCCAGCCGGCGAGCAGCGCGGCCGGGTCCTGGCGGGCGCCCTCGTCGGCCCCGTCGTCGACGAACGACTCGGGCGCGGCGACCGCCTTCTCCACCTCGCCCGCGAAGGCGTCGGCGTCGCTCATGGCGAGCAGGGCGGCGCGGTCGGTCCAGGCGAGATGGGCGATCTGGTGGGCGACGGTCCAGCGGGGTGCGGGAGTCGGGGCGGCCCACTGCTCCGGGCTCAACTCCCGCACGATCCGGTCGAGTTCCTCGCTCTCGTACCGCAAGTCCTCGAACACGGCGGACGGTTCGGACACGGTGCGCTCCCCTCCGGGCACGGCGGTGTGCGGCGTGCTTGGAGCATGGCAGGGGGCCCAGAAACAAGCAAGCGTGCTTGCATGGAAATCGGGGCGGAGCGCCGAGCAGGCAGGAGTGCGGGAGTCAGGACCGCTCGGAGGGTGCGGGCGCGGCGGCTTCCCAGACGAAACCGTCCGGGTCGGTGAAGGGGCCGTCGGTGCCGCCGAGGACGATGCGGTGCGAGCCGCCGCCTTCGACGGCGACACCGAGGAGCTTGGCCAGGCCGCGGCGCTTGTAGAGCGACAGCTTCACGATGCCGGCCCCGCCGGAGGCGAACTCGGCGTACTTGCCGCCGAAGCTCTTGGCCACGGTCAGGCCCTGTTCGACGTAGAACTGCTTGGTGGCCTTCACGTCCTCGACGCCGATCAGCAGGACGATGCCGTCGATCTCGCCCGTGGCCGGTCCTGTGTCCTTCTTCGCCGAGGTCACGATCTGCCAGATCGTCCCGTCCGGCGCCCGCACGACACCGCCGTAGCCCCACATGGACTTCGCGGCGGGCTTCAGCACGGTCGCGCCGGCGTCCACGGCGGCGCCGAGGAAGCCGTCGACGGTGGCGGGGTTGGGCACCGAGAGCGCCAGGGTGAAGCCGCGGAACCCGGTGGAGGGCGCCTCGGACGCCCGCAGGCCGATGTGGGCGTCCACCCCGAACGCGGCGTAGAAGCGACGGGCGGCATCGAGGTCGGCCACCTCGACGGTGACGGTTTCGAGGGACTTGGTGGCTGTGGTGGTTGTCATGGCTCTCACGCTATGGGCGGGTCGGTGGCCGGGGCTTCTCGATTCCTGACCGGTCTCGTCACCTGCTTCGCCACGCACGCCGGCATGCCCTCCACCACGACCGCGGGTCCCGCCTCACCGCCCGTACGAGGGGCATCGGCGCCCTCGGCCACCGCGTCCGCCGCGAGGCGCCGGAAGGCCCCGGGCGGCATGCCGACCAGCTCCGTGAATCGGGTGGTGAACGTGCCCAACGACGCGCAGCCGACCTGGAAACAGACGTCGGTGACGCTGAGGTCGCCGCGCCGCAGCAGCGCCGTCGCGCGCTCGATGCGCCGCGTCATCAGGTACGCGTACGGCGACTCGCCGTACGCGGCCCGGAACTGCCGGCTGAGGTGCCCGGCGGACATGTGCGCGTCGCGGGCGAGTGCCTCCACGTTCAGCGGCTGCGCGTACTCCCTGTCGATGCGGTCGCGGACGCGGCGCAACCGCGCGAGATCCGTCAGGTGCTGTGCCTCGACGCGCGCGCGTCGCCACTCGGGCCGACACATGGCGCGGCCCTCAGCGCAGTTCCTGGATGCGGATCAGATTGCCCGCCGGATCGCGGAAGGCGCAGTCGCGGATGCCGTACGGCTGCTCGGTCGGTTCCTGGACGACCTCGGTGTCACCGGCCTGCACCTTCTCGAACGTGGCGTCGAGGTCCGGGGTGGCCAGCAGGATCCAGCCGTAGGTGCCCTTGGCCATCATCTCGGTGATGGTGCGGCGCTCGTCCTCGGTGATGCCCGGGTCGGCGGCCGGCGGCGCCAGCAGGAGGGACGTGTCGGGCCGGCCCACCGGGCCGACCGTGATCCAGCGCATCCTGCCCTGTCCGACGTCGCTGCGGACCTCGAAGCCGAGGACGTCGCGGTAGAAGGCGAGCGAGGCGTCCGGGTCGTCGTGCGGCAGGAAGCTCGTGTGAATCGTGATGGTCATGCCGAGCAGGCTAGAAGCCGCCCGGTGGCCGCGCTTCTCGAATCCTGATTGTTCTGTTCACGCTCGGCGCGCGAGTTCAAGATCTCCCGAGTCACGGCTCTGTCCCAGCGGTGACGGGCACTCAGGCGTATGTAACAGCCATGTATGAGGGGGCGATCGGGCGGAACGATCAGCGGGCCGGGCGGGTCCTGTTGATCAGTATCCGGAACCGACCCACGGGTCACCGACCTACGGGTCACCGACCTACGAGACAAGGACGAACCCCATGCGCGCTCGCAAGCTCACCCTCGCCGCCGTCGCCCTCGCCGCGGGCCTCTCGCTCACCGCCTGCCAGGGCAACGAGGACTCCGCCGCGGGGACGAACGACTCCTCGTCCTCCTCCACCGGCGGCGGCAGCAACAGCGAGGCCACGGGCAAGAACGCCTCGAACACCACCGGTTCGGACACCCCCGACGACCCGGACGCCGCGCGGGCCGCGGAGGGCAGCGGCAAGGGGCAGATCAACACCGGCCCGTGCAAGACGGCCGACCTGGCCTTCGACTCGTCGCACGGCATGGGCGAGGGCACGCTCATAGTCAGCATGCGCAACACCGGCGACGCCTGCTCGCTCAAGGGCTTCCCGGGCGTCGACCTCCGCACCGACGAGGCCTCCGGGCCGCTGAGCGCCAAGCGCAGCGGACTCGCCTCCCCGAGCGTCGTCCTGGGTGGCGGCGAGACGACCCGCTTCACCCTGCACTTCCCGCCGAACACCACCGGCGGCTCCGGCGTGGACGTCACCTCCCTCGACGTCACGCCGCCGAACGAGACCCACTCCGCGACGCTGAAGGTCGGCATCAACCTCCCGGTCTCCGACGGCGCGGACCAGAAGGTCTACGTGGACCCCGTCGGCACCGGCAAGCAGTGACCGTCATTCGTGCAGGGCGAGCGCGGGGTCCTTCTTCCGGCCCACCTGCGTCCGCACCGCGCCCATGCTCGCCGCGATCACCAGCGTGATGGCCAGGACCTCCGACCAGGCCAGGCCCTGGCTCAGGACGAGGAAGCCGGAGAGCGCGGCAACCGCCGGCTCCAGGCTCATCATCACCGCGAACGTGGACGCGGGCAGGTCGCGCAGGGCGATCAGTTCGAGCGTGTACGGGAGGACCGAGGACATGATCGCGACGGCCGCACCGAGGCCGAGGGTCACCGGGTCGATCAGCTTCGTGCCCGCCGTCGCGATGCCGAGCGGCAGGCAGAGCACCGCCGCGACCGCCATGGCGAGCGCGAGCCCGTCGGCCTGCGGGAAGCGGCGGCCAGTGCGGGCGCTGAAGACGATGTACGTCGCCCAGCAGGCGCCGGCCGCGACCGCGAAGCCCACACCGGCCGGGTCCAGGCCGCCGAGCCCGTCCCCCGCCCCGCCGAGCAGGAACACGCCGCACAGCGCGAGCCCCGCCCACAGGACGTTGACCAGGCGGCGGGAGGCGAAGACGGAGAGGGCGAGCGGGCCGAGCACCTCGAAGGTGACCGCGATGCCGAGCGGGATGCGGGCCGCCGCCTGGTAGAAGAGCAGGTTCATGCCGCCCATGGCGATGCCGAAGGCGAGGACCGTGCCCCAGTCGGCGCGCGAGTGCCCGCGCAGCCTGGGGCGGCAGACGACGAGCATGACCACGGCCGCCACGACGAGGCGCAGGGTGACGACGCCGATCGCCCCGGCGCGCGGCATCAGACTCACCGCGAGCGCCGCGCCGAACTGCACCGAGACGCAGCCCGCGAGGACGAGTCCGACCGGCCCCAGCGAGCCGCGGCGGCGCTTCGGCTCCGCGCCGGCGCTCGCGGTCACGGCCGGGGCGGCGTCCTGCGCCCCGGCCACGGGTTCGGTCTGCGGGCCGCTCACGGTCCACCCCTTTCGTGAAGTCTTCCCGGGTGCCGTCGGCACCGTACGGAGTAGTGCAATGTATTAGACGCTACAGGCCATCCTGCTGAACAGGGCGGCCGAGGTATCGCTTCACGCTAGTTCCGCCCGGCATGCCCCGTGAAATGCTCAATGCGCCGCCGTTATGCTCCCCGCACATGACCAGGGAACCGGAGCTGCGCCACCTGCGCTGCTTCCTCGCGATCGCCGAGGAGCGCAGCGTCACCCGCGCCGCCGCCCGGCTGCGGCTCACCCAGCCCGTCGTCTCGCGCACGCTCGCGGCCCTGGAGGACGCGCTCGGCGTGCGGCTCGTCGACCGCTCCACCCACCACCTCGACCTCACGCCCGAGGGGCACTCCTTCCACGAGAAGGCGGCCGTCGCCGTCGCCGCGTTCGAGGACGCGCTCGCCGCCGCCCGGGCCCCGCGCCGGCCGCTGCGCCTCGGCCACGCCTGGTCGGCCGCGGGCGCCTTCACCACGCCGCTGCTGCGCCGCTGGCGCCAGGACCACCCGGACGTACCGCTGGAACTGCTGCGCATCGACGACCGCACGGCGGGGCTCGCGCGCGGCGCCGTCGACCTCGCCGTGCTGCGCGGCCCGGTCGAGACGCCCGGACTGATCACCGAGCTGCTGCACGAGGAGGCCCGGGTCGCGGCGGTGCCCTCGGACAGCGCGCTCGCCCGCCGCCGACGCCTGGCCCTCGCCGACCTCCGCGACCAGGTGATCGCCCTGAACACCGTCTCGGGGACGACCGCCCTCGACCTGTGGCCGTCCGCCGTCCGGCCCACCGCGAGCCTGACCGTCGCGAACACGGACGACTGGCTCGCCGCGATCGCCGCGGACCGGGCGGTGGGGGTGACCTCGACGGCGACCGAGGATCTCCATCCGTACCCCGGCGTCAGTTATGTGCCGCTCACGGACGCCCCCGACCTCCCCGTCGTGCTGGCCCGCCGCCAGGGGCCCGGGCATCCCTCGGTCCCGGCCCTGATCGCGCTGGCCCACGAGATCGCGGGGCCGTAGCCTCCGTGGCCTCCGTGGCCTGCGTCCGTCGTCGCGACGGGCGAGACCGGGCATCTCACCCACCGAACACCTTGCGGCCGGTGAAACCCCACCGGCTACCCTCCATTTCGTGGCTGAGATCCAGATTCCCGCTGACATCAAGCCCGCCGACGGACGTTTCGGCGCTGGCCCCTCCAAGGTGCGTACGGAGGCGTTGGACGCCCTGGCCGCCACCGGTACCTCCCTCATGGGCACCTCGCACCGCCAGGCGCCCGTGAAGAACCTCGTCGGTCGCGTACGCGACGGCGTCAAGGACCTCTTCTCCCTTCCCGAGGGCTACGAGGTCGTCCTGGGCAACGGCGGCTCCACCGCGTTCTGGGACGTGGCGACGCACGGCCTGATCGAGAACAAGTCGCAGCACCTGAACTTCGGCGAGTTCTCCTCCAAGTTCGCCAAGGCCTCCAAGCTCGCCCCGTGGCTCGCCGAGCCGACCGTGATCGCCTCCGACCCGGGTACGCACCCGGAGCCGGTCGCCGAGGCCGGTGTCGACGTCTACGGCCTGACCCACAACGAGACCTCCACCGGTGTCGCCGCGCCGATCAAGCGCGTGGCCGGTGCGGACGAGGGCGCGCTCGTCCTCGTCGACGCCACCTCCGGCGCCGGCGGCCTCCCGGTCGACATCGCCGAGACGGACGTCTACTACTTCGCCCCGCAGAAGTCCTTCGCCTCCGACGGCGGCCTGTGGATCGGCATCTTCTCCCCCGCCGCGATCGAGCGCGCCGAGCGCATCCACGCGTCGGGCCGCCACATCCCGGAGTTCTTCTCCCTGCCGACGGCGATCGACAACTCCCGCAAGAACCAGACGTACAACACCCCGGCGCTGTCCACGCTCTTCCTGCTCGCCGAGCAGCTGGACTGGATCAACGGCCAGGGCGGGCTCGCCTGGTCCACGGCCCGCACGAAGGACTCGTCCTCGCGGCTGTACTCGTGGGCCGAGGAGTCGAAGCACGCGACGCCGTTCGTCACGGATGCGGCGAAGCGGTCGCAGGTCATCGGCACGATCGACTTCGACGAGAGTGTGGATGCGGCCGCCGTCGCCAAGGCGCTGCGCGCGAACGGGATCGTCGACACGGAGCCGTACCGGAAGCTCGGTCGCAACCAGCTGCGCGTGGCGATGTTCCCGGCGATCGCCCCGTCGGACGTCGAGGCCCTGACGGCCTGCATCGACTACGTCATCGGCCAACTCTGACCCTCCGCCGAACCGGCGTTACGGCCTCGGGGCTCCGCCCCGAACCCCGCGCCTCAATCGCCGGCGGGGCTTGATGAATCAAGCCCCGCCGGCGATCGCGCATTTCAGCCCCGACACCAGTCGAGCGACTCACCCACCGGCACGAGTTGAACAACTCAAGCCGCAGCGCGGGCTGAGCAATTCAAGCCCGGAGCGAGTTGAGACACTCAACCCCGGTGCCGGTTGAGCAACTCGAGGCCGGGAGCGGATGGGCATATCAAGCCCCTGCAGGGGGTACCTCCCAGCGGTAGCTGGGGGAGATTGAGCAGCGGGCGCCGGGGCGGAGCCCCGTGGCCGCAACCACCGTGCCGGTCAACGGGCCAGGCGCTGGAACCGCCGCACCGCAAGCGGCAGGAACACCACCGTCAGCACCACCGGCCACACAAAAGCCATCAGCACCGCGTGCTGCTCGATCCACGAATCCCCCGCCCCCACGGGGGACCCGAAAAGCTCGCGCGTCGCCGCGACCGTGGACGATATCGGGTTCCACGCCGCCACCGCCCCCAACCAGTCCGGCATCAGCTGCGGCGCGACGAAGATGCTGGAGATCATCGTCAGCGGGAAGGCGACCGCGAAGAGACTGCCCGCCGCCTCCGGATTGGGCACCAGCAGCCCCAGCCACACCCCCAGCCAGATCAGCGCGAACCGCAGCCACAGCAACAGCGCAAACGCCGCGAGGCCGCCCAGCACCCCACCGTCCGGCCGCCACCCGATCGCCAACGCCGTCAGCATCAGGATCGCCAACTCCGCGCAGGCGACCAGCAGATCGGTCACCCCGCGCCCCGACACCACCGCCGAAGGCGCCATCGGCATCGAGCGGAACCGGTCGATCACGCCCTTCGTGGCATCGTGCACCACGAGCGTCGCCGTGTTGATGAAGCCGAACGCCATCGTCATCGCGAACATCCCCGGCATCAGGAAGTCCCGGTAGTCCCCACCGCCCGGCACCACCATCGCGCTGCCGAACACATACCCGTACAGCAGCACCGACAGGATCGGGAAGCCCAACTGCCAGGCGATGTTGACCGGTTGCCGCTGGTAGTGGGTGAGGCCGCGCCGCACCACGTTCCAGCAGTCGGCCACCGCCCAGTACATCGTCGTCCCACTCATCACGCGGCCCTCCCCGTCAGCTGCAGGAACACATCGTCGAGGCTCGGCCTGCGCAGCCCGATGTCCTCGACCGCGACCCCCTCGTCCTGCAGCGTGCGCGCCGCGTCCGTGAGCGCCGCGACCCGGTCGGCGACCGGCGCGTGCACCCGCAGCGCCTCCTCGTCGACCACCGGTTCCCCGCCGCTGCGGGCCAGGATCTTCGCGGCGAGCGGCAGCTCGGCCGGCTCCGCCACCACGACCTCGACCCGGTCCCCGCCGACGGACCGCTTGAGGCCCTCCGGGCTGTCGTCGGCGATGGCCCGCCCCTGGTCGATGACGGTGATCCGCGAGGCCAGCTTGTCGGCCTCCTCCAGATACTGCGTGGTCAGCAGCACGGTCGTGCCCGCCGCCACCAACTCCCTGACGCTGTCCCAGACCTCGCCCCTGCCCCGCGGATCGAGCCCGGTCGTCGGCTCGTCCAGGAACAGCACCTCCGGGGTGAGAATCATGGACGCCGCGAGGTCGAGACGGCGCCGCATGCCGCCGCTGTACTCGCCCACCCCCTTGCCGCCCGCGTCCGCGAGCCCGAACTGGTCGAGCAGCTCGGCCGCCCGCGCCCTCGCCCGGCGCCCGCCGAGATGGAAGAGCCGCCCGAACATCTCCAGGTTCTGCCGGCCAGTGAGCACCTCGTCCACCGCCGCGTACTGCCCCGTGAGCCCGATCCGGCGGCGCACCTCGTGCGGCCGGGCCGCCACGTCCGCGCCGCCGACCTCGGCCCGCCCCTCGTCGAACCTGAGCAACGTGGCGAGCACGCGCACCGCGGTCGTCTTGCCCGCCCCGTTCGGCCCCAGCAGGCCGTGCACCGTGCCGCGCCGCACCGTCAGGTCGAACCCGTCGAGCGCGCGCTTCTCCCCGTACCGCTTCACGAGCCCCTCGGCCCGCACCGCGTGATCGCGATCCCCGTCGGCCACTGCTCCTCCTCCACCCGTCGTCATCGGAACACCCACCCTCGCGCGAACTGAGTACACCGTACCCAAATGAGAGTACACCGTACCCAGTTTTTCGCCAGAGGTTTACGCTGAGCCCCATGACCAGCGGCACCCAGGGCACGAACAGCAGCGCCGAGACCTCCGGCAGCGGCGACATCCGGCGCAGCATGGAGCTGCTGTGGGGCACGGGGGACCGGCCGAGCCGGGGGCCGAAGCGCGCGCTCTCGCTCGACCGGATCGTCGAGGTCGCGGTCGAGGTCGCGGACGCCGAGGGGCTCGGCGCCCTCTCGATGCGCCGGCTCGCCACCGACCTGGGCACCGGCACCATGTCGCTGTACCGGTACGTGCCGGGCAAGGCCGAGCTGCTCGACCTGATGCTGGACCGGGTGCAGACCCCGTACGAGGACCCGGGCGCGCTCGGCGACGGGACGTGGCGGGACGCCGTCGCCACCATGGCCCGCGAGACCCTCGCCCTCTACCAGCGCCACCCCTGGCTGCTCCAGGTCAACCAGGCCCGCCCGGTGATCGGCCCCGGCGCGCTGGCCTCGATGGAGAAGATGATGGCCCGCATCAAACCGATGGGCCTCAGCGACCCCGAGCTGCTCTCCGTCCTGGTGATGGTCGACGGATACGTGTCCGGGGGCGCGCGCACCCGCATCTACGAGCAGGAGGCGGAGACGACGACGGGCATGACGGACGCCGCGTTCTGGGAGGCCCAGCAGCCCTCTCTGGAGGCCGCCATGGCCAGCGGCGCGTACCCGGTGATGGCATCGCTCTCCGAGGACACGTTCGCCCCCGGCTTCGACCACTTCGAGTTCGGGCTGCAGCGCATCCTGGACGGGCTGGACGTCCTCGTCGCCGCGCGCGCCGCGAACTGAGCGGGTGGTTCAGCCGGTTCAGCGGTCCTTGGGCCGGCGGAACAGCCTGCCGATCCCGAACAGCAGGATGACGACGACGACGGCGCCGACCGCGCCGGCCTTCCCGGTGAAGGCGCTGCCGCCGTCGTCACCGCCCGAACCGCCCTGGTCGGACGACGAGTTGGAGCCGTCGCCCGAGTCGCCCGCGCCCTCGACCTCCACGGGCTCCACCTGACTGCCCTGGCCCTCGCTCCCGTACAGCAGGGTCTTCCCGTCGAGCGTGTACGTCACGGACTCGCCCTGCGGCTGCATCGGCACGCTGAGCCGGCCCTCGCGCTCGGGCTTCCCGTCGTTCCACTTGTACGCGATGCCGCCGAAGTACCCGCGTACGGCGAGCTGTTCGCCGTCCGGCGAGAACGCGGCGTCCGTCGCCCACAGGTCGATCTCGGCGACGCGGCGGAAGGTGTTGGTGGCGGAGGGGTTCAGCGCGGCCGGGCCCTCGTACAGGCCGCCGCCGTCGTCGCCCTTCTCGACGATGTAGACGCGGCCGGTCTTCGGGTGCACCATCAACGACTCGGCGTTGCGCGGGCCGTCGGCGTACTTCACGTCGTACTGGGTGGCCCGCACCGTCTGGTCGACGAGCTTCTTCGGCTCGGGGAGCTTGTAGATCCACACGTGGTCCCACTTGCCGCCGAGGTTGTCGCCGATGTCGCCGACGTAGATGTTCCCGTCGGAGCCGACCGAGATCGCCTCGACGTCGCGCGGGGAGCCGATGCCGGACATCGTGATCGTGGCGAGCGTCTTCCCCGTCCGGCCGTCGATCGCGAACAGGTAGGCGCCGTCGTCGCTGTCGTTGTGCGTCCAGTAGACGCCGGGGTGGGCACGCGAGGCGGCCAGGCCGCTGGACTCCGTGATCCGCGGGTCCTTGATCATGAACCCGTCGGAGCCGACGGAGCGGGAGTCGGCGACCGCGGGACCGGAGGCCGTGCCGAGAAGGAGGACTGCGGCGACCCCGGCCGCCCCCAGATACGCACGCATGCCCCCAGCTTGCCAGGCGTGTTGGGGCTCACACGCACGTACCCGGCGTGATCGACGATGATGAGCGGATGCTCAGGTTCATGCCGGTCGGCGACTCGATGACTATTGGGAGCGCCGGGGAGCACACCTGGCGCCTGCGTTTCTGGCAGCATCTGCGCGCCCACGCGACCGCGCACACACTCGTCGGCCCCCGCACCGCCCTGCACGGCGAAAGCCACGCGTACGCGGACCCGGACTTCCCGCAGCACCACCTCGCCGGCTGGGGCGAGGGCTGGCAGCACATGGCGCCGACGATCGCCGACGCGGTGACCGCCGCCCGCGCCGACGTCCTGCTCGTCTCGCTCGGCCTGATAGACCTCGGCTTCTACACCGACGCCGAGCAGACGGCGGCGAACACCCGCCGCTTCGTCGCCGAGGCCCGCCGCGCGAACCCGGCCGTCCGCATGGTCCTGCTCCCGGTGATCCCCAACGTCCGGGCCGAGACGGACGCCCCGTTCGCCGCGGAGGTCGCCCACTTCAACACCCTCCTGGCGAAGACGGTCGCGGACCTCGACGAGCCCCGCTCACCCCTCCTCCTCGCCTCCGTCCCGGACTCGTACGACATCCACCAGGACACGTACGACGGCACCCACCCGAACGCCTCCGGCGAGCACAAACTGGCCTCCGCCTTCGCGGACGCGCTGCATCAGGCGTGGGGGATCGGGGGGCCTTATAAGGCAGCTGCTCCGCGCACGCTTGCCTAGAGCGCACTCCACGTCCTTGGCTATGGAGCCATGGCAGACATGAAGTACACACAGCTCGGACGTACGGGTCTCAAGGTCAGCCGGCTCGTCCTCGGCACCATGAACTTCGGCCCGCAGACCGACGAGCCCGCCAGCCACGCCATCATGGACGCGGCGCAGACCAGCGGCATCAACTACTTCGACACCGCGAACGTCTACGGGTGGGGCGAGAACAAGGGCCGTACCGAGGAGATCATCGGCACCTGGTTCGCCAAGGGCGGCGGCCGGCGCGACAAGACGGTCCTGGCCACCAAGGTGTTCGGGAACATGGGCGGCGACGGCCCTGTCTGGCCGAACCACGACCACCTCAGCGCGGTGAACATCCGCCGCGCCGTCGACGCGTCGCTCAAGCGGCTGCAGACCGACTACATCGACATCTACCAGTTCCACCACATCGACCGCCGCACTCCCTTCGAGGAGATCTGGCAGGCCATCGACGTACTGATCCAGCAGGGCAAGATCCTCTACGCGGGGTCCTCGAACTTCCCCGGCTACAAGATCGCCCAGGCCAACGAGCTGGCCAGGGCGCACGGCCGCGTCGGCCTCGTCAGCGAGCAGTGCCTCTACAACCTCGCCGAGCGCCGCGCCGAGATGGAGGTCATCCCGGCCGCGCAGGACTACGGCCTGGGCGTCATCCCGTGGTCCCCGCTGCACGGCGGGCTGCTCGGCGGCGTGCTCAAGAAGGAGAGCGAGGGCAAGCGCCGGGCGCAGGGCCGCTCCGCCTCCGCGCTGGAGAACACGAAGGTGCGCGAGCAGGTCCAGCGGTACGAGGATCTGCTCGACAAGCACGGCATCGAGCCCGGCGAGGCGGCGCTTGCCTGGCTGCTCACCCGGCCCGGCGTCACCGGCCCGATCGTCGGCCCGCGCACGCAGGAGCAGCTGGACTCGGCGCTGCGCGCGGTCGATCTTGAGCTGAGCGAGGAGGTGCTGTCCGGCCTGGACGAGATCTTCCCGGGTCCGGGTCCTTCGCCGGAGGCGTTCGCCTGGTAGTCGGCCGGTAATCGGCTCCGCCGGTGCGCGGCGGCCTTCGGTCGACTACTGGCCGACGGCCGCCGCGACAGCCACGACGAAGAACATCAGCACGAGCACACCGGCCATGATCCGGTTTCGGGTCTTCGGGTCCACGTCAACGAGACTAACGCGTGCCCGCGAGTTCCCATCCGGCGACCTTCTCGTAGCGTGACTGCTCCCCCGGCACCCCGGACCTCGGCAGCACGCTGCGGACGAGCGTCAGCTCGGCCACGGTCCAGGGTGTGCCCGCGAAGGCGTCGAGCGCCGACACGTACGGGCCGAGGTCCAGGGGCTCGCGGCTGCGTGCCAGCGTCAGGTGCGGGCGGTAGTGCCGGTGCTCCAGCGGCAGCCCGCTCTTGCGGCCCGCCGCCTCCGCGCGCTCGGCGAGCCTGCGCAGCGTCCCCACGTCGCCGCTGACGCCCGCCCACAGGGCGCGGCCCCCGAAGTGCCCGCCCCCGCCGAGCGCCAGCGTGAACGCCTCCGTACGGGTCGCCGCGCGGGCCAGCCGGCGGGACAGCTCGGGGACGGTGTCCTCCGGTACGTCGTCGTAGAACGCGAGGGTGACGTGCCAGCCGCGCCGCTGGGTCCACCGGATGCCGTCGCCGGTCGGCAATGTGTCGACGACCTCGCCCAGTTCGGCGAGCGCAGTGGCCGGCGGCAGCACGGCCGCGAAGAGTCTCACCACGCCAGCGTCGCGCGGCTCGACCAATCAAGTCCCGCGGCTACTGAGCAGCAGGTGCGGCAAATCAAGCCCCTGCGGCGATTGAGCAGCGGGGTCTGGGGCAGAGCCCCAGGACCGCAACCCGGCACCGGTCTCACGCCGCAGCCGCCAGCTCCCGCGGCACGAACTGCACATGCCGCTCGCCCCGCCGCAGGTCCACCTTCAGGCGAAGGTTGGCCGCCCGGGCCAACATCAACCCGACGCCGACCGCGGCACCCGCACAGATCACCCCCGCGAGGGCAAAGCTGACCCGCACCCCGAACTCGTCCGCGAGCCAGCCGAAGAGCGGGCCCCCCAGTGGCGTACCGCCGGTGAACACCATCATGAACAGCGACATCACCCGGCCGCGCATCTCGGGGTCCGTGCCCATCTGGACCGTGGAGTTCGCGGTCACGTTCACCGTCAGGCCGAGGATGCCGAGCAGCACGATCAGCGGGGCGAACGCCCAGACGCCCGGCGCCCACGCGGCCAGGACCTCCAGGACACCGAAGCCGATGGCCGCGCCGACCAGGACCCGAAGCCGGGTCGAACGGCGCCGCGCCGCGAGCAGCGCACCGGCCAGCGAGCCGACCGCCATGAGCGTGTTGAACAGGCCGTACTGGCCGACCCCGCCGTGGAACACGTCGTCCGCGTACGCGCTCAGCCAGATCGGGAAGTTGAAGCCGAAGGTGCCGACGAAGCCGACGAGGACGATCGGCCAGATCAGCTCGGGGTGCTGGGAGACGTAGCGCAGGCCCTCCTTCAGCTGGCCCTTGCCGCGCGGGGAGCGCTTGGTCTCGTGCAGCTCGTGCGTGCGCATGAGCATGAGGCCGGTGAGCGGGGCGAGGAAGGACAGGCCGTTGGCGAGGAATGCCCAGCCGGGGCCGACCGCGGCGGTCAGCGCGGAGGCGACGGCCGGGCCGATGAGGCGGGCGGACTGGAAGTTCGCGGAGTTCAGGGAGACGGCGTTGCGGACCTGGTCGGGCCCCACCATCTCGGACACGAAGGACTGCCGGGTCGGGTTGTCGACGACCGTGACGAGACCCGTGAAGAAGGCCGCGAGGTAGACGTGCCACACCTGGACGTTGCCCGTGAGGGTCAGCGCCGCGAGGAAGAGTCCTGACAGGCTCATCGCGCCCTGCGTGCAGAACAGCAGGTTGCGCTTGGCGAAGCGGTCGGCGATCACACCGCCGTACAGGCCGAACAGCAGCATCGGCAGGAACTGCATCGCCGTCGTGATGCCGACGGCGGCGGAGGATCCCGTGAGGGAGAGCACCAGCCAGTCCTGGGTGATGCGGGCCATCCAGGTGCCGGTGTTGGAGACGACGGCCCCGGTCGCGAACAGCCGGTAGTTGCGTACCTTCAGGCTGGCGAACATCGAGGGCTTGCGTGGTGGGCGGGCGGTGGAGTTGTGGGCGGCTGGTGCGGGGGCGGAGTCTGCTCCGGATCCCGTACTCAAAGTGGGTTCGCCTCCTCGGCGGTCGTCCTGCGCGGTTGGTCCCCAGCGGGGGGTCAGAGGTGGGCGAGCTTCTCCAGGACGGGCGCGGCCGCGCGGAGCTTGGCCCACTCGTCCTCGTCGAGCCCCTCGGTGAGGCCCGCCAGCCAGGCGTTCCGCTTGCGGCGGCTCTCCGCGAGCATGGTCTCGGCCTGCTCGGTGGAGGTGACGACCTTCTGCCGGCGGTCCTCGGGGTGGGGTTCGAGCCGGACCAGTCCCTTGGCCTCCAGGAGCGCGACGATTCTGGTCATCGACGGCGGCTGCACATGCTCCTTCCGGGCCAGCTCACCCGGTGTCGCGGAGCCGCATCCGGCGAGGGTGCCGAGCACCGACATCTCGGTGGGGCTCAGCGATTCGTCGACCCGCTGGTGCTTGAGCCGACGCGACAGGCGCATCACTGCGGAACGCAGGGAGTTCACGGCGGCTGCGTCGTCGCCATGGGAGAGGTCTGGCATGTTCGTTAGCGTAACTCATTACTGTGTCTAACTACTACCCGGCGCACGGCACGCGTCCGTGATCCCCACCACCTCTTCACCTGTGGCAGGAGTGCAGAAAAGTTTCATCACCCATACGAGTGAGCCGGACGCGGAAAGTGACGCAACGGGTCGCGGAGCCCGGCGACCCTGTCCGTATGGGATCGACAGTGCTCAGTCTGCGGATCGACGGTGAGCTGCTCGACCGGCTCAAAGTGCATGCCGCCAAAAGAGGAATGAGCGTCCAGGACTATGTGGTCCGGACGCTCATTCGGGACGACTTCGACGAACGCTTCAAGACCGCCGTCGAGGAGACGGAGCGGTTCTACGGAGACGTGACGACGTAAGGCGCTACTGCGTAGGGCGTTACTGCGTAGGGCGTGACTACGTGAGGCCGAGGGCCGGCATCAGGTAGTAGAAGACGAACACCGCGGAGACGGCGTACATCGCGGCCGGCACCTCCTTGGCGCGGCCCGCGACCACGCGCAGCACCGTGAAGCTGATGAAGCCCATGCCGATGCCGTTCGTGATCGAGTACGTGAACGGCATCATCAGCATCGTGATGAACGCGGGGATGGCGATCGTCCAGTCGTCCCAGTCGATCTCGCGGATGCCCCCGGACAGGATCAGGAAGCCGACCGCGACCAGCGCGGGCGTCGCCGCCTGGGACGGGACCATCGTGACGACCGGCGTGAGGAACAGCGCGACCGCGAACAGCAGGCCGGTGACCACGTTGGCGAGGCCCGTACGGGCACCCTCGCCGACACCGGCCGTGGACTCCACGAAGCAGGTGGTGGCCGAGGAGGACGAGGCACCACCGGCGGCGACGGCGACACCGTCGATGAACAGCACCTTGTTCATGCCGGGCATCTGGCCCTTGTCGTCGGTCAGGTGCGCCTCGTCGCTGATGCCCATGATCGTGCCCATCGCGTCGAAGAAGCACGACAGCAGCACGGTGAAGACGAACAGGATGCCGGTCAGGATGCCGACCTTGTGGAATCCGCCGAACAGGCTGACCTGCCCGATGAGCGAGAAGTCCGGGCTGGCGACCGGGTTGCCGGGCCAGGACGGCACGGTCAGGCCCCACGAGGCCGGGTCGATGTCCGCGACGGCGTTGATGATCAGCGCGACGACCGTCATGACGACGATCGCGAGCAGGATCGCGCCCGGCACCTTGCGCACGAGCAGCGCCAGGGTCAGCAGCACGCCGAGCACGAAGACCAGGACCGGCCAGCCCATCAGGTGACCGCCGGTGCCGAGCTGCAGCGGCACCGTGGTCTGCGCGGCGTCCGGCATGCGCGTCACGAAGCCGGAGTCGACGAGGCCGATCAGCAGGATGAACAGGCCGATGCCGATCGCGATGCCCTTGCGCAGGCCGTACGGCACCGCGTTCATGACCCGCTCGCGCAGGCCGGTGGCGACGAGCAGCATCACGACGAAGCCCGCGAGGACGACCATGCCCATCGCGTCCGGCCAGGACATGCGGGGCGCGAGCTGCAGGGCGACGACCGTGTTCACGCCGAGGCCCGCGGCGAGCGCGATCGGCACATTGCCGATGACACCCATGAGGAGCGTGGTGAACGCGGCGGTCAGCGCGGTCGCGGTGACCAGCTGGCCGTTGTCCAGCTGGTGCCCGTACATGTCCTTCGCGCCGCCGAGGATGATCGGGTTCAGCACGATGATGTAGGCCATCGCGAAGAACGTGGCGAGGCCGCCACGGATCTCACGCGGGACGGTCGAGCCGCGTTCGGTGATCTTGAAGTAGCGGTCGAAGCCGTTCTTCGGGGCCGGCGGCGGCGAGTCGTTGACATCGACCGGGGTGGTGGCCGAAGTGGACATGGATGACCTCAGCGGTATTCAGCAGTGAAATGCGGGCGGGGGGTTCGTGATCGAGTCTGATCGTCGCGTGCTCACCGGCGGGTTTCCCCGAAGTTCCGCTGGTGTTTCCTACGAACATAAGTGGCCAGACTCAGGCTGTTTCAGTATGAACATATGAGGCCGAATTTGCTATCTCCGCGCGTAGACCCTTGCGGCGAGGGGCTTGTACCGGGTTGTCGTCGGGTCCTCGTAAGCTGTGCACATGGCGAAGTGGATCCCGAAGCACGAGGCACCGGAACCCCTTGAGGGGCCCGTGGTCGCCACCATCACGGGTGGCACGATCCTCTGGTTCGTCCTCTTCCTCGTGCAGCTGCCGTTCTACGGGTGGTTCCAGGACCGCGGGATCACCTGGTGGGTGTGGTGCTGCCTGGCCGGCGGCGGACTCGGCCTGATCGGGATCTGGTACGTCAGGGGGCGCGACGCCGCGCTCAAGCGGGCGGCCGCCGCCGCTGTCACGGACCGTGAGGTTTCCACACCCGAGGGGTAAACCCCCGAAATCGCCCGTACCGTCGTTTTCATGACGCACATCGACGCGGGAACGGACCTCGATCCGGGCGATCCGGGCGAACCCGTCGCCACGACACCGATGCCGTCACGGGCGACCGGCCTCACCCGGGCCGAGGTCGCCGAGCGGGTCGCGCGCGGCGAGGTGAACGACGTACCCGTGCGCAGCTCGCGGTCCGTGACGGAGATCGTGCGCGCCAACGTCTTCACCCGGTTCAACGCGATCATCGGCGTGCTCTGGGTGATCATGCTCTGCGTCGCGCCGATCCAGGACAGCCTCTTCGGGTTCGTGATCCTGGCCAACACCGGCATCGGCATCATCCAGGAGTGGCGGGCGAAGCAGACCCTGGACTCGCTCGCGGTGATCGGCGAAGCCCGGCCGACGGTGCGGCGCGACGGGAACGCCGTCGCCGTCCCCACCTCCGAGATCGTGCTCGGCGACCTCATCGAGATCGGGCCCGGCGACAAGATCGTCGTGGACGGGACCTGCGCCGAGGCCGACGGCCTCGAGATCGACGAGTCGCTCCTGACCGGCGAGGCCGACCCCGTCCTCAAGCAGCCCGGCGACGAGGTCATGTCGGGTTCCTTCGTGGTCGCGGGCGGCGGCGCGTTCACCGCGACGAAGGTCGGGCGGGAGGCGTACGCGGCGCAGCTGGCCGAGGAGGCGAGCCGGTTCACGCTCGTCCACTCAGAGCTGCGCTCCGGCATCTCCACGATCCTCAAGTACGTGCAGTGGATGATGATCCCGACCGCGCTCGGCCTGATCATCAGCCAGCTCGTGGTCAAGGACAACGACCTCAAGGACTCGATCGCCCGCACGGTCGGCGGCATCGTCCCGATGGTCCCCGAGGGCCTCGTCCTGCTGACGTCGGTGGCGTTCGCGATCGGAGTGATCCGCCTCGGCCGCAAACAGTGCCTGGTGCAGGAGCTGCCCGCGATCGAGGGCCTGGCCCGCGTCGACACGGTCTGCCTCGACAAGACGGGCACGCTCACCGAGGGCGGCATGGACGTCCACGAGCTGCGGCTGCTCGGCGACGGGGCCGGTAGCGGCAGCGGTGACGAGGCGTACGTACGGAAGGTGCTCGGCGCGCTCGGCGAGTCCGATCCGCGGCCCAACGCCTCCCTCCAGGCGATCATCGACGCCTACCCGGACAGTGAGGACTGGCGCTGCATCGAGGCACTGCCGTTCTCCTCCGCGCGCAAGTACAGCGGCGCCGCCTTCAGCGAGGGCAACGGGACGGACAGCGCGTGGCTGCTCGGCGCGCCCGACGTGCTGCTGCCCGCGGACCACCCGGCGCTCGCGGAGACCGAGGAGCTCAACCTGCGCGGCCTACGGGTGCTGCTGCTCGCCCGCGCGCCCGAGGGGCTCGAGGGCGCGGGCGTCGTGGAGAGCGCCGAACCGGTCGCCCTCGTCGTCCTCGAACAGCGCCTGCGCCCCGACGCCGGGGACACCCTGCGGTACTTCGCCGAGCAGGACGTGCGGGCCAAGGTCATCTCCGGTGACAACGCGGTGTCGGTGGGGGCCGTCGCGGGGAAGCTGGGCCTCGAAGGACAGACCGTCGACGCTCGTACGCTGCCCAAGGACCCGGAGGAGCTGGCCGACGCGCTCGACGACGGCACGGTGTTCGGCCGGGTCACTCCGCAGCAGAAGCGGGACATGGTCGGCGCGCTCCAGGCGCACGGGCACACGGTCGCGATGACCGGCGACGGCGTCAACGACGTGCTGGCGCTGAAGGACGCCGACATCGGGGTGTCCATGGGCTCGGGCTCCGAGGCCACCCGCGCGGTCGCGCAGATCGTGCTGCTCAACAACTCGTTCGCGACGCTGCCCTCGGTGGTCGCGGAGGGCCGCCGGGTCATCGGCAACATCACCCGTGTCGCCACGCTCTTCCTCGTGAAGACGGTCTACTCGGTGATCCTCGCGCTGCTCGTGGTCTGCTTCCAGGTGGAATACCCCTTCCTGCCACGGCACTTGACGCTTCTGTCGACCCTGACGATCGGCGTCCCGGCCTTCTTCCTCGCCCTCGCGCCGAACAAGGAGCGGGCCAGGCCGAACTTCGTGCGGCGGGTGATGCGGTACGCGATTCCCGGCGGGGCCGTCGCCGGGATCGCGACGTTCGTGATGTACCTGGTCGCGCGGCACTACTACGCGGGTTCGGGGGCGCTCTCCGCGGAGACCAGTTCGGCGACGCTGACGCTCTTCCTGATCTCGATGTGGGTCCTGGCGATCATCGCGCGGCCGTACACGTGGTGGCGGGTGGGGCTTGTGGCGGCGATGGGGTTCGGGTTCCTGCTGGTTCTGGTCGTGCCGTGGTTGCAGGAGTTCTTCGCGTTGCGGCTGGTGGGGTCGGTCATGCCGTGGACTGCCGTCGGGGTGGCGGTATTGGCTGCGGCGGTGCTGGAGTTCTTGTGGCGGTGGGTGGGGCGCAGGTTTCCGGCGTGAACCAACCAAGCCCCGCCGGCGATTGAGGCGCGGGGTCCGGGGCGGAGCCCCGAGGCCGTAACGACGGTGCCGGGGACTAGTCGAACCACCGGTCGCGCGCCAGCTCAGCCGTGCGGGACGGGTCCTCCAGGAGCGCCGCCAGCTCGAAGCGGCGGGGCCACTGGCCCGACGCCCACGCGAGGCCCGCCGCGACGCCCTCAAGGGTCGCCGCGTGCACGACCCCGTCGGCGGTACGGCACCAGTCCACCTCGACGTCGGAGACGTACAGCTCCTCGTGCTCGACGTACGACGCCGGGGTCGCGGACCCGAGGAGGACGCGCACGGACTCGGGCACCTCGTGGACCTCGCCGCCCTCGACCGACCCGACACCCAGGACCTCGCTCAGGCGCCGCGCCTGGAACAGCTCGGCGAGCTGCGCCGCCTTCGACGGGGTGACCGGGAGGAGCGCGCGGCCCTCGGTGAGCGGGATCAGGTCGGGCGCGTCCGCGACGAGGGCGTCCCGGGCGTCGACCACCACGACCTCCCCGTCCCGCACGGCGCGCAGCTCGTCGGGCAGGGTGACCTGCTCGGGGTCGAGGTCGGCCAACCTGCCGTAGAGGGCGTGGAGTTGAGCGGCGTCGACCGGGCGGTCGGGGTCGGCGAGCCGGTCGAGGAGTTCCGCGGCGCCGCCGGGCTCGTCGAGCAGCGCGGCGACGGAGGTGCGCACCCCGAGGGCGCGCAGGACCTGTTCGTCGTCGAAGCCGGCGGCGTCCGCGGGCTCGTACAGGCCGACGAGCAGCGGATCCCCGCCCTCGGCACGCAGCCCTGCCGGGCGGCGGCCGTCGAGGACCGGGCTCCCCCGCAGCCACCAGGCCGTGTACGGGCGCACCAGCTCATGCGTGCCGTCGGGCAGCAGCACGCGGACCGGCTGGGTCAGCGCGTCCCGCAGCGGCGGCTGCGAGAGCAGCGCCAGGGCCTGCGGCCAGCGGTCCTCGTCGACCAGGTCCAGGTCCCGTACGGCGATCAGTTCCGTGGCGACCGGCGGGACGGGGGTGTCGGGCAGCCCGTCGAGGGCGTCCTCGCACCACACGTCGACGGCGTCGAGCAGCCCGGCGTCGTCCGGCTCGGGGAAGTCGCTCTCGCGCGGCTCCAGTTCGTCGGGGTCGAGGACGACATCGGTGGCGCGGACGAGCGCGAACGTCGCGAGGACCCCGCACGCGGCGAGCGGCTCCTGCCCCCAGCGTTCGGCCAGCTCACCGTCCACGTACGGGAGTTCGTCCTCCCGCAGCACGGACGCGATCGGGCTGCCGGGGAGCAGGAGTTCGGCGGCCGGGGCGAGTTCGCCCTCGTCGTCGGGGAGGGCGAGCGCGCCGAGCCACGGTTCGTCGCCCACGTCGAGATGGGCGTCGCGTACGAGGGTGAGGACGACGTCGGCCAATTCGTCGGCGTCCAACGTGGTCTCGTCGTCCCAGGCAGACGCCTCGTCGTCGAGGGACGCGGCGACGGCGGCGCGCACCTGCGGGGTCCGCAGGACGGCCCGAGGGGTGGCGGGCAGCGCGCCCAGCTTCTCCAGGAGCGGGTGGGCGGCGTCGGCGTGCGCGACCTTGAGACCGAGCCGGGCGAGCGCCTCACCGGGGACCGTGGACGCCTCGGCGGTGGGGAGCAGGACCTGGCGCGGGCCGATGGCGGTACGGCCTCCCGCGAGCGGCACGGGCAGCCCGCTGAGCCGGTCCGGGTCGACCCCGGCGAGGGACTCGTAGAGCCGCCGCCACCAGTCGGGCTCCTTCTCCAGACCGGCGAGCCGGTCGACCGCCTCGGTCAGCGGGACCCGGGCGACGCCCAGCGTCCGCAGCTCCACGCGGCGTTCGAGTCCCGCGGGCAGCAGGCTCGGCAGCACGTCGGCGAGGACCCGTACGGTGTCGGCGCCCGCGCCCTCGACGACCTCGGCGTCGCGCGGCTTCAGCGACGTCGGCCTGTCGTCGTCCTCCTCGTCGCCCGGCTCGACCGCCGGGGGCAGGAACGCGGTGCGCGGCAGCCGTTCCAGGACGGCGGCGCGCAGGGCCCCGTCCAGCTCGCTCCTGCCGAGCGGTCCCGGTACGAGGTCGAGGATGCCGGGGCCCACGGGGCGCCATCCGGCGAGCAGTTCCGTGTACGCGTCGGCGGCGCGTTCGGTGAGGAAGTCGGTGAGCGGACCGGGGGCGACGTGCCGCCGCGCCGTGTCCAGCGGATACGTGGCGATGAGCAGGGCCGGGACGCCGAGGGGCTCGTCGCTGGGGGTGGGCGCGTACAGCACGGGTTCGCTGCGCGGCCTGACCGGAGCCCCTTCCGCGTCGACAGGGACGGCCCAGGTCACGGCCCAGTTCGGCCGAAGCCGTTCCTCTACGGGCCGGTCGGCGAGCAGGGCGGCGTCGAGGGTGCCGGTGCGGGTGACGATGCGGTATCGCGTGGCGGGGGCCGTCGCATCGGCGGGCGGCACCGTGGGCCGCCTTGCCCACCCTGCCGCCCCAGGCGGCAGATTGCCCAAGTCGGAACCGGACTCTTCGGCGGGGCTCGGCAAATCAAGCCCCTGCGGCGATTGAGCAGCGGGGTCCGGGGCAGAGCCCCGTGGCGTCAACCCCGTGTCGGCGATCACCACGTAGGGCGCGGACTCCGACCGACGCAGGGCCCGCTCCCCCGCCTCCGTAGTGATCACGACCTCCGTCAACCCCGGCAGGGCGAGGAGGAGGGTGTCGTCAACCCCGTCCAACAACCGCGCGGCCAGCGCCTCCGCCGCCGCGTCCCGCAACGGAAGAATGACCACCGTGTCGTACGGATCCGGGGCGGAGCCCTCCGCCGCGAACGGCAGCCGCAGCAACGGCACATGCCCGTCCCGCCGCCGCAACTCGTCCCCGAGGTCCGGACTCCGCAGCGCCGTGTCCGACGCGGCGAGCCGCGCGTCCGTCAGGGACCAGCGCACACCCCCGCTCCGGCCGACCACCGCGGGCTCGTCGGAGACGGCGAGCACCGCCGCGAAGCCGACGCCGAACCGGCCCACCGCACCGCTCGTGTCCTCGCGCTTCGCGGAGGCCCGCAGCGTGGACAGCGACTCGACGCCCGCCGCGTCCAGCGGGGCGCCGGTGTTGGCGGCGGCGAGCACGCCGTCCTTCAGGGTGAGCGCGAGACGGCCCTCGACGCCGGCCCGTGCGGCGGCGTCCGCGGCGTTCTGCGCGAGTTCCACGACGAGGCGGTCCCGGTAGCCGCCGAGCGCGAGGTCCTCCTCGGCGTTGGCGTCCTCCCGGAAACGGGCGGCGCTTCCCGCCCACGCGTCGAGCACGGCGTGGCGCAGCCGTGCGGTGCCGAACGGGTCGACGCCCTCCGGTGCGGGGGTGCTGACGCTCACGGGTGACTCCTCTGGGGCGGGTGGGCGTGATCGGCCGAACCGTATCGCGCAGGGTTCCCCGTGCTGCCGTGAGCATGCGGCGGCGACGTGGTTGACGCCACGGGGCTCCGCCCCGGACCCCGCGCCTCAATCGCCGGCGGGGCTTGATTTTGCCCACCCGCCGCCGAAGCTTGATTTACGCACCCGCCGCCGAGGCACGAAAACGCTCGACCGCCCGAAAGAGGATTGCCTACGAGTGCCCCAGGTCCTCGTCGCCGTTGCCGGAGGCCACCGCTCCGACCGAGCCCGCGTCCGCGTCCGGGCGCAGGGCCAGGACGTCGACCACCGTCTCGTCGATCACCGGCGGCGCCGGTCGCGGGGCCTTGGGCATGACGGCCGCCTCGGAGTGGCCGCCGCAGCCGTACGACAGGGAGACCACGCGGCCGTCCGCGGGCGAGAACTCGTTGGCGCAGACGCCGAAGGCCTGCCCGAGCGAGCCGCCGATCTTCGCCAGGAAGCCGCAGGAGCCGCAGGAGGCGGGGGCCGCCTGTGCCATGGGGGTCTTCGCGCCGAAGGACTCGTCCCAGCGGTCGGCCGCGACATGCAGCCCGTACCGGGAGAGCACGCGCGCCCGGCGCAGGCCCAGCTCCTCGGCGACCGCCGCGATCGAGCCGCGGGACGGCGCGACCGGCAGCGCCGCCACGGGGCCCTCGGTGACCTCGGCGTCCTCCGCCTCGACGAGCTCCGCCATGTCCTCGGACACGGGAGAGTTCGGCGGCGGCACGTCGTCGCCGGTGTAGCCGGGCTCCAGGCGCAGATCGTCGGCCTCGGTCGGCAGCAGGTCGCCGGGCCCGAGGTCGCCGGGGCGCAGCCGCTCGCTCCACGGCACCCACTCGGGGGCGAGGAGGGCGTCGGGCCCGGGCAGCAGCACGACCTCGTCGAGCGTGACGTACTTGGCGCGGGAGGCACGGGCCACGGTGGCGGCCCAGCGCCAGCCCCGGTAGCCGAACTCCTTGCACTCGAAGAGGTGCGTGACGACGCGGTCGCCCTCGACCACCGTCTCGACGTGCTCGCCCACCACCCCGGGTGCGGCGGCCTCCTCGGCCGCGGCCCGGGCGATGTCCACCGCCTCGGCGCACAGGCGGTCCGGGGTGCGGCTTCGCGTTGTCGCTGCGCTCACAGGTATCGCTTCTCTCCTACGCCGTCTCACGAGTGCGCCGTCCTGTGTGCGGGAGCGCGGGCGGAGCGGACCGGAGGGCCGCGTCGACGTCCGCGCCCGAGCGTTCCGGGCGCACCTACGCCATCCATTCTGCGGGATGGCCGAGAGGCGCGCGGCCGAGAACAACCGCCGCGGGCGCGCTACGCACGCTACCTCCTCTGACGCGCTGCGCCCACACCGACGTACGAGCCGCACCTGGCCGGAAAGCCGACCGGCGTGTCCATATCGGCACTAGTTCGCCCGAACAAGGGGCACCATTGCTGCGTGGCTGCCGGTAGGTCGTCGTTCAAGTCGTCGTCAGGCGCGTCGTCGCGCGCGTCGGACGCGCCGAGCCGCCTTCGCAGAATCGGCCGCGCCCTGCACCTGCCTTTCACCGGCACCGCACGCGGCATCCGCAAAGCGACGCACGCGCACGGGGCGGGCGAGTCGGGGCTCGGAAAGCTGATCGAACTGCACGCGCTGAACGGCGCGGGCGACGTCATGATCACGGTCGCCCTCGCCTCGACGGTGTTCTTCTCCGTGCCGACGGACGAGGCGCGCGGCCGGGTCGCCCTGTATCTCGCGATCACCATGGCGCCGTTCACGCTCCTCGCGCCCGTCATCGGGCCGCTCCTCGACCGGGTGCCGCACGGGCGGCGCGCCGCGATGGCCGCGTCGATGCTGGCCCGGGCGCTGCTCGCCCTCGTCCTCGCGGGCGCAGTGGCGGGCGGCGGGCTCCAGCTGTACCCGGCGGCGCTCGGCGTCCTCGTCGCGTCGAAGGCGTACGGGGTGGTGCGCTCGGCGGTCGTGCCGCGGCTGCTCCCGCCGCGCTTCTCGCTGGTGAAGGCGAACTCGCGGGTCACGCTCGGCGGGCTGCTCGCCACGGGCGCGGCGGCCCCGGTCGGGGCGGGCCTGCAGGCGATCGGCCCACGCTGGCCGCTCTACGGGGCCTTCGTGCTGTACGTGTGCGGGGTCTTCCTGTCGTACTCGATGCCGCACAAGGTGGACTCGGCGCGGGGCGAGAGCAAGGCGCTGCTCGCGGCCGACGAGGAGCATCTGCACGGTCCCGCGCGGGCCAAGGCGCGCAGGCCGGGCCTGCGGACGGTCGGCCCGGCGGTCACCCACGCCCTCGCCGCGAACGCCACGCTGCGGTGTCTGTCCGGCTTCCTGATCTTCTATCTGGCGTTCCTGCTGCGCGAGCATCCGCTGACCGGGCAGAGCGCGGCGGTCTCGCTCGGGCTCGTGGGCGTGTCGGCCGGGGCGGGGAACGCGCTGGGCACGGCGGTCGGGGCCTGGCTGAAGGCGCGGGCACCCGAGGTCATCATCGTGACGGTGCTCGCGGTGGTGCTCGCGGTGGCCGTGCTGTCCGCCGTCTTCTTCAGCGCGCTCATGACGGCGTGTCTCGGCGCGGTCGCCGGGTTCGCGCAGGCGCTGGCCAAGCTGTCCCTGGACGCGACGATCCAGCGGGACGTCCCGGAGGCGGTGCGCACCTCGGCGTTCGCACGCTCGGAGACATTGCTGCAGATGGCGTGGGTGGTCGGCGGGGCGATCGGGATCGCGCTGCCGCTGAACGGGGTGCTCGGCCTGTGTGTCGCGGCGGCGATCGTGGCGGCGGGCTGGCTGTCCACGGTGCGCGGCCTGCTGGCGTCCGCGCGGCACTCGGGGCCGACCGGCCGGGCACGAGTGGCGTAGAGGCGCAAACGCGACACCAGCTCCCCCACTCGGAGCGGGAGCGGTGGCGCCAGATAGCCTTCCGCCATGACCTCCCAGCGTTTCGCCCAGCGCCACCGCCGCGCCGCTGCCGCCGTCGGTGTTGTCGGCGCCGGACTGCTCGTCCTCTCCGCCTGCGACAAGCCGACTCCGCTGGCCACCGTCACGGTGGACCGCGAATCGGTGAACTCTGAGGCCAGCTGCTACAACGACGGCGATCCCCTGAAGCCGACCGCCCTCCAGGGCTGCCTGAAGGACAAGGACGCCAAGTCCATCAAGGTGGACCCGGACGCCACGGTCCGCTTCGGTGTCGACCCGGAGATCGCGGAGAAGGGCTGGACGCTCCTGATGAACGGCCAGCCGCTCACGGACGCCAGCAAGAAGACCTACCGCACCGTTCCGGGCAGCGTCTTCTTCAACCAGCAGTACGGCGCCTCCGGCTCCGCGACCACCGTCACGATCCTGTCGGGCGGCAACTCCAAGGCGTACGGCCTGTGGTCGTTCAAGCTCGAGAAGGACTCCTGACGAATACCGCGACACCTCGCGTCCTGATCGCCACCGCCGTCCCGGCCGAACGGGACGCGGTGGCGGGCGCGCTGAACGATCACCCCTCGCTCGATGTCGTAGCGGTCGGCGTGGGCCCCGCGGCCGCCGCGGCCGGCACCGCGACCGCGCTCACCAGGGCCGAGCTCGCGGGCACCCCGTACACGCTGGTCGTCTCGGCCGGCATCGGCGGCGGCTTCACGGCCGCGCCGGGCGCGGTCCTGGTCGCCGACGCGATCACCGTCGCCGACCTGGGCGCCGAGACCGCCGAGGGCTTCGTGCCCGTCACCGAACTCGGCTTCGGCACCGTCACCCACACGCCGCCGGAATCCCTCGTAAGGGACCTCGCGTCGGCCGCCTCCGCCACGGTCGGCACCGTGCTCACCGTCTCCACGGTCACCGGCACCGCCGACCGCGCCGCACTCCTCGCGCAGCGGCACCCCGGCGCCGTGGCCGAGGCGATGGAGGGCTTCGGGGTCGCCGAGGCCGCCGCCGCGCACGGCGTTCCGGTGGCCGAGATACGCGCCGTCTCCAACGCCGTAGGACCCCGCGACCGCGACGCCTGGCGCATCGGTGACGCGCTCGCCGCGCTGGCCTCCGCGTTCGGGAAGACCGCGCCCGTACTGGAGAGTTGGAAGAACACATGACCGACACCGCAGCGGGGGCCGAGACCGCCCGCATCGCCTTCTCGCCCTGCCCGAACGACACGTTCGTCTTCGACGCCTGGGCCCACGGCCGCGTCCCCGGCGCCCCCGCGCTGGACGTGACCTTCGCCGACATCGACATCACGAACGGCGTCGCCGAGCGCCGCGAGGACGCCTACGAGCTCCTCAAGGTGTCGTACGCGGTCCTGCCGTACGTCCTCGACGACTACGCGCTGCTGCCGTGCGGCGGCGCGCTCGGGCGCGGCTGCGGCCCTCTCGTCCTCACGCGCGAGCCGGGCGTCGACCTCTCCGACAAGCGCGTCGCGGTGCCGAGCGAGACCTCGACGGCGTACCTGCTGTTCCGGCTGTGGGCGGCCGACGTCGTCCCCGGCGGCGGCGTCGGCGAGATCGTCGTCATGCCGTTCCACGAGATCATGCCGGCCGTGCGCGACGGGAAGATCGACGCCGGGCTCGTCATCCACGAGGCCCGCTTCACGTACCAGAACTACGGCCTGCACAAGCTCGCCGACATGGGCGAGCACTGGGAGGCCACGACGGGCCTGCCGATCCCGCTCGGCGCGATCATCGCCCGCCGCTCGCTGGGTGCGGAGAAGCTGCGTTCGTACGCGGACGCCGTGCGCACCTCGGTCCGGATGGCCTGGGACGACCCCGAGGCCAGCCGCGGTTACGTCATGGACCACGCGCAGGAGATGGACCCGGCCGTCGCCGACCAGCACATCGGCCTGTACGTCAACGAGTTCACGGCCGACCTCGGCGAGGACGGCTACGCGGCGATCCGCGGTCTGCTGACCCGGGCCGCCGCCGAGGGCCTGGTCCCGGCGCTCGCGCCGGACGCGCTGTCCTTCCCGTAGCCCGTCGGACGTCGCGCGTCAGACGTCCAACTGGTCCGCCACCGCCCGGAGCAGACCGGCGATCTTCTTGCCCGCCGTCTTCTCCGGGTACCGGCCGCGCTCCAGCATCGGCGTGATGTTCTCGAGCAGCGTCGTCAGGTCCTGGACGATCGACGCCAGTTCGTCCGGCTTGCGGCGCTGCGCGGCCGCGATCGAGGGCGTCGGGTCGAGGATGGTGACCGAGAGCGCCTGGTCGCCGCGCTGTCCTGCGACCACCCCGAACTCGACGCGCTGGCCGGGCTTGAGGGCGTCCACGCCTGCGGGAAGTACGGAGGAATGCACGAAGACGTCGCCGCCGTCGTCGCGGGAGAGGAAGCCGAAGCCCTTCTCGCTGTTGAACCACTTGACCTTGCCGGTAGGCACGTGAAGTCCTCGTCCTCGTACTAGAAGAAATCGCTGGGATAAAGCGGCTGGATAGCAGGACAGCGGGCCGTGGTCCGACCCGCCGTCACCAAGACTATTGGTCTCGGGCCCGGTGACAAGATGTCGCCCGAGGGTTCGCCCGCCGGTCTCCGCCCGTCTGTGCTCGGCCCGTGTTTGTCTCTCTGCGCTGGGAACTACCCTGGTGGGGTGCGCGACAAAACCCAAGCCAATTCCGCGGTGGCCGAGACAGGACCCGGCGACGGCCTCGTGAAAGCCGGCGGCATCGTCTTCGTCGTGGGGGCGATCGCCACCCTCGTCACGATGGCGCCGTTGTTCCTCGGCACCGACCCGTTCCCGCCCATTTCCTATGCGGTGTGCATGCTGATGGGCGTCGGATTCGTCATCGCCGCCGTCGGCGTCCTACGGGGCATCGCCGCGCAGCGCCGTCAGGCGCGCTCCGCCGCGTAACCCGCAAGCCAGGCCGGGAACTCCGTCAGGTCCTTCAGCACCACATCGGCGCCCGCCGCCCGCAGTTCGGCGGCGTCGCACGGCCCTGTCGTCACGCCCACGGACAGCGCCTCGGCGGTGCGTGCCCCGCGGACGTCGCCGACATGGTCGCCGACGTAGACGCTCGCGCCGTGCTCGCGCAGGGCGTGGCCCTTGCCCTCGGCCCACAGGTCGCCGACGACGGCGTCCGCGTCGATGCCGAGGTGCGCGAGGTGCAGCTTGGCGTTCGGCTCGTACTTGGCGGTGACGACGATCGCCCGGCCGCCCGCCGCGTGCACGGCGGCGATGGTCTCGCGCACGCCCGGCATCGGCAGCGTCGGTGTGATCGCGTATGTGGGATACATCTCACGGTAGCGGTCGGCCATGGCCGGGATCTCCTCCGGCGGGCACCAGTACGCCAACTCCTCGGTCAGCGGCGGCCCCAGGCGCGAGACGATCAGATCCGCGTCGATCCGCATCCCCGTCTCCTCGGACAGTGCGACCCAGGTGGCACGGATGCCGGGCCGGGAGTCGATCAGCGTCATGTCGAGATCGAAACCGACGGTGGGGCCGGTGGAGCCGGTGGGCCCGGCGGACGTGGGGTCTGTGTGGGGAGCCATGGGCAACATTCTGCCTCTCCGCTCTCGGCGCCCCCGAAGCCGATCCCGGCGGCCACGCTTCTCCGGTGACGGGTTCCCCACAGGCGGTCCCAAGGGCACCATGGGCACTCATGAAGCACACCCGCCACACCCTCGGTGCCGCGCTCGCCCTCGCCCTCGCGCTCGGCCTCTCCGCCTGCGGCTCGGACGACGACGGGGGCGCGGCCAAGCCCGCCGCCAAGGCCTCCGGCAGCCACACGGTCGACACCGCCATGGGCGGCGTCAAGGTCAAGAACCTCCCCGAGCGCGTGGTCGTCCTGAACACCGCGGGGCTCGACTCGGCGATCACCCTCGGCATACGGCCCGTGGGCGCCACCGGATCCGGCGCCGAGCAGCCCTTCCCCTCGTACCTGCCCGCGCCGAAGACCAAGGGCATCACCGAGGTCGGCGAGCGCGGCAGCCCCGACCTCAAGAAGATCGCCGCTCTGAAGCCCGACCTGATCATCGGCGACAAGGCCCACGACGGCGGGCGCTACAAGCAGCTCACCGCCATCGCCCCCACCGTCCTCACCGGGTCCTCCGACGCCGCGTGGAAGCGGAACTTCCGCGTGCACGCCGACGCGCTCGGCGAGAGGACGCGGGCCCGGCAGGTCGCGGCCGCGTACAAGAAGCACGTCGCCGCCGTCACCAAGGCCGTCGGCGGGGCGGGCGCGGCGGCGCGGACCGAGGTCAACGTCGTCCGGTTCGTCGCGGGCTCCGACATCCGCATCCTCGGTGGGCGGACCCCGGTGGCGACGGTCCTCTCCGACGTGGGCCTCGGCCGCCCGGCGATCACGAAGCAGGCGCGCGGCGGACTCTCCTACGACGTCGGGCCCGAGGCGATCGGCAGGGCGGACGCGGACGCGATCTTCACGTCCACGTACGGGAACCCGGGCCTGGCCAAGGTCGCGGAGGCCACCACGAGCGGCCAGTGGCGCGGCATCAGGGCGGTGCGGGACAGCCGGGTCTACAACGTGAACGACGAGCTGTGGGCGCAGGGGGTCGGGTACACGGCCGCCGACCAGATCCTCTCCGAGGTGGGGTCGGACCTGGGAGTTTGAGGACCGGTTCTAGACCCGGGGTGAGCGGGCCCGCCACACCAGGTAGAGCGCGGAGGCGAACGCCGCGCAGCGCAGCACCCACGGCCACGTCTCGTCGAGCGCGCCGCTGAACCGGCCGTCGGCTATCGGATCGCCCCACCGGCCGTCGCCGCGCCCCCACAACCAGACGATGCCGGCGAGCACGGCGACCCCCGGCAGACCGAACACCGCCCATTTCTTCTGTCCCATGGTCAGCTGCCGGGACAGATAGACGACGGCCCAGCCGATCAGCAGGACGAGGACGTTGCCGAGCACGGCGCCGACGACCAGGGCGAGGGCGGCGAGCAGCAGGAACGGCTGGGTGAAGGAACGTCCGAAGGAGGCGCGGGGGACGCGGCGGGGGCGGAACAGGCGGCGGGCGCCGAAGGGGCGGGCCTTCGCGGTGTCGCCGGCGGAGTCGTGGTCCTCGTCGCCGTCGCCGTCGCTGTCGTCGTCGCCGTCCGCGTAGTCCTCGTAGTACTCGTCTGCTTCCTTTGCCCTGGCCGGTTCGGGGAGGGGGCGCTTGCGGAGGTCGGGGCCGCGGTCGGCCCCCGGCGGCTTGAGTATGTCCGGGATCTCGATGCCTCCGACGAACCCCGGAACGTCGTCGACCTCGGAGCCCGGTATGCCGCCGCCACCGGCGCGCCACCAGTCGGCGGTCTCGATCGTGCCCAGTTCGTCGGTGCCGGCGAGGTGCACGGGGGCGGGTCCTTCGTCCACCGGTGGTTCGTCGGGTGCGGCCTTGCGGCGTACGCGGGGTGGGCGGGCTGTTCGGGGAGCGCGGGGCGCGCGGGCCTTCGGCACGATGCGGCCGAGCGCTCCCTTGCCCTCCTCGGGCTCGTCGCCGCCCGCGTCGCGGAAGTCGTAGGTGCCGTCGCCGTCCTTCGCTCCGGCGACGATCTCGTCCGGGGTGCCGAGCCGGCCGATCAACCTGCGGACGGCGGCGGGACTTTCGGCGCCGCCGGCCGCGCGGCGGCGGTCGATCTCGGAGCGCAGGTCGGCGACGAGGCGCATGCGGGCGGACGACGGCAGTTGCCGCGACTGGGCCAGGTCTCCGACCTTGCTCAGGTAGTCGAAGACGATCTGATCACTCTCGATCCCCACGAAGTCCCCTCCGGGGTGGCGCTGTTGACGTTCCGACGGTATCGCGAATGCATTCGCCGGACGGCGCCCCGGTCCGTGGGGGGTGCGGGTGGGAGGGGGTTGGGGGTGCGGGGGTCGGCGCGGGTGGGCCGGGAGGCTGGTCCGGGGATCGGCGCGGGTGACCGGATCCCGGCGGGCCGGGGGTGCGTCTGTGCCTGTGCCAGGGGTCGGGCGTTGGCATCCGGCGTCGGCGTCGAACGTCGGGCATCGGGCATCGGCGTCGGGCATCGGGCGTCGGGTTCCGGTGCCGGGGCTCCCGGCTCCCGGCTCCCGGCTCCCGGCTCCCGGCTCCCGGCTCCCGGCTCCCGGGCCAGTTTCCTCGCCCATCTCCCACCCGCCCGCCCCCTCCGGGGCTTCGGCCCGAAGTCCGCGGGCCCGGTTACCAAGGCCGCGCCGGGGTTTCGCCTGGGGCTGCGCCTCAGCCCCAGGCCACCCAACGAGCTCGCCCCCTCGTCGCATCCACGAACTGACTCGCCCGCGACGAGCCACTCGCCCTTCACCAGGGCCCCTCCGCCAAGCACGTTCTGCACCCAGTGGGGCAAGGCGATTCCCGGGTGCCCTGGCCGCTTCGACCGACGCTCCGCGGCCTTGGGCGCGGAACCCCATGGCGCCGCGCAACAAAACGACGGGCACCACTCCGGTACAGGGCCCGGGGCCCGGACCACCGAAGCCCCCGGAGGGGGCGGGCGGGTGGGAGACAAGCGGAGGACACCGCAAGCAGCGCCGCGCCGCACAGGCCACAGGGCCCGCCCCCGGACCAGCGACCACACCCCTGCGCCGTGCAACACGGACGACTGCCCCCGCCCCGTCCCACCAACCACACCCCGGCCCCACCCCACACCAACCACGGACCCCCGCCCCGCCGACCGCAACACGTCAAACCCGTCCACCCCGGCAAACCGCAACAAAGGGGCACCGCACCCGCACCCGCTACCGTGGGTGGGATGAGCAGCGACGAGCAGACGCCCGCGGCAGCACCCCGCTCCCTCGCGGAAGCGCTCCGCGCGCGCGACGACGGGTCCCTCGCGGCGCTCCTGCGCTCGCGCCCCGATCTGCTCGGCCCCGTGCCGAACGACATGACGCAGCTCGCCACCCGCGCCGGCACCCGCGCCTCGGTGATCCGCGCCCTCGACCGCCTGGACCGTTACACGCAACAGGTGGCGCAGGCCCTCGCGGTGGCCCCGGACCCGACGACGTACGAGACGCTGGAGACCCTCCTGCCCGGCGAGGACTCCGTCGCCGCGCTCCCCCGCGCCGTCGCCACCCTCCGCGGCCAGGCCCTCGCCTGGGGCGGCGACGACCAGCTGCGCCTCGTCCGCACCGCCCGCGAACTGCTCGCCCCCACCCCCCAGCACCCGTCCCCGACCGGCCTCGGCCCGACGGTCGCCGAGGCCACGTCCGGGATGTCGCCGGGCCGCGTGCAGGAGATCGTCGCGGCGGCGGGCCTCCCGTCCACGCACGACCCCGTGTCGGCGATCGCCGCGCTCACCGCCCTGTTCACCGACCCGCCCCGGATGTCGGCGCTGCTCGACGAGGCGCCGGCCGAGTCCGTCGACGTACTGAACCGCCTCGTATGGGGCCCTCCGTACGGTCAGGTCACGGCCCAACCGGCGGCGCACCTGCGGTGGTTGCTCGACCGCGGCCTGCTCGTACCGACCACCCCCGGCACCGTGGTGCTGCCCCGCGAGGCCGCCCTGCACCTGCGCGGCGGCCGGGCGCACCGTGAACTCCAGCCCCTCGCACCACCCGTACGGGAAAAGGCGGCACACCGTCCACAGGTTGTGGACGCCACCGCGGCCGCCGAGGCGTACACGGCGGTGTCGACCGTGGAGGAGCTGCTGAAGGACTGGGACGAGGGGGGACCTGCTGTTCTTCGCGCGGGCGGCCTCAGCGTCCGGGACCTCAAGCGCACCGCCGTCGCCCTCGACAGCCCCGAGCCGACCGCCGCCTTCTGGGTCGAACTCGCCTACGCGGCGGGCCTGTTGGCCTCCGACGGCGAGGCCGACGAGCGGTACGCGGCGACCCCCGCGTACGACGAGTGGGTGCTGCTGCCGCCCGCCGAGCGCTGGGAGCGCCTCGCCGCGGCCTGGCTCCCGGCGACCCGCACGGCAGGACTCGTCGGCGGCCGTGACGGCAAGGACCGGACGCTGTCCGCCCTCGGCCCGCACCTGGACCGTTCGGCGGCTCCCGAGGTACGCGGCCGGGTCCTCGCCCTGCTGCTCGACGAGCTGCCGGAGGGTGCCTCCCCCGAGCCCGACTCGGTGATCGAGCGCCTCACCTGGGAGCGGCCCTCGCCCGCCGCCCTGGACCTGCGCACCCGCCTCGCCCGGTGGACGCTCGCCGAGGCCGAACTCCTCGGCATCACCGGCCGCGGCGCCCTCTCCGCCCACGGCAGGGCGCTGCTCCGGCCCCCGGCCGACGACTCCGTCGCCCCGCACCCCCTCACCCCCGCCGAGGCGGCCCTCGCCGCCGCCCGCGCCGCGAAGCTGCTGGCGCCGCTGCTGCCGGAGCCGCTCGACCACGTCCTCCTCCAGGCCGACCTCACGGCGGTCGCGCCTGGCCCCCTGGAGCGCCCGCTCGCGGACGCGCTCTCCGTGCTCGCGGACGTCGAGTCGAAGGGCGGCGCGACGGTCTACCGCTTCACGCCCGGCTCGGTGCGCCGCGCGCTCGACGCCGGGCGCACCGCATCCGACCTCCAGGCGTTCCTCAGCCAGCACTCCCGTACGCCGGTCCCGCAGCCCCTCGCCTACCTCATCGACGACGTCGCCCGCCGCCACGGCCATCTGCGGATCGGCGCGGCCTCCGCGTACGTGCGCTGCGACGACGACGCCGTGCTCGGCGAGATCCTCGCGGACAAGCGGTCCGCGCCGCTGCGCCTGCGCCGCCTCGCGCCGACCGTCCTCGCGGCCCAGGCCGACCCCGGCACGCTGCTCGAGGGCCTGCGCTCCATGGGCTTCGCGCCGGCCGCCGAGACCCCCGAGGGCGACGTCCTGATCGCCCGCGCGCACGCCCACCGCACGCCGCCCCGCACCGCGCCCGACCCGGTCCCCGACGGCCCGCCGCTGCCCGACGACACGCTCGTCGACGCGGCGCTGCGGGCGATCCGCGCCGGTGACGCCGCCTCCACGGCCCCCCGCAAGCAGGCCCCGGCCCACCCCGGCAACGGCGAGCTGCCCCGCACCGGCTCCGCCGAGACCCTCGCCACGATGCAGGCCGCGGTCCTCACCGGCGAGGCCCTGTGGATCGGCTACGTCAACGCGGAGGGCGCCGCGAGCCAGCGCGTCATCGCCCCCGTACGCGTCGAGGGCGGCTTCGTCACGGCGTACGACCACACGGCCGACGAGGTCCGCACGTATCCGCTGCACCGGGTGACGGGGGTGGCGGAGCTCTCCGACCAGTGACGCCACCCTTCTGCCGGGATGCGGCACACTGGAGGTTTGGCCCGTGCGGAAGGAAGTGCGTACGTGAACGGTCCACTCATCGTCCAGAGCGACAAGACCCTGCTCCTCGAGGTCGACCACGAGCAGGCCGACGCCTGTCGCCGGGCCATCGCCTCCTTCGCCGAGCTGGAGCGGGCTCCCGAGCACATCCACACCTACCGGGTGACGCCGCTCGGGCTGTGGAACGCGCGGGCCGCCGGGCACGACGCGGAGCAGGTCGTGGACGCGCTGGTGGAGTTCTCCCGCTACCCCGTGCCGCACGCGCTGCTCGTCGACATCGCCGAGACGATGGACCGCTACGGGCGCCTCACGCTCAGCAAGCACCCGGCGCACGGGCTGGTGCTCACCTCCACCGACCGGCCGGTCCTGGAGGAGATCCTGCGCTCGAAGCGGATCCAGCCGCTGGTCGGCGCCCGGATCGACGCGGACACCGTCGCCGTGCACCCCTCCGAGCGCGGCCAGATCAAGCAGACGCTGCTGAAGCTGGGCTGGCCGGCCGAGGACCTCGCCGGGTACGTGGACGGCGAGGCGCACGAGATCGCGCTCGACGAGTCCGAGTGGTCGCTGCGGCCGTACCAGAAGCAGGCCGTCGAGAACTTCTGGCACGGCGGATCCGGTGTCGTCGTGCTGCCGTGCGGCGCCGGCAAGACGCTGGTCGGCGCCGGTGCCATGGCCGAGGCGAAGGCGACCACGCTGATCCTCGTCACGAACACCGTCTCCGCGCGGCAGTGGAAGCACGAGCTGGTGAAGCGGACGTCGCTGACCGAGGACGAGATCGGCGAGTACAGCGGTACGAAGAAGGAGATCCGGCCGGTCACCATCGCCACGTACCAGGTGCTCACGACGAAGCGGAAGGGTGTGTATCCGCACCTGGAGCTGTTCGACTCGCGTGACTGGGGGCTCGTCGTCTACGACGAGGTGCATCTGCTGCCCGCGCCGGTCTTCAAGTTCACGGCCGATCTGCAGGCGCGGCGGCGGCTCGGGCTCACCGCGACGCTGGTGCGTGAGGACGGGCGGGAGTCCGATGTCTTCTCGCTGATCGGGCCGAAGCGGTTCGACGCGCCGTGGAAGGAGATCGAGGCGCAGGGGTACATCGCGCCGGCCGACTGCGTCGAGGTCCGGGTGAACCTCACGGACTCCGAGCGGCTCGCGTACGCGACCGCCGAGGCGGAGGAGAAGTACCGGTTCTGTGCGACGACGGCGACGAAGCAGAAGGTGACGGAGGCGCTGGTCCGCAAGCACGCGGGTGAGCAGACGCTGGTCATCGGGCAGTACATCGACCAGCTCGACGAGCTGGGTGAGCATCTGGACGCGCCGGTCATCAAGGGTGAGACGACGAACGCGGTGCGCGAGAAGCTCTTCGACGCGTTCCGGGAGGGCGAGATCTCCGTCCTGGTCGTCTCCAAGGTCGCGAACTTCTCCATCGACCTGCCGGAGGCGACGGTCGCGATCCAGGTGTCGGGGACGTTCGGCTCGCGGCAGGAGGAGGCGCAGCGGCTGGGGCGTGTGCTGCGGCCGAAGGCGGACGGGCACGAGGCGCGCTTCTACTCGGTCGTGGCCCGGGACACCATCGACCAGGACTTCGCGGCGCACCGGCAGCGGTTCCTGGCGGAGCAGGGGTACGCGTACCGGATCGTCGACGCGGACGAACTCCTCGCGGAGAGCTGACCCGTCCCCCTGTTGCGGTCGACCGCCCTCAGGCCACGGGGCTCCGCCCCGGACCCCGCGCCTCAAACGCCGGCGGGGCTGTCATTGCCGAACCGGCGTTGCGCTCCCGGGGCTCCGCCCCGGACCCCGCTGCTCAATCGCCGCAGGGGCTTGATTTGCCCACCCGTCGCGGGGGCTTGATTGCCCCCGCCGCGCAGGCCTGATCGGCCCACCCGTCGCCGAGGCTTGATTGCCCCCGCCCCTCAGGCCTGATTGGCCCACCCGTCGCAGGGGCTTGATTGCCCCCGCCGCGCAGGCCTGATGTGGCCCGCCATCCGCAGGTGACGGACCCGTCCGTCCCCGTCCGCCGCCCATCTCCCACCACCCGCCCCCTCCGGGGGCGTCGGCCCCGCGGGGTGCCGCCCCGGCTGAGCGAGTCGCCGCCAGGTCCGGCTCCCCGCCCGTGGCGGGCGAGGTCGGCCCGCCTTCGGACGTGGCGTCAGGGTCGTTACCGGCTTGGGCAATCTGCCGCCTGGGGCGGCAGGGTGGGCAAGGCGGCGCACGGTGCCGCGCGATGTGGGCGGTAGGCCCAGAGCACGGTGCAGGCGAGCAGGGCGTACGGGGAGGCCAACGGCTGTTGCCACCACGTGAGGTGGAGGTCCAGGTTGCCCTCGTGGGGCAGGAGCCACATCGTGCGGGACGTGAAGAGGGCCGCCAGCGCCCACGCCGCGCGGCGGTGGCCCTCCGACCACACCACCGCGATCAGCGGCACGCACCACACCCAGTGGTGCGACCAGCTGATGGGCGAGACCAGCAGCGCCGTGAGCGCCGCGAGGATCACCCCCTGCTGTTCGTTGGCGCGGCGCGCCGCGTACAGGCCCAGCACCGAGACGAGCCCGGCCGGCACGGCCCACCACAGCCCCGGCTCGGGGGCGTGCAGCACCCGCGCCACAAGACCCTGCAAGGACTGGTTGTCGACGATCCACGCCTTGCCGACCCGCCCCGTCTCGTACAGCCGCCGCGTCCAGAACTCCCCGCTCGCGTACGGCAGGACGAGCGCGCCCACCACGACCGTGCCGACGAATCCGGCGACCGCCTGCCCCGCCTCCCGCCGCCTGCCCGCGAGGAACAGGTAGACGATGAAGACGGCGGGCGTGAGCTTGATGCCGGTCGCGACGCCGAGTGCCAGGCCCTTGCCGGGCGCGCCCGGCCGCCGCGTCAGATCCCACAGGATCAGGCAGGCGAGCGCCAGGTTGATCTGCCCGAACAGCACCGTCTGGAAGACCGGTTCGAGCCACAGCGCGAGCGCCGCGACCGCGCACACCACCGCCCACGGCACCCGCAGCCCCGCGAACCGGCAGGACAGCCGGACCAGCGCCACGACCAGCGCGATGTTGCCGAGGAGGAAGGCCGCCTTGAGCACGGAGAGCGGCACCCACGCCGTCGGCGCGAAGAGCAGCGCCGCGAACGGCGGGTAGGTGGCGGGGAGCCGCCACTCCGTGACGGCGAACCCGTACAGATCGCCCCCGCCGGCGAGCACCGCTGCCCCCTCGGCCCGGTAGACGAGAACGTCCGCCATCGGCAGCCCCCGCAGCGCGCAGAGCGCGGCCAGCGCGGCGACGGACAGAGACAGAAGGGCGTACGCACAGCGTGAAGGGGCGGTCACAGTCCGGCGACTGTACCGCCCCTTACGGAGCCCTTCCCGGCTACGACACCGGTCCACGGCACGGGCCTACGACACCTGCCCCTTGAACCGACGGAGCCGCAGGCTGTTGCCGACCACGAACACCGAGGAGAAGGCCATCGCCGCCCCCGCGATCATCGGGTTGAGCAGCCCCGCCGCGGCGAGCGGCAGCGCCGCCACGTTGTAGGCGAAGGCCCAGAACAGGTTGCTCTTGATGGTGTTGAGCGTCCGCCGCGAGAGCCGGATCGCGTCGACCGCCGCGCGCAGGTCACCGCGTACGAGGGTGAGGTCGCCGGCCTCGATCGCCGCGTCCGTCCCCGTGCCCATCGCGAGCCCGAGGTCGGCCTGCGCGAGCGCCGCCGCGTCGTTGACGCCGTCGCCGACCATGGCCACCGAACGCCCCTCGCCCTGAAGGCGCTTGACGACGTCGACCTTGTCCTGGGGAAGGACCTCCGCGATGACGTCCGCCGGGTCCGTGATGCCGACCTCCGCGGCGACGGAACGGGCCACCGCCTCGTTGTCCCCGGTCAGCAGCACCGGCCGCAGGCCGAGTCCGCGCAGCATCTCGATCGCCTCGGCGCTGGTCTCCTTCACCGCGTCGGCGACCTCCAGGACCGCGCGCCCCTCGCCGTCCCAGGCCACGGCGATCGCCGTCCGACCGGCCGCCTCCGCCTCGGCCTTCGCCTTCGCGAGCGCCTCCGGGAGCTTGATCTCCCACTGCTTCAGCAACTGCTCGCGGCCGACCAGCACCGCGTGTCCGTCCACGACTCCCTGGACGCCGAGCCCCGCGACGTTCACGAAGTCCTCGGGCGTCGGCAGCGTGCCGACCTCGGCGGCCGCGCCCGTCGCCACCGCCTGCGCGATCGGGTGCTCGGACGCGTGCTCCAGCGCACCGGCGAGGCGCAGCACCTCGGCCCGGTCGACGCCCTCGGCGGTGTGCGCGTCGAGCAGGGTCATCCGGCCGGTGGTGACGGTGCCGGTCTTGTCGAGGACGATCGTGTCGACCTTGCGGGTGGTCTCCAGGACCTCCGGGCCCTTGATCAGCACGCCGAGCTGGGCGCCGCGGCCGGTGCCGACCATGAGGGCGGTGGGCGTCGCGAGCCCGAGGGCGCACGGGCAGGCGATGATCAGTACGGCGACGGCCGCGGTGAAGGCGGCGGTCAGCCCCTCGCCCCTGAGCAGCCAGAAGGCGAGCGTCGCGAGGGCGAGCGCGATGACGACCGGCACGAACACCGCGGAGATCCTGTCGGCGAGCCGCTGGGCCGCGGCCTTGCCGTTCTGCGCGTCCTCGACGAGCTTCGCCATCCGGGCGAGCTGGGTGTCGGCGCCGACGCGGGTGGCCTCGACGACGAGCCGCCCGCCGACGTTCAGCGTGGCGCCCGTGACGGCGTCGCCGGTCTCGACCTCGATCGGTACGGACTCGCCCGTGAGCATGGAGGCGTCCACGGCGGAGGTGCCCTCGACGACCGCGCCGTCCGTGGCGATCTTCTCGCCGGGCCGCACGAGGAACCGGTCCCCGACCTTCAACTCGGCTACGGGAATGGTCTCCTCGCGCCCACCGTGCCGTACGACGGTCACGTCCTTCGCGCCCAGGTGCAGCAGCGCCCTGAGCGCAGCGCCGGCCTTCCGCTTGGAGCGCGCCTCGAAGTAGCGGCCCGCGAGGATGAACGCGGTGACGCCGGCCGCGGCCTCCAGATAGATGTTCCCCGCGCCGTCGGTGCGGGCGATGGTCAGCTCGAAGGGGTGCGTCATGCCGGGCATGCCCGCCGTGCCGAAGAACAGTGCCCACAGCGACCACAGGAACGCGGCGGACACACCGACCGAGACCAGCGTGTCCATCGTCGCGGCGCCGTGCCGCGCGTTGGTGAAGGCGGCCTTGTGGAAGGGCCAGGCCGCGTACACGACGACGGGCGCGGCGAGGGTCAGGGACAGCCACTGCCAGTACTCGAACTGGAGGGCAGGGATCATCGACATCGCGATGACGGGCACGGCGAGCACGATCGAGGTGATCAGGCGTTCCCGCAGCGTGCGCAGTTCGCGGCCGTCCTCCTCCGTCTCCCCTTCCGCCTGGTCCTCCGCCGCCTCCGTGGGGGCGACGGGCGGAGCGGGCGGCTTCGCCGTGTACCCCGTGGCTTCGACGGTGGCGATGAGGTCCGCGACCTCGACGCCTTCCGCGTAGCTGACCTTGGCCTTCTCTGTCGCGTAGTTGACGGTCGCCTCGACGCCGTCCATGCGGTTGAGCTTCTTCTCGACACGGGCGGCGCACGACGCGCAGGTCATGCCGCCGATCGCGAGTTCCACCTGTTCGGGCGGGGCGACGGTGTGCGCCGACATGGTGCCTCCTCGATTGCGGGGTGCGGCCGAGAGTACGTTCCGCGTACCCCCTATGGGTACCTCTCAACGTGATCCAGTTATACCCCCTGGGGGTACCTGACGCAAGAGGGGCGACCGTGCGGCGGGTAGTGCTCGCGCTCGTGGTGCCCGCGGCGTAAAGTGGGCAGGCGGACCATTGGACTAGACCTGTCTGGAGCCTCATGAGCGAGCGAGCAGTCCTGGAGGTGATCGCCCTCGACGCCGAGGACGCGGTCGCCGCTCAGGCCGGGGGTGCGGACCGGCTCGAGCTGGTCACGGACATGGCGGCGGACGGGCTCACGCCGTCCGTGGAGACCTTCTCCGCGATCCGCGGGGCCGTGGACATCCGGCTGCGCGTGATGCTGCGACTGACCGACGGGTTCGCGGCGGGCGACACCGGCGCGCTCGTACGTGCGGCGAAGGCGCTGCGGGCGGCGGGGGCGGACGAGTTCGTGCTCGGGTTCCTCGACGAGCAGGGGGGTCCGGACCTGGCGGCGGTCGAGGCGCTCGTGGCCGAGCTGGACGGCTGCCGGTGGACGTTCCACCGGGCGATCGACCGGGCGGCCGACCGGTATGCGCTCCGTAAGCAGCTGGCCGATCTGCCGGGGCTCGACACGTACCTCACCGCCGGGTCGGCGGACGGCGTGGACGCGGGGCTCGACGTGCTTCTCGCGGAGGCGGGGCGCGCGGCGGGCGGGGAGCCGGGGTACGAGCAGCAGATTCTGGTGGGTGGAGGGCTGCGGCTCGACCATGTGCCGGGGTTGCGGGCGGCGGGGGTGTCGGCGTTCCACATCGGCGGGGCGAGCCGCCCCGCGGGTTGGTCGGCTCCCGTTTCGGCGGACGCGGTCCGGGTGTGGCGCGAGGCCCTGGACGGGTAACCGCCCCTACGCCACGGGGCTCCGCCCCGGCCCCCGCGCCTCAATCGCCGGCGGGGCTTGAACTGGCCGACTGAGCCTTGGGCAATCTGCCGCCTTGGGCGGCAGGGTGGGCAAGGCGGCGCACGGTGCCGCGCGACCAGGACGACGGCCCCCGCCACGGTCAGGTCAGCTGCTCCGGCAACGGGGCCGTGTGCGTCACCACCAGGCCCGATACCGCTCGCGTCAGCGAGACGTACAGGCGGCGCAGGCCAGTCCGTTCGTCCGGTTCGCCGTCGACCACCGCCGCCGGCTCGTCCAGGACCACGTAGTCGTACTCCAGGCCCTTGGCCAGGGACGCCGGGACCAGCGTCAGACGGGCGTCCGCGGTCGTCTCCTCGCCGGGGGCCAGATACGCCAACCCGGCCTCCGCCAGCGCCGCGCCCAGCGCCCCGCACCGCGCGTCCGCCGCGATCAGCCCGACCGACCCCTCGTTCCGCAGCGCCTCGACGGACGCCTCCACCACGTCCCCGACCCCGTCGACCGTCCGCACCTCGAACGCCCCCGGGTTCTCCCGTACCGACGCCACCGGCGTGAGCCCCGGCGCGATGTCCGGCAGCAGCAGGGAGGCGTAGGCGATGACGTCCGTCGGGACGCGGAAACCGGCCGTGAGTTCCTCGACCACCGCGTCCGGCTTCCCGAGGTGGGACAGCGCCTCGCCCCAGCTCCGCGTCGCCCACGGCGTCGTACCCTGCGCCAGGTCCCCGAGCACCGTCACCGAGCCCGTCGTCGCGCGCCGCCCGACCGCCCGGTACTGCATGGGCGACAGGTCCTGCGCCTCGTCGAGCACCACATGGCCGAGCGAGTGCGTCCGCCCGATCAGGTCCATCGCCTCGTCGATCAACACCGCGTCCGCGGCAGCCCACTTGGCGCTCTTCACGCTCCGCACGGGCTTGGCCCACAGCACCGTCTTCTGCTCGTCCTCGTCGAGCAGCCCGGCCGCGTGCTCGGCCAGGAAGTCGGCATCCGAGAGCAGCCGCAGCACCAGCTTCGCGGGGTCGACGGGCGGCCAGATCTCCTTGACCACTGCCTTCACGGCGGCATTGCGCGCCACCGCGTTCTGCACCCGGTCGTCGGGCGCCTCGCCCGCGCGCTCCATCTGCACGAGCACGGCGTGCGCGATCCGCTGCGGCAGCGCCTCGCGCGCGGCCCCGTACCGCATGTCGCGGGCCATCAACTCCCGGACGATCTCCTCCAGTTCGTACGACGGGACGCGCCAGCGGCGCGAGCCGCGCACCACCACGAGCCCCTCGCCCGGCAGCGCGATGTGCGAGCGCAGCGCCCGCCGCAGCACCTCGGCCATCCGCGCGTCGCCCTTCACCAGGGCGGCGGCGGGGTCGTCGACGCCCCGCACCTCCACGTGCGCGACGAGGTCGTCCACCGTCGCCTGCTTGACCTCCAACTCACCGAGCGCGGGCAGCACTTGCTCGATGTAGTGGAGGAAGGACGCGTTCGGGCCGATCACGAGCGTGCCCGTACGGGCGAGGCGCTCCCGGTGCGCGTAGAGGAGGTACGCGACGCGGTGCAGGCCCACCGCCGTCTTTCCGGTGCCGGGGCCGCCCTGCACGCACACCGATCCGGCGAGCCCGCTCCTGACGATCTCGTCCTGCTCCGGCTGAATGGTGGCAACGATGTCGCGCATCGGGCCGACGCGCGGCCGCTCGATCTCCTGCTGGAGCAGCTTGCTGGTCCGCTCCGCCTCCGACGGGTCGGTGAGGTGCTCGTCCTCGTACGCGGTGAGGTCGCCGCCCGTGTAACCGAAGCGACGGCGCAGTGCGACGTCCATCGGGTCCTTCTTGGAGGCCCGGTAGAACGGCTGGGACACGGGCGCACGCCAGTCGATCACCATCGGGTCGCCCTCGGCGTCGTGGACGTGGCGGCGGCCGATGTAGAACTTCTCGCCCTCGGCGCCCTCCGCGACGTCCGCGCCCGGCGCGTGCAGGTAGTCGAGGCGGCCGAAGAACAGCGGGGTGTGGCTGAGGTCGGCGAGTGCCTTGATCCGCTCGTCGATCTGGTGCTGCAGCACCTCGGCGTTGACCCAGTTCGCGGTGACGTCGCGGATGTCGAGCGCCTCCGCGTCCTCGCGCATCGCCCGCAGGGCGGAGCGGGACGAGACCAGGTGCGCGCGTTCGCGATCGAGCGGCGAGGTCGAGGGTGCGGACGACGACGGTGACGTGCTCACGGGGTTCTGCCTCCGGATCCAGGTACGCGGACAGTACGTTCCCGGCCGGTTTCCGTCCGGTCGGCGGCGCTCCTGCGCTCCGACGCGTGTCGGTACGGGGAGGCGGGCAGACGGGGGAGTTTACGGGACGGCTGCCATCGGGGCTAACGGTTTTCTTTCGGTCGACCGTCCTCCGGTCGCGGGGCTCTGCCCCGGGCCCCGCGCCTCAATCGCCGGCGGGGCTTGATTTGCCGCAGCTCGGGCTCGCAGATGTCGAGGTCTAGGGTCGGTCCCATGACGTACGACGACCACACGGACTTTCCGGAACTGCGTGAGCGATGGGCCCGAAGCCTGCGCGCCGCGACGGCGCACGCGGACCTCGACCCGTATCCGTACGCCGACAATCTTCTGGCCCGGTGGGCCGAGCCGCAGCGGAAGTACCACACGGTCGAACACCTGACGGCGGTGCTCGACCACATCGACGTACTGGAGGAGCACGCGGAGCGGCCCGAGCTCGTGCGGCTCGCGGCCTGGTTCCACGACGCGGTGTACCGGCCCGACCGCTCGGAGAACGAGGAGCGGTCCGCCGCCCTCGCCGAACGCGCCCTGGCGGAGGCCGGGTTGAGTCCCGGGGACGTCGCCGAGGTGGTCCGTCTCGTCCTGCTCACCGTCACCCACGACCCGGACGAGGACGACGTCGACGGCGAGGCGCTGTGCGATGCCGACCTGGCGATCCTGGCCGCGCCCGCCCCCGCCTACGCCGCGTACACCAAGGCCGTCCGCGAGGAGTACGCGTTCGTGCCGGACGAGGCGTTCCGCGAGGGGCGCGCCGGGGTGCTGCGCCAGCTCCTCGGCCTGCCGCGGCTGTTCCGCACCCCGCACGGCAGGGCCCACTGGGAGTCCGCCGCCCGCGAGAACCTGACGGCCGAGTTGGAGCTGCTCACTCCCTGACCTCACAGGTGCGTGTGGCGGTGCGTGTGAACGGCGTACGAACGGTGCGATACGAGTCGTCCGCCCGGGAATGCCATCTGTCACGCCCAGGTTGGCTCCTTACATGTCCCCACAGCCCCGTCCGGACTCCCCCGGCTCCCCAGACTCCCGCTCGAACACCCGTATGCCCCTGGCCGTCTACATCCTCGGCCTGAGCGTCTTCGCCCTCGGGACCAGCGAGTTCATGCTCTCCGGGATCCTCCCCGCGGTCGCCGACGACATGGACGTCACGATCCCGCAGGCCGGGCTGCTGATCTCGGCCTTCGCCATCGGCATGGTGGTGGGCGCCCCGCTGCTGGCCGTGGCGACGCTGCGGCTGCCGCGCAGGACCACCCTGATCTCGCTCATCACCGTGTTCGGCCTGGGCCAGGTCGCGGGCGCGCTCGCTCCTTCGTACGCGGTCCTGTTCGCGTCCCGTGTCGTCTCCGCCCTCGCCTGCGCCGGCTTCTGGGCGGTCGGCGCGGCCGTCGCCATCGCGATGGTGCCGGTGAACCAGCGGGCCCGCGCCATGGCCGTGATGATCGGCGGCCTGTCGATCGCGAACGTGCTCGGCGTCCCCGCGGGCGCGTTCCTCGGCGACGGGCTCGGCTGGCGCGCCGCGTTCTGGGCGGTGGGCGTCGCCTCCGCGATCGCCCTCGTCGGCATCGTGACGCTCGTGCCGAAGATCCCGCTGCCCGCCGAACGGCCCCGCCTCAAGCGGGAGTTGAGCATCTACGCCGACCGTCAGGTGTGGCTGTCCATCGCCATCACCGCGCTCGCCGCGGGCGGCGTCTTCTGCGCGTTCAGCTATCTCTCGCCGCTCCTGACGGATGTCGCGGGCCTGCCCGAGAGCTGGGTCCCCGCCGTCCTCGCGCTGTTCGGCATCGGCGCCCTCGCCGGTACGACGCTCGGCGGGCGGATCGCCGACGCGCACCTGTTCGGGGTGCTGCTGACCGGCATCACCGCGTCCACCGTGTTCCTCGCGGCGCTCGCCGTGCTCGGCCACTTCGCGGTCGCGGCGGTGGCCCTGTCGTTCCTGCTCGGCTTCTCCGCCTTCTACACGGCGCCGGCCCTCAACGCCCGGATGTTCAACGTCGCGGGCGCCGCGCCCACGCTGGCGGGGGCCACCACGACCGCCGCGTTCAACCTGGGCAACACGGGTGGGCCGTGGCTCGGCGGCACGGTCATCGATGCGGGGCTCGGGTATCCGGCCACGGCGTGGGCCGGGGGTGCGATGACGGTGGTCGCGCTGGTGTTGACCGGGGTGTCGGTGCGGCTGCATCGGCGGACGGCTTCTCGGGTCGTCGCAGGTTCCGGGAGCGTTCCCGACGTCTCGGGGCTCCGCCCCGGACCCCGCGCCTCAAGCGCCGGCGGGGCTTGAAAGGCCCGAACTACCGCCCCTTACGCCGCCGCAGGCCCGCCTCCGTGAGCCTGCGGACCAGTTCCTTCGAGCCGATCTCGACGGCCCCCGCCCGCACCGCGTCCGCGTACCGGTGCGACGGGAGGTCGTAGTGGTCGCGCTCGAAGGCGCGCGGCGGCACCCCCAACCGCTCGGCGAACGCGTGCAGTTCGTCGTACGAGACATCGCTGACCAGGTGCGACCACATGCGGTCGTGCCCCGGCCAGTTCGGCGGGTCGATGTAGACCGTCACGAGCGCGTCACCCCGTCACCGAGTCGAGGCCGCCGATCGGCGCCACCGTCACGCCCGCCTCCGAGCACACCCAGTGCGGGTCCGCGCCCAGCTCCGGTTCGACGTCCAGCGCGTGCGGGGCCTCCGCGCCCGAGCCGGGGCCGCACACCGGACACAGCGGCCAGCGGCCGTGCCGCTCCAGGATCCCGTCCTTGACGTCCTGGGCGACGAGCCCGGTCACGAACTCCACCCCCTCCGGCCACTGCTCCACCCACCAGCGCCGCGAGACGATCGACTCCTCCACCAGCGAGACGATGTCCGGATCCGCGACGTCGCCCGCCTTCAGATCCGCGAGCACGAGCGCGCGGGCCGCGTGCAGGGCCTGCTCCAAGGGGCTGATGGTGTCCATACAGCCAATTGTGTGCCATACGGCACGGTCGAAGGACTCTTGACCCCGACCCCTCCCGAAAATATCTTTCAATACGTGAGCAATGACGTGAAGGAAAGTTTCGGCGGGGACGCGCCGCCCGCCCCCGCGGCCCTCGCCGCCAAGGTGCGCACCCTCGCGCCCTCCATGACCCGGTCCATGCAGCGGGTCGCGGAGGCCGTCGCCGGGGACCCGGCCGGCTGCGCCGCGCTGACCGTCACCGGACTCGCCGAGCTCACCGGCACCAGCGAGGCCACGGTGGTGCGCACCGCCCGCATCCTCGGCTACCCCGGCTACCGGGACCTGCGCCTGGCGCTCGCCGGACTCGCCGCCCAGCAGCAGTCGGGCCGGGCACCCGCCGTGACCGCGGACATCGCCGTCGACGACCCGCTGACCGACGTCGTCGCCAAGCTCGCCTACGACGAGCAGCAGACCCTCGCCGACACCGCCGCCGGACTCGACACCGCGCAGCTCGGCGCCGCCGTGACCGCCATGGCGAGCGCGGGCCGCGTCGAGATCTACGGCATGGCGGCCTCCGGGCTCGTCGCCCAGGACCTCGCGCAGAAGCTGCTGCGCATCGGCCGGCACGCGTACGCGCACTCCGATCCGCACCTGGCCGTCCACAACGCGGTGACGCTCCGCGCCGGGGACGTCGCGGTGGCGATCACCCACTCCGGCACGACCGGCGACGTGATCGAACCACTGCGGGTCGCCTTCGAGCGCGGCGCCACCACGATCGCGATCACCGGCCGCCCGCGCAGCCCGGTCTCGCAGTACGCCGACCACATACTGACCACGTCCATCGCCCGCGAGAGCGAGCTGCGCCCCGCGGCGATGTCCTCGCGGACCAGCCAGCTGCTGGTCGTGGACTGCCTCTTCGTGGGCATCGCCCAGCGCACGTACGAGACGGCCGCGCCTGCGCTCTCCGCGTCGTACGAGGCGCTGGCCCACCGCCACCAGTCCGCTCCGCGGGGCGGCCGCCAGTGATCGCCCCACCGCTCCCCACGCCACGGGGCGCTGCCCCGGACCCCGCTGCTCAATCGCCGCAGGGGCTTGAAATACCCAGCTGCGCCAAATCAAGCCCCGCCGGCGATTGAGGCGCGGGGTCCGGGGCAGCGCCCCGCGACCGCACCCCCGACCCACCGCAACAGAACCTCCCGCCCACACAGAGAGCCGCCCCGATGACCGCCACCCCCGACGCCCCCTACGCCGACCTCCGCGCCCAGCTCGACACGCTCACGACGGAGGCCTTCCGCCCGGAACTCGCCGAGATCGACCAGCTCTCCACCCTGGAGATCGCCAAGCTGATGAACGGTGAGGACGCCTCCGTGCCCACCGCCGTCGCGGCCCAGCTCCCCCAGATCTCCGCCGCGATCGACGGCATCGCCGACCGCATGGCCCGCGGCGGCCGCCTCGTCTACGCGGGCGCCGGCACCGCGGGCCGGATGGGCGTGCTCGACGCCTCCGAGTGCCCGCCCACCTTCAACACCTGGGACGGCCAGGTCGTGGGCCTGATCGCGGGCGGCCCGTCCGCCATGGTCAAGTCCATCGAGGGCGCCGAGGACTCCAAGGAGCTGGCCGCCGCCGACCTGGACGGCATCGACCTCACCGAGAACGACATCGTCGTCGGCATCTCCGCCTCGGGCCGCACCCCGTACGCGATCGGCGCCGTCGAGCACGCCCGCGCCCGCTACGGCGCGCTCACCGTCGGCCTGTCCTGCAACGCGGACAGCGCGCTGGCCGCCGCCGCGGACCACGGCATCGAGGTGGTCGTGGGACCCGAGCTGCTCACCGGCTCCACCCGCCTGAAGGCGGGCACGGCCCAGAAGCTCGTGCTCAACATGCTGTCGACGATCTCCATGATCCGGCTCGGCAAGACGTACGGGAACCTCATGGTCGACGTGCGTGCCTCCAACGAGAAGCTGCGGGCCCGCTCCCGCCGCATCGTCTCCCTCGCCACCGGCGCCGACGACGCCGCCATCGAGGCCGCGCTCGCCGCGACCGACGGCGAGGTCAAGAACGCCATCCTCGTCGTCCTCGGCGACGTCGACGGCCCGACCGCCGACCGGCTCCTCACGGAGTCCGACGGCCACCTGCGCGCCGCGCTCGCGGCCGCCGCCACCAAGTAGTCCCGAACGAACCACCCGTCCCCGAGCACCACCTGCACAGCAAGGCAAGACGCACCATGGCCGATAACGCCGAGAACAAGAACCGCGCCGTCGCCGCCGCGATCCTCCCGCTCGTCGGCGGCGCAGCGAACGTCACCTCTGTGGTCCACTGCATGACCCGGCTCCGGCTGGGTCTCGCGGACCGTTCGCTCGTCCAGGACGAAGCGCTCAAGGCGCTTCCCGACGTCATGGGCGTCGTCGAGGACGAGACGTACCAGATCGTCCTCGGGCCGGGGAAGGTCGCCCGGGTCACGCCCGAGTTCGAGACCCTGGTCGAGGAGGGCAGGGCCGCCGCACCGGCGCCCGAGCCCGCCGCCGGCCACAGCGCCGACGACCTCGCCGCCCAGGGCGCCGCGCTCAAGGCCCAGCAGAAGGCGAAGAACGCGACCCCGTTCAAGCTGTTCCTGCGCAAGATCGCCAACATCTTCGTGCCGCTGATCCCGGCCCTGATCGGCTGCGGCATCATCGCGGGCCTCAACGGCCTGATGATCAACCTGGGCTGGCTGCCCTCGGTCACCCCTGCCCTCGCCGCCATCGCCTCCGGCTTCATGGCGCTGATCGCGGTGTTCGTCGGCTACAACACCGCGAAGGAGTTCGGCGGTACGCCGATCATCGGCGGCGCCGTCGCGGCGATCATCGTCTACCCGGGGGTCGCCGACATCTCGGCGTTCGGGCACAAGCTCTCCCCCGGTCAGGGCGGTGTGCTGGGCGCTCTCGGCGCGGCCGTGCTCGCGGTCTACATCGAGAAGTGGTGCCGCAAGTGGGTGCCGGAGTCCCTGGACGTCCTGGTCACCCCCACCCTCACGGTCCTCATCTCCGGCCTGGTCACGATCTTCGGCCTGATGTTCGTGGCGGGCGAGGTCTCCACCGCGATCGGCACGGGCGCCAACTGGCTCCTGGAGAACACCGGCGTCTTCGCCGGCGCGGTCCTCGGCGGCCTCTTCCTCCCGCTGGTGATGCTCGGCCTGCACCAGGCCCTGATCCCCATCCACACCACGCTCATCGAGCAGCAGGGCTACACCGTCCTCCTGCCCATCCTGGCGATGGCGGGCGCGGGCCAGGTCGGCGCGGCGATCGCGGTCTTCAAGAAGCTCAAGCACAACCACTCGATCCGCAAGACCATCAAGTCGGCGCTCCCCGCGGGCTTCCTGGGCGTCGGCGAGCCCCTGATCTACGGTGTCTCGCTCCCGCTCGGCCGCCCCTTCATCACGGCGTGCGTCGGCGGCGCGGCGGGCGGCGCGTTCATCGGCGTCTTCTCGATGCTCGGCTACCAGGTCGGCTCCACCGCCATCGGCCCGTCCGGCTGGGCGCTGTTCCCGCTGCTCGACGGCAACAAGGGCCTCGGCGCGACCTGCGCGATCTACCTGGGCGGCCTGCTCGTCGGCTACGCCGTCGGCTTCCTCGCGACGTACTACTTCGGCTTCACGCAGGACATGCTCGTCGAGTTCAACCAGGACGTCGACGCGGGCGAGTCCCCCGAGGCCCATGCCGAGGCGAACCCGGCGGTGCCCGCCGACCACAAGGACGCGCCGGAACCGCAGGACCCGAAGGAACCGGCACGGGTCTGACCGACCGCGTCACCCCTCCCTGAACCCCGGGGCCCCACGGACTTCTCCCCCGATCTCCGTGGGGCCCCGGCTCCATTTCCGTACGGCGATGGGCTCCGGCTCCATATCCGTACGGCAATGCGGCCCCCGCTCCATTCCGTACGGCCCCCGGCGACAAGGCGACCCACCATGCGCTCCCACCCCGCGCCCGCCCTCGGCGTCTCCCTCTACCTGGCCCACCTCGACGTGGCGGCCGCGGCCTGCGCCCAGGCGACCGCCCTCGGCGCCACGGAGGTCTTCGCCTCCCTGCACATGCCGGAGGACGACCCGGCGCTGTTCGCGACCCGGCTGCGCGAGGTCACCGCGCTCGCCCACGCCCACGACCTGCGCCTGACCGCCGACATCTCACAGGACTCGCTGCCCGCCCTGGGCCTGACCCCGCAGACGGCGGACGGCCTCGCGGCGTACGGCGTCGACGCGGTCCGTATCGACTTCGGGCTGCCCGACGAGGCGATCGTGGCCGTCTCCCGCGTCTTCCCGCTGCACCTGAACGCCTCGACGATCGGCCCGCAGTGGCTGCGCCGGCTCCTCGACGCGGGCCTGCGCACCGACCGCCTCACGGCCTCCCACAACTTCTACCCGCGCCGCCACACCGGCATCTCCCGCACCCTGTTCACCGAACGCACCGCCATGTGGCACGCGCACGGCATCGAGGTCGCGGCCTTCGCCCCCGGCGACGGCGTGCTGCGCGCCCCGGTCCACGCGGGCCTGCCCACCCTCGAGGCGCACCGCGCCCGGCACCCGCTGGCCGCGGCCCTCGACCTCGCCGGCCTCGGCTGCGACACGGTGTACGTGGGCGACCCGCTGCTCTCCGAGCGCACGGTGGCGCAGTGGCGGGCCTGGCGGGAGCACGACGAGATCGACCTGACCGTCGAGCTGCGCCCCGGCACCCCGCCCTCGGTCCTCGCCCGGCTCACCGCCCCGGACCGCGAGCGCACCGACCCGGCCGAACAACTCGTCCGCCTGGAGAACTCGCGGCCCGCCCTGCGCGACGAACCGACCCCGGCCCGCGGCCCGGCCGAACCCCGCCCCACCGGCACCCTCACCCTCGGCAACGACGACCTTCCGCGCTACCGGGGCGAACTGAGCATCACCCGCACCGACCTGCCACCGGACCCCACGGTGAACGTCCTGGGCGCCGTCCCGCCCGCCGAGCTCCCGCTCCTCGACCTGATCGGCCCGGGTACGCGCGTGCGCCTGACCCCGGCCTGAGCGGTCCGGCCTCCGTGGTCAGGACCGGTCCGCTGCCGCCGCTCGCGGGGCCCTGCCGGGCAGCGCCGTGTCGACGCGGAGCGCCTGCAGCGTGTCGAGTTCGCGGTCGATGTCGCGGCGCTTCGCCTCCAGGCGCTCGGCCTGCTCGGCGAACAGCCGCTCCATGACGCCGGTGCGCTCCTCCGGCGGCGCCTCCATGCAGGGCAGCACCTCGTCGATGGTGGAGCTGCCCAGGCCCGCGGCGAACAGGTGCTGGATCATGACGACCCGCTCGACCATCGACTCGTCGAAATCGCGCCATCCGCCGGGAGTGCGCTCGGAACGGATGAGTCCGTGCTGCTCGTAGTAGCGCAGGGACCGGGCACTGACCCCGCTGGCGGCCGCCAGCTCACCGATGCGCATGAGATCTACCTCCTGAAGCGTTTCTGAACTGCTCGTCGTCGCCCGTTCCTTGAAGTTGACACCGGCGTGAAGTTACACGATCTCCGTGTCGCACTCACCGGAGTGCACCGAGGAACCGGAGATCGCCGTGACCGCTCGCAGCCGCCTTCAGATCCACCTCTGGTCGGACTACGTCTGCCCGTTCTGCCTGATCGCCGACGAGCTGATCGAGCGCGCGACGGCCGGCCGCACCGACGTCGAAGTCGTCCACCACGCCCACGAGTTGAGCCACGGGCCCCCGTACCTGCCGGAGATCTGGCAGCACGCCGTGTACCCGATGGCACGCCACCACCGGGTGCCGATCCGCCTGCCGACCGTGTCGCCGCCGCCCCGCACCGGGCCTGCGTTCCGCGGCGCCCGGTACGCGGCCCGGCACGGACGGTCCCGGGCCTACCACCGGCGCGTACTGACGGCCTACTTCCGCGAGGACCTCGACATCGGGGACCGGGCGGTCCTGACCCGCGTCGCCGAGGAGTGCGGACTCGACCCGGCCGCCTACGCCACGGCCCTCGACGAACCGGAGTACGCCGACGAGCACCGGCGGGAGCTGGCCGAGTCGGCGCGGATGAACCTCACCGTCGTCCCCACCACCGTCATCGGCTCCCGCCGCATCGACGGCGTCGCCACCGAGAACGCGATCCGCGAGGCACTGCGCGAAGCGGCCCCGGCGTAACCACCACACGCACCCCATCCCCCCCTCACCCCGTCACCCCGTCACCCCGTCACCCCGTCACCCCATAAGGACACCCCATGCCCTGGCTCTACCTCTCCCTCGCCGTCGTCTTCGAGATCACCGTCGCCATCACCGCAGGCCGCGCCCAGGGCTTCACGCGGCCGGGCTGGACCGCCGCGACCCTCCTCAGCGGCGGCATCGCCACCTACCTCCTCAGCCAGGCCTTGCTGACCTTCGAGGTCGGCGTCGGCTACGCGATCTGGACCGCGTCCGCCGGCGTCGGAATCGTCGTCCTCGGCGCTCTCCTCTTCGGCCAGCGCCTGGACTGGCGCAAGTTCCTGGGCATCGCCGCCGTCATCGCCGGCGTGGTCGGCCTCCAGCTCACCGGCACGACCTGACCCTCGCCCCACCCAGCCGAGACCACCCCGCACACCCGAGGAAGGAACCCCCATGTCCACCACCGCCCCCACCACCGCCGAGAACGCCACCGCTCGCAGCGACGGCACCCGCGCCCGCGCCTGGCTGGTCCTCCTCCTGGCAGGAGCCTTCGAGATCGCCTACGCCCTGGCAGTGGGAGGCAGCCAGGGCTTCACCGTGCTCTCCTGGTCACTGATCGCGGTCACCTTCTTCCTTCTGACACTCTTCGCCCTGAGCCTCGCCCTGCGCACCATCGACGTAGGCATCGGATACGCCGTGTGGGCCGGCATCGGCGCCGTCGGAGCGGCCCTGCTCGGCCCGGTCTTCTTCGACGAGACCCTCACCCCGGTCAAGGGCCTCTGGCTCACCCTGATCATCGGCGGCGTCGTCTGGCTCAAACTCTCGGACCGCCCCCAGCGGTGACGGTCACGGACGAGGGCGCTGAACATGCGGCCTCCACGGGCCTGCCCCATGCTGGGCCCATGGCTGACAGCACCCTTTCGAAGATCTCCTGGACCGAGTTCCGCCCGGACCGGCGCCGGCTGACCGCGGGGGCCGCGCTCACCGGGGTCGGCACACTCACGGCGATGGCCGGGGTCGGCGTCCTCGTCTACGAACTGGCCCGCGCGGGCCGCAGCTGGACCGGAACCTGGGAGGTTCCCCCGTCCGAGCTCGCCTCCCGCGCCCTCCACCAGGCGCAGGCCGCCGCCACCAGCGCGGGGCGCGCGGGGCGCGACACCTGGAAGTCCTTCCAGGAGAACGCCGCGTAGACGCCCCCCGCACGGGGCTCCGCCCCGGACCCCGCGCCTCAAGCGCCGGCGGGGCTGGATTTTACCCACTCGCCGCAGGGGCTTGATTTTTCAAGCCCCTGCGGCGATTGAGCAGCGGGGTCCGGGGCGGAGCCCCGTGCGGGGGGGGCGCAACGAAAAACGCCCGAGGGCGGCACCGACTCGCGAAGAGTCGGTGCCGCCCTCGGGGTTACGGACGGGCTGAACCGCGAGCGGCTCAGAAGTCCATGTCACCGCCCGGCATGCCGCCACCGGCCGGCGCAGCGCCCGCCTTCTCCGGCTTGTCGGCGATGACGGCCTCGGTGGTGAGGAAGAGCGCGGCGATGGACGCGGCGTTCTGCAGCGCGGAGCGCGTGACCTTCGCCGGGTCGATGATGCCCTCGGCGATCATGTCGACGTAGTCACCCGTCGCGGCGTTCAGACCGTGACCGACGGTCAGGTTGCGCACCTTCTCCACGACGACGCCACCCTCGAGACCACCGTTGACGGCGATCTGCTTGAGCGGGGCCTCGAGCGCGAGCTTCACGGCGTTGGCGCCGGTCGCCTCGTCACCCTCGAGCTCCAGCTTGTCGAAGACCGCGGAGGCCTGCAGCAGGGCCACGCCACCACCGGCGACGATGCCCTCCTCGACGGCCGCCTTCGCGTTGCGAACGGCGTCCTCGATGCGGTGCTTGCGCTCCTTGAGCTCGACCTCGGTGGCCGCGCCCGCCTTGATGACGGCCACGCCGCCGGCGAGCTTGGCGAGGCGCTCCTGGAGCTTCTCGCGGTCGTAGTCCGAGTCGCTGTTCTCGATCTCGGCACGGATCTGGTTGACGCGACCCTGGACCTGGTCGCTCTCACCGGCGCCGTCGACGATCGTCGTCTCGTCCTTGGTGATGACGACCTTGCGGGCGCGGCCGAGCAGGTCGAGACCGGCGTTCTCGAGCTTGAGGCCGACCTCCTCGGAGATGACCGTGCCGCCCGTGAGGATGGCGATGTCGCCGAGCATGGCCTTGCGGCGGTCACCGAAGCCCGGGGCCTTGACGGCGACGGACTTGAAGGTGCCACGGATCTTGTTGACGACCAGGGTCGACAGGGCCTCGCCCTCGACGTCCTCGGCGATGATCAGCAGCGGCTTGCCGGACTGCATGACCTTCTCGAGCAGCGGAAGGAGGTCCTTCACGTTGCCGATCTTCGAGTTGACGATCAGGATGTACGGGTCCTCGAGCGAGGCCTCCATACGCTCCATGTCGGTGGCGAAGTACGCCGAGATGTAGCCCTTGTCGAAGCGCATGCCCTCGGTGAGCTCGAGCTCCAGACCGAAGGTCTGGGACTCCTCGACCGTGATGACGCCTTCCTTGCCGACCTTGTCCATGGCCTCGGCGATGAGCTCGCCGATCTGGGTGTCGGCGGCCGAGATGGAGGCGGTGGAGGCGATCTGCTCCTTGGTCTCCACCTCCTTGGCCTGCTCGAGGAGGGCGGCGGAGACGGCCTCGGTGGCGCGCTCGATGCCGCGCTTGAGGGCCATCGGGTTGGCGCCGGCGGCTACGTTGCGAAGGCCTTCGCGAACGAGCGCCTGGGCCAGGACGGTCGCGGTCGTCGTGCCGTCACCGGCGACGTCGTCCGTCTTCTTCGCGACCTCCTTGACCAGCTCGGCGCCGATCTTCTCGTACGGGTCCTCGAGCTCGATCTCCTTGGCGATGGACACACCATCGTTGGTGATCGTGGGGGCGCCCCACTTCTTCTCGAGGACGACGTTGCGACCCTTGGGGCCCAGGGTCACCTTGACGGCGTCGGCGAGCTGGTTCATGCCGCGCTCGAGGCCGCGCCGTGCCTCCTCGTCGAACGCGATGATCTTGGCCATGTGAAGTGGTCCTCCCGGACGGGGTGGCTAACGCAAAAGGACCGTGCTGGTGCCCGCGACGGACGGCCTGCGCGCCTTGTGGTTCCTTGCCCCACCCGGCCTGCGGACCTCACCGACCCGATCCAAGTTTTGTCACTCTCACTCGGAGAGTGCTAAGCCCAATGATTAGCACTCGACCCCTGCGAGTGCAAGGTGCTCTCCTGAACGCGAACGCCACCGGGGCAGCACGAAGGGCCCGCCCCCGGTCAACCGGGAGACGAGCCCTCCATGACGTGCGACGTACAAGCTTGCAGTCTGACGCGCGCGTTCAGCCGGCGGCCACGCGGACCATGTCGGCCTGCGGCCCCTTCTGGCCCTGCGAGATCTCGAACTCGACCCGCTGCCCCTCCTCGAGGGTGCGGTAGCCGTCCATCTGAATCGCGCTGTAGTGGACGAAAACATCCGCACCACCGTCGACCGCGATGAAGCCGTACCCCTTCTCCGCGTTGAACCACTTGACGGTGCCCTGAGCCATGCCTAACTCCCCTATTACTGGCCCTTGCGCAGGACCGCACTTCGCGGACCCGGGTCAGACCTCACGCCCCATGGGATATGGGGGTGTGCGCCGGAACGCGTCGACCGCGGCTGAATGTATCTGCCCAACTGCCGTCTGCAACAGGTCAATCGGACGAGAATTCTGGGCACGCCAGATCGGGGAAACCGGGCCAACTCACCGGATCCCCGGGCAAGTCGGGCCGCGTAAATGCCGTAAAAGGCCCGAAAGGGCTGGGCACTTTGGCTGCTTCTTGTCGGGCGACGGGCGAGAACTCATATGCGCCCGTCATGCACCGCTCGCGGAAACGCAGCAGCTTCCCCAACTGTACCGCGCTCAACCATGCAGAATTGCCCCCTCCGCTTCTCTCGCGGAGGGGGCAATTCGGATAACTCTGTGTAGACCTACAAAAGATCAGCCGCCCGCGACGGCGGGAATGATCGAGACCCCGGCGCCGTCCGGCGTCGCCGTCTCCAGGCCCTGCTCGAAGCGGACGTCGTCGTCGTTCACGTAGACGTTCACGAAGCGGCGCAGCTTGCCCTGGTCGTCGAGGACGCGGGCGGCGATGCCGGTGTGGTTCTTCTCGAGGTCGGCGATGACATCGGCGAGGGTCGCGCCCTCGGCGGCGACCTCGGCCTGGCCGCCGGTGTAGGTGCGCAGGATGGTGGGGATGCGAACGTTGACGCTCATGCGGTGACTCCCGGTGCTACAAGTTCGGTTGGCTCAGTGATCGGCTGGGCTCAGTGGTCGGCGGCGAGACCGGCGTCGCGGAACGCGTCCAGGCTCGGCCGGATGGTGGCGGTGGCCTGCGAGGACTCGGCGACCGCGTCGAGGGTCTTGAGCCCGTCGCCCGTGTTCAGGACCACCGTGGTGAGCGACGGGTCGATCTGGCCCGCCTCGATGAGCTTCTTCGTGACGCCCAGGGTCACACCGCCGGCCGTCTCCGCGAAGATGCCCTCCGTGCGCGCGAGCAGCTTGATCGCGTCGACGACCTGCTCGTCGTTCACGTCCTCCACGGCGCCGCCGGTGCGGCGCGCGATGTCGAGGACGTACGGGCCGTCGGCGGGGTTGCCGATGGCGAGGGACTTGGCGATGGTCGTCGGCTTCTGCGGGCGGACCACGTCGTGGCCGCCCTTGTAGGCGACGGAGACCGGGGAGCAGCCCTCGGCCTGGGCGCCGAAGAGCTTGTACGGCTTGTCCTCGACGAGGCCGAGCTTGATCAGCTCCTTGAGCCCCTTGTCGATCTTCGTGAACTGGGAGCCGGACGCGATCGGGATGACCAGCTGGTCGGGCAGCTGCCAGCCGAGCTGCTCGCAGATCTCGTACGCGAGCGTCTTTGAACCCTCGCCGTAGTACGGGCGCAGGTTCACGTTCACGAAGCCCCAGCCCTCGCCCAGCGGGTCGCCGATGAGCTCGGAGCAGAAGCGGTTCACGTCGTCGTAGTTGCCCTCGATGGCGACGAGGTCACCGCCGTAGACACCGGCCATGACGACCTTGCCCTGCTCCAGGTCGTGCGGGATGAACACGCAGGAGCGGAAGCCGGCGCGGGCGGCGGCGGCGCCGACGGCGCCGGCCAGGTTGCCGGTGGAGGAGCAGGAGAGCGTGGTGAAGCCGAAGGCGCGGGCGGCCTCGATGGCCTGCGCGACGACGCGGTCCTTGAAGGAGTGCGTCGGGTTGCCGGAGTCGTCCTTGACGAACAACTTGCCCTCGGCGACGCCCAGTTCGCGGCCCAGGTTGTCGGCCTTGACGAGCTGGGTCCAGCCCGGGTTCAGGTTGGGCTTCTCGGCGACGTCGGCCGGGACGGGCAGCAGCGGGGCGTAGCGCCAGATGTTGGCGGGTCCTGCCTCGATCTGCTTGCGCAGGGACTCGGGGTCACCGACGGGCAGGTCGTACGCGACTTCGAGCGGCCCGAAACACTCGGCACAGGCGAAGACGGGACCGAGCGGGACGACGGCGCCGCACTCGCGGCAGGAGAGGCCGGAAGCCGGACCGAGATCAACGGTCTTCGCGGTCGTTTCGGTGGCGACAGTCTGTACAGCCATGAGAGGCGAGGCCCTTTCTCCTCATCTTCCTCGCGACGCATCTCGCCACGAGACGGATTTGGCACCTTCACTAGCCGGGAGCCTCGCGGGCGCACTGCGATGTGCGGACGAGACCGGCTGGAGGGTTGCCGGGGCTTCAACGGGCCGTATCCCTCTGCCCCTCTGGATGAGCGGTATTCGATTGTGTGGATTCAGTTGTGTACGGCAGGCGACCCCCGACATGCGATGGTCACCGGCCTTGTTCAAGACTGTAACCGAAGGCCCGGACCCTTGAGATAGTCGTCCGAACCGCGAGATGGATCACATGGTGATCCTTAGGGAAGGAACCCAGACCGTGCTGGAAGAGGTCGAGCGCTGGCTGAACAGGCGCTCCTGGTCCGTGGCGGACCATCCGCTGCACCGGTTGGTCGCCGCCAAGCACGCGTCGGGACAGACGGTGAGTGTCGTACTGCCCGCGCTGAACGAGGAGGAGACGGTCGGCGAGATCGTCTCCGAGATCCGGCGGACGCTGATGACGGACGCGGTGCCGCTCGTCGACGAGCTCGTCGTGATCGACTCCGGCTCCACCGACCGCACCTCCGAGGTCGCGGCGGCGGCCGGGGCGCGCGTCGAGCACCGGGACACGATCCTGCCGCGGATCCCGGTCAGGGCCGGCAAGGGCGAGGTGCTGTGGCGATCCCTGTTCGTCACTTCCGGTGACATCGTGTGCTTCGTCGACGCCGATCTGAAGGAATTCTCCGCGGACTTCGTCTCCGGGATCGTCGGCCCGTTGCTCACCGAGCCGGGCGTGCACTTCGTGAAGGCGATGTACGACCGCCCGCTGGCCGGGGCGGCGGGCCAGGGCGGCCGGGTGACCGAGCTGATGGCGCGGCCGATCCTCAATCTGCACTGGCCCCAACTGGCCGGTTTCGTACAGCCGTTGGGTGGCGAGTACGCGGCCCGGCGGACGCTGCTCGAACAACTCCCGTTCCCCGTCGGGTACGGCGTGGAGCTCGGCCTGCTCGTGGACGCGCTGCACACCGTGGGCCTCGACGCGCTCGCCCAGGTCGACGTCGGCGTGCGCAAGCACCGGCACCAGGACGGGCAGGCGCTCGGCAGGATGGCGGCGGCGATCTACCGCACGGCCCAGCTGCGCCTCGCGCGCGGGCACCTCGTGCGGCCGGTGCTCACGCAGTTCGAGCGCGGCGACGACGGCTTCGAGCCGCGCACCCACCCGGTCGACACGGAAGAGCGCCAGCCGATGATCGAAATCGGTGAATATGCGGAGCGTCGCGTGGCATAAGCACGGACTAATCGTATGTTTTGCCTAAATTGCCCTTTATGTCGCTTAAACATCTTCAGGGCAAGGCGGCCTGCGCCGTCGCAGCCGCCCTCGCCGCCTGCGTGGCGGGACTGGCACCGAGCCCCGCCGCCGCGGATGTGGTCTCCCCCTTCGACAAGCGCTACGACGAATCGATCTACGGCGACTTCAAGACCATCGGCAACACCGTCATGGGCTGCCCGACCGACGACGCCACCATGGCCGCGCGCTGCGCCGTCGCCGCGAACGGCGAGGGCAGGGACAACAACAACACGTTCAACATGCAGCGGATCAACACGGCCGGGACGACGGACGGCTACGGCTCCAGCACCGGCCGGGTCACCATCCCGCCCGGGGCCGAGGTCGCCTACGCCCGCCTCTTCTACGGCGGCAACGACGGCACGTACAAGGGTCCGAGCGGGGCCCAGATGAAGCGCTGCGACATCTCGGGCGCCGACGTCGACCCCTCGCCCGGCGACCCGCTGGACGCGGCCCCGGCGGTCGGCGTCAACGGCACGGCCCCCACCAAGGTCTCCCCCGAGAACCTGGTCAAGGACCCCGCCGACACCAACGGCCCGCACTACTACACGGGCGAGGCCGACGTGACGAGCCTGTTCAGCGGGGTCACCGGCACGGGCACCCCGGTCCCGGTCTCGGTCGGCGACATCTGGGCGCCCTCGGGCAAGGGCTGCGTGGCCGGCTGGTCGATGACCGTCGTCTACAAGTACGACGCCCCGAACGAGACCTACGCCCCGGACCGCCGCAACGTCTACATCTACGGCGGCCACGTCCTGCAGCGCTCCACCTCCCCGGCCACCCGGGTCACCGTCGACGGCTTCTACCGGACCTCGGGCACCCCGCACGCGAGCGTCACCGCGTACGAGGGCGACTGGAACACGCCGGGCGACAAGTTCGCCGTCGGCGGCCAGAACATCCCCGAGAAGCACACCGGCAACACCAACAACTTCTTCATCTCCGAGGACGACGGCGCCCTCGACCCGAAGATGATCAACAACCTGAGCATCGACGCGAAGGAATTCGACGTCACGGGCAGCGGCTCCACGCGCGCCGCCGGGGACGAGCCGATCCCGGTCGGTTCGACCTCCACGACGCTCGACTTCTCCACCAAGGGCGACACGTACGTCCCCTCGGCGCTCGCCCTGTCCGTCCCGGTGCCGGACCTGGAGATCTCCAAGACGGCGAGCCCGGCGAAGGTCGAGCCCGGCGACACGGTGACGTACACGGTGAAGGCGAAGAACGTCAGCCGGCTGCCGTACCCCAACGCCAAGTTCACCGACGACCTCACCGAGAACCTCGACGACGCGACGTACAACGACGACGCGCAGGCGAGCATCGGTGACGTCTCCTACACCAAGCCGAAGATCAACTTCACCGGTGACATCCCGGCGGGCGAGACCGCGACCGTCACGTACTCGGTGAAGGTCAACGACCCGGTGAGCGGTGACGGCAGGCTCACGAACAGCGTCACCGCCGACACACCGCGCACCAACTGCGAGGAGGGCTCCACGGACGCGCGGTGCGGCATCGCGCCCGTCATCGAGCGGGAGGCACCGGCGCCCTCGCCGACCAGCCCCACGCCGACGCCGACCCCGACCCCGACTCCGACGAAGCAGCCGGGTGAGCAGACGGCCGAGCCGACCCCGGCCCCGTCGGCGAGCAGCCAGAGCCCGCAGGCGCGGCCCGCTCCGCCGAACCCGCCGAGCTCCGGTGAGATGGCCGAGACCGGCACCGACTCGAACCTGCCGCTGTACGGCGGGCTCGCCGTCGCGCTGTGCGGGCTCGGCGCGCTGATCCTCGCCGCGGTCCGCGGCCGCAAGGACTGACCCGAGCGCGACTCTCGTATACGGCCGGGCCCCCGACGGGGCCCGGCCTTACGTTTGAACGTTTCCGGGCCGGGCTAGCGTGCCCGTATGAGTTCCACGACGCATGGTGCTGCTGAGGTTCTCGTCGCGTCCAACCGCGGCCCGGTCTCGTACGTCGTCGACGACGCGGGAGGCATCGAGGCGAAGCGCGGCGGGGGCGGTCTGGTGTCGGCGCTGAGCGTCGTCGAGGACAAGCTGTGGGTGTGCTCGGCGCTCGGCGACGGCGACCGGGAGGCGGTCCGCCGCGGGATCACCGAGCCCGGCGTGCGGATGCTGGACATCGCCCCTGACGTGCACACGGACGCGTACAACGGGATCGCGAACTCGGTGCTGTGGTTCGTGCACCACATGCTGTACCAGACGCCTCTGGAGCCGTCCTTCGGCCCGGAGTTCCGCCGCCAGTGGGCGTCCTACGAGGCGTACAACCGGGCCTTCGCCGAGGCGCTCGCCGAGGAGGCGGCGCCGGGCGCGACGGTGGTCGTGCAGGACTACCACCTGACGCTGGTGCCGGGGATGCTCCGCGAACTCCGCGGCGACCTGCGGATCGGGCACTTCTCGCACACGCCCTGGGCGCCCGTCGACTACTTCCGGATGCTGCCCGACGACATCGCCGAGCAGGTGCTGAAGGGCATGCTCGGCGCCGACCGCTGTGCGTTCCTGACCCGGCGCTGGGCGGACGCCTTCACCGACTGCTGTACGCATCTCGTCGGCGGCACGTCCGGGACCAGGATCGGGGTGCACGGGCTCGGCGCCGACGCCGACTTCCTGCGCGAGCGGGCGCACCGCGACGACGTGGAGGAGCGGCTGGCGGCGCTGCGTACGCAGATCGGCGGGGACGGTTCGCGGAAGGTGATCGTCCGGGTCGACCGCACCGAGCTGTCGAAGAACATCGTGCGGGGGCTCCGGGCCTACGAGCTGCTCCTCGACGAGCGGCCCGAGTGGCGGGAGCGGGTCGTGCACGTCGCGTTCGCCTATCCGTCGCGGCAGGACCTGGCCGTGTACCGGGACTACACGGACGAGGTGGCGCGGGTCGCGGACGCCATCAACTCCCGCTTCGGTACGGAGGGTTGGACACCGGTCGTACTCCACGTGAAGGACGACTTCGCGCGCTCGCTCGCCGCCTACCGGATCGCCGACGTGGCGTTGGTGAACCCGATCAGGGACGGCATGAACCTGGTCGCCAAGGAGGTGCCGGTCGTCTCCGACGACGGGTGCGCGCTGGTGCTGTCGCGGGAAGCGGGGGCGTACGAGGAGCTCGCCGAGGACGCACTCATCGTCAACCCCTACGACGTGAGCGGTACGTCGCGGGCCCTCGCGGAGGCGCTCGCCATGCCGACGGACGAGCGCGCGGAACGCACGAAGCGACTCGCGGCGGCGGCTACGGCGCTGCCGCCGGGGGCGTGGTTCCTGGACCAGCTAGAGGCGCTGCGCCAGGACTGACAGGAACGCGGCCAGTTCGGCGGGGCCCTCCACCAACAGGTCGGCCCTGTCGGCGAGTTCGGGCACGACCGTGTCCGCCGCCACCAGGAGGCCCGGCACGCCGTCGGAGCGCAGCTTCTCCACTGCCGCGAAGGCCGGGAGGTCGCCGAGGTCGTCGCCCGCGTAGAGGACGGACTCCGCGCCCACCTCCCGTACGTACTCGGCGAGCGCGACGCCCTTGTCGACGCCGGGCGGTCGCAGCTCCAGGACCATGCGGCCGGGCTCCACGATCAGGCCGTGCCGGGCGGCGAGCTCCGACAGGGGTTCACGGAGGGCCTCGAAGGCGGCCTGCGGGTCGCGGGCGCGGCGCGTGTGGACGGCCACGGCGCGGCCCTTCTCCTCGATGTACGTGTCGTGCCACAGACCCAACTCGCCGAGTACGCCCGGGAGTTCGGCCCGGACGGTGGCCACGCCCGGGTGCGGGGCGGGGGCGGTGACCGTGCCGGTGACGGCGTCCCAGCGTTCGGCGCCGTAGTGCCCGAGGACGACGAGGTGCTCCAGGCCGGGAACACCGGCGAAGCCGCCGTGGCGGACGGCCACGGAAGCCGGGCGGCCGGTGATGACCGCGACGGAGGCGACCTTGGGGGCCAGCGCGGCGAGGGCCGGGACGGCGGCGGGGTGGGCGCGGGCCTGGTCGGGGTCGGGGACGATGGGGGCGAGGGTGCCGTCGAAGTCGATGGCGACGACCGCGCTCCGCGGGTGGGCCAGGAGGGCGTCCAGTCCCTCGCGTCCTGCGGTCGTCCGGGGGGCGTGCTCATGGCGGGCCATGCGATTGACGATAACCGGGGTTGACGCCTCGGGGCTCCGCCCCGGACCCCGCTGCTCAATCGCCGCAGGGGCTTGATGATGCCGACCGAGCCTTGGGCAATCTGCCGCCTTGGGCGGCAGGGTGGGCAAGGCGGCCCCCGGTGCCGCTCGCACCGACGGTCAGCGTTCCGCGCGTCTCGCTTCTCGGACGCGCCGCAGGCGGTTCACCGTCACCGGGGCGAATTCCAACGCCCGCGGGTCGTCCAGGAGCGCGTTCAGGAGCTGGAAGTAGCGCACCGGCGCCATGTCGAGTTCCTCGCGGATCGCGCGCTCCTTGGCCCCCGGCGAGGCCCAGCTCCGGCCCTCGAACACGAGCACCGCGCGCTCGCGGGCGCCGAGAGGATCCATGCCCGCCACGCTACTCCGCGGACTCCGCCGCCGCCGCGTCGTTCTGGATCGCGCCGAGGGTGCCCGCCGCGCTGCCCTGCGGCGTGACGGTGGAGCCGATCTGCTTCTTGATCTCGGCGCTGACCTCGGGCCAGGACGTCTTGTTGGCCGGGTAGTACGTGGCGCCCGCGAGTTCGTCGATGAACGGCCGCAGGGCCTTGTCCTTCGCCGAGGACGTCATCGCGTTCGACGCGGAGACCGTGACCGGCGCGACGGTGTACTTGCGGGAGAAGTCGAGGACGTTCTTCTTGTTGTAGGCGTAGTCGAGGAACGCCCCGGTCTCCTTGGGGTGGCCGCCCTGCTTGAACGCCATCATCCAGTCGGTGACGCCCATCGTGGACTTGGGCGTGCCGTCGGGGCCGGGGATCGCCACGTCGCCGTAGTCGACGCCCTTGGCCTGCGCCATGTTCATCAGCGTGGGGTGGCCGGACAACATGCCGACCTGGCCCTTGGCGAAGGCCTGGAAGGCGGGCGTGCGGTTGAGCTCGCCGGGCTCGGTGGGGCCGGTGAGGCCCTTGGTGACCAGGCTGTTCTTGAGCCAGGACAGCGCCTCGACGTTCTTCTTGTCGTCGAGGGCGTAGGAGCCGACGTTGTCGGTGTAGCCGCCGCCGTTGCTGAGCATCCAGATCAGCGTCTCGGCCTGCGCCTCTTCCGTGCCGAGCGGCAGCGCGAAGGGGTAGCGCACGCCCTGCGCCTTGAGCGCCTTGGCGTCGGAGACGAGGTCGGCCCAGGTCTTCGGCGGCGTGATGCCGGCCTCGGTGAAGAGCTTCTTGTTGTAGAAGAGGCGGCGCGTGGAGGCGGCGAACGGCATGCCGTACTGCGCGCCCTTGCTCTCGCCCGCCTGGCTCATCTGGCCGACGAAATCGGCCTGCACCGGCACGGAGAGCAGTTTGTCGACGGGGTAGAGCTTGTCCGCCGCGGCGTAGTCGGCGTACGCGCCGATCTGCGCCATGTCGGGGGCCTTGCCCGCGGCGACCATGTCCTTGACCTTCTTGTCGACGACGTCCCAGCTGTAGACGTCGACGTCTACCTTGATGTTCGGGTGGTCCTTCTCGAACCCGGCGGCCACGTCGTCCCAGTACTTCTGGGAGCTGTTGGCCTTGGAGTCGCCGTAGTCGGCCGCGACCAGCCTCAGCGTGACGGCGTCGTCGGAGTCGCCGCTTCCGCAGGCGGTGAGCAGCGACGACGCCGCCACCACCCCGAGCGCGGCCGCCACGGTCAGAGTCGTCCTCCCCTTGCGCACTGCCGCACTCCACCCTTGTCCTTCACGCCACAGGCCTCTCCCATGGTCACCTGGAAGGTCTACACCACATGGGCGCCAGAGCGGAAACGAGGGGGCGACTGGACTAGACCTCTCACGGGTGGACGCGCGAGACTGTCCCCCGTGAAACATGTCATCGCCCTGGACGTGGGCGGCACCGGGATGAAGGCCGCCCTGGTCGGGGCCGACGGCAATCTGCTGCACCAGGCGCGCCGGGCCACCCAGCGCGAGCGCGGCGCCGACGCGGTCGTGGAGTCGATCCTCGACTTCGCCGCCGAACTGCGCGCGTACGGCGAGAAGCACCTCGGCGAGCCCGCACACGCCGCGGGCGTCGCGGTGCCCGGCGTCGTCGACGAGACGAACGGGATCGCCCTCTTCGCCGCCAACCTCGGCTGGCGCGACGTCCCCATGCGGTCCCTGCTCAGCGAGCGGCTCGGCGGCATCCCCGTGGCGCTCGGCCACGACGTGCGCACCGGCGGGCTCGGCGAGGGGCGGCTCGGGGCAGGCAAGGACGCCGACCGCTTCCTGTTCATGCCGCTCGGCACCGGGATCGCGGGCGCCATCGGCATCGACGGGCGCATCGAGCCCGGCGCGCACGGCTCCGCGGGCGAGATCGGCCACGTCGTCGTGCGCCCCGGCGGGGTGGACTGCGGCTGCGGCCAGCGCGGCTGCCTGGAGCGGTACGCCTCCGCCTCCGCGGTCACCCTGGCCTGGCAGGAGGCGAGCGGCGAGGAGAAGGCGACCGCGGCGGACTGCGCGAAGGCCGTCGACGCGGGCGACCCGAAGGCGGCCCGGGTCTGGCAGGACGCGGTGGACGCGCTCGCCGACGGCCTCGTGCTCGCCCTCACTCTGCTGGACCCCCGCACGCTCATCATCGGTGGCGGGCTCGCCGAGGCCGGGGAAACCTTGTTCACACCCCTGCGCGCGGCCGTCGCGGAGCGCGTCACCTTCCAGGCGCTCCCCACGATCGTCCCGGCCGTCCTCGGGGACAGCGCCGGGTGCCTGGGCGCGGGACTGCTCGCCTGGGACCTGCTCGCCGACGACAACACGGAGGTAACCGCCTGATGACAGAAGCAAAGGTGCTCACCGGCGCCAAGGTGGTGCTGCCCACCGGGACCGTCACCGACGGCCGCGTCATCGTCGACGGCACGAAGATCGCCGGGTCCGCCCCGGAAGGCGCCGGGACCGTCGACCTCTCCGGCCACTGGGTGGTGCCCGGCTTCGTCGACATGCACAACCACGGCGGCGGCGGCGCGTCCTTCACCTCCGGCGCCATCGACGAGGTCCTCACGGGCGTGCGCACGCACCAGCAGCACGGCACGACCACCATCGTGCCGTCCCTCGTCACCAGCGACATGGACTTCCTCGTGCAGCGCGCGGGGCTGCTCTCCGAGCTGGCCGAGCACGGCGAGATCGCGGGCATCCACTTCGAGGGCCCGTTCATCTCCCCCTGCCGCAAGGGCGCCCACGACGAGACGCTCCTGCGCGACCCCGACCCGGCCGAGGTCCGCAAGCTGATCGACGCCGCCCGCGGCCAGGCGAAGATGGTCACCCTCGCCACCGAACTGCCCGGCGGCATCGACTCCGTACGGCTCCTCGCCGAGCACGGCGTCATCGCCGCGATCGGCCACACCGACGCCACGTACGAGCAGACGGTGGCGGCCATCGACGCGGGCGCCACGGTCGCCACGCACCTGTTCAACGCGATGCCGCCGCTCGGCCACCGTGACCCGGGGCCGATCGCGGCGCTCCTGGAGGACGACCGGATCACCGTCGAACTGATCAACGACGGCACGCATCTGCACCCGGCCGCCCTCGAACTCGCCTTCCACCACAAGGGCGCCGAGCGCGTCGCGTTCATCACCGACGCGATGGACGCCGCCGGGTTCGGCGACGGGCGCTACATGCTCGGCCCGCTGGAGGTCGAGGTGAAGGACAGCGTGGCGCGGCTCGTCGAGGGCGGCTCCATCGCGGGCTCGACGCTGACCCTGGACCGGGCGTTCAAGCGGGCCGTGACGATCGACAAGCTGCCCGTCGAGGACGTCGTCCGCGCCATCTCGGCCAACCCGGCCCAGCTCCTCGGCCTCTACGACAAGGTGGGCTCGCTGGAGCCCGGCAAGGACGCCGACCTCGTGGTCCTGGACGCGGAGTTCGAGGTCAAGGGCGTACTGCGCAAGGGCGATTGGCTGATCGAGCCATAACTCCCGGCCGGTACAAGGCGGTTGGTCCGCGGCCTGGGCCAACCGCCTTGACTTTGGCATGATCGGGCCCCGTTACTGGAAGTACGCAAGGGGGGTGGGGTCCTGTGATCCTCACGGTCACGCTGAACACCGCACTCGACATCACGTACCGGGTGCGGTCCCTGCGCCCGCATGCCACGCACCGCGTCACCGAGGTCACCGAGCGGCCCGGCGGCAAGGGGCTGAACGTGGCGCGGGTGCTGGCCGCGCTCGGTCACGAGGTGACCGTGACGGGATTCGTGGGCGGCGCGACGGGCCGCACGCTCCAGGACCAGCTGCTCGGCACGCCGGGCGTCGCGGACGCGCTGGTGCCCGTCTCCGGCGCGACCCGCCGCACGATCGCCGTCGTCGACGCGTCGAGCGGCGACACGACGCAGCTCAACGAGCCGGGCCCGACGATCACGCCCGCCGAGTGGACGGCCTTCCAGGAGGCGTACGCGGATCTGCTGCGCTCGGCCTCCGCGGTGGCGCTGTGCGGCAGCCTGCCGCCCGGCGTCCCGGTCGGCGCCTACGCGACGCTGGTGCGGGCCGCGCGCGCCGCTTCCGTCCCCGTCCTCCTCGACACCAGCGGCGAACCGCTGCGGCGCGGCGTCGCGGCCCGCCCCGACCTGGTGAAGCCGAACGCGGACGAGCTGGCCGAACTCACAGGGCAGCACGAGCCGTTGCAGGCCATGAAGGACGCACGCCGGCGCGGCGCGCACGCGGTCGTGGCCTCGCTCGGGGCGGAGGGGCTGTGCGCGCTCACTCCGGACGGCGAGTGGCGTGCGCCCGCTCCGGGGCGCCTGCGCGGCAACCCCACGGGCGCGGGCGACTCGGCGGTGGCCGGCCTGCTCTCCGGCCAGGTGGACCACCTGCCGTGGCCCCAACGCCTCGCCCGCGCGGTGGCGCTGTCCGCGGCGACGGTGGTGTCCCCGGTGGCGGGCGAGTTCGACCCGTCGACGTACGAGGACCTGGTGGGTCGTGTGACCGTCGCCGAACAGGTCGGCGCGGCGTAGGCCCTTCTAGCCCGATCAAGCCCCTGCGGCGATTGAGCAGCGGGGTCCGGGGCGGAGCCCCGGGGGGTGGCTCAGCCCTGCGTGAGCCACATCCGGTCGAAATTGGCATCGCACTTGTTGCCCTGCTCACAGGAGACCGTGATCGCGTTGGTCCCCTTCGTGAGCTGGACGATGGCCCACGTGTTCGTCCAGCCCTTCTCCCAGTCGCCTTCCTTGGCGCCGGCGAAGTTCGTCATGTTCAGCGGGCGGGACTGCTTCTTGCCGTTGACGTCGATCGTGGCGTCGGAGTCCTTGCCGGGCACCCCGTAGTCGACGTGCAGCTTGTAGGCGCCGTCCTTCGGGATGTCGTTGACGGTCCAGGTCAGGCTCGCGCCCACCTTGTTGAACCCGGCGACGTACACCCCGCCGTCGGCCTTCGCGCCCTGCACGTCGGAGGCGGTGGCCGTGCCGCCCGCCAGCTTCAGCGTCTTCGCGTCGGTCTTGGGCAGGTCGACCGGCGCCGCGGACGCCGACTTCGAGGGCTTCTCGCTCGGCTGCACCGACTGCGAGCCGCCGGACGGCTTGCCGCCGGCCTCGCCCTTGTCGTCGCCCGAGTCGTTGCTCAGCATGGCGACGCCGATGCCGATGACGACGGCCGCGACGACGGCGACCGCGCCGATGAGCAGCGCCTTCGTGTTCGGACCGCGCCCGCGGCCGCCCCCGCGCATCGGCGCCGTCGGCGGACCCGGCTGCGAGGGGACCCCGCCGCCGGGCACCGTCTCGGGTGCCTGGTAGTGCGCGTTCGGCTGCTGGTACGCCTGGGTCGGCTGGGTCTGCCCGTACTGGCGCTCACCGACCGTACGGATCTGATTGGCCCGGTAGGAGGACCGCGGGTTCGGGTAGCCGTACCCGCCGCCCGCGCCCTCGGGCGGGGTCGCCCCGGCCGCCTGCCCGTCGGCGTACAGATAGCCGAACGGGTCGTCGTCCTCGGGCGTGGTGCTCCCGCTGTTGTTGCCGGGCGCCATCCCAGATCACTCCCTACACGTTGCTTACCTCGGCGAGGGTACCCGCTGCGAGTGACCCCACGGCGTGGCCTTGACCTCACCGGGTCCGCGGAACCGCGCCCAATGTAGGGGCTATCCGGCCCGCCTGTGCTGCTTACTGCGTGATCTTTTCTCTACGTACATCCGCTGGTCAGCGGATTGCAGCACTTCCTCCGCCGTCATGCCGCAGTGGGCCCAGCCGATGCCGAAACTGGCCCCTACCCGCACCGCGCGGCCATCCACCCGAATCGGCGGAATGATGGCGTTCCGCAACCTGACGGCGAGGTCCTGGGCGTCCTCGCGGCCGAGCCCGTCGGCGAGCACCACGAACTCGTCACCACCGAGCCGGGCGACCGTGTCCCCGTCCCGTACGACGCTGGTCAGGCGGCGGGCCACCTCGATGAGGACGGCGTCGCCCGCGTTGTGCCCGAACCTGTCGTTGATCGACTTGAAGCCGTCGAGGTCGCAGAAGAGGACGGCGAGGCCCTTCGTGCCGTTGTCCGCGCCGGAGGACTCGTCGTGCTCGGGCGCGGCGACGTGCACATGGTGGTCGAAGCCGTCGAACCCCTCGTAGAGGTTCGACTGGTGCGGGACGGGGGCACCGAAGTCGAAGCCGATCCCGTTCGCGTCCGTGCCGCGGTGGTCGCCGTAGGCCGCGTCGAGGGAGTCGATGGCGCTGGGGCCCGGCTCCTGTGGGCGACGGCACAGCCGGGCGGACAGGCGGGCGCGCAGCTCCGCCGAGTTCGGCAGGCCGGTGAGCGAGTCGTGCGAGGCGCGGTGGGCGAGGTGCAGCTCGCGGCGCTTGCGCTCCTCGATGTCCTCGACGTGGGTGAGCAGGAAGCGCGGCCCGTCGGCGGCGTCGGCGACCACCGAGTTGCGCAGGGACACCCAGACGTACGTGCCGTCGCGGCGGGCCAGGCGCAGCTCGGCGCGGCCGCCCTCGGCGGAGGTGCGCAGCAGGGTGCCGATGTCCTCGGGGTGCACGAGGTCGGAGAACGAGTAGCGGCGCATCGCGGAGGCCGGGCGGCCGAGGAGGCGGCACAGCGCGTCGTTGGTCCGCAGGATCCGGCCGTGCTGGTCGCCGCCCATCTCGGCGATGGCCATCCCGGAGGGCGCGTACTCGAAGGCCTGCCGGAAGCTTTCCTCACTGGCCCGCAGCGCCTGCTGCTCGCGCTCCAGGCGGACCAGGGCGCGCTGCATGTTGGACCGCAGCCGGGCGTTGCTGATCGCGATGGCGGCCTGGAAGGCGTACATCTGCAGGGCCTCGCGGCCCCAGGCGCCGGGGATGCGGCCGTTGCGCGGGCGGTCGACGGAGATCACGCCGAGCAGTTCGCCGCCGGAGGTCCCCGTCGCGTACATCGGCGCGAAGAGGCGGTCGGCGGGGTGCCACTCGTCCTCGAAGCGGGGCGGCGGGCCGGCGGTGAACCACTGCGGCACGTCGTCCTCGTCGAGGACCCAGCCCTCGGTGTGCGGGATGAAGCGCAGCTCGCCCCACTGCTTGCCCATGGCGAGGCGGCGGTCCCACGCGTCGCGGGAGCCCACGCGGCCGGTGATCAGGGCCTCGGCCGCGGAGTTGCCCGAGAAGGCGGCGACGACCAGGTCACCGTCGGGACGTACGAGGTTCACGCACGCCAGCTCGTAGCCGAGCCCGCTCACGACGCCGTCCGCGACGGTCTGCAGGGTGTCGGCCAGACTGCGGGCGGTGTTCATGTCCGCCATCACCTGGTGCAGCTGACGCAGGGTCGCAAGACGGACGTACGGCTCCGACTCGGTCTCCATGCTCAGTTCTCCCCGAGACCTCGACAGCACTCCAGAATTCGGATCGGTTCGCTTCGCACGTGCAGCAGCACGTTCATTAGCAGTGTCGACGCCACTGAATCACAGCGAGCTGTGCACCCGGTACACAGGGTCAACAAATTATGGCTCCTGTGACTCAAGTCACAGCAGGAGATGAAGGGTTGGGTCGCATTACTGGGTGGGTTCTGTGCGTTTCCTGAACACGAACCGCGCCCATGGTCCTAGGACCGGCCTCGGTCATCGGCCCGATGCGGGGCGCGTGGGGTCGAAGCTAGCGTTGAAGGCGTGTTGAAGACGTCCCCCGCCACTTCGGTCCCCTCCCCCACGGCCCCCACGGCTCCCTCCGGGCATGCTGAGGGGGTGAGCAACGACGAGTTCCGTGCCGCCCTGTCCCGCCTGGCCGCAGGCGTCGTCCTGCTGACCTCGCACGAGCCGCAGCTCGACCCCGACGGTCCGGCCGGCGAGGACGCGGGCATGACGGCGACGGCCTTCATGTCCGTCTCCCTCGACCCGCCGCTGGTCATGGTCTCGCTGCGGAACAGCTCCCGCATGGACGACCTCCTCGACGAGCAGCCGCTGTGGGCGGTGTCGGTCCTCTCGGAGTCCCAGAGCCACATCGCGGGCCGCTTCGCCATGAAGGGGCGGCTCAGCGACCGGCTCCTGTTCCAGGACATCCCGTACGTACGGGGGGAGCACACGGGCGCGCCGCTGGTGGGCGGGGCGTTGGCGACACTGGAGTGCCGGACGGAGAACACGGTGCCGGCGGGCGACCACACGTTGGTCATCGGCCGGGTGTTGTCCGCCTCCCTCCCGAGCGCGGAGGGCGGCCCCCTCCTGTACTTCCGCGGCAAGTACCGCAACTTGGGCTAGGCCCTCACATTTCAAGCCCCGGCGCCGGGTGGGCAAATCAAGCCCCGGGGCGGATGACCATTTCAAGCCCCTGCGGCGATTGAGCAGCGGGGTCCGGGGCGGAGCCCCGGGAGCGCAACGCCGGGCAGCCGTGGCTGGGCTTGGGGCTCTGCCCCATACCCCGCGCCTCAATCGCCGGCGGGGCTTGATTGTCCGGCCTGGGCCGGAACTACCAATCCCGCCCCGACCGCCCCCGCTTCGTTTCGGAGCGGGCCTTCTTGGCGCGGAGGCGGCGTTCGTTGACGCCGCGGGAGACGCGGGTGGGGCGGCGCGGCTTCGGCGGGGGCGCGGTCGCCTCCGCCAGGAGCGCCGCGAGGCGCACCGTCGCGGTCTCCCGGTTGCGCCACTGCGAGCGATGCTCCGAGGCCCGTACGGAGATCACGCCGTCCACGAGGCGTGAGGCGAGCCGCTCCAGGGCCCGCTCCTTCCACACACGCGGCAGCGATTCCGTCGCCGCGAGGTCGAAGCGCACCTCCGCCGCCGAGTCGGACGTGTTCACGTGCTGGCCGCCCGGCCCCGACGACCGCGAGAAACGCCAAAGGAGCTCGGCCTCCGGAAGGACGACCGAACCGCGGATGGGATAGGGACCGGACATGCGTCCATGGTCGCGCGTTCGTACGGTCCCCGTCACCCGCATTTCGGGGGCCGAGGGGCCTGTGACGACGTCCGGGTAAAGAAAGTAAAGAGACCTGGAACCTTCCCCACCCCTCACGGCGTTGCTACTGGTACGAGTAGCTTCGGCTGCACACGTACAACCGAGTACGTCCGTATTTAACGAGGGAAGGACTCCCGAACCATGGCAGTAAGCCTGTCCAAGGGTGGCAACGTCTCGCTCACCAAGGAGGCTCCGGGCCTGACCGCTGTCACCGTGGGCCTCGGCTGGGACGTCCGCACCACCACCGGCACCGACTTCGACCTCGACGCGTCGGCCATCGCGGTCAACCCCGAGGGCAAGGTCTACTCGGACGGCCACTTCGTCTTCTTCAACAACAAGCAGACGCCGGACCAGTCGATCGTGCACACCGGCGACAACCGCTCCGGCGAGGGCGCGGGCGACGACGAGGCGATCAACGTGAACCTCGCGGCCCTGCCGGCCGACGTCGACAAGGTCGTCTTCCCGGTCTCGATCTACGACGCCGAGACCCGCACGCAGAACTTCGGCCAGGTGCGCAACGCGTACATCCGGATCGTGAACCAGGCGGGCGGCACCGAGATCGCGCGCTACGACCTCTCCGAGGACGCCGCGACGGAGACCGCGATGGTCTTCGGCGAGCTGTACCGCAACGGCGCGGAGTGGAAGTTCCGCGCCGTGGGCCAGGGCTACGCCTCGGGCCTGGTCGGCATCGCGCAGGACTTCGGCGTGAACGTCTGACGTTCGCCGAGCAGTTGGGGCCGGGCCCCGGTTCGCCGCGCACAGCGGCGGGCCGGGGCCCGTTCCTTTCGGCCACACCCATCGATTAACGGACAATCACCGGCGCCATTCGGACACGAACCGGCAAAGTTTTGACAGGTCTCTGTCACCGGACTGATCGCAGGTGCCACTCTCCCTCCGAACCCCCCACGCACCCATCCCCACACGGGTACCTAAGGAGTCCGAGTGAGAATCCGCTCTACCGCTCCCCGCCTCGCCGCTCTCGCCGCGTCCGCCGCCATGGTGGTCGTCGGTGTCACGGCCGGCACCTCTGCCACCGCCGCCACGGACCGTGCGGCAGGCGCCACGGCGCTCCCGCTCAGCGCCTCCCAGCGGGCCACCGCCCTCAAGGACGCGCAGGCCGAATCCGCCACCATCGCCGAGAAGTTGAAGCTCGCCGACGGCGAGAAGCTGGTCGCCCGCGACGTCGTCAAGGACGCCGACGGCACCACGCACACCCGCTACGAGCGCACCTTCGACGGACTGCCCGTCCTCGGCGGCGACCTCGTCGTGCACACCGCCAAGGGCGGCGACCTCAAGGGCACCACCAAGGCGCGCAAGGGCTCCATAACCGTGGCGTCCACGGACGCCGCCACCAGCACCGCCACCGCCAAGAAGTCCGCGAAGTCCGCCGCGGGCGACTCGGTCAAGGGCGCCACCGCCGGCTCCGCGCACAAGGTCGTCTGGGCCGCCGACGCGAGCAAGGCGCCCACCCTCGCGTACGAGACCGTCGTCAAGGGCACCCAGCGCGACGGCACCCCGAGCGAGCTGCACGTGATCACCGACGCCGACAGCGGCAAGGTGCTCTACCAGTACCAGGCCATCGAGAACGGCACCGGTACGAGCATGTACAGCGGCTCCGTCGACGTCGGCTCGACCGCCGCGTCCGGCGGCTACGACCTGGTCGACGGCGCCCGCGGCGGCCACAAGACGTACGACCTCAAGGGCGGCACGTCCGGCACCGGCACCCTCTTCCACGACACCGACGACAAGTGGGGCGACGGCACCGCGGCCGACCGGCAGACCGCCGCCGTCGACGCCGCCTACGGGGCCGCCGAGACCTGGGACTTCTACAAGGAGTCCCTGAACCGCAGCGGCATCGCGGGCGACGGCAAGGCCGCCTACTCCCGCGTCCACTACGGCAACGCCTACGTCAACGCGTTCTGGGACGACAGCTGCTTCTGCATGACGTACGGCGACGGCATCGGGAACACCCACCCGCTGACCTCGCTCGACGTCGCCGGTCACGAGATGAGCCACGGACTGACCTCCGCCACGGCGAACCTCAACTACAGCAAGGAGTCCGGCGGCCTCAACGAGGCGACGTCCGACATCCTCGGCACGGCGGTGGAGTTCCACGCGAACAACACCGCGGACGTCGGCGACTACCTCGTCGGCGAGAAGATCGACATCAACGGCGACGGCTCCCCGCTGCGCTACATGGACAAGCCGAGCAAGGACGGCAAGTCCGCCGACTCCTGGTCCCGCAACACCGGCCGCCTCGACGTGCACTACTCGTCCGGCGTCGCCAACCACTTCTTCTACCTGCTCAGCGAGGGCAGCGGAAAGAAGACGATCAACGGCGTGAACTACGACTCGCCCACGTCGGACGGCTCGACCGTCACCGGCATCGGCCGGGACAAGGCCGTGCAGATCTGGTACAAGGCGCTGTCCACGTACATGACGTCGACGACCGACTACGCGGCCGCCCGCGCGGCCACGATCAAGGCGGCCGGTGACCTGTACGGCGCGAGCGGCACGGAGGCGACCACCGTCGCCGCCGCCTGGAAGGCCGTGAACGTCAACTAGCCGTATCCGGCTTGCCGTTCCCGTACAGCCAGGTCTCCCAGACCCCGGCGAGGGCCTCGCCCTTGCCGGGGTTCTCGCGCTCCACGTACGCCGTGAAGTCGTCCGTGCCGGCGTTCTTGTACTTGTTGTCCCGCGCCCAACTCTTCAGCAGGGAAAAGAAGTTGGCGTCGCCGATCGTTTCGCGGACCTTGTGCAGCACCATCGCGCCGCGGTCGTAGACCGGGTCGTCGGAGAGGTGCGCGGCGTTCGGCGGCTTCGCGGGCGGGAAGGACCAGACGGCGTCGCTCGCGGGCCGCTTCATGACCGCGTCGAAGGTCTCCTGCGCCGTGTCCCCGCCGTGGTCCTCGTCCCACAGCCACTCGGCGTACGTCGCGAAGCCCTCGTTCAGCCACATGTCGCGCCACGACTTCGGGGTGACCGAGTCGCCGTACCACTGGTGCGCCAGCTCGTGGACGAGCAGGCCGAGGTCGGGGGCGCCGGGGAAGACGGGCCGGTTCTGGGTCTCCAGGGCGTAGCCCACGTCGCCGGCCCGGTCGACGATCGCGCCCGTGGACGAGAACGGGTACGCACCGAACCGCTTCGCCTCCCAGTCGACGACCTCCGGCAGCCGGTCGAGCACCTTCGCGCTCGCCTTCGCCTCGGACGGGTCGACGGCGGTGTACACGGGGATCCCGGCGGGCGTGCGGCCCCGCTCCGTCTCGAACTCCCCGACGGCGACAGTCGCCAGATAGCTCGCCATCGGCTGCCGCACCCGCCAGTCGTACGCGGTGCGCCGCCCGTCGGACGACTTCCTCGCGCTCCTCAACTCCCCGTTGGAGATGGCCTGTACACCGGTGGGGACCGTGACCCGGATGTCGTACCTCGCCTTGTCCGAGGGGTGGTGGTTGCCGGGGAACCAGGCCATGGAGCCGGTCGGTTCGCCGAGCGCGAGGGCGCCGTCGGCGGTGCGCAGCCAGCCCTCGCCCGTGCCGTCCGGGTCGGTGATCGTGACGGGTTCGCCGTCGTAGCGGACGGTCGCACGGAAGGTGTGCCCCTTGGGGAGCTCGTCGTGCGGCCGCACGGTCACCTCGTGCCCGGCGCGGCTGGCGACGGCCTTCTCGCCGTCGACGGTGACCTTGCGGACGGTGAGCCCCTTGAGGTCCAGGTTGAACGCGCTGAGCGCCTGCTCTGCGGTCGCGGTGATCTCGGCGGTCCCGGAGAGGTGGCGGGTGTCCGGGTCGTAGGAGAGGTCGAGGGCGTAGTGCCCGACGTCGTAGCCGCCGTTGCCGAGCTTGGGGAAGTACGGGTCGCGCAGCCCTGAGGCGCCGGGCGTGCCGTGGACGCCGCCGTCGCACGCGGCGACGGCGGCGAGGAGCGTGAGGACGCTGAGGAGGGCGGCGGGGAGGCGGAGTCGGCGGCGCACGCCGAGATCTTATGACCCCGATGTCCGTGTACGGGCGTCCGGCGGGGCCTCAGAGGACGGCGATCCCCAACGGCCGCTCCCCTGCCGCCAGTCGGCGGGTGTCGCCGCTGTCGATGTCGACGACGGTGATCCCGTTCCAGTAACCGTCGCGGGTGAAGCCGCCGGTGACGTACGCGGTCCGGCCGTCCGCGGCGACGGCGACGTCCTCGTGCGGCCCGTCGAGCGGCACGACCTTCTCCTTGCCGCCGGGCGTACGGACGGTGAGCGAGGGGCCCTCGTCCTCGGACGGGTCGATGGGGCCGGTGCCGACGGCGAGGAGCGTGCCGTCGGGGGTGATCGTGACGCCGTGCTGATGCGTGTTGGCGGTCATCCGCTCGACGGTCGAGCGGCCGGTGTCCGGGTCGACCACGACGAGCTTCTCGCCCTCGAAGGGGAGGAGCAGCTTGCCGTCGGAGGGCCGTACGGCGGCGTAGTGCGGCTTCAGCCACGAGCCGAGGCCGCCTTCGGTGCCGTACGGGGCGACCTCGATGCGGCGGGTGTCGCCGCTGCCGGTGTCGAGGACGGTGACGTCGAAGGAGTCGTGATCGGTGGCGTACACCTGGCGTCCGTCGCGCGACACGTCGACGTCGAAGGGCCGTCGGCCGACGGAGGCGGTATCGGTGACCCTCCCGGTCCGGGTGTCGATGGTCTCCAACGACCCGTTCCCGTTGGGAACGTTGACCCCTACGTACACGTGGTCGCCATCGGGCGCGAGGGCGATGCCCATGCCGCCGCCGCGGTACTCGCCGTCGGTGACGGGGCCGAGGCCCTCGGTCTCGTACGGGATGAGGGCCTCGCGCTTGCGGCTGTCCGTGTCCACGACCGCGACGCCCTCGGCGGTGGCGACCCAGGCCCGGCCGTCGTCCCCGACGACGAGCCCGTACGGGGCGTGGCCGACCTTCACCGAGGCGAAGACGCCCTTGCCGGGGGCCGGGTCGGCGAAGGAGACGGTGTCGGAGCCGAAGTCGGCGAGGAGGAGGGTGCCGTCGGGGGTCTTGGGGGTTCTGGGGGTTTCGGAGGGCCGGTTCGTTGTGGGTGAACTCGCCTTACGGGGAGGGGTGTTGGTTTCATCCTGCGTCGCGGCGCAGCCGGTCGCGAGGACCGCGACGGCGATCGCCGCGAGGACCGCGCGCCTCACCGTACGGCCCGCAACAGGCCGGCGATCTCGGCGAAGCCGCGGCGCTCGGCGTGTTCGAGAGGAGTGATGCCGTCGCCGTCGGGCAGGTCGGGGGTGGCGCCCGCCGTGATGAGCAGCTCGACGATCTCCTGGTGCGCGCGGCCGCCGTCGCCGAGGATCACGGCCTCCAACAGGGCGGTCCAGCCGAGGCGGTTGACGTGGTCGACGTCGATGTCGGTCTCGCGGAGCACGGCGCGCACGTAGTCGACGTGGCCGCGTTCGGCGGCCGGGATGACGGAGATGCCGCCGAACCGGTTGGTGACCTTCAGGTCGGGTCGGGCGGGCAGCAGGGCGCGCATCATCTCCACGGAGCCGGTGACACCGGTGGCGAGCCACGCGCTGTCGTCCCGCTCGTCCTGGGCGTTCGGGTCGGCGCCGGCCGCGACGAGTGTCTCGGCGACGGCGACGTGGTCGTTCAGGGAGGCGAGGAGGAGCGGCGTACGGCGGTGCGCGTCACGGGCCTCGACATCGGCGCCCGCCGCGAGCGCGGTCCGGACGGCGTCGGCGTCGCCGTGCGCGGCGGCGGCGAGGAGCGTGCGGTTGGTCTCGGTGTGCTGCATGGTGCGGCTCCATAGGTCCCCTGCGCGCCGCAGGATCGTGCGGTTCTTCGGTATCAGGTGTGCCGCGTACATCGTGGCTGGTCCGCTCCATGCCGGTAAATCAAGCCCCCGGCGGCGGGTGGGCAAATCAAGCCCCGCCGGCGATTGAGGCGCGGGGTCCGGGGCAGAGCCCCGAGGCCGCAACACCGTTGCCGGTGAAACGCGCCCCGGGGCCGAGACACCCGTTACTTGAGGGTCGCCACGCCCGCCTGGGCGAACTTCTCGTCCAGGTCACCGGAGGGCGCACCGGCGACACCGATACCCGCGATGGGCGCACCGTCCGCGGCGACCGGCGCCCCACCCGCGAGGAACAGCGTGCCGGGAATGTCCTTCAGGTTCGGCGCCTGCTCGAGCCGCTTCGTCAGCTCGGACGTCGGCGCGTTCCAGGACACCGCGGTGTACGCCTTCTTCACGGCGGACTCCGGCGACTGCGGTCCCGCACCGTCCCCGCGCAGCTCGACGATCGTGTTGCCGTTGCGGTCGACGACGGCGACGGAGACCTTCTGGTTCTCCTTCTTCGCGGCCTTGAGCACGGCCTGCGCGGCGTCGGTCGCGGCGTCCACGGTGAGGTGCTTGGACTCGAAGGTGTTGCCGGCCTTCGCGGCGGCGGGCTTGGCGGCGGCGGCCTGCGCGGCCGGCTCCGAGTCCGCGGCGCTCGCCGAGTACGCCCCGAACCCGCCGACGGCGATCGCGGCGGCCAACGTGGTGCCGGTGACGATGCGGGTGCGCTTCGAGATCTTCTTGGCGTGCTGCATGGGAACGACTCCTGAGTGAAGGGGGAGGTGCGAGCAGAGGGAGGAGAGGTCGACCGGGAGGCGCTTGCCGTTCCGCCGTCCCGCTCTGCCTTCAATCCTGGGTCCGGAACCGGCCCCCACCCCTCGACGGACCGGCTCTTCGCGGCGCGCCGGGCGGTCGACGCCGGGGTCATCCGATCGGTTGACCCCAGGGGCGTACAACCCGGTGACAATGGGATTGTTTGCCCAGGTCGACGCCGTGAGGAGGTGCGGGAACCGTGACCCGGAACCGACCGGAGCCCGCCGCCGACGGCGTCCACCACAGCGACGGCTACGACACCGACATCCGCCGCCTCACCGCGGTCATGCACGCCTCGTTCTTCCTGCTTCTGGCCGTGGCCCTGGCGCGCTTCCTGCTGCGCCACTCGCACGACGGGCGCACCCCGTGGATCGTCGCGCTCTCCGCGGTCGTGGCCCTTGTGTACGGGGCCGGGCTCGTGCGGGGCGTCGCGGAGCGCGCCACGGTGGGGCAACGGGTGTGGCTGACGCTGGTCGTCGCGGTGTGGGTGGTGCTCGTGGTGCTCGCGCCGAGCTTCGCGTGGTGCGCCGTACCGCTCTTCTACACGGGGCTGCGCACCCTGCCGACGCGTGCCGCGCTCGTCCTGGTGGGGCTCCTGACGGTGCTCGTCATCCTCGCCCAGCTGCGGCTCGCCGGCCGCCTCGACCCGGACCTGCTGCTCGGCCCGCCGGCCGTCGTGGTGATCGCCACCGCCGTGTTCCTGCAGATGAAGCGGCAGGCCGCCCGGCAGCGCAGGCTCATCGACGACCTGATCCGCACGCGCCGCGAACTGGCCGCCTCCGAGCGCCGCGAGGGCACGCTCGCCGAGCGGCAGCGGCTCTCCATGGAGATCCACGACACCCTCGCGCAGGGCCTGTCCAGCCAGCAGATGCTGCTGCAGGCGGCGCAGCGGGTGTGGGAGGCCGACCCCGGCAAGGCCCGCGCGCACGTCGGCACGGCCGCGTCGATCGCCGAGCACAACCTCACGGAGGCGCGCCGCTTCGTGCACGATCTGGCCCCCGCCGATCTGGCCCACGGCCTGACGGAGGCGCTGCGGGCGGTGGCCGCGCGGGAGTCGGGAGACCGGCTCGACGTGCGGGTCCGCGTCGACGACGACGGGCGCGCGGACCGGCTGCCCGACCGGGTGCAGTCGGCGCTGCTGCGGATCGCGCAGGGGGCGCTGGCGAATGTGCGGGAGCACTCGGGGGCGGGCAGTGCGGTGATCACGCTGACGTTGCTCGACGACCAGGTGGTGCTTGACGTCGCCGACGACGGGTGCGGGTTCGATCCGTCAGCCCTGCCCGCGGGGGCCTCCGGGGTGCGGGGGCACGGGATTCCGGCGATCCGGGCGCGGGTGCGGCAGCTTGGTGGCAGGTTGTCGCTCGAGTCGGCGCCGGGTGAGGGAGCGGTGGTCTCCGCCTCGATTCCGCTGTCACCTGCGACGGGGTTGCGCTCGCGGGGCTCCGCCCCGGACCCCGCGCCTCAATCGCCGGCGGGGCTTGAATTGCCCACCCGTCCCGGCACGGAGGCAGACGCGCCCAACCGGCACCGACGCTTGAATGATGAAACGGAGTCGTCATGACCCAGCCCATCCGCATCCTCCTCTGTGACGATCACGTCGTCGTGCGGGCCGGGTTGCTCGCGTTGTTGGACAGTGCCGCGGACATCGAGGTCGTCGGGGAGGCCGGGGCCGGGGAGGAGGCGCTGGCGCTGGTCGCGAAGCTCCGGCCCGACGTCGTCCTCATGGACCTCCAGCTGGGCGAGGGCATGGACGGCGTGGAGACGACCCGCCGCCTCACATCGGGTCCCGGACCCACCCCGCACGTCCTGGTGCTGACCACGTACGACACCGACGCCGACATCACCCGCGCCATCGAGGCGGGCGCGACGGGGTATCTGCTCAAGGCGGAGCGGCCCGAGGAGCTGTTCGCCGCGATCCATGCCGCCGCGGAGGGCCGCACCGCGCTGTCCGCCCCGGTGGCGAGCCGCGTCATGGCCAATATGCGCAAGCCGCGGCCCACGCTCACCGACCGCGAGCGCGACATCCTCGCCCAGCTCGCGCACGGCCTCGGCAACCGGGAGATCGCCAAGGCCCTGTTCATCAGCGAGGCCACGGTCAAGACCCACCTGGGCCGGATCTACGACAAGCTCGGCGTGGACACCCGGGCCGGTGCCGTCTCGGTGGCGAAGGAGCAGCGGCTGCTCCCGTGAGGCCCCGGGGACCGCGTCCGTGCCAGACCAGGGCCGGCTCTCGTGCGGGCCATGGCCCCCGCCCGTGACACCATCTCTACGTGCTCGACATCGGTTACGCCCTCTCCCGCCGCTTCCCGGACCCGCCGCAGACGGACTACCGGCGCGCGGACGTCCACGCGCTGCGCCACGACCTGTTCTGCGGCGACGTGTACCTGGCCGACACCAAGGCCGACCAGGAAGTGTCCACAGCCTGGGGATGGGTGCCGGTGCTCGACTTCGCGTGGGCGCTGTGCGACATCGTCGAGCAGCTGGACCGGGATCCGCGCGGCAGCCGCTCCGCCACCCCGCAGCTCGCCGAGCTGGACTTCACGGAGTCGAGCGACCGCATGCTGTTCGAGCGCCGCTTCGGCTGGGTGGACATCGAGGCCGACTGGATGCCGGCCGAGGAGCCCGCGCTGACCTTCTCCCACTCCGCGCTGCGCCGCGAGGCCCGCGACTTTCTGCACGACCTGCTCGCCGACCTCACGGACATGCACGAGGACCTGGCGGACAACCCGGCCCTGTGGGACCTGCAGGCCCGCTTCCCCCGCCTCCCGTAACCGGCTGCTCCCCCAGAGAAACGCCTACTCCACCCGCACCCCCAGCTCCGCCGCGAACACCCCGGCCAGATCCATGAGTTGGGCCGGTGAGATCACCGCGCCGCCCAGCCGGTCCACGCCCCGTGCGATCCCCAGCTCCGCCGCGTCCCGCAGGTCGACGTCCGTCAGGGTCGCCGCCGAGAAGTCGGCGCCCTTCAGCGCGCAGCCCGCGAACTCCACCCGCTCCAGGCGAGCGCCCCCGAAGTCCGGCTCCACCAGCACGCAGCCCTCGAACACGACGTCCTTGAGGCGCGCCTTCCGCAGGTTCAGGTAGTCGATCTTCCCGCCCCTGATCACCACCCGCTCCAGGGCCGCCCCGTGCAGCTGCACGCCGCCGAGCCGGGCGTCGACCACCTCCACGTCCCGCAGCGTCGCCTCCGCCAGGTTCGTCCCCACGCCCCGTACGTCGGTGAGCACGGAGTCGATGAATCTGGCCCGCGCGAGCCCCGCCTCGTCGAGCGCGCACGCCGCCAGCGCGCAGTCCATGAACCGCGCCCCGATCCCCTCCTGCCCGGCGAAGTCGACGTCCCGGAACTCCACCCCGTCGTAGTCCCCGTCGGGTTCGAGGCCGCGCCCCGTCCACGGCGCCAGCGGAGGCAGCCGCACCTGGGGCCGCCGCGCCTTCTTCACCTTCGCCGGAGCCCGGCCCGCCGTCTGCCCCGCGGACCGCCCCGCACCACCACGCCTGTCGCTCATGACCCCATGCTGCACGCCACCACTGACAATCCCCGCCCGACCCCAAGTGACCTGCGCGAACGGCGCGATGTCACATCCGCGCCCGCCCCGCACGTCGTATCCGTGAAGGCCGCCCGTACGCCCGACCACGCACCCAGGAGCGCCCATGCGTCACCCCACCCCCGCCCTCACCGTCATCGGCGGAGGTCTCGCCGGTCTCACCGCCGCGATCACCGCGGCGGAGGCGGGCGCGCGCGTCACCCTGCACGAAGCGCACCACACGCTCGGCGGCCGGGCCCGCACCGCCGAGGGCCCCCACCTCACCCACGAGGGCCCGCACGCCCTCTACAACGGCGGCCCACACTGGACCTGGCTGAAGCAACGCGAGCTGCTCGGGCCGCTCGCCCCGATCCCGCCGCTCGAAGGCGCCCGGCTGCGCTTCCACCGCGACGGCGCGCTGCGCCGCACCCCGCCCGCGGGGCTCCTCCGGCTCCTGCGCCACAAGCCCGAACGCGCGCCCGTGGACGAGGACTTCACCACCTGGGCCACCCGCCAGGCCGGCCCCGAAGCGGCCCGCGCCGCCGCCCACTACACGGCCGTCGCCCTGTTCCACCACGACCCCGGAGCGCTCTCGGCCCGCTTCGTCCAGGAGCGCCTGCGCCGCACCGCCAAGATGCCGCCCGAGGCGCAGTACCCGGTCGGCGGCTGGTCCTCGGTCGTCGACCGGATGGCGTCCCGCGCCTGGAACCTCGGCGTGCGCATGGAGACCCTGAGCCGGATCGACGCCGTGCCCACCGACACCCCCGTCGTCGTCGCGACCTCGCTCGACGCGGCCCGCAGACTCCTGAGGGACCCGTCCCTGACCTGGGGCAGCGGCCGTACGACGCTGATCGACCTGGCCGTCCGCAGCCGCCGCGGCGACGCCTTCGCGGTGTCGGGCCTCGACTTCCCCGCCTGGATCGAACGGTTCACCGCCCAGGACAAGTCCCTCGCCCCGCACGGCGAGAGCCTGATCCAGGGTCAGGTGCCGGTCGCGCCCGACGAGTCGAAGGCGGACGGTTCGGCGCGCGCCGACAGCCTGCTCGACCTCGCGTTCCCCGGTTGGCGCGAGCGCACGACGTGGCGGCGCGACGCCCTCGCCCAGGGGCGCACGGGAGCCCTCGACCGCCCCGGCACGACCTGGCGCGACCGCCCCGCGATCGACCGCGGCGAGGGCGTCTACCTGGCGGGCGACATGGTGGCGGCGCCCGGCGTGCTCAGCGAGGTCTCCTTCACCAGCGCCATCGAGGCGACGACGCTGGCGCTGCGGCGGCCCGCCCTCACCCGCGGCCTTGACCTCAACCGAGCTTGAGGTCGAAGACTGGCGCAGGCCACGGAAATCCGCCCGCCAGGGACCGCACACCGCCCACCAGGAGCTGTCATGCACGCCATCCGCCTGCACGCCTTCGGGCCCGCCGAGAACCTCACGTACGAGAGGACCGAGGACCCCGAGCCGGGCCCCGGGCAGGTGCGGATCGCGGTCGGTGCCGCGGGCGTGCACCTGCTGGACACCGCGATCCGCTCCGGAGTCAAGGGACCGCTGCCCGCCCTGCCCGAACTCCCGACGATCCCCGGCCGCGAGGTCGCCGGCACCGTCGAGTCGCTCGGCCAGGGCACCGACCCCGCCTGGCTCGGCAAGCAGGTCGTCGCCCACCTCGGCCTGGTTCCCGGCGGCTACGCCGAGCTCGCCGTCACGGACGCGGACCGCCTCCACGAGATCCCGGCGGGCCTGGACCCGGCGGCCGCCGTCGCCATGATCGGCACGGGCCGCACGGCGCTCGGCATCCTGAACTTCACCACCGTCACCCCCGACACGGTCGCGCTCGTCCCCGCCGCCGCTGGCGGCATCGGCACGCTCCTCGTGCAGTACGTGAAGCACGCGGGCGGCACCGTGATCGGCCTGGCCGGAGGACCCGCGAAGACCGCGGCGGTCGAGGCGAACGGCGCCGACCTCGCCCTCGACTACCAGGACCCCGACTGGCCGGAAAAGGCCCGGAAGTTCCTCGGCACCCGCGACGCCACCGTCCTCTTCGACGGGGTCGGCGGCCCGACGACCGGGCGCGCCCTCGACCTCCTCGGCCCCGGCGGCCACCACCTGATCTTCGGCTGGTCCGCCCAGGGCGTCGACCCCGACGGGGGCCCGCACCTCCTCGACGAGGCGGAACTCGTCCGCCGCGGCCTCACCCAGGAGCAGGTCCTCGGCCCGCCGATGATGCGCAAGGCGGGCGGCGCCAACCCGATGCGCACCCTCGAACTCGCGGCGCTCGACCACGCGGCCCGCGGCATCCTGACGCCCGCCGTCCACCGTTTCCCGCTCGCGGAGGCGGCCGCCGCGCACCACGCCCTGGAGACGCGCGGCACGACGGGCAAGGTGGTTCTGGAGCCGTGAGTCGCCCCTAGGAAGCGGGGCGCAGCCGCTTCTCGAACCAATGGTGGGCGTACGGCTCGTCGTTGAAGGCCGCGACCTCCTCGAACCCGTACGCGCGGTACAGCCCGATGGCCTCGGGAAGCGCCTTGTTGGTGTCCAGGCGCAGCAGTTCGGCGCCGTGCCGGACGGCCCGCGCCTCCAGCTCCGCCAGGAAGCGGCGGGCCAGCCCGAGGCCCCTGACCTGCGGCGCCACCCACATCCGCTTCACCTCGGCCGCGCCGCCCGGCGGCAGCTTCAGCCCGGCGCAGCCGACCGGCTCGCCGTGCAGCCGCGCCACGACGAACTGACCGCGCGGCGGCCGGAGTTCACCTGCGTCGGGCAGGAGGCTGTGCGCCGGGTCGAAGCCCGTGTCGAACCGCTCCTGGAGTTCGGCGAAGTAGCCGCGCAGGCACAGTTCCGCGTCGGGGTGGTCGGGCGCGACCTCGTCCAACGTGACCGTGCCCGCCGTGAGCAGCCGGTCCACCTCGGCCATCGCGGCGACCAGGCGGCCGCGCTGGGCCGGGCTCAGCGGGGCGAGCAGCGAACCCGCGGCCTCGTCGCTGCGCCGGTCGAGCACGGCCCACTCGGCGCGCCCGCGCTCCGTGAGCCGCGCGGTGCGCACCCGGCGGTCGCTCTCCAGCGGTTCCACCAGCACGAGGCCGTCCGCCTCCAGGGCACGCAGCAGCCGGCTGACGTACCCGGAGTCGAGCCCGAGCCGCTCCCGCAGCCTGCGCACGTCGAGCGGCGCCCCGGCCTCACCGATCTCCCACAGCAGGCGGGCCTGCCCGTAGGGCCGCTCGGTGCCGTGGAAGCGCTCCTGGAGCACGCCGACGCGCTCACTGACGACGCGGTTGAACCGCCGTACCCGCGCGACGTCGTCGACGCCGCCGTCCTCACCCTCACTCATTCTCTGACCTTAGTCAGAGAATGAGTCCGGACGCCACCCTAGGCGGCGCCCACCGACTTCAGCGCCTCGTCCGTCAGCCGGTACACCGTCCACTCGTCCTGCGGCCGCGCGCCCATCGCCTCGTAGAACTCGATGGACGGCGTGTTCCAGTTCAGGACCGACCACTCCAGGCGCTCGTAGCCGCGCTCCACGCAGAGCCGCGCCAGCTCCGTGAGCAGCGCCTTGCCGTGACCGCCGCCACGCGCCGAGGGGCGTACGTACAGGTCCTCCAGGTAGATGCCGTGCACCCCGCGCCACGTCGAGAAGTTCAGGAACCACAGCGCGAAACCGACCGGCTCGCCGGTCTCCGCGTCCTCGGCGATGTGCGCGTACGCCGCCGGGCGCTCGCCGAACAGCGCCTCGCGCAGCTGCTCCTCGCTCGCCCGCGCCTCGTGCAGCGCCTTCTCGTACTCGGCGAGCTCGCGGACCATGGCGTGGATGACGGGGACGTCGGCAGGGGTGGCGGTACGAATCATGGCGGAAGATTAATCCGCGGCACTGACAACCGGCCGCCGGGGGCCGACCGGTGAGACGGCACCCATCAGCGGCGCAGCCGCCGCGCGATCTCCAGGTCCACCGCACCGAGCTCCCGCCCGTCCTCGATGTCCCACAGCGCGTTCTGCAGCACCCGGCCGAGCGTCCACGCCCGCGCCCGCTCCCGGTCGAGCCCGAGAACCCCGCTCATCGCATCGAACCGCCACAGCGTCTCCTGCGGCTCGAAGCGGTTGTTCAGCGCCGGCCACAGATCGAACCCGGGATCGCCCGCCAGCGGCTTCGGGTCGATCGCCAGCCACGGTTCGCGCCCGGCGGCCAGCACGTTGTCGAAGTGCAGGTCCCAGTGCAGCAGCCGGTCCCCCGGCTCGTCCGCGACCTCCCGCACCGCGGCCGCGCAGTCCGCGAGCAGCGCGCGCTCGGCCGGATCGCCCACCCTCAGCAGCGCCTCCGGGGCGTCCGCGAGCATCCCCGCCGCGATGTCGCCGAGCCACCGCATGCCCTCCGGAGCGGGCCCCGCCGTGAGCCGCGCGAGTAGCTCGGCGATCACCAGGACCGCCTCGCGGGAGTCCTCGACGTCGCTCAGCATCCGGTCGGAGTCGAGCCGTTCGAGCAGCATCGTGCCCGTGCCGTCGTCGTACGCGAGGAGCCGCACGGCGCCGTCCCCGTCCCACGTCCGCAGCGCGACAGGCTCGCCCTCGGTCTCCTCGTCGAGCACCTGGAACTTGAGGGCCGCCCGCCGCCCCTCGCCCACCACGGGCACGACGAGCGCGGCCATCCCGTGCATCAGCGGCCCGTCGACCGTCAGCTCCCAGCGCCCCAGGAACTCCTCCACGCGCGCGGGCAGCGCCGCGACGAACGCGCGGCCCGCCTCCCCCGCGTACTCGTACTGCGACTCAACAAGGCCCACCGGTACGTCGATCACGCCCGCGACCCTAAGTCCTGCCCGGCCCGCGAGGCCCGTCAATTTCCGGGAACACCCGCGCCCTCGAGCACCTTCTCGAACGCGTAGACCGTCGGCGGGTCAGCGCCCCGGCGCCGCCCTGCTCGAACTTCTTGCAGTACGGGCAGCGCGGATCCTCGTACACCTTCACCGTGTGCGGGGCCTTCGCGTCGCCCACGACGATCACGTCTCCGCCCTCCACGCGCGCGTGAAGCTCCGCCGGCTCGTCGGCACCCTCGGCCGGCTTCACGGAGGCACCCGTACGTCCACGATCCGGCTCCCACTCGCCCCGCGCTCGTCCCGTGACCACCCCACAGGCGACAAATGCCACAAAACCAGCACCTCCCCCCTCCCGCATTCCGTCGCCGCCCAGTAACGTCCCGCGCCATGAGCAACGGCATCAGCGGCCCCGGTGGCCCCCGCGACACCACCGGCACGATCAACGGCGGCATATCGTTCTGGTACGCGGACGACGGCATCCCGCTCACCCGCGACCCCCTGCCCGGCGACACGAGCGCGGACGTCGTCATCGTCGGCGGCGGCTACACGGGCCTGTGGACGGCGTACTACCTGAAGAAGGCCGCCCCGTTCCTGCGCATCACGGTCCTTGAACAGAAGTTCTGCGGCTACGGCGCCTCCGGCCGCAACGGCGGCTGGCTCTACAACGGCATCGCGGGCCGCGACCGCTACGCCAAGCTCCACGGCCACGACGGAGCCGTCCGCCTCCAACAGGCCATGAACGAAACGGTGTCGGAGGTCATCGACGTCGCCCGCGCCGAATCGATCGACGCGGACATCCACCACGGCGGCGTACTCGAAGTCGCCTACACCCCGGCCCAGTTGGCGCGCCTGAAGTCCTTCCACGAAACAGAACTCACCTACGGTGAGAAGGACCGCACCCTGCACGGCGCCCGCGAGACCGCCGACCGCATCCGCGTCGCCGGCGCCGTCGGCTCCACCTGGACCCCGCACGGCGCCCGCCTCCACCCCGTGAAACTCCTCAAGGGCCTGGCGGCAGCGGTCGAATCCCTCGGCGTGACGATCCACGAATCGACACCCGTCACGGAGATCAAGCCCAAACACGCCATCACGCCCTACGGCACGGTCCGCGCCCCCTACGTCCTGCGCTGCACCGAGGGCTTCACCGCCTCCCTCAAGGGCCAGCGCCGCACCTGGCTCCCCATGAACTCCTCCATGATCGCCACGGAGCCGCTGACCGCCGAGCAGTGGGAGACGATCGGCTGGGAGGGCCGCGAAACCCTCGGCGACATGGCCCACGCCTACATGTACGCCCAGCGCACGGCGGACGACCGCATCGCCCTCGGCGGCCGCGGCGTCCCCTACCGCTACGGCTCGAAGACGGACAACGACGGCCGCACCCAGCCCAAGACCATCGAGGCCCTCTACGAGATCCTGACCCGCTTCTTCCCCCAGCTCACCGGCATCGGCATCGACCACGCCTGGTCAGGCGTCCTCGGCGTCCCCCGCGACTGGTGCGCCACCGTCACCCTGGACCGCTCGACGGGCCTCGGCTGGGCGGGCGGCTACGTCGGCTCGGGCGTCGCCACGACCAACCTGGCCGCCCGCACGCTGCGCGACCTCGTCCAGCAGGACTCCGGCCAGTCGGGCCCCACCGACCTCACCACGCTCCCCTGGGCCAACCACAAGGTCCGCAAGTGGGAACCGGAACCCCTGCGCTGGCTGGGCGTCCACGGCATGTACGCCACGTACTACGCGGCCGACCGCCGCGAACTGACCACCCACTCGCCCGACTCGTCACGCCTCGCACAGTGGGCGGACAAGATCGCGGGCCGCTAGCCCCGCGTGCACTTGGGGTACTTGGCCCCCTCGGCACACTGGTTGTAGTCGCCGAGACTGACGTCGACCTCTTCCCGGTCCCCACCCTTGGCACGGACCTGCAGCTCGTACTCGGTGTGACAGCTGCGGGTCCGCTTCGACCCCTTCTTCTTCGTCTTGCACTCACGGTCCGTGTTCTTGCTGACCACGGTGCCGCTGACGTTCTTCGACGAACTGCTGCACCCGGCCAACGGCACGGCGAGCACAGAAACGGTGACAAGAGCGGCCAGAACGCGCTTCATACGGTGATCTCCCCCGAGGACGTCACGGACAAAAAAGCCCAGGTTCACTGGTCGTGACCTGGGCTTTTCCCGAGCCCCCTGTCGGATTCGAACCGACGACCTACGCATTACAAGTGCGTTGCTCTGGCCATCTGAGCTAAGGAGGCAGCCCGAGCAGTGTAACCAACCCCAGCCGCGCGTCCGTCGAAAATTTCCTCGAAGGTCGCGTGGTCCCGGGTACTGACAAACCCACTGCCCTGCGCTTAAAGTCCGAGCAGTTCACCCGCGTGGACTACACCAGTGCTACACCGCCGTGGCGCTCCAGCCATGGCGGCTCACCTTCTTTACAACGGATCGTCCGGCACGTTCCTGCCGGTGAAGGGGGCTTCACAGCCATGGCTTCTGTCACGTTCGACAAGGCGACCCGTGTCTATCCCGGGTCCACCAAGCCCGCGGTCGACGGCCTGGACATCGAGATCGAGGACGGCGAGTTCCTCGTCCTCGTCGGCCCGTCCGGCTGCGGAAAGTCGACCTCCCTGCGGATGCTCGCGGGTCTCGAGGACGTCAACGGCGGTGCGATCCGCATCGGCGAGCGCGACGTCACGCACCTGCCGCCGAAGGACCGGGACATCGCCATGGTGTTCCAGAACTACGCGCTGTACCCGCACATGTCCGTCGCGGACAACATGGGCTTCGCGCTCAAGATCGCCGGCGTGAACAAGGCGGAGATCCGGACGAAGGTCGAAGAGGCCGCGAAGATCCTCGACCTCACCGAGTACCTGGACCGCAAGCCGAAGGCGCTCTCCGGTGGTCAGCGCCAGCGTGTGGCGATGGGCCGCGCGATCGTGCGTGAGCCGCAGGTGTTCCTCATGGACGAGCCGCTGTCGAACCTCGACGCCAAGCTCCGTGTGTCCACGCGTACGCAGATCGCGTCGCTGCAGCGCCGTCTCGGCATCACCACCGTCTACGTGACCCACGACCAGGTCGAGGCCATGACGATGGGCGACCGCGTGGCCGTGCTGAAGGACGGTCTGCTGCAGCAGGTCGACACCCCGCGCAACATGTACGACCGTCCGGCCAACCTCTTCGTCGCCGGCTTCATCGGCTCCCCGGCCATGAACCTGGTCGAGGTCCCGATCACCGACGGCGGCGTGAAGTTCGGCAACTCGGTCGTCCCGGTCAACCGCGACGCGCTGAAGGCCGCCTCCGACAAGGGCGACACCACGGTCACCGTCGGCGTCCGCCCGGAGCACTTCGACATCGTCGAGACGAACGGCGAGGCCGCGAAGTCCCTCGCCAAGGACGTCTCGGACGCCCCGGCCGGTCTCGCGGTCTCCGTGAACGTGGTCGAGGAGCTCGGCGCCGACGGCTACGTCTACGGCGCCGCCGAGGTCAATGGCGAGCACAAGGACCTCGTCGTCCGCGTGAACGGCCGCCAGGTGCCCGAGAAGGGTGCCCAGCTGCACGTCGTGCCGCGCGCCGGTGAGACCCACGTGTTCTCGACCTCCACGGGCGAGCGTCTCTCCGACTGACGGCCGGACGACCGGACGGTCGCGCAATCGGCCTTGAGGGCCCCGCACTTCGGTGCGGGGCCCTCGCGCGTTCCTCGCCATTGTCGACAAATACCCCGGCAACTCGGGCATTTGGCCCTGCTTCGTCAACACGTATGCAACAAAACCTCTTTGCTCGTCCCTCATCAGAGTGACCAAATGTCGCCAAATCATCACCGAGCGCTACGCTCACTCGCGTGACGCACTCTGCCAACTACACCCAGAAGTCGCGCCGAGCCCGGGGCCGGGGCCCCGCCCGCCGCGCCGCCCGTACGCTCGCCTTCGTCCTGCCGGTGATGCTGGTGCTCTCCGGGACGCTCGCGGTCACCCGAGTCAACTGGTCCGGGAGTTCCTCGGAATCGGTTCTCACGGCCTCCTCACAGGACGTCTCCAAGCGTGCCAAGTCGCGCGCTCCCCAGGACGTGCTGCGCGACCGCCTTCTCCTGGAGCTCCAGGAGGACAACCCCGGCGTTGCACTCACTCACCTCCAGCAGGAGATCGACCGCCGCCCCTCGCTCGCCCGGCACTGCATGGCGATCGCGAAGGCGCTCGGCCGTGCCGCCGTGGAGACGTACGGCCCTGCGCGCGCGCAGTCGTTCGCCCGCCCGGTCTGTGACACCTCGTTCGCCTCGGGTGTGGCCGGCTTCCGGGCCTGAGCACCGGACCGGCCCCGAGCCGCGAACCGGTCCCGAGCCGCGCTCGACCGCCGAGCCGCTGGCGCCCCCGCGGGTCGTGCGCACGTACAGTTCCGGTCATGACGACCGCTGAACCGTCCGCGCACGGCCCGCTTCCGTATGCCCACCGCCCCACCCAGGCCGTGGTCCTGGCGGGCGGTCAGGGCTCGCGGCTGCGCCCGTACACCGACGACCGGCCCAAGCCGATGGTGGAGATCCCCGGCACGGGCACGCCGATCATCGGCCATCAGCTGACCTGGCTCGCCGAGGAGGGCGTCACCGACGCGGTCGTCTCCTGCGGTCACCTCGCCGAGGTGCTCCAGGAGTGGCTCGACCAGGCGGAGTTGCCGCTGCGGGTGACCACGGTCGTCGAGAAGGAGCCGCTGGGCCGCGGCGGCGGCCTGAAGTTCGCTGCCTCCCACCTGCCCCACCAGGGACAGCCCTGGTACGCGACGAACGGCGACATCTGGACGCGGTTCTCGCTGCGCGAGATGGCCGACTTCCACCACGAGCGGGAGGCGACCGCGACCCTCGCGCTCGCCCGGCCGCGGATCCCGTGGGGCGCCGTGGAGACGGACGCGTTCGGCCACATCACCGACTTCATCGAGGCGCCGCCGTCCCCGTATCTGATCAACGCGGGCGTGTATGTCTTCTCCGCCGGGTTCGCCTCCCTGCTGCCGGACCTCGGGGACCACGAGCGCGCCACGTTCCCGCGCCTGGCCCGCGCCAAGCGGCTCGCGGGCTTCCAGCTCCCGCAGGGCGCGTACTGGCGGGCGATCGACACGGCGAAGGACCTCACGGAGGCCGCGAAGGAGCTTGCCGCCCAGGGCCGTTGAGAGCCCTTCCCGTTACGTCGATGGGGCCCCGCACGTGATTCGTACGGGGCCCCATCGGCGTACGGGGAGGATGTGCGCGCTACTCGCCCAGCAGTCCGCCCACCAGGCCCGGCTTCTTGCTGTCCGTGCCTCCGGACGAGGTGCCGCCCGAGCTCGGCGAGCCGCCGGTGCTGGACGGCGGCTGCTGCTGCGGCGCGGACTCCTGGGGCGGGGCTTCGCCGGCGGTGGTGCCCTGCGTCGGCGTCGTCGTGGTGGTGCCGCTCGTGGCGCTCGCGCCCGCGGTCGCCCCGGCGGAGGTGGGGGAACCGGACGGGCTCGCCGTGGTGCCCTGCGTCGGCGCGTCGGACGTCGAGGCCGAGGGGCTCTTGGTGTGCTGGCGCTGCGGGGACCGGCTGCCGGGCTCGGAGGGGAGCGGGGAGCCGGGCACCTCGTTGCGGGGCGCGTCGCCGGGGCCCGGGGCGGTGACCCGGTCGGCGTCGCGGACGGCGCCGCCGAGCACGGAGCCGATGAGCAGCGTGCCGCCGATGACCAGGGTCGCGACGACCATGCCGCGGCGCAGGACGTAGTTGCGCAGGTCCCACAGGGCGGCGCGCGGTCCGAGCCGCCGCCAGGCGCCGCCCGCGAGCCGTCCGTCGATGGAGTAGACGGGGGCACCGGCGATGATCAGCGGGGACCAGGCGGCGAGGTAGATGATGTCCGGCGCGTCGTAGGCGGGGACGGTCTTCCAGCTGACGGTGACGAGCAGCGCCGCGGAGAGCAGCGCGCCGACGCTCGCGGCGAGCCGCTGCCACAGGCCGAGGACCGTGAGGACGCCGACGATGACCTGGAGGAAGGCGATCACGAGTCCGGCGCCGACGGGGTGCTGGAGCGCCCAGTCGCGGAGCGGTTCGGCGAGGGCCCAGGGGTGCAGTGAGTGCAGCCACTTGACCATGGAGCCGCGCTCTCCGCCGTCGAAGTAGACGGGGTCGCAGAGCTTGCCCATGCCGGCGTAGATGGAGATGAAGCCGAGGAAGACGCGCAGCGGGAGCAGCACGACGCCGAGGTTCATCCGGCGGCCGGGATAGTAGGCGTGCCGGACTGGGCCGTAGCGGCGGGCGGCGGTGCTCTCGCCGTCGGCGCCGCCGTCCCTGCCGCCGTCCGGCGAGCCGATCCGCACGTCGAACTCGTCGTCCCCGTACGGGACTTGTTCGAGCTCGCCGGTCTCCTCGAAGGCGCTGCCGGACTGGCGCATGCGCGGCAGGATCCGCGTGGGCTCGTCCGTCTCGCCCTGCCAGGGGCCGACGGTGGGCGTCTCCTGGGTGGACTCGTCCGTGGGCGAGTCGCGGTAGAGGCCGAGGTCGTCGGCGAAGTCGCGCTCGTCCACGCGCGGGATGACCTGCGTGGCGCCGCCGTCGTCCGGTTCGCCGGAGCGGCGTGCGCCCTGCAGGAGCCCGCTGGTGTCGAGGCCTCCGCCGTTCATGACGACGGGGCGGCGCCGCCTGGCGCCGGGCGTCCCTGCGGCGGTGATGACGGGGATGCGGGTGGTCGCCGCGTCGGCTCCGGCCACGCCCGTGGCGCTCAAGTGCCGTGAGATGCGCGGGAGTTGCGACTGCTGCGCCGTGGGGAGCCGCACGCGGAAACTCGCGTGGTTGACGATGACCTGCGCCGGATCGCACGGAACCTTCACCATGCTCAGCGCGGGACCGTCGTCGAATCCCGACGTGCGGTCACCCGAGGGTGTGCGGGGCGTTCTGGTGTCCACACTCATCTAACCGAGTGATGTGTGTTTAGGACACTGCCTCGGCCCCACCGAAATGTCCGGGCCCCGTCAAGGTCGCGGGGCCCGAACACCGGGGTAAGGGTCAGGCGCGGCGGCGGGCCGCCTCGTAGAGCACGACGCCCGCGGCGACACCGGCGTTGAGCGACTCGGCGCCGCCCGGCATCGGGATGCGGACGCGGTAGTCGCAGGTCTCGCCGACGAGGCGGGACAGGCCCTTGCCCTCGCTGCCGACGACGATGACGACGGGGCCGCCGAGGGCCTCCAGGTCACCCACGGTGTGCTCGCCGTCGGCGGCGAGGCCGACCACGGCGATGCCCGCCTTCTTGTACTGCTCCAGGGCGCGGGTCAGGTTCGTGGCGCGCGCGACCGGCGTGCGCGCCGCGGTGCCGGCCGACGTCTTCCACGCACCGGCCGTCATCCCGGCCGCGCGCCGCTCGGGCACGACGACGCCGTGGCCGCCGAAGGCGGAGACGGAGCGGACGACGGCGCCGAGGTTGCGCGGGTCGGTGACCCCGTCGAGCGCGACGATCAGCGGGTCCTCGCCCTCGTCGTACGCGGCGGCGGCGAGGTCCTCGGGGAACGCGTACTCGTACGGCGGGACCTGGAGGACGAGGCCCTGGTGGTTCAGGCCGTTGGTCATGCGGTCCAGCTCGGGGCGCGGGGCCTCCATGAGGTGGATGCCGCCGCGCTCGCCGGCGACCTGCAGGGCCTCGCGGACCCGCTCGTCGTTGTCGATGAACTGCTGCACGTAGAGGGTCGTGGCGGGGACGCCGCCGCGCAGCGCCTCGACGACCGGGTTGCGGCCGACGACCATCTCGGCGGTGGACTTGCCGCGCGGGCCGCCGGTGCGGCTCGTCGGGCGGCTCTGGGCGCGCTTGGCCTTGGCGTTGGCGGCGCGCTGCTTGGCGTGTCCCTTGCGCATCTCGGCGGGCGGCGTGGGGCCCTTGCCCTCGAGGCCGCGGCGCCGATTGCCACCGCTGCCTACCTGCGCGCCCTTCTTGCCGGACATGCGGCGGTTGCTGTTGGCGGCCATGACCTACCTGTCTCTTACGACTGCGTCTACGGATGTGTGCGTACGTCTATGAAGTGTGCCGCCCGGAGCGCCGGGCGGCACATTCGGGCGCTCGGCCGCTGTCAGCCGAGCGTCCAGCGCGGCCCCGAGGGGCTGTCCTCGATGTTCAGACCGGACTGCTTGAGCCGGTCGCGGATGGCGTCGGCGGTGGCCCAGTCCTTGCGGGCGCGGGCCGCCTCGCGCTGCTCCAGGAGGAGCCGGACGAGGTGGTCGACGACGCCGTGCAGGTCCTCGCCGCCGTTGTCGGACGCTCCGGCCCACTGCTCGTCGAGCGGGTCGAGGCCGAGGACGCCGAGCATGGCGCGCACCTCGGCGAGGCGGGCGACGGCGGCTTCCTTGTCGTCGGCGGCGAGGGCGGAGTTCCCCTGCCGTACGGCGGTGTGCACGATGGCGAGGGCCTGCGGGACGCCGAGGTCGTCGTCCATGGCGTCGGCGAACGCGGGCGGCACCTCGTCGGAGGGCGCGACCGTGCCACCGGCCAGCTCGGTCACCCGCTGCACGAAGCCCTCGATGCGGCCGAACGCCGACTCGGCCTCGCGCAGCGCGTCCTCGCTGTACTCGATGGTGGAGCGGTAGTGCGGGGTGCCCAGGTAGTAGCGCAGGACGATGGGCCGCCAGTTCTTGACCATCTCGGAGACGAGGACCGAGTTCCCGAGGGACTTCGACATCTTCTCTCCGGACATCGTGACCCAGGAGTTGTGCACCCAGTAGGTCGCGAAGTCGTCGCCGAAGGCCTTGGCCTGCGCGATCTCGTTCTCGTGGTGCGGGAAGATCAGGTCGATCCCGCCGCCGTGGATGTCGAAGGCGCTGCCCAGGTACTTGTGGGCCATGGCCGAGCACTCCAGGTGCCAGCCGGGGCGGCCCCGGCCCCACGGCGTCTCCCAGCTGGGCTCGCCGGGCTTGGCGGCCTTCCACATCGCGAAGTCGCGGGGGTCGCGCTTGCCGGTCTCGCCCTCGCCGGAGGGCTGCAGCAGGTTGTCGAGCTCCTGGTTGGACAGCTCCAGGTAGCCGGGGAACGACCGGACGTCGAAGTACACGTTCCCGTCGGCCTCGTACGCGTGGCCGCGCTCGATGAGGCCGCGCATCATCTCGACCATCTCGGTCACGTGGCCCGTGGCCCGCGGCTCGTAGGTCGGGGGCAGGCAACCGAGCGCGGTGTACGCGTCGTTGAACGCCCGCTCGTTCTCGTACCCGATCGACCACCAGGGGCGGTCCTGCTCCGCGGCCTTCGTGATGATCTTGTCGTCGATGTCCGTCACATTGCGCACGAACGTGACGTCGTAGCCGCGGTACGCGAACCAGCGGCGCATGATGTCGAAATTGAGCCCCGACCGGATGTGGCCGATGTGCGGGGCCGCCTGGACGGTGGCGCCACACAGGTAGATCGAGACGCAGCCCGGAATGAGCGGGGTGAAGTCACGGATCTGCCGGGCGCTGGTGTCGTACAGGCGAATAGTCACCCCTCCAGGGTAGTAGGCCGGAAGGTGTGCCATGGGCCTCCGGCCGGTACCCGGCGATTGGGGTGCGGTCGCGGGGCTCTGCCCCGGACCCCGCGCCTCAATCGCCGGCGGGGCTTGAAATGGTCAGACCCGCCCGACCACCTTGCGCGCACGCACGCGGACGACCACCCGTTCGGCGTCCTGGCCGGACGACGGGTTGAAGTCGGCGTACTTCTTGCCCGTGTACTTCAGGGACAGCTCGTCGATGAGGTCCTGGCCGCCCTCCGTCGTGATCTCGACGGTGCCGCGGATCTCGGCGTACGCGTACGGGTTGTCGGCCGGCTGCACCATCACCGTCACCCGGGGGTCCGCCCGCAGGTTCTTCGTCTTGCGGCGGTCGACGGTCGTGGAGAACAGCACGTCGTCACCGTCGCGCTTCGCCCACACCGGGGAGACCTGCGGGCTCCCGTCGGGCTGGATGGTCGCGACAGCGATGAAGACCTTGCTGTCGAGCAGTGCCTTGAGCTCGTCGGACAGCTGGGCTGACATGGCCTCACTCCTTCTCGGGGGACGGTTGGCGCGTACCCGATCCTGGGGGAACGCACCCGAGCGGGCCGGTATTTCGGCGCTCTGTTCGCACAGGTGTCACGAAACGGGCGAGCCCCGCCGCCACCAGCGGCACCACCGCGAGCGCCGACCAGAGGACGGGTGTGGGAAGGGTGAGCAGTGCTCCCGTCCCCGCGCTCCCCGCCAGTACGGCCAGTCCCGACGCGGAGGACAGTGCCCCGGTGGCCAGACCCAGATGCCGTTCGTCCACCAGGTCGGGGACGAGCCCGCGCGCCGCCGGGACGAGCAGCATCTGACCGAGCGTGAGCAGCACGACCAGCGCGCAGGCGGGCAGCAGCGCGTACGGCGTGCGGTTCGGGACGTACGGGGACGTGGCCGCGACCGCCGCGAAGCCTGCCGCCACGAGCAGCAGGCCCCGGGTCAGGGCGGCCTGCGGCGCGATCCGCGTCGCGGACCAGCGGGTGACGGGCAGCTGGGCACCGACGACGAGCAGCGAGGACAGCGCGAAGAGGAGGCCCACGGCGTCCTGTGAGCCGGTGGCGCGGGTGAGCTCGACGGGAAGGGCGAGGTAGAGCTGGTTGTAGGCGATGAGGTAGCCGCTGTACGCGAGGCAGAGCGCGAGGAAGCGGGGGTTCGCGAAGACGGTGCGGGCGCCCCGCATGCGCCGGGTGCGCACCGGCTCGCGGCGCGGCATCAGGCGCGCGTGCCCGGCGAACACCCCCACGAAGACGAGCGCGCCCGCCAGGCACGCCGCCCGGAACCCGGCGTACAGCAGCGCGGTGCCGAGCAGCGGCCCGAGGAACGCGCCGGCCTGCCCTGCCGCCGAGAAGACGCCGAGCACCTGGGCGCGGGGGACGCCCGTGGCGTGCTCGTGGTGGACGGCCTCGCGAGCGGCCTCCGACTCGACGGCCGGCGAGAACAGCGCGGCGGCGAACCCGACGAGCACGACCGCGGCGACGACGGTGACCGTGCTGCCCGCGAAGGCGAGCCACACGAACCCGGCGATCCGCAGCAGACACCCGGCCAGCACGACGGGCCGCGGCCCGAACCGGTCGGTGAGCGCTCCCCCGACCACGAAGAGCCCCTGCTGACTGAAGGTCCGCAGCCCGAGCACCAGCCCCACGGCCCAGCCCGCGAGCCCGATCGTGTCGGCGAGGTGCGTGGCGAGGTAGGGCAGCACGGCATAGAAGCCGATGTTGAAGGCGAGCTGGGTGGCGGCGAGCAGCCGGAGGTAGCGCGGGAGGCCGCGGAAAATCAAGCCCCTGCGGCGATTGAGCAGCGGGGTCCGGGGCGGAGCCCCGCGGCCGGTCACCGTCGCCGCCCGAGGGAGCCGGACGACACCAGCACCACGATCGCGCCCACGCCGGCCAGGCCCACCGCCGGGGCGAGGACCGACCACGGCGCCCGTTCCGCGTACGGCAGGTTCTCCATCAGCAGCCGCCCCCACTCCGGCGTGGGCGGCTGCGTACCGAGCCCGAGGAAACCCAGGGACGCCAGCGCCAGGGTCGTCGGAGCGAGCCGCAGCACCGCGTGCCGCCCCACCGTGGGCAGCACCGCGCTCAGCACGTGCCGCCGCAGCACCTGCCACCGCCCCGCGCCGGAGGCGACCGCCGCCTCGACGTACCCGGCCCCGCGCTCCGCCTCCGCGACGGCCGCCGTGTGCGCGGCGAGCGGCGCCCACCCGACCGCCGCGACGGCGACCGCGGCCCCCGCGACCCCCGCCCCGAACAGGCCGGTGACCAGGAGCCCCGCCAGGATCGCGGGCATCGCGTTCGCCACCTCCGTGAGCCCGGCCGTCCACCGCATGAGCCCGAGCCCGACGCCCACCACGAAGCACACCGCGCAGACGGCCGCCGCGACGGCCAGCGTGCGCAGCGCCCCGTGCCCGAGCCGGGCGAGCACGTCGCGGCCGAGCGCGTCGGTGCCGAAGGGGTGCGCTCCGGAGGGACTCGTCAGCCTGGCGGCGAGGTCGACGTGGAGCGGGTCGCGGGTCAGCCCCCAGACGATGACGGCGAGCAGCACGGCGACCAGCGCCCCGGCGACGTAGAGCCGCCCGCGTCCGCCCCCGCGCACCGGCGCGAGCCCGGGGAGCGCGCCCGCTTCGAGCGCGGGGCCGAGCAGCCGGCGCCGGACGAGCCCGACGAGCACCGCCGCGACCACGCCCAGCGCGAGCAGCACCAGCAGGCAGCCCTGGAGCAGCGGCAGGTCGAGGTCGAGCGCCGCCGCGACGGCCGTGCCGCCGAGCCCCGGGATCGCGAAAACCGCCTCCACGGCGGCCGCGGCCCCGGTGAGCCCGACCACCGTGAGCCCCGCCTGCGGCAGCACCGCGGGCAGCGCGCGCCGCGCCGCGTGCCGGGCGATGCGCGAGCGCGGCATGCCGTTCGCCCGCGCGGCCCGCACCCACGGTTCGGCGAACGCGGCGGGCAGCGCGTCCTGGGCGAGCCGCCCGAGCACGGCGCCCGCCGGGATGCCGAGGGCGAGCGCGGGAAGCACGGCGGAGGCGGGCGAGGCCCAGCCCTGTGCCGGGAACCAGCCGAGGTGCACGGCGAACAGCGTGGCGAGGACGGAGGCCAGCAGGAACTCGGGGAGCGCGGCGAGGATCCCCGCGCCCACCCCGTGCGCGGGTTCGGGCCGCGCGCGCCGGAGCGTCGGCAGGCACAGTGCCACCGCGAGGACGACCGCGACCACCATCGCGTACGCCATGAGGGACAGGGACACCCAGAACGCGGAGCCCACGTCGGAGGCGACATCGGCGCCGGTCACCCACGACGTGCCGAGGTCCCCGTGCACGAGCCCCCGCACCCACTGCCCGAGGAACGTGAAAGGCCCCTCGTCCAGGCCGAGTTGGACCCGCACCTCGGCGAGCTGCTTCGGTGTCGTGGGCGCGTCGCCGTAGCGCGCGTGCAGCACGGTGAGCGCGGGGTCGGTACGGGTCAGCCACGGCAGCAGCGCGGTGAGCACGAGGAGCCCGACGGCGGCGCCCACCCGGCCCGCCGGCACGGACAGGCGATTGCCGGCACGTTTCATCAGGCGCGCGTCTCCAGACCGACGAACTGTCGCTCATAGGGGTCGAGGACGACCCCGCGCACCCCGGCCCCGACGCCCTGCAGATGCTGTTCGTGGACGATCGGCACGGCCGCGTCGGTGCCGAGGATCGCGGCCTCGGCGCGCAGCGTGGCCCGGTGCCGCGCCGCCCCTTCGAGCCCCGCGGCCTCGCGCACGGCGGCGTCGACCCCGCCGTCGCGCAGCTGCGAGATGTTGAAGCTGCCCCCGCTGGTGAAGTCGGAGGCGAAGTACGAGATGGGGTCGCCGGTGTCGAGCGCGGTGGACCGGGACATCAGGAACGCGTCGTACTCCCCGTCCAGCGCGCCCGTTTCGAGGCGCGCGTAGTCCTTCACGACGAGCCGCACCGCGAACCCGGCGCCGCGCAGCTGCTGCTGGAGCGCGGCGGCGACCTCGGGCAGCTCGGCCCGGTTGGTGTACGTGGCGAGGGTGAGCGCCTGCCCGTGCGGCTTCCCGGCCTTCGCCCGGCCCGTGACGGGGAGTTGCTTTCCTTCGGCCCAGGCGAACCCGGGCCCCAGCAGGCCCGCGCCCCGCGTGGCGTACCCCTCGTACACGCTGCGCGCGAGCGCGGAGGTGTCGACGGACTCCCGCACGGCGGCCCGCAGCCCGGCGTCCGCGAGCGGCCCGGTCCGCGTGTTCAGGTACAGCGTCGTGGTGCGCACGGTGGCGACCTGCCGCGCCCGGTCGCCGAGGACGAGCGCCTGGGCGGCGGGCACGAACTCGGCGATCTCGATCTGGCCGGAGCGCAGCGCGTTGGCGCGGGCGTTGTTGTCGGCGACGAAGGTGACGTCGAGGCCGCGCGCCGCGGCCTTCCCGCGCCAGTGCCCGTCGAACCGGTCGAGCGTCGCGGACACGGCCCCGTTCACCTTGGTCAGCGCGAACGGCCCGGTGGCGGTCCCGACGGGATCGACGCCGTCGCCCTTCCCGTCCTTCTTCCCGTACGCGGCCGGGGAGAAGATCGCGAGCGACGGGTTGGCAAGCCGCGCGGGCAGCAGCGGGTCGGCGCTGCCGGTGGTGATCCGGACGGTCCGCTCCCCCGCGGCGCGCGCGGTGAGCCGCATGTCGCTGAGCACGCGGGGCTGCGTCTTCGCCCGCCCGGCCCGCGTCAGCGCCCCCTCGACGGCCTCGGCGGTGACCCGTCCGCCGTCCTGGAACCGGGCGTCGCGCAGCGTGAACTCCCAGGTGGTGGCGGACGTCCGGGTCCACTTCTCGGCGAGCGCGGGATGCACGACGCCTTCGGTGTCCATGCGCGTGAGCCCGTCGACGACGGCAAGCCGGCTGAGCAGCAGTCCGTCGTCGCTGTACGGGGAGAGGCCCTGGGTGGGCGCGAAGGCGAGGTCGACGGCGATCCGGCCGCGGCGCGCGGTCCCGGTGAACGAGCCGCAGGCGGACGTCAGCCCGATCCCGGCCGCCGCCAGCAGAAAGCCGCGGCGCCGCATCAGCCGACGGGCAGGGGCGCGGGTACCGGCGCGGGCAGCGGCAGCTCGAAGTGCACGATGCCCTGGCCGCCGCCCGGCAGCTCCCGCTCGTCGCACACCTCTTGGGCGATCGAGCGCCAGAAGGGCTCGGCGCCGGGGACGGCGGGGTCGGTGTGCAGATAGAGCGCCTCGTACCCGCCGACCTCGGCCACGAAGCCGGTCAGCTCCCGCACGAGGTCCCGCGCGAGCCCGTTCCTGCGGTGCTCGGGGCGTACGTAGATCCGGCACAGCTGGGCGGTGGACCCGGAGGGGAAGCGGTCGGCGACCCACTGCGGGTTGGGCGGGGCGGCGGGCCCGCGGTCGCGGACGGCGCCGGTCGCGACGATCCGGCCGCTCTCCCGGTGCTCGGCGACGAGCAGGACGCAGCGCTCGGGGCGCAGGTAGTGGGTGACCGGGTCGATGATGTCGGCGTGCCAGCGCGGTACGTACCCGGAGCGCAGGTCGCGGTACACGGTGTCCAGCATGACGGCACGGGCCTCGTCCACATCGCCGTCCCCGGCCACGCGGATCACGTATTCACCCATCGCCGCCTCAGCCCGACCGAACCGTCATTGCCCAGCCATGCTAACTGCAAGCAGTGCGCAATAAGTGACCACCTCAAGCCCCGCCGGCGATTGAGGCGCGGGGTCCGGGGCAGAGCCCCGGGTGTGGCCGGCGGATTACCCGGCGACCGGCCCCCGCGCCACCAGCGCCGTCGCCACCGCCATCAACCCCTCGCCCCGCCCGGGAAACCCGAGCCCGTCCGTCGTCGCGCCCGAGACGGACACCGGCGCACCGGCCGCCTCTGACAGCACCTTCTGCGCCTCGTCCCGCCGCTTCCCGATCTTGGGGCGGGGTCCGACGACCTGCACGGCCACGTTCCCGATCACGAACCCGGCCGCCCGCACGATGCGCGCCGCCTCGGTCAGCAGCGCGACCCCGCTCGCCCCGGCCCACTCCGGCCGCCCGGTCCCGAAGTGCTGCCCGAGGTCACCGAGCCCGGCGGCCGAGAACAGCGCGTTGCAGGCCGCGTGCGCGACGACGTCCGCGTCGGAGTGCCCCGCGAGCCCGGCCCCGGAGTCCTCCCACTTGAGCCCGGCGCACCACAGCTCCCGCCCGTCCTCAAAGGCATGGATGTCGGTCCCGATGCCGACCTGCGGCAGCACGACAACCGGCGTCTCAGAACCCATCGTTGGCCCTCCTCCGGGCAAGCACGGCCTCGGCCAGGACGAGGTCCAGCGGCCGGGTCACCTTGAACGCCTCCTCGTGCCCGGGCACGAGAACCACCTGGTGGCCGAGGTGCTCGACCATCCCGGCGTCGTCCGTCACATCCTCGGTCACCGTCCCGTGCGCGCGCACGAGCGTCTCCCGGTCGAAGCCTTGCGGCGTCTGCACGGCCCGCAGCTTCGCCCGCGAGGGCGTCGCCACGACGGGTTCGGGCGAACCGTCGGTGGACGGCACGACCTCCTTGACCGTGTCCGCGAGCGGCAGCGCCGGGACGACGGCCGGAGCCCCGTCCCGTACGGCCTCGATGACCGCGTCGACCGTGTCGACCGGCACGAGGGGGCGGGCCGCGTCGTGCACGAGCACGATGTCGATGCCCTCGGGCAGCGCCTCGAGCCCGAGCCGCACCGACTCCTGCCGGCTCTCCCCGCCGGGCACGACCACGAAGTCCGTGCGCTCGGGCAGCGCGTGATCGGCGAGCAAGGACTTCACTTCGGCGGCGCCGTCGGGCGGCGCGACGACCACCACGAGCGACACGGCGCGGGACGCCGCCATCGCCCGGACCGCATGGATCAGCATGGGAGTACCGCTCAGCGCGCGCAGCGCCTTGGGAGCACCTGGGCCGAGGCGCACGCCCCGGCCGGCGGCCGGAATCACGGCCGCGGTGCGAACTGCGCTGCCTACGGGACGCGTTTCGTCAGACATCGGTTCCGTTCAGGTTTGTGCGCTCGGGAGAGGTGGGTATGGCCACAGCGTGCCGGGCGCGACGCCTTGACCGGACCCTTCCGTGACACCGGTCGAGCCAGCTGCCCGGGCCCGGCACACCAAGGGGACTCACACGAGGCATATGTGGGTACAAACATGCCGCAGCGCCCGGCGACACCATCAGGGTCATCGGGCACCACGGCATTGTTCTTTACGCGACAGCAGTCGTTACGTGCATGACCGTTACGTACATGGCGTCGCAGCAGCGCGTATCAGGACGCGAGAACCTCGTCGAGCAGGGCCTCGGCCTTGTCCTCGTTCGTGTTCTCCGCGAGCGCGAGCTCGCTCACCAGGATCTGGCGAGCCTTGGCGAGCATGCGCTTCTCACCCGCGGACAGTCCGCGCTCACGCTCCCGACGCCACAGGTCACGGACCACTTCCGCGACCTTGATGACATCACCGGAGGCGAGCTTCTCCAGGTTTGCCTTGTACCGGCGCGACCAGTTCGTGGGCTCCTCGGCGTACGACGCGCGCAGCACCTCGAAGACCCGGTCGAGCCCGTCCTGACCGACCACATCACGCACGCCGACGAACTCCGCATTGTCCGCTGGCACACGTACCGTCAAGTCGCCCTGGGCGACCTTCAGCACCAAGTAGGTCTTGTCCACGCCTTTGATCTGACGAGTTTCGATAGCCTCGATCAGCGCGGCCCCGTGATGGGGATAGACCACGGTGTCGCCAACCTTGAACGTCATGTGACAGGTACCCCTTCCGTGGCTATCCAGTCTAACACGGAAACTGCGGGTTCTGAATGGCGTTTTCGCAGGTCAGGGCATATCTCGGGGCTTGACAACTCCGTCCGGAACGTGCTGCGGAGGGGTAGTGGAGGGCGGTATTCGCAGGTCGGAGCCGTTCTTCGAGGAAGCCGAAACAAGTACGCTACGGCCTCCGCGGCGGCCCCTCCAGGGGCTGAAAGTCCCGGTTTGCGTGCTTCGAAGCGATGAACTTTCGCTACTCCGTTCAGGGACCCGGAGGCACGTTCGAGTCGAATCAGGAATTGATCTTCGCCAATCGCCGCCCGCCGTGATCGTTTTTCCGGACCCCCGCGCATTCCTTACCGGATATCCGCCCCGGCGGCCTGGACAGGCCTTATGTGAATGGTGAACAAGAGGCTCCGGTGACCCAATGACAACCGTGGGGAACATGGGGTGATCGGAGCGCGGAGGGGGCGGCCGGGGAGGGTGTCGGCACCGGAGGGGCGGGTCGGGTGCGGCGGCGCGGGAACGGCTCGGTAACCTAAGGCCGCTGACAGACCCTTAGGGCGGCTTTACACCCCGCCGCCTTGCCCGCCCACGTTCAAGGAGTTGCCGCCGCCGTGAGCAGCAGCCTTCGACGCGGCGCCCTCGCCGCCGCCGCCATCGCGTTCTCGATCGCCTCGCTCGCCGCGTGCGGCGCCGGCAACAACGCGCAGACACTTGAGGTCAAGCCGGACAACGCCGCGACCTCGGTCGGCGACATCAAGATCCAGAACGCCACCGTCATCACCCAGCCGGACCGCGAGTCCAAGGGCCCGGCCGTCGTCACGGGCACGCTCTTCAACAACGGGAGCACCGCCCAGACGCTCGACGCGATCACCGTCGACGGCGTCGGCAAGTCCGCCAAGCTGACGGACGCCAAGGGCGCCTCGAAGATCACCGTCCCGGCCGGCGGCTCCGTCGTCCTCGGCGGCAAGGGCAACGCCTCCGCCGAGCTGCCCAACAGCCGCACCGCCGTCCTCGACGGCAACGCGCAGCGGATCACGTTCTCCTTCAGCAAGGCCGGAGACGTGAAGCTGAAGGCGTTCGTGGTGCCGGCCGACAGCTACTTCAAGAAGTGGGGCCCGAGCGAGGTCCCGGCCGCGCCGGGCGCCTCCGCGTCGCCGTCCACGTCGGCCTCCACGTCCGCGACGCCGGACGACAAGGCCTCGGCCTCGACGGGGGCGTCCAGCTCCGCGACGGCCTCGGAGTCGGAGCACGCGGCGGGTCACTGACACACGCGTACGGCGGAGGGGCGGGACCCGATGGGTTCCGCCCCTCCGCCGTAGGTACGTCCGCTGTTTACGGCTCGAACTTGTAGCCGAGGCCGCGCACCGTGACCAGGTATCTCGGCGCGCCCGGGTCCGGCTCGATCTTGGCGCGCAAGCGCTTCACGTGGACGTCGAGCGTCTTGGTGTCGCCCACGTAGTCCGCGCCCCACACCCGGTCGATGAGCTGCATACGGGTCAGCACACGGCCCGCGTTGCGCAGCAGCATCTCCAGGAGGTCGAACTCCTTCAGCGGGAGATCGACCTTGCCGCCGCCGACCGTCACCACGTGCCGGTCGACGTCCATCCGGACCGGGCCGGCCTCCAGGGCCTGCGGCGCGACCTCCTCCGGCTCGCCGTGGCGGCGCAGGACGGCGCGGATGCGGGCGACCAGCTCCCGCGAGGAGAACGGCTTGGTGACGTAGTCATCGGCTCCTATTTCCAGACCGACGACCTTGTCGATCTCGCTGTCCTTGGCGGTCACCATGATCACCGGGACGTTGGAGCGGCCGCGCAGCTGGCGGCAGACCTCGGTGCCGGGCAGGCCCGGCAGCATCAGGTCGAGCAGGACGAGGTCGGCGCCGTTGCGCTCGAACTCGTCGAGTCCGTCGGGCCCGGTGGCCGCGATGGCGACCTCGAAACCCTCCTTGCGGAGCATGTAGGACAGGGCGTCGGAGAACGACTCTTCGTCCTCTACGACGAGCACTCGGGTCACGGAAGGACCTCCGGGGCGGCAGGAGTGGCAGGAATGGATTCGTATGCGGTTGTGTCGTCGGGCCCGTGTGCGTCGTCTTCGTCGCGTACGTCTCCGGGGCCACTGGTGCGGGGGTTCTTGGATGATCGGGTCGCGGCCGCCTCGGGCAGCCGGAGCGTGAAGGTGGAGCCCTGTCCTTCGGAGCTCCACACGGTGACCTCCCCGCCGTGCGAGGCGGCCACGTGCTTGACGATGGCGAGGCCGAGGCCCGTGCCGCCGGTCGCCCGGGAGCGGGCCGGGTCGACGCGGTAGAAGCGCTCGAACACGCGCTCCTTGTCCTTCTCCGAGATGCCGATGCCCTGGTCGGTGACGGCTATCTCGATGCGGTCGCCGCCGCCCGCCGTGACGCGGCGGGCGGCTATGCCCACGCGTGTACGGGCCGGCGAGTAGTTGACGGCGTTCTCGACGAGGTTGCCGAGGGCGGCGGCGAGCTGCCCCCGGTTTCCCCAGACGCGCAGGTCGGCGGTGCCTCCGGCGGCCATGGTGATCTGTTTGCTCGCGGCGGGCTGGCGGCAGCGGTCGATGGCCTCGGCGACGAGTTCGTCGACGCGCACGGGCTCGGCGTCCTCCAGCGGGTCGTCGTTCTGCACCCTGGAGAGGTCGATGAGCTCCTGGACGAGGCTGGTGAGCCGGGTCGCCTCGTTCTGCATGCGGCCGGCGAACCGCTCGACGGCCTCGGGGTCGTCGGAGGCGTCCATCACGGCCTCGGAGAGCAGCGAGAGCGCGCCCACCGGGGTCTTCAGTTCATGGCTGACATTCGCCACGAAGTCGCGGCGCACGGCCTCGATGCGGCGGGCCTCCGTGAGGTCCTCGACGAGCAGCAGCACGAGCCGGGAGCCGAGCGGGGCGACGCGGGCGGAGACCGCGAGGGCGTCGCCGCGGCCGGTGCCTCGGCGCGGCAGATCCAGCTCGACCTGGCGTATCTCGCCGTCCCTGCGCGTATCGCGGGCCATCTGCAGCATCGGTTCGACCGCGAGCTTGCCGCCGCGTACGAGACCGAGGGCGTACGCCGCCGAGCTGGCCTTGACCACGCTGTCCGCCTCGTCGAGGACGACGGCGGAGGAGCGGAGCACGGAGAGCACGGTGTCGACGCCGGGCGGCAGGACCGGGTCCGTGTGCAGGGAGGTGCGGGTGGGGCGCTTCTGGTCGCGTTCGCTCCAGCGAAACGCCAGCATGGCGATGACGCCGGTGCACACTCCGGCGATCGCTGCCGCTGCGGCGACCGCCGCGTTCACGTCCATGTCTTCAGGTTATGCGGCATGGACCGCTCCTCCACAGCCATCCGAGTGGCAGCTCGAACACTCGTCGCCCAGAGTTCACCTTGGGTACGGGGTCGATTCACTTGTGGTGCCGGATTCGGACGCGTACAGGACGGAACGTGGGAGCGTGGGGCCAACCGGGTTCCATACGTAGCCAGGTACAGAGAGGGAACGCCGTATGCGTGACGCGTACCACGAGGAACTTGACTCGATCGGCGAGGGCCTGGTCGAGATGGCCCGCCTTGTCGGGTCGGCGATCGGGCGCGCCACCACGGCCATGCTCGACGCCGACCTGAAGCTCGCGGAGACCGTGATCGCCTCCGACCAGAAGGTGGACGATCTCCAGCACGAGCTGGAGGCGCGGGCCATAGCCCTGCTGGCCCGCCAGCAGCCGGTCGCGACGGATCTGCGGATCGTCGTGACGTCGCTGCGGATGTCGGCCGACCTGGAGCGCAGCGGGGACCTCGCCCAGCACGTGGCCAAGCTGGCGCGGCTGCGCTTCCCGGAGCGCGCCGTGCCGCACGACCTGCACGCGACGATCCTGGAGATGGGTCAGCTGGCGCAGCGCCTGATGGCGAAGGCGGCGGAGGTCATCATCACCAAGGACGTCGATCTGGCGATGCAGCTGGAGCAGGACGACGACGAGATGGACCAGCTGCACCGCACGCTGTTCCAGCACCTGATGGACGAGAAGTGGAAGCACGGCATCGAGACGGCGGTCGACGTGACGCTGCTCGGCCGCTACTACGAGCGCTTCGCGGACCACGCGGTGTCGGTGGCGAAGCGGGTCGTGTACCTGGTGACGGGCGAACACGCGGACGAGGTGCAGGGGGCGCCGCAACCGCAGCCGGTCGAGGGCGCCTGACAGTCCTGGCGGTACGGGAGGGCCCCGCGCGGTGTGCTCGCGCGGGGCCCTCCTCCCCTCACGTTCGGATGCGTACGGTCAGCAGCTGCCGCCGCACTGGCACGGCGCGCCCGACTGGCAGCCACAGCCGCAGCCCGAGCCGCAACCGCAGGCTCCGAGCAGCACCAACTTCGGTACCGGCTGGCTCACTTCGACGGGCGCTTCAGGGCTCTGGCTCGGCTTCGGGGAGTCGGCGGCCATGGTTTTCCCTCCTCGACGGGGCTCCGGGGTGAAGCCCTTCCCCCATTGCATGCCCACCGGGACGGGCGCATCAACGGCGCACGTGTGCGCGGCAGTTGTCGCACGGGCTGCCGCCGTGCCTCACCCGAGGCTCAACCGCATCCGGCACTCGTCGTCCGCCGTCACCCGCACCGGCAGCCCCCAGTGCGCGCTCAGCCGCTGCCCCACCTCGACGAGGCGGCGGCGGTCTTCCGGGGTGTGGGCGGGGTACGTCGTCGTCCCGTGGTCGGCGAGCTGGTTGCCCAGGTCGCTGAACAGGATGTTCCGGTAGCGCCTCTCCTCTTCGTCGGTGAGCGGGGCGGGGCGGTCGTCGCCGGGGAGCACGCGCACGTTGTAGAGGTCACGGGTCGTCATGACGCGGAGGCTACGGGGCAGGTCACGGGCGGTCCAGGCCCCAGGTCTGCAGGGCGTAGGGGCGGCCCTTCTCCTCGCCGTGGATCAGGGGGACGTCGTCGAGGTGGCGGAAGCCCGTTCTGGTGGCCACGGCGACGCTGGCGGCGTTCTCGGCCTCCAGTTCCAGGATCACGCGGCTCGCGCCCAGTTCCGCGAAGGCGTACGCGGACACGACCCGCACCGCCCGCGCCGCGAGGCCCTGGCCGCGGTGGGCCGGGCCGACCGCGTAGCCGATCTCCATGCCCTCGGCGGAAGGCCGCAACATCACCTCGCCGAGCGGTGCGTCGCCGTCGACGGTGATGGCGAGCAGGATCGACGCGCCCTCCGCCCGTCGCAGCCGGCTCCGGTCCAGCTGGACGCGGGCCGCCGCGGCGTCGAACGGCGAGGCCATCGGCGTCCAGTACGCGACGTCGGGGTGGTCGAAAAGACCCGGCATCGCGGCGAGGTCCGCCTCGCTCCAGTCGCGCAGAACGAGCCCCTCCCCCGTCAGCTCCAACCGCTCGGGAAACGACGTGCTGACACTGCTCACGGTGACGGACCTCCCTGGCCTGTGCGGGACGACGCAGAATAACCAGCCCCCGCCCCGGCACACCCCCCATTTTCCGGGCTCCCGGCTACCATCCGCCCATGATCGAGGTGCGGGCGATGGAACCGGACGACGTGGACGCCGTTTCCGCGCTGCGGGTGAGCGGCTGGCGAACGGCGTACGCCGGCATCGTCCCGCGGAGCTACCTCGACGCGATGTCCGCCGAGGCCGACGCGGCCCGGCGCCGCGACCGCCTCCGGGCGCCCGACAACCCGGTCGACAACCTCGTCGCCACCGACGCCGGCACCGTGATCGGCTGGGCCGCCCTCGGCCCGCTCCCCGAGCCCGCGTCCGGCGAACTCCACACCCTCTACGTCCTGCCCGACCGCATCGGCTCCGGCGTCGGCCGCCTCCTCCTGGACGCCGCCCGCTCCCGCTCCGCCGCCCGCGGCTTCCGCCGCCTCGACCTGTGGGTCCTCGCGGCCAACACCCGCGCCCGCCGCTTCTACGAACGCGCCGGCTTCACCCCCGACGGCGCCGAGCGCACCGAAACGTACGACGGTGTACCGCTCCGGGACCTGCGGTACACCGGCCCCACCACGGCCCCCGACAACGAAGAAGCCCCCTACCAGCGGGGAAACCGCAGGTAGGGGGCTGAAGCAGGGGTGCTTACTTCTTCTTGCCCTGGTTCTTGACCGCCTCGATGGCCGCCTTCGCCGCGTCCGGGTCCAGGTACGTGCCGCCCGGGTTCAGCGGCTTGAAGTCGGCGTCCAGCTCGTACGAGAGCGGGATGCCGGTCGGGATGTTGAGGCCCGCGATGTCGGCGTCGGAGATGCCGTCCAGGTGCTTGACCAGGGCGCGCAGCGAGTTGCCGTGGGCCGCGACCAGGACCGTGCGGCCCGTCAGGAGGTCCGGGACGATGCCGTCGAACCAGTACGGGAGCATGCGGACGACGACGTCCTTGAGGCACTCCGTCTGCGGGCGCAGCTCCGGCGGGAGCGTCGCGTAGCGCGGGTCCTCGAACTGGGAGTACTCGGCGTCGCGGTCGAGCGGCGGCGGCGGGGTGTCGTACGAGCGGCGCCACAGCATGAACTGCTCCTCGCCGAACTCCGCGAGGGTCTGCGCCTTGTCCTTGCCCTGGAGGGCGCCGTAGTGGCGCTCGTTCAGGCGCCAGCTGCGGTGGACGGGGATCCAGTGGCGGTCCGCGGACTCCAGCGCGAGCTGGGCCGTGCGGATCGCGCGCTTCTGGAGCGACGTGTGGACCACGTCGGGGAGCAGGCCGGCGTCCTTGAGCAGCTCACCGCCGCGGACCGCCTCCTTCTCGCCCTTCTCGTTGAGGTTGACGTCCACCCATCCGGTGAACAGGTTCTTCGCGTTCCACTCGCTCTCGCCGTGGCGGAGGAGGATCAGCTTGTACGGTGCGTCGGCCATGGGGCCGAGCCTAATCGACCGCTCCGGCGCCCGCCGATTGACGGTCCCCGTCAATTGAGTGGCCCGGATGATTACCCGGTGCGTAAGTTACGTAAACCTGCCGCACCACTTACTTACGCCCCGGGGGATGCACCCATGTCAGTCGCCTCGCTCAGACGTGCCGCCACGGAGTCCGTCTCCGGGCTGCCGCGCGAATTCTGGTGGCTGTGGACCAGCACCCTCGTCAACCGGCTCGGTAATTTTGTTCTCACCTTCCTCGCGCTGTACCTGACCGCCTCGCGTGGCTTCTCCGCCGCGTACGCCGGTCTCGTCGCCTCGCTGATCGGGCTCGGCGGCGTCATCGCGTCCGTGCTCGGCGGCGTGCTCGCCGACCGGCTCGGGCGGCGGCCCACCCTGCTCGGCGCGCAGCTCGCCACCTCGGCGACGGTCGCCGCGCTGGCGTTCGTACGGGACCCGGTGTGGATCGCGGTCACCGGCTTCGCCCTCGGCCTCGCCTCGAACGCCTCGCGGCCCGCGATCCAGGCGATGATGGCCGACATCGTGCGCCCCGAGGACCGGGTGCGGGCGTTCTCGCTCAACTACTGGGCGATCAACCTGGGGTTCGCGGTCTCGTCCGTGTACGCCGGGTTCCTCGTCGCGCAGAGCTACACGCTCGGCTTCCTCGTCGAGGCCGGGATGACGCTCGCCTGCGCCCTGGTCGTCTTCGTGAAGGTGAAGGAGTCGCGGCCCACCAGCACGGTGGTGCCGGGAGCGCCGTCGAGCCCGGTGGTCACCATGGGGACCGTGCTGCGCGACGGGCGGTTCATGCTGATGGTGGGGCTTTCCTTCCTGGTCGCCGTCGTCTTCACGCAGAGTTCGGTCGGCCTGCCGATCGTCATGGGCGAGAACGGGCTGAGCAGCTCGGACGTCGGCCTCGTCGCCGCCGTGAACGGTGTCGTCATCGTCGCGCTGCAGATTCCGCTGACCCGGTACATCGAACGGCGTGATCCCGGGCGCCTGTTGACCGTCTCCTCGCTGCTCATCGGGTACGGCTTCGCCCTCACCGCCCTCGCCGGATCGATCGCCGCGTACGCGCTCACGGTCGTGGTGTGGACCCTCGGCGAGATGATCAACGCGCCCACGCAGTCGGGGCTCGTGGCCCGCCTCTCCCCCGCCGAGGGGCGCGGCCGCTACCAGGGCGTCTACACCATGTCGTGGTCGGCGGCGGCCCTCGTCGCCCCGCTCGCGGGCGGCTGGGTGATCGACTCGGCGGGCGCCGGATGGCTGTGGGCGGGGTGCGCGGCCCTCGGCACGGTGACGGCGATCGGCTACTGGGCGCTGATGCGCGGGCTGCCGGACGCCGGGCCCTCGACGCCGGTCGCGGCGGCGCCCGCGGCGGCGGAGAACAGCCCGGCTTGACCGGGCAGTTCGGCGGGTACGTGACCGTACATGGCCGAACCCCCAAGGACCTCCTCCAGAACTGACGAACCGCCCAGAACGCTGGTGGGCGGCGTCGAGGTCGACGTCCCCAACAGCATTCCGGCGATTCGCGCAGCGCTGGACGCGAAGCAGCGCGCCGAGTTCGACAGGGCGATCAACGCGGCGGGGGTCGGCGAGATCCACGCCGTCATGCGGCACTGGATGCTGGAGGCGGTGCCGGACCCCGAGGCCGACGCGATCCTCGCCCGGCTCGCCCGCGACGAGGCGGAGAGGCGGGGCCCGGCGTGAGCCGCAGACGCAGGCGCGCCGCCTGCCGCGTCGCCTACGCACCGCCCGCCGACGACACCCTCGCCAAGATGGCGAACCCGGACGCCTTCCGCGCGGAGATGGCCCGCACGCTGTCCCACGATCCGTACGGCCACGGCTCGACGACGGTGTGCGGCGAACGCGACCGCCGCGAGGCGACGGTCGGCGGGGCGATAGTCCTCTACTACGTCTCCGGATCGGTGCTGACCGTGACGGTGGTGCGGATGGTCGCGCTCGGCTAGCGAACAACCAGCTTGTTAAGAGGCCTACTTGGCGGGGCGCTGGGTCAGGTGCGTGAACGCGTCCAGGTTGCGCGTCGACTCGCCGCGCGCCACCCGCCACTCGTACTCCTTGCGGATCGCGCTCGCGAAGCCGAGTTCGAGGAGCGTGTTGAAGGAGCCGTCCGCGGCCTCCAGGACCGAGCCGAGGAGGCGGTCGATCTCGTCGGGGGTGACGGCGGCGAGCGGGAGCTTGCCGGTGAGGTAGATGTCGCCGAGCTGGTCGACCGCGTAACTCACGCCGTACAGGCGCAGATTGCGCTCCAGGAGCCAGCGGTGCACCCCGGCCTCGTTCTCGTCCGGGTGCCGGATCACGAAGGCGTTGAGCGAGAGGCTGTGCCGGCCCACGCGCAGGGACAGCGTCGTCGAGAGCTTGCGCGTACCGGGCAGCTTCACCACGTAGGACCCGGCCTCCGGGCTCTCCCACTCCAGCTCGGCGTCCTTCAGCGTGGACTCGATGACGTCGTGTGCCTGTCGCTGGTCAGCCATGGTGCGAGGGTACGTGACGGCGCCTCGCCTGCATCGCGGCCGTGTAGACGTCCGCCGTGGCGGAGGCCGCCGTGTCCCAGCCGAAGGAGAGGGCATGGCGGGCCGCCGCGTCGCCCATGGTGTCGACCAGGTGGGGGTGGTCGGCGAATTCGCGGAGCACGCGCGCGTAGCGGGCAGGTTCGTGGCCGTCGACCAGGAAGCCGGTCTTGTCGTGACGTACGGCCACGGGGAGGCCGCCCACGGACGCGGCGATCACGGGTGTGCCTGCGGCCTGGGCCTCTATGGCGACGAGGCCGAAGGACTCGTTGTAGGAGGGCATGACCAGGACGGATGCCGCGCGGAACCAGTCCGCGAGCTGCTCCTGGCCGACCGGCGGCTGGAAGCGGACCACGTCCGCGACGCCGAGCTTCGCGGCGAGCTTCTGGAGGGCCGCCGGCTTGGCGAGGCCGCTGCCGCTGGGGCCGCCGACCACAGGGACGACGATGCGGGAGCGGAGCTCCGGGCGCTCGTCCAGGAGGACGGCGACGGCCTTCAGGAGGATGTCGGGGGCCTTCAGGGGCTGGATACGGCCCGCGAAGAGGGGCACCAGGGCGTCCTGGGGCAGGCCGAGGCGGGCGCGGGCGGCGGCGCGGCCGTCGGCGGGGCGGAAGCGGTCGAGGTTCACGCCGGGGTGCACGACCGCGACGTTCCCGGGGTCCGCCTCGTAGTGGCGGACCAGCTCGTCGGCCTCCTCCGCCGTGTTCGCGATGAGGCGGTCGGCGGCGCGCACGATCTGGGTCTCGCCGATGACGCGGGCGGCCGGCTCGGGGGTGTCGCCCTCCGCGAGCGCCGCGTTCTTGACCTTGGCCATGGTGTGCATGGCGTGCACGAGGGGCGCGCCCCAGCGCTCGGCGGCCAGCCAGCCGACCTGTCCGGAGAGCCAGTAGTGCGAGTGGACGAGGTCGTAATAGCCGGGCCGGTGGCCCGCCCACGCCTGCATGACGCCGTGCGTGAAGGCGCACAGCTGGGCGGGCAGGTCCTCCTTGGCGAGGCCCTCGTAGGGGCCGGCGTCCACATGCCGTACGAGGACGCCGGGCGCGAGCTCGACCTCCGGCGGCAGGCCACCGGAGGTGGCGCGGGTGAAGATCTCGACCTCTATGTTGATCGCCGCGAGCCGCTTGGCGAGCTCGACTATGTAGACGTTCATGCCGCCCGCGTCGCCCGTGCCGGGCTGGTGGAGGGGCGAGGTGTGCACGCTGAGCATCGCGATGCGGCGCGGGCGCCGATGCGCACCGGGGAACCGCAGCAGGGCCGGAGCAGCCCCGGAGCGGCGGAACCTGGTCACGTACTGGCTCACGTGGCGGGCCCTCCTTGGTGGGCGTACTGCGGGCACGACGACCGGAGGGCACAGGCCCTCTTCCAAGGGGGCAACGCCGGAGTCGGCTGCTCCATTTCCACTTTGCCGAATCATTACCGTACGGATCTCAACCAAAGCGGCGTCCGGCGCAGCGCATACCCTCTTGGTCATGAGCCCGCGTTCCAGTTCTCGCCCCGTGGGAACCGTGACGCGAGGCACCACCAACCCGAATCGGCTGCGCCGCATGGACCGCTGGATCGCGGCCACCCACGGCGTCGCGCTGCGCCGCGCCGACAACCCGGTGGCGGTGGACCTGGGGTACGGGGCGGCGCCCTGGACGGCCGTCGAGCTGCTGGCCCGGTTGCGGGAGGCGGCGCCGCACGCGCGCGTGGTCGGCATCGAGATCGAGCCTGCGCGGGTCGCCGCCGCGAAGCCGTACGAGCGGGAGGGTCTTGAATTCCGGCACGGCGGCTTCGAGGTGCCGCTGAGCGCTCCCCCGCTCCTGATCCGCGCCGCGAACGTGCTGCGCCAGTACGACGAGGAGCAGGTCGCCGCGGTGTGGGAGCGGCTGTGCGCGCGCCTTGCGCCGGAGGGTCTCCTCGTGGAGGGCACCTGCGACGAGATCGGGCGCCGGCACGTGTGGGTGGCGCTCGGCCCGGAAGGCCCGCGGACCGTGACGTTCGCGACCCGGCTCGGCTCCCTGCACACCCCGTCCGACCTGGCCGAACGGCTCCCGAAGGCACTCATCCACCGCAACGTCCCCGGCGAGCCGGTGCACGCCTTCCTGCGCGACTTCGACCGGGCGTGGGCGGCGGCCGCGCCCTACGCCTCGTACGGCGCGCGGCAGCGCTGGATCCGGGCGGTGCGGGATCTCGCCGCGGACTGGCCGGTGGTGGATCGGCCGGGGCGCTGGCGGCAGGGCGAAGTGACCGTGGCGTGGGGGGCGTTGGCGCCGCGAGGGAACGTCTGAGATTCGACGGGTCCAGGGGAACGATCTCGGCGTCCCGTTCGTCGGAGCGTTCGGGGAATGTCGTACGGGTCTGTCGCATTCGGGACGCGCGTGGCACCATCCCCCGAACGTGCGCGAGTTACTGACGGTAAATCAGGTTTGTCTCGGCTGTGGGGGCAGGAGCAGATGAGCAAGCGGAGCACGACGACGATGGCGGCCCTGGCGCTGGTGTGCGCCGTGACCGTACTGGCGCCGGCGGGCGTGGCGTACGCCGATCCCTCGCCTTCACCCTCACCCTCAAGTACCCCGAAGACCGCGGACCTTGAGGCAGTGCGCAAGAAGATCGACAAGCTGTACCACCAGGCCGCGGTCGCCACGGACGAGTACAACGCGGCGGAGGAGAAGGCCGCCGACCAGTCCGACCAGATCGTGAAGCTGGCCCGGAAGATCGCGGACGGCCAGGCGGAGCTCGACAGCCTCAAGGGCCGGGCGGGCGCGGCGGCCCGCGAGCAGTACCGCACGGGCGGGATCTCCCAGGAGGCCCAGTTCATGCTGGCCGGCGACCCGGGCCGCTTCCTCGACAACGCGGGCCGGGCGTACCAGGGACAGCAGGCCACGCGGAACCTGATCTCGCGCCTCGACCGGACGCAGGACGAGCTGGAGAAGTACGCGGACGTCGCCTCCGCCAAGTGGAAGGCGCTCGACGAGGGGCGCAAGAAGAAGGCCGCCGCGAAGAAGCGGATCGAGAAGCAGATCAAGGCGGCGCAGAAGATCGAGGACAGGCTCGCCAAGAAGGAGCGCGAGCAGCTGCGGCAGCTGGAGGAGGCGGCCGAGCAGAAGGCCCAGACGGAATGGCTCTCCTCGGGCGTCCTCAAAGAGATCGACGGCAAGGCGTCGGCGGCCGGCAAGAAGGCCGTGCGCTACGCCTCGGAGCAGCTGGGCAAGCCGTACGTGTGGGGCGCCGAGGGGCCGAAGTCGTTCGACTGCTCGGGCCTGACCTCGCAGGCGTGGGCGTCGGCGAAGCGGCCGATACCGCGCACGTCGCAGGAGCAGTGGAAGCAGCTCAAGCACATCGACATCAAGGACATGCGCCCCGGCGACCTGATCATTTACCACGACGACGCCAGCCATGTCGGGATGTACATAGGCAAGGGCGCGATCATCCACGCGCCCCGTCCGGGGCGGAACGTGACGGTCGCGGGGGCGGGTTCCATGGCGATGCTCGGGGTGGTCAGGCCGGACGCCTGAGCCCGGGGGCCGCAGGCACGGCGCGGCATGCCGGATTTGGGCCCGGACGGGTGACGTGTCCCACGTGACCCACGGCACGCGCGGCCCCGCGGTTCCGGTGCCCCGGCGTGACCTTCGTCATCTTCGACCCGCCCGACCAGGGACGGAACCCACTCAATTCCGGTGCCGGGGGCGGCATATGACGCGGGCCCTTCGCCGCTCACCATTCCGTTCGGACGTCGGCTACCGCTAAGGTCCCCGTCGGTGGTGCGAGGACCTTCGTCCCACCGTGCCCTCGGGGGGAGGGAAGGAAACCGAAGCGATGCCCGTACCCGTACCGCGGCAGAGAGCGATCCCGGCCGCGGAAAGTGGTCAGGCTCAGGACGCGCACACCACGACCGACATGTACGACCCGCAGGACGAGCGGCCGACCACCGAGCGCCCTGCCGCCAACGACATACAGAGCGCCGAGCACGAGCAGGAGACGCCGGCCGACGAAGCCGCTCACGCGCCGGCACCCGCCGACCGTGACGCCACCGGTCTGACGATCCTGGTCATAGAGGACGACCCGGCGGGCTCCCTCAGCATCCCCGAGGTGCCCGACGCCGCGGGCAAGCCGATCCGCGTGCGCACCGCGCGCAACCTCACCGAGGCCGAGCGGCTGCTCACCGACGACGTCAGCTGCATCCTGCTCGACCTCGCGCTGCCCGGCGCGAAGCCGGACCGGTCGGAGCCCGAGCACCACGACGAGCTGCGCACGCTGCGGCACCTGCTGCGGCTTGCCCCGCGCCGGGCCGTGCTCGCCCTGACCACGTCGGGCGACGCCGAGCGCGGCGCCGAGGCGGTCCGGGTGGGCGCGCAGGACTATCTGTTCCGCGACGAGCTGGACTCCCGGCTGCTCGGCCGGGCGATCCGGTACGCGGTCGAGCGCAAGCGCGCCGACGTCGCGCAGCAGGGGCTCACCGAGTCCCGGATCCGCGCGCAGGAGAACGCCCGTCTGGAGCGCGGCCTGCTGCCGAAGCCGCTGCTCGACGGTTCGACGCTGCGCTTCGCCGCCCGCTACCGCCCGGGCCGCTCGCGCGCGCTGCTCGGCGGCGACTTCTACGACACGGTGCGCACGCCCGACGGCACGGTCCACGCGATGATCGGCGACGTCTGCGGGCACGGGCCCGACGAGGCGGCGCTCGGCGTGGAACTGCGCATCGCGTGGCGCGCGTTGACGTTCGCGGGCCTGTGCGGCGACGAGCTGCTCTCCACGCTCCAGCAGGTCCTCGAGCACGAGCGCTCCGACGACGAGATCTTCGCGACGCTGTGCACGGTCGACATCGCGCCGGACGGCCGGCGCGCGGGCCTGTGCCTGGCGGGCCACCCGTCACCGCTGATAGCGACGCCCGGTCGCCCCGCGGTCCTGCTCCCGTACGAGAACAACGGCCCGGCGCTCGGGCTGCTGCCGAAGGCCCGGTGGCCGCGCATGCAGGTCGAGTTGGGCCCCGAGTGGAGCCTGATGCTCTACACGGACGGGCTGATCGAGGGCCGGATCGGCGAGGGCAGGAAGCGGCTCGGCCAGGAGGGCATGGTGGAGATGATCCGCCGCCAGCGGGCGCAGGGCCTGTCCGGCGAGGGGCTGCTCGAGGCCGCGATGAACGAGGTGCGCGATCTCAACGGGGGCGATCTGACGGACGACGTGGCGGTGCTGCTGCTCGACCGGTGAGGAACCGGTCGGGCGGGGTCGGTCAGCGGCCGCCGTTGTACGGGCCGTACGGTCCGTCGCTGCTGGAGCCGCGGCCCTTGCGGCCCCCGCCGCCACCGCCGATCTGCTTGACGGCGGGCCGCACGTCCACCATGTAGACGATGGTCGCGATCAGGCCGATGATCGGCAGGAACGACAGGATCGGGAACAGCAGGTTCACGACGAACGCGATCCCGAGGATGATCAGCCAGAACGGCTTGGTCTTCTTGTCGGCCGCCCGGTAGGCGTCCTCGCGCCGGATGGCGGCGTCGACGAGCGCGAAGCCACTGAAGACGATCAACGCCATGCTCAGCAGCCACATCACATTGGCGAAACCCTGCATCAGCACAACGCCACCACCAGAATCGACTTGCTTACGGAACCGTCCGACGACGGCCACGGTACCCGTACAACGGGCCGGGCACTCCACAAGTGCCCGGCCCGTCGGCGCAGGTCCTACTTGGCGGGCGGCGTGGAGCCGGAGCCGGTCTTCTTGGCGGGGGTCGTGGTCTTCTTCGCCGTGGCGGTCTTCTTGGCCGGGGCCTTCTTGGCGGGGCCCGACTTGGCCTCGGCGGCCGGAGCGTCCTTGCTCTCCGCCTCCTTGGCCTGCGTCTGGCCGGCCTCCGGCTCGGCGTCGGGCTCGACGACCTCGGCGAGCTCGCCGAGCTCCTCGGCGGCCTCGCCGCGCCAGGCCTTCACGGCCTCCTCGCCGTGCTCGGCGACCTTCTCGTACGTCTCGCGCGCCTTGACGGCGTACTCCGCGGCGTAGCCGACGCCGCGCAGCGCGAACTCCTGGGCGCTCTCGCCGAACTTCTTCAGGTCGGTGTCGAGGGTGGTGACGATCTCGTTCACCTTCGCCGTGAGGGTGGCCTGGGCCTCCTTGGCGCGGGTGGTCGCCTTCTCCTGCACGTCCTTCGGGTCGGTCTGGCGCACGGACTCGAAGCGGGCGGGCGCCTCGCTCCGCAGCTGCTCCACGATCCCCGGCACCTTCTTGGCCTGCTGGTACGCCAGCTCGGCGGTGCCGGCGGCGAAGTAGAGCGGGGTCGGGTCGGTGAGGGTCTTGCGCAGGTCGTCCTTGATGGCCATGGCGTGGTCCTCCCGGATCACATCAACTGCTGCTTGAGGGCTGGGCATCGCCGCTGTCGGGCTCACCGCTGTCGGGTTCGCCGTCGCTGTCGCCGTTCTCGTGCCTGAAGGCTTCGTAGATCTGCAACAGCACCTGCTTCTGACGCTCGTTGAGCGAGGGGTCGGCGAGGATGACGGCGCGCGTCTCCACCTCGGTCCGCTCCCGCTCGGCGTCGAGAATGCCGGCGTGCACGTACAACGTCTCCGCGGAGATCCGCAGCGCCTTGGCGACCTGCTGCAGAACCTCCGCGCTCGGCTTGCGCAGCCCACGCTCGATCTGGCTCAGGTACGGGTTGGACACCCCGGCGGCGTCGGCGAGCTGACGGAGCGACAACTGCGCGTTGCGACGCTGCTCGCGCAGGTATTCGCCGAGACTTCCGACGTTGAGCGATGCCATGCCTCGATGGTGCCGCAACCGCGCTAACTTTTGCAAGCGACTGCTTGCAAAAGTGTCCCGCGCCACGTGGAGACCCGGATCAGGGCGCCGCCACGGGTGTGGTGGACGCCGCGCGGCCGGCCTCGGCGGCGGGGGCTGCAGGCCGCCTCAGCAGGACCAGTGCGACCAGGAACGCGAGCCCGATCAGCCCGGCCCCGACCAGGAACGCGAGCCGGTAGCCGCCGGTCAGCGCGGCCGCCCGCGAGCTCCCGCTCACGACGAGGACGTCGGCGCGCGCGGCGGACAGGGTCGACAGCACGGCGACACCGAGCGCCATGCCGATCTGCTGCGTGGTGTTGAACAGGCCGGAGGCAAGACCCGCGTCCTCCCCGCCCGCCGCGGACATCCCGAGGCCGGCGAGCGCGGGCAGCACGAGCCCGCCACCGGACACCAGCAGCATCACGGGCAGCAGATCGGCGACGTACTCCCCCTGAACAGGAACCCGGGCGAGATACCCGAGGGCCCCGGCGAGCAGGACGAGCCCGGCGAGCAGCACCCGCCGCTCCCCGAACCGCGCGGCCAGCCGGGCCGAGACACCGAGCGAGACCGCGCCGATCAGCACGGCGGCGGGCAGCATCGCGAGGCCGGTCTCCAGGGCCCCGTAGCCGAGGACCTGCTGCATGTAGAGCGCGGCGAGCACCTGGAAGGCGAACATCGCGGCGAGGGTGAGGATCTGCGTGACGTTGGCGCCGACGACGGCGCGTGAGCGCAGGATGCGCAGCGGCATGAGCGGCGTACGGGCCCGCGCCTGACGCACGACGAACGCGGCGACGAGGACGAGCCCCGCCACGACCGTCCCGGCCGTCCGCCACGACCCCACCCCGTACGCCTCGATGTTGACGACGCCGAGGATCGCGAGCATCAGACCCGCCGTGATCAGCAGCGCACCCCACGCGTCGGCACCGGCGCGCAGCCCGAGGCCGCGGTCGCCCGGCAGGGCGGTGACCGCGAGGGCGAGGACGGCGGCGCCGATGGGCAGGTTGATGTAGAAGATCCAGTGCCAGTCGAGGACGTCGGTGAGTACGCCGCCCAGGACCTGCCCGATCGAGGCACCCGCGGCGCCGGTGAAGCTGAACACGCCTATGGCGCGGGCCCGTTCGCGGGGATCGGTGAAGAGCGTGACGAGGATCCCGAGCCCGACGGCGGCGGCCATCGCGCTCCCGACACCCTGGAGGAAACGCGCCGCGAGCAGTACGGCGGGGGTGGCGGCGAGCCCCGCGACGAGCGATGCGGCGGTGAACACCCCGGTACCGGCGAGGAACATCCGCTTGCGGCCGAGCAGGTCGCCGAGCCGCCCGGCGAGCAGCAGCAGGCTGCCGAAGGCGATGAGATAGGCGTTCACGACCCAACTCAGGCCGCTGGTCGAGAAGTTGAGGTCGCGCTGGATGGCCGGCATCGCGACGGTGACGATCGACCCGTCGAGGATGATCATGAGCGTGCCGGTGGCGATGACGCCGAGGGCGAGCCAGCGGGAGCGGGTGGCTTCGCCGGCGGGCGGCGCGAGTGGAGCGGGCAGTGCGGACATGACGGTGCCCTTCTGTCGATCCGCCGCCCCTGTCGGGCGGCGTCGATGAAACGACCGTAGCAGATAGTTTCGTTGCAGACGATATTCTTCGGAACGACTTATCGGCTACCCTGAGCCCATGACCGCCATGACGCCCGCCCCCACCCGGACCAGGCCCGACCTCTCGTACCTCCTGGACCACACGAGCCATGTGCTGCGCAGTCGGATGGCCGCCGCGCTCGCCGAGATCGGGCTGACGGCGCGGATGCACTGCGTGCTCGTGCACGCGCTGGAGGAGGAGCGCACGCAGAACCAGCTCGCGGAGATCGGCGACATGGACAAGACGACGATGGTCGTCACGGTCGACGCCCTGGAGAAGGCGGGGCTCGCGGAGCGGCGGCCGTCCAGCACGGACCGGCGGGCGCGGATCATCGCGGTGACGGAGGAGGGCGCGCGGACGGCCGCGCGCAGTCAGGAGATCGTGGACCGGGTCCACGAGGAGGCCCTCGCGGCGTTCCCGCCGGGCGACCGGGAGGTGTTCCTGCGCCTGCTCACGCACCTGGCCGAGGGCCACCTGAGCGCTCCGTCCCCGAGCCCGGCGGGGGCGCGGCGGGCTCGGCAGCGGGGGTAGCGGGGGCGCTCACCCGTACCAGCGCCCGAGCCCCTCCGTCAGCTGCCGGAACCCCTCCTTCGCGGTGCGCACGGCGGCCGCCTCCAGCGCGTCGGCGGACTCGCCGGCCACGATCCGCCGCACGTTCTCCTCGGCGAGGATCCGCTGCGTGGCGACGATCTGCCCCGCGGCGATCCGGGCCCGCACCCCGGGCCCGCCGAGCGCCTCGGCGAGGGCCCGCTCGGACCGCTCCTGGTACCCGTACAACCGGGCCACCAACTGGGGCGTCCCGTACAGCAGCCGGTGATACGCGAGCACGGCCGGGTGATCGCAGAGGCCGGTCACCGGGTCCCGCCGCCGCAGCCCCTCCAGAAAGTGCCGCCGCAACGCCCCGAGCGGCGCCTCCCCGTCCTCCCGGCCCGCCACGACCCGCGCCGCCTCGTCCTCGTGGTCCGCGAACCGGTGGAGGACGAGGTCCTCCTTCGCGGCGAAGTACCGGAACAGGGTCGGCTTCGACACCTCGGCCGCGGCGGCGACCTCGGCGACGGACACGCTGTCGTACCCCTTCTCCATGAACAGCCGCACGGCGGTCTCGGAAAGCGTCTGCCGGGTGCGCTGCTTCTTGCGTTCACGGAGGCCGGGGGCGCGGTCGGTCATAGGGCGAGGATATGCGCCGCCATGAAGGTGCCTGCGACGCTACACATTGCCCTCGATCCAACCCCAGTCCGCGGCCCGGGCGACCGTCCACATCCCCTCGAAGCGCCCGACCCACGCAGCGGCATGCGGTTCCCGAAGCACGAACATGTCAGTGCTGTGGCCCTTGGGGTCGTAGAAGGCGACACCCTGGTAAAGCATCTGTGTGGTGAGGTCGTAGAAGCCGTGGACCACAAGGCTGTTGTTGATGACGCACAGCTTGTCCATCGGCATACCGGTGTACACGCGGCACTCGTAGTTGACCGAAAGTCCTCTTCGCTCGGGAATCGCCTGGCACACGTCTCTCAGTTGCCGGTCATTGCGGCGGCACTGGCTTCCCAGCCTCTTCCGGAACGCTACGAAAGCGCTGCTCCCACTTGCCGGCGTCACTTCGGCAGGGACCTGCATCGGCACCGACAGGTCCGGAACAAGGAGTCGGACGGTCACCGTCTTGCGAGCACGCCCAGGGCTCTGTCGCAGGCGATCCAACCCTTGGTAAATGCCGGCGAGGAAGGTCTCCCCCGTGTAGGCCAGCACATCGATGGTCACGCGTTCGGCAGCGAAAGCCTCTCGGAGGGCCAGTGAAAGCCGATCCGGCGAGCAGCGATCCACCGTGTCGGTGAACGCTACTCGCACGGCGTCCGCCAGGCGCTCGGACGAGAAGCGCGCCTCTGCGGCCCGGTCGACAGCCGCCAGGGAGTCCGCCAGTCGCTGGATCGAGTCGTACAGGGCGAAGGCAACGAGACTCAGGAGCGCGCTCGCCACGAAGGCCCGGTCCGCGAGCCAGTCGCCCACAGGGGGAACCCAGTTCGCAACGAGCCCCGTGATCGAGATGCAGATCAACAGCACCCGCACCCCGCGAGACTCGAATCGCACCCGGGCCCGCCGCAACCACGTCATGCCATCGTCCGCTCCGGCATCCCCACCACTCACCATGAGTACATGGTCAAGAGGACAGGATTGGTGGGCAATAGGACGCAGTATGCCAAGTCGGCTTCTCGCGGCTGCCGTTGCGGTCAGTCGGCGTGCGAGGCGAGCCATCTCCGCAACGCGCCCACAACCTCTTCGACCGACGGCGGAGACGTCAGCCCCAGAGGCTCTCTCGCCCGACGCAGCACACGGTGGATCCGCAAGCCCGTATCGGCCAACTGGCCATCGAGGGAGTCAGCCAGCGCGTCTCGGAGCGTGAGCGCGCACCGGATGACATCCGTGAACACCGACTGCGCACGTTTGTAGTCGAGCAGCAACGGCAGATCCTCACGCCAGCCGAACGAAGCTCCCTCGCGGACCCGCTCCACGGTTGCGCACCATCGTTCACACAGTCGATGCCGTTGCCATACGGGGTAGCGCATCAGGTAGAGATGTGTGGCCAGGTCGTACAGAGGGTCGCCGAACATGGCCAACTCCCAGTCGATGACCCAGAGCTGTCGGTGATGGTCGATGACCAGATTCTCCCGGTGCAGATCCGCGTGCAGGAGGGAGAAGGGACGCGTGTGCAGTCGGTCCGCGAGAACATGCAAGCGCTTGAAGGAGCGGTCGTCGATGCCCAACTCGTGGAAAAGACTCCCGAATTCGGCGATATGAGGCTGATAAACCTTGTTCTCGATGAAGTGGATGAGGCGGTCCAGGAACGGTCCGGTCTCCCCGTCTGCAGGCATGTCCTGAGGCGAGCACGTCCGGCGAATGGGCACCGACGAGGGATCGATGACGACCAGATCCCGGAAAACGTCGAGAATCTGGTCGACGAGCCGACCGGGGACCGTCTTCCCGAACGGGTGCAGCGCTCCCAGCGTGAAGCCCTCGATGAAGCCCTGCAGGGTCAACCCGCTGCCGGAGTCGAAGACCGGCGGAACCCGGGTGACCCGCCCGGCCAGCGCACGGACCAGCTCGTCCTCGGAAGCGAAACAACGTCGGTCGTACCAGAACAGACCGGGCCGCGGCTCGCGACACTTCCAGCGAGCAGTCGCAGCAATGTCGCTCACGGCCAGCGGAATGACGTACGTCTCGTGGTGATGCCCCTTGAGGGGGCCCTCGATCACCGCACCGCCACCAGTGAGCGCTACGGCATCCCGCCAAGCCCCCGAAACCGCGTCCGACTGCATAGACCGTTTCTCCCGCCAAGCGTGACACTCATGTCACTCAGGTGCGGAGCTACGCTATCCCGCACGACGACCGGCCGCGGACCAACTCTTGGATATGTCTCAACTGATGCACCGCACGGGCTAATTCGAGCTTCGCCGTGCGAGGCGTGTACGAAGCTGTTCCACACTTGGGGGATGAGCGAAAGCGAGCCTGCTCCGCAGGCCGAGCATCTGCGTCGGCTGCTGACAGAAGCCGACGGCGTCATCTTCGACTTCGACGGACCGATGTGCGATCTGTTTCCTGGCGGGACCGTAGGCCAGGCGGACGAGATGAAGCAGCGGTTGAGGGACCTGTGGGGGAACGTTCCCGACGCCATCGACAAGCTCTACGACTCCCACGACATTCTCAAGGAGCTCCGCGACAGGCCTGCGGACGACGTGGCCGAGATCGCCGATCTCGTCACGGCCCACGAACTCGATGCGGTACATGATGCCCCCGCAGCCCGTCACCTGTTCGAGCTGACCGATCAACTCACACGGCTCGACAAACCCCTTGCCATCGCCAGCAACAACGCGGAAGGACCGATTCTCAAATTTCTGCAGATCCACGGGCTTGACGTCCTCTTCGCGTCCCGCGTCCATGGGCGCAGTTCGCGCGCACTACGGCGGATGAAGCCGGATCCTCATGCCGTCTCCCGCGCAGTGGAGGACTTGGGGATCGCCCCCGGCAGCTGTCTCATGCTGGGAGACAAGGCCTCGGACCTGGAAGCAGCGCAGGCGGTCGGCACCCGTTTCGTGGGTTGCACGTCCGACGCGGAGGAACGGGCTCGCATGGAGATGCTGGGTGCCGACGCGGTAATCGAATCCTTGAAGCTTCTGCACATGGCAGCGGCGCGGATGACCAGATGAACCGGGTCAGCAAGCCAAGTGGTTCCACAGCGAGTCGAACCACGCCTGCCAGCTCTCCAGGAAGACCGACCCCCGCGAGTTCGGGTTGCCGTCCTTGACGTAGTGCGTGAGCTTGGCGCCGAGGCCCAGCACGTCCAGCGCACGGACCGTCACCTCGTCGTCCAGGACGATGGGCCGCTCGATGACCTCGTACGGGCCGTGCAGCGCCTGGTCGCCGCCGACCAGGTACAGCTTCGACGTCGGCGTGAGCTTCACATGCCGGATCTCGATGCTCGCGGACTCCACGAGCCCCTCGGCCTCCAGCTGCCGCAGCTCTGCCTTCATGGACGAACTGTGCCGACGCGTGATGTCCAGCAGTCGGTCCTTCAACTCCGCAGTCAGCCGCCCGTCCGGGTCGTCCAGGGCCCGCGGGTAGGGGAGGTCCTGCGACTCGTCGGGCAGCAACATCCGGATGGCGATGCGGCTCGGCCGCACATCATGGGACCTGATCCGCTCGATCTGGCCCTTCACCTGCATGTCGAGCGACTCGGACGTCAGGGTGAACACGTCGAGCAGGACCTCGGGCCCCACGAACGCCTCGTCGAAGAATCCGCGCAGCGTCACCCGCCCCTCTATCGCCTTCCGTGCGGTGTACGACTGGACCGCCTGCGCGCGGACGACGCGGGTCCCGCTGCCCTGCTTCGACTCGACCCAGCCCTCGGCGCGCAGTTGCTTGAGCGCGCGCTGCACCGTGTCCCGGGACACGTCGAACTCCTCGGCCAGGGACCGCTGGGCCGGCAGCGGGGCTCCCAGCGAGTACACGCCGCCGGCCATCCGCGAGCGCAGCTCCTCCACGACACGGAAGACCTCCTTGCCGCCGCTGGCTCCGCTCCGGCTGTTCGTCACGGGAAGAAACGTACCTACGTCAGCCCAACGGCACGCCAAACTCGGTCAACTTACGCACATTTACGCGGTGTTGATTAACGATCGGCCGTACCGGGGGAGCCCAATCCAAGTCCAGCAGGCCAATTGGGCTGGTTAGCACGACAGTTGAAGGGCGGGAAACCGTGAATCCGATACCGCAGTTGCTGGCGACCGTGCTCGGCCACGGTCTGGAGCTGTTCGTCCAGTCCGAGTACGGGGGCCTCGGACTCTTGGCCCTCGCCGCCCTCACTCTGCTCCGGTCGGCCCAGCGGAGGTCGACAGCCTGGGCGCTGACCGGGGTCGCGCTTGTGTGCTTCACTCTGACTCAGGTCTGACCTCGCCGCGCGACGTGCTCCCACAAGCCATCGAACATCGCCTGCTCGCCCTCCACGAAAGCCGCCTGGTCCTGGCCGTTGGAGCGGGCGAAGGGGAACATCTCCGTCTCGAAGCCCTCCACGTCCACGAGCTCGACCGTGTCGCCGCCCTCGTAGTCGTCGATCTCCCGCTCGAACCGGCCCGGAATGTAGTGGCCGACCAGCACCTCCTGGCGGTTCAGGAGATAGACCTTCCGGGTCGGCACGCCGGAGACGAAGCGGAACTCGAAGCTCGCGTCGATGCCGTGGTCGCGCAGGCCCCTGAAGGCGTTGTCCAGCACCATGCGCTGCGAGGCCCACTGGATCCGGCCGCGCCGCCGCACCGCCTCGTCGAGCTTGTCGTCGGCTCCCCAGCCGGTCACGGGCGCGGGGTAGTCGACGTCCTTGCCCGGCCTCGGCACCACCATCCGCACCCGCACCGACTCCGGGCGCAGCACCCCCTCGTACACCTTGCCCAGCGGCTCCCCCAGGGCCGTCATCAGCGTCTCCCCGGTCAGGCTCGCCACGTCCACGTAGACATGCGGCGCCTCGAACGCCGCCACCAGGCGCGGCCCCAGGATGCTTCTGGCCGTCTGCGCGCCGGGGAGCGACGCCTGCTCGGGGCGGGACACCGTGGGCGGGCTGCCCTTGCCCAGGTTGGTCAGCAGGCCGTCCACGCGGAGGAGCTGGAGTGCGTTGCGGACCGTGCCGCGTTCCACGCCGAATTCGCGGGCGAGTGCGGCCTGGGTCGGGAGGCGTTCGCCGGGGGTGAGTTCGCCGCCGACGATCCGCTTCCGCAGGGTGTCGGCGATGTCGTCGGCGGTCGGTCTGGGGGCGTTCTCCGTTCGGGCGTTCGTCACGACGATCTCCCCTCACCCCCCGACCAAGTCCGTACAACTCTACGGCAGTTGGCTGCCAACTCCACCCGATATGCGGGAAGGGATGAGGGAAGCGCAGGTCAGCCGCGGGCCCGCAGGATGTCGACGATCGGCTCCAGGGAACCCGTCACCTGCCGCGCCCCCGCCTCCCGCAGCACGCTCTCCTTGCGGGCATGACGCGCGTAGCCCAGAAACGCGACGCCCGCCTGCCGCGCCGCCACCAGGTCCGTCGCCGCGTCGCCGATCATCAGCGTGGTCGCGGGCGACGCCCCCATCGCCGACATGGCGCGGTTGAGGCAGTACGGGTCCGGTTTGAGGAGGGCGAGGTCCCGGGTGCGGCCGTAGATGTGCGGTTCGAAGCAGTCGGACAGGCCGCGGCCCGCGATGTAGCGGCGGGCCGCCTCGGCCGAGTTGTTGGTCGTGATGGCGAGGCGCGCGCCGACCGCGGTCCAGGTGCGGATCAGCGGGTCCGCGTGCTGGGTGGGCCAGGCCGAGGCGACGGCGCGCAGCTCCTGTTCCGTGAGCCGGCTCTCCATCTCCTGGACCAGGTCGCTGTCAGGACGCGCCCCGCCGAGGCGCCGCAGGGCCGCGTGCGGGTCCACGTCCGCACGTTCCTCGTCCGTCAGTACGTCGCCGAGCCCCTGCGCGTCCAGCCACTCCACCTGCTGCCGCGCGATCCCCGACGCCGGGCGGCCCGCGAACAGCCGGCAGATCGGCCCGTCGAAGTCGAAGAGCACATGGCGGGCGCCCGCGATCAGCTCGGCGAGGGTGCCCGACTCACGAGCGTCACCCGGTTCGGTCGTTTCCCGATGTGATTCGGTCTCTTCTGCCACCGGAACAGTCTGCTTCGTCGTCTCTGAAGTCACTAGGAGAGTGTCAGGTCGGACGTGATGGTTTCCCATAGGGCGTCGAACCACTTCTGCGACTCCTCCACGAAGGTCCGGTCCCGGTGGCCCGCCCGCTCCTCGAAGGAGAAGAGCAGGGCCTGCGTGCCGGTGGCCGAGAACATCTCCAGCTTGGTGTCGTTGTCGATCTCCTCCTCGCGCCGCGTGACCATGTAGTACGAGAGGAGTGCCTCGGACTGGTTCAGCAAGTACAGCTTGACCGGCGGGGTGAAGGGGAGCGCGCGGAACGTCACCCGTACGTCGATGTCGTGCGAGGAGCGCAGGGAGCGCAGGTTGTGGCGCAGCACCTGGCCCTGCGCGTTGCGCGTGGCGAGCCAGCGGTTGTGCACCGCGACCGACTCCTCGTGGTCGACGCCCTCGCTGTCGTCCGGGACCGGCACCGGGAAGGCGAGGTCGATGTCGCGGCTGGGCAGCAGGATCCGTACGTCGAGGGTCTCGGGGCGGATGCGGCCCTCGTGGATGTGGCGCAGCGGCTCGCCGAGGGCCAGCATCAGGGTCTCCGAGGTCATGCAGACCGCGTCGATCCGGACGTGGGGGGCGTGGAAGGCCTCGACCAGGCGGGGGGCGAGGGCGACCATCGAGGGCTGCGGCTCGTCCCGGGCGGCGGTCCCCGGGGCGATGCGCGGCGGGCTGCCCTTGCTGCGCTTGCTCAGCAGGCCGTCCGTCTCCAGGAGCTGGAGCGCCTGACGGACCGTGCCGCGCTCGACGCCGAACTCGTCGGCGAGCGTGGCCTGCGTGGGCAGTTGGTCGCCCGGCCGCAGCGTGCCCTCCCTGATGCGCTCCCGGAGCCGGTCGGCGATCTCCTGGGCCGTGAGCCTTCTCCTGCCGTTCAGTGTCGCGTCTGCCATGTCCGCCACGCCCTGCTCCCCTGTTTCCCCGGGATCCCGCCAAACGCAACAACTCCCCTGGATTTGGCAAGAGTTGTCGCCCTCCCGTTTATATACCACGACCAAGTGGGGACAACTCCAGTGCAGTTGGTCGCCAACTTGGAAGAAGGTGGCCAATGGTGGCAGCGAAGGAGACCAGGCAAGGCCCATCAGCGAAGCAACGCCGAAGCAGGAGGAACCACCATGTCCGTACTGAGCCTCCTCTCCGCGGTGGTCGTGATCACCTTCGAGCAGCTCGCACAGTGGCACTACGGCCCCGCGGGACTCGCGGGCCTGCTCCTCCTCGCCATCGGCGCCAAGGCCAGGAACGCCACCTGCAGTTCGATGGGTGGCGTCCTGCTCGCCCTCACGGTGGCCGGGCCCGCCCTCACGAACTGAGCGTCAGGTCCTGGCTGATCGTGTTCCACAGGCCGTTGAACCACAGATGGGACTGCTCCACGAACGTCGTGTCCCGCAGCCCGGCCCCGTGCTCGAACGCGAAGAGCATCTGCTGCACGCCCTCGGCGTCGTACACGTCCACCCGCTCGTGGTCGATCTGTTCGCCACGTCTGGTGAGCGTGTAGTACGCGAACAACGCCTCGTTGCTGTTGAGCAGGTAGAGCTTGACCGGGGGCGTGAACGGCAGCGCGCGGAACTCCACCGTGACGTCCATCTTGTGCGTGGCCCGCAGGGCCAGCAGGTTGTGGCGCAGCACCTGCCCCTGCGCGTTGCGCTGCGCCAGCCAGTCGCGCCGCAGCCAGTCGCCCACCGCCTCCTCCACCCGCGACGCCTCCGCCGCCCGCGACACGGGCGGGGCGGCCGGCGGCGGCGCGGGCGCGGGGAACGCGAGGTCGATGTCCCGGCTCGGCAGCAGCACCCGCACGCGCACCCTGGCCGGTTTCGTACGTCCCTCGTGGATGAGGCGCAGCGGCTCGCCCATCGCGAGCGTCAGGGAGACCGCCGTCAGGCACAGCGCGTCGATCTCCACGTCGGCCTGCTCGAACGCCGCGGCGATGCGCGGGGCGAGCGCGACCATGGTCGGCTGCGGCGGCGCCTCGGGGCCGGGCACCCCGGGCCGCGGCTGCCGTGCGACCGTGGGCGGGCTGCCCTTCGAGGCGTTCACCAACAGATGCTCGGTCTGCAGAATGCGCAGCGCCTGGCGTACGGCGGAGCGCTCCACACCGAACTCGCCCGCCAACTGTGCCTGTGTGGGCATCCGTTGGCCGGGACTCAGGCGACCGGACGTGATCCGGTCGCGCAGCGCGTCGGCCACTTCGCGGTACGTGGGTCGTGCCCGCTGTGACCTGGGCCGTCCATTGACGGCTGTATGCTCCCCACTCACAACCAAACCGTACAACTTCCCGCCATCTTTGGGGAGTTGAGGTGAAGGTGGTTATGAGCCGCTCTTCAATGGAGATAACTACCTTTGAGTTGGTGGCCAACTTCCCGGACATGGTCGGGGGACCTGAAGTTGGTGACCACGAGGACCACTGGTCCTGAAGGAGGTAGGACAATGCCGCTCTTCGCCATCGTCGTCGCCGCACTCGCCATCGGGTTCGAGCAGCTCATCCAGTGGAAGTACGGGCCGATGGGCATCATCGCCTTCATCGTTCTCTCCGTCGGCCTCAAGGCCAAGAACACCGTGATCAGCGGCATCGGGGCCGTCGTCCTCGTCATGCTGCTCGCCCAGAGCGGCTGACCGGGCTCCCTTCCGGAGGGGAGCCGGGAGCCCGGTCGGTCAGTACGTCCGTACGCGCGCGGGGTCGTGGCTCAGAACACGTCGGGGCACCACGGCCGCCGCGCCGTACGCAGCAGGGCGCCGAACCCGGCGGCGGCGCCCGCCTCGTGCTCCACGAGCCGCCCCAGGGCCGCGAGCCGCACCGCGGACTCGTCGCCCAGCCACAGCGCCCCCAACTCGCGTACGTCGACCGTGAGTTGCGGGGAGGCGGCGCCCGGCGAACAAACCGCCCCGCCGGGCGCCGCCGTCAGCGTGAACCGTCCGCCCGCGAGCCCCGCCGGGTCGAGCACCTCGAACGCGAACTCCCCGCTCGTCTCGTACGAGCGCGCCTCCAGGGCCCGTACGACATCCAGGATCCGCACCCACAGGAAGTCGGCCTGCGTCACGACGCGGGCGGCGCGCGGGTCGGGCAGCAGGTGCGGCAGCAGGTCGTCGGGGGCGCGCATGCCGGAGCGCACCGTGGTGATCCAGTCCACGGAGCAGACATACGTCCACAGGGCGCGCTCGGCGGCCGGCGTGACGGCGATCAACTGCTGCACCTGCGCCGTGTTCCGCGGCTGCTTGCCGTCGCTCCAGTCGCTGTCGGCCCGGTACGCGACCAGGCCCTCCACCTCGCCGCGGGCATTGCGGTACACCGCGTGGAACGGCTCCGTCCACGGGTCCTCGGGGGTCGGCCACAGGCCGGTGCTGTGCTGCCACCACTGCTCGTCCCGCGACACCACGCCCGCGACCCGGGCGCGCAGCCGCTCGTGCAGCTCCGGGCCGACCTTGCGCACCTCCTCCGGGTCCGCCAGGTCCACCCGGCCGCCGTCGTCAGGGCCCGAGCGGCGCGGGTCGAGGGCGGCCCGCGGGACGTCGACCTCCCACACGGTGGCGGTGGCGGCGGGGCCGAAGCCGAACCGGCCGTAGATCGGGTACTCCGCCGCGATCAGCGTCGCCGCGACGTCGCCGCGCTCCTTCGCCTCGGCGAGATCCGCCGCCATCATGCGGCTCAGCAGGCCTCGGCGGCGGTGGCTGGGGCTGACGGTGACGTTGGTGATCGCGTCCGTGGGGACGGTCGCGCCGCCCGGGACGGTGAGCTCCTGTGCGAAGGAGCGGAACGTGGCGACCTGCCGGGGGCCGGGGGATCCGGCGGGGGTGAAGGCGGCGCGGGTGCGGGTGAGGTCGAAGTGGGCGCGGCGTTTGGCGACCGTCTGCGGGGAGGTGGTCGGGGGGCGGAGGAAACCGGTGTTGAGGGCGCGGGACCAGTCGGGCAACTCGTCTTCGGTCACCGTCCGTACGGTGGGCGCTGCGCTGGCGGCGGGGCGGTTGTCCATCCGGCCACGCTAGGCGGGCCGAGCGTATGTGTCGCCCCGATTCTTCCTACGTCACGGGGCTCCGCCCCGGACCCCGCGCCTCAATCGCCGGCGGGGCTTGAATTGCCCCCGCCGAGCTTGATCGGCTTCAGTTGCCTCCCAGCAAGTCGTCCACCTGGGCCTCGCCCGCGCGGTAGCGGCGGGCGATTTCGGCGCTGCAGTCGTCCGCCGTGGCCTGCAGTTGGTGGCGGCGGCGCGAGACCTGCTGCTCGTAGCGGACCAGGCGGCCCATCGCCGTGTGCAGCTCCGCGTCCGTGCGGGCGGCCAGGTCGGAGAGCTCGACCTCCGCGAGCATCTCCTGGGCGAGGCGCCGGGACTCCTCGCTGTGCGGGATGCCGACCGTGACGTGCCGGGCGGAGGAGCGCTGCCGCGTCGGCTGGTCCCGCAGGATCTCCGAGAGCCGGTCCACGACGGGTCCCTCGGGGTCCTTCCGGCGGTCCAGCTCGGCCCGCAGGATGTCGATCCGGCCCTGGAGCAGGCGTCGTACGTAGCTCAGGTCCGCCTCGTTCTGCTGGGAGTCGCGGCGCAGCGTGCGCAGCTCCGGCAGGCGCAGGACCGACAGATCCGGTGCGGGCACGGCCGGCAGCTCGGGGCTGTCGGTCCGCTGGGCCGGCGGGCGGGTCAGCGGGGCGACCCGCTCCCCGTGCGTCAGCGATACGGGCTGCCCGGGCAGCCCCGTACTCGTTGTGTGGCTCATGGCATGGGTATCCATGGTCTGCTTACCGTCCCCTCGACCGGACCGCGCCGCACGCCACCGACGCACCGCGTGTCAGCATGGTGCCACTCCCAGTGGCCGCTTCGGGCCCGAGTGCCCCATATCCGCCCCGGATGGGGGGTTGGGGAGCATACTCAAACCCCTTGTGGGGCACGAAAATCGGCGCACGGCATGATGGCCGTATGCGAGCAGTGGTGCAGCGGGTGGACGGCGCGAGCGTCGTCGTGGAGGACGAGGTCGTCGGCGAGATCAAGGGCGAGGGGCTGTGCGTCCTCGTCGGGGTCACGCACGAGGACACCAAGGAGAAGGCGGCCCAACTGGCCCGCAAGCTCTGGTCGGTGCGGATGCTCGCCGACGAGAAGTCGTGCAGCGACATCGACGCGCCGCTCCTCGTGATCAGCCAGTTCACGCTCTACGGGGACGCCCGCAAGGGTCGCCGCCCCACCTGGAACGCCGCCGCGCCAGGACCGGTCGCCGAGCCGCTGGTCGACGAGGTCGTGGCGCAGCTGCGGGCGCTCGGCGCGACCGTGGCGACGGGCCGGTTCGGGGCGAAGATGCGGGTGTCCCTGACGAACGACGGCCCGTTCACGGTGCTGCTGGAGATGTAGCCACAGGCGTGACTACGGCGCGACCACGATCTCCTGCGCCGCCGCCGTCGTCTCCGCGAGGAGCTCCGCGTCGGCCGGCACGTTCCGCTTGATGACCGCGAGCGCGATCGGGCCGAGCTCGTGGTGGCGCACGGACGTCGTCACGAAGCCGATCTTCCGGCCCTCGGGCCCGTCCGCGGCGAGCCGCACCTCGGCGCCGTGCGGCGGCAGGTGCACCTCGCTGCCGTCCAGGTGCAGGAAGACCAGGCGGCGCGGCGGCTTGCCCAGGTTCTGCACGCGGGCGACGGTCTCCTGCCCCCGGTAGCAGCCCTTCTGCAGGTGGACGGCCGAGCCGATCCAGCCCAGCTCGTGCGGGATCGTGCGATGGTCCGTCTCGAAGCCGAAGCGCGGCCGGTGCTGCTCGACGCGGAGCGCCTCGTAGGCGAGGAGCCCGACCGCCGGCCCGTTCTCCCCCACGTACGACTCCAGGTCGGCGCGCGGCAGGAACAGATCGCGGCCGTGCGGCGTCTCGCGCACCGCCACCCCGTCCGGCACCGGCGCGATCGAACCGGCCGGCAGATGCACGACGGCGAACTCGTCCGTCCGGTCGGCGGTCTCGACCCGGTAGAAGAACTTCATCGACTCCAGGTACGCGAGGAGGGCCTCCTGCGTGCCCGGCTCGACGTGCGCCCACGTCGTCGTGCCGTCGTCGACGAGGTACAGGGCGTGCTCGATGTGCCCGTTGGCGGAGAGGATCAGGGCCTCGGTGGCCCGGTCCGGCTCCAGCTGCTCCATGTGCTGGGTGAGCAGCAGGTGCAGCCAGCTCAGCCGGTCGTCACCGGTGACCGTGATCACGCCACGGTGCGAGAGGTCGACGACGCCCGTCCCGTCGGCCAGGGAGCGCTGCTCGCGGAACAGGTCGCCGTAGTGCGCGGCGACGCCTTCGTCCACGCCCTCGCCGGGGACGGCGCCGGGCAGGGTCAGCAGAGGGCTGCTCGTTGAATGTCGCTGCATGGTCACACACACTACGACGAGTGGACGGACGCGCTTATTCCTGCGCTCGCCCCTTGTTTCCCGCGCAGTTCTCGCAGCGCCCGAAGATCGCGAAGTGCTTGAGGTCGGTGTCGAAGCCGAACTTCTCGCGCAGCTTGGCGGTGAACTCCGCCGCGACGTCCACGTCCGCCTCGATCACGTTCGTACAGTCCCGGCACACCATGTGGATGTGGTGGTGCCGGTCGGCGAGGTGGTACGTGGGCGCGCCGTGCCCGAGATGGGCGTGCGAGACCAGCCCGAGCTCCTCCAGGAGCTCCAGGGTCCGGTAGACCGTCGAAATGTTGACCCCCGACGCCGTCTTGCGCACTTCGCACAGGATGTCGTCGGGGGTCGCATGCTCGAGGGCGTCCACGGCTTCCAGGACAAGCTGACGCTGCGGCGTCAGCCGGTAGCCGCGCTGCCTCAGATCGCTCTTCCAGTCGGTGCTCACCACACCGACGAGTCTAGAACCACTTGAAGGAAGCGGTTCCGGCCTACTTGAAGAACGCGATGCCGTCGTCCGGCATGTCCGGCAGGTTGCGCGCCATGTCGGCGACCTCCTCCGGCGAGACGACCTTCTTGAGCTGGGCCGACATGTAGGGGCGCAGCGGGACCTCGGGGGTCTGCTTCTCGCCGACCCACATCAGGTCGCTCTTCACGTAGCCGTAGAGGCGCTTGCCGCCGCTGTACGGGCCGGAGGCCGCCGTGCGGGCCACCGCGTCCGTGGCGATGTCGATCTGCGGCTTCTGGTCGGCGAGCTCGCCGTACCAGACCTCGACGACACCGTCGTCGCGGACCATGACGACCTCGACCTTGCGGTCGTCGTCGATCCGCCAGAAGCCGGACTCCGATTCCAGGGGGCGGACCTTCTCGCCCTTCTCGTCGAGCACCCAGGTGTGCGACTGGTACTCGAGGAAGTCCCGGCCGTCGTGGGTGAAGGAGACCTCCTGGCCGAAGTTGCACTTCTCGGAGCCGGGGAAGTCGTGGACGCCCGCGCCCTCCCAGGTGCCCAGCAGGAAGGCAAGGGGGACGAGCTTGGGGTTCAGGTCGGACGGGATCTGGATCATGAGCGGTTCAGACGTCTCTCAGTGGGGGGTCAGCGCTGGCCCTGGTACAGCTTCTTCACGGTCAGACCCGCGAAGGCGACGACGCCGACGCAGACCAGGACGAGAAGGGTGGAGAAGAAGGCCTCAAGCACGGGATTGCTCCTCGGTGAGCGGAACGTATGCGGATAACAGAGCCGGACCCCACTGTAGTCGTCCGGGCACCGGCGCTCTCGGCGAGGTCGGTCACAGCGGGTGTCAGGGCGGATGCCGGGCGGGTGTCAGGGGCGACGCTTCTTGCCGTCCAGTTCGTCCCACCACTCGTCGGACTTCGGATCGCCGGAGGGGTCGTCCCACCAGCGGTCCTCGGGGCCCCGCCGGTTGGCGACGATGGCGGCGACGGGCGGGATCACCATGGCGACGACGCACATGGCGACGGCGGCCGGCACGGACCAGAGCCGCACGACGCCCCAGGCCAGCACGAACAGGCCGATGCAGACGCCCATCATGGCGAAGTAGACGTGCTTTCGCCGCGCGTACATACCTTCAGCGTAAGCCCGCCCGGGTCCCCGAAACATGCCGAAGGACCGCACCCGTACCAGTGGCGTCCAACCCAGGCGGGGTGCGGCCCTTCAGCCGTCGTGTGTGACCGCTCAGACGGCGATCGCGACCTCGGCGAGCCCGCCGGTCTGGGCGACGACCGTGCGGTCGGCCTGGCCGCCGGGGACCAGGGCGCGCAGGGTCCACGTGCCCTCGGCCGCGTAGAAGCGGAACTGGCCCGTGGCCGAGGTGGGGACCTCGGCGGTGAACTCGCCGGTCGAGTCCAGGAGGCGCACGTAACCGGTGACGGGCTCGCCGTCCTTGGTCACCTGGCCCTGGATGGTGGTCTCACCGGGCTTGATCGTCGAGGCGTCGGGGCCGCCGGCCTTCGCTCCGCACATGTTGCTCTCCTAGGAAGTGAAAGGTCGCTGGATTACTTGTTGGCGCCGAGCTCGATCGGCACGCCGACGAGGGAGCCGTACTCGGTCCACGAGCCGTCGTAGTTCTTGACGTTCTCCTGGCCGAGCAGCTCGTGCAGCACGAACCAGGTGAGCGCGGAGCGCTCACCGATACGGCAGTAGGCGATGGAGTCCTTCGCCAGGTCGACCTGCTCGTCGGCGTAGAGCGCCTTGAGCTCGTCGTCCGACTTGAACGTGCCGTCGTCGTTGGCGTTCTTCGACCACGGGATGTTGCGGGCGGACGGGACGTGGCCCGGACGCTGCGACTGCTCCTGCGGGAGGTGGGCCGGGGCGAGCAGCTTGCCGGAGAACTCGTCGGGCGACCGCACGTCGACGAGGTTCTGGGTGCCGATCGCGTTCACGACGTCGTCGCGGAAGGCGCGGATCGACGTGTCCTGCGGCTTGGCCTTGTACTGCGTGGCCGGGCGGTTCGGGACCTGCGCGCCGTCGACCAGGTCGCGGGAGTCGAGCTCCCACTTCTTGCGGCCGCCGTCGAGGAGCTTGACGTCCTGGTGGCCGTAGAGCTTGAAGTACCAGTACGCGTAGGAGGCGAACCAGTTGTTGTTGCCGCCGTAGAGGACGACGGTCGTGTCGTTGCCGATGCCCTTCTTCGACAGCAGCTCCTCGAAGCCGGCCTGGTCGATGAAGTCACGGCGGACCGGGTCCTGGAGGTCCTTGGTCCAGTCGATCCGGATCGCGTTCTTGATGTGGTTCTTGTCGTACGCGGACGTGTCCTCGTCGACCTCGACGATCGCCACGCTGTCGTTGTCGAGGTTGGCCTCGACCCAGTCGGCGTCTACCAGGACGTCGCTGCGGCTCATGCTGATTCCTCCGGGGCAGTTGCGGGGGTATGCGAAACGGATGTGCGTCAGTGCACGGGGACCCCGAGTCGTAGGCCTCAAGGGGTCCGGGAAAAGCGGGAGTTGTTCCGCCCCCAAGCTCTCGAATTCGCTCGAGCAGGGGGTGCCCCCGCGCTCAGACGGCGCGACAGAGCATGGCGGCGACGCGGCACAGGTCTACTGCCCGCCGCTTCGTGAGATCCGCCTGTCGCTTCATGCACCCGATCGTAAGGACGTACCGGCGGCCGTGTCACCGGTGTGTCGGATGATGAGACGAGATCGTCCGGAATGTGGGAACGATCGCGCCTCCGGGTGGCACGGGCCCCGCCGCCGCACCGCCGGGCGCCCGTCGGCATCTGCTCTGCGGACGCCGTCGTCTCGCAGTTCGGACCTACTGCCCGACAAGGTCGAGATTCGAACCCTTCACGCTGATCTCGATGCCCTGATCGACGGCCTGCACACGGTCGAGCTTGATGCCCGCCGGCAGATCGTCGAGCGCCTGCTTGAAGTCGATGACATCCCGGATCGGGCCCTCCGCCGGCTTGAGCGCGCCGATGTCCGGCAGGCTGTCGGCGTGCGCGGAGACCTGGCCGCCGCTGACGTCGACCGTGCTGCGCACCGTGGGCCGCACCGTGCCGAGCGGGGTCTTCACCGCGACGGTGACCTTGACCTTGTGGTCGCCGCCGTACGCGAGCCCGTCGATCCACGCGGTGACGCCGGGGGCGACCTGGGCCGGGCCCTGCTTCTTCACGGCCTTGAGCAGCTCGGCGTAGTCGATACGGGCGGTGCCGGTGGCCGAGTCGGCGGTGGCGGAGCTGTAGCTGCTGTCGAACTTCACGCCGCGCATCTCGGCCTTGAGGTCGGCGATGCGGATGGCCTCGCCGTCGCTCTTGCCGCTCTTCGCCTCGAAGTCCTGGATGCCGAGCTCGACGTCGTCCAGGGTGCCGTCCGCGACCTGGGTCAGGAACGGGAAGCCGTTGATCGACACGTCGGGGGTCTGCCCGAGCCCCTCGCTCGTGCGGATCTTGTCGGCGGCCTTGCTCTCGGCGAAGTGGACCGCGATGCGGTCGGCCGCCACGAAGAGGCCGCCGACCACGACGACAAATATGAGCAGTATTCGCAGTGCGCGCATGGCCCGGAGGGTACGCGACCGCCGGCCCGGCCTAGCCGAGCGCGCGGCCCAGCAGCCACACGGCGGGGGCGGCAGCAGCCAGCGGCAGCGCCACGCCCGCCGTCATGTGCACGAACCGGGACGGGAAGTCGTACGACGCGACGCGGTGGCCGATGACGGCGCAGGCGCCCGCACCGAGCCCGAGGAACGCGCCACCGGTACCGAAGTCCGTGATGCCGCCCGCCGCGATGCCCGCCCCCGTCGCCGCGAGCAGCGCGACGATCACGGACGCGACCGTCGGCAGCGGCAGCGCCCGGGCCAGGATCGCGACCGCCACGGCCACCCCGCCGACCGTCACCGCGTCGGGCTCGGCCGCCAGGTGACCGGCCGCGACGATCGCGAGCGCCGCGGAGGCGACCGTCGCCATCAGGCCGTACATCCGCTCGTCCGGATCGGCGTGCGAACGCAGTTGGAGAACGAGGGTGAGCAGCACCCAGACGCCGAGCGTGCCGAGGATCGCGGCGGGGCCGTTGTCGCGGCCCGCCACGAGCAGCGCGATGTCCGCGACGACGCCGCCCATGAACGCGAGCGCGATGCCCTGGCGGGCGGGCCACATCCCGTTCAGCCGGAACCAGCCGGCGGCCGTGACGGCCTGCAGCAGCACGAGCGGCACGAGCAGCGCGTACGACCCGAGGGCGGCGCCCCCGGCGAGCAAAAGCCCGAGCACGGCGGTGAGCGCGGCGGGCTGGAGCCCGGGCTCGATGATCGGAGATCGACGTTGAGCACGGGTGGGCATTTCAAGGCCCTGAGGCGCTTGAGCACGAGTGGGCACATCAAGCCCCGCACTGGGACGAGAGCCGGCGGGGTCCGGGGCAGAGCCCCGTGAGCTCCACTCCTCCGACGCCGAGGGCGCGGACTCGTACGACCACTGCTGCTGCGGCACCGGCGGAGCCGATTGCTGCGGCTGCGCATACGCGTCGTACTGGTACGGGTACTGCTGGTTGTTGCTCATCGGGGTGTCATCCTCCTGCGAACGGCGGGAGCACCTCGACCGTGCCGCCCTCGGCAAGCCGTACCGTCTCATGACCGCGGGTCCCGACCGGATCCCCGTCGACCAGGAACGAGGAGCGCTGGAGCACCCGGACGAGATCGCCGGGGTGCCGCGTGCGCACCGCTTCCAGCGCCGCGGCCAGCGTCTCCGCCTCGTACGGCTCCTCCGCGACGCCGGCGGCGGCCTTGGCCGCGGCCCAGAAGCGGATCGTGCCCTGCGCCATTCCCGACTCCTCTCTCGGTCCCGCTGTGTGCGGCTGTCTGCGGCGTCCTATTGTGCGGCAAGCGTCGCCGCGACCCACGCCCCGATCCGTTCGATCAGCTCGTCGCTCGCCGCGTGCTCGGCGTGGCCCATCCCCGGCTCCAGCCACAGCTCCGCCGCCCCGTCGGAGGCCGCCACCAGCATCCGGGGGTGGTCGACGGGAAAGTACGGGTCGCTGTCGCCGTGCACCACGAGCAGCGGGGTCGGCGCGAGCAGCGGCACCGACTCGACCGGGGAGAGCGGGACCGGGTCCCAGTCGTACGGGTGGATCCGCGTGCGCAGCCCGAAGCGGCTGACGAGGCGCCCGGCGGGCCGGGTCACCGCCCAGTGCACCCGCCGCATCGGGGCCGTGCCGCGGTAGAACCACCGGGCGGGGGCGCTCACCGCGACGACCCCGTCAACGTGCGCTTCCGTGCGCCCCCTGTGCAGCGCGGCCTGCCGCAGCACCACGGACCCGCCCATGGAGAAGCCGACCGTCACCACGCGCGCGTGGCCGAGCGAGCGCGCCCATGCGACGGCCGCCGCGAGATCGAGCACTTCCCTGTCGCCGACCGTGGACCGCCCGCCGGAGCGCCCGTGCCCCCGGAACGAGAACGTGACCACGGCCGCACGCTGGGCGAACACCGCCGCGGCGCGCCGCACGTGGGGCCGCTCCAGATCGCCGGTGAAGCCGTGCGCGAGCACGATCGCCGGGCTGTCGGTGCCGCCGGGACCGGGCTCGTACGCGGCCTCGATGGCGACTCCGTCGCGTGCTCGGAGCATCACGCGCCGTCTCCGTTCGGTGATCGGCCACACAGAAGATCCACGCTCGTCACCTGCCGGACCCCATGTCATGTGGGCTATTCTGCTGGGAAGAGGACTCGGGCAATGCAGCCCCCGGGTCCTTTTGTGCTTTCTGGGGCGTTGTATACGACGACCCGAAAACACGCACAGAACACCAGGTCAGGACCCCGGGGCGCGGGGTTCTGGCCCCGTACGAAGCAGTGCCGCAAACGTCCTCGCAGGGACCGAGGAGGAACCAGACGTTATGGGCGAGCGAACCGTGCACGAACGTATGACGACCCCCAGGGCAGGTGGGGACCGATGAGCTCTCTTCTGCTCCTCACCAATGCCCTCCAGCCGTCGACGGAGGTGCTTCCCGCTCTCGGCCTGCTCCTGCACAACGTGCGAGTGGCTCCCGCGGAGGGACCCGCACTCGTCGACACCCCCGGCGCCGATGTCATCCTCATCGACGGCCGCCGCGACCTCCCGCAGGTCCGCAGCCTCTGTCAGCTGCTCCGCTCGACGGGGCCCGGCTGTCCGCTGGTGCTCGTCGTGACGGAGGGCGGCCTCGCGGCCGTCACCGCCGACTGGGGCATCGACGACGTACTCCTCGACACGGCGGGCCCCGCCGAGGTCGAGGCCCGTCTCCGGCTCGCCATGGGCCGGCAGCAGATCGTCACCGACGACTCCCCGATGGAGATCCGCAACGGCGATCTGTCGGTGGACGAGGCGACGTACAGCGCGAAGCTCAAGGGCCGGGTCCTCGACCTGACCTTCAAGGAGTTCGAGCTCCTGAAGTACCTGGCGCAGCACCCCGGCCGTGTGTTCACGCGCGCCCAGCTGCTCCAGGAGGTCTGGGGCTACGACTACTTCGGCGGCACCCGGACCGTGGACGTGCACGTGCGAAGGCTGCGCGCCAAGCTCGGGCCCGAGCACGAGTCGCTGATCGGCACCGTGCGCAACGTCGGCTACCGCTTCGTCACCCCGGAGAAGCCGGAGAAGAAGGCGGAGAAGAACGCCGAGGCGCGGGCCGAGAAGCGGGCGGAGCAGGAGGCCGAGCAGCGGGCCGCGGCCGCGAACAAGGCGGATAACGCGGGAAACACGGACAAGCTCCCGTCCCCCGTGGACGGAGTGGGCCGCCCGGCCCCCGTGCGCCGCTAGCGGTGCGGCTCACGCCCTGCCCAGAGGGTGGTCCATCCGCGTAGACTCCGCGCGTGGCCAAGGTGACTCGGGACGATGTGGCGCGGCTGGCGGGTACCTCGACCGCCGTCGTGTCCTACGTGATCAACAACGGACCCCGGCCGGTCGCCCCGGCCACGCGCGAGCGGGTGCTCGCCGCGATCAAGGAGCTGGGGTACCGGCCCGACCGGGTCGCCCAGGCCATGGCCTCGCGGCGGACCGACCTCATAGGCATGATCGTGCCGGACGCGCGCCAGCCGTTCTTCGCGGAGATGACGCACGCCGTCGAACAGGCGGCGTCGGAGCGCGGAAAGATGGTCCTGGTCGGCAACTCCGACTACGTGCCGGATCGTGAGGTCCACTACGTCCGCGCCTTCCTCGGCATGCGGGTCTCGGGCCTGATCCTCGTCAGCCACGGTTTCAACGACCTGGCGGCGAACGAGATCGAGGCCTGGGACGCCCGCGTCGTCCTCCTGCACGAGCGGCCCGAGGCGATCGACGACGTCGCGGTGGTGACCGACGACGTCGGCGGCGCCCAGCTCGCCACCCGGCACCTCCTGGAGCACGGGAACGAGTACGTGGCCTGCCTCGGCGGCACCGCGGACACCCCGTCCGTCGGCGACCCGGTCTCCGACCACGTCGAGGGCTGGCGCCGCGCCATGAAGGAGGCGGGGCGGTCCATCGACGGCCGGCTCTTCGAGGCCCCGTACAACCGCTACGACGCGTACAAGGTGGCGCTCGGCCTGCTGGCCGGGCCCGACCGGCCGCCCGCGATCTTCTGCTCCACGGACGACCAAGCCATCGGTGTGCTGCGGGCCGCGCGCGAGCTGCGTATCGACGTGCCGGGCGAGCTGGCGGTGGCCGGGTTCGACGACGTGAAGGAGGCGGGGCTCACGGATCCGCCGCTGACCACCGTCGCCTCGGACCGGCCGGCGATGGCGCGGGCCGCGGTGGACCTCGTCCTCGACGACTCGTTGCGGGTGGCCGGGTCGCGGCGCGAGCGGCTGAAGCTGTTCCCCTCGCGGCTGGTCGTGCGGCAGTCCTGCGGCTGCGAGTAGGCTCCGCCGACCCGTCTTTACTTCGGGCAAACAGGGTTCTGCCGGGACTCTCAGGACACCCTCAGCCTGCTCTCATGTACGCGCCACAGGCTTGGTGCCATGACCGACACCTACCGCCGAAGCGGCGACGAACCCCAGGCCTATCCTCCGCAGCCCCCGTACCTGCCGGGTGTGGTGCTGTCCGAGCAGACGCACGAGCAGTCGGCGGGCGAGCACCCGCAGCAGGAGCACCCGCAGCACGTCGGCCGGAAGAAGAAGCGGCTGCGGGGTCCCGCCGGGCTGATCACGGCGGTGGCGATCGCCGCGGCGGCCGTCGGCGGCGGTACCGCGTACGGCATCCAGGAGCTCACCGGCTCCTCCTCCACGGCCTCGTCGTCCACCAGCACCACGGTGGTGCCCAGCAGCAAGAAGGGCACCGTGTCCGGGGTCGCGGAGGCGGTCAGCCCGTCCATAGTCGAGATCAACGCGACGCTCGGCTCCGGTTCCTCGACCGGCTCCGGCGTGATCATCACGAGTGACGGCGAGATCGTCACCAATAACCACGTCGTGTCCGGCGCCTCCTCCGTCAAGGTCTCGACGAGCGACGGCAAGACGTACACGGCGGACGTCGTCGGCACCGACGCGAAGAAGGACCTCGCGCTCATCAAGCTGAAGAACGCCTCCGGCCTCAAGGCCGCGACGCTCGGCGACTCCGAGGGCGTCAAGGTCGGCGACGACGTCGTCGCGATCGGCTCGCCCGAGGGCCTCACCGGCACGGTGACCAGCGGCATCGTCTCCGCGCTCCAGCGCGACGTCACCGTCTCCACGGACGAGGGGCAGCAGCAACAGCAGGGCGGCGGCAGCGGCGAATGGCCCTTCGAGTTCGGCGGCCAGGAGTTCAACGGCGACACCGGCTCGTCCAAGACGACGTACAAGGCGATCCAGACGGACGCGTCCCTCAACCCCGGCAACTCCGGCGGCGCGCTCATCGACATGAACGGCAACATCATCGGCATCAACTCGGCGATGTACTCCTCCGCTTCGGACTCCTCCACGTCGTCCTCCAGCAACGGCAGCGTGGGGCTCGGCTTCGCCATTCCGATCAACACGGTGAAGGCGGACCTGGACACGTTGCGCTCCGGCGGCACGAGCAACTGACCGTTGTGCACCACCGCCCCCACGCCACGGGGCTCCGCCCCGACCCCGCGGGCTCTCGTACGCGAAGCGGGGCTGGTCCTGCCGAACCGGCGTCACGGCCACGGGGCTCCGCGGGCTCTCGTACGCGAAGCGGGGCTGGTCCTGCCGAACCGGCGTCACGGCCACGGGGCTCCACGGGCTCCCGTACGCAAAGCGGGGCTGGTCCTGCCGAACCGGCGTTACGGCCACGGGGCTCCGCCCCGGACCCCGCTGCTCAATCGCCGCAGGGGCTTGATGTGCCCACCCGCCCCTGGGGCTTGCTTTGCCCGGCCCCCCGCAGGCAACGGCCCTACCCCTTGCCCCCGCCTATCTCCCACCCACCCGCCCCCTCCAGGGGCGTCGGCCTCACGGGGCGCCGCCCCGGCTCCCCGCCCGTCACGGTCAGCCGCCCCCGCCTTGGGCAATCTGCCGCCTTGGGCGGCAGGGTGGGCAAGGCGGCCCCCGGTGCCGCGCAACGAGAACCACTGGCGCCGACCCCGGAAAAGCACAGCCCCGGTACCGCGCAACCGTCAGGACAGGCGCCGCCCCGGCACAGCCCCGGGCCCCGGACGGGGCGACGCCCCCGGAGGGGGCGGGTGGGTGGGAGATGAGCGGGCCCCGGCACAGCCGGAAGACACCGGTTCCACGCTCCCGTGCCGAAGGGGGCGCCGCGCAACCGTCAGGACAGGCGCCGCCCCGGCACAGCCGTAAGACCCCGGTGCCGCGTGGCAGCGTCGGCAGGGGCATACCCCCGGGGCCGTGCGACGCTGAGAGGTGCCGGTCAACCGTCCGTACTCACCGACAGGAAACGCTGAACATGAGCCCCGCCGAAGGCGAACCGCAACGCATCCTCATCGTCGACGACGAGCCCGCGGTCCTGGAGGCACTCCAGCGTTCGCTCGCCTTCGAGGGCTACGCCACCGAGGTCGCGGTCGACGGCGCGGACGCCCTCGCGAAGGTGGACACGTACCGCCCCGACCTGGTCGTCCTCGACATCCAGATGCCCCGCATGGACGGCCTGACCGCGGCCCGCCGCATGCGCGCCACCGGCTCCACCACCCCCATCCTCATGCTCACCGCCCGCGACACCGTCGGCGACCGCGTCACCGGCCTCGACGCGGGCGCGGACGACTACCTGGTCAAGCCGTTCGAGCTCGACGAACTGTTCGCCCGCGTACGGGCCCTGCTGCGCCGCAGCGCGTACGCGGCCGCGGGCGAGGACGTCGCCGCCGACTCCGACGCCCTCTCCTTCGCCGACCTGCGCATGGACCTGACCACCCGCGAGGTCACCCGCGGCGGACGCCCGGTCGAGCTGACCCGCACCGAGTACACGCTCCTGGAGATGTTCCTGGCCCACCCGCGCCAGGTCCTCACCCGCGAGCAGATCCTCAAGGCCGTCTGGGGCTTCGACTTCGAGCCCTCGTCCAACTCCCTCGACGTCTACGTGATGTACCTGCGCCGCAAGACCGAGGCCGGCGGCGAACCGCGCCTCGTGCACACCGTGCGGGGCGTGGGCTACGTGCTGCGGTCCGGAGGAGCGGCGGAGTGAACAAGCTCGTACGCCGGCTGCGCACGCTGCCGCTGCGGTCGCGGATCGCGCTGCTGGTGGCGGCCGCGGTCGCGGCGGCGGTCGCCGCGGTGGCGGTGACCTGCTGGTTCGTCACGATGAAGCAGCTGTACGCGCAGCTGGACAACGACCTGGTGCAGCAGGCCCACTCGGTCAAGGTCGAGCAGATGCAGTACGTCCTCGCGGGCTGCGAGTCGAGCGACGCGTCGAACCGGCACCCCTTCCCGGGCCCCACGATCCAGATCATCCAGTCCAACGGCACGGTCTGCACCTCGCAGGGCGACCCGAAGATCCCCGTCCAGCCCTCGGACCTGGCCGTCGCGTCAGGCGGCTCGGACAACTCGCTGCACACCACGGACGACGTGAAGGGCCAGGCCATGCGGGTCCTCACCGTCCCGATCACCCGGAACGACGTCCCGGTCCCCGGCGTCGCCGCCTCCGTCGCCACCCCTCTCGACGAGATCACCAAACCGCTGACCACCCTGGCCTGGCTGCTGCTCCTCGTCGGCGGCGTCGGCGTCCTCGGCTCCACGGCCGCAGGCCTGTGGATCGCCCGCACCGGCCTGCGCCCCGTCGACCAGCTCACCGAGACCGTCGAACACGTCGCCAGAACCGAGGACCTCACGGTCCGCATCCCGGTCGAGGGCGACGACGAGATCGCGCGCCTGGCGGAGTCCTTCAACGCGATGACCGCCTCGCTCGCCTCCTCCCGCGAGCTCCAGCAGCAGCTCATCGCCGACGCGGGCCACGAGCTGCGGACGCCGCTGACCTCGATGCGCACCAACATCGAGCTGCTCAACCGGATCGAGGAGACCGGCCGCTCCATCCCCGCGGAGGACCGCAAGGCGCTGATGGCCTCGGTGAAGGCGCAGATGACGGAGCTGGCCGCGCTCATCGGCGACCTTCAGGAACTGTCGCGCACGGGACTGACCGGGGCCGAGGGGCCGCTGAAGGTGGTCTCGCTGCACGACACCGTGCGCAGCGCCATCGAGCGCGCCCGGCTGCGCGGCCCCGAGCTCACCTTCGACGCGGAGCTGGCCCCCTGGTACGTACGGGCGGAGCCGGCCGCGCTCGAGCGGGCGGTCGTGAACCTGCTGGACAACGCCGTGAAGTTCAGCCCGGAGAAGGGCCGCGTCGAGGTCCGGCTGATGCGCGGCACGCTCACCGTGCGGGACCACGGGCCCGGCATCCCGGACGATGAACTCCCGTACGTCTTCGACCGGTTCTGGCGGTCGCCGACCGCGCGCTCCCTGCCGGGCTCCGGCCTCGGCCTGTCGATCGTGGCGCGCACGGTCGAGGCCAGCGGCGGGCAGGTCGCGCTGTCAGCGGCGGACGGCGGCGGCACCGTCGCCACGCTGGTCCTGCCGGGTGCGCCGACGCCGCCGCCGGAGATCTCGTAGGCCCCGGAACCCGTAGGCCGGTCAGCTGCCCACGGAGAGTCCGCCGCCGGACAGGTCCACCCGGATGCCGTCCTTCTCCACGGTCACGCCCTGCAGCCGCACGTACCCCTCGTCACCAGGCAGCTTCGGCAGCCGGAAGGCGAGGGAGAGCCGGTCGGCGAGTTCGGGCCGGGTGAGGCGGGTGAGGCCGTCGAGGAGGGCCGGGTCGAGGCCGATGCGCTTCAGGAGCGCGGGGTGGGCGAGCGCGATGTCGATCAGGTTCGTGCCCATCAGCTGCTTCACGAAGCGCGGTGTCCCGGTCAGCTCGCGCAGCTTCGCGTCGCTGTTCAGCGCCTGCCGCACCGCGCTGTCCGGCACCCCGAGGCGCTTGACCACGGCGGGGACGGCGAGCAGCTGCCGCGCCTTGTCGGCCTGCTTGGTGAGCTTGTCCACGGAGGCGCGCGTGAGGTGCAGGCCCTCGGAGGCGCGGGTGCCGGGCCGGTACGTGGCGAGGTCGCCGATGGCCAGGCTCATGTTGTCGATGTCGGTGGAGATCCCGGAGGCGCCGAGCCGCTGGATGTTCGCGTCCGCCCGCACCTTCACGTCGTGCCCGGCGACGGGCAGGGTGCCGCGCGCGAGCACCTTGTTCTGCCCGTATCCGGTGAACGTGACCTGGGAGGCTCCCAGTTCCCTGTTCATGTCGGCGAAGCTGAGCAGCACCTCTCCGCGCATCGCGTCGGCGTACGCGCCGCTGATGTCGGTGAGGCCCGAGCCCTTGATCCGTACGTTCTGCGCGGTCGCGGAGACCTTGGCGAGGGTGACGCGGTCCGCGGCGACATCGGGAACGGTCACCTTCAGCTCGTGGATGCGGCGGTCGGCGAGCTGGGTGAGGAACGGGAAGCCCTTGATCTCCACCTCGGGGGCCGCCGTCAACTTGAGCTGTTTCTTGATCTGTTGCGCGGCCTTGTTCTCGGCGTAGAGCACCGCCCAGCGGTCGCCGAGGGCGAGGAATCCGCACACGACGAGGACCGCGATCAGGCCCTTCAGGAGGGCCGGGACGAAGGAGCGCCGCCTGCGCCGCCGCGACCTCGGCGGGGGCGGCGGTGGAACGGATTCCTCCGGCCAATCGTCGTACAGGGTGCGGTCATTGGATATGCGGTGGGGGGTGCGCATCGGCCGATTCCATCACACACCCCCACCGATCACACAAACATCCTTCACACGCTGTTTGCTACTTGAGGATAGTGATCCGGTTCGCGGCGGGCGGCTCGATCGGGTCCGCGGCCGAGGAGTTGGCGGTCAGATAGTCGTTGAGCGCCTTGAGGTCATCGCTTCCGACCAGCGGGTTCTTGCCCGCCCCCAGCGCCGCGAAGCCGTCGCCGCCGCCCGCGAGGAACGAGTTCATCGCGACGCGGTAGGTGGCGGCCGGGTCGATGGCGGCCCCGTTCAGCCTGATCGAGTCGGTGACGACGCGGTCGGCGCCCGACTTGGTCATGTCGAGCGTGTACGAGAGTCCGGCCGAGGGCTGAAGGATCTTCGGCGAGGCCTCGTTCGACCCGCTGACCTGCTGCTTCAGCGCGGTGACGAACTGCTCGCCGGTGAGGTCGGCCAGATTGACGGTGTTGCTGAACGGCTGCACGGCGAAGGCCTCCCCGTACGTCACCACGCCGTCACCCTCGCTCCCGCTCGCCTTGAACACCAGGTCGGAGCGGACGCCGCCCGGGTTCATCAGGGCCACGCTCGCCTTCGGGTCGAGCGACTTGGCGTGCGCGAGCTGCGCGTCCGCGATCAGGTCGCCGAGCGGGGACTCGGGCGAGGTGGCGCCGCGGCCGGGCAGGTCGGCGGAGATGTAGCCGACGGGCTGACTCGAGATCGGCGCGGCCAGCTTGTTCCACCGCCCGATCAGCGCGGTCATGTCGGCGGCCTTCGGCTGCGTGCGCGTGACGACGTGGTTCGCGGAGGTCGGCGACTTCACCGACGTACGGACGATGTCCTTGGTGGCACGGTCGTACGTCAGCGTCGTGTCCGTGTAGAGCTTCCCGTACGAGGACGCGGACGTGACCATGCGCGGCTTGCCCGAGGGGTCCGGGATCGTGCACGCGTACGCGTTGTGGGTGTGCCCGGTGACCAGGGCGTCGACCTTCGGTGTGATGCCCTTGGCGATGTCGACGATGGGGCCGGAGACGCCCTTGCCCGCGCTCGGCGAATCGCAGTCGTAGTTGTACGAGCCCGAGGCCGGGGCGCCGCCCTCGTGGATCAGCGCGACGATCGACTTCACGCCCTGCTTGTCGAGGATCTTCGCGTACTTGTCGACGGTCTCGATCTCGTCGTGGAACTTCAGCCCCTTGACGCCGTCCGCCGACACGATGTCCGGGGTGCCTTCGAGCGTGACGCCGATGAAGCCGACCTTCACGCCCTTGTGCTTCCACACCCAGTACGGGGCGAGGACCGGCTTCCCGGTCTTCTCGTCGGTGACGTTCGCGGCGAGGTACGGATAGTCGGCGCCCTCGAAGGTGCGCCCGTCCTCGTAACACCCGTCCTTGGGGTGGCAGCCGCCCTTCTGCAGCCTCGCCAACTCCCCCGCGCCCTCGTCGAATTCATGGTTCCCGACCGAGGTCACGTCCAGGTCCAGCTTGTTCATGGCCTCGACGGTCGGCTCGTCGTGGAACAGGCCGGACAGCAGCGGACTCGCGCCGATCAGGTCGCCCGCGGCGGCGGTGACGCTGTACGGGTGCCCCTTGCGGGCCGTGCGAAGGGAGTTCGCCAGGTACTCGACCCCGCCCGCGTCGATCTTCTTCGTGGTGCCGTCGGCCTGGTCCTCGGTGACCTGGCCGGAGGACCCGGCCGGCGGCTCCAGGTTCCCGTGGAAGTCATTGAAGGACAGCAACTGCACGTCCTGGTACCGACCGGCGTCCTTCTGCGGCGCGGCGCCGGCGGGCAACGCGGCCACCAGCGCCCCGGCGGTGGCGAGGGTGGCGACAGCCGCGAGCCCGGCCCGCAGCCGACGCCCCGGTCTCTTGCTCTTCACGTTCATGTGGTCCCCCCTGAGGGTGCGGTGCGACGACCGTTGATGTGAGGCCGCCAGACTAGGGTCAACGCGCGTAGTGCGTAAGCCGAATGAAGCCCCTGCGGCGGTTGAGCAGCGGGGTCCGGGGCGGAGCCCCGAGGCGTCGACCACGGCACCGCGCAACAGGCACCCGCTCCGGGCGGAGCCCAGCCGTACCCTCGTAGCCATGACCACGGACCCCGCCCCCGCCCCCGATCCCGCTCTCCCGAACCGCCGGATCGACACCCTCACCGCCCTGTCCGCCGCCCAGGCCACCACCGTGCTCGACCTGCTCTCCGAGGCCGCCCGCACCGACGGCCAGCAGGCCGTCTCCGAGCAGGGCCGACTGCAACTGCGGGGCGGCGAGCGGGAGGGCGTACGGCACCTGCTGCTCAGCGTCGGCGACGAACTGGCCGGTTACGCGCAGCTCGAGGACACCGACCCCGTGGAGGCCCCGGCCGCCGAACTGGTCGTCCACCCGGCGCACCGCGGCCACGGCCACGGGCGGGCCCTCGGCAGCGCCCTGCTCGCCGCCTCCGGCAAGCGACTGCGGGTGTGGGCGCACGGCGGACACAGCGCGGCACGCCATCTCGCCCAGGTGCTCGGCCTGACCCTGTTCCGCGAACTGCGCCAGATGCGGCGCCCGTTGGAGAACCTCGACCTCGCGGAGCCCGTCCTGCCCGAGGGCGTCCGGATCCGTACGTTCGTGCCCGGCCAGGACGACGCGGCATGGCTCGCGGTGAACGCGGCGGCATTCACCCACCACCCCGAACAGGGCTCCCTCACCCAGCGCGACCTGGACGACCGCAAGGCCGAGCCGTGGTTCGACCCGGCGGGCTTCTTCCTGGCCTTCCGCGGCGACGAGCTGGTCGGCTTCCACTGGACGAAGGTGCACGCGCAGGAGCGGCTCGGCGAGGTGTACGTCGTCGGGGTGGCGCCCTCCGGCCAGGGCGGCGGCCTCGGCAAGGCGCTGACGGCGAAGGGCCTGCGCCACCTGGCGGCGGCCGGCCTCCCGACCGCGATGCTCTACGTCGACGCGGACAACAAGGCGGCGGTGAGCGTGTACGAGCGGCTGGGTTTCACTACGTACGAGACCGACCTGATGTACCGCACCGAATCCTGACTTTCACCGCTTCAAAACGCCTCTGACCTGGTCTTTCCCGGGTAGCGGCGGAGACGAGGGGGCGGCGTCGCTTGACGCCGCCCCCTCTCTTGCATCACCCTTTCACTACTTGATTAGTGAAAGGGGGTACGCCGTGGCACACGAACCGGTCATCGAATTCCGCATCGACCGTCACACGGGCGTCGCCACCTACCTCCAGATCGTCCACCAGACCGAGCACGCGCTGCGGCTCGGTCTGCTCGAGCCCGGGGACAAGCTGCCCACGGCGCGCGAGGTCGTCGAGGCGACGGCGATCAATCCGAACACCGTGCTGAAGGCATACCGGGAGCTGGAGCGCTCCGGACTCGTCGAGGCCCGCCGCGGCCTCGGCACGTTCGTCCGCGCGACGCTCGGCTCCGGCACCGCCGACTCACCACTGCGGGCCGAGCTCGTCGAGTGGACCGGCCGCGCGAAGGAGGCGGGCCTCGACCGCGAGGACGTCGAGGCCCTGTTCGGCAGCGCCATCGAGGCGCACTTCGGCACCACGACCAAGGGGACTTCATGACCACGGCCACGGCCATCGAGGCGAACGGCCTCGTCAAGCGCTACGGACGGCGCGCTGCGGCGGCCCTGGACGACTGCTCGTTCCGGCTGCCCGCCGGCCGGATCAGCGCGCTCGTCGGGCCCAACGGAGCGGGCAAGTCGACGCTGCTGACCATCGCGGCCGGCCTGGCGCGCCCCACCTCGGGCAGCATCTCCGTACTCGGCGCGGCCCCCGGCACGCACCGCGCGAAGGTCTCCCACCTCGCCCAGAGCAAGCCCCTCTACCCGCAGCTGTCCGTCGCGGACACCCTCCAGGTGGGCGCCGCGCTCAACCCCGGGCGCTGGGACGCCGCGTACGCGGCGAAGATCGTCGCGCAGGGCGAGCTCGACCCGAAGGCGAAGATCCGCTCGCTCTCCGGCGGCCAGCGCACCCGCGTCGCGCTCGCGCTCGCCCTCGGCAAGCGCCCCGAGCTGATGCTGCTCGACGAGCCGATGGCCGACCTCGACCCGCTCGCGCGGCACGAGATGATGGGCACGCTGATGGCGGACGCGGCCGAGCACGGCACGACCGTCCTGATGTCCTCGCACATCGTGACCGAACTGGCCGACGCCTGCGACCACCTGCTGCTGCTCGGCGGCGGCCGGATCCGGCTCGGCGGCGGCATCGACGACCTGATCGGCGCGCACAGCCTGGTCACGGGCCGCGGCGACCTCGCCCCGCACACGGTGGTCGAGTCCCGCGCCTCCGGCCGCGGCGTCACCGCCCTGATCCGCAGGGACGGACCGGTCGGCGAGGGCTGGCAGGTCCAGGAGCCCTCCCTGGAGGAGCTGCTCCTCGCCCACCTCCGCTCCCCCGAAGCCCCGCCCCTGCTCACGCCGGGCACCACCGCCCCGCGCCGCACGGAGGTGACCGCATGAGCACCCCGACGCTCGACAAGCCCTCCGCCGTGCGCCGCACCAAGGCAGGACCCGACGGCCTGGTGTGGACGGTCCTGCGGCTGCACCGCGGCGCGATGTGGGTCTGGATCGGCTACGTGGCCGTCAGCCTCGGCCTGCTCCTGTGGCTGTGGGGCCCCGGCTCCGCGGACGCCCAGGCCGCGTTCGACAAGCTCGGCTACGGCGGGGCGCAGGACCAGGCGTTCCAGGACGCGATCTCCGCGTTCCTCCCCTTCATCGGCACGGGCTTCGACACCCTCTTCTACGACCCGCTGTCGCTGGCCCGGCTCGCCGCGTGCGTCATCGCCGTCTTCGCGGCGGGCCCGCTGATCGCCCGCGAACTGGAGCAGGGCACCGCACAGTTGGCGTGGACCCAGGCCGTCTCCCCCGCCCGCTGGCTCGCGGCGAAGCTCACCGTGCCTGCGGCGCTCATCACGGCCGGTACGACACTCGTCGTCATCCTGTACCGCCTCGTCTGGGACGACCGGAACCATCTGCTGGTCGCCGGCATCGGCCCGCGCGACTTCGACTTCTCCGTGGGCCCGGCGACGGTGGCAAACGCGCTCTTGGGCCTGGCCATCGGTGTACTGGCCGCCCTGGTGCTGCGCCGCACCCTGGCCGCGGCCGCCGTCGCCGGTGTCGTGACGTACCTGGTGGGCGCGTTCCGCGGCAACTCCTGGCCGCTCCAGGGCAGTTACCAGCAGCCCGAGATCCCCGTGCACAGCAAGGCGATCACGTCGACGGGGGCGGAGATCCGCGACCCCGGCTGCATGACCCAGCACTGCCTCGACAAGCACGACATCACCGGCTTCACCCGCAGCTACCTTCCCTCGCCCGACTACTGGCCGCGCCAACTCGCCGAGACCGGTGTCCTGCTGGGGCTCACCGCGCTGGCCGTCGTCGCCGCGTTCCTCGTGCTGCGCCGGTTCCAGCCGGAGCCGCCGGTCGCCCCGCTCACCAAGGAGTCCGCCGCATGAGCGCCGCCACCACGTTCCCCCTGGGCCTGCCCCGGACGGTCCTGCGACTGCACCGCGTCGCCGCCTGGCTGTGGATCGCCTTCGTCGTCGTGACGAGCGCGCTGCTGCTGTGGCTGTGGGGCCCCGGCACGGCCGGGCTCGACATCACGGGACACTGCGACGCCGCGGTGGCGAACTCCTGCACCGCGAAGGGCGCGACGGCCGACACGTACCACTACGTGGTCACCCTGGCCGACATGCTGATCTCGCTGGTGCCGGTCGCGGTGTCGGTGTTCGCGGGCGGCCTGCTCATCGGGCGCGAACTGGGCACGGGCACAGCCCAGTTGGCGTGGACGCAGTCCGTGTCCCCGGCCCGCTGGCTCGCCATGAAGCTGGCCGTGCCCGCGGCCTTCCTGGTCCTCGGCACGACCCTCCTGGTCCTGCTCCGCCGGCTCGTCGCCTCGGCGGCCCCCGGCCTCTCGGAGAACCGCTGGCACGTTCTGACGGCGACGTTCGACGCGCTCGGCCCGACGGCGGTGGCGCTGCCGCTGCTCGGCCTGGCCATCGGTGCGGTGGTCGCGCTCCTGACGCGGCGGACGCTGCCGGGGGCGGGCTACTCCCTGATCGCCACGGTCGCGGTGGTGGGTGTGATCGACGCGGTCCGCGACCGGCTGTGGCCCACGGTCACGGCGACCGGGGACCTGCGGGAGGGCTACCCCTACTTCGCGGGGTCCCTGACCTCCGAGGGCGCGCTGACCGGCTCCGGGGCGCGGGTCGCGGACCCGATGTGCGTCGACGACACAGGCTGCCTGGCCTCGAACAACATCACGGGCTTCTACCGGGAGGGCCACCCGCCGTCCCACTTCTGGCCCCTCCAGCTCATGGAAACGTGCGTGGCCCTCTTCCTCACCGGCGCGGCGACGGCCACGGCCTTCTACCTGCTGCGCCGCCGGGCACGGTAACGGTTTCCCTCCGGGGGGCAAGTGGGGTCGGCCCGGTCGCCGGTGGGCTCCGGGGGGGCCGGCTCGGTCGCCGGTGGACGTCTGGGGGGCGGGCGGATGCGGTGGGGCGTCTGCCGGGGCGGCATCGGCCGTTCCGGCCCCGGATCCCGGTCATCTCCCGCCCACCCGCCCCCTCCGGGGGCGTCGGCCCGTCCGGGGCCCGGGGCTCTGGCCGGATGCGTCCCCGGGACTGGGCCCTTGCGGTCCCGGGGACGTAGCTGCGTCTGGGGCTACGTCCCGATCGCCCTTCCCGGCTCCGTCCCTGCTGCGGACTGGGGCGGAGGCCGCAGGGCCCGACGACCATGGACAGCTTGGCTCCTTCGGGAATCTGCGCTCCGGTCGCCGTCGCCCTCGGCCGGGGGGGCCGTGCAGCCCGCACGATGGCTGAGCAATGGCGGCTGCGCCCCCGTTCGCCCTGCGGGCTCGTCCTCAATCGCCGGACGGGCTTGATTCGGGTCGACGTCCGGGCTCCCCGCCTTCTGCCGGGTGTACCGCGACGGGACGGCACCGCGCACTGCGGATCTGAACGCCACCCCGGCCCGGAGGGAGCCGGAGGGAGCCGGAGGGAGCCGGAGAGAGCCGGAGAGAGCCGGAGAGAGCCGGAGAGAGCCCGCCGAGCATCGGCCCGGCCGGCAGGGGATCGGCGCCGCGCACCCGTCACCCCAGGGATCACCCCCGGCACAGCCGTGAACTACGGCACCGCGTACACAACGCCACGCTCGCCACCCCCGGCACAGCCCGGGCCCCGGACGGGCCGAAGCCCCCGGAGGGGGCGGGTGGGTGGGAGGTGACCAGGCGGCGGAGGAACGGCGCCGCGCGCCGGCGCTCCGGGCCCCCACCGCCGCCCCAGGACACCCGCAACCATCACCACAGACGCCAACCCCCACCCAGCCGCAGAACCCCGGCCCGCATACACACCACCACACGCACCACTCCGGCCCAGCCGCACACCCCGCCACCGCGGCAACAACACCACCCACCGCACCCCGGCCACCACCCCGACGGACCGAAGCCCCCGAAGGGGGCGGGCGGGCGGGAGACAACCAAAGCCCGGCGCAGCCGAAAAGGCACGGCGCCGCGAACCGGCACGCAGACGCCGCCCCCGACACAGCCCCACACCCCGGCCCCCGCAACAACACCCCCACCCCAACCCCGCCCACCCGCCAACCCCCCGGCGGGCCGCACGGCCATAGCCCGTACGTCATGTCGCCGTAACCGTCGATTCAGACGGACTTGCGACGCTCACGGAATGCAGCCCCCCGCCCCCGAACCCGCCGAGCCCGCCCGTCGCGGCAGCCTCACGCTCGCCCCCGCGCCCTCCGACGCGGTCGGCGCGCCCCGGACGGCGTCCACGCGGAAGAATGGGGCCATGAGTCAGCCGAACGCCGCACAGGACCAGACGACCGACGCTGCTCCGGCCCCCTCGGCCACGCAGCCCCAGCCGTCCGTGGGCTCGCTCGCCGCGCACCGGCCGCACCCCGTGGCCGGCGGCGATTACGACCGTACGGCCGCCAAGCTCGCCGGAATCGTCGCCGACATCGACGCGGATCCGGACGACTACGAGGAGGACTACGCGAACCAGGAGGGCGCGGAGCTCCCGCAGGGCCGTTTCCTGGACCGCGAGCGCAGCTGGCTCGCGTTCAACGAGCGCGTACTCGAACTGGCCGAGGATCCGAACACGCCCCTCCTGGAGCGGGCGAACTTCCTCGCCATCTTCGCCTCGAACCTCGACGAGTTCTTCATGGTCCGGGTCGCGGGCCTGAAGCGCCGCATCGCGACCGGCGTCGCCACCCGTTCGGCCTCGGGCCTGCAGCCCCGCGAGGTGCTGGAACTCATCTGGAACCGGTCCCGCGAGCTCATGGCCCGGCACGCCGCCTGCTACCAGGACGAGGTCGCCCCGGCCCTCGCCGACGAGGGCATCCACGTCGTGCGCTGGAACGAGCTCACGGAGAAGGAGCAGGCCCGGCTCTACACGCTGTTCATGCAGCAGATTTTCCCGGTCCTCACGCCCCTCGCGGTCGACCCGGCGCACCCCTTCCCGTACATCTCGGGGCTCTCCCTCAACCTGGCCGTCGTCGTCTCGAACCCGGTCTCCGGTCACCGCCACTTCGCCCGGGTAAAGGTTCCGCCACTGCTCTCCCGCTTTCTTGAGGCCTCGCCGCAGCGCTACGTCCCCATCGAGGACGTCATCGCCGCGCCCAGGCACCTCGGCGAGCTGTTCCCCGGCATGAAGGTCGAGGAGCACCACATGTTCCGCCTGACCCGGAACGAGGACCTGGAGGTCGAGGAGGACGACGCCGAGAACCTCCTCCAGGCCCTGGAGAAGGAGCTGATGCGGCGCCGCTTCGGCCCGCCGGTGCGCCTCGAGGTCGAGGAGACCATCGACTCGGACATACTCAGCCTCCTCGTGAAGGAGCTGAAGATCAGCGAGGCCGAGGTGTACCCGCTGCCGGGCCCCCTGGACCTCACCGGCCTCTTCTCCATCGCGGGCATCGACCGCCCCGAGCTGAAGTACCCGAAGTTCGTGGCCGGCACCCACCGCGACCTCGCCGAGGTGGAATCGGCCTCGGCGCCCGACGTCTTCGCCGCGCTGCGCAGCCACGACGTGCTGCTCCACCACCCGTACGACTCGTTCTCCACCTCCGTACAGGCCTTCCTCGAACAGGCCGCCGCGGACCCGGACGTGCTCGCCATCAAGCAGACGCTGTACCGGACCTCGGGCGACTCGCCGATCGTGGACGCGCTGATAGAGGCTGCGGAGGCGGGCAAGCAGGTGCTCGTCCTGGTGGAGATCAAGGCCCGTTTCGACGAGCAGGCCAACATCAAGTGGGCCCGCAAGCTGGAGGAGTCCGGCTGCCATGTCGTCTACGGTCTCGTCGGCCTGAAGACGCACTGCAAGCTGTCGCTCGTCGTACGCCAGGAGGGCGACCAGCTCGTCAGGTACAGCCACGTCGGCACGGGCAACTACCACCCCAAGACCGCCCGACTGTACGAGGACCTGGGCCTACTGACGGCCAATCAGGAAGTCGGGGCCGACCTCTCCGACCTCTTCAACCGGCTGTCCGGCTACTCGCGGCGCGAGACCTACCGCCGCCTCCTCGTCGCCCCCAAGTCCCTTCGTACGGGCCTGATCACGCGGATCGAGAAGGAGGTCCAGCACCACCGTGCGGGCCGCCCCGCCTACGTCCGCATCAAGGTCAACTCGATGGTCGACGAGGCCGTCATCGACGCGCTCTACCGGGCATCGCAGGCAGGGGTCCCGGTCGATGTGTGGGTGCGCGGCATCTGCGCGGTGCGCCCCGGCGTCGCGGGCCTGTCCGAGAACATCCGGGTCCGCTCGGTCCTCGGCCGCTTCCTGGAGCACTCCCGCGTCTTCGCCTTCGGCAACGGCGGCGAGCCGGAGGTCTGGATCGGCAGCGCCGACATGATGCACCGCAATCTCGACCGCCGTATCGAGGCCCTGGTCCGCGTGGAGGACCCGGCCCATCGCGCGGCGCTCAACCGACTGCTCGAAACGGGGATGTCCGACGCCACTGCCTCCTGGCACCTGGGCCCGGACGGCAATTGGACCCGGCACGCGCAGGACGCGGACGGGCGGCCCCTGCGCAACGTACAGGAGATGCTCATAGACGCCCGGAGGCGCCGGCGTGGCACAGCGACACCTTGAGTCCAGCGAGCCGCTGAACGGAACCGATGTCGACGTCCTGGGGCGCTATCTCCGCTCCCAGGCCACCGAGTTCCTGCGCTCGCTGCGGCAGCACCGCGAGAGCGGGGCGGCGGGCGACACGGCGGACGCGGCCCGTGCGCTGCGGCGTGCCGCGCGCCGGATCAGCGGTACGTTGCACACCTTTCGGCCGCTTCTCGACACGGAGTGGTCGGATGCGCTCAGGCCCGAACTGGCGTGGTTGTCGGGGACGTTGGCCCGCGAACACGCGTACGCGTCCCGCCTGGACCGGTTGACCTCGGCCCTCCACACCTTGACGTCACCGTCCCCCACGCCACGGGGCTCCGCCCCGGACCCCGCTGCTCAATCGCCGCAGGGGCTTAATACGGCCGGTTCCGACTTGGGCAATCTGCCGCCTGGGGCGGCAGGGTGGGCAAGGCGGCCCCCGGCGCCGCGCGCCGACACGTCGGCCCCCGCCCCGGAGCGGCAGCCCGAGTCGCGGGAAACCCTCACCCTCGGCGCCGCCAAGGCATCCGCGCTGCTCGACCGCCAGCTCACCCTCGCCCGCACGCGGGCCCACAGCACCGCCCTCCAGGCCCTCGGCTCCGCCCGCTTCCACGCGGTCGCGGACAACGTCGCCGTGCTCGCCAGCGACGTCCCCCTCACCACCGCCGACACCGAGCTGAAGAAACTCGCCGCGGAGGCCGAGTCCCGCCTCACGGAGGCCGCCACCGCCCTCCACCACACCAGCCACCCGTACAACGCGGACGCCGACGCCACCTGGCACCACGTACGCCTCCTCCTGCGCCTGCACCGCTACGCCCGCGAAGTGCTCCCGGACGCCCCCATGGACGTACGACTCCTCGACGCGGCCGACGCCCTGAACGCCCACAGGGACGCCGCCGAGGCCGCCGCCGCGGCGGCCCACGCGGCCCGCACCCCTCGCATCGCGCCCACGACCGCGTACGCCCTCGGCGTGCTCCACGCCGACCAGCGCCACGAGGTCGCGGCCGCCAGGCTCGCATTCGGACAGGCATGGCAACGACAGGCGGTGGGCACCCCATGACGCACCCCATGACCGTGCGGCAGGACGACCCCGGAACGGTCCTCGCGGCAGGCTGCGTCCTGTGGCGCCGCTCCGCAACTCCCCACGACGGGTGGGGAGTCGAGATCTGCCTCGTGCACCGGCCCAAGTACGACGACTGGTCGCACCCAAAAGGCAAGCTCAAACGCGGCGAGGACGCCGCGGCCGGCGCCCTGCGCGAGGTGCGCGAGGAAACCGGCCACGACTGCGCGCTCGGCGCCGAACTCCCCACGGCCCGCTACCTCGCGAACGGCCGCCCCAAGCAGGTGAGTTACTGGGCGGCAGAGGCGGCCTCCGGCACGTTCACGCCGAACCGCGAGGTCGACCGCATCACCTGGCTCACGCCTCCCGAGGCCCGCACCCGCCTCACCCAGCCCAGGGACCGCGTACTCGTCGACGCCCTCCTCGACGCCCTCCACACCACCTGACGATCACGTTCCGTAGCCGTACCGTGACCTAACCGCACCGCCCGCTTAGGTTCACCCGGCGTTCACTCTTGGCCATCGGCCGCTTCACCTGATCTGCCTAATTTCAGCCTTACGCGGTGAGCCCCCGGCATCCGGGGACGCCCCGCCGCTCGACTGAAACCAACCGCAGACATCGCACGCCGCCACAGAGACAGAGAAGGCCGGCGGCTCCCGGAAGGAACATCCAAGGTGAAGCTTCAGCGCAAGAACCGGCTCCGCGCCCTTTCCCTCGGCGCTCTCGCCGTCTCCGGCGCCCTGGCCCTCACGGCGTGCGGCTCCGACGACACCAGCGGCGGCTCGGGCGGCAACAGCGCCTCGGCCAAGGCGGGCAACATCAAGTGCGACGACGCCAAGGGCCAGCTCCTCGGCATCGGCTCGTCCGCCCAGGCCAACGCCATAGACGCCTGGCGCCAGGCCTACGCGCAGGCCTGCTCCGACGTGCAGCTCAACTACAAGCCCGACGGCTCCGGCGCCGGCGTGACCGCCTTCAACCAGGGCCAGGTCGCCTTCGCCGGCTCCGACTCGGCGCTCAAGCCCGAGGAGATCGCCGCCTCGAAGAAGGTCTGCAAGGGCGGCCAGGGCATCGACCTGCCGATGGTCGGCGGCCCGATCGCCGTCGCGTTCAACGTCCAGGGCGTCGACAACCTGACCCTGGACGCCAAGACGCTGGCCCAGATCTTCGACTCGAAGATCACCAAGTGGAACGACCCTGCGATCAAGAAGCTGAACCCGGACGCCAAGCTGCCGTCCACCAAGATCCAGGCCTTCCACCGCTCCGACGAGTCCGGCACCACGGACAACTTCACCAAGTACCTGAAGGCCGCCGCCCCGAGCGACTGGAAGTACGAGGGCGGCAAGGCCTGGCAGGCCAAGGGCGGCCAGTCCGCGCAGGGCTCCTCCGGCCTCGCCCAGCAGGTGAAGCAGACCGACGGCGCCATCACCTACGTCGAGCTCTCCTACGCCAAGGACGGCGTGAAGACCGTCGACATCGACACGGGCGCCGACCAGCCGGTCAAGGCCACCACGGAGAACGCCTCGAAGGCGATCGCCGACGCCAAGGTCGTGGGCACCGGCAAGGACCTCGCCCTGGACCTCAACTACAAGACCCAGGCCGCGGGCGCGTACCCGATCACCCTGGTCACGTACGAGATCGTCTGCGACAAGGGCAACAAGGCGGAGAGCCTGGCCGCCACCAAGTCCTTCCTGAACTACACCGCGTCCGAGGACGGCCAGGCGGCCCTCTCGGACCTGGGCTACGCCCCGATCCCCACCGAGATCAACAAGAAGGTCCGCGAGACCGTCGCGAGCATCAGCTGACCCAGTGTGCGGGCCACCCACCGGCTGAACCCGGGTGGCCCGCACCGTCCGGTGCACCGCCGCCAGAAGTCCCGTCATTCCCGTAGCACCGCGGGACTTCGCAGACCGGAGAACCCCATGGACATAACCACGCAATCACCGGCGCCCCCACCGGCGCCCGCCGATCGCCCCTCACCCGCCCAGCAGAAGCGCGCCGCCCGCGGCGCCACCCGCCCCGGAGACCGGGTCTTCCTCGGCCTCTCGCGCGGCTCGGGCATCCTGCTCCTGGTGATCATGGCCGCGATCGCGGTCTTCCTGACCTACCGCGCCTCGCTGGTCCTCTCGAAGAACGAGGGCAACTTCCTCACCACCTTCGAGTGGAACGCGACCGCGAGCCCGCCCGTCTTCGGCATCGCCGTGCTCGCCTTCGGCACGATCGTCACCTCGATCATCGCCATGGTGATCGCCGTGCCCATCGCCGTCGGCATCGCGCTCTTCCTGACGCACTACGCGCCGAAGAAGCTGAGCGGCATCATCGCCTACGTCATCGACCTGCTGGCGGCCGTGCCGTCCATCGTCTACGGCCTGTGGGGCGCGCTCTTCCTCGTGCCGCACATGACCGGCCTGTTCCACTGGCTCGACGACTACTTCGGCTGGACCGGCATCTTCGAGTACCAGGGCGGCGCCCCGCGCACCCTGCTCACCGTGGGCATCCTGCTGGCGATCATGATCCTGCCGATCATCACCAACGTCTCCCGCGAGGTCTTCCGGCAGGCGCCCCAGATGCACCAGGAGGCGGCCCTCGCGCTCGGCGCGACCCGCTGGGAGGTCATCCGGATGTCGGTGATCCCCTTCGGCCGCTCCGGCGTCATCTCCGCCTCGATGCTGGGCCTCGGCCGCGCGCTCGGCGAGACGATGGCCGTCGCCACGGTCCTCTCCCCCGACTTCCTGATCCACACCAGCCTGCTCGACCCGGGCGGCGGCACCTTCGCGCAGAACATCGCCGCGAAGTTCTCCGAGGCCAACGACCAGGGCCGCGACGCCCTGATCGCCTCGGGCCTGGTCCTCTTCGTCATCACCCTGTTGGTCAACGGCGCGGCCCGCCTGATCATCGCCCGCCGCAAGGAGTACTCGGGGGCCAACGCATGAGCAACGCAACCGTTCCCGTCCAGAAGCCGGACGCGCCGAAGCCGCCGAGCTCGCTCAGCGCCGCGCGCCTGCCCCGCTGGGCCCCCTGGGCCATCGCCGTCGGCTCGATCGCCGCGGGCTGCGCCATCGGCCTCGGCGCGGGCCTCACCAGCCGCGTCCAGTGGGGGCTGCTCGCGGCCCTGCTGTTCGTCCTCGTCTCGTACGGCCTCGCCGCCAAGGTCGAGGGCCGCCGGCAGGCCAAGGACCGCCTCGCGACCAGCGTCGTGTGGGTCGCCTTCATCCTCGCCGTGGTGCCCCTCGCGTCCCTCGTCTACGAGACGATCGCGCGCGGCATCAAGGTCCTGGACCCGTACTTCCTGTCCCACTCGATGGGCTTCATCACCTCGTACCAGGAGGGCGGCGGTATCTACCACGCCATCCTCGGCACGCTGGAACAGGTCGGCATCGCCACCGTGATCTCGGTGCCGATCGGCATCCTCACGGCGATCTACCTGGTCGAGTACGGGCGCGGGAAGCTGGCGAAGGCGGTCACGTTCTTCGTGGACGTCATGACCGGCATCCCGTCGATCGTCGCCGGCCTGTTCATCCTGTCCTTCTGGATCCTGATCCTCGGCTTCGGCTTCTCCGGTTTCGCCGGCTCGATGGCCCTGGCCATCCTGATGATCCCGGTCGTGGTCCGCTCCACCGAGGAGATGCTCAAGCTCGTCCCGAACGAGCTGCGCGAGGCCTCCCTCGCCCTCGGCGTCCCGAAGTGGCGCACGATCCTCAAGGTCGTCCTGCCGACGTCGATCGGCGGCATCACGACCGGTGTGATGCTGGCCATCGCCCGTATCGCCGGTGAGACGGCCCCGGTCCTGCTGCTGGTCTTCGGCAACCCGCTGATCAACGGCAACCCGTTCGAGGGCCCGCAGGCCTCGCTGCCGCTGTACATCTACCAGCAGTACGCGAGCAGCGGCGGCAGCCAGGCGGCGTACGACCGCGCCTGGGCCGCGGCCCTGGTGCTCATCGCCTTCATCATGATCCTCAACCTCGCGGCCCGCGGCGTAGCCCGCTGGAAGGCCCCGAAGGCCGGTCGCTGACGCGACCCTCCCCGCTCAGCGACGTATCGGAAGTGAAGTAACAGTCATGGCCAAGCGAATCGACGTAAGCGGACTCACCGCCTACTACAGCGCCCACAAGGCGATCGAAGACATCTCGATGACCGTCGAGCCCCGCTCGGTGACGGCCTTCATCGGCCCGTCCGGCTGCGGCAAGTCGACGTTCCTGCGCACCCTCAACCGGATGCACGAGGTCACCCCCGGCGGCCGCGTCGAGGGCAAGGTGCTCCTGGACGACGAGGACCTGTACGGCTCCCACGTCGACCCGGTGGCGGTGCGCCGCACGGTCGGCATGGTGTTCCAGCGCCCCAACCCCTTCCCCACGATGTCGATCTTCGACAACGTGGCGGCGGGTCTGAAGCTCAACGGCAAGTACAAGAAGTCGGAGCTGGCCGACGTCGTCGAGAAGTCCCTCAAGGGCGCCAACCTCTGGAACGAGGTCAAGGACCGCCTGAACAAGCCCGGCTCGGGCCTCTCCGGCGGTCAGCAGCAGCGTCTGTGCATCGCCCGCGCGATCGCGGTCCAGCCGGATGTGCTCCTCATGGACGAGCCCTGCTCGGCCCTCGACCCGATCTCGACCCTCGCCATCGAGGATCTGATCGGGGAGCTGAAGGAGCAGTTCACGATCGTCATCGTGACGCACAACATGCAGCAGGCGGCCCGTGTCTCGGACCGCACCGCGTTCTTCAACCTGGCGGCGGTCGGCCAGCCCGGCAAGCTCGTCGAGATCGACGAGACGGAGCGGATCTTCTCCAACCCGTCGGTCCAGGCCACGGAGGACTACATCTCGGGCCGCTTCGGCTGACCCGACTCCCCCGACACCCCGTGGTGCTGCATGGCGGTGCCACCACGGGGACCAGAAGAGGCCCGCCCCGGAAAGGGGCGGGCCTCTTCATGTCTTTTGGGGGCGCGGGGAACTGCGCAAACTTTTGGGGGTCCGGGGGCGCAGCCCCCGGGGACGGGACGGGAAGGGGCGGAGGGGGCGACTTCCACCCCCGCCGCCGCCTAACCGAACGCCAGCCAGACCACCCCGTACGCCGCGGCAGCGACAAGCGCCGCGGCCGGCATCGTGATGAACCAGCCCAGGATGATGTTCTTGGCGACACCCCACCGAACCGCGTTCACACGCTTCGTGGCGCCCACACCCATGATCGCCGAGGTGATCACGTGCGTCGTCGAGATCGGCGCGTGGAACAGGAACGCCGAACCGAACATGATCGACGCACCCGTGGTCTCGGCCGCGAAGCCCTGCGGCGGATCCAGCTCGATGATCTTGCGCCCGAGCGTCCGCATGATCCGCCAGCCACCGGCGTACGTACCGGCCGACAGCATCACGGCACACACGATCTTGACCCAGACCGGAATCGGGTCCTCGAAGGACTCGTGGCCGCCGATGACGAGCGCCATGACCACGATGCCCATGGTCTTCTGCGCGTCCTGCAGACCGTGCCCGAGCGCCATGCCGGCGGCGGAGACGGTCTGCGCGATCCGGAAGCCGCGCTTGGCCTTGTGCGGGTTGGAGCGCCGGAACAGCCACATGATGAGGGTCATCACCAGGTAGCCGACGACGAGCCCGATGACGGGCGAGGTGAACATCGGGATGACGATCTTCTCCCACACCCCGGACCAGTAGACGGTGGTGCCGCCCGCGAGGGCGGCACCCACCATTCCACCGAACAGGGCGTGCGAGGAGGACGAGGGAAGCCCGAAGTACCAGGTGATGAGGTTCCAGACGATCGCGCCCGCGAGCGCGGCGAAGAGGATTCCCATCCCCTTGTCGCCCACCGGGGTCGCGATGATCCCCTCGCTCACCGTCTTGGCGACGCCGCTGCCGAGGAAGGCACCGGCGAGGTTCATCACCGCGGCCATGGCGAGCGCCGCACGGGGCGTCAGCGCGCGCGTGGAGACGGAAGTGGCGATGGCGTTGGCGGAGTCGTGGAAACCGTTCGTGTACGTGAATCCAAGCGCGACGCCGATCGTCACGATCAGGGAGAAGGTGTCCATGAGCCGGTCAGGACTCCTTCACGGCGATGGTCTCCACCGTGTTGGCCACGTGCTCGAAGGCGTCGGCCGCCTCTTCCAGCACATCGACGATCTGCTTGAGCTTCAGCACCTCGATGGCGTCGTACTTGCCGTTGAAGAGCTGTGCGAGCAGCTTGCGGTGGATCTGGTCGGCCTGGTTCTCCAGGCGGTTGACCTCGATCCAGTACTCGGTGAGGTTGTCCATGGTGCGCAGGTTCGGCATGGCCTCGGCGGTGAGCTCGGCGGCTCGGCTGAGGACCTCGATCTGCTGCTCCACACCCTTGGGAAGCTCCTCGACCTGGTACAGCACGACCAGGTCGACGGCCTCCTCCATGAAGTCCATGATGTCGTCGAGGGACGACGCGAGGTTGTAGATGTCCTCGCGGTCGAACGGCGTGATGAACGAGGAGTTGAGCTGGTGGAAGATCGCGTGGGTGGCGTCGTCACCGGCGTGTTCGGCTGCCCGCATCCGCTCCGCGATCTCGGCCCGGGCGGAGGAATCCGCCCCGAGCAGTTCCATCAGGAGCTTCGAGCCCGTGACGATGTTGTCCGCGGACGCGGCGAACATGTCGTAGAAGCTCGTCTCCCTGGGGGTCAGACGAAAGCGCACGTGGGGTCCTCGGGGTGCTTTGGATTCGGTCAGGCTGATGCTAGGCGCATCATCCGGCCACGGCTAACCGGCGTTACACCAGTGTCGCCCATCGGGCACAGTGATCAGCACTGGGCCCGGTCGAGCCGGGACGAACCGGAACGATCCCAGGGAAATCCGGTACCATATACCCACAGGGGGTATAGGACACCACGGGAGGACGGACGCGATGACGACTGACGCGACACAGACGGACAAGCCTGCTGTGCCGGACAAGGCCGAGATCGTGACCGACCACGACCGCGGCATCCACGGGTACCACCACCAGAAGGAAGAACACCTCAAGCGGCTGCGCCGGATCGAGGGCCAGATCCGCGGCCTGCAGCGCATGGTGGACGAGGACGTCTACTGCATCGACATACTCACGCAGGTGTCGGCCTCCACGAAGGGGCTGCAGTCCTTCGCGCTCCAGCTCCTGGAGGAGCACCTGCGGCACTGCGTCGCCGACGCCGCGCTCAAGGGCGGGGACGAGATCGACGAGAAGGTCGAAGAGGCCACGAAGGCGATCGCGCGCCTGCTGCGCACCTGAGATTTCGCGCACGTGCCGCCCGCGCACGTGCCGTACGTGAGGGTGGGGACGCCGGATCCGGCGTCCCCACCCTCTTCGTTCTTCGCCGTTCAGTCCCGGTCGCCCTCCGGTCCACCGGGCAACACCTCGGCGACCCGCAGCACCTCGTCGATCCGGTCCACACTGAGCCGCCCCTCGGAGACGGCGGACGCCGCGATGATCAATTCACCGCACAGCTCGATCTCGGCGAGGGCGACGTGGTCCTGAACCGCCGTACCACCCACGGGAGCCACGTTCATCACCTCTTCCTGCCGCGTGACCCACAGCCCCATGGCCGCAATGGCCGACTTCCTAGAGTAGGGACCGGCTCACGCCCCGCGCATGGCACGGAAGAACCATTTCCGGCCCCCGACAGGCCTACGGGCACCGGGCTCCGCGATCCGGGCAGGCCCTACGGGCCGGGCTCGGCGACCTTCCCCGCGTAGATGTCCGCCTTGGCCGGAAGCCGCACCTTCACCGGCTTCCCGAAGCCCCGGTACAGGGTCGTCGACGTCACGGCCACGTCCTTCGACGGCCGCCCGTTCGCGAAGCTGAACCGGTGCACGACCTTGCGGACGAGACCCTCGTCGTCGACGTAGACGTCGAACGGCACCCGCTCCTTGCGGAACCCTTTCGCCGCCGCCGCGAGCGCCCCCTTCTGCCCCGCGGACGCTGCCTTCGCGGCGTCGCTCAGCCGCACGTCCCCCTTGTAGTGCCGGGTGCGCACGCCCGCGATATCCCTCTCGCCCTGCTCCGTCACATTCCGTGCGCCGCGCAGCAGTTCGGCCGCGACGAGCGGGTCGGTGGCGCCGCCGGTGACCAGGTTCCCGTCCGTCAACGCCGTGACGTCGACGCGGACCCACTTGTCGGCGGGGACGCCTGCACCCCGGTTCTTCATGTACAGGGAGCCGGGCGCGAGCAGTTCGGTGATCGGCCGGTGCTCCTCGTCGCCCGCCGCGTCCTGCGGGAGCCGCACCCGCAGCTCGCCGAGGCCCTTGCGGTAGTCGTAGACGCCCTCGCCGTGGATGGTGACGCGGGTCCCGCCGCTGGCCATCTCCATCGACGTACGCGCCTGTGAACTGCCCTCACGGACCAGCCGGTCGGCGGCCCCGCGCACCGTCTGCGTCGGATCCGTGTTCCGCTCGCCGCCCGCGGCGCCGCCACCGCACCCGCCGGCCCCCGCCACCACCGACGCGACCGCGACAGCCGCCACCGCCGCCCGCGCCGAAACGGCCGCGCTCCCGTGCTGCACCACCATCGCTGGTCCGCCCCCAAGCCTCTCCGTGCGTGTGCGGCCCCTGTCGTCGGGGTTAACGACGAGTAGGGTCGACCGTCACGCGAACGGGGGGTTTACATGGAGTCGCTACCGTGGCCGCGTGGCACAACAGCAGCACTCGCATACGACCACCGTCGTGGAACAGGGACGTTTCTGTCTGGCCCGCTGCAGCTGCGGCTGGCGCGGCCCGGCCAGGAGAGCGCGGAGCAAGGCCCGTTCGGACGCGGACGACCATCTCGGCTCGGCGGACCAGGACACCTGACGGAACCCACGACTCCCCGATGACGTCTCGTATCTCGGGAAGCGAACAGGTGGCCGAAGGGGACAACCACATGGAACGCCGCACGTTCATCACGGCATCGGCCGCGGCAGTCGTGGCGGGCGGCGCGGTGAGCGCCTGCTCCGGGTCCGGCGCGGGCTCGAGCTCCACGGGCGGGCACTCCGCGTCCTCCGGTTCCTCCGCCCCTGTCCGCTCCACGAGCGCGAGCGCGTCCAGCACGGTGCGGGCCGCGGCGAACCTCGCCGGGCTCGCCAAGGACCTCGACGGCTCCCTCGTGCGCCCCGGGGAGTCCTCCTGGGCGGCGGCCCGCCAGCTCTACAACACCCGCTACGACGCGTTGAAGCCGCGCGCCGTCGCGTACGTCGCGGGGCCCGACGACATCCGCACGACCCTCGCGTACGCCCGCGCGCACAAGGTCCCGCTCTCCATACGCAACGGCGGCCACTCCTACGGAGGTTGGTCCTCCGGAAACGGCCACCTGATACTCGACGTCTCCCGGATGAAGTCCGTCCGCGCGTCGGGGTCCGAGGCGGTCGTCGGCGCGGGCGCGAAGCTCATCGACGTCTACCGGTCGCTCGCGGCCAAGGGCGTCACGATACCGGCGGGCTCCTGCCCCACGGTCGGTGTCTCGGGCCTCACGCTCGGCGGCGGCCACGGCGTCGTCTCGCGGGCCTACGGCCTCACCTGCGACAGCCTCACCCAGGCCACGGTCGTCACGGCCGAAGGCAAACAGCTGACCGCGAACGCGACCTCGCACAAGGACCTCTTCTGGGCGCTGCGGGGCGCGGGCAACGGCCAGTTCGGCGTCGTGACGGAGCTGCGCTTCAAGACCCACCCCGCGCCGCAGGGCGTCTCCGCGTACATGAGCTGGCCCTGGTCGAAGGCGGCGACGGTGCTCAAGGCCTGGCAGAAGTGGGGCCCCGACCAGGCCGACGAGATCTGGTCCTCGCTGCACATCGCGGGCGTGCCCGGCGGCAACCCGACGGTCTCGGTCGCGGCGTTCTCCCTCGGCACGTACACCGAGCTGCAGAACGCGGTCGACCGCCTCGCCGACGGCCCCGGCGGCCCGGGCCCGGCCACCTCGGTCTCCCTCAAGCGCCGCTCGTACGAGGAGTCGATGGAGGTGTACGCGGGCTGCTCGGCGTTCGCGGAGGACGCCCAGTGCCATCTGCCGGGCGCCGTGCCGGGCCGCTCCGAGCAGGGCGCGCTGCCGCGCGAGACGTACGCGGCGGCCTCCGACTTCTTCGACCGGAACCTCTCGGACGCGGGCGCGCGCACGCTCCTGAAGCAGCTGGAGAACGTCACGTCCGGCGCAGGCTCGGTCGCGCTCACGGCGCTCGGCGGCGCGATCAACCGCGTGGACCCGACGGCGACGGCGTTCGTGCACCGCCGCTCCCGGATGCTCGCGCAGTACATCGTGTCGTGGCAGCCGAATGCCTCCGGCGGTGCAGCGCGCAGTTGGCTGTCCTCGGCCCACGCGGCGATGCGGCCCTACGCCTCCGGGGCGGCGTACCAGAACTACGCGGACCCGACCCTGAAGAACTGGAAGCAGGCGTACTACGGGCCTGCGGCGCCTCGGCTGGCCAAGGTGAAGCGCCAGTACGACCCGTCAGGCTTCTTCGACTTCCCGCAGTCTCTGTAGACGGAGCTTCCCGGCGAGGCTTGACATTTCAAGCCCCTGCGGCGATTGAGCAGCGGGGTCCGGGGCAGAGCCCCGCGACGTGGGAACGGTCAGCCGCAACGGAACGCTAAGCCGCGAGATCCCGCTCCTCCGCCGGCTCCGCCGAATCGCTCGACTCGGCGAAATCCACCGCCGCCGGCACCGCCGTGGGCGCCCACACGAGTCGGGAGACCCAGCCGGACGCCCGGCCGATCGCCCGCGTCAGCGGCGTCAGCAGCGCAGAGGCGAGCGGCGACAGGAGCAGCGCGACGGCCGTGCCGAGCGCGAACCCGCCGACGACGTCCGTCGGGTAGTGCACGCCCATGAAGACCCGGCAGAACCCTTCGAGCACGGCGAGCCCTATGGCGGCGAGCCCGAGCTTGCGGTGGGCGATGAAGAGCGCCGCTCCGATGGCCATCGCGAGCGTCGCGTGGTCGCTGACGAACGAGAAGTCGGTCTTGCCCTTGACCAGGACCTCGAGCCCGTCGTGGTCCATGAAGGGCCGCGGCCGCTCGACGAAGGACCGGATCGGCACGTTCACGAGGACGGCGACACCGGCGGCGAGCGGCGCCCACACCACGGCGGCCACGGCGGACGCCGCGTCGTCGAGCGACCCGCGCTTCCTCGCGCCCCACCAGCACCACAGCACGAGGAGCACGAGCGCGAGCAGGATCCCGTACTCGCCGACGAACTCCATGGTCCGGTCGAACCAGCGCGGAGCGTCATCGGCCAGGCCGTTGATGTCGTAGAGCAGCGTGACGTCGGGGTTGGATCCGGATGTCCCGGGCGCTTCGAGTGCCACGAGTCCAGCCATAGTTCAGCGGCCCCTTCGTCTTCAGCCACCCCCGTGGTTGTTTTCGATTCAGGTAGAGGAACGCACGGTCCCACCCTCTACGTTCCGCAATCCACCGAACGATCACCCAGACGTTATCGAAGAGAGACACAAACCCGCAGCTCAGGGCCATGACCTAACAGAGAGTTCCAGCCACTCAGACCTCCGGCGAGCCACTCGGCAGCGCCTTCGCGCCGTCCTCCGTGACCCGGGTCGCGCCGAAGTAGTCGGGGGTGTCGATGGGGTCGAAGCGGATGACGGCGCCGGTCCGCGGCGCGTCGATCATGTACCCGCCGCCCACGTAAAGGCCCACGTGGTGAATGGCCCGGCTGTTGCCGAGGTCGTGGGAGAAGAACACGAGGTCCCCGGGAAGCAGCTCGTCCCGCTTCGGATGCGGTCCCGCGTTGTACTGGTCGTTGGCCACGCGCGGCAGCTCGATGTCCACCGTCTCGTACGCGGCCTTGGTCAGTCCCGAGCAATCAAATCGGCCATCTTGGTCCGCCGTGCCGTTCCCGCCCCACAGGTAAGGGGTGCCGAGCTTCTTCTGCGCGAAGTAGATGGCGGCCGCCGCCTGCTGCGAGGGCTGCACGCGCCCGACGGGCCTCGCGAAGGACTTCTCGAGCGTCGTGATGACCTTCACGTAGTTCTGCGTCTCGCGGTACGGCGGCACTCCCCCGTACTTGATGACCGCGTACGAACCCGCGTTGTAGGCGGCGAGCATGTTCTTCGTCTTGTCGCCCGGTGCGTCCTTCACGTACGAGGCGAGTTTGCAGTCGTACGAAGCGGCGGACGGGATCGCGTCGTTCGGGTCCCAGATGTCCTTGTCCCCGTCACCGTCCCCGTCCACGCCGTGCGCGGCCCAGGTCCCGCTGATGAACTGCGCGATGCCGTACGCCTTCGCCGGCGACGTCGCCTTCGGATTGAACCCGCTCTCCTGGTACAGCTGCGCCGCGAGCAGCGCCGGGTTGATCGCGGGGCAGAGGTTCCCCCACTTCTGCACGAGTGGCTGATACGCGGCGGGCACGGCCCCCTTCGCGAGCCCCACGGCCCCCTTGCCGACCCCGCTGCTCAGGCTCCCCGCCGCCATGTACGTCCCGAAGACGAGCAGCGCCACGAACGCCGTCCCCCCGGCGACCGCAGAGCCCGCAAGCATCCACGCCTTACGCACCGTCAACCGCCCTTCGCCACGGGGGAGTCCGGGCACGACCCGCGGCCGGACACACGAGCGCTCAGTTTACGGTCGGGTGGGCCACCCCGTCGGCGACTGTGCCGAACTATCCGCGACCAGCCTTCATTGCCCGGCGTGACCAGGCATGATACACAGAGTAACCGTACGTTCCTTCGCATCCGGAACCGTCCCTCCGGGGCGGTCCCTCAGGCATGGGACCGTAGGAACTCGGCCAAGGAATGGCGCCAAGTGTGCAGGCATCGGAGCCAATCTGGGCAAGAATGGGTCTGACCTCTGCGCTGCGGCAGAGGCGACAGAACTACCCACATGGGGCGGTGAGTTACACATGCTGCTGGCAGCCGAAAAGGGCGATATCTCCACCATCATCGGCGGGATCGCCCCGGACTGGGGCCCGTTCGGGAGCCTGGGCAACGAGGCACGCGTGATGATCGAGGTCGTGATGGCGGTCGCCATCCTGCTGTGCCTCGGCATCGCGATCTGGGGCGCAGCCAAGCAACGGATCGGGGCGACGGCCCTGCGTGACACCTTCAGCGCCGAACAAGGCAAGGGCCTCATCATCGCGGGCCTGACCGGGGTGTTCATCATCGGCTCACTAGGCACGCTGTTCACCATTGTGTACGGCATGGCCGTCTAGCTCCCCGCTGAGGTTGCGTCTCCCTGATGTCGAGTCACCACACCGCGCCCGCGCGGAAACCAGCACGGCTACCGTCGTATGCGGTGGTTCGGCGAAAGGTTGAGGGGGCGTGCGCGCAATGAGTCCTGAGGGTCCACAGGACGACGAGCTCTACGGGGGTTCCGGTCAGACCCGGACGCGGCTCCCGGAGGGTTCCGGCGGCGCCCGCAGACCGGGACGGTCGCCGTCCCGGTCCCTGGTGACCGTGGTCGGCGTCGTGGTGCTGCTCATCGCGGCGATCGCGTTCGCGAACCGCGGCGGGGACGCCTCCGGCGGGTCCGGGTCCGATTCCGCCGGCACGAAGCCGGCGGCGGCCCCCACGGCGCCGACCGGTTCGAAGCCGGTGGCCTCCGGCTTCGGCCACGACGAGCAGGGCGCGCAGTCGGCTGCCGCGAACTATGCGGTGCGGCTCGGTGGTGACGGCATGTTCAACGCCGACCGGCGGCACGGGATCGTGGACGAGCTCTACACGTCCGCGGCGGCCGCCAAGCTCAAGGGCCCGATGGACGATGCGTACTCCACCGAGTTCCTGACCAAGCTGGGCCTCGACGCGGACGGGAACGCGCCCAAGGGCAGCACGTTCGTCTCCCGCACCATTCCGATCGGCACCAAGACGCTCCGGTACGAGGACGACACCGCCAAGGTGTCGGTCTGGTACATGGGGCTCCTCGGCATCTCCGGCACGCGCTCGACCAACCCGGTCGCCACGTCGTGGCAGACCTGGACCTTCCAGCTGCAGTGGACCGACGGCGACTGGAAGATCACCTCCGACTCGCAGAAGAACGGTCCCACCCCTGTCCCCGGCGACGACCGCGCCTCCAACTCCGACGACATCAGCAAGGCCATCGAGGAGTACGGAGGGTTCTCGTATGCCCGGTAACCCACGCCGTGCGCTCAAGCTCGCCGGTCTCGTCACCGCCGTACAGGCCGCGGCCGTCCTGACGGCCACCCGTGCGTTCGCCGCACCCGAGCCGTCCAGCAACCCCTGCGACCTGATCGTCGGTCGCGCCAAGGACTACTGCGAACGCGGCGACGAGAAGTCCGGCACCACCGGAGGTGGTGGCGGGACGCCCGACGTCTCCAACCCGCTCGACCCCCTCTCCAGCCTCGCCAAGGGGTGCGCGGAGGCGGCATCGTGGACCGTCGACCAGCTCAGCAACGCCGTGCAGAAGACGGCCAACGTCGACTTCACCAACCCGAAGTTCCTGCAGCAGTACGCCGTGGTGTTCGCCGCCTCGACGATCCTCACGCTCGTGCTGTGGCTGCTCGCCGTCGCCAAGCGCGCCGTCCGCGGCGTCCCGCTGATGACCGCGATCACGGAGGCCGTCGGCTTCCTCTGGCTCACCGTCCTCGCGTCGGCCTTCACCCCGCTGATCCTCTACACGGTGGTGTCGGCCGCCGACGGGGTCAGTGACGTACTGGCGAAGGCGACGGGCAATCAGACGGACGCGTTCTTCGGGACGTTCTCCGAGGCCCTGAAGAAGGGCGACGGCATCGGCGGCGGACCGATCATGCTGATCGTCGTCTCGCTGGTGTCGATCGTCGCCGCGGGCGTGCTCTACCTGGAGCTGTACCTGCGCGCCGTCCTGCTCTACGTGGGCGCGCTGCTCGGCGTCGTCGTCTACGCGGGGCTCGTCGACAAGAACCTGTGGGGCCACGTCCGCCGCTGGGTCGGAATCATGATCGCGGTCATCCTCGTGAAGCCGGTCATCGTGATCGTCCTTGGGCTCGCCGGCGCGCTGTCCAGCGGAGACAAGGGCCCGGACTCGCTCGCCGCGGTCGTCTCCGGCCTCGCCATCGTGCTGCTCGCCATCTTCGCGAGCGGCATGATCTACCGCTTCGTGCCCGGCTTCGGCGACGAGATGGCCAACGTACGGAAGAACCGGCTCATGCAGGGCGCCGAGGGCAAGGCGGCCGCCGTCATGTCCTCGCCCGCCGCGCTCGTCTCGCAAGGCATCAAGACCCACAGCAGCCGTCAGGACGGCGGGGGTTCGGGCGGTGGCGGAGCCTCCCAGGCCCGTCCCGCCAACCCCGCGTCCGGCGGTGTGGCCGCGCACAGTTCGCGCCCGGCCGCGTCAGGGGGAGGCGGCGGAACTGTCCCCTCCGCCGCACCCCCGCCCCGTACGAGCCCGTCGAAGACCCCGCACGCGAGCAACGACCGCGGGAGCAACAGCGGCAACACCGGCAAGAACGGCAACTGGCAAGGAGGTGCAGGGCGTTGACGACCCAGTCCCACGTGTCCCCTCCGGTCACGCCCCGCCGTACATATCTGATCGGCCGCGCCCGGCCGAACGCGATCGTCGGCAAGAACCGCGAGTCCGGCGAGATCGCGATGATCGTCGTGGGCGCGTTCCTCGGCATGATGTGCGGACTGCTCGTCCCCGTGCTCTCGCTGCGCATCGTGCTGCTCACCGGCTTCCCGATGCTGGCGCTGGCCGCGGTCTACGTCCCGTACAAGGGCCGCACCTTCTACAAATGGTTTGAGATCAACCGCAGTTACAAGCGCTCCCTCAAGCGCGGCACCGCCTACCGTTCCTCCACCATGGAGGCCGGCACCCGGCTCGACGGGCGCGAGGTCGAGATCGGCCCGCCGCCCGGCATCGGCAGGCTCACGTGGCTGGCCGCGCCGTTCGGACCCGACGAGATCGCGGTGCTGCTGCACGCGGACCGCCGCACCGTCACCGCCGCCATCGAGATCGAGGGCCCCGGCGTCGGCCTGCGCGACTCGGAGGACCAGGAGGCGCTGGTCGACCGGTTCGGCACGCTCCTCAAGCACGTGGCGAACGGCGACGGGTTCGTGACCCGGCTCCAGATGCTGGCCCGCACGCTGCCCGCCGACCCGGACGCGCACGCCAAGGACGTCGCCGTGCGCGGCGACGACCGCTCGCTCGGCTGGCTGCAGAAGTCGTACGACCAGCTCCAGTCGATGGTCTCCACGAGCAGCGAGCAGCACCGCGCGTACCTCGTGGCCTGCATGCACTACACCCGCGACCTGGCCGCCGAGGCCAACGCGATGGCCCGCGCCACCCGCCCCAAGGGCGGCAGGAAGGTCGACAAGGACGCCGGGCTCGCCGTCGTCATGGCGCGCGAACTGACCGACATCTGCTCCCGGTTGCAGGAGGCCGACATCCGTGTGCGGCAGCCGCTCGGGCAGGGCCGGCTCGCGTCGCTGATCCACTCCATGTACGACCCGGACCACCCCATCGACCACATCCAGGCGATGTCGAAGCGGAACGCCTGGCCGGCCGAGCTCGACGCCATGGAGCCGACGTTCCTGCAGGCCAAGACGCGCGAGTCGGCGACGCGTGCGCCCTGGTGCCACGCCACGGCGTGGGTCAAGGAGTGGCCGATGACGCCGGTCGGCGTGAACTTCCTGGCCCCTCTGCTGGTCCACACCCCGGACGTCATCAGGACCGTCGCGGTGACGATGGACCTCGAACCCACCGAGGTCGCCATCGAGCGGATGCTGACCGAGAAGACCAACGACGAGGCGGAGGCGTCCCGCGCCGCCAAGATGAACCGGACCGTCGACCCCCGCGACATCGCCGCCCACGGCCGCCTCGACCAGCGCGGCGAGGACCTGGCGAGCGGCGCGGCCGGAGTCAACCTCGTCGGGTACATCACGGTCTCCTCCCGCAATCCGGACTCGCTGGCCCGCGACAAGCGCACCATCCGCGCCTCGGCGGGCAAGTCGTACCTGAAGCTGGAGTGGTGCGACCGCGAGCACCACCGGGCGTTCGTGAACACCCTGCCGTTCGCCACCGGCATCCGCCGATGACCCCGATGGTCCCGATGTTCCTGATGTCCGCCGACACGGCCGGAAGGTAGGCGCTGCACTATGCGGGATCCGCTGTCCGCTCTCACCGATGCCTTCACCGCGTTCCTGTTCGGGAAGGTGGAGACGACCCGGCTTCCGGTGCGTACGTCGACGGGGCAGGCGCAGGCCGTCTATCTGCCGACGGCCGCGCCCGGCCTCGGCGACTCCGGCGTGATCATCGGACGCGAGGTGTACTCCGGCAAGGGCTACATCTACGACCCCTTCCAGCTCTACGGTCAGCAGCTCCCGGCCCCCCACTGGCTGGTCCTCGGCGAGTCCGGGAACGGCAAGTCGGCGCTCGAGAAGACGTACGTGCTGCGGCAGTTGAGGTTCAAGGACCGCCAGGTCGTCGTCCTCGACGCGCAGGGCGAGGACGGCGTCGGCGAGTGGAACCTCATCGCCGAGGAGCTGGGCATAACTCCCATCCGGCTCGACCCGACGGCCGCCCTGGACATGGGGATCCGGCTCAACCCGCTGGACCCCGCGATCACCACGACGGGCCAGCTGGCGCTGCTGCGCACCATCATCGAGGTCGCGCTCGGGCACGGCCTCGACGAGCGCTCCGGCTTCGCTCTGAAGGTCGCGCACGCGTACGTGAACGAGACGATCGTCGAGCGCCAGCCGGTGCTCACCGACATCGTCGAGCAACTGCGCCACCCCGAACCGGAGTCGGCCGAGGCCATGAACGTGGCCCTGGAGGACGTCCGCGCCTGGGGTCTCGACGTGGCGCTGGTCATCGACCGGCTCGTCGACGGCGACCTGCGCGGCATGTTCGACGGCCCGACGACGGTCGGCATCGACCTGGACGCCCCGCTGATCGTCTTCGACCTCTCCCACATCGACCGCAACTCGATCGCGATGCCGATCCTGATGGCGATCGTCGGCGTGTGGCTGGAGCACACCTGGATCCGCCCCGACCGGAAGAAGCGCATCTTCCTGGTCGAGGAGGCCTGGCACATCATCAACAGCCCCTTCGTGGCCCAGCTCTTCCAGCGCCTGCTGAAGTTCGGCCGGCGGCTCGGCCTGTCCTTCGTGGCGGTCGTCCACCACCTGAGCGACGTGGTCGACGGCGCGGCCGCCAAGGAAGCGGCGGCGATCCTGAAGATGGCCTCCACGAGGACGATCTACGCCCAGAAGGCGGACGAGGCGAGAGCCACGGGCCGGGTGCTCGGGCTGCCACGGTGGGCGGTCGAGATCATCCCGACGCTCTCCCCCGGCATCGCCGTCTGGGACGTCAACGGCAACGTTCAGGTGGTCAAACACCTGGTCACCGAGACCGAACGCCCACTGGTGTTCACCGACCGCGCCATGACGGAGGCGTCCGCCGAGCCGCTCCTGGACGACGCGCTGCACGCGGCCGAGCTGGAGGCCGAGGAGCGGGCGGCCGCGTTCGTGGAGCAGCGGCTGGGCGGCTCCGAGTCCACAGTGGCGTGAGAACGGCGGCATGAGAACGGTGGCATGACAGGAATGCGGGACGAGCGGGGGCGCCGGATGGAGCGCGACGACCGGGAGGGGCGCGGCCGGGGCGGCGTGCCCGACGGGCTGCTGATCGGGATCCTGGCGTTTCTGCTGGGCATGACGATCCTGGTGTGGACGGCGACGGGCCTCGCGGGGCTCTTCGCGAAGGGCGCGTGGCCGACGGGCGTGACGTTCGGCCATACGCCGCTGGCCCTGCGCTCGCTGATCACCCGCCCCCACGACATCCCCGGCGCCTGGCCGAGCACCCCCGCGACGGAACTCTCCGGCTACGGCCTGGTCTGGGGCCTGGTCATCGGCCAGCTGATGGTCCTGGTGGTCCTCACGGTCTTCGTGGCGGGAACGTTCGCTCGGTGGCGGGCGCTCCGTAAGCAGCGTGTCGAACCGGAGGCGTCGGCAAAACAAGCCCCTCCGGCTGTCGAGCGCGAAGTGCCGGTATTTCAAGCCCCTCCGGCGATTGAGGAGCGGGGTCCGGGGCAGAGCCCCGAGGCCGCAACCCCGGTACCCGCAACGGAACCGGTACCCGCAACCACACCCGTTCCCGCCCAACGCGGACCCGTCCACCTCGGCCCCCCGTCCGACCGCCACCCCCTCGCCGTAGAGGCCATCCAGGACGCCGAGGGCCCGGTCCTCGTCATCACGTCGGCACCGGAGGTCTGGTCGGAGACCAAGGACGCCCGCGCCAAACTCGGCCCCGTCCTCCTCTACGACCCCACCCACCGCTGCGACACCCCCGCCCGCATGCACTGGAACCCGGCCTCCGGCTGCACCGACAAGGAGACCGCCGCCCAGCGCGCCACCGCCCTGCTCGCCCCCATAAGGCCCACGGCCAAACTGGACTCGGCCCTCGCCGAAACCGCCGACACCCTGCTGCGCAGCTACCTGCACGCCGCCGCCGTCGACGGCAAACCGTTCCGCCACGTCCACCGCTGGGCCCAGGGCACCCAGGTCCAGGACGCCGTACGCATCCTCCGTACGAACCAGAAGGCGGCCGCCGGCACCGCGGGCGAACTCGAAGCGGCCCTGACCTCGCACCCCGAACGCCGCGACATGGCTCAGGAGTTGACCGCTCGCGCCCTGTCCTCACTGTTCTCGGTGCACATCCGTGAGGCCTGCACACCCAACCGAACGGATGCGCTCACTCTGGATTCCTTCGTGAACGAAGGGGGCACGCTTTATGTGGTCGGTGAACCCATCGAGGACCCGAAGGGGCAGCCGGGCGCGATGCCCCTGCTCACGGCCCTCGCCTCGAGCGTGGTCGAGCACGGCCGCCGCGTGGCCGAACGGTCACCTGCCGGCCGGCTCGACCCACCAATGACGTTCGTCCTCGACGACGTCGCGGCGGTGGCTCCGCTTCCCCAGCTGCCGGAGCTGCTGGCCACCGGAGCGGACCGGGGTCTGGTCACCCTGGCCCTGCTCCGGTCCAGGGAACAGGGCCGCACCCGCTGGCCGGACGCCGAACTCCCGCTGGGCTAGGGCCTAACGCCCGTACAGCTTCAGGAACACCGCGAGCCCGCTGCGCACCCGGGCGTCGACCTCGTCGGCGGAGATCGGCACCACCCCGAAGAACGTGTCCACCGTGACCGACCCGGGGATCAGCAGCAGGAAGTGCCGCGCGGCCTCCGCCGAGTTGTCCTCGTCGACCGCCAGGTGCCCCTGCTCGCCGAGCATGAGAAGCGCCTTGCGCACCGCTTCCCCGGTCCCCCGGGGGCCGATCCGCTGCCACTCCTCGATGACGTCGGTGGGCAGGTGCGAGCCCTCGGAGATGATGTGCCGCACGAGCAGCATGTGCGGCTCGTGGTCGCCGCGCCGCCCCATCCACTCGCGGGCGAGCGCGAGGAGGTCCGCCCCCACGTCCGTCACTTTGCCCAAGTGCCGCTCGATGAGCGCGACATGAGCGGCCGTCACATTGGCGGCGCTGTCGAGCAGCACCTCCCGGAAGAGGTTCTCCTTGCCGCCGAAGTGGTTGTAGAGCGTGCGCGTCGAGACCCCGGCCTCGGCCGCGATCTCGTCGATCCCGGCGCGCGTGTACCCCTCGCGCCCGAAGACGGTCCGCGCCCCGCGCAGCAGCGCCTGCCGCTTCTCGACCGTGCCCTTGCGTTCCCGTTCCTGCACCATGCCCGCTCTCCTCCGCTCACGCCCAGCCTAGGCACAGAGACCTAGGTACAACGACGGTTGCACTTCTTACAACCACCGTTGTACTTTACCGGCATGGCAACCGAACCCCAGGCTTCGGCGGCCCGCGAAGTCGGCGGCAGCCGCTCCACGTTCACTCTCCTCGTCGTCCTCCTCGGCATGCTCACGCTGCCGATGGCCATGTCCGGCACCACGGTCGCCCTCCCGCGCATCGGCGCCGACCTCGACGCCACGGGCGCCGCGCTCCAGTGGGTGGTCGTCGGCTACTTCCTCGCCGCGTCCTCGTTCATGCTGGTCGCGGGCTCGCTCGGCGACCTCTACGGGCGCCGCCGGATCCTCACGGCGGGCGCAGCCCTCTACACGGCCGGCACCCTCGCCTCGGCCCTCGCGCAGAACATCCTGCTCCTGGACGCGGCCCGGATCCTGTCCGGCATCGGCGCCGCGGGCGTGATGGCCAGCGGCAGCTCGCTGCTCGCCGCGACCTTCACGGGCCCCGCCCGCACCCGCGTCTTCGCCTCCCTCGGCACCACGGCGGGCCTCGGCCTCGCCTTCGGCCCGACGTTCTCCGGCTGGCTCGTGGACGCGGTCGGCTGGCGCGCCACCTTCCTGTCGTACGTGGCCGTGGGCGCCGTCATCGTCATCGGCACCCGCCTCATGCCCGAGTCCCGGGCGGACACCGGCCCGCGCGTCGACAAGGCAGGCGCAGCCACCTTCATCGCAGGCCTCGCCCTGGCCCTCTACGCGATCACGCAGGGCTCCAAGTCCGGCTGGACGGCGGCCCCGACCCTCGTCCCGGCCGCCGCCTCCCTCGCCCTCCTGATCACGTTCGTACGCGTCGAACGCCGACTCGTCCGCACCGGCGAGGGCCGCCCGATCCTCGACCTGCGCCTGGCCCGCAACCCGGCGTTCCTCGGCTGGGCGGTCGGCTCCTTCGGGCTCGGCGCGGGCACCACCGGCGTCCTCACCTTCCTGCCGACCTACCTCCAGGGCGCGAACGGCACGTCGGCCCGCGCGGCCGGCCTCACGCTCCTGCTGATGACGGTGCCGGTCCTGGCCCTGCCCCCGCTCGGCGCCCGTCTCGTGAACCGGGGCGTGCGGGCCCGCCATCTCCTGGTGCTGTCCCTGCTCCTGCTGGCCGCCGGCAACGCGTGGCTGACGACGCTCCACCCGGGCATCGGCGTCCTGGAACTCGCGGGCCCCCTGCTCACCATCGGCGCGGGCCAGGGCCTGTCCATCGGCATCATCGACGCCCAGGCCATGTCGATGGTCGCCCCGTCCGAGGTCGGCATGGCCTCCGGCTTCCTCAACACGGTCCGCGGCGGCACCGGCGCCATCATGCTCACGATCTTCGGCGCCCTCCTCCTGGCGGCCCTGCAACCCCGGGTGGGCTCACCGGACCTGGCGGCAGCCATCACGGCAGGCACCCCCGGCCACGCCCAGCAATTCACGGAGGCGTGGCAGGTGACGCTGTGGACGATCACGGCCCTGATGACAGCACTCGCACTCCTGGTGAACCGACTTCTGTCCACAGCTGTGGGCAGCCATTCCGCCCCCGCTGTGGGCAACGAGTCCACCCCCGCTGTGGGCAGGCGTTCCGCACGGCGGAACGGGTGGGCACAGCCCCCGTCGCCGCGCAACGAAACAACCACGCAAACCAAGTCGACCTGATCACCCCAACCACGGAGGACCGAAACAATGACCAGCACCGCGACCACCACCCCGCTCCGAGTGGGCGTCATCGTCGGATCAACCCGAGACGGCCGCCTCGCCCCCACGGTGAGCACCTGGTTCACGACCCAGGCCGAACGCCACACCCCCGACACCCACTACGACGTCATCGACCTGACCGACCTGGACCTCCCCGACGCCCACCCCGCCTGGGGCCACACCCCCACCCCGGCCCAAGCGGAGCTCTCCGCCCGCGTGGACGCCGCAGACGCCTACGTGGTGATCACCCCCGAGTACAACCACAGCTTCCCGGCCCACCTGAAGCACTTCATCGACCTGCACCGCGACGAGTGGAAGGCCAAGCCCGTCGGCTTCGTCTCGTACGGCGGCGTCGGCGGCGGCCTGCGCGCCGTGGAACAACTCCGCCTGGTCTTCGCCGAACTGCACTGCGCGACGATCCGCGACGGCGTCAGCTTCCACCAGGCCCACGGCGGCCTCTTCACCGAGGACGGCCCGGCCCACGACGAGCAGGGCGCGGCCGGCGCCGCCAAGGTCATGCTCGACCAACTGGCCTGGTGGGCCCACGCCCTCCGGACGGCGCGCACCCAACACCCGTACAGCTAGGGCTGCTTGAGCTCCATCTCGCGGTCCACCTTCGAGGGGTCGCCCGGATTCGGGGCGACCCCTCCCGTGCGGACGAAGCCGAACTTCCGGTAGAAGCCCTCGGCCCGCCCGTTGTCCTCATGGACGTACAGCCGCACCCGCGTCACGCCCTCAAGACCGAACGCCCACTCCACGGCCGCGGAGAACAGCGCCCCCGCAAGCCCGCTCCCCCGCGCCCCGGGCCGTACGTAGACCGCGACGAGCTGCGCCTGGCGCCGCTCGACGGGCTGCCCGAAGAAGTCCAGGGAGCCCGCCTCCTCCACGAGCACCACCACGTTGCCGTCCCAGCGCCCGCCCTCGGCGTTCTCCGCCACGAACTGCAGCGCCGTCGTCCCGTGCGCGGCCCGCTCGGCCCGCCCCCGCCAGAACTCGTCCGGCTGCGCCGCCGCCTCCTCGTACGTCTCCAGGAACGCGAGCGGCGCCCCCGGATCCCGCAGCGCCGCGAGCCGCAGCTCCTTCGCAGCACGCCACTCGTCGGCCCGCACGGGTCTGATCACGTAGTCCATGCGCCGCACCCTAAGGGCCCGTAGTACCCCGGTACTACGGCATTGCCGCAGCTCGATGCCCCGGTCCGACGCCCGCGGGGCCCCGCCCGCGGCACCGTACTCCCATGACGATCCGATCCCACGGCCTCACCAAACGCTACGGCGACAAGACCGTCGTCGAGGACCTCACCTTCACGGTCGAGCCCGGCACGGTCACCGGCTTCCTCGGCCCCAACGGCGCGGGCAAGTCCACGACCATGCGCATGCTGCTCGGCCTCGACACCCCGACCGCGGGCCGCGCCACCATCGGCGGCCGCGCCTACGCCACCCACCCCGCGCCGCTCACCGAGGTCGGCGCCCTCCTGGAGGCCAAGGCCGTCCACCCGGGACGCACCGCCTTCCACCACCTCATGGCGCTCGCCCTGACGCACGGCATCCCGCGCTCCCGCGTCGAGCACGTGCTCGACCTCGCGGGCCTCACAGAGGTGGCCCACAAGCGGGTCAAGGGCTTCTCCCTCGGCATGGGCCAGCGCCTCGGCATCGCGGCGGCGCTCCTCGGCGACCCGGCCACGATCATCCTCGACGAGCCGGTCAACGGCCTCGACCCCGAGGGCGTTCTGTGGATCCGCACCCTCCTCAAGTCCCTCGCCCAGCAAGGCCGCACCGTCCTGGTCTCCTCCCACCTCATGTCCGAGATGGCGCTGACGGCCGAGCACCTGGTCGTGATCGGCCGTGGCCGCCTCCTCGCGGACACGACGGTCACCGATCTCGTACGCGAATCAGGAGCGGCCTACGTGAAGGTGGTGACGCCCGAGGCGGACCGCCTGCGCGCCCTCCTGGCCGCCGCCGACATCAGCATCGACCGCCCGGACGGCGAGGCGCCCGACACCCTCCACGTCCGCGGACTCGACGCCCCCGACATCGGCAGGCTCGCCGCCGCGAGCGGCCTCCCGCTCTTCGAACTCACCCCGCGGACAGCCTCGTTGGAGCAGGCCTTCATGGACCTCACCCACGACGCCGTCGAGTACCAGGCGACCACGAAGCCCTCGGCAGGAGTAGCAGCATGACCACGACCACAACCCTCCCGGCTACGTCCTACGCGGTGACCCCGGCCCGGATCCTGCACGCCGAATGGCACAAGCTCCGCACCCTGCGCTCCACTTGGTGGACGCTGGGGGTCTCCGTCGCCCTCGTCGTCTCCGTCGGCCTGATGATGGGTTCGACGTACGACGGCGACGACGCGAACATCGACACCGTCGTCTTCACACTCTTCGGCAGCCAGATGTCCCAGATCTGCATCGCGGTGCTCGGCATCCTGATCACGGCGAGCGAGTACTCGACGGGCCTGGTCCGCGCCACGATGGCGGCGGTACCGCGCAGACTGCCGGTCCTGTGGGCCAAGGCCGGCGTCTTCACGGCCCTCGCCTTCACGGTCACCTTCACCACGAACCTCGTCACGTTCCTGCTCGCCCAGATCTGGCTCTCCGACAGCGACAAGGCCCTGTCCCTCACGGACTCCGGCGTCCTGCGCGCCCTCGCGGGCAACGCCGCGGGCATCACGCTGCTCAGCCTCATCGCCCTCGGCCTGGGCGCGCTGTGCCGCTCCGTACCGGCCGCGATCGGCGCGTTCGTCGGCGGCGTCATGATCCTGCCCGAGGTGCTCCAGATGATCAGCAACGACGCCGTGCAGAGCGCCGTGAAGTACTTCCCGTCCAAGTCGGCGGAGTCCCTCGGCTCGATCATCCCGGTGGCCGACCACAACGCCCCCGGCACCGGGCTTCTCTCCCTCATGGTGTGGGCCGCCGTCGTCCTCACGGCGGCCGGGCTGCTTCTCAAGCGCCGCGACGTGTGACCAGGATGTCCACGTGACCCCGCCACAGCCCCGTACCAGCCAGTTCCTGCACCGCAGCACACAGCGGGTGCGCGCCTACGACGGGCGCCACCCGCTGGTCTGGGACGTCGTGGTGACGGTGGCCTTCGTGACGGCCGCCCTCACCGACGGCGCGGGCGGCTGGCGCACCACGGCCGCGGACCCACACGTCGCGGAGTGGCTGGTGCTGCTCATGAGCCTCGGCCTGTCCGTCCCACTGCTGTGGCGCCGCCGCCACCCGCTCCCCGCCCTCGCGGTGATGGTGGCGACAGCCCTGGTCAGCAACTGGACGGGGGCCTGGCTGCAGATCGCCTTCGCCCAGTACGTCGTCGTCTTCAACATCGCGCTACGGCAGTCCCTGCGGACACTCGGCGCGACGGCGGCCCTGACCGTGCTGCCCATGCTGGTGAGCTTCTTCCGCTTCCCGGGCGCCAGTTGGGACGAGCTGATCGTGCCGCAGCTGTGGTCCCTCGCGATGGTCTGCCTCGCCGGCCTCGCCGTCCGCTCCCGCCAGGACTACACCCGGGCCCTCGTCGACCGGGCCCGCCGGCTCGAGGTCGAGAGCGACCAGCAGGCCCGCCTCGCGGCCGCCGCCGAACGCGCCCGCATCGCCCGCGAGATGCACGACATCATCGGCCACAACCTCTCCGTCATCACCGGCCTCGCCGACGGCGGCTCGTACGCGGCCACCCGCAACCCGGAACGCGCGGGCCAGGCCCTCACCGCCATCGCCACCACCAGCCGCCAGGCCCTCACGGAACTCCGCCGACTCCTGGACGTCCTGGGCGACGAGCCTTCTTCTACGCCGGCGGAGCTGACCCCGGCGCCGGCGCTCGCCGACCTCGACTCCCTGATCGACGGCGTACGTTCGGCAGGTCTCCCGGTCCTCAGGAAGGTCGAGGGCGAACCGGCGCCGCTGCCCGCGGGCCTGGAACTCACGGTGTACCGCGTGGTCCAGGAGGCCCTCACCAACACCCTGAAGCACGGCGGCCCTTCGGCCACCTCCGAGCTGCTCGTCTCGTACACGGCCGACGCGGTGACGGTGACCGTCACGGACACCGGCCGCGGCGGCGCCGCCGTCGCCGACAACCACGGGACCGGCCGCGGCCTCGCGGGCATGCGCGAGCGAACCGCCCTGTACCGAGGCACACTTGAGGCCGGCCCACGACCGGCCGGCGGCTGGCGGGTGCGCCTCCGCGTCCCGATCCCCATCCCGGAAGGGCCCACTCCGTGACGACCGTGCTCATCGTCGACGACCAGCCGATGCAGCGCTTCGGCTTCCGCATGCTCCTGGAGAGCCAGGACGACCTGAGCATCGTGGGCGAGGCCGGTACGGGCACGGAGGCGGTCCGCCTCGCGGCCGAGCTCGCCCCCGACGTGGTCCTGATGGACATCCGCATGCCCGGCATGGACGGCATCGAGGCGACGCGCCGCATCATCGCGAAGTCGGCGGAGAACGGCTCGGCGGGCGGCCCGCGCATCCTCATCCTCACGACGTTCGACATGGACGAGTACGCGTACGCGGGCCTGCGCGCGGGCGCCTCCGGCTTCCTCATCAAGGACGCGCTCCCGGAGGAACTCCTCGCGGGCATCCGCGCGGTGGCGGCCGGCGACGCGATCGTCGCCCCCAGCCTCACCCGCCGCCTCCTCGACGCGTACGTCCAGCATCTCCCGGCGGCCGCGGGCGCTCCGCCGGTGCCCGATCCGCGCATCGCCTCCCTGACGGACCGCGAACGCGAGATCCTCACGGTGATCGCCCAGGGCTGGAGCAACGCCGAGGTCGCCGAACGCCTGCACCTCGCCGAATCGACGGTGAAGACCCATGTCTCCCGCATCCTCGCGAAGACGGGAGCGCGGGACAGAGTGCAGGCGGTGATCGTGGCGTACGACGCGAAACTGGTGGAGCCGGCCTGAGAAAGGCCCCTAAACGCAGAAAAGCCCCGTGCCAATGGCACGGGGCTTTTCTTTAAAAATAGTTCGGCGGCGTCCTACTCTCCCACAGGGTCCCCCCTGCAGTACCATCGGCGCTGTGAGGCTTAGCTTCCGGGTTCGGAATGTAACCG